>NZ_JBHUAV010000009.1:5000-6126 GCF_042789575.1 Leifsonia sp. NPDC056824 | reverse complement strand
ACGAGAGTTTGCAACACCCGAAGTCGGTGAGGTAGCCTTTATGGAGCCAGCCGCCTAAGGTGGGACAGATGATTGGGGTGAAGTCGTAACAAGGTAGCCGTATCGGAAGGTGCGGCTGGATCACCTCCTTTCTATGGAGAATTGATGAACGCTGTTCATCAATATAAGTTTCCGTGTTTCGTTTTGTTTAGTTTTGAGAGAACTATCTCTCATATATAAATGTATGTTCTTTGAAAACTAGATAACAGTGTAGCTCATATTTTTTTAATTTTAGTTTGGTTAAGTTAGAAAGGGCGCACGGTGGATGCCTTGACACTAGGAGTCGATGAAGGACGGGACTAACGCCGATATGCTTCGGGGAGCTGTAAGTAAGCTTTGATCCGAAGATTTCCGAATGGGGAAACCCACTATACGTAATGGTATGGTATCCTTACCTGAATACATAGGGTATGGAAGACAGACCCAGGGAACTGAAACATCTAAGTACCTGGAGGAAGAGAAAGCAAATGCGATTTCCTGAGTAGCGGCGAGCGAAACGGAACATAGCCCAAACCAAGAGGCTTGCCTCTTGGGGTTGTAGGACATTCTATACGGAGTTACAAAGGAACGAGGTAGATGAAGAGGTCTGGAAAGGCCCGCCATAGGAGGTAACAGCCCTGTAGTCAAAACTTCGTTCTCTCCTGAGTGGATCCTGAGTACGGCGGAACACGTGAAATTCCGTCGGAATCCGGGAGGACCATCTCCCAAGGCTAAATACTCCCTAGTGACCGATAGTGAACCAGTACCGTGAGGGAAAGGTGAAAAGCACCCCGGAAGGGGAGTGAAAGAGATCCTGAAACCGTGTGCCTACAAATAGTCAGAGCCCGTTAACGGGTGATGGCGTGCCTTTTGTAGAATGAACCGGCGAGTTACGATCCCGTGCAAGGTTAAGCAGAAGATGCGGAGCCGCAGCGAAAGCGAGTCTGAATAGGGCGCATGAGTACGTGGTCGTAGACCCGAAACCAGGTGATCTACCCATGTCCAGGGTGAAGTTCAGGTAACACTGAATGGAGGCCCGAACCCACGCACGTTGAAAAGTGCGGGGATGAGGTGTGGGTAGGGGTGAAATGCCAATCGAACCTGGAGA
>NZ_JBHUAV010000009.1:0-2500 GCF_042789575.1 Leifsonia sp. NPDC056824 | reverse complement strand
CTCCACCATTATTGGGCTATAGCCAAGCGGTAAGGCAACGGACTTTGACTCCGTCATGCGTTGGTTCGAATCCAGCTAGCCCAGCCATTTTTGCGGAAGTAGTTCAGTGGTAGAATACAACCTTGCCAAGGTGGGGGTCGCGGGTTCGAATCCCGTCTTCCGCTCCAACTATACCATCCACGCCGGGGTGGTGGAATTGGCAGACACACAGGACTTAAAATCCTGCGGTAGGTGACTACCGTGCCGGTTCAAGTCCGGCCCTCGGCATTCATTATTATGCGCCCGTAGCTCAATTGGATAGAGCGTTTGACTACGGATCAAAAGGTTAGGGGTTCGACTCCTCTCGGGCGCGCCATTTAAGATACCACGCGGGTGTAGTTTAGTGGTAAAACCTCAGCCTTCCAAGCTGATGTCGTGAGTTCGATTCTCATCACCCGCTCCATTATAATGATCTTTGAAAACTAAACAAGACAAAACGTACCTGTTAATTCAGTTTTTAAAAATCGCACAGCGATGTGCGTAGTCAGTCAAACTACTTTATCGGAGAGTTTGATCCTGGCTCAGGACGAACGCTGGCGGCGTGCCTAATACATGCAAGTCGAGCGGACAGATGGGAGCTTGCTCCCTGATGTTAGCGGCGGACGGGTGAGTAACACGTGGGTAACCTGCCTGTAAGACTGGGATAACTCCGGGAAACCGGGGCTAATACCGGATGCTTGTTTGAACCGCATGGTTCAGACATAAAAGGTGGCTTCGGCTACCACTTACAGATGGACCCGCGGCGCATTAGCTAGTTGGTGAGGTAACGGCTCACCAAGGCAACGATGCGTAGCCGACCTGAGAGGGTGATCGGCCACACTGGGACTGAGACACGGCCCAGACTCCTACGGGAGGCAGCAGTAGGGAATCTTCCGCAATGGACGAAAGTCTGACGGAGCAACGCCGCGTGAGTGATGAAGGTTTTCGGATCGTAAAGCTCTGTTGTTAGGGAAGAACAAGTACCGTTCGAATAGGGCGGTACCTTGACGGTACCTAACCAGAAAGCCACGGCTAACTACGTGCCAGCAGCCGCGGTAATACGTAGGTGGCAAGCGTTGTCCGGAATTATTGGGCGTAAAGGGCTCGCAGGCGGTTTCTTAAGTCTGATGTGAAAGCCCCCGGCTCAACCGGGGAGGGTCATTGGAAACTGGGGAACTTGAGTGCAGAAGAGGAGAGTGGAATTCCACGTGTAGCGGTGAAATGCGTAGAGATGTGGAGGAACACCAGTGGCGAAGGCGACTCTCTGGTCTGTAACTGACGCTGAGGAGCGAAAGCGTGGGGAGCGAACAGGATTAGATACCCTGGTAGTCCACGCCGTAAACGATGAGTGCTAAGTGTTAGGGGGTTTCCGCCCCTTAGTGCTGCAGCTAACGCATTAAGCACTCCGCCTGGGGAGTACGGCCGCAAGGCTGAAACTCAAAGGAATTGACGGGGGCCCGCACAAGCGGTGGAGCATGTGGTTTAATTCGAAGCAACGCGAAGAACCTTACCAGGTCTTGACATCCTCTGAAAACCCTAGAGATAGGGCTTCTCCTTCGGGAGCAGAGTGACAGGTGGTGCATGGTTGTCGTCAGCTCGTGTCGTGAGATGTTGGGTTAAGTCCCGCAACGAGCGCAACCCTTGATCTTAGTTGCCAGCATTCAGTTGGGCACTCTAAGGTGACTGCCGGTGACAAACCGGAGGAAGGTGGGGATGACGTCAAATCATCATGCCCCTTATGACCTGGGCTACACACGTGCTACAATGGACAGAACAAAGGGCAGCGAAACCGCGAGGTTAAGCCAATCCCACAAATCTGTTCTCAGTTCGGATCGCAGTCTGCAACTCGACTGCGTGAAGCTGGAATCGCTAGTAATCGCGGATCAGCATGCCGCGGTGAATACGTTCCCGGGCCTTGTACACACCGCCCGTCACACCACGAGAGTTTGTAACACCCGAAGTCGGTGGGGTAACCTTTTAGGAGCCAGCCGCCGAAGGTGGGACAGATGATTGGGGTGAAGTCGTAACAAGGTAGCCGTATCGGAAGGTGCGGCTGGATCACCTCCTTTCTAAGGATATTATACGGAATATAAGACCTTGGGTCTTATAAACAGAACGTTCCCTGTCTTGTTTAGTTTTGAAGGATCATTCCTTCGAAACGTGTTCTTTGAAAACTAGATAACAGTAGACATCACATTCAATTAGTAATACAAGATATCACATAGTGATTCTTTTTAACGGTTAAGTTAGAAAGGGCGCACGGTGGATGCCTTGGCACTAGGAGCCGATGAAGGACGGGACGAACACCGATATGCTTCGGGGAGCTGTAAGCAAGCTTTGATCCGGAGATTTCCGAATGGGGAAACCCACCACTCGTAATGGAGTGGTCGGCGGGGTGGGCTGTGGATAAGTCGGGGGAGCAGGGGCTGGTTCTGGCAGGGTGGCGGGCATGCCACGACAGCGGGCCGCGCTTCCAGCGGCG
>NZ_JBHUAV010000008.1:68119-76379 GCF_042789575.1 Leifsonia sp. NPDC056824 | reverse complement strand
GCCGAGGGGCACGTAAACGCCCCTAAAACGCACTTTTAGGGGCGTTTACGTGCCCCTCGGCGGCAAGGATCAGCGGAGGGCGAGGATGAGGAACTCCTGGACGGCGGCGAGCCAGTCGTAGACGGCCCGCCGGGTCGCGGACTCCAGGTCGTGGATGTCGCCCTCGTCGCCGTCGTGCTCGATGCCGAGGTCGGCGGCGAGCGCCAGCCGGATGTCGGTGAGCGCGCGCAGCCAGGCCTGAGCCTGTGCGCTGTCCAGGCGCACCTCGACGGTTCCCTCCGCCGGGCCGCTGAGCGAGTCGATCACCGTGCGCGCGTTCTGCGCCTTCGACTCCGCCAGCCGCTCGGCCGTGAAGCGGCGGAACTCGGCAGACGCCTCCGGGTCGTCCGGATACGCGTCGGGGAGCAGCCGCGTCAGCGTGGGGTCGGCCGGCGCCCCGTCCCGCGTCTCGGAGCCCGCCCGCTCCGCGCGCTCGGCGGCCGCGGCGGCGAACCGCCGGAGTACCTCGGCCTCGCCCGCCTCGAACCGCGCGCGGACGCCGCCGTGCCGGTCGGCGCGGAACGGCCTCACGCGTCCGCCTTGGTCAAGGTGGCCCACAGCCCGTAGCCGTGCATGGCCTCCACATGCCGCTCCATCTCCTCGCGCGTGCCGGTCGCGACGACCGCGCGGCCCTCGTTGTGCACGAGCAGCATCAGCCGCTTGGCCTCCGCCTTGGAGAACCCGAAGTAGCTCTGGAACACGTAGGTGACGTACGACATCAGGTTCACCGGGTCGTTCCAGACGATCGTCACCCATGGCGCGCCGAGCTCCAGCCGCTCGCCGAGGTCGACCTCCTCCTCGGTCGCGGGCTCCGTGATCGCGGGCGTCACCCCGCCTGCACCTCGGCGATGGCGTCGGCGGCGCGCACGAGTGCGAGGTGGGTGAGGGCCTGCGGCGTGTTGCCCACCTGCGACCGGCCCTCGACGTCGTACTCCTCCGACAGCATCCCGACGTCGTTGGCCAGCGACACGAGCCGGTCCATCAGACGGATCGCGTCGTCCAGCCGGTGCGAGCGCGCGTACTGCTCGACCAGCCAGAACGAGCAGGCCAGGAAGGGGTGCTCGCCGGGCGGGAGGCCGTCGACGCCCTTCTCGGTGCGGTAGCGCAGGGGGAGGCCGTCGCGCAGCAGGTCCTGCTCGATGGCCTTCACCGTCCCGAGCATCCGCGGGTCGTCGAAGGCGCAGTAGCCGACCTGCGCCAGGAGCAGCAGCGAGGCGTCCACCTCGGTGCTGCCGAAGTACTGCACGTAGCTGCCCCGCCCCGTGTCGAAGCCGTTGGCCTCGATGTCGGCACGGATCTCGTTCCTCAGGTGCCGCCAGCGCTCGACCGGCCCGTCGAGCCCGAACTGCTCGACGCCGCGGATGGCGCAGTCGAAGGCCGCCCACACCAGGCCGCGGGAGTGCGTGAACGTCTGCGGCTCCCCGCGGATCTCCCAGATGCCGTGGTCGGGCTTGCGCCAGTTCTGCTCCAGGTACCCCATCAGGGCGCGCTGCAGCGCCCAGGAGAACCGGGTCTCCTGCACGCCGGCCGTGCGGCCGTGGTCGAGCGCGAGCATGACCTCGCCGATGACGTCGGCCTGGAACTGGGTGGAGGCGTCGTTGCCGATCCGCACCGGGTGGGCGCCCTGGTAGCCGGGGAGGCTGTCGAGTTCGCGCTCGGCGAGGTCGCGCTCGCCGGCGAGGCCGTACATGATCTGCACGTCGCCCGGGTCCCCGGCGATCGCGCGCAGCAGCCAGTCGCGCCAGTGGTCGACCGAGTCGTCGTAGCCGTGGGCCAGCAGCACGGCGATGGTCAGCGACGCGTCGCGCAGCCAGACGTAGCGGTAGTCCCAGTTGCGCTCGCCCCCGAACTGCTCGGGGAGGGAGGTCGTCGCCGCGGCGACGATCCCGCCGGTCTCCAGGTGCGTCAGCGCGCGCAGGATGAGGAGCGAGCGCACCACCTCCGCGCGGTACGGCCCTTCGTGGTCGCAGCTCTCCGCCCACCTCGTCCACCACTCCCGGGTGTTCTGCAGGGAGGTCTCGACGTCGAGGGCCGCCGGCGCCGGGCGGTGCGACGGGAACCAGGTCATCGAGAGGTCGACGGTCTGGCCCGCGCGGACGGTGAAGCTCCCCGCGTGTGCGTGGTCCGCTGCGTGCAGCGCCGACCCGCGGAACACGAGCCCGTCCGGGCCGGCGACGGCGACGAGCGCTGCCGGCTTCTCGTCGGTCATCTTGCGCACCCACGGAATGGCGCTGGCGTAGCCGAAGCGGATGCGCAGCTCCTCGCGCAGCTCCACCGTGCCGCTGACCCCGCGCACTCGCCGTACCAGGTCGGCGCGGTGGTCGCCCATCGGCATCGCGTCCACCACCTCCACCTCGCCGGTGGCGGTGCGCCAGCGGGTGACCAGGATCATGGTGTCCCGCTCGTAGGCGCGCGTGCTGGTGGCCTCGGGATCGGAGGGTGCGAGCAGCCAGCGGCCGTGGTCCTCCGTGCCCAGCAGGGCGCCGAAAGTGGATTGCGAGTCGTACCTCGGCAGGCACAGCCAGTCGATGCTTCCGTCCCGTCCGACGAGGGCCCCGGTGAAGCAATCACTGATCAGGGCGTAATCCTCGATGGGGAGCGACATATCCCCAGTATGGCCGTACTGTGAAGCGCATGACGCAGACCGTGGGCACTCTGGTGATTCTCGGAGCGAGTGGCGACCTGTCGTCCAGACTCCTCCTCCCTGCGATCGGACAGCTGCTCACCCACCACCCGGAACGACGTTTCCACCTGGTCGGATCGGGGGCGGAGGACTGGTCGGACGCCAAGTGGCGGTCGGTGGTGAAGGCGTCGTTCAAGACCGTGAAGGCCGCTGGCCCAGCGGTGGAGGAGCTGCTCAAGCGCACCGTGTACCTGCCGGCGGACGTGACGAAGCCCGACGACCTGCAGAAGATCTTCGACGCCTGCGAGGGAGCGCCCGCGCTGTACTTCGCCCTGCCGCCGGCGATAACCGCCAAGTCGTGCGAGGCGCTCGGCAAGCTGTCGTTGCCGGCCGGCCTGACGCTCGCACTCGAGAAGCCGTTCGGCACCGACAAGCGCTCGGCCGTCGCGCTCAACAAGCGGCTCGCGACGCTGGTGCCGGAGGACCAGATCCACCGCGTCGACCACTTCCTCGGCAACTCCACGGTGCTGAACCTGATCGGCCTGCGGTTCGCGAACAGCATCCTGGAGCCGGTGTGGAACGGCGACCACATCCAGAGCGTCGACATCGTCTACGACGAGTCGCTCGGGCTGGAGGACCGCGCCCGCTACTACGACCACGCCGGGGCGCTCATGGACATGATCCAGAGCCACCTGCTCCAGGTGCTGGCGGTGTTCGCGATGGAGCCGCCCAGCGCGCTCGACGCCACGGACATGCGCGACGGCAAGGCGACGGTGCTGCGGGCGACCCGGCTGTGGAAGGACGACCCGGTCACGTCGAGCCGCCGCGCCCGTTACACCGCGGGGACCATCGACGGACGGAAGCTCCCGGCGTACACGAGCGAGCCGGGCGTGGACCCGGCCAACGACACGGAGACCCTCGCCGAGGTGACGGTTCAGGTCGACACCTGGCGCTGGGCCGGCGTGCCGTTCACGCTGCGCTCGGGCAAGGCGCTCGGCGAGAAGCGGCGCGAGATCCTCGTCACGTTCAAGCCGGCGCGGCACATCCCGCGCGGCCTGCGCGGGCACCGCGAGCCGACGATGCTGCGCATCATGCTGGCCCCCGACGCGATGTCGCTGGAGCTCAACATCAACGGCCCGGACGACCCGCACGAGATCGAGCGCGTGGCGCTCAGCGCGAACTTCGGGCCGGGGCTGCTGCTGGCCTACGCGGAAGTGCTGGAGGGCATCCTCGACGGCGACCCGTCGCTGTCGGTGCGCGGCGACACGGCGGTGGAGATGTGGCGCATCGTCACCCCGGTGATCACGGCGTGGAAGAAGGACGAAGTCCCGCTGCAGACCTACCGCGCCGGGTCGGACGGGCCGGCCTCCTGGAAGAAGATCGGCTGAGGCGTCAGGCCGCGGAGCGCTCCGGGATGGCGGGGAGCTCGCCGGTGACCGGCTTGCGCAGGTCGGTCCAGACGGTGATCGGCGCGGGCTCCCAGCCGAACGCGGCGGGCTCCTCGTGCTCCTGCTCCGCGAGCTCGTGCTCCTCGGCGACCGGTGCTGCCGCCTCGATGGCGACCACCTCGGCGGGAGCGCGGTGCTGCGGCTCGGACGCGACCACGACGGTGGTCTCGCCGGCCTCCAGACGACGGCGCGCCTCCACGAGGGCGGCGGCGATGCCGACGGAGACGGACTGCGCGAGGACGGAGTGGAAGATGGAGTCGGTGTCGTCGGGGGAACGGCGCGACACCGTCCATTCGCCGCGTTCGCCGATCAGCTCGGCGATCTTGGTGTGGACCACCTCGAGGATCTGAGCATCCGTGAGCTGAGGAACCGGCGCCGCCTGCACCTCGGCGGCGGCGTGCCGCCTACGACCAAACATCGCGATACCCCTTCCAGGTTCTCCGTCAAGAACCAGTGTCAGGGTGTATGCACCTCGCGACGCGCGGACACGCCGGAAGTATCGCGGAAATCCTGCGGTCAGCGCCGGATTTCGCGCTCGTCGGCGTCTCGGGACTCCTCCAGCACGGTCCCGACTGCGATCACGATGCCGATCGCCGCGCTGATCCACATGAGCACCACCCGCCAGTCGCGCCGGCCCTCCTTGGTCTCCTGGATCGTGGACCACAGTCCGATGACCGCGGCGATGATCGCTCCGTTGAAGATGAACTTGCGCATCCGCGTCCTTTCGCTCGTTCCGCCAGAGTACGCTGCCGAGGGCGCACGGTTGAAGGTGTCGCGTGGAGAGGAGTGGGATGCGGACGGCGATCGTCGGCGCTGTGCTGCTCCTCCTCGGTGCGGTCGCGGTGCTCACCGGCCTGCTGCCCGGCGCGGACGCGCTGGCCCTCTGGGACCGCGTCTGGCCGATCCTGCTCTTCGTGGTCGCCGTGACCGTGGTGACCGAACTGGCCGCGGAGGCCGGCGTGTTCACGGTGGTCGCCCAGCAGACCGCGCGCTGGGGTCGCGGGCGGGCGTGGCTGCTCTGGCTGCTGGTGGCCGTCGTCGCGACGCTGAGCACCATCTTCCTGTCGCTCGACACCACGGCGGTTCTGCTCACGCCGGTGGTGATCGTGCTGGCCAGGCACTCCGGGCTGGACCCGCTGCCGTTCGCACTGACCACCGTCTGGATCGCGAACACCGGATCGCTGCTGCTCCCGGTCTCCAACCTCACCAATCTGCTCGCCCAGCACGCGATGGGCAACCCGACGCCGTTCGCCTTCGCCGCCCTGATGTGGGCGCCGGCGCTCGTGGCGATCGTCGTACCGCTGGTGGTCGTGTTCGTCATCTCGCGCAAGCAGCTGCTGGTCCGCTACGAGACGGGGCAGGAGGACGGCATCGAGGACCCGGTGCTGTTCTGGATCAGCGCCGCGGTGGTGGTCGCGCTGATGCCGCTGCTGGTCTCCGGCATCCCGGTGTGGATGCCGGCCTCCGGTGCGGCGCTGGTGCTGCTGGTGGTCTTCGCGGTGCGCCGGCGCTCTGTGCTGCGGTTCGGGCTGCTGCCGTGGCAGCTCGTCCTGCTGGCGTCCGGGCTGTTCCTCTTCATCGAGGCGCTGCACGCGAACGGCCTCGGGACGCTGTTGGCGCGCGTGTCCGGCTCGGGGGAGTCGCCGCTGGCGCTGCTGCGACTGTCGCTGACCGGGCTGGTCGGCGCCAACGCGATCGACAACCTCCCGGCGTACCTGGCGCTGGAACCGGCGGCGGGCAGCCCGGTGCGGCTGGCGGCGCTGCTGATCGGGGTCAACGCCGGTCCGCTGATCACGCCGTGGGCGTCGCTGGCGACCCTGCTGTGGCACCAGCGGCTGACGTCGTTCGACGTCCGCATCCGGTGGGGCCGCTACATGCTCCTCGGCCTGATCGCCGCCCCGGACCCGGGGGTGCTCGCCCCGCGCCCCCGGGGGCCCACCGCCTGACCCGCACCCCGTGGGGACGCACCCCGCCGCCGCGCCCCGCCCGGCGCGGCGTGTTGCGTCCCCTGGATGGTGGCGGGGCTACTCCGCCGGGAGGAGCTGCGCGGCGGTGACGATGCGACGCCGCGCGACCGCCGCGAGCGCGAGCGCGAAGCCGATCGCGGTCCAGATCAGGAGGCCGCCCAGCCCCCGCCAGAGACCTGTCGACCCGTCCAGCGCGCCCTGCATGGCGATGATCGCGGGCGACGTCGGCAGCCACGCCGTCACACTGTCGAAGAACCCGGGCGCGGTCGACACGATCCCGGAGGCGAGCGTCACCACGACCACGAGCATCGACACGAACCGCCCGAGGCCGCCGAGCAGCGCCACGAGTCCATGGTTGACCGCCGCGAAGCAGACCGCGGCCGCCGCCGCCACAGCAGCGAAGCCGAACCAGGCGCCGACGCTCAGCTGCATGGCCGGCTGCATGATCGCCGCCACGAGCACGCCCTGGACGACGCCGATCGCGGCGGCGGGCAGGAGTCCGTCGGACGCGATCCGCCCGGCCGCGCGGGAGGTCAGCAGCGCACGCCGCGAGATCGCCTGCAGCACCAGGAACGACGCGAACGCCCCGAGCCACAGGGCGACCGACGCGAACAGCGGGACGCTGGAGGTCCCGAACGCCGCGGTCCCGGACTGCTTCTGGCCGACCGGCTGCGAGGCGACCGACGCCAGGTTGGTGCGCTGGCCCGCGTCGTAGCTCGGGAGCTGCGCGACGGCCTGGTTCAGGCCCGAGGCCAGGGAGGCCGCCCCGGCCGCGGACTGGTCGGCGCCGGACGCGAGCGCGGGGACGCCCGCCGCGAACTGCTGCACGCCGGTCGCATACTGGGACGCGCCGTCCGCCGACTGCTGCACTCCGGAGGCGAGCTGCTGTGCGCCGGTCGCGGACTGGGACGCGCCGGACGCGAGCTGCTGCGCGGCCGACGCCGACTGGGCGAGCTGGCCGGGCAGCGGCGCGACGCTGCTCGAGAAGGTCTGGGCTCCGGCGGCGACCTGGGTCGCGCCGGCCTGGAGTCCCTTCCTGGGGTCCGGGTTCGTGATCCCGTTGATGGTCGCCTGGATGCCGGCGCAGATCGGATCAGGAGTGCTGCCGACGCTCGGGTGCAGCGCCGTGCAGTTCGTCTCGAGCGTCTTCAGGGCGTCCACCGTCGCGCCGACGCCGTCGCGCACCCCGGCCGTGCCGGTCGCGAGCTGGGCGGCTCCCGCCGGGAGCTGCTGCGCCGCCGCGGCCCCCTGTGAGACGCCGTTCGCGTACTGGGTCATCCCGTTCGACAGCGTCCCGAGCCCGCTCGCCAGCCCGGACGCGCCGCCGGAGAGCTGACCGAGCCCGCTCGCGAGCGAGTCCGCTCCCGTGGCGAGCTGGGTCGCCCCGTCCGCGAGCTGGTGGGTGCCGCTCGCGAGCTGCGTCAGCCCGGTCGAGAGCGAGGTCGCGCCGGAGCCAGCCTTCGCGAGCTGGTCGTGCAGTGTGTTGAACCCGACGTACACGTTCTCCAGGTACGTCGTCGTGAGCTGCTTGTTGAGCACGCCCGTCGCGGTCGTGGTCACGGCCTGGCTGATCGCCGGGTCCACGAGCTTGGACTTCTGGCTTGTGCGCACATCGATGGTCGCCTGGGTGGCCGCGCCGGACGTCCCCGCGGTGGAGGTCGCCGCCTTCGAGAAGTTCTTCGGGATGGTCACCACGGCCACGTAGCCGCCGTCGGCGACGCCCGCGCTCGCGTCCTTCTGGTCGGTGAGCACCCAGGTGAAGTTCTGGTTCTTGGCCCCGAGGAGGCCCGCCGCCATCTGCCGGCCGAGCGGCACGACCTGGCCGTTGACGGTGACCGGCTGGTCGAGGTTCACCACCGCGGCCTTCACCTCGCCGAGGCGGTCGGTCGGGTTCCAGAGCGCCCACACCAGCAGACCGCCGATGACGAGCGGCACGAGCACGATGCCCACGATGGTCAGCCAGGTCACGCGCTTGTCGGAGCGCATCCGCTCCAGCGAGAACAGCGAGCGCGGGCGGCGCAGGGGCGAGGCCGAGGGGGAGGGCGTCGGGGTGGTCATCGGGCGTCGGCCTTCTCGAGGTGGGCGGCAGGGTGCTGGTCGTGGGGCGCAGGAGCGCGCGAGGAGGGGGGGGGGGGGGGGGCGGGCGCCGCCCCCCCGGGATAGAGATCGTTTACCCCCAAGCC
>NZ_JBHUAV010000008.1:0-68109 GCF_042789575.1 Leifsonia sp. NPDC056824 | reverse complement strand
GGCGGGGGGGGGGGGGGGCGGGGGGGGGTCCCCGCGGCGGCGCGTTGTCGGGGGGGGGGCGGGGCGGCTGTGTGCCCCGGCGCCGCGGGCCCCCCCCCCGAGGGAGGGGAGGCGGAGCCGTGCGCCGCCCCGTCGGAGTCGACGGCGAGCTGCACGGTGGTGGGCTCGGCGGTGTCGGGGAGCAGGTCGTCCAGCCCGGACGGGTCGACGCAGCTCACGACCAGCGCGAACGGCCGGCCGGCGGCCGACGCGTCGGCGAACGCGCGCCCCAGCTCGACCCGCACGCGCCGCCGCTCGACGGGGTCGGTCAGGCTGTCGGCGGCGTCGAGGGCGAGGATGACCGGGGAGCTCGCGAGCGCGCGGCGCACGTCCTCCACCGGCGTCTCGGCGTGGTCGAGCCGGACCACGGAGGTCCGCGAGCGCACGGCAGAGCCGCGGGTCGGGAGGACGAAGCCGGCGACCTTGACCGTCCCGCCGCCGACGCGCGTGCGGCCGGTGATCGCCATCAGCAGCGCGAGGGCGGCCGTGCGGTCCGGTCCGTGCACGACCAGGGCCTCCCCGTCGGCGAGCCGGAAGCTCACGTCACGCAGGATCGGCGTCCGCCGCGCGCTGACCGACAGGCCGTCCGCCGCGGCGATGCTCCGGGAGCCCGGCGCCGGCCAGTCGGCCAGCTCCAGCTCCTTCTGCAGACCGTCGCCCTCCACGTCGAAGGAGGGGAGCACGCGGTCGAGCCAGCGCGGCATCCACCAGGCTTTGTCGCCGAGGAGTTGCAGCACCGCGGGGACGAGCGTCATCCGCACGATGAACGCGTCCACGAAGACGCCGACGGCGAGGCCGAGCGCGATCGGCTTGATCGACGCGTCGCCTTCCGGCACGAACGCCGCGAACACCGAGATCATGATGATGGCCGCGGCAGTGACGACCTTGGCCGAACCGACGAAGCCGCTCTGGATGGCCCGGCGCGCATCGCCGCCGTGCACGTAGTCCTCACGGATGCGGCTGACCAGGAAGACCTCGTAGTCCATCGCCAGCCCGAACAGCACGCCCATCAGGATGATCGGCATGAAGCTGATCACCGGCCCGGTCTTGTCCAGGTGCACCGCATCCCCGAACCAGCCCCACTCGAACACCGCCGTGACCGCGCCGAAGGCGACGCCGACCGACAGCAGGTAGCCGAGCGCGGCCTTGATCGGTACGGCGATCGAGCGGAAGACCATCGTCAGCAGTACGAGGGAGAGCCCGACGACGAGGATGCCGAACGGCAGCAGCGCGCCGGCGAGCCGGCTGGAGACGTCGATCTGGGCCGCGGTCGTCCCGGTCACCTTGAGGTCGACGCCGTACTCGTCGAGGAAGTGCTGATGCTTCGACCGCAGCTCGGAGACGAGCTGCGCGGTGCGCGGATCGTCCGGCCCGGTGGTCGGGACGACCTGCACGATGCCGGTGTCCGCGTTCTGGTTCGGCGTGGACAGCGGGACCGCGGCGACGCCCGGGAGGTCGGCGATCTCCGCGCCGAGCTTCTTCATCAGCCCGAGCGGGTCGTGGCTGGAGATGATCGAGCCGGTCACGATCAGCGGGCCGTTGTAGCCGGGGCCGAAGTGCTCCGACACCAGGTCGTAGGCGATGCGCGCCGGATCGTTCTTGGGATGCGACCCGGCGTCCGGGAGGGCGAGGCGGAGCTGCAGCGCGGGCACGGCAGCGATGCCGAGGACGACCACGACGGCCAGCACGGTCACGATCGGGAATCGCGTGACGGCGCGCACCCAAGTCCGGAAGGGCCCCTTCGGGATGTCGGCCTTCGCGGCGTGCGCGAGCGACGGGTTGGCGCGCGTCACCGGCTCCTGGACTTGCGTTGCGGCCTCCGCGCCCGCGGGCTCCGCCGCCGCCGCACGCTTCGCCGCACGCTCGGCCCGCTTGACCGCGCGGTGACCCGGCGTGATCCGCGCCCCGGCGAAACCGAGGAACGCCGGCGTCAGGCTGAGCGCGACGAGCACCGCGATGCCGACCGCGACCGACGCCGCCAGCCCCATCGTGGTCAGGAACGGGATGCCCGCGACCGCGAGCCCGGCCAGCGCGATGATCACCGTGATCCCCGCGAAGAGCACCGCGGACCCCGCCGTCGCCACCGCGCGGGCGGCGGACTCCTCCGGATCGACGCCCGCCTTCAGTTGGCTCTGATGTCTGGAGATGATGAACAGTGAGTAGTCGATCCCGACCGCCAGCCCGAGCATCAGGGCCAGCAGGGGAGTGGTCGACGAGATCGGCCCGAACAGCGTCGCGAGGAAGATCAGCGCCATCGACAGCCCCACCCCGAGCAGGGCGGTGGCGAGCGGCATCCCGGCCGCGAGGATCGACCCGAACGTGATGATCAGCACCACGATCGCGATCAGCAGCCCGACGCCCTCCGTCGGCGAGATCGTCGGCAGGCTCTGGGAGAACAGCTGGCCGCCGACCGCGGTCTGCGAGCCGGACGGCAGCTCCTTCTGCAGCGCTGCGCCCGCGTCCTTGATCGCGGTCTTGGTCTCCGCTGTGACGGTGGTCTGCTGACCGTGGAGCTGCACGGTGATGATCGCGGCCGTGCGGTCGTCCGAGATCAGGTTCTTGACCGTCGTGCTGTACGGGGAGGTCGTGCCGGCGACGCCGTCGGTCTTCGCGAGGTCGGCGACGGTGCTCTCCACCGGGTCCTGGATCGCGGCCTGGTCGACCGTCTCGCCCTTCGGCGCCACGACGACGATCTGCGCGCTGGTGCCGCTGACCTGCGGGAAGGTCCGACTCAGCGTGTCGAGCGCCTCCTGGGACTCCGT
This sequence comes from Leifsonia sp. NPDC056824, assembly GCF_042789575.1. Taxonomy (NCBI): domain Bacteria; kingdom Bacillati; phylum Actinomycetota; class Actinomycetes; order Micrococcales; family Microbacteriaceae; genus Leifsonia; species Leifsonia sp. NPDC056824. Next base: position 65,308 of record NZ_JBHUAV010000008.1, on the reverse strand, counting down.
GCCGGGGATGCTGAACGTGTTGTCCGTGCCCTGGTTGAAGGCGACGGCGCCGCCGGCGAGGAGGACGAGCAGCAGCAGCCACATCGCCAGGACCAGCTTGCGGGCGCGGAAGGCCCAGCGGCCGATCGAATACAGGAGCGAGGACACGCGTTCTCCAGCAGTGAAAAGTGAACGACGGCGCGGGGGCGACCGTCGAAAGGGTTTCGATACACCGTCGTATCCGATCCCCGACTGTATCGGATACACTCGTGTATCGGGAACTCGGCACAGGAAGGTTTCAGCTTGAACAGCACGGCTCTCAGAGACGACGCGCCCGTCGAGTCCGCACGCCGGCAGCGCACCCGCACCCGCCTCCTCGACGCCGCCTTCGACGTCTTCGCCGAGCAGGGCGTCAAGGCCGCGAGCGTCGAGACCATCGCCGAGGCCGCGGGCTTCACGCGGGGCGCGTTCTACTCCAACTTCTCCAGCAAGGAGGAGCTCTTCTTCGCCCTGATGGAGCGCGAGAAGACGCTGCGCCTGGAGCAGCTCGACGCCGGCGTGGAGCAGTTCCTGCGGCCGTTGGTCGGCACCGGCGGCGTCGAGCTCGACGACGCCGATGTCCTCCGCACGATCACCCGCATCCTCGAGCTGCAGTCCGACGACCGGCGCTGGTGGCTGGTGCAGTCGGAGTTCCTGCTGCTCGCCCTGCGCGACCCGGCCATCTCCGCGGACTTCCTGCGTTACCAGGACGGCTTCTTCCAGGAGCTCACCGAGACGGTCGTCGCCGCGCTCGCGAGCGCCCGCCGCCGGTTCACCATCGACCCGGAGGAGGCGGTGCGCGTCATCGCCGAGCTGTGCGCCAACGGGGAGGCCAGGGCGCTGCTCTCCGGCGACGAGCGGAAGTTCGCCGAGCGGCTCTCGGAGTCGGTCCCCGCGATCCTGCTTGCCCTCACCGAGCGGGTCTGATCTGCCGGTTTGATCGAACGCCGAGCATCACCCGGTAACGTGTGCTCGATGCGTCCTCGACTGCTCCGTCCGGCCCTCGCGACCGCGCTGTGCGCGGCCGTGCTGCTGGTCGTGGCCGCCTGCGCCGCGCCGGCGAATCCGGAGGCGACGCCCGGTGCGGCCGCGAGCGCCACGCCGTCGCCGAAGTCGACCCACGACCCGTTCCCGAAGCAGGCGCTCACGGCGCAGACCCGGTATGTCGCGCTCGGCGACTCGTTCGCCGCCGGGATGGGCGCGGGAGACGAGACCGGCAAGTGCCGCTCCAGCCCGTTCAGCTACCCGAGCGTGTTCACCCGCGACTCCGGAGTCGACCTGGTCGTCAACGCCTCGTGCGCGGGAGCGACGACCTCCGACCTCCTCAAGCACCAGCTCATCGCCCTGGACGACCGGACGAACCTGGTGACCGTGAGCATCGGCGGCAACGACCTCGGCGTCGCCGCCATCGCGGCGGAGTGCTCGTCGGGGAAGGCGGTCGCCTGCCGCAACGGCGTCTCCTCGGCGCTGTCGCTGCTCAACGTCCTCCCGGAGCGCCTGGCGGCGGTCTACGGCGCCATCCACCTCGCCGCCCCGAACGCCCGGATCGTCGTCACCGGCTACGCGGTGGTGTTCGACAACTACGACCCGAAGTCGCCGAGCTTCGGAACGGACACCGCGATCAACGCGGCCACCCTCGGCCTCAACCAGACCATCTCGGACGTCGTGGACAGCCAGCGGGCGCAGGGGGTGCCGATGACCTACGTCGGCGTCGACTTCGCCGGGCACGGCATCGGCTCGAAGAAGCCGTGGCTGAACCTCAGCGGGATCGACGCCTTCCACCCGACCGCAGCGGGCTACGCGCAGTACGCGAAGGCGCTGGGGCGGCTGCTGGGCCGGGCGAAGTAGCGGGCTCGTCCTCCGCCGCCTCCTCGGCGAGGTGGTCGCCGCCGTCGATGTTGGTGCGCGCGAACTCCAGCGTCTCGCGGAGCATCGCCGCCCGCTCGCCGGCGTCGCGGGCCTTCCGGGTGTTCACCTCCGCGACGATCGAGCCGTCCCAGCCCGCGGCCGCGAGCGAGCGCAGCACCTCGGCGACCGGCTGGCTGCCCCGGCCGGGGATGAGGTGCTCGTCGAAGACGCGCGAGTCGTCCAGCGGACCGGAGCCGTCGCACAGGTGGACGTGCCGCAGCCTCCCGCCGAGCTGGTCCGCGATGTCCAGCCCGTCCACACCGCTCAGTGCGGCGTGCGAGAAGTCGAGGGTGACGGCGTCGCAGTCCATCCCGACCGGGTTCCAGTGCGGGACGTAGCCGGCCATCGACCGGCCGGCGACCTTCCACGGGAACATGTTCTCGACCGCGACGGTCACGCCGGTGCGCGCGGCGGTCGACCGGACGAGGCCGAGGAAGTCCTCCGCGTAGCCGGACTGCCAGCGGAACGGCGGATGCACGACGACCGTGTCGGCGCCCAGCTCCGCGGCGAGCTCGGCCGACCGCTCCAGCTTCACGCCGGGATCGCGCCCCCAGACGAAGTGCGTCAGTAGCAGGACGGGCGCGTGCACGCTCAGGATGCGGGTGCCGTAGCGCTCGGCGAGCCTGCGGAGGGGCTCGGCCGACTGCGTCCGGTCGTCGCGGGTGACCATGACCTCCACGCCGTCGTAGCCCAGCTCGGCGGCCGTGCGGAAGGCCGTCTCGACCCCGAGCGGGTAGACGCAGGTCGTGCCCATGCCGATGCGCATCACGACCGCCACTCTAACCACGGCGCCTGAACGAGCAGTGTCCTGGGAGGGAACGCGAGCCGGAGCCGCCGGCGGCGGGCGCTGGTACTGTGGCAGGCAAGCAATCGCATCAACTGGGGGAGTTGACCCACCATCAGCCAGACGTCCGAAGCTTCAGCAACCGATACGTACGACCTGGTGATCGTGTCCAACCGACTGCCGGTGGACCGCGTGGTCGACGAGGCTGGACAGGCGACCTGGCGGCCCTCGCCGGGCGGTCTGGTCACCGCCCTGCAGCCGGTCATGCGCGCCGAGGACGGCGTCTGGGTCGGCTGGGCCGGCGTCGCGGGCGAGCAGATCGAGCCCTTCGAGGCCGACGGCATCAGCATCCTCCCCGTCGCGCTCAGCGAGCAGGAGCTGCAGGAGTACTACGAAGGCTTCTCCAACGACACCCTCTGGCCGCTGTACCACGACGTCATCGCGCAGCCGAGCTATCACCGCGAGTGGTGGGACAGCTACGTGCGCGTCAACCGGCGGTTCGCCGATGCGGCAGCGGGCGCCGCCGCGCATGGTGCGGTGGTCTGGGTGCACGACTACCAGCTGCAGCTCGTCCCCGCGATGCTGCGGGAGGTGCGGCCGGACCTGGTCATCGGGTTCTTCAACCACATCCCGTTCCCGCCGTACGGCATCTACTCGCAGCTGCCGTGGCGGCGCCAGATCATCGACGGCCTCCTCGGCGCCGACGTCATCGGCTTCCAGCGGGTGGCCGACGCGGGCAACTTCTCGCGTGCGATTCGGCGGCTGAAAGGCTACGAGACCCGCGGCCCCATCATCGAGGTGCCGATCGACAGCGACGACCCGGAGGCGGGCTCGCACCGGCATGTGACGACCAACAAGCACGGCGGCCTCGTCCGCACGGTGCTGGCGCGGGCCTTCCCGATCTCCATCGACGCCGACGCGTACCAGGAGCTCGCCCGCCGCCCCGCCATCCAGGAGCGCGCCAAGGAGATCCGCCAGGAGCTCGGCAACCCCGAGACGATCATGCTCGGCGTCGACCGGCTCGACTACACCAAGGGCATCGGCCACCGGCTGAAGGCCTTCGGCGAGCTGCTGCGCGACGACGGCCTGAGCGTGGAGGACGTCACACTCGTGCAGGTGGCGAGCCCCAGCCGCGAGCGCGTCGAGACGTACCGCCAGCTCCGCGACGAGATCGAGCTCACCGTCGGACGCATCAACGGCGACTACGCCACGCTCGGCCACACGGCCGTCGCCTACCTCCACCACGGCTACCCCAAGGAGGAGATGGTCGCGCTCTACCTCGCGGCCGACGTCATGCTCGTGACCGCCCTGCGCGACGGCATGAACCTGGTGGCCAAGGAGTACGTGGCGACCCGTGTCGACGAGGACGGCGTGCTGGTGCTCAGCGAGTTCGCCGGCGCCTCCGACGAGCTGCGCCAGGCCCTCCTGATCAACCCGCACGACATCGAGGGCCTGAAGGACACCATCCTGCAGGCGGTCGCGATGCCGAAGCGCGACCGCGTGCGCCGCATGCGCGCCCTGCGCAAGAAGGTGCTCACCAACGACGTCGCCCGCTGGTCCGCCAGCTTCCTGGAGGCGCTCACCCGCAGCGCCCACGGCGATCACCCCCTGCAGAACCCGCCGGTCAACCGGCGCTGACCCGAGAGCCCGATGACAGACTCCGCACCCTCCGCCCAGCCCGCCGCCATCGCCCTCGCCACCGCCGTCGCGCGGCTCGCGGGCGCCGAGCGGCTCCTCCTCGCGCTCGACTTCGACGGCACGCTCGCCCCGTTCGTCGACACGCCCAAATCCGCCCGTGCCCTCCCGGAGGCCAAGGCCGCCCTCGACCGCCTCGAGGCCCTGCCGGGCACCTGGGTGGGATTCGTCTCCGGCCGGCCACTGTCCAGCCTGGAGATCGTCACCGAGGCCGACGAGGACGCCCTGCTCATCGGCTCCCACGGCGTGGAGATCCGCTTCGGCCGGGACGGCGTCTCCCTGGACCTGAGCGACGAGGAGCGCGCGACCCTCGAGCAGCTGGGCGAGAAGCTCGGCGCGCTGGTCGACAGCGTCCCCGGAACCCGCCTGGAGGTCAAGCCGGTCGGTTACGGCGTCCACTACCGCCTGCTGGAGGGAGAGGAAGGCGCGGCCGTCGTCGCCCGCGCCTACGAGGCGGCGGCCTCGGTCAGCGATGCGCTGACCATCCGGGACGGCAAAGACATCATCGAGTTCTCGGTCCGCGGCGCGAACAAGGGCGACGGCATCGAGCGGTTGCGCGAGTACACGAAGGCGACCGCGGTGCTCTTCGCGGGCGACGACGTGACGGACGAGGATGGGTTCGCCGTGCTGCGCCCGGAGGACGGTGACCTTGGGATCAAGGTGGGGGACGGTGAGACGGCGGCGCAGTTCCGCGTGGCGGACGAGCGTGCGGTCGCGGTGCTGCTGGGGCTGCTGGCGGATGCGCGCGGAGCGCGGGCGGCGTCGGCGGAAGCATAAACGCGGAGTGACAGGACCACCGTCCGGGCGAGGACGGGTGGTGCCGTCCGGGCGACCCTGATGAGCCGGCTGGGTGTCATTGCTGCGACGAACCAAAGCACTCGCTTTGGACGGAGATGCTCAACAATTCGTTGCTCGCGAAGAATTCGAGACCCGCCTTGTACGCGAAGTCGATACCGATGGAGTGCGCGTGGGTCTGGGAACGCTCGGCTGGGCCGATTTGATGGATTGTATGGCCGAGGTTTTCCCAGCGGGCGCGCACCTTGGCTACCGGTGGGAACGGGTCGATCTCGGTGCCCGCTGGCGCGTCTTGAACGAGGTTGATCGAGTACTGCTCCGCGATACCGTGCATGTCGCAGGGGACGAGGTGTCGCCAGCCGGTTCGGTCGGTGGGGTCGAAGGCTCTCGCTTTCGACCCGAGGTAGGTCCACTCGCCGCCGAGGAATTGGACGAGGTCGTTGGTCTGCGCGATGGTTTCGTCGAGGAGTTCGGCGTGGGTTTTGGTGGAGAGTCCGTCGGGTGGGCGGAGTGCGTCGTGGTTGGGGTCGGTCAGGTGTGCACATCCGGTCAGCAACGCGAGGATGGCGACGGTCGTTGAGGCTGACCTGAGCGCAGAGCGCGCGCTCATCCGTCTATCGCGACGCACTCGCTGCTGATCCAGATGACCATTCCCGTCGTGCTTGCGTTGAACTGAAGGGCCGCTTTGTGCTCCAGCGCCACGTTGAGTTGTGTGTCGTGTCCGTTATCGGCATCGCTCCCGGCCATTTGGCCGACCGCGTAGCCGAGCCCCTTCCAGTACGAGCGCACGCGGTCGATCACCGCTGTCGGGTCCTCGATGGGTCTCACTTGAGAAATGAAGACCGAGTATTGCTCGGCGACACCGTTCATGTCGCAGGGGTCGGGATGCCGCCATGCGGAAGGATCAGTGGAGTCGAATGCGCTGGGCGGTGACCCCGAGTCGAGCCATTCGCCGCCCAGGAGCTGGACGAGGCCGTTGGTCTGTTGGACGGTTTCGTCAAGGAGTTCGGCGCGGGATTTGGCGGAGAGCCCGTTGGGTAGGGCGAGAACGTCATCGTTGGGGTTGCTCATGACTCCTCCTGGTGAGACGCAGCCGGTCAGGCTCGCGACTAATAACAACGAGACGAAGGCGCTCGTGCTGGCGTGGCGTTTCATTTCGGCTTCCTAGTTGCGGAAGTGCTGACGCCGCCGTTGATTTCGGTGTCGAGCCCGAGGCTGGCTGCGGCGGCATTGCGAACAGCTTCGGTGCCTCTGTCGAGGTAGCCGTGTCCCATAGTGGCGTGGGGGCCGAACCGTGGCCCGTACAGTCGTCTCGGGGTCTTTGCGCCCGGAGAGCCCACGACCGGTGTCGGCGACGCTGTCGCGCGACGATTGGCTAGTGTCAGCGACGCTGTCGTGCGACGACTGGCTGGCGTACACGTTTGGCGGATGCGCGCGGGGCTCTGGCGGCGTCGCGCGAGGGCTGAGGGCGTTCAGTTCTCGATCGCGACGCACTCGCTACTGTTCCAGATGGCCATTCCCGTGGTGCTGGCGTTGAATGTCAGCACGCCGTTGTGCTCGAAATCGACGCCGATCTCGACGTAGACCTGGTCGTCCGCCTCGTTCGGGCCCAGTTGATCGACCTTGTAGCCGCGATTCATCCAGTGCGAGCGAACGCGGTCGATCACCGCCAGTGGGTCCTCGATCGGTCTCACCTGAGAAATGTAGATGGAGTACTGCTCGGCGACTGCATTCATGTCGCAGGCGACGAGGTGCCGCCATCCGGTTCGATCGGTGGGGTCGAAGGCTTTCGGTCGCGGTCCTCCGGGGTACAGCCATTCGCCGCCCAGGAGTTGGACGAGGTCGTTGGTCTGCGCGATGGTTTCGTCGAGGAGTTCGGCGTGGGTTTTGGTGGAGAGTCCGTTGGGTGGGCGGAGGGCGTCGTGATTGGAGTCGGTCATGATTCCTCCTGGCGAGTAGCAGCCGGTCAGTGCGAACACGATCAAAATCGCGGTGAATGCGCCTCTCATGTTGCGGCGTGTCATTGCTTCTTGCCGTTTCCGGGGTTGGTGGCGCCGCCGTTGATCCGATTGTCGAGCCCGAGGCTGGCTGCCGCGGTGTTGCGGAGCGCCTCGGTCTTCCGATTCAGGTAGCCGTGACCCTTGGTCGCGTGCGGATCGAACAGGCCACCGTTGTCCGTCCCGTAGCCGCTGGGGTCGTGCCCGTCGGTGGGTTCGAAGCCGTGGACGTGGTCGCCCTCGGAGGAGAACCGACGCGCCCCGAACGAGTCGTCTCTGGGGTCGTTGCGCCCGGACAACCCACGACCCGTATCGGCGACGCTGTCGCGCGACGACTGGCTGGCATAGACGTTCTGTCCGCCGCCGTCGACGTGCAGAGCGCCCACGTTGGGAATGTCCTTTTCGACTCCGGCAGAGGCCAGCAAAACGACGGACTGCACGTTGTGGCTCAGGTCGCTGACCGCGTTGGCCACCACGGTGGTGCCGTAGGAGTGGCCAACGACGGCGGTATGCGGAGCGGGGTTGCCGCTGAGGATGGTGTCGGCCGCCCACTGGCCGTCCAGCTCGTGGGACAAGCGGGTGCCCCCTGCTCGCGCTCGGTCACCTTCGAGGACGGTCAGGTCGGCAGGCGAGTCGTAGCCGATCCAGGCCACCACCAGGTGGTCAACACCGCGCTCCAGTGAATTCTGCTCTTTGTAGACGTTGATGATTGTGTCGGTCCAGCCCGTCAGACGACCGGGTTCTCCGAGCCCGCTGTTCATTCCGGGCACCGTCCAGGTGATCTTCCCCGACCTCTCGGCGCTGGTCTCGCCGATCGCGACTGCTGCCAGTGGTGGACGGTGAAGGAGGTTGTAGGCCAGCAGCCCGCGCGCCGGCCACTGCTCTTTCGTGAGCCTCTCGTAGTCGAGCCACGGGCCCGAGAACTTCTGCACGTCGAGCGCCGTCAGAATGTCCCGCAACACGATCCCTTGCGGCGAGTCCGGCGCAATGCTCGCGTCATAAAGATCCCGCCGGAACTGGATCATGTTCGCGTGGATACGTGTCTCCGCATCCAGACCGGGGAGGTTGCCGATGATCGTCGGCGCGGATTGACACCACGCTTCCCGGAGGTCCGACGACAACCCCTTCCACCAGGACGCCACCCGCTCCGGCGGCGGCGGGTCGTCCCAGAACCGCTGGGCGAGCTTCGGGTCCTCGGCGAGCAGCTTCCCGAGCTGTTCCAGGGTGAGGGAGGTGAGGAGGTCCAGCAGCCGTGGCCGCGCAGTGGTCTCGACTCCGGTCAGCGTCCCGAAGACCCCGACGAAGTCCTCGAGCTCGGGCATGGTCGCGTGGGGGAGTGCGCCGTACAGGGTGGCGTCCAGGCGCCGGACGAACGTTTCTTCGGCGGTCTCGTACTGGTCCCTGGCGGTCCGCGCCCGCGCGCGTGCCTCCTCCAGGCGCAGTTGCGCGTCCGCGCCCGAGGCCTCAGCCAGCGCGAGGGCGGACTGGGCGTCCCCCAGCGCCCGGTCGGCCTCACGCTGCGCCTCCGACATCGCCCCCGACCAGGAGCGCGCGGCGTCCGCGCCTTCGCGGTGGCAGGCGGAGGCGGCCCTGAGGCCCTCGATGACGCGCCTCAGCCTTTCGGCGAACACCTCCGCAGCGACGCCCGACCAGTACGGCGCCGCGATCGTGGCGTGCACGCCGTACAACGCGTTGGACTGACGCCACATCCGCTCGGCCGTCGCCCCGAGTTCCGACGCGAGCGACTCCACCGACTCCACCGACCCCGGCGTCGGGTCCGCGTCGAGCCCGACGGGTGACCAGTCCCACCCACTAGAACGCACGCGCGGCACCCCCGAACGCCTTCGCGTCCTCGGCGTCCCGCCGCTCGAACGCGTTCGCCGCGGTGCGGAGGACGTGCGCGAGGGCGTCGACGCTGTCCATCAGTGCGAGGCGGCCGGGATGCCAGTACCCGTCGAAGCGCTCCAGAGCGCTCGCCGAACGCTGTGAGCCGACGCCGTCCGGGTCGATGAGGGGGCCGCGGCGGTCCTGGTTCGCCTCGGCCAGTGTCTGCGCGCTCGCCCGGAGATGCTCCGTGTCGGCTCCGACCGTCGTTCCCACATCGCCTCCATCCGTGATGAGGAAACGATATCCGTAACTGCAATGGAAGATGTCAATTTCATACGAAACGGTCGATTTCGGGCTTGTCCACCGCTTCCGACTCATGGCCGGACCGGCATCCAAACGGTTCTAGAGTGGTCACATGCCAGAGATCGATTGGAAACCGCGTTCGCGCGTGGTAACGGACGGAATCGAAGCCACGACCAGCCGCGGGATGCTGCGGGCCGTCGGCATGGGCGACGCGGACTGGGAGAAGCCGCAGATCGGCATCGCCAGCTCGTGGAACGAGATCACGCCGTGCAACCTCTCGCTCGACCGGCTCGCGCAGGGCGCCAAGGAGGGCGTGCACTCCGGAGGCGGCTACCCGCTCCAGTTCGGCACCATCTCGGTCTCCGACGGCATCTCGATGGGCCACGAGGGCATGCACTTCTCGCTGGTCTCGCGCGAGGTCATCGCCGACTCCGTCGAGACGGTCATGATGGCCGAGCGGCTCGACGGCACCGTGCTGCTCGCGGGCTGCGACAAGTCGCTGCCCGGCATGCTCATGGCGGCCGCCCGGCTCGACCTCTCCGCCGTCTTCCTCTACGCGGGCTCCATCGCGCCGGGCTGGGTGAAGCTCAGCGACGGCACCGAGAAGGACGTCACGATCATCGACTCGTTCGAGGCGGTCGGCGCGTGCAAGGCCGGCAAGATGAGCGAGGAGGACCTCAAGCGCATCGAGTGCGCCATCGCCCCGGGCGAGGGCGCTTGCGGCGGCATGTACACCGCCAACACGATGGCCTCCGTCGCCGAGGCGCTCGGGATGAGCCTCCCCGGCTCGGCCGCTCCGCCCTCGGCCGACCGGCGCCGCGACTACTTCGCCCACCGCTCGGGCGAGGCCGTGGTCAACCTGCTCAAGCAGGGGATCACCGCGCGCGACATCCTCACCAAGAAGGCGTTCGAGAACGCGATCGCCGTCGCGATGGCGTTCGGCGGCTCGACCAACGTCGTCCTCCACCTGCTGGCGATCGCGAACGAGGCCGAGGTCGAGCTCACCATCGACGACTTCAACCGGATCGGCGACAAGGTGCCGCACATCGGCGACCTCAAGCCGTTCGGCAAGTACGTGATGAACGACGTCGACCGGCACGGCGGCGTCCCCGTCGTCATGAAGGCCCTGCTCGACGCGGGCCTGCTGCACGGCGACTGCCTCACAGTGACGGGCAAGACCGTCGCCGAGAACCTGGCGGAGATCAACCCGCCCGCGCCGGACGGCAACGTCATGCGCTCGCTCGACAACCCGATTCACCCCACCGGCGGCCTCACCATCCTCAAGGGCTCGCTCGCTCCGGAGGGCGCGGTCGTGAAGACGGCCGGCTTCGACGCCGACGTGTTCGAAGGGCCGGCCCGCGTGTTCGAGCGCGAGCGCGGCGCGATGGACGCGCTGACCGAGGGCCGCATCAACGCCGGCGACGTCGTCATCATCCGCTACGAAGGTCCGAAGGGCGGACCGGGGATGCGCGAGATGCTCGCGATCACCGCCGCCATCAAGGGCGCAGGGCTCGGCAAGGATGTACTACTATTGACGGACGGACGATTCTCAGGCGGCACAACCGGCCTGTGCATCGGCCACATAGCACCCGAAGCGGTGGACGCAGGTCCCATCGCCTTCGTGCGCGATGGTGATCTGATACGGGTCGATATCGCGGCTCGCTCCCTCGACCTACTTGTCGACGAGTCAGAGCTGACCGCCCGCCGTGACGGCTGGGCGCCCCTTCCTCCGCGCTATACCCGTGGCGTTCTCGCGAAGTACTCCAAGCTCGTGCACTCCGCTGCGGAGGGCGCGGTCACGGGGTAGCCCTTCGCCTCATTCAGATTCATCAACCGCTTCGCACGTAAGGGATCGATAAGGCATGACGCCGGATGCAACCCCCAGTTCAGTGTTGCCCCCCGCGGCGCCCGGAAAGGCGTCGCCCGAAATCCTGACCGGCTCCCAGTCGGTCGTCCGCACCCTCGAGCTCCTCGGCGTCACCGACGCCTTCGGGCTGCCCGGCGGTGCGATCCTCCCCATCTACGACGCGATCATGGACTCGTCCAAGATCCGTCACATCCTGGTCAGGCACGAGCAGGGCGGCGGCCACGCGGCCGAAGGCTACGCCGTGGCCTCCAACAAGGTCGGCGTCGCCCTGGCGACCTCCGGCCCCGGCGCGACCAACCTCGTCACCGCGATCATGGACGCGCACATGGACTCCGTCCCCGTCGTGTTCATCACCGGCCAGGTGTTCTCCACGCTGATGGGCACGGACGCGTTCCAGGAGGCCGACATCGTCGGCATCACCATGCCGATCACGAAGCACTCCTTCCTGGTCAAGAAGGCCGAGGACATCCCGGCCACGATCGCCGCGGCGTACCACATCGCCGGGACGGGACGACCGGGCCCGGTGCTGGTGGACATCACCAAGGACGCCCAGCAGAACAAGGTGCCGTTCGTCTGGCCGCCCAAGATCGACCTGCCCGGCTACCGGCCGATCACCAAGGCGCACGGCAAGCAGATCCTCGCCGCGGCGCAGCTCATGGTCGAGTCGAAGAAGCCGGTGCTGTACGTCGGCGGCGGTGTCATCCGCTCGCGCGCCTCGCAGGAGCTCCTGGAGCTCGCCGAGGCGACCGGCATCCCCATCGTGACCACGCTGATGGCACGGGGAGCGTTCCCCGACACCCACAAGCAGCACCTCGGGATGCCCGGCATGCACGGGACGGTGCCCGCCGTGCTCGCGCTGCAGGAGTCCGACCTGATCATCTCGCTCGGCGCGCGCTTCGACGACCGGGTCACCGGTAACACCTCCCTCTTCGCGCCCGACGCGAAGATCGTGCACGTCGACGTCGACCCCGCCGAGATCTCCAAGATCCGGGTCGCCGACGTCCCCATCGTCGGCGATGCCAAGGACGTCATCGTCGATCTGACCGCGGCCTACCAGGAGGCCACCCGCACGACCGCGCCCGACCTGGTCGAGTGGTGGACGTACCTCAACGGCCTCCGCGAGGAGTTCCCGCTGGGCTTCACGCCCACCAGTGACGGCCTGCTCGCGCCGCAGCACGTCATCCAGCGGATCGGCGAGCTGACCGGGCCGGAGGGCATCTACACCGCAGGCGTCGGCCAGCACCAGATGTGGGCGGCGCAGTTCATCAAGTACGAGCGCCCCAACTCGTGGCTGAACTCCGGCGGAGCCGGCACGATGGGCTACTCGGTGCCGGCGGCGATGGGCGCGAAGGTCGCCCAGCCCGACCGCGTCGTGTGGGCGATCGACGGCGACGGCTGCTTCCAGATGACCAACCAGGAGCTGGCCACCTGCACGATCAACGACATCCCGATCAAGGTGGCGATCATCAACAACTCGTCGCTCGGGATGGTGCGGCAGTGGCAGACGCTCTTCTACGACGGCCGCTACTCGAACACCGACCTCAACACGGGCCACGACACCGTGCGCGTGCCCGACTTCGTGAAGCTCGCCGAGGCGTACGGCGCCCTCGGCATCCGCGTCACGAAGGAGGAGGAGGTGGACGCCGCAATCAAGCTGGCGCTGGAGACGAACGACCGCCCGGTCGTCATCGACTTCGTCGTCAGCGCCGACGCCATGGTGTGGCCGATGGTCCCGCAGGGCGTCAGCAACAGCTACGTGCAGTACGCACGCGACCACAGCCCGTCCTTCGGAGAGGAGTGACCCCCATGAGCACCCACGTTCTGAGCCTCCTCGTCGAGGACAAGCCCGGTCTGCTGACCCGGGTCGCCGGCCTGTTCGCGCGGCGCGGCTTCAACATCCACTCGCTCGCGGTGGGCACGAGCGAGGTCGACGGCCTCTCGCGTATCACCGTCGTGGTGGACGTGGAGGAGCTGCCGCTGGAGCAGGTCACCAAGCAGCTCAACAAGCTGATCAACGTCATCAAGATCGTCGAGCTGGACCCGGCGCAGTCGGTTCAGCGCGAGCACCTGCTGATCAAGGTGCGGGTCGACAACTCGACCCGCTCCCAGGTGCTGGAGGCGGTCAACCTCTTCCGCGCCCGCGTCGTCGACGTGGCCACCGATGCTCTCGTGATCGAGGTCACCGGCGACAGCGGCAAGACCCAGGCGCTGCTCAAGGTGCTGGAGCCGTACGGGATCAAGGAGATGGCGCAGTCCGGCCTCCTCGCGATCGGCCGCGGCGGCAAGTCCATCACCGAGCGCGTCTTCAAAAACTAGAGCCCGACCCCGGGCGTCAGAACCACATCAAGAAGGAGAACCCACACAGTGGCTGAGATCTACTACGACAACGACGCGGACCTCTCGATCATCCAGGGCAAGAAGGTCGCGGTCATCGGCTACGGCTCGCAGGGCCACGCGCACGCGCAGAACCTCCGCGACTCGGGCGTCGAGGTCGTCATCGGCCTCAAGGCAGGCTCGAAGTCCACCCCGAAGGCCGAGGAGGCGGGCTTCCGCGTCCTCTCCGCCGCAGACGCCGCCAAGTGGGCCGACGTCGTCGTCATCCTCGCGCCCGACCAGGTGCAGCGGAACCTCTACAAGGACGACATCCAGGCCAACCTGGAGGAGGGCAACGCCCTCGTCTTCGGCCACGGCTTCAACATCCGCTTCGGCTACATCGAGGCCCCCGAGGGCGTCGACGTGATCATGGTCGCGCCGAAGGGCCCCGGCCACACCGTGCGCCGCGAGTACGAGGCCGGCCGCGGCGTCCCCGTCATCGTGGCCGTCGAGAAGGACGCGACCGGCAACGCCTGGCCGCTCGTCCTCTCCTACGCGAAGGGAATCGGCGGTCTCCGCGCCGGCGGCATCAAGACCACCTTCACCGAGGAGACCGAGACCGACCTGTTCGGCGAGCAGGCCGTCCTGTGCGGCGGCGTCTCGCAGCTCGTCCAGTACGGTTTCGAGACCCTGACCGAGGCCGGCTACCAGCCGCAGGTCGCCTACTTCGAGGTGCTGCACGAGCTCAAGCTCATCGTGGACCTGATGTGGGAGGGCGGCATCGCCAAGCAGCGCTGGAGCGTCTCCGACACGGCCGAGTACGGCGACTACGTCTCGGGCCCGCGCGTCATCGACCCGCACGTCAAGGAGAACATGAAGGCGGTGCTCTCCGACATCCAGGACGGCACCTTCGCCAAGCGCTTCATCGCCGACCAGGACGCGGGCGCGCCCGAGTTCCTCGAGCTCCGCACGAAGGGCGAGCAGCACCCCATCGAGGCCACCGGCCGCGAGCTGCGCAAGCTCTTCGCGTGGAACGCGTCGAACGACGACGACTACGTGGATGGCGAGGTCGCGCGCTGATCGCGACGCGCTGAGTCACGGCATCCCGGACGGGGCCGCACCGGAGGATCGGTGCGGCCCCGTCCGCCGTTTCGCCCGCGCCGTCTACGCCGCGCTGTGCTCGATGACCGCGTCGGTGCCCGGGTAGACGAGCGTCTCGTGCCCGTCGTCGAACCGGACCAGGAACGGCGGGCCGCCGTCCGGGCCGCGCACCTCGACCACCGCGCCCCAGCGGTCGGCGGACTCCACATGGGTGCCCCGGATGCAGATCCGGTCTCCGATCGTCGCCTGCATGACGGCCTCCTCCCTGAACCCTCGCTTCCGACGTTACGCCCGGGCCGCGGCGGCGGGAATGCCGCTATCGTGGCCGCATGCCCGAACCCCGTCGCACCGCTGTCGAGATCGCCGTCCAGGATGTCGCGGGGGTGCGCGTCGCGCTCGCGGAGGGCGCCGACCGGATCGAGCTGTGCGTCGCGCTGGGGCTCGGCGGGCTGACCCCGTCCGCCGGTCTCGTGCGGGCCGCGGTCGCGGAGGCGCGAGAGGACGGCCGCGCCGGGTTCGTCCATGTCCTGGTGCGACCGCGCGGGGGCGGGTTCGTCTACGACTCCGACGAGCTCGACACGATCGTCGCGGACATCCGCTTCGCCCGCGAGGCCGGGGCGGACGGCGTGGTCATCGGCGCCCTGGACGAGGTGGGCCGCGTCGACCGGGAGGCTGTGGGCCGGTTCGTCGCGGAGGCCGGCGGGCTCGACGTGACGTTCCACCGCGCCTTCGACACGCTCCCCGACCCGCTCGGCGCGGCCGACGCGCTCGCGGAGCTCGGCGTCGCGCGCGTCCTCACCTCCGGCGGGGCGGCGCGCAGCATCGACGGCGCCGACGGGCTGCGGGCGCTGGCCCAGCGGGCCGTCGGCCGGCTGCAGGTGATGGCGGGCGGGGGAGTGCGCGTGCAGGACATCCACGCGCTCATCGCCGCGGGCGTCGACGCGGTGCACCTGTCGGCGCGTGAGACGGTGTCGGGCGCGACGAGCGGGCCCGGAGGCGGGGACGCGGCCTACGACATCACCGACCCGATCACGGTCAGGGAGGCGGTCGCCGCCGTCCGTGACGCCCGGTCGTAACGCGGCGAAAGGCGGCATTGCGCTCCCGCTAGAGTTAAGCAACCCGCGCACCGACGACTGCTGCGCGTCTTCTCCCAAGCCAGCCTCCCTGTAAGGAACTGCCACCGTGACAAAGCCGGTCGTGCTGATCGCCGAAGAACTTTCGCCCGCCACTGTCGACGCCCTCGGGCCGGACTTCGAGATCCGCAACGTCGACGGAACCGACCGGCCGGCCCTGCTCTCCGCCGTCTCCGACGCGGACGCCATCCTGGTGCGCTCCGCCACCAAGGTCGACGCCGAGGTGATCGCCGCCGCAAACAAGCTGCGCGTCATCGCCCGCGCCGGCGTGGGCCTCGACAACGTGGACATCAAGACCGCCACCAGCGCCGGCGTCATGGTCGTCAACGCGCCGACCTCCAACATCATCTCGGCCGCCGAGCTCACCGTGGGTCACATCCTGAGCCTCGCCCGGCACATCCCGGCCGCGCACAGCGCACTGGCGCAGGGGCAGTGGAAGCGGTCCAAGTACACCGGCGTCGAGCTCTACGAGAAGACGGTCGGCATCATCGGCCTCGGCCGCATCGGCGCGCTCATCACGGCCCGCCTGCAGGCGTTCGGCACCAAGGTTATCGCGTACGACCCCTACGTGACGAGCGCACGGGCGCAGCAGCTCGGCGTCCAGCTCGTCAGCCTCGACGAGCTGCTGACCGAGGCCGACTTCGTCACCATCCACATGCCGAAGACCCCGGAGACCACCGGGATGATCTCCGACGACCAGCTCGCCCAGATGAAGCCGACGGCGTTCGTCGTCAACGTCGCGCGCGGCGGCCTGATCGACGAGGACGCCCTGTACCGCGCGCTCAGCACCAAGAGCATCGCCGGCGCCGGCCTCGACGTGTTCGTGACCGAGCCGCCGACCGAGTCGCCGCTGCTGGAGCTCGAGAACGTCATCGTCACGCCGCACCTCGGCGCCTCCACCGACGAGGCGCAGGAGAAGGCCGGCGTGTCCGTGGCCAAGTCGGTGCGCCTCGCGCTCTCCGGCGAACTGGTGCCCGACGCGGTCAACGTCGCCGGCGGCGTCATCGACCCGTACGTGCGTCCGGGCATCCCGCTGGTGGAGAAGCTCGGCCAGGTGTTCTCCGGCCTCGCCCACAGCCCGCTGACCAGCGTCGACGTGGAGGTGCGCGGCGAGCTGGTCGACTACGACGTCAGCGTGCTGAAGCTGGCGGCGCTGAAGGGCATCTTCACGAACATCGTCTCCGAGACGGTCTCGTACGTGAACGCGCCGCTGCTCGCCGACCAGCGCGGCATCGAGGTGCGGCTCATCACGGACTCGGTGAGCGAGGAGTACCGCAACCTGATCACCCTGCGCGGCGCGCTCAGCGACGGCTCGCAGGTGTCGGTCTCCGGCACGCTCACCGGCACCAAGCAGATCGAGAAGGTCGTGGAGATCAACGGCTACGACGTGGAGGTGCCGATCGCCGAGCACCTGATCGTCATGGTCTACGACGACCGCCCCGGCATCGTCGCCGTCTACGGCCACGAGTTCGGCGAGGCGCGGATCAACATCGCCGGGATGCAGATCGCCCGGACCGCCGCCGGCGGCAAGGCGCTCAGCGTCCTCACCGTCGACTCGCGCGTCCCGGACGGCCTCCTGGAGAAGGTCCGCGTCGCGATCGACGCCGACCTCCTCCAAGAGATCGACATCACCGAGCAGTAACTCCGCCGAGGGGCACGTAAACGCCCCTAAAACGCGGTTTTAGGGGCGTTTACGTGCCCCTCGAAAAGTTCTTGTCGCGCGCTGTCGATTTCGACGGTTGACTTGCGTCGTAGGGATGTCGCCTCGAACGGGGCGTTCCGACGAAGTGAGGAGACCACGATGTCCGACGAGTACGTTCTGCTCATCCGCGAGCCGAACTGGGACCCCGAGGCGATGACGGCGGAGGAGTGGCAGGCGGGCATGGCCGGCCACAAGGCGTTCCAGGACGCCGTGGTCGCGGCCGGTGAGAGGATCGTCGCCACCGGCGCCCTGCAGCCGGCCAACAAGGCGACGAAGATCACGCCGCGGGAGGGCGGTGCCCCGCTCATCACCGACGGGCCGTTCAGCGAGACCCGGGAGGTCGTCACCGGCTTCTACAGCTACACCGCGTCGACGCCGGAGCAGGCCAGGGAGCTGGCCGCGATGGTGCCGACCGGCGGCTGGGTCGAGCTGTACCCGGTGCTGGTGCTCGACACGGTGCGCTGAGCCGCGCCGTGACCGCTGCCTCCCGGATCGAGCGCGCCTACCGCGAGGACGCCGCCCGCATCCTCGGCGCGGTGGCGCGCACGACGGGCGACCTCCTGCTCGCCGAGGACGCGGTGCAGGAGGCGTTCGCGCGCGCCGTCGCCGAGGCGGCGCGCGGCCGCGAGCCGCGGAACCCCGCGGCCTGGATCACGACGGTCGCGCGCCGGGTCGCGCTCGACGCCCTGCGGCGCGAGCGGTCCGCCCGGCGCGTCGCGCCGATGCTGGCCGCGGAGGCCGAACGTGCCGAAAGCGCCGCCGCCGCCGACGCCGAGGAGAGGGGGGATGAGGGCGTGTTCATCGGCGATGAGCGGCTGGACCTCATCCTGCTCGTCGCGCATCCCGACCTCGCGCCGGAGACGCGCGTCGCGCTGGCGCTGCGCCACGTCTGCGGCGTGCCGACCGCTCGGATCGCGGAGGCCTTCCTGGTCTCCGAGCCGACGATGGCCGCCCGGCTCACCCGCGCCAAGAAGCGCGTCCACGACTCCGGCCTCCGGTTCGCCCTCGACGACGCGGCGGCGGTCGCGAAGCGGATGCCGGACGCGCTGACCACGATCTACCTGCTCTACACGGTGGGGCACGCGACCGCGGACGACCGCCTGCGTGCCGACGCGATCGCGCTCGCCCGCGACGCGCACCGGGTGGCGGGTGACGCCGAGAGCGCCGGGCTGCTCGGCCTGCTGCTGCTCACCGAGGCGCGCCAGGCCACCCGGCTGACCCCGGACGACGAGTTCGCGACGCTGCGGGAGGCCGACCGGATGCGCTGGGACGTGCCGATGATGGTGGAGGGGGAGCGGCTGGCCACCGTCGCACTCGAGGGCATGGCCGACGGCGACGGCCGTTACGCCCTCCAGGCGGGCATCGCCGGGCTGCACGCCATCGCGCCGACCTGGGAGGCCACCGACTGGCCCGCGATCGTCCGGCTCTACGACGGGCTGGTGCGGGTCTGGCCGAGCACGTCGGCGCGGCTCGGCCGGCTGGTGGCGCTCGGGCACAGCCCGGACGCCGGGCCGGAGGTCGCGCTCGCCGCCCTCGCCGCCGAGCCCGACCTGTTCGTCGGGCCGCTGGCCTCCCGGGCGCACGCGGCGCGCGCCGAGCTGCTGCGGCTCGCGGGCGATCGTGCCGGGTCCGAGGTCGAGCTGCGGCGGGCGATCGGGACGACGGACGACGACCGGACGCGACGGTCGCTGTTGCGGCTGCTCGCCGCGGGCGGCGCGTGAGCCGGGCTCAGTCCCGTGCGCTCAGCCGCTCGACCAGCCCGATCAGCTCCTGGACGTCGGTCTCGTCGCGAAGCACGGTGTTCGCCGCCGGCAGCAGCGCGGTGTTGTAGTACATCCCGTCGCCGATCAGCATGATGGTCCGCGCCACCATCCGGTCGCCGACGACGGCCTCCAGCTCGCTGAGCCACTGCCGCTGCGCGTCGGCGAGGGCGTCGCTGGCGCGGGCGTCGGAGGCCTGGGCCAGCCGGGCGATGGCGACGATGACCCGCTCCAGGCGGTTGTCGGAGGGGATGGACGTCCGCAGGAAGTAGGCGACCGGCCCGTCCGGTGCGGCGCGCATGTGCTCGATGTCCTCGGCGAGGTCGGCCGCGAAGCGCTCCAGGACGCCGTCGACCAGGGCGTCCTTCGACGCGAAGTGGTAGGGCAGGCCGCCCTTGGAGACGCCGGCCCGCGCGGCCACGGCCTCCAGCGTCGCCGCGCGCTCGCTCTGCTCGGCGAGCAGGTCCTCGAAGGCGTCGAGGATGCGGTCGCGAGCGGACCGTGAAGGCGGAGCGGGTGAGGTGGACGCCGGTGAGGCGGGGGAGGACATGGGGCCATGCTAGCCGCGCAGCCCCGCGCTCCCG
The DNA here is from genome assembly GCF_042789575.1 of Leifsonia sp. NPDC056824. NCBI lineage: Bacteria > Bacillati > Actinomycetota > Actinomycetes > Micrococcales > Microbacteriaceae > Leifsonia > Leifsonia sp. NPDC056824. The sequence continues at coordinate 45,521 of NZ_JBHUAV010000008.1, read as the reverse complement.
CGTCATTGACTACTGTACCGTCCGGACGGTACAGTAAGGCATGACCTCGACAACCCGCTCCGACCGCACCCCGGCCGCCGCCGAGCCGACGGCGCAGCTTCCCGCGCCCACGCCCGGCCGTGCCGGTGCGCGCGCCTGGGTGGCCCTGGTCGTCCTCATGCTCCCCGTCCTCCTCGTGTCGGTCGACAACACCGTGCTCGGCTTCGCCCTCCCGGCCATCACCGAGGCGCTGCGGCCGTCCTCGACGCAGCTGCTCTGGATCGTTGACGTCTACCCGCTCGTGCTCGCCGGCCTGCTCGTCGCGATGGGCAGCCTCGGCGACCGGATCGGCCGCCGCACGGTGCTGCTGATCGGCGCGACAGGCTTCGCCGCCGTGTCGGCAGCGGCGGCGTTCGCCCCGACCGCCGAACTGCTGATCGGCGCGCGGGCCCTGCTCGGCGTGTTCGGCGCGATGCTCATGCCCTCCACGCTCTCCCTGCTGCGCAGCGTCTTCCAGGACCGCGAGCAGCGCCGCGTCGCCATCGCGATCTGGGCGGCGGGATTCGCGGCAGGCTCCGCGCTCGGCCCGATCGTCGGCGGCCTGCTGATCGAGAACTTCTGGTGGGGATCGGTGTTCCTGCTCGCGGTGCCCGTGCTGATCCCGCTGCTGGTGCTCACGTCGCTGCTCGTGCGCGAGTCGCGCGACCCCGCGCCCGGGCCGGTGGATGTCGTGTCCATCCTGCTGTCGCTCGTCACGATGGCGCCCATCGTGTACGGGATCAAGGAGTTCGCGGTGCACGGGCTCGCGCTCGTCCCGGTGCTGGCGGTGCTCGTCGGGGTGAGCGCCGGGGTGCTGTTCGTCCGGCGTCAGCTCCGGAGGCCGGTGCCGATGCTCGACATGCGCCTGTTCCGGCGGGCGGCGTTCAGCGGCGCCGTGCTGATCAATTTGCTCAGCGTGATCGCGCTGGTCGGCTTCCTGTTCTTCGTGTCGCAGCACCTCCAGCTCGTGCTCGGGATGCCGCCGATGCGCGCGGGGATGGTGCTGCTGCCGGGGCTCGCGACCATGATCGTGTCTGGCCTCCTCGTGGTGCCCGTCGCGCGGCGGCAGCGGCCCGGGCTCGTGATCGCGGGCGGGCTGTGCGTGTCGGCGGCCGGGTACATCGTGGTCGCCGTGAGCGGGGGAGACGCGTCGTGGGGCGTCTTGCTCGCCGCGTTCGTGCTGCTGGGGCTGGGGATCGGCGCGGCGGAGACCGTGTCCAACGAGCTCATCGTGTCGACAGCGCCCGCGGATAAGGCGGGCGCGGCGTCCGCGGTGTCCGAGACCGCCTATGAGCTGGGCGCGGTGCTCGGCACGGCGGTGCTCGGGAGCATCATCGTCTCGTCGTACCGCGCCGCGATCGTGCTGCCCGCTGGACTGAGCCCGGCCGACGCGGCCGCCGCCGCCGACACGCTGGGCGGCGCGGTGACGGTCGCCGGCGGCCTCCCTGGCGGGGCTGCGGCCGAGCTGCTGGAGTCCGCGCGGCACGCGTTCGACAGCGGGATCGCGCTCACGGCCTCCATCGGCGCGGGTCTGATGCTCACCGCAGCCGTGCTCGCGCTGCTCACCCTGCGCCGCGTCCGCTCCTGAGCCGGGCGGCGATAGTGTAGGGGGAACCGTCCGCCCACCGATCAGTGCAGGAGCGTCATGAGCACAACCGTCCAACTCGCCGTCATCCCCGGGGACGGAATCGGTCCGGAGGTGATCGCGGAGGCGGTCAAAGTACTCGACGCGGTGACGGCGGGCAGCGACCTCGCGTTCGAGAAGACGCACTTCTCGCTGGGGGCGGACCGCTACCTGGCGACCGGCGACGTGCTCACCGACGACGACCTGGCCGCGATCGCCGGCCACGACGCCATCCTGCTCGGCGCGGTCGGCGGCAAGCCGGGCGACCCGCGGCTGGCGGGCGCGAACATCGAGCGCGGGCTGCTGCTGAAGCTGCGCTTCTCGCTCGACCACTACGTCAACCTGCGGCCGACCACCCTGTTCCCCGGCATCGCGAGCCCGCTGGCGGACCCGGGGGAGGTCGACTTCGTCGTCGTCCGCGAGGGCACGGAGGGCCCGTACGTCGGCAACGGCGGCGCCATCCGCCAAGGCACGGCTCACGAGATCGCCAACGAGGTCTCGGTCAACACCGCCTACGGCGTGGAGCGCGTCGTGCGCTACGCGTTCGAGCAGGCCGAGGCCCGCCGCAAGAAGCTCACCCTCGTGCACAAGACCAACGTGCTCACGTTCGCGGGCGGGCTGTGGAAGCGGATCGTGGACGCCGTGGCGGCCGAGCACCCGGAGGTCGCGGTCGACTACCTCCACGTCGACGCGGCGACCATCTTCCTGGTCACGGATCCTGCTAGATTCGATGTGATCGTCACGGACAACCTCTTCGGCGACATCCTCACCGACCTCGCGGCCGCGATCAGCGGCGGCATCGGACTGGCCGCCTCGGGCAACATCAACCCCGCGGGCGAATTCCCGAGCATGTTCGAACCGGTTCACGGATCGGCCCCCGACATCGCCGGCCAGCAGAAGGCCGACCCCACCGCCGCGATCCTCTCCGTCGCGCTCCTCCTCCGCCACCTCGGCGCCGGGGAGCTCGCCGAGCGGGTCGAGCAGGCGGTGACGTCCGACCTCGCCGCCCGCAGCGGCGCCGCGCGCACGACCTCCGAAGTGGGCGACGCGATCGCGGCCCGCGTGGCGCAGAATTGACGCATCGCAGCAAAGGACACTCAATGACCTCCACCAGCATCAACCTCACCTCCGGACCCAGCGAGACGGCCGGCCTCCTCTGGAACGTCACGCGCAACGAGTCGCCGCGCAGCGCGGCGGAGCGCGAGGAGATCCTCGCGAACCCCGGCTTCGGCAACCACTTCACCGACCACATGGTCGACGTGTGCTGGTCGGCCAAGGGCGGCTGGCACCGCCCGCGGGTCTCCCCGTACGGCCCCATCCAGCTCGACCCGTCGGCGGCCGTGCTGCACTACGCGCAGGAGATCTTCGAGGGCCTCAAGGCGTACCGGCACGAGGACGGCTCGATCTGGAGCTTCCGCCCGGAGGCCAACGCGGCCCGCATGCAGCGCTCCGCCTACCGTCTGGCGCTGCCCGAGCTGCCGGTCGAGCACTTCCTCGACGCGCTCAAGCAGCTCGTCGCGGTGGACGGCGACTGGGTGCCCGACCGCGAGGAGACCAGTCTCTACCTGCGCCCGTTCATGTTCGCCAAGGAGGCCTTCCTCGGCGTGCGACCGGCCAACAAGGTGGCGTTCTACCTGATCGCGAGCCCCGCGGGCGCGTACTTCCCGAGCGGCGTCGCCCCAGTCTCCATCTGGCTGTCCGACCACTGGTCGCGCGCGGGCAAGGGCGGCACGGGAGCGGCGAAGACCGGCGGCAACTACGCCTCCAGCCTCCTCCCGCAGGCGGAGGCGTACGAGCACGGCTGCGCGCAGGTGCTCTTCCTCGACTCCGTGGAGGGGAAGTACATCGAGGAGCTCGGCGGCATGAACGTCGTGCTCGTCTACAAGGACGGCACGCTCGTGACGCCCGAGTCGGACAGCATCCTCGAGGGCATCACCCTCGACTCGGTGCTGCAGCTGGCGCGCGACCGCGGCCACACGGTGGAGCGCCGCCGGGTGACGATCGAGGAGTGGCGCGACGGCGTGGAGTCCGGCGACATCGTCGAGGTCTTCGCCTGCGGCACCGCGGCGGTCATCACGCCGATCGGCGAGCTGAAGTCCGACACGTTCACCGTGGGCGACATCACCGCGCCTCCCGGGGAGCTGACCATGTCGCTGCGCAAGGAGCTCACCGACATCCAGGCCGGTCGCGCCCACGACCGCCACAACTGGATGATGCGCCTGGACGCGTAACCTCCTGCCGCCGAGGGGCACGTTGTTGTCGCTTTTCACGTCGAAAAGTGACAACAACGTGCCCCTCGGTGCTTGTGGTTCAGGGGGTGAGGGCTTCGAGGGTGCGCGTCAGGTCGGCGGGGGTGTTCCAGAGGTGGAAGGCGACGCGGGCGCGGCCGGCGCGGCCGGACGCGCGGAGGCCCGCGGCGGTCAGCGCCGCCAGGTCGGCTCCGTCGGGATCGGGCCAGGTGAGGATGGCGCGGCCACGCACGGGCGCGCCGGAGGCGTCGACCAGTCCCAGCGCATCCGCCAGGCGGTCGCCGAGCCCCGTGGCATGCGCGTGCACGGCGTCCGCGTCCAGTGACGCGAAGAACTCCAGGGCGGCAGCCGTCCCGGGCCAGACCGGCCACGCGGGGGAGACGTCGAAGCGCCGCGCGGAGGCAGCAGGGGCGACGAGCGGCCCGTAGCACGAGCTCCACGGGTCCTCGCCCGCGTACCAGCCCGCGTGCACCGGCCGGAGCCGGTCGCGGACGCCGGGCCGCACCGTGAGGAAGGCGCTGCCGCGGGGCGCGCACAGCCACTTGTAGGCGTGCGTGACCGTGACGTCGAACCGGGACGCGTCCACCGGGAGCCAGCCGAGCGCCTGGGTGAGGTCGGCGAAGCTGAGCGTCCCGGTGCGCGCGCAGGCGGCGAGGATCGCGTCGGCGTCCGCGTGCTCGCCCGTCGCCGACTGCACCAGGGAGAACGCGACGAGCCAGGTGTCGTCGCCGACCGCCGCGGGGAGGTCGGCCAACGCGACCTCCCTGACCTGCACGCCGCGGTGCGCCTGGGCGTGGAACGGCGCGACCATCGACGCGAAGTCCCCCTCCGCGCACACGACGACGGCGCCGTCCGGTGCGGAGGCCGCGATCAGCGAGGCGAGCACCGAGACCTGCGAACCGATCGCGATGTCGTCCACCGCGACTCCGGCGATCCGGGCGAAGGCGTGCCGGGAGCGTGCGATCGCCTCGTCGTAGTCTCCCGGCGCGGCCTCACCGCGCGCCCAGCGCTCCAGGTCCGCGCGGCCCGCGTCGACCGTCGCGCGGGTGGGCAGCCCCTGCGTGCAGGCGGCGAGGTAGCCGGCGCCGGCGGTGAAGGCCTCCGCGAATGAGGCGGCGGGCAGGGTGAGGGATTCGGGCATGCTTCCAGCCTGAGGGACCCTCACACATCACACCAGAACAGTTGTCGAATCATTTCCATCACTTGGCGTTATGATTCGCGCATGCTCCTCGACGACCTCGACTCCCACAGCCTCCGCGTGGTGCGGGCGATCGCCGACCACGGCTCCATCACCCGCGCCGCCGAATCGCTCGGCTACAGCCAGCCCGCGATCAGCCAGCACCTGCGCCGGCTGGAGGGCCGGATCGGGATGCCGCTGGTCGCCCGCGCGGGCCGCGGCGTACGCCTCACCGAGGCGGGCCGCGTGCTCGCCCGTCACGCGCGAGCGGTGACGACGGCGCTCGACGCAGCGGCGGGGGAGCTCGCCGACCTCCGCGGGCTCCGCACCGGCCGGGTCCGGCTGGCGGGCTTCCCGTCGGCGTCGTCCTCGCTCGTCCCCCGGCTGCTCAACACGATGGAGGCCGAGCATCCGGGAGTCCGGATCACCTACCTGGAGGCCGAGCCTCCCGAGGCGGTCGCCGCCGTGCGCAACCAGACCGCCGACCTGGCGATCACCTTCGGCTACCCGGGCGACCGGGTCGACCCGCACCGGGAGAGCGCACGCGGCCTCGCGGTCGTGCCGCTCTGGAAGGACGAGATGCTGGTGGCCCTGCGCTCCGACCACCCCCTGGCCGCCGGGACGAGCGTCGACCTCGCCGAGCTGGCCTCCGCCTCCTGGATCGGCGGCTGCCCGCGCTGCCGCGGTCACCTGCTGGAGCTGGCCGACGCGTGCGGCTACGCGCCGCGGATCGCCTACGAGACCGACAACTTCATCGCCGTCCTGCGGATGGTCGCCGAGGGCGTCGGCGTCGCGCTGCTGCCCGCGCTCGCGGTCGGCTCCGCCGGAGCGGTGGAGGGCGTGGTGCTGCGGCCGACGGCGAACCGCGACCACCGCACCATCAACCTGGTCGCCGCCACCGGCTCCGACGCTGTCCCGGCCATCGCCGCGACGGCGGACGCGCTGCTCGCGCTCGACGGCGCGCCCTGGGGGCTGTCGGAGCTCTGATCGCTGGCTACGATCGAGCTGTGGGCGCATCCGCACGTCCGGTTCGGATGCGCCGGAGGGAGTGGGCGTGAACGCGTCGGGCTTTCAGACCTTCCGCTCGGCCGATGTCGACGAAGCGGTCGAGCTCGCCTCCCGGCTCCTGTCCTACGAGCACCGGGTGACGCCGGTCCGCGCCGACGCCGCGTTCGCCTGGGAGGTCTCGGGCTTCCGGCTCGGCAGCGTCCGCCTGGCCCGGATGTCGTACGGCGGCCGCGTCGACGTCCAGATGCGGTCGCACAGCGATGCGTACGGGATCAGCGCCCCGAGCACCGGCCTCCTGAACATGAGGACCGGCCGGCGCGAGATCACCGCCACCCCCGAGTTCGCCGCGGTCGCCGGCCCGAACCTGGAGTCGGCCATCTCCGGGTTCGAGCAGCCGGACGATCGGCTGACGATGGTGCGCATCGACCGGCGGACGCTGGAGAGGGAGCTCGGACGGACCATCAACGCCGAGGTGACCGGTCCGATCGACTTCGCCCCGCTGCTGGACCTCAGGTCGGGCCGGGCAGCCGAGTGGTGGCAGCTGGTGCGGGTGCTCTACGGCTCGGCCGGGGGCCCGGACGGGCTGGCCGGCAATCCGCTGATGTCCGCACACGTCGCCGGCCTCATCATGACCGGCCTGCTCCTGGCGACCGAGCACCGCTACCGGGCCGCGCTCGAACGGGACGCGGCCCCGGTGGTGCCCGCCGTCATCCGGCGGGCGATGGACTTCATCGACGAGAACGCCGGGCTGCCCATCACCGTCTCCGACGTGGCCGCGGCCGTCGGCGCCAGCACACGCACTCTGCAGCGCGGGTTCCAGGAGCACACCGGATCGAGCACCCTCGCGTACCTCGCCCGGGTGCGCCTCGAGAACGCGCATCGGGAGCTCCAGCGTTCCAGCCCGGAGACCGCGACCGTCGCAGCGGTCGCCGCGCGGTGGGGGTTCTCCAACCTCGGCCGTTTCGCCGCCAGGTACCGGGCCGTCTACGGACTCCTTCCGGGGGAGGCCCTCCGGCAGTCGTAGGCCGCCCCTGGGGCTGTCTGCGGTCGGAACGCTGGCTACGATCGAGCCATGAGCGCATCCGAACCCGTCTTCGCCGTCGTCGGTCCCGGAGCCGTAGGCGGCCTGTTCGCCTGGCTGCTGTCCCGCGCCGGTCACGATGTCGTGGCGGTGGGTCGTCCGGCGACCGTCGCCGCCATCCGCGCCGACGGCATCGAGGTGCGCAGCGCCACCTTCGGCGACGGCGTCGAGCGCGTCTCCGCCGCCACCGAGGTGCCGGAGGGCGCGAGCGTCATCGTGGCGACCAAGGCGTACGGGCTGGAGGACGTCCTCCCCGGAATCGCGGCGGCGCGGCCCGTCGAGGTGGTGTCGTTCCTCAACGGTGTCGAGCACATGGGGCCGCTGCGGGAGGCGCTGCCGGGCGTGCCGGTGGCCGGTGCGTCCGTCGCGGTGTCCGCACTGCGCGCCTCCACGACGGTGATCGACCACCGCAGCCCGTTCGTGAACATCGAGGCGCCGGAGGCCGCCGGCGGCTTCGCGTCCGTCCGCGCGCTGGCCGACGCCGGCCCGCGGGTGACGGTCGGCGGCACGGAGGCCGAGGTGCTGTGGGCGAAGTTCCGGCTGCTGTCGGCGCTGGCGCTGCTGACCTCCTACTGGCGGCAGTCGGCCGGTCCCGCGCTCAGCGAGGACCCGGAGCTGACCGAGGCCGTCGTCTCCGAGATCGTCGCGTGCTCGACCGCGGAGGGCGTGCCGACCTCGGCGCTCGACCTGGTCCGCGTGCTGCACAGCGTGCCGGGCGGGATGCGCACCTCCCTGCAGGAGGACCTCGCCGACGGCCACCCGAACGAGCTGGACGCGATCGGCGGCGCGCTGCTGCGCGCGGGATCACGGCACGGCATCCCCACCCCGGCCATCGCCCGGATCATCGCGGCGCTAGGCTCGAACGCGTGAAGATCGCACGGTTCAGCCACACCCGCCCCTCCCAGCAGAGCCCGGTCATCGACTACGGCATCGTCGACGACGACGCCCTGGTCGTCCTCGCCGGCGATCCGATGTTCGCCGGCTTCGACACGACGGGGGAGCGCGTGCCGCTCGGCCAGGTCGGGTCCCTGCTGGCGCCGGTCATCCCACGCTCCAAGGTGGTGGCGGTCGGCAAGAACTACCGCGAGCACGCCGCCGAGATGGGCAGCGAGGCTCCGGGCGAGCCGCTGCTCTTCCTGAAGCCCAACACCGCCGTGATCGGGCTCGGCGACGCCATCCTGCTGCCGCAGCAGTCGCAGCAGGTCGAGTACGAGGGCGAGCTGGCGGTCGTGATCGGCAAGATCGCCCGGCACGTCCCCGCCGAGAAGGCCGCCGAGCACATCTTCGGCTACACGGTCGCGAACGACGTCACCGCGCGCGACCTCCAGAAGTCGGACGGCCAGTGGACGCGCGCGAAAGGCTTCGACACCTTCTGCCCGCTCGGGCCGGTGATCGAGACCGAGCTGAACCCGGAGGCCTTCCTGCGCACGCGGGTCAACGGCGAGCTCAAGCAGGAGGCGCGCATCTCCGAGATGGTGCACGACATCCCGTCGATCATCGCCTACGCGTCGAGCGTCTTCACCCTGCTTCCCGGCGACGTCATCCTCACCGGCACCCCGGCCGGGGTCGGGCCGATCGTCGCGGGCGACACCGTCGAGGTGGAGGTCGAAGGCGTCGGCTCGCTGGTGAATCCGGTGCGCACTCCCAAGTAGGATTTCAAGCGATGTCTGACAACGATCCGCACCCCTTCTCCATCGCGACCGGAGCGGACGTCCGCGTCCGGTTCTGCCCGTCGCCCACCGGCACGCCGCACGTCGGCCTGATCCGCACCGCCCTGTTCAACTGGGCCTACGCGCGGCACACCGGCGGAAAGATGATCTTCCGCATCGAGGACACCGACGCCGCGCGCGACAGCGAGGAGTCGTACGCGATGATCGTCGACGCGCTCCGCTGGCTGCGCCTCGACTGGGACGAGGGCATCGACGTCGGCGGCCCGAACGAGCCGTACCGGCAGTCGCAGCGGTACGACATCTACCGCGAGCTGATCGAGCGCCTGAAGGCCTCCGGCCACATCTACGAGAGCTTCGCCACCGGCGAGGAGATCGAGGCGCGCAACGTCTCGCTCGGCCGCGACCCGAAGCTCGGCTACGACAACTTCGAGCGCGACCTCACCGAGGACCAGAAGGCCGCCTACCGCGCAGAGGGCCGCGAGCCCGCGCTGCGCCTGCGGGTGCCGGACGACGACCTGAGCTTCGACGACCTGGTGCGCGGCGAGATCACCTTCCCGGCCGGCTCGTTCAGCGACTTCGTCGTCGTGCGGCCGAACGGTCACCCGCTCTACACCTTCGTGAACCCGGTGGACGACGCACTCATGGGCGTGACGCATGTGCTCCGCGGCGAGGACCTGCTGTCCTCCACCCCGCGTCAGATCGCGCTGTACCACGCGCTCATCGACGCCGGCGTGACGACGTTCGTGCCGCGGTTCGGCCACCTCCCGTACGTGATGGGCGCAGGCAACAAGAAGCTGTCCAAGCGCGACCCGGAGTCGAACCTGTTCCTCCACCGCGACCGCGGCTTCATCCCGGAGGGCCTGGTCAACTACCTGGCGCTGCTGGGCTGGTCGCTCACCCACGACCGCGACGTGTTCTCCATCGACGAGCTGGTCGCCGCGTTCGACGTCGCCGACGTGAACCCGAACCCGGCCCGCTTCGACCAGAAGAAGGCCGAGTCGATCAACGGCGACCAGATCCGGCTGCTGGAGGTCGGCGACTTCGCCGAGCGGACCATCCCGTACCTGGTCGCGGCCGGCGTGCTCAGCGAGCCGCTGACCGACGCGCAGCGCGCGGTGCTGGCCGAGGCCGCTCCGCTCGTGCAGGAGCGCGTGCAGCTCCTCGGCGAGACGCCCGGCATGCTCGGCTTCCTGTTCACGGACGCCGCGTCGCTGACCGTCGAGGACGAGGCCCGCGCGTCGCTGCCCGACAACGCCGGCGAGGTGCTGGCCGCATCGCTCGGCGCGCTCGAGGTCGTGCCGGAGGCGGAGTGGACGCACGAGGCCATCGAGGCCGCGCTGCGCGACGCCCTGGTGGAGGCCCTCGGCCTCAAGCCGCGCGTGGCCTTCGGGCCGCTGCGGGTCGCCGTCTCCGGGCGCCGGGTGTCGCCTCCGCTGTTCGAGTCGATGGAGATCCTCGGCAAGGCCGAGTCGCTCGCCCGGCTGGACGCGCTGTCGGCGAGCCTGGGCTAGGCCTCGCCGTGGGCGTCAGCGTCGAAGTCATCGTCGTCGGGGGCGGCCCTGCCGGTCTCAGCGCCGCGCTCAACCTGGCGCGTGCGCGCCGGCGGGTGCTCGTCGTGGACGGCAACCGGCCGCGCCACGCGGCGACGCTGCAGGCGCACGGCTTCCTCAGCCGCGACGGCGTGCCGCCCGCCGAGCTGCGCCGGCTCGGCCGCGAGGAGGTCTCCGGCTACGACGACGCCGACGTCGTGTTCGCGCAGGTGGACGCGGTGACCGTGGACGCGGACGGGTTCCGCGTGCGCGGCACGGGCGTGCGCGGCGGCACGGATGTGGACGCCGTGGCGGCCACCGTGGTTATCGCGACCGGCGTGGCGGAGACGATGCCCGCCCTCCCGAGCCTGCGCGCCTTCTACGGCACCCAGCTGCACAGCTGCCTGGAGTGCGACGGCTTCGAGAAGGCCGGCGAGCCGCTCGCGCTGATCGGCGAGACGGCGGACCTGGCCGAGCGCGCGCTGCTGCTCACGCAGTGGACGGACGACCTGATCGTCTTCACCAACGGCGTCGCGCCGATCGGCGACGACGAGGAGCGCGCCCTCGCGCGGCTCGGCGTCGGCGTCGAGCGCCGGCCGGTCGAGGACGTCGTGGGCGAGAAGGGCGCCATGACCGGCGTCCGGCTCGCGGACGGGACGGTGGTGCCGCGGGCGGGCGGGTTCGTGCGGCCGGTGTGGACGCCCGCCCTGTCGTTCGCGGACGCGCTCGACCTCGACAGGGACACCGACGGCTACCTGGTGACGGACGCGCACGGCCGCACGTCGCTGCCCGGCGTGTACGCGGCGGGGGAGACCACCGCGCCCGGGCCACAGCAGCTCATCGTGGCCGCAGGGTCGGGAGCCGTCGTGGCCGCCGCAGTCAACCGCGACCTGATCGGCATCGCCCTCAACGAGGGCGCCGTCCTCTAGCGCACCCCCGCCATCCCACCGCCGAGGGGCACGTAAACGCCCCTAAAACGCGGTTTTACGGGCGCTTACGTGCCCCTCGATCGCGCGTTTCGGCGCGCTACTCGTCGGGCGCGGCGTTGTAGCGCTCGAGCATGCGCGCGAAGGCCTCCAGGTCGGCCTCCGACCAGCTCGCCAGCCGCCGCGCGACCGAGTCCAGCACGGTGCGGGTGGACTGGTCGAAGGCGGCGCTGCCCGCGGGGGTGAGCCGCAGGGCGGTGCCGCGCGACCCTCCCGCCGGCTCGTCGTCGGCCACGACGTAACCGTGCTCCAGGAGGGCGGCGAGCTGGCGCGACACCGTGGAGCGGTTGAGCTGGAAGTGCGTCGCGATATCCACGGCCCGGCAGCCGGGGTTCTCCTGGATGTAGGTCAGCAGGGAGCGGTCCACGACGGAGAGCGCCTCATCCTCCCTCCGCACGCGCGCCGTCCCGCGGCGGCCGAGGGTGAGGAGCTCGCGCTGCACGCGGGCGATGGGGTCGCGGCCACTGCTGTCGCGGCCGCTGCTGTCGCGGGTCTCAGGCGCTGTCCGGGGCGTCATTCCTTCACCCTACCCGAATCGGAGTTGCACAATACAACGAAGTGTCGTACGTTGCTTTCTGCAACTCAACCCGGAGAGGATCTCCCGCCGCATGTCCGCGCACCGCATCACCCCCATTCCCGCCGTCGCCCGGCCGCCGCGCTTCTGGCCGCCGGCCGCCTTCTGGAAGACGCTCGGTTCGCACATCGTCATCCCGCTGTTCCTCGCGGCCGGGATGGCGTTGGCCTACCTCGGCGCGTTCCACGCCGCCCAGCCGAACAACATCCCCGTCGGGATCGTCGGCCAGGGCCCGGCGGCCGACGTGTTCGCGCAGACCCTCAACGACAAGGCCCCCCGCGCGCTCGACGTGAGCACCGTCGCGACAGCCGAGAAGGCCAGAGCGGAGGTCGCCGACGGGAGGCTCTCCGCGGCGTACGCGACCGACGCGACGCACGCGACGATCATCGTGTCGACCGCTGCGTCCCCGGCGGCGGCCTCCGCCGCGCAGGAGCTCCTGCTCCCGATCGCCTACCAGCAGCACCTGCCTTTGACGATCGACGACGTGCGCCCGGTTCCGGCGGACGACATGACCGGCCAGGGGCTGTTCTTCATGATGGTGGCGATGAGCGTCGGCGGCTACTCGAGCGCGATCGCCATCTCCGCGGTCGCCGGCCGCCTCGGCATCGGCTGGCGCATCGCCGTGTCCGCCGCGACCGCCGTCGTCGTCTCCGCGATCACCACCGTGGTCGCCGGCCCGATCTTCCATGTGCTCGCCGGCAACGAGTGGGGCATCGGCCTCCTCGGCGCCCTCTACACCTTCGGGATCATCACGATCGGCGTCGGCCTTCACCCCATGCTCGGCCGCTGGACCACCCCGGTCCTCACCCTGCTGTTCGTCATGCTCAATGTGACGACCTCCGGCGGCATCTTCCCGCAGAACATGCAGCCGCCCTTCTTCGCGGGCCTCAGCACGTTCTGGACGGGCGCCGCCTGGCTGGACTCCGCGCGGGCGCTGACGTATTTTCCGGGCCAGCAGTTCGGCTTCGACGGCCTGCGCCTGGCGCTGTGGGCGACCGTGGGACTGGCGCTGATCGGCGTCAGCCACCTGCTCACCGTGCGCCGACGGCGAGCCGCGGACGACGCCATCCTGGCGAGCGCGGAGGAGGAGGAGACGGCCACCGTCGCGGCATGAACGCGGGGGCCGGGCGACGGCTCGCCCGGCCTGCCCGCGTTTTGTGGAAGCGGCGGAGCATAGGCTATTGTTAGATCTCGTGCCCGGGCCACGGTCCGAAGCCCTTGGGGTATGGTGTAATTGGCAACACGGCTGATTCTGGTTCAGTTGTTCTTGGTTCGAGTCCAGGTACCCCAGCAGTAGCAAGACGTCGAAAGGCCCGGAGTTCCGGGTCTTTTTTCGTTTCTGAGCGCCCGGTTCACTCGTTTCCGGTGGCGTGGCTGTGCCCGGCTGCTGCGACCGCGCGGAGATCCCGGGCAGCGGCCTCCTGCGTCCCGGCAGTCGAAGCGGTGGCCCGGTAGTAGTCGCGCCAGATCACCCGGTGGAGCGGGATCCATCGCGGGATGGTGCGCAGGCCGGGGATGAACGGCAGCAGGGCGAGCAGCAGCGTGAGCCCACCCATGATGAGCACGATCACGAGGTCCGCGTTTGCGAGGGACGCGAACGGCTCCACTTGGTAGAAGAGCGAGAACAGCCAGAGCCAGGCCTGACCAGGCGTGTTGCCGGTCTCGTTCATCATGCCCCACTGGTCGCCGGTGAGATGTTGGGCCGCCGCCAGGTTCTGGAAGTACTGGCCGTCGCCGAGGAACAGGATCGCGGGGGCGTGGTTGAGCGGGTAGAAGCCGCTTTCGCCGGCCAACGCGCCGTCGAGCGCTCCGCTGCGGGCCATGCCGCTCAGCGACGAGATGATCGCGGGGACGGGTCCTTCGTCGCTCGACGCCTTCGGCAGCGTAGTGCCCTTGTCTGCTGCCAGGGCTTTGGCATAGGCGGACGCCCAGCGGGCCTGCTGAGCCGCGGACGCGTTCGACCACCGGGCGACCGCCGATGGTATGGAGGGAAGCGTGTGCAGCGGCCCGAGCACGAATGCCTTCGCGGTGTCGATCGGCAGCCGGACGCCCGACAGACTCTGCAGGTCGATGGGACCGAGGGTCTGTGTCGCTCCCTGAGTGTCGTTGTACGGAGGCCCGTACTGGGCGGTGTCGCTGGTGCCGCCGAGTTCGGCGGTCGCCGTGGTGGCGAAGTCGACAGGATCGTTCGCCGACCACGAGGCGAAGGTGACAGCCGGTTCGTCCGGCGACCCGAACACGGCGGCAAGCCCGAGTGTCACGGCTCCGACGACGATGAAGCCGATGGTGACCTCCTTGAAGAGGTCATAGTCGCGGACGCGTCCGTGCCAGGGTCGGCTCGCAACGTCCTCGCCGGCCTTCCAGGTCATGCTCGGTGTGCGCTTCATCGCGGCCCCTCCGATTCGTTGTAGGCGTTGACGACCTGGTCGTCGGCCTCGGTCGCGTCGATCGGCGGGACGACCCCGTGCACGCGCACCAGCAGGACGTGCAGCACCACGATCGCGCCGACGCCGATCGGAAGCAGCACGATATGCCAGGTGAACATCTGCCCCAGGTCGGCGACGTTGAACCAGGCGCCTATCCCAACCGCGTTGAGCGCGTCCTTGCCCTCGAAGGCGATCCACTGGGAGTCGAAGTTCGTCTGCAGCAGGTAGCCCGTGAACGCCGCAGCGATCGACACCGCGAAGGCGATCACGCCCGTGATCCAGGTGAGCACCCGGCCTCCGCGCCACGCGGCCATCCAGTACTTGCCCCACAGGTGCACGACCATTAGCAGGAAGAACAGTTCGACGCTCCACAGGTGCACGCTGTTGGTGAAATGCCCGAGGCTCGAGACGTGGTACCAGGCGGGTCCGTTGAGGCTGAGCACGAGACCGGAGAGGATCACGATGGCGAACGCAGCGAGCGACGCCATCCCGAACACGTAGATCCAGGAGGAGACATAGCTCGGCTGGTCCTGCGGCAGCAGCTTCTGCGGCGGGAGTCGTTTCAGGAGCCAACGGCGTGTGCGGCCGGTCCAGGTGTAGACCTCCTCGTCCTGACCGCTCGGCGCGTGGGGCCCGCTCATCGCCGGCGCCTCGCCTTCGGGAACGGCAGCAGCAGCGCCAGCGCGAACAGCACGAGCATGACGACGATGACGATGAGATTGCCGAGTTGAATGGTGAACGCACCCCAGCCGAGATAGCTGCCCGGCCCGCTTGCGACGATGTCCACGGTGTCTCCTTCGTTCGAGGCCCAGCGTGATCCTCGTTCGGAGCGGCGGGAGGGTCGAAGGTCCCCCCGGTTCGATGGTGACGTCGCCGCTCACGGGGCGAGGGCGTCGATCGCCGCCTGATTCGTCCCGTAAAGCGTGCGGTCCCCGATCAGGCTGAAGTGCTCCAGCCGCAGTTCCAGGTCGGGGCGCACGCGCGAATAGTGCAGCAGGATCCCGCGCTCGCTCAACCAGTCCTGGACGGAGTGGAACCGCTCGGCGGCCGTGACGTCGATGTCGGTCACCGCCTCGAGGTCGAGCACGAGGTGTTCGAGACGGTCGGGTCCCGCCTCGGCCACGGCGTTCCTCACCGCCTCCTCGAAGACCCCGGCGTTCGCGAAGAACAACGGAGCCGCGAAACGGAGCACGATCAGGCCGGGGGCTGTCTGGGTGACTTCGTCCTCCACCGGGAGCAGCGAGTGCTCGCGGGACTCTGTCGTGCTCAGCACGTCGATCGCCGGGTTCGCCGCCCGGCGGGCGAGGTTGACGAGGGCGAGGACCACGGCGATCACAATGCCCGCGACCGGCCCGATCAACAGCGCGCCGAGGAAGCAGGAGACCGCGATCCCGAGCTCGAACCGTGACTGCCGCCAGAGGGAGACGAACTCCCGGACGTCGAGCAGCGGGAGCACGGCGACCGCGACGACGGCGGCGATCACCGGCGACGGGATGTGTTCCAAGAGAGCCGTGCCGAAGACGACCAGCAGCAGGGTGCCCGCCGCCGTCACCAGCGCGGGGAGCTGGCTGCGCGAGCCGGCGTGGTCCATCGCGGCAGTGCGGGACGTCGACGACCCGATCGTGAACCCACCGGTGAGGCCGGAAGCGATATTCGCAGCGCCGAACGCCAGCAGATCCCGGTCCGGATTCACCCGGTAGCCGCGGCGCTCGCCGAAGGCCCGGGAGACGAGCAGCCCCTCGCTCATGGCGACCATCGTCAGCGACAGTGCGGACGGCACGAGCGAAAGCCACTGCGACCAGCCGATGGCGGGCCAGGAGAACGTCGGCGCGCCGAGCTCGACCGGCCCCAGCGTGCGCACTCCCAGGCTCTCCATCCCGGTGAAGGCCACCAACGAACTCGAGCCTGCGAGCACGATGAGCGCCCAGGGCACGAGCGGCGCGAACCGGCGGCCGAGTACGAGCACGGCCAACGACCCGGCCGAGACGGCGATCGCCCATCCGTTGGCTTCGCCCAGACCGGCGATGAGTTCCGCCACGCGGGTGAGGAAACCGGCGCTGCTGGTGATCCGCACCCCGAGCATCGTCGCGATCTCGCTCACGAGGATGTCCAGGGCGAGCCCGCTCACGAAGCCGATGAGGATCGGCTTGGAGAGGAAGTCCGCGAGGAAGCCGAGGTTGAAGACGGCGCAGAACACGAAGACGACGCCGCCGATGATGGCCTGAGCGAATGCAAGCGCGAGGTAGTCGCCCGACCCGGCGATCGCCATCCCGCCCAACGACGACGCGACCAGGGCGGATGCCGCGGCGTCGGGCGAGGCCACGAGCTGGCGCGACGAGGCGATGAGTGCGTAGACGACCGCCGGCACGATCAGCGTGTACAGCCCCGCGGCCGGGGGGAGCCCTGCGATCTGGGCGTAGCCGAGGTTCACGGGGACCGAGATCGCTAGGAGCGTCACCCCGGCGAGTAGCTCGCGCGGCAGCGTGCGCGGGGTCAGGCCGGCGAGGACGCGCCCGCGGAGGAGGCGTGGGATGGACAGCATGCGTCAGCCCGCGTGCTCTGGTCTCCTGTGCCGCTCAGCGGCCGTTCCGGGCGGCGCGCCTGCGGGACTCGTCGTGGTGGTTTCTCATGGGGTCATCAGACGGCGTGCGCTCACGGCACGACAAGGGTCGAAGGTCCCGGCCGGTGGCGCGCGGGCGGGGCAGGCTCGACAGCGAAGCCGATGACGTGAGGAGTCCCGATGCCCACCCCGATGACCCGCGACGAGATCGATGAGCTACTCACTGCCGCCCTGATCGGCAGGCTCGGGATGATCGCCGAAGGCCAGCCGTACGTCGTTCCGATCTCCTTCGCTTACCGGGACGGCGCCGTGTACTGCCACAGCGCGCAGGGCCGGAAGGTGCAGGCGCTGCGGACCCAGCCGGAGGTCTGCTTCGAGGTCGACGAGCTCGACCACATCGACCGCTGGCGCAGCGTGATCGCGTGGGGCAGCTTCCAGCAGCTGCTCGGCGGCGAGGCGAAAGAGGCGACGGAGCTCCTGGTCGATCGCTTCCGGCCGCTTGTGCCGGCGACCGCGGAAGGCCATCAGGGAGCGGAGCTCGGGATGATGCGGACCCTCGACATTCCGCGGCTCGCAGAGGCGCGGGCCCGGGTGGGGCAGTCTTCCGCGGCCGCTGTGGTCTTCCGGGTGAACCTGCACACGTTGACCGGTCGCAAGGAGGGGGAGTGGTGACGATGGCGATCGACGGGCGCACGGTGGTGGGGTTCGACGGTTCGCCGGCGGCGTGGCGGGCGCTCGACTGGGCGACCGACCGCGTCGCCGCGCGCGGCGGCGCGCTGGAGGTGGTGCATGCGATCGACACGCGCCTCGGCGGCGCGGTCTTCGGTCCGCGGTTCGATCTCGAGACGACGGTCGAGACCGTGCTCGCTCAGGCACGGAACCACGTTCGCGCGCTCGCCCCGCGAATCGCCGTGGAGGTCCGCTGGGTGGAGGGGCCGCCGGCGAGCGCGCTCCTGGGGGAGGCAGCGGGCGCCGCCCTCCTGGTGGTGGGCACCGACAAGGGGCCGCTGCACAGCGGGGCGCGGATCGGCACCCTCCCGCTGACGCTCGCGGCGAAGGCCGACTGCGTGGTCGCGGTCATCCCCGCGTCGCCGCGGCCCGAGCGGAACGTGGTAGTGGTCGGCGTGGACCGCTCCGCCTTCGCACGCTCCGCACTGGCGCTCGCCGTGACAGAGGCGAGCTGGTCGGGTGCACAGGTCGAGGCCGTGCACGCCTGGGACGTGCCGGAGGCCCTGCACGCCGTCCTCGACTCCGGAGAACGCGCCGATCCCGCGTTCCTGAAGCGGGAGCAGGCCGTGATCCCGGAGGCGGTCGCCGACGTCCCGATCGCGCGGGCGGCGCCGATCGCCGAGGTCGTGGAGCGCAGGAATCCGGCGGAGGCGCTCATCGAGCACGGAGCAGGAGCCGTCGCCATCGTCGTCGGGACGCGCGGCCGCGGGCGCTTCGTCTCCTCCCTGCTCGGCTCGGTCAGCCACGACGTGCTGCAGAACCTCCCGTGCCCGGTGCTGGTCACGCCGAAGGAGTTCTCCGTCGTCGTGCCGAGCGGGCCGGACGACCGGGACGATTGGTGACGCGAGGCTCCCGCTACAGCCCGTTATAGCCGGGGCGGCTCGCTCGCCGGTGCCGGTTGAGCTTCCCGCGGGGCCGCCGGCTCGGGCGGCGCCGCAGGGGTCGCAGGGGCGCCGGCCCTCCAGGGCCGCTGTCGGTACAGCTCCAGCAGCTCCGCGCCGAGCCCGAAGAACACCATCGCCAGCCACACCGGGATGTTGAGCACCGGGATCTGCAGCCCCACGATCAGGATCAGGCCGCCCACGAACGATTGGAGAACAGGATGCGCGGAGTGGCGGAGCACGACGCGCCCGAGGTAATGCGCGCCGACCAGGAACGTCGCGAGCGTCAGTACGATCCAGACCAGCAGGCCGGCGAGCGCGAGCGGCGCGCCCACGATCGTGACGAGCAGGAGCAGCAGCCCGATGGGCACGACGATGGCGGCCACGAAACCCACCAGCAGCGCGCGCCACGGCGACGGTAGGAGCCGGTCGGTGACGCGCACCAGCGTCCGGGGGACGAGGAGGCCGGCGGCGACGGTGAGGAGGCTGAGCGCGACCAGGGCGTAGATCAGCCCCAGGAACCAGCCCAGCACCGCGGCCCACGGCGAGATCTGGGGCGGGGAGGACTGCTGGGTCTGGACGTGTTCCACTGTGCCGGCGACCGCGCCGTCAGCGATGTGCGCCGTGGTGGTGCTGGCGTAGGTGACGTCGCCGCCGACGGTCCCGTCGATCCGGAGGTCGGTGACGCTGACCAGGAGGTCCCTGCCGACGTCGCCCGCGACGCGGATCGAGGTCGCAGTCGCGACGATGTCGTTCTGAACGGATCCGCGGGCGTCGACCAGGAGGTCGGACGCGAAGATCGTGGCGCTGCGCGCGACGTGGCCGGTGATCGTGACGGTCTGCCCGGCGAGGCGTATGTTGCCGTCCACTCGGCCGCTGATGGTGATGGTCTGCGCCGCCGCGATCACGTCGCCGGTGACGTCGCCGCTGACGGTGACGCTCTGCCCGGCGGCGTAGACGTCTCCGTCGACGGGGCCGGACACATCGACGGCGACACCGCTGTAGAAGTGCGGTCCGGCACCTCCGGCGGTCTGCGCCGGCGTGGTGGCGGCCGAGGCGCCGAGCGTCAGCATGAGCGCGCAGGCCAGCGCCGCCGCACCGGCGAGCCTGAGAAGGTGCGTGGCTCGAGCATTCATTTCCGAACTCCCCCCTGAGCGGCGCGCCGTGCGCCACGGGATCAGGGTCGGCCGATCCGGCCGTGCGCCATAGGGCCGTAGGTCCCGGCCGCCGTCGAAGCCGACGTGAGTGCTCAGATCAGGAGCGACGTCCGCTTCCGGCGAGCCGTCCCATCCGTCATCGACCTTTCTCCTTCGACTCGCCCGCCGTCTTCCCCGGGCGCACGACCAGCACCGGGCAGTCAGCCTGCGTGGCGCAGTACAGACTCACCGAGCCGAGGAACGGCGACGCCAGCTCACTCAGACCGCGGCTTCCGACGACGAGAAGCTCTGCGGTGCGCGACGCATCCACCAGAACCTTGCCGGCGTGTCCCGGCTCGGCGTGCAGGCTCACCCACTCGGGCAGCGTGTCGCCGAACTCGGCGCGGACGACGTCCTCCAGGATCTCGAACGCCACAACCTTGGGCGCCCGCTCCGGGGCCGGGAAGTAGGCGTCGTACATCGAGGTGGAGGGCAGCCACGCCATCACCAGGTGCAGGCGTGCCTCGAGTGCGCGTGCCAGCCGCACGGCCTCATGCACGGCGCGACGGGACTGCTCGGACCCGTCCACACCGCACACGATCGGCGGCAGAACCATCTTCGACGGATGCATGCGGAGCCCCTCAGGAGTGCTTCAGATCTCCGGAGGCTCCACCCGGAGCCGGTCGTGCACCTGCCGCACATGCGGCGACGACCATGCCGTCCGGAGGGCCTGCTGGTGCTCGGTCCAGGAGCCGACGGAGCCGGTCAGCGTGATCTCGTCCCCGTCGACGGTGACAGTGATCCGGGCCGCGTCGAGGATGGCGTTGCGCACCAGGGCGTTGCGGATCTGCTCGGCGACGTCGTCGGCCTGCGGCCGGCGGGAGAGCTCGATCCGGCTCTCGACCTCGTGGACGCCGTGGAGGCGCTCGACCGCCCGTTTGGCGGCCACTCGTTCCGAGTCCCACTCGACCTCACCGGTCAGGACCACGCGGTGGCCCTCCACGTCGGCGTGGATCCTCGTCCGCGGGACCCCCGCGGTCCAGGCGAGGATGCCGTCGACCGCAGCGGCGAGCGTGCGTCCGTGCGGGTCGCCACCGGGCGCGGGCAGCCTGAGCTCGTCCGCGACGGTGCGGACCCCGGCGACACGCTGGGTGGCTTCCACCACGGCGATGCGCTCGTGGAGGGTACCGACGTCGCCGGTGAGGGTGACCACGCCGCCGTCGACGGCGACGCCGATGGCGGGTGCGGTCACGTCCGGTGTCCACGCCAGTTCCGACTCGACGGCCCGGCGGACCGTCAGATCGCTGAACGTGCGTGCCATCGCGGTCGGCGCGTCTGATTCGGGTGCGCTGCTGATGCTCATGGTCCCAGGATCCGCGTGCCGGGGACCCACGGATGAGTCGAAGGTCCCACGCGGATGCGCGGGACCTTCGACCCACAGCCGGGTCGGCGCGCCGACATACGGTATCGGCGTCGACGCGGACGCCGAGCGGGGAGAGGGGAAAAGGGGAGCTGACCGGACCCGGACCCCGGTCAGACGTGGCCGCGGTGCTCGAGATGGAGTACCGCGGCCTGCGTGCGCCGCTCCAGGCCGAGCTTGGCCAGCAGCGAGCTCACGTAGTTCTTCACCGTCTTCTCCGCCAGGCCGAGCCGCTCTGCGATCTGCCGGTTCGTGCGGCCGTCGGCGATGAGTGCCAGCACCTGCCGCTCGCGGAGGCCCAGCGAGGAGAAGCGCGGGTCGTCGGCGGGCTCGCGGAGGGTCGCCGAGACGCGCTCGGCGACGCGCGGGTCGATGAGGCGCGTGCCCCGGTGCGCCGCGCGGATGTCGTCCAGCAGCGTGCTCCCGCGGATGTCCTTGACGACGTAGCCGTCGGCGCCGGCGATGATCGCGCTGCGCAGAGCGTCCTCATCGTCGTACGCGGTGAGCATCAGACAGCGGATGCCCGGCTCCGCCTGCTTGACGGACCGGCAGACGTCGATTCCGCTGCCGTCGGGCAGCCGGACATCCAGCACGGCGACGTCGGGCCGCACGGCGAGGATCCTGGCCCGCGCCTGAACTGCCGTCGCCGCCTCGCCGACGACCTCCATATCGTCCTGCCCATCGATCAGGGCGGCCACACCGCGGCGGACGATCTCGTGATCGTCCGCGAGGAAGACGCGGATCACCGGCGGGCTCATCGGACACCCTCGACGGACACGGGCAGACGGAGCCGCAACCGCGTCCCCTCCGGGGTCGACTCGACGTCGAGCGCGCCGGCGCGGCGCTCCGCGCGCTCGGAGAGGTTGGCGAGCCCGCTGCGTCTGCTCGCCCCGCCGATCCCGGTGCCGTCGTCCGCCACGTCGACGGTGATCTCGTCCGCGGAGGCGACGACCTCGACCGTGGCTGTGCCGGCTCCCGCGTGCCGGACCACGTTCGTCAGGCCCTCCCGCACGAACGCGGCGACATCGTCGGCGAGAGCAGCGTCGGTCACCAGGTCGACGGGGCCGGAGAAGGAGACCGTCGCCGGGCGCGGGAGGGCCTCGCCGACCTCCTGCACGATGTCGAGCAGCCGGTGCCGGAGGCTTTCGGCCGGCCCCTGCTGGTGCGACAGGGAGAAGATCGCCGTACGGATCTGCGCGATCGCGTCGTCGAGCGACTTCACGGTGCCGTCGATCCGGTCGGCCAGCCTCCCGGGGCCGAGTGCCGACTGGACGCTCTGCAGTTCCAGCCCCGCGCCGAAGAGCTGCTGGATGACATGGTCGTGCAGGTCGCGGGCGATGCGCGCCCGGTCCTCGAGGAGCACCACCCGCTCGTGGTCGGCGCGCGCCTCCGCGAGCTCCATCGCGAGGGCGGCCTGGCGCGAGAACGTCGCGGTCCTCTCCAGCTCGAACGCCGAGAAGGCGGGATCGCCGGTCGCGCGGACGGCGATCAGCACCTCGGGCTCGCCCGACATCCCGTCGAACGGGATGACCAGCGCGGGTCCCGAACCGCGGCCGTCCGGGAGCCGGATGCCGCTCAGCTCGTCGAGCCGCGTGGGCTGCGCCCCTTCGATCGCGCTGCGGATCCTGCTGTTGGTCGTCGGGTCGAGGTCGCCGGCGGCGCCGCTCGCTCCGAGCACGCGGAACGTGTCGTCGTGGAGGTCGAAACCGACGACGAGCACTGCGCGAGCGCCGACCAGCGTCGCCGTGCGGGTCGCCAGCTCCTCGCGCGACTGCTCCGCCTCGCTCCCCAGGATGCCCGCCGTCATCTCGGCGGCGGACGCGCTCCACGCCTGCCGGGCGACGGTCTCGGCGTACAGCCGCGCGTTGTCGATCGCGAAGCCGGCGTTGGCGGCCAGCGCTTTGACGAGCTGCTCGTCGTCCTCGGTGAACCCGCCGGCGACGGGGTCGGTCAGGTAGAGGTTGCCGTACACGGCGTCGCGCACCGTGATCGGGACGCCGAGGAACGCCGTCATCGGCGGGTGGCCTTCGGGGAAGCCGGAGGACCGAGGGTCGTCGGCGATCGAGTCGAGACGGATCGGGCGCGGATCGTCGATGAGGGCGCCGAGGAGCCCGTGGCCCTCCGGCAGGTGGTCGATCCGTGCCACCGTTTCGTCCGACATCCCGACGTGGATGAACTGCTCGAGGCCGCCGCCCTCGGCGATCACCCCGAGGGCGCCGTACCGCGCGCCGACCAGCTCGACGGCCGACTCGATGATCGCCCGCAGCACCACCGGCAGCTCCAGGTGGGACACCACCGCCCGGTTCGCCCGGACGAGCGCACGCAGCCTGCCCTGGGTGTCCAGCACCTTCCGTGCCTGCTCCACCAGCTCACCGAGGGCGCGGTCGAGTTCGGCCCGGGGCACGTCGGGGAAGGTGATCGGCTCATCGCTCGGGATGGCGCGCCTCCTCTCGGCAGCGGGCAGCGGGCCACGAGCCGTGAACGGCGCGTGAGCTCACGCGCCGAGTGTAGCTTCCTGCGGCGTCGCGTACACCTGCGTGTCCTGCCCGACCACGACGGTGGGAGCCGCAAGGTCGAGGACGAGACCGTGCGAGACCGAGCCCAGCCACGCGCGCTTCCAGCCGGTGAGCCGCCTGCTGCCGACGACGAGCATCGACGCGTGCTCCGCCTGGACGCGGAGCCCCGAGATCGGGTTCCGGCGGAGCAGGACCGCGTGCACGACGACGTCGGAGTGCGCGGCGCGCACCGTGCGCGCGTGGTCGTCCAGCAGGTCCTGCCGAGCGCTCTCCTGCGAGGTGACGAACTCGTCGTCGGGGACTACCAGCGGCTGCTCGGACAGCGGTGCGACCCAGCAGTGCACGATCGTCAGCGGCTGGCGCAGGCCCTCGGCCTCGCGTGCCGCGAACTCCAGGGCGAGCCGGCCCACCACGGAGCCGTCCACCCCGACCACGACGCCCGTCCGCGCCCCAGCAGCCTCCGACTCCTCGACGGGGATCACGGCCACTGGGCCGGCGGCCGCCGTCGCGAGCCGTGAACCGAGCGACCAGCCGTAACGGACGCGGGGCCCGACCCGGTGCCGGGTGCCGGCCACGACGAGTGTGTCGGCCCGGGTCTGACCGGTCAGCAGGTCGAGCGGATCCCCGACCAGCAGCTGCGCTCCGGACACGACGCCGGGATGGGAGGCCGCGAGCTCCTCCACCCGGGAGTCGAGCCGGTCCTCCTCCTGCTCGGTCGCCCGTTCGAGCGCGCCGTCGTCGCCCAGGAATTCGCCCGCGTCGACGACGTCGAGCAGCTCGACCGTCGAACCCTCGCCGCGCGCGCGGCGGAGCGCCCAGGCGAGCGCCGCCTCCGCTGCCGTCGAGCCGTCCCAGCAGACCACCGTCCGGTCGGTCATCGCCTTCTCCCTTCTACGACGCGGCTCGTGCCTCCCGTTCCGTCACCGAGTCAAGCGCCGCGGCCGCACGCCGCGTGGGCCGAAGGTCCCACGGGACCTATGGCCCTTCGGGCGTCCGTGCCGGTTGAGCAGACTGCAGACGGAGGTGTCCCTCATGGAGATCCGCAGGTACATCGTCGGTGTCGACGGCTCGGTGCCCGCCCGCGCCGCGATCCGGTGGGCGGTCGCGGGGGCGCGGGAGCGCGGACTCGGTGTGACGCTCGTCCACGTCGCCGACGACGAGTGGGGCGCGGTGGGGGCGCTGCTCATCGACGAGGTCGACCAGGACGCGGAGAAGCGGTTGGGGGAGGAGGTCGCCTACGCGCGGTCGCTCGGAGCGGACTTGCCGATCCACGGCGAGCTCCGGACGGGCAGCCCGATGGCGGAGCTCGCATCGTTCAGCGACCAGGGGACGATGGTCGTCGTCGGCACCCACAAGACCGGCTTCCACTACGGGCGGGCGTTCGGCTCGCGCAGCCTCCAGCTCGCGAACCTCGCAACGGGGCCGGTCGCGATCATCCCGGAGGCGGCGTCGCGGATGCGGCGCGGCGTGATCGTCGGCGTCGACGACACACCGGCGGGGGAGGCGGCGGTCGACCTGGCCGCGGACCTGGCGTGCGACCACCACTGCGAGCTGATGACCGTCCGCTCGTCGGAGGCGCACATCCCCTTCGACCCGGAGGACACCGACGAGCGGCGAGACTGGCAGCTCCGGCGCGACGACGAGGCACGGGGCTTCCTCGCGGCGGCCGTCTCGCGGGCACGCGCGAGGCAACCCGGCATCGTCATCCGCAGCAGGGTCGTGCGCCGGCCGGCGGGCGCAGCCCTCAACGAACTCGCCCGCAGCGCGGAGCTCCTCGTGATCGGGGACTCGCGCCGAGCCCACGCGCAGCTCGGCAGCCTCGGCGCTGTCGCGTACGACGTGCTGCTCAACCTGTCCTCGCCGACGATCGTGGTGCACGCCCCGACCGCCGGAGCGCGGGCGGAGCAGTCGAAGACGGAAGGAGAGAGCCATGTCATCGGATGACCCGGTCCAGGTGCTGGACCGCGACGAGTGCCGTGAGGTCCTGAAGGGCGGGACCGTCGGGAGGCTGGCGACGGCCGTGGGCGGAGAGCCCGACATCTACCCGGTCAACTTCTACTCCGACGGGTCGAGCATCCTGATCAGGACTGCGCCCGGCACCAAACTGCTGGAGCTGACCGTGCACGACACGGTGGCGTTCGAGACCGACGGCTGGACCGCCGAGGAGGCCTGGAGCGTCGTCGTCCACGGCCATGCCAGGCAGCTCGAGCATCAGGCGGAGATCGACGAGGCCGACAAGGCTCCATTGCAACCCTGGATTCCGACCCTCAAATACCGCTACGTCCACATCGACATCGACTCGATGTCCGGAAGGCGGTTCCGGCGCGAGCCGGAGCCCGAGCGCTGGTGAACCCCCTAGGGAAGCAAGAGCCTCATGCCCGACGGGAGGCCGTCGCGGTCTAGGACAACGGATAGGCGATCGTCAGGTTCTGCCCATGTGACGTAAGAATCCGTCAAGAATTCGCCGGGATGGTGGAGGTAACGACCCGGAGAAGGAGGGACGGATGGCGACCTGGACACGAGGCAAGCGGCTGGTCGGTGTGCTGACCGGCGTGATCGGCGTGACGAGCGTCGGCGCGGCTGGAGCCGTCGGCGCCGTGTTGTTCGACACCACGCAGACGAAGCACGCGGCGGCGGTCGTTCAGCCGGTGCGCACTCCGTCAGCCACGCCATCGGCGACGCCCACCCCGACCGCCACGCCGGCGCCGACCGCGACCCCGGCCGCACCCGCTCCGAGCGCGGCCCCCGCTCCGGCTCCGGCCGCACCGGCTCCCGCGCCCGCCGCGCCTGCTCCCGCCCCGGCCCCGGTCCAGCCGAGCCAGGGCGGCTCGTCCAGCGGCACGTCGTCAGGCTCCTGATGCGAAGGCCGACCGAGGGGGGCGACGATGAGTGAGCTGCTCTGGGCATTCGGCCGGGCGTCCGGCCTCATCGCGCTGCTGCTGTTCACGCTGACGCTGGTGCTCGGCATCGTCACCCGCTCCGGGCGTCCCCTGCCTGGGATGCCGCGGTTCTCGGTGTCGCTGATCCACCGCAACGTGTCGCTGCTCGCGTGCGTCTTCCTCGTGCTCCATGTGGGGACGCTGATGTTCGACTCGTACGCCAAGCTCTCGGTGCTCGACATCGTGGTGCCGTTCGCCGGGTCGTTCAAGCCGCTCTGGCAGGGCCTCGGCACGGTCGCGTTCGACCTGGTCGTCGCGATCACCATCACCGGCCTGCTCCGCCGCCGCATCGGCCAGCGCGCCTTCCGCTTCGTGCACTGGTTCACCTACGCGATGTGGCCGATCGCCGTCCTGCACGGCATCGGCAACGGGACGAACGGCACGAGCGGCTGGTTCCTGCTGGTCACCGCGGGGTGCACCCTCCTCGTCGTCGCGGCCGTGAGCTGGCGGCTGTCGGCCCGGTTCGTGGAGCACTCGCACACGCGGCGCCTCGCCGCGGGACTCGCCCCCTCCGGAGAGAAGGACGACGCATGACCATGACGATGGACTCCGCCACCTCCGGAGCGTCGACGCGCGCGGTGGACGCCGGGCGGCTCTTCGCCGCCGGCCACCGGGCGACGCTCGACGCGCACCTGCGCGCTTACGGTGAGCTGCCCCAGCGGAACCCCGACGCGATGCTCGCCGAGCTGGAGGCCTCCGGGCTCACCGGGCGCGGGGGCGCGGCCTTCCCGGTCTGGCGCAAGCTGTCCGCCGCCATCGACGCGGGCGGACGCCGCCGCGGCCGGGCGCCGATCCTCATCGCCAACGGAACCGAGGGCGAGCCGCTCAGCTCCAAGGACGCCGTCCTGCTGCGCAACGCGCCCCACCTCGTGATCGACGGGATGCTCGCCGCCGGACGCACGATCGGCGCGCGCAACGTGCTCATCGTGGCCGAGGGCGAGGCCCTCCGGGCCGTGGAGCGCGCCATCGAGGAGCGGCAGGACGCGCGCGGGATCGAGGCCGTGGAGGGCGCGGGAGGGTTCGTCTCCGGCGAAGCGAGCGCCCTGGTCAACCTGATCGAGAACGACGACGCGCGGCCGGTGGACCGCACGAGACGCCTGACGACCGCGGGCCTCCGCGGCCGGCCGACCGTCGTGCAGAACGTGGAGACGCTCGCGCACCTCGCGCTGATCGCGCGTCACGGCGCCCGCTGGTTCCGGTCGGTGGGCGACCCGGTCGACCCGGGCACGCGGCTGGTGACGGTCACCGGCGACGTGCCGAAACAGGGCGTCTACGAGATCCGCACCGACGCCACGGTGCGCGAGACCCTGGCCGCTCTGCAGCTCGACGTCGGGACGGTCTCCGCCGCGCTGATCGGCGGATACCACGGAGCGTGGGTGCCGGCGCAGGCGTTCGACCTCCCGCTGACCGCCCTCGACCTCGCGCCGTTCGACGCGTCGCCGGGCGCCGGGATCATCGATGTGCTGGGCGACCATCGGTGCGCGCTCGACGTGACCGCCGGGATCGTGAAGTACCTCGCCGGGGAATCGGCCGGCCAGTGCGGTCCGTGCATGTTCGGCCTGCCGACGATGGCCGACCGGTTCGCGGCCGTCGCCTCCGGCCAGGCTGTCTCAGAGAACGCAGCGGACCTCGCCCGGCTCGCGGGCCTAGTGGTCGGCCGCGGCTCCTGCCACCACCCCGACGGGACCGCCCGACTGGTGCGGAGCGCGCTCACGGTCTTCGACCACGACGTGCGCGCGCACGCCCACGGCCGTTGCGTTCGGAGGGCGCGATGACTTCTGCGGCCCTCCACATCGACTGGACGAAGTGCGACGGCCGGGGCCTCTGCACCGAGATCCTCGACCGCGCCCTCACGCGCGACGACTGGGGCTACCCGGTCTCGCTCCGCGGCGCGGAGGGCTCCCGCTCGGACGTGCCGCTGCGTGCCGACGAGCTCGACGCGGCGGACGACGCCGTGGCGCTCTGCCCGGTGCTCGCTCTCAAACGGGTGACCCTGTAGTAATCGGTGCTCGTCATCCACCGGTCGTGCGCTGAGCCGAGGCCACCTCAGACGGCGGCCGCCGTCCGCAGCGCCGCGCCGATCGTGCGGCCCCACTCGCGGGCGTCAGCGAGCTGTCCCGCCTCCAGCACGCTGTCCTTGTCGACGAGGAAGCTGTGCTTGGCGAGCAGACGGTGGGACCCGAGCCTGCGCAGACGCTTGTCGATGGCTGCGGCAGCCGAGCCGCTGAAGAGCTCCGTCATATCGGCGCGGGTGTCGAACGCGGCGAACCGCGCAGGTATGTCGCCGCACGTCTCCAGCCACTCGCGCACGCCGATGCCCTCGGCGTCGGGTTCGACGGTGAGCCGACGCTCGGGGTCGTCTCCCCACGTCGCCGCCTCCACCCGAGTCGACGGCCGGCTCAGGGAGTGCACATGCGTGGGCGCGCCGATGAGGAGCAGGTCGCTGTCCGGGAAGACCTCCGGAGCGTCCTTCACCTTCATGACGGTCACCGACGCGAACGGTCGGAGCCCTTCCGCGATGGCCTCGGCGACCCGGCGGGTGCTCCCGAACATGGACTCGTAGACGATGGCTGCGCGAGCAGCCGGTGTGGTGTCGTTCATGCCGCCACCCTCGCGCGCGTGGCGCGCGGCAGGCAGGGCCGAAGGTCACGCGGGACTTTCGGCACTGGGGCACAGCCGTCCGGGTTGCGAGACTCGTCGCGTTCCCTGAGAGCTGGAGGATGCGATGACCGAGACGATCATGGTCGGGGTCGACGGCAGGGCCGAACACCGGGCGGCGCTGAAGTGGGCGACGCGTCGCGCGGTCCGCGACGGCTCCCGGTTGGAGCTCGTCTTCGTGCTCGAGCATTCCTGGGGCGACGACGCGGACGGCCCGAGCGACCTGCTCGTGCTCGCGGCGAAGTCCCTGCTGGCGACGGAGCGGGAGGCCGCACTGCGCATCGCAGAGGAGCCCTCGACGCGCGTGCCCGCACTGACCGGTCCCGAGCCCGCGCCGATGTGGCGGCGTCCCGGCCTCGAGGTGGGGACGCGCTATCTGTACGGGCATGTGGGCGCCGAGCTGACGGCGGCCTCCCGCGGCGCAGACCTCCTGGTGGTGGGCACCCGCTCGCGTTCGGAGCGGAACCGCGGCTTCGCCGGCTCGCTGCACCTCCGCGTCGCTTCGACCGCGGCCTGTTCGGTCGCCGTCGTTCCGCACGGTTGGGCCGGGTCGGGGGTGGGCGTCGTGGCGGGTGTGGACGGCAAGGCGCCTTCAGAGCCGGCCGTCGCGTTCGCCGCGGACGAGGCGGCAGCGCTCGGCGAACTCCTGCGCCTGGTCTGCGTCGGCTACACCGCGAACCCGCTGTTCGCAGGCCTGGTCCCCGAGGTGTCCCTCGACGACCGGAGGCGGCGGATCGTGGAGGCGGCGGCGGAGAGCGCACGCGAACGCCACCCCGACATCGACGTCCGCGCCGACGCGATCGAGGCGGCGCCCGCCCGAGGATTAGTCGAGGCGGCGCACGGCAGCAGCATGTTGGTCGTAGGAACCCGCGATCGCCACGGCGCGAAGCGCGTCATGCTCGGCTCGGTCGGCCACGACGTGCTGCTGAACGTCCGCGTCCCCGTCGTGATCGCGCGAGCGCACCGCGAGGGCGAGTGATCGGCCGTGGTCGTCCACCTGAATCGCCACGGCACCTGAGATCCAGCCCGCAGCCTCACCCCTGCTAGTCCCCGGCCCCGTATTGGCAGTCGCGGATGTCGGAGCCTTCCGCGGAGTTCTTGTCCCCTTCGACCCCGGGGAACCACCATCCGACATTCTCGTATGCGGGTACCCCGCCGCAGGAGCCGAGGTTGCTGGCGATTACTACGGCTGGGGTCTCGCGGCAATCGGCGACGCCTTGGTTGGGGCCTACGTAGCATGCGGTTCCGTACCCGTATGCCGTTGGGTCTCCCCAGTTGATCCAGGTGATGCCACGGACTTCACCGGTCGGGTCACCACCTTGGTAGATGCGGGCGGGCTGGGCTGTTCCGAAGCCCTCGACACCCTCGGTTGAGCTGAACGCGCTCGGTGTTGCCAGGACTGGCTCTGTCCCGGCGGGCAAGGCGGTCGCGGTCGGCGTCGCGGTGGGTTCCGGGGTGGATGTCACGGTCACGGTCACGGTCGGTGTTGGCTGCGCGGCGTCCGGCGCGGTTGGCTGCGGTGTGCAGGCGGCAAGCCCGCTGATCAGCAGCACGCCGGTGGCTACAGTCACGGGGAGACGAACACGCGCGGTCCGGGCCAACATGGAATGCAAAAGTAGCAGGAACCCAATAGCTGAGTCCACCTCAGCTTTGGTGGAGGCGAGCGCCCGCCGTGTGGGCGCCGCACCTGAGATTCAGCTCCGCGGTCTCACCCCTGAACGTGGTGCCCGAACGCGAACCCGAGCGCCATCCACACGATCAGGCTGACGATCGGCGCCGCGCCCGCGAGCACGATGGCGACGATGCCGTTGCGGCGGCCGCGGTTCTGGGCGACCGCCACGATTCCCTGGGTGAGGGCCCAGATGCCGAACACCGAGCCGAGGAGCATCTGGATGCCGAACCAGCCCTGGTCCGGGTGCAGGTTGAAACCGGCGCTCGATCCCGTGCTGTAGGTGCGGAGGGTCGTCCCGAACAGGCCCTGCAGCACGGAGGCCAGCACCGACAGGCTGATCACGCAGATCGCCATGATCATCGCGACCCGGCCCAGTTTCGGCGACTTCGGTGCGGAGGGCGGCGGCGCCGGCGCGAACAGCTGTGCCGGCGCGGGGGTCTCAGGGTTGTCGTTCATCTCTTCCTCCACATCGAGTTCGCCCGGCGGCTCACGCCGTCGTCGCCGTCGCGGCGGCGTCCGCGTTGGTCCCGCCGTTCACCGGCGTCGCGCCGAACACCAGCAGCACCGCGAGCACGCACCCCAGCAGTGCTCCGCCGCCCAGGCAGATGCCCCAGATCGCCCGCGCCCGCCCGACGTGCGGCGCCAGGCGCCCCGCGCGGATCAGCGCAGGGATGCCGAAGCCGACGGACAGGCCGACGCCGACCAGGACCAGCAGGGCGAGGAGTGGGTCGATGCCGCCGCCGGTGGCGAGCGCCAGCACGACGACCGCGACGGCGACCACGCCGGCGGCGAGCGACGCGGTGGCGAAGCCGTTGGTCGGGGGAGGGCCGTCGACCGGCGCGGAGGGCGCCAGTGGGCGGACCGCGTCCGTCCAGCGGAGGCCGTCCCACCAGCGCTGGAACCGGGTGTCGGCGTCGGGGTACCAGCCGGGCGGCGGCAACTGGCTCATCGGGCTCCTCGATCGGGGTGCACCGACACTATCGTCCGGCGGCCCCGCATCGGAGGATCCTCAGCCTGAAGGACCCGTTCTGGGGGTAGTCACAGGCTCCCGTTCACCCACCGGTAGCCCCGGCCGGGCACAATCGTTCGACCGGGATAGCGGCACGGGGGTTCCGCAGACCGAAGGTCACTCCATGATGCGGGTGACGGTGCGGCCGGTCTCACCCACAGGACCGGGTGAGACCGGCCGCACCTCTCTGTTCGAGACCCGAACGTCGACCCCGGTCAGCTCCCCAGCCCGACACGGTCCACCCGGCGGTGGTAGCGCATGCCGGCGACGCCGCCGAGCACAGCGCCCGCGAGGCTCACGATCGCCACGGCGACCGCGGTGATGATGCCGGTCGCGGTGACCGTGCCCTCGTCCAGCGGGATGCGCGGGAAGCCGTTGATGCTGCCCAGGATGTTGTACTGGGCGCCGAGGATGAGGGTGAGGATGGCGACCACGACTGCGATGATGATCGCCCAGATCCACACCGCGAGGCCCTGGCGGGCACCGTCGAAGCGCGACATCCGGCCGGCGACGTAGCCGCCGCAGTAGTACGCGACGAACGCGATCACGACGAGCGCGATCGCTCCGACGACGCCGATCGTCGCGGCGTTCTTGTTGGCTTCGCTCGCGGCGGCGTTCCCGCTGCCGCCCGACGCGCCGAGCCCGACCGCCGCGCCGGCCGCGGCGACCAGAGCGGTCAGGATGACCGCCATGCCGGTCGCGGTGAGCCAGCCGAAGAAGGCCGCGCCGAACTTCATGCCGCCGAACTCGCTGCGCTCACGGGCGACCACGTTCTCGCGGAGGGTGCGGTTGCCGTCGACCCGGAGGGCCTCGTCCGTCTCCTCCTGGGTGTCGCTCGGGTAGCGGGCGGCACGCGGGTACTCGTCCACCGGCTCCTCGTCGAGGGATCGGTCGTCCACCCGGCGGTCGTCAACGCGCCGGGTGGGTGCCGGGTCGTCGATGCCGTCCTCCACCGGCTCACCCGCCGCCCGGTGTGCGCCTGCGCTTGTCGCCGTCGCGTCGGCGGGCGTCGCGTCGTACGCCCGGGTTCCCGGCTCGTACGCGCGGGTCTCCGTCGGTTCGTCCGCTGGGGGTCTACGGTCCGTCATCTCGCTGCCTCCTCCACTTTCACCCGCCGGTGCGGCGCGTGAACTGCCGCGGCGGACGCTAGCCGCGTTCCGGCCCTCGGGGAAGGACCTTGATCCGGTCGGAGATCGGGGGTAGGCGCGTACAATCGGAGCCACTTCAGCAGGAGGCCGGCAGGAGGGAGGCGCCCGATGGGGTGGTTCGCCAAGACGCGCCGTGCCGACACCGTCGCGCTCACCGAGGACGGCCTGAGCGCCCTGACCCTGCTGGCCGTGCTGGAGGAGGCGGTGACCCACCTCCCCGCCGCCGAGAGCCTCCTGGAGCGGTGCGCACTGGCCGGAGCGCCGGGTCACCCGGTCGGGGTGCGGCCGGCCGGCCGCCGGCTCGGGGTGGCGGACGCGCGCCAGGGCCTCCGGTTGCGGATCGCGTTCACCCAGCTCTCGCGCTGGCTCGACGGGATGACCTGCGAGCCGGACCAGGAACCGCTCCGCGCGGACGCCTCCCGGCTGCTGCGGTTCTACCTTCTGATGGTGACCTACGCGCTGGATGCCGCGTTCACGCCGCCGGCGCGGCAGCACATCGCGATCCGTGGCGGGCACGGCGGCGCGGCTGGACGGCTGGTCGAGCTGCGCGACCTGGCGCGGGCGGCGGCGGAGTAGAGCGAGGCGCGGCCCGTCGAGCTCGGCGCGCGCTTCTCCGCGTGCGTGCCCGGCCCGCGATCGTCGGCGCCGCTACTCCATCGATGCTGACAGTGACACGTCTGACCGCAGAAACGTGTGATCTTATAAGCTATGATTTTCAATCATCAACTTTTCGATCATCGAAACTCGGACGATCTGGGGGATGGGTTGCACCCTGCCGATCCCCACAAGGAAACACATGCACCACTCTCCGAAAGACTCATGCGATCGCCGGGGGGACCCCTTCGATCACTACCTGGGATCGGCTGCGACTCGATACTTCGGGGAGGGCTTCCGCCATGTCGAG
Organism: Leifsonia sp. NPDC056824; assembly: GCF_042789575.1. NCBI lineage: Bacteria > Bacillati > Actinomycetota > Actinomycetes > Micrococcales > Microbacteriaceae > Leifsonia > Leifsonia sp. NPDC056824. The sequence continues at coordinate 11,607 of NZ_JBHUAV010000008.1, read as the reverse complement.
CACCGCATCACCCATCTGGACGTCGATGCGAACCGTGGTGCGATTCACGCCGTGGCGACCGCGACGGTGGAATCCGTCGTGCAGTGTGGTGACGAGTCCGTCAGCCGCTTCCGTGCAGGAGTCGGGCCGCTTTCCGTCGTCATGTCGGTGCAGCACCCGCACGTCCACAGGCCGGTTCCACCCCAGGATTGGCCCTCAGCAGTCTTTGACCCTGCCCACCGTATCTACGGCGATCTGCACAAGGTAGCCCGCATCCGGACGTCTGCGGTGCGCGTCGAGGACGGGCTCTGCACGGCCACCATCGAACGGACCACGGTGGGTGATGCGCCCGTTGTGGGTATGGAAAGCGCGTATGGTTCCTCGGCGCATGTGATCGGCATGGTCGTTCTGGTCGCGCAGATGGCTCAGGTGTTGCTCTCTTCGATGGACGGCCTGAGCCGTGAAGAGTTCGAAACGCTGTGGATGCGACGGATCAGCATCACGGTTCGCGGCCCGGTTCGCCAAGCGGTCGCCCCGCTCGACGTGAGAGTGCGCGCCCAGAGAGCCAAAATCGTGGATATGCGCTCGGCCGGGCGATGGCGAATCTCGGATTTCGCGCTCGAAGAACTCTGCGGGGTGTCTGGCATCGCGTCTGTGGCTCATCGGATCGGTAGCCCGACTCTCGTGCCTGAGGCGGTCCTCGGTTGAGACGGCACGAGCACCTCGCATCGCTGAAGTTCAAGGGTGAGGGGATCCACCTCGCTATCTCCGGCACCTATTCCACGGGGAAGAGCACGACCACCGAGGCGCTGTCGATAGCGACGGGCATTCCCCGAACCCACGCACTGACCTCTCGGGAGATACTGCTCGATCTGGTCCCGGGTAAGCAGGTCAAGAACTCACCGCGTCCGAGCTCACCGCGCTCGGGCTGCGACGCCTCGAAGAACGCATCCACAATGAAGCCGGCGCAGGTGCATTCATCTCCGATGGCTCCGTCATCCACGAATGGGTCTACGGGCAAGCGCGCTTGCAGGTCGGAATCAACCCCGGCGCCAACTGGGTCAAAAAGGCGTTGAAGAACATCGCGGGGATGCCGGTGAAACGGTTCTACGTCGACTATATGGAAGCCTACGGGTCCATCACCAAAGCACGAGCCAGGCGTATCTACGACGCGTATGTCCACCTGCCGGTCGAGTTCGACGTGCGAGCTGACGGACATCGCCCCGTTTCAGAGCCGTTCCGCCGCCTGTCCGACGACCTCCTACTGGCCACAGTCAAGGAAATCGGACTGCCTTACATGATCGCCAGTGGCAGCGTCGAAGAACGCGTCAGTGACATCGTCGAGGCCTTCTCCCTCCCGACCGTCGTGCCGATCGACGATGCGGTCGTGGCGGCCGAAGAACGCGTCGCCGAAGCGACCCGATTCCTGGAAGAGGACGACAGATTTCACGACGCCCGTCGCAAGAAGAGCCTCGGCCAGAGAGTCCGGTACGCCTTCCGGTATTAGCCAGTCCGGCTGTATTCACCCCTCCAACACGAAGAGAGCTATCCACATGTCCCAATCAGAGACCGTGAAACACACACCCGACAGTCCCGATGTGCCAGGCCAGAAGGTCGCAGGCCGGGGATGGGTGCTCTTGGCTGTGGCCATCGCAACCTTCCTCCTCATGCTCGACCTGACGGTTGTGAACGTCGCGCTGCCGAATATCCAGCGTTCCCTCGACGCGAGCTTCTCAGAACTGCAGTGGGTGCTCGACTCCTACGCGCTGGGACTTGCGGTGCTCGTACTCGCGTCGGGCACACTCGGTGATCGATTCGGTCGGAAGCGCATCTTCGTTGTCGGCCTCATCACCTTCACCGTCGCGTCGCTACTGTGCGGGATCGCGCCCAGCGTCGAGGTCCTGATCTCGGCTCGCGCTCTGCAAGGCATCGCCGGCGCGGCGCTGTTCGCGATCGGTCCGGCGATCCTCGGCGCCGCGTACACGGGCAAGGACCGAGGCTTCGCATTCGGTGTGTTCGGTGCCGTCTCGGGAATCGCGATCGCCTTCGGCCCGCTCATCGGCGGCGCGCTCACCGAGAATGCGAGCTGGCACTGGATCTTCCTCATGAACGTTCCGCTCGGCATCATCGCGCTCCTGCTCACCGCAGCAAGAATGAAGGAGTCCCGAGCGGCAAGCAGCACGCGGCTGGATGTCGGCGGTCTCATCAGCTTCTCGTTCGCCATCACCGCTCTCGTGTTCGCGCTCATGCGTGCCCAGGAGGTCGGGTGGGACAGCAGCGAAGTCATCGCATACTTCATCGCCTCCGCGGTGCTGTTCGCTGTGTTCCTCCTGATCGAGTGGCGGATGCGGGATCGAGCGATGGTCGACCTGCGCCTGTTCCGCACACCGACGATGTTCTCGTTCTCGATCGTGACTCTCATCACCGGGGCCACCGTGATGGCCTCGCTCTTCCTCCTCATCGCCTACGTGCAGAATGCGTGGAACTTCACAGCCTGGGAGACCGGCGTACGATTCCTCCCGCTCACCCTCACGCTGACCGTCGCCGCGGCGATTGCCGGCGGACTGACCACCAAACTTCCACCGAATCTGCTGTTCGGCTTCTCCCTGACGTTCATCGCGACCGGTCTGTTCTTGACGCGACTCGCCACGTCGGACGCGGACTCATGGACCAGCCTGCTGCCCAGCATGATCTTCATCGGGCTCGGCATGGGATTGTTCAACCCGCCACGCGCGTCTCTGTCCATCGTGGTCGTCGAGCCGTCGAAGTCCGGCATGGGCTCCGGGATCAGCGAGACCTTCCAGCAGGTCGGCGTCGCGCTCGGGATCGCGGCGCTGGGCACCCTCTTCACCGAGCACGTCAAATCCGCGTTCCTTAATAGCGAAGTCGCCGGGACGCTCGGTGATCACGCGAGCGATGTCGCCGAACAGGTGTCCACAGGTACTGCTGCATCTGCAGGACAATCGATCCCGGCTGCACTTCAACAGCAGATCATCGATGCGGCAGCTCAGGCCTCCACCGATGGGCTCCACTTCGCAATGACCGTGGCAGCATGGGTTGCCGCCTGTGGCGCTGTCCTCGGCTTCACGCTCATCCGTCGCAAGGACCTGTTCCAGAAACTGCAGTAGCACTGGGCCGGTCTGCGATGCCCTGCCGCGCCAACCGGCCGGCAGGGCATCGCGGTGATGGCGAGCCTAGATCTCTCCGGGCGAACCGCACTCGATGACCTCTGGCCACCGTCCGGCGAGCGCACGCTCCAGATACTTCCGCAGGTTCCCAGCCTCTGAATCAGACAGGCTTGACAGAAACTCCTGCTCGATCTTCTGCATGTCATCGAGGAGCACGACCAGAACGTCTCGTCCGAGCTTCGTGATGTTCACGACGTAGCGGCGTTTGTCGAGCGGGTTGCGGCGGCGTTCGACGTGTCCGTCCGTTTCCATCTCATCAATGAGCGACCCGAGGATACCGGCATCAATGCCGATCATCTGGGAAAGATCGTGCTGCGATAGATCCGGAGTGTCGTTCAGAGCCGCAAGGACGTAGAAATGACGCACCCTGGTGCCGCGCGCTTCGAGCGCTCGCTCCGCGTGAGCCAGGAGAATCGCGCCGGACTTCTGAAGCAGGAATCCCGTCATGGACGTGAGGGGGAGCATCTGAGTCGCCTCCGCCGAATTCGCACGCGGCACGCCAGTCTCCCGTCATCAACGCTTCAACGATGGGGTCTCCAACCGTTGCCCCTCAAGGATACCGACGGCCCGGCGACCGAGGATTCGACCGTCCTCAGCGCCCCCTGCGCCTCCGCAGCCCGAACCCGATCAGCACCCCGCCGCCGATCGCGACGAGCACCCCGGCGCCACGGACGGCCCACTGCACGTCGCCCGTCGCGGCGTCGACCAGGAGTGGACCGGCGAGCCCCACCACGACGAGCAGGACGCCGACGATGAAGAACCACGGCGACCCGTTCGTCCGTTCGACCATGTCTCGAGCCTACCGGCGGCCGGTCGCCGTGAGCCGCGTCGTCACGCACGGCGGGATTGCAGCGAACCCCGGTAGCGTTGAGCACAGTATGCGCACCGACACCCTCGACACTGTCCGGCTCCGCTCGGACTTCCCGATCCTCTCCCGCGAGGTGAACGGGCACCCCTTCGTCTACCTCGACTCCGGCGCCACCTCGCAGAAGCCCCGCCAGGTGCTCGACGCCGAACGCGACTTCGCCGAGCGGTTCACGTCCGCCGTGCACCGCGGCGCCCACACCGTCGCCGGGGAGGCCACCGAGCTGTTCGAGGACGCCCGCACCCGCGTGGCCCGCTTCGTCGGCGCCCGCCCCGAGCAGCTGGTCTGGACCTCCAACGCCACCGAGGGGCTCAACCTCCTCGCCTATGGGATGTCGAACGCGTCCGCCGGCCGCGGCGGCGCAGCGGCGGAACGGTTCCGGGTCGGCCCCGGCGACGAGCTGGTCGTCACGGAGGCCGAGCACCACGCCAACCTCATCCCGTGGCAGGAGCTGGCCGCGCGCACCGGCGCGACCCTCCGTGTGATCGGGCTGACCGACGACGGGCTGCTCCGGCTCGACCAGGCGGCCGAGCTGATCGGGCCGCGCACCAAGGTCGTCGCGTTCACCCATGTCTCCAACGTGCTCGGCGCGATCAACCCGGTCGCCGAGCTCGTTGCGCTCGCGCACGCGCAGGGCGCGCTCGCCGTGCTCGACGCCTGCCAGTCCGTGCCGCACCTCGCCGTGGACCTCCCGGCGCTCGACGTCGACTTCGCCGTGTTCTCCGGCCACAAGATGCTTGGCCCGACGGGCGTCGGCGGCTTGTACGGCCGCACCGAGCTGCTCGACGCGCTGCCGCCGTTCCTCACCGGCGGCTCCATGATCACCACCGTGACGCTCGACCACGCCGAGTACCTCCCCGCGCCGCAGCGCTTCGAGGCGGGCACCCAGCGGGTGTCGCAGGCGGTCGCGCTGGCCGCCGCGGTCGACTACCTCGACGCGGTCGGGATGCCGGCGATCGAGGCGCACGAGGCGGAGCTGGGCGCGCGCATGCTCGCCGGGCTCGCGGCGATCCCCGGCGTGCGGGTCCTCGGCCCCGGCGCCGACGTCGAACGGGTTGGCCTCGCCAGCTTCGTCGTGGACGGCATCCACGCGCACGACGTCGGCCAGTTCCTGGACGACCGCGGCATCGCGGTGCGCGTCGGCCACCACTGCGCGCAGCCGGTGCACCGCCGGTTCGGCGTCACGGCCTCCACCCGGATCAGCGCATACCTCTACAACACGGCGGACGAGGTGGATGCCGCCGTGGCGGCCGTCGCCGACGCGCGCGACTTCTTCGGAGTGATCGACCGATGAGCGACCTGCAGAACCTGTACCAGCAGGTCATCCTCGACCACGCGCGCGAGAAGCACGGCTACGGCCTGCGCGAGGACGCCGCGGCGAGCTCGCACCAGTACAACCCGACCTGCGGCGACGAGGTCACGGTGGGCGTGCACCCCGACGCGGACGGCCGCATCCACGCGATCAGCTGGGAGGGCCACGGCTGCTCGATCTCGACCGCGTCGGCCTCGCTGCTCAGCGACCTGGTGCACGACACCGGCCGTGCGGACCTGGCGGCGTCGATCGCGGCGTTCCGGGAGCTGATGCAGTCCAAGGGCGCCCTGGAGGGCGACGAGGAGCTGCTGGGCGACGCTGTCGCGCTGGCCGGAGTCTCCCGCTACGTCACCCGCGTGAAGTGCGCGATGCTCCCCTGGGTAGCCCTCGAGGACGCCCTCCTCAAGTCCGCCTGACCGCCGAGGGGCACGTCGTTGTCACTTTTCGCGCCCGAAAGTGACAACGACGTGCCCTTCGGCGGAGGGGTAGGAGGGGTTACGGGACGGGGGCGAGGTCGACCTCGTCGGCGATGGCCTCCAGGGCGGAGGGCAGCGTCGGGAAAGTGGTGCCGTAGACGAGGCCGGAGGGGCCGGCGGCTGTCCAGGTCTGCTGCTTCTTCGCGACCTTGCCGACCAGGTAGCGCCGGTGGCCGCCGAGCGCCTGCCGCTGCGCGATCGGGAGCGTCAGCGGGAACGCGTAGACGTCGCCGCGCGGGCTGACCACCAGTTCCCAGCGGGCGCGGCCCGGGTTGAACTTGCTCGTGAAGATGCGCGACATGATGGCCTTTTGTACCCTGCCGCCGCCTCCACTCGCCAGGAAGATGACGACCTGTTGCGCCGAGCGCACGTCACGCGGCGTCACACGCCCGCCGTCAGTCGCCGAGTCCCTCCAGGAAACCCCGGGTCGGCACGAAGAACGTCGTCCCCGTCTTCGCGGTCGAGAAGTCCAGGATGCGGTCGTGGCTGCCGGGAGGGTCGCCGATGAACATCCGCTCCAGCATCCGCTCGATCACCCGCAGCTCGCGCGAGTAGCCGATGAAGTACGTGCCGAACTCGCCGTGGCCCGGCCTCCCGAACGGCATGTTGTCGCGGAGGATGTCGTGCTCGACCCCGTCCTCGTCGGTGATCGTGTTGAGGGTCTTGTGCGCCTTCTGGCCGTGTTCGACGTCGGGCAGCTCGATGTTCTCCACCTTCGTGCGGCCGATCACGCCCTCCTGCGCGGGGACGGGCAGCCGGTTCCAGGTGGCGAGGTCGTGCAGGTACTTCTGCACGACGACGTAGCTGCCGCCCGCGTGCGCCGGGTCCTCATCTCCCACGATGGCGGCGGCCGCCATGTCGCCGCCGGTGGGGTTGGCCGTGCCGTCGACGAAGCCGAGGAGGTCGCGCGCGTCGAAGTAGCGGAACCCGACGACCTCGTCCACCACCGTCACCGCGTCGCCGAGGGCGTCCAGGAGCTGCCGCTCGAACTCGAAGCAGAAGTCGCCGCGCTCGGCCCGGATGTGGAACAGCAGGTCGCCCGGGGTGGAGACCGCCGTGTGCACAGCGCCGCGGATCTCCGCGAACGGGTGCAACTCGGCGGGCGGCGCGGCGTCGGTCAGCCTGCTCCAGAACGACGCGCCCACGCCGATGTTGCACGACAGGTGCGCGCCCAGGTCGCGGAAGCCCACCGCCTTGACGATGTCGGAGATGTTCGCCACCACATCCCGCGCGATCGCGACGGCGTCGGGGGTGTCGGCGACCGTCACGACGAGGAAGACGGCCGCGCTGGAGAGCGGCGCATCGACGCTCTGCGGCTCGATCGGGACGCGCTGCCAGGGGTGATCGCCTGTGGAGTTCGCCATGCGCACACTCTGCCGGAATCGCGCTCTCCGCGGTAGGTCCGCCCGGGTTGCCGCACGCGGTTTCACCCGCTCTCGATTCGCGGTCGCCGCAAGCACCCTGATAGCGTCGAGGAGCCTCGTGCGCCGAACGACTCGGCGCGGGCGAGGTGAACCAGCCCGCGATCAGGGCCGTGTGGCCGCACCGGTGGCCCGGCCCGGATCGTACGGTCGGCTGGCGTGGGCGCACCCCGATGGTCGCGCCAGCGACGGTGATTCGCGCGGAAGGCCCGCGCTCGAGTCATGCTGCCGTCGCCGCGCGCCGTCGGCCCGGGCGCGACCAGAGTGCGCGTGTCCACCAGACGCGAATCGCGCACCGCGGAGAGACACGTTGTGAGCACCACGATCGCCGTCGAGGCGAGGAACATCTTCAAAGTCTTCGGACGCAAACCCCAGGAGGCCGTGCGCCGGCTGCGGCAGGGCGCGAGCAGGAAGGACGTCGCCGGGCTCGGGACGGCCGCCGTCATCGACGCGGGCCTGACCGTCCGGCGCGGCGAGATCTTCGTCGTGATGGGGCTGTCCGGCTCGGGCAAGTCCACCCTGATCCGCATCCTGAACGGGCTCCTGGAGCCGACGGCGGGCGAGGTGGAGATCATGGGCACGACGATCACCGGCCTCGCCGGGGCGAAGCTCCGCGCCGTCCGGCAGCAGCATGTCTCGATGGTGTTCCAGCACTTCGCCCTGCTGCCGCACCGCACGGTCCTGGACAACATCGCCTACGGCCTGGAGGTGCGCGGGATGTCCGCCGCCGAGCGCCGCGAGCGTGCGGCCGAGGTGCTGGAGCTGGTCGGGCTCGGCGGCTGGGGCGACAAGCTCCCCGGCGAGCTCTCCGGCGGGATGCAGCAGCGCGTCGGCCTCGGCCGCGCGCTCGCCGCCGACACCGACGTGCTGCTGATGGACGAGGCGTTCTCGGCGCTCGACCCGCTGATCCGGCGCGAGATGCAGGAGCAGCTCCTCGAGCTGCAGAGCTCGCTCGGCAAGACCATCGTCTTCATCACCCACGACCTCAACGAGGCCATGTTCCTCGGCGACCGGATCGCCGTGATGCGGGACGGCCGGATCGTCCAGACCGGCACGCCGGAGGAGATCCTCACCGACCCCGCCAACGACTACGTCGCCAGCTTCGTGCAGGACGTCGACCGCGCCCGCGTGCTGACCGCCGCGAGCGTCATGGAGCCGGCCCGCGCGCTGGTCACCGTCGCGGGCGGACCGCGCGCGGCGATGCGGACCATGCGCGACCTCCAGACCTCCGCCGCGTTCGTCGTCGGCCAGGGCCGGCGGCTGCTCGGGGCGGTGCGCGACCGGGACGTGATGCGCCAGGTGCGCGACGGGCAGGGCGACCTGACCGAGGCGATCGACGAGAACATCGCGACGGTGTCCCGCGACGAGGTGCTCAGCGAGCTGGTGGAGCCCTCCGTCGGCAGCGACCTCCCGCTCGCCGTGGTGGACGGTGAGCGCCGCCTGCTCGGCGTGATCCCGCGGGTCACCCTGCTCGCGGCGCTCGGGAACGTGTCCAGCGACACCACCGAGATCCCGGTCGTCGTCGAGCCTCGTGCCACCGTTCCGGTGGACGCGATGACGCTGGCCCTGCGCGAGTCCGCCGGGGGCGACCCCATCCCGGTCGTCGCCGACCCGGTCCTCGCCGACGAGGCGGAGGTGGTCGCGTGAACACCGCCCACCTGATCCCGCTCGGCGAGTGGGCGACCGCGGTCGTCGACTTCGTCACCACCACCTTCGGCGGCCTGTTCGACGTCATCCGCATCGTCTTCACGGGGATGTACGACGGCGTCGACTGGGCGCTGCAGACGCCGCCGTTCTGGGGCGTCATCCTCATCGTCGCGATCCTCGCGGTCTGGCTGCGCGGCTGGGTGTTCGGTGCGGGCACCGTGCTCGGCCTGCTGCTCATCGCCGGGATCGGCCAGTGGCCGAACGCGATGGACACCCTCGCGCTCGTGCTGGTCTCCTCGGCCATCGCGATCGCGCTGAGCGTCCCTCTCGGCATCCTCGCTGCGCGCTCGCGCGTCGCGTCGGCGATCATCCGGCCGGTGCTCGACTTCATGCAGACGATGCCGGCGTTCGTATACCTGATCCCGGCGCTCATCCTGTTCCGGGTGGGCGTGGTTCCCGGCATGGTCGCGACCATCGTGTTCGCGATGGCCCCCGGCGTGCGACTCACCGAGCTCGGCATCCGCGGCGTCGACACCGAGCTGGTGGAGGCCGGACGCGCGTTCGGCTCGCCGCCGCGGCGCATCCTGCGCCAGATCCAGCTGCCGCTCGCCATGCCGTCGATCCTCGCCGGCATCAACCAGGTCATCATGCTGTCGCTCTCGATGGTCGTCATCGCCGGTATGGTCGGCGGCGGAGGCCTCGGCCGCGACATCGTCCAGGCGCTCAGCCGCGTGGATGTCGGGCTCGGCTTCGAGGCGGGCATCGCCGTGGTCATCCTGGCGATCGTGCTCGATCGGCTCACCGCCGCCGTCGGCAAGGCCAAGCTGCGGATGCCGAAGCGCGCGCTCGCGGTGCTCGGCGCCGGCCTGCTCGTCGTGATCGGCGGGACGGCCGTGACCGCGGCCTCCACAGCGGGCGGCGCCAAGGGCGATGTGAAGGTCGCCGTGTTCAACGGCTGGCCCGAGGGCGAGGCGGCGTCGTACCTGTGGAAGCACGTCCTGGAGCGCGAGGGCTACCAGGTGCAGTTCGAGTACGCCGACGCCGGGCCGGCGTTCGCCGGGCTCAGCACCGGCGACTACGACGTCGCGTTCGACGGCTGGCTGCCGACCACGCACGCGCAGTACATGAAGACGTACGGCGCGCACCTCACCGACCTCGGCGCCTGGAACAACGAGGCCAAGCTGACCATCGCGGTCAACAAGGACGCGCCGATCGACTCGCTCGACCAGCTCGCGTCGCACGCCTCCGACTTCGGAAACCGGCTGGTCGGCATCGAGCCGGGCGCCGGGCTCACCGAGGCCACCCAGAAGAAGGTCATCCCGGAGTACGGGCTGGGGAAGATGAACTACGTCACGTCGTCCACGCCCGCGATGCTCGCCGAGCTGTCCAGTGCGATGAAGAAGCACGACAACATCGCCGTGACCCTGTGGCGCCCGCACTGGGCGTACGACCAGTGGAACCTGAAGGACCTCAAGGACCCGAAGAACACGCTGGGCGCGGCGGAGTCCATCCACTCGATCGCGAGCAAGGACTTCCCAAAGAAGTTCCCGCAGATCAGCAAATGGGTGAAGAAGTTCAAGATGAAGTCGGACATGCTCTACTCGCTCGAGAACGCGATGTACAACGGCAAGGCCGACTCCAGCCAGTACGACGGCATCGTCGAGAAGTGGATGAACGCGCACTCCGCGTACGTCGACTCGCTCACGAAGTAGGACGCGCCGGGAGGGCATCCGTCCAGCGCCTACGCTGGAGGGATGACCCTCCCCGCCGGCGACACCGTCGTCACCTACCCCGACGGCGACCTCGCCTCCACCGGAACCGTGCTGCACGTCGAGCCTCTCGCCGACGGCCGCAGCGCGGTGATCCTCGACCGCACCGCCTTCCACGCGGTCGACCCGGTCTGGCCGGACCAGCCCGCCGACACCGGCACGCTGACCGTCGGAGGTCGCAGCATCCCGGTCGTCTGCGCGGTCGTCGGCGCGACCGACGGGACGACGCTGCACATCGGCGACGCCCCTGTGCGCACCGGGACCGAGGGCTGGTCGTTCCTGGTCTGCCACCTGGTGGAGGACGCGTCAGGCGTCGAGCCCGGCGCCTCGGCCGAGGTGGCGGTCGACGCCGAGAGGCGCCTGGGTCTGTCCCTGGGGCACACGGCCTGCCACCTGGCATCCCTGGCGCTGGACGAGGCGCTCTCCGGTCTCTGGACGAAGGAGGTCCCGCTCGACGGGCGCGGCCGGCCGGCGTTCGACCAGCTCGCCATCGCCTCCTCGCGCATCCTCCCGGACGGGTCGGTCGACGAGTACCGCATCGGCAAGAGCCTGCGGAAGAAGGGCTTCGCGGCCGCCGAACTCCCCGGCGTGCTCGACGAGGTGACCGACGCCGCCAACGCGCGGCTGGCCGGGTGGGTGGCCGCAGGGGCCGGCGTGGCCATCGCGATCGAGCGGGACGGCGACGGACTGGGGGAGCGCAGGCGCTGGCGCGCTGAGCTGCCGGACGGCGTTGTGGTCATCCCCTGTGGAGGCACGCACCTGCACTCGCTGGCCGAGGTCGCGGCCATCCGCGTGGAGCTCGACTACGACGCGGACGCGGCCTCCCTCACCATGCGAACCACCGCCGTCCCGGTCTAACAGCCGCCGAGGGGCACGTAAACGCCCCTAAAACGCGGTTTTAGGGGCGTTTACGTGCCCCTCGGCGGAGTCAGTGGGGGAGTAGCGGCAGG
>NZ_JBHUAV010000007.1:0-92879 GCF_042789575.1 Leifsonia sp. NPDC056824 | reverse complement strand
AATTAACCCCCCCCTAACCCCGGTTTTTTGGGGCGTTTACGTGCCCCTCGGCGGGTGGGTGGGCGCTCAGCGCTCGGTGTGGAAGTGGTTCTGGGCGGCGGTGAGGCCGTCTGTGGCGATGCGCTCGACTGCGTCGGCGGCGTCGCCGACCAGGATCGGGAGGTTCTTGCGCTCCTCCGCGCTGAAACCGGCGAGCACATGGTCGGCGGCCGCGCGGGAGCCGGGCGGCCGGCCGACGCCGACACGCACCCGGGTGAATTCGCCGGTGCCGGTCGCCGCGATGACGTCGCGCACGCCGTTGTGGCCGCCGTGGCCGCCGCCGAACTTCAGCTTGAGGGTGTCGAACGGGATGTCGAGCTCGTCCTGCACGACGATCAGGTGCGACGGCTCGATCGAGTAGAAGCGCAGGAGCTGCGACACCGGGCCGCCGGACACGTTCATGAACGTGTTCGGCTTGGCCAGGATGAACCGCGGCCCGCCGGGGGCGAGGCGCCCCTCGGCGACCGTGGCGTTCGTCTTGTGGGTCTTGAAGGTGAGACGGCCGCGCGATGCGAGCTCGTCCAGTACCATCTGCCCCACGTTGTGACGCGTGGCCGCGTAGCCGGGCCCGGGGTTACCGAGCCCGACCACGAGCCAGGGGCCCTCTGAAGAGAGAGGACTGGCCATCGGCGGTGATTACTCCGCGGACTCTTCGGCGGCGGCCTCCTCGGCAGCCTCCTCGGCGGCCTCGGCAGCAGCGGCCTCTTCCTCTTCCTCGTCGGCGCGCGCGGCGGCCGGGACGACGACGTTGAGGATGAGCAGGTCCTCGTCCTCGGCGAGGACGGCGCCCGACGGGAGGGCGAAGTCCTTGGCGTGGTACTGGGTACCCTCCTCGGCGTCGGTCACGTCGATGACGATGCGCTCGGGGATGTGGGTGGCCTCGACCTCGAGCTTGATGGTCGGGATGTCGAGCACCGCGATGGTGCCGGAGAACGGCTCGCCCTCGACGTGCACGGGGACCTCGACGACGACCTTCTCGCCGCGGCGGACGATGATGAGGTCGAGGTGCTCGATGATCTGGAGCACCGGGTCCTTCTGGACGTCCTTGACGAGGGTGAGCTGGCTCTTCCCGTCGATGTCGAGGTCGAGGATCGCGTTCGCCTTGCGGAGCAGCAGGCCGACCTGGTGGGCCGGGACCGTGACGTGCACCGGGTCGGTGCCGTGGCCGTAGATGACCGCGGGGATCAGGCCCTTCGCGCGGATCTTGCGGGCAGCGCCCTTGCCGAAGCTGTCGCGGATCTCCGCGACGACCTTGTTGGACTCGTCAGCCATGATGTCTCCTCGCCGGCGGGGCCGGCTGTCAGGCGAGCCGGAGGGCTCGCAGTATGGGGGGGTGTCGACTCGAACGCATCGAGGTGCGCGAGGAAAGACTGCGAAGCCTGCTCCACCGCGTCGATTACGGATGCGCGAACGCATCCCTCGCCGAAGTTCAGTTGCCCAGTCTACCCGACGGCCGAGCGCACGTCGTCCACGATTGCGGTCACGAGGTCCTCAGGGGGTTCGGCGACGTCGAGCCGCGCGCCCTCCTCCCCCGGCTGGAGCGGCTCCAGCGTCGCGAGCTGCGAGTCGAGCAGGGAGGCCGGCATGAAGTGGCCCGGCCGGACCATCCGCTCGGCGAGCAGGGCGCGGTCGCCGTCCAGCTCGGCGAAGAACGTGCCGGGCGCCTCGGACCGGATCAGGTCGCGGTACGAGCGCTTCAGCGCCGAGCACGCGACGACCATCCCGGCCGGCCCGGCGTCCGCGAGCGTGCGCCCGACCGCGCGCAGCCAGGGCTCGCGGTCGTCGTCGGTCAGCGGGATGCCCTGGCTCATCTTGGCGACGTTCGCCGGCGGGTGGAGGTCGTCGCCGTCCACGAACCCCGCGCCCAGCGCGTCGGCGACGAGCCTGCCGACCGTCGACTTGCCCGACCCGGACACGCCCATCACCACGACCCTGACGCTCACACGCACTCCTTCTGCTCCCTGCGATTCTCCCCCAGCCATCCGTTCCGGAGTTGTGCACGCAACACGCCGGTGCTGAGCGTGCACAACTTCGGAATCGATGGCTGCTTGCTCACCAGTCGTGCATGGAGCCGTCTAGGAGGCGGTTTACGGGGAGGTAGGCGGCCTCGTAGGGGAAGGACTGCGCGACGACATCGTCGTAGTCGATGCCGAGGCCGGGCTGGTCGCCGGGCTTCAGCATGCCGTCCTCGAAGGTGTATGTGGTGCGGAACACCTCGTGGGTCGCCGGGCTGTGCTTCATGTACTCCTGGATGCCGAAGTTCGGGATGGCGATTCCGAGATGGATGGCGGCGGCCAGGCCGACCGGGGAGACATCCGTCGGGCCGTGCACACCGGATTTGATCTGGTAGACCGCGGCGTAGTCGAAGATCCGCCGCAGCCCGGTGACGCCACCGGCGTGGGTGACTGGGCTGCGGACGTAGTCGATCAGTTGCTCCTCGAACAGCTCGCGGTAGTCCCAGATCGTGTTGAAGACCTCGCCGATCGCCAGCGGGGTCGTGGTGTGCTCGCGCACCCGGCGAAGAACGGCCTGGTTCTCGGCGGGGGTGACGTCCTCCAGCCAGAACAGGTCGTAGGGCTCCAGGGACTTGCCGAGCTTGGCCGCTTGGATCGGCGTGAGCCGGTGGTGCGCGTCGTGTAGCAGCGGCAGTTCCGGACCGAACTCGTTCCGCACCGCCTCGAACACCGTCGGCGCGTGCCGGAGGTACGCGCGGGTGTCCCAGGACTCCTCCACCGGCACCGCACTGCGGCGCGCCGGCTCGTAGTCGTAGCGGGCGTCGGAGCCGGTCCCGGCTCCCGCGGCGGCGTTCTTGCTCGACGCGACGCCGTACACCGACGGCAGCCCGGGGATGCCGGTCTGCACCCGGACGGCACGGTAGCCCTCCTCGAGGTGCTCGTTGATCGAGTCGAACAGCTCCGGCAGTTCGGCGCCGGAGGCGTGGCCGTAGACCAGGAGGCCGTCGCGACTGCGCCCGCCGAGGAGCTGGTAGAGCGGCAGCCCGGCGACCTTGGCCTTGATGTCCCAGAGCGCCGTGTCCACGGCGGCGATGGAGGCCATCGTCACCGGGCCACGCCGCCAGTAGGCGCCGCGGTACAGGTACTGCCAGGTGTCCTCGATCCGGTGCGCGTCCCGGCCGATCAGCAACGGCACCACATGCTCGCTCAGATACGCGGCCACGGCCAACTCACGGCCGTTCAGCGTCGCGTCGCCCAGACCCGTATGACCGTCTTCGGTCGTGATCCGCAGGGTCACGAAGTTGCGGCCCGGGCTGGAGACCAGGACCTCGGCTGCGGTGATTCTCATGCGTGTGCTCCTTGATGCGTGGCTGGATCGCTCGCGGCGATGCGCGCGGCGAGCGGTTCGATCAGGTCTGTGAGGTCGGGGGCGAGCGCGGCCAGCACGGCGGCGGCACGGTCGCCGGGGCTGCGAGCGTTGCGCAGGGCGGCGACCAGGTCGGTCGCGCCGGCGTCGCGGACGTCCCGTCCGGCGAGGTGCCTGCTCCACGCCGCGAGCACGCCGAGCTGCGCGGCGCCGGGTTCCCGTCCGGACGCCAGCCGGGCGCGCACCGGGTCGAGGATCCGCGGGCCGAGTTTCTGCGAGCCGTCCGACGCGATCTGCGCCAATCGATGCTCGATGCGGGCGTTGCCGAAACGCGAACGCAAGGCGGCGAGCGCGTCGTCGACAGTGGCGGCGTCGAAGGGCAGCTCGGTGCGCTGTTCGCTCCATAGCCGCTCCAGCTCGGCGGAGAGCGCGGGGTCGGCGACCGCTTCGGCGACCGTGCGGTGGCCCGCGGCGAGGCCGTGATAGGCCAGCAACGAGTGCCCGGCGTTGAGGAGCCAGAGCTTCCGGCGCTCGTACGGCGCGATGTCGTCCACGAACTGCGCGCCGGCGGCCTCCCAGGCCGGCCGGCCCGCGGGGAAGTCGCCCGCGATCACCCACTCGGCGAACGGCTCGGTGACCACCGGCGCGGCGTCCGCCAGGCCGGTGAGCCGCAGCGCGGCCTCCCGGTCGGCGTCGGTGGTCGCCGGCGTGATGCGGTCGACCATCGAGGAGACGAAGGAGACCTCGCTGCGGATCCACCCGTCCAGCGCGGAGCCCGGTTCGGCGAGCGCGAGCACGGCGTCGCGGATCACGGCGCCGTTGTCCGGGAGGTTGTCGCAGCTCACGACGGCGATGCCGCCCGCGCCCGCCTCGAACCGCGCACGCAGGCCGTCGAGCACCCGCGCCGGGGCGGTCGATCCGGGGCGGTAGCCGGCCTCCGTCACGGTGAGCGTCAGCACGCCGACCGCAGGGTCGGCGAGGACGCGCCGCCACGATGCCGTGTCGGCGCCGTCGTGGACGCTGCTGAGCGCCTCCAAGACGGTCGCGGCGTCGCCGTCCGGGCCGCGCTCGATGAGGGTGTAGACGGCGTCTTGCGCGGCGAGCACCCGCGCGGCGTCGGGGCTGCGGCCGGTGAAGGCGGCGATTCCCCAGCCGTCGCCCTCCGCGGCGTCGTTGGCCCGCTGCGTGTACCAGGCCTGGTGCGCGCGGTGGAACGCGCCCAGCCCCAGGTGCGCGACCCGCACGGGATGGCGCACCTGACGGGCCGAGGCGACGGATGCGGCGTCGACCGGGTGGGGCTGGGTCATGCCGGCACCGCGTCGCGCGTGCGCGCCTCCACGTCCCGGAGGTAGGCCAGATTGCCGCGGGTGCGCTCCTCGAGCGGAACCGCGGTGGAGAAGTCCTCGCAGGTCACCCACCCGTCATAGCCGAACTCGTGCAGCGCGCGGAAGTAGGCGTCCACGTCTCCGACCCCCTCGCGCAGCGGCGCCCAGTCGTGCCGCCAGCGCACAGTGCCGTCGGCCTCCGGCTCGCCCGGCAGCCACGCCACGTTTTTGACGTGCACATGCGCGAGGTACGGGCCGAGCAGTTGGAGGGCGGAGAGCGTGCGCTCCTGGCCCTCGATCAGCAGGTTGCCGAGGTCGTGGATGACGCCGACCGTCTCCGGGTCGAGCCCGTCGAGCAGCCGGAGCGCGGCGGAGGCCGACGGCGTGATGGTCTCGTGGTGCAGCTCCACCAGCGCCTTCACGCCGAGCGACGCGGCGACCGCGGCCGCGCGCTCCATGTCCCGGCGGGCGGCGGCGAACAGCTCGCGGTAGTCGCCGAGGTCGGAGCGCGGCATCGTGACGCGCACCTGGCGCGCGCCGAGCTCGGCGGTCGCGGCGAGCATCCGGTCGACGTTGGCGTGGTCGCCGCAGCCCGCGTAGCCGCCGATGCCGGAGAACTCCAGCCCGGCCTCCCGGGTCAGGCGGGCGATCTCGGGGAGGGACTCCTCCAGCCCGGTCAGCGGCCAGGTCGCGCGGTTGCCCGCCCAGAAGCCCGGCTCGTCGGCCGGCTGCTGGTCGACCACGCGCCACTCGATGCCGTCCCAGCCCTGGGCCGCGATGGTGCGCGCGGCCTCCTCGGGCGTCCAGTCCGGGGTGGAGGCGGTGAACACGGAGAACTTCATGCGCGCACCCCCGTCGTGACCTCGACGTCGTCGAGCGAGCCGTCCAGCACGTCGTCCAGCAGCACGGGGCGGCCGAGGGTGGCCGACAGGTACACGGAACGGACGACGGCGAGCGAGAGGAACGCGTCCGCGACGGTGACCCCGGGCGCACGGTGCTCGCGGATCGCGTCCACGATGTCGTCGTACTGCCGGAAGTGTCCGATCACGAACTGGTCCGGGCCGCGGTCGCCGCCACGCAGGTCGCTCGCCGGCACGAGGTCGGCGGCGCGGTTGCCGCCGGTGTCCGCCGTGCCGAAGTACTCGAGCTGGTCGTCGTCGATGATGGCCGAGCCGCGGTCGCCGTGCACCTGCAGGCGCACCGACAGGCCGGGGTAGGCGGCGGTCGTCGCGTGCAGCACCGCGAGAGCGCCCGACTCGAACCGGATCGTCGCCACGGCGATGTCCTCGACCTCCACCCGCTCGTGGGCGAGGAGGGCGGTCCGGGCGTCGATCTCCACCGGCTGACCGAGGAACCAGACGAGCAGGTCGACGGTGTGGACGCCCTGGTTCATCACCGCTCCCCCGCCGTCGAGCTCCCAGGTGCCGCGCCACTGGCCGGAGTCGTAATACTCCTGGCTGCGCCACCAGGCGACGGAGGCGAGCCCGCTGGTCAGGCGCCCGAACGCCCCGGAGTGGGCGGCGCCCGCGACGACCTGGGAGGCCGGGTCGAAGCGGTGCTGGCTGATCACCGAGACGACCAGGCCGTCCTGCTCGGCGCGGCGGGACAGCGCCAGGATCTCCCGGGCGCGCGGCAGCGACACGTCGAGCGGCTTCTCGATGACGACGTGCGTGCCTGCGGCGAGCGCCTCCTCGGCGAGCACGACGTGGAGGCCGCTCGGCGTGCAGATCACGACGATGTCGACGGGCGCTCCGGCGAGCGCCGCCGACAGCGAGGGGAACTCGGCGACGCGGTCCGCGCCGAAGTCGGAGACGAGCTGGTCGGCGAGCGCCGTGGCGGCCGCCGGGACAGCGTCCACGAGCGCTGACAGCCTCAGCGCGGGATGCCGGAGGATCGCGCGGGCGTGGTTGAGTCCGATGATGCCGCAGCCGACGATGGCCACGTTCAGGGTGGTGGGTTCCGTGCTCATGCGAGGGTGACTCCGATCTGGTCGGTGAGGCGGCGGAGGGCCCGGCCGGCGACGCCGAACGCCGCCGGTCCCGAGAAGCCGCCGAGGGCGTTGACGTCGGTGAGGTGGGGCTCCAGCGAGGCGAAGCCGGTGTAGCCGTCGTCGCGCAGCGCGGTGAGGGTCTCCAGGAGCTGGCCGTCGCCCTCCCCCGCGGGCTTGACCTCGGAGGTCGCGGCAAGCGCGTCCTTCACCTGCAGGTACTCCAGGTGCGGGCGCAGCAGCGCGTAGCCGTCGTCGAACGGACCGGGGACACCGACCTGGACGAAGTTGGCGCTGTCCCAGGCGAGCTTCAGCGCCGGCGACCCGACCGACTCCACGATGTCGAGGCAGCGCTCGGGGGTGTCCCCGTAGATGTCCTTCTCGTTCTCGTGCAGGAGGATCACGCCGGCGGCCTCGGCCGCGTCGGCGAGGGCGCGCATGCGCGTCAGCACGGCGTCGCGGATGTCCTCCGCCGCAACGCCCTCCGCGCGGTAGAAGGAGAACAGCCGGATGTACCGGGCATCGAGGCGCTTGGCCGCCCGAATCGCACGTCCCAGCCGCTCGACCTCGTGCTCGACGGGCAGCGCGACGTCGACCTTGCCGATCGGTGAGGCGATGGCGGAGACGCGCATCCCGCGCTCGGCGAGGATGCCGGCGAGCCGGTCGAGCTGCTCGTCGTCGAGGTCGACGATGTTGACTCCCCAGGCGCTCCGCACCTCGATGTGGTTGGCGCCCAGCGCCTGCAGGACCGCGATCTGCACGGCCGGTTCGGGGTCGATCTCGTCGCCGAAGCCGGAAAGCGCCCAGGTGGGTCGGATTGTCTCAGTCACTCTCTCTCACTCACTCGTGTCGTCCTCTTCTTCACTTAACCCCGCCCGCGGTCAGCCCGCCGACGAGGTAGCGCTGGAACACCAGATACAGCGCGACCACCGGCACCGCGCAGATCAGCGACGCCGCCATCATCTGCCCGTAGAGCGGCAGGGCTCCACCCTCCTGCGCCACGGTGAACACCTGGAGTGCGACGGCCGCCGTGCGCGTGTCCGGGTTGGTCATCACCGAGGCGAACAGCACGTCGTTCCAGCCGAGCAGGAAGGCGAAGATCCCGGAGACGACCACGCCCGGCCAGCTCAGCGGCAGCACGATCCTGGTCAGGATGCGCCACGACGACGCCCCGTCGATGCGCGCGGCCTCCTCCAGCTCGCGCGGCAGCCCGCGCAGGTAGGTCACCATGACCCACGTCGAGAACGGCAGCGCGAACGTGAGGTAGGTGACGAACAGCGACCACCGCGTGCCGATGATCGGGATGCCGAGGGCGCTCGACGCCGAGGAGAACAGCACGAACACCGGCAGCAGCATGAGCGTTCCGGGGATCGACTGGAGCCCGAGCAGGCTGCGCAGGAAGGTCAGCCGACCGCGGAACGAGAACCGCACCAGCACGTAAGCCGTCGCCACCGCGAGGAAGGCGCACACGATCGCGACGCCGCCGGCGACGATCACGCTGTTCATCAGGCCGTTGCCGAGCGCGACCGTCGACCACACCTTGACGTAGTTGTCGAGGTTGAACGAGCTCGGGAAGAACTCGCCGCTGGCGACGCCGATGTCGGAGTTCACCGACGACAGCAGCACGTACACGATGGGCAGCAGCGCGACGCAGAGCAGGATGGCGATGATGACCGCCTGCAGCGGGCGCGGCAGCAGCCGGTAGACGTCTCCCGTGCCGCGGCGGCGCGCCGAGCCTGCGGCCGGAGCGGCAGTAGCGGTGCGGGCGGTGGTTGTGGAGGCGGTCATGCCGTCTTCTCCTTCCGGTCGTCGCCGGTGTCGAGCCGGACCGCCTTCAGGTAGATGAAGAGCGGGATCAGGATGAGGATCAGCGAGAACACCGCCATCGCCGCGCTCAGCCCGAAGCGGAAGCTCTGGAAGCTGGTCACGTAGGTCAGCACCGGGAGGACGTTGACGTCCGCGGGAGCCGGGACACCGAAGAGCACGAACGGCAGCGTGAAGCCGTTGATGTTGTGCAGCAGGGAGATGATCAGCGCCAGCGCGATCGGCCCGCGCAGGTGCGGCAGGATGACGTAGCGCAGCTTCGCCCACCAGCCGGCGCCGTCGAGCGCTGCGGCCTCGTGGACCTCGTTCTCGACCGACTGCAGGCCGGCGAGCACCAGCAGGTAGAAGAACGGCCAGGACGACCAGATCTGCACGCCGACCAGCGTCCAGTAGCTGAGCGGCCCGTTGAGCCAGAGCCCGGTGTGGATGCCGACGTTGCCGAGGACCGTGTCCACGATCCCGTGCGGCTGCAGCATGGTGTGCCAGAACGTGCCGACGACGAAGCCGGGCAGCACGTACGGCACCAGGAACAGCGAGCGCACCAGCGCCCGGCCCCGGAACGCGTTCTGCGTCGCCAGCGCCGCAGCGACGCCGATCGGCAGGGTCACGACGGCCGCGATCACCGCGAAGGAGACGCTGATCCAGATCGACTGCAGCAGCGAGGAGGAAGTGATCGCCTCGATGTAGTTCCCGAGCCCGATGAACGGGGCCGAGACCCAGTCGCGCAGCGTGTACATGTCGAGGTCGAGCGTCGAGATGACGATCGCGAACACGAACGGGACGATGATGACCAGCAGCATGAGGACGCCGCCGGGCAGCAGCATCCAGAGCGGCCGGTTGCGCTGCTGCACGGTGCGGCGGCCGCGGCGGGGCGCGCCGCCCGGCCGCGGAGGGGTGGCCTCCGCGGACGGGCGGGCGGTCGCGGCCGGGGCCGCGGTGTCGGTGGACATGACGGTCGGCCCGCTACTTCTTGGCCTTGTCCAGCGAGCCCTGGGCCGTCGACTGCGCGGTCTTCAGCAACTGCGACAGCTGCGAGCTGCTGACCGACCCGCTCGAGAGGTTCGGGATCGACTGCACCACCACGTTGGTCAGCGCGAGCTGGGTGTCGCCCCAGGCGCCGGTGAACGGCGTCGCCACGGACTTGCCGATCGCGTCGACGATCGGGGCGATGATCGGGGTCGACTTCTGCAGGTCGGCCGCGGCCTGCGCGTTCGACGGCAGGTCGCCGAGGAGCTTGAACTCCTTGGTCTGCATGTCGGCGCGGGTCACCATGTTGATGTAGGCGAAGGCCAGGTCCTGGTTCTTCGAGTAGGAGGCGACCACGAGGTTGTCGCCCGAGACGATGCTCGCCGCCGGCTTGCCGCTGGACGGGTTGGAGGTCTTGCCCGGCGTCACGGTCGGCATCAGCGCGTAGGCGTACTTGCCGGCGACGGCGGCCTTGTCCAGCGCCTCCATCGAGCTGGCCGACACCATCGGCAGGTACGCGGCCTTGCCCGCGGCGAACGCCGCGACGGCCTGCGGGTTCTTCCAGCCGACCGCGGCCGGGTCGACGGCCTTGTCCTGGGTGAGCCAGCCGAAGTAGGTCTCGTAGGCCTTCTGGGTGATCGGGTCGTCGAGGCGCGCTTTGTTCGACTTCAGGTCGAGGATCGGGTTGCCGCCCTGCTGGGACATGGCCCAGACGAACTTCCAGGGGTCGTAGTTGTCCGCGTAGCCGACCGCGACGCCGTACGTGTCGCCGGTCGTGAGCTTCTTGGCCTGGCTCGCGAAGTCGTCCCAGGTGGTGGCCGGCTTGTCGATGCCGGCGGCCTTCAGGAGGTCCTTGTTGTACGCCATCACGAACGGGCGCTGCGCGAGCGGCACCGCGATCTGGTTCTTGGCGTCCGGCCCGGACATGCCGAGCGCGGCGGGGACGAAGCGGTCGCGGCCGCCGACCTTGGTCCAGTCGGCGTCGGTGAGCTTGACGAACGCGCCCGTCGCGAAGGCGGTCGGCGTGAACGTGGTGCCGAGGGCGTAGACGTCCGGGCCCTGCCCGGAGACGACCGAGGTCTGGATCTTGGTGAGCTCGTCGTTGGAGCTGGCGAAGGTGTCGAAGGCCAGCGTCGCCCCTGTCTCTTTCTTGAATTGGGCGCTGAGCTCCGAGAACCATTCCTTCTGCTGCTGCGGATAGAGCCCGCTCACGCCGGTGTAGACGGTGAGCGTGCGCCCTTTTCCGTCGACGGCCGTGGAGCCGGGGTTCGATCCGCCGCCGGAGGACGAGCATCCGGTGAGGACGAGGCCGAGGGCGGCCAGGCCGGCGACCGCGCCGAGCGCGAAACGTGATCTCATACGTGACTCTCCTTTGAGGACGGTTGATCTGGTGGATCGTGTCCCCCGGACGAGGTGCGCACCGCGGGACTGCCGCCGAGCCTAGGCAGTCCGGCAATCGCGCTGCAACCGATTGCCAAAAATTGCCATGGTGTGCTGTGATGGGCGCATGAGCCCTCAGCTTCGCGGGTATCCCGACGGCACGGACCGCCCGGCCACCCTCGCCGACGTGGCCGCCGCGAGCGGCGTCGCCACCTCGACCGCCTCCCGCGCCCTCGCCAATCCGGGCCGGGTCAACGCGATCACGCGCGAGCGCATCGAGCGCGCCGCCCGGGAGCTGAACTACATCCCGAACTCACACGCCAGGGCGCTCACCAGCGGCCGGACCCGGTGCATCGCCGTGCTGGTCTCCGACGTCACGAACCCGTTCTACTTCGGCATCATCCGGGGCACGCAGCAGCAGCTGAAGGCCGCCGGCTACACGCAGCTCCTGGTCGACACCGAGGAGTCCGACGAGCTGGAGGACGGGATGCTGCACAAGCTGCGCCCGTCGTTCGACGGCGCGATCCTCGCCGCCTCCCGCCTGACCGACCGGCGACTGACGGCGCTCGCCGCCGAGGTGCCGATCGTGGCGATCAACCGTCAGACCCGCGGGGTCGCGAACGTCTTCATCGACACCCCCAACGGCGTCGAGCAGGCGGTCGGGCATCTGGCCTCGCTCGGGCACAGCTCGATCGTCTACGCCTCGGGTCCGGAGACCTCCTGGTCGAACGAGCGCCGCTGGCGCGCGCTGGTCCGTGCTGCGGAGCGCTACGACGTGGAGGCCCTCCGGGTCGGCCCGTTCTCGCCGCGCCAGTACGCGGGGGCGGCGGCGGCCGACGCCGTGCTGCACGCGGGCGCGACGGCGTGCATCGCGTTCAACGACCTCCTGGCGATCGGGATGCTGGCCCGCTTCCGCGAGCGCGGCGTCGACGTGCCGGGCGACGTCTCGCTGGTCGGCTGCGACGACATCTTCGGCGCCGACTTCTGCAACCCGCCGCTGACCACCCTGACCGCGCCGATCGAGCAGGCCGGCCGCACCGCCGTCGCCATGCTGCTCGCCCGGCTGGACGAGAGCGCCGCCCCGGTCAGCAGGCAGGGGGCGACCCTCCCCACGCACCTCACGGTCCGGGCCTCCACCGGGCCGGCGCCCGCTTCGCACCCCTCGACGAAAGGACGCGGATGACCGCGCTCGCCCCGCACCCCGACCGGCTCTTCCCCGCCGACCCCGCCGAGCGCGACCTGGCCAGGCGGCTGCACGCGGCCGTCGCCGACGCGCCGATCTACTCCCCGCACGGCCACGTCCCTGCGGCGATGCTGGCCGACGACGAGCCCTTCCCGGACCCGGCGGCGCTGCTGATCACGCCCGACCACTACGTGACGCGGATGCTGCACGCGGTGGGCGTCCCGCTCGGCGACCTCGGGCTCGCCCGCGACGGCGTGCCCTCCCCCGCCTCCGGGCGCGCGATCTGGGGCACCCTCTGCGCGCACTGGGACGTCTTCCTCGGCACCCCGGTGCGGTTCTGGTTCGAGTCGGAGTTCAGCGAGGTGTTCGGGCTCACCGAGCAGCCGTCCGCGCAGAACGCCGACGCGCTCTACGACCAGCTCACCGCCACCCTCGCGACGCCGGAGTTCCGCCCGCGCGCGCTGTTCGACCGGTTCCGGATCGCGGTGCTCGCGACCACGGACGATCCGGCGGATGATCTCGAGGCGCACGCGCGCCTGGCCGCCGACCCGACCTTTACCGGGCGGGTCGTCCCGACCTTCCGCGCCGACCGGTACATGCACCCGGACGAGCCCGGCTGGGCGGGGAGGCTCGACCGACTGGCCGCCCGCGCCGACATGGACACGTCGAGCTACGCGGGGCTGCTGGAGGCGCTCCGCATCCGCCGCGCCGCGTTCGCCGCCGCGGGCGGCACCGCCACCGACACCGGGGTGATCGACACGGGCAGCGAGCCGCTGGCCGAGGCGGAGGCCTCCCGCATCCACCGCGCCGCCCTCGACGGCTCGCTCACCGCGACGGAGGCGGTCGCCTATCGGCGCAACATGCTCTACCGGCTGGCCGAGATGTCGGCGGAGGACGGGCTGGTCATGCAGCTCCACCCCGGCGTGCACCGCAACCACCACCGGCCGACCTTCGACGCCTACGGCCCCGACACCGGGCACGACCTGCCCGCTGTCGGGTCGTTCACCGAGCCGCTCACGCCGATCCTGCGCGACTTCGGCACGAATCCGACCTTCCGGATCGTGCTGTTCACCGTGGACGAGACGACCTTCTCGCGCGAGATCGCACCGCTCGCCGGCTTCTACCCGTCGGTGTACGCGGGCGCGCCGTGGTGGTTCCTCGACACCCCGGCGGCGATCCTCCGCTACCGGCGGGCGATCACCGACAGCGCGGGCTTCACCAAGACCAGCGGGTTCATCGACGACACCCGGGCGTTCTGCTCCATCCCCGCGCGGCACGACATGTCGCGCCGGGTGGACGCGTCGTTCCTGGCCTCCCTCGTCGTCACGCACCAGCTCGCCGAGGAGGACGCCTTCGCGCTCGCGCACCGGCTGGTGGACGACATCCCGCGCGCCACGTTCCGCCTGGGCTGAGGCCCCGGCCGCACCTCACAGCGCCGTGCGAGCGCTGTGCGTCATACAAGGCATCACGGCGTGGCCGGGCGGCTACGCTGGACGCAAACCATCTCAACGAAGGAGTCCTCCGTGCCCGAGAACCACGCACCGGCCAACATCGGAGTCGTCGGTCTGGCTGTGATGGGGTCGAACCTGGCCCGCAACCTCGCGTCGCGCGAGGGCAACACCGTCGCCGTCTTCAACCGGACCTACGCCCGCACCGAGGAGCTGGTGGACGCCCACCCGGAGGCCGGCTTCGTCTCCTCCGAGCAGATCGACGACTTCGTCGCGTCGCTCAGCAAGCCGCGCACCGCGATCATCATGGTCCAGGCCGGCCGGGGCACGGACGCCGTCATCGACCAGCTCGTGGAGCGGTTCGAGCCGGGCGACATCATCGTCGACGGCGGCAACGCGAACTTCCACGACACCATCGAGCGTGAGAAGCGCATCGCGTCGACCGGCATCCACTTCGTCGGCGCGGGCATCTCCGGCGGCGAGGAGGGCGCGCTCAACGGCCCCTCGATCATGCCGGGCGGTTCGGCGGAGTCGTACGAGACCCTCGGGCCGATCCTCGCCTCCATCGCCGCGGTCGCCGAGGGCGAGCCGTGCGTGACCCACGTCGGCACCGACGGCGCCGGCCACTTCGTCAAGATGATCCACAACGGCATCGAGTACGCCGACATGCAGCTCATCGCCGAGGCGTACGACCTCCTCCGCACCGTCGGTGGCCTGGAGCCGGCGCAGATCGCGGACGTGTTCTCCGAGTGGAACAACGGCTACCTGGAGTCGTACCTGATCGAGATCACCGCCGAGGTGCTTCGCCAGGTGGACGCCGAGACCGGCAAGCCGTTCGTGGACATCGTCCTCGACCAGGCCGGCTCGAAGGGCACCGGCGTCTGGACCGTGCAGAACGCGCTCGACCTGGGCATCCCGGTCGGCGGCATCGCGGAGGCCGTGTTCGCCCGCGCGGTGTCCTCCAAGCCCGCGCAGCGTGCGGCCGTGCAGGCGACCATCCAGTCGCGGCCCGAGGTGCAGAAGGCCGCCGACGTGGCAGCGTTCGCCGACGACGTGTCGAAAGCGCTCTACGCCTCCAAGGTCGTCGCCTACGCACAGGGCTTCGATGCGATCATCGCCGGCGCCGAGAAGTACGGCTGGAACATCAACAAGGACCAGATCGCCAAGATCTGGCGCGGCGGCTGCATCATCCGCGCCCAGTTCCTCAACCGCATCGCGGACGCCTACGACGAGAACCCGGACATCGCGACCCTGCTGGAGGCGCCGTACTTCGCGGACGCCGTCCGCGAGGGCGAGGCCGCCTGGCGCCGCATCGTCGCCACCGCGGCGCTCTCCGGCGTCCCGGTGCCCGGTTTCGGCTCGGCGCTGTCGTACTACGACTCGCTCGCCTCCACCCACCTCCCGGCCGCGCTCGTGCAGGGCCAGCGCGACTTCTTCGGCGCGCACACCTACAAGCGCGTCGACAAGGAAGGCACCTTCCACACCCTCTGGTCCGCCGACCGCACCGAGATCGAAACCGAGGGCTCCTCGCACTAGCCCCACCCACACCGCCGAAGGGCACGTTGTTGTCACTTTCCGAGCTCGGAAGTGACAACGACGTGCCCTTCGGCGTGTGTTGCGTTCGCGGGATGCGCCCTTCAGACTCGTAAGCGTGACGTTTGAGGAGCATCCGGAGCTGACGGAGTACGACCCGTCGGACCGTCCGCTGCGCGGGCGGAGGCGGACCATCGCGACGCGTGTGTTCGTGGTCGTGGCGCTCACGGCGCTGCTGCTGCCCGGGATCATGCTGACGATCAGCATCCAGACCGACACCGCGAACTACACCTGCGACGTCTACGCCCGGCACTACCAGCCGGACTCGGTCACGTCGTCCGCCCGCTTCGAGCTGTTCGCGCCCGCCGGCCCGGGCTGGCAGTGCTACGCGCTGAACACCGAGGGCGACGCGACCTTCGTCGCCCCGCTCGGCCTCATCCCCTCAGCCCCGCACACCCTCCCCTGACCAACACCGAGGGGCACGTCGTTGTCACTTTTCGGCGTGAAAAGTGACAACAATGTGCCCCTCGGCGGATGGATCGGGAGGGGTTAGGCGGCGCCGTCGAACATCGACGTTACAGAGCCGTCGGTGAAGACCTCGCGGATCGCGTTCGCGAGCAGCGGCGCGATCGGCAGCACGGTGAGGCCGTCCCAGCGCTTGTGCTGCGGCAGCGGCAGCGTGTCGGTGACCACGACCGAGTCGATGGCCTCCGACTGCAGCAGCTCGACGGCCGGGTCGCTGAACACGGCGTGGGTCGCGGCGACCACGACGCCGATCGCCCCGGCGGCCTTCAGAGCCTCCGCCGCCTTCACGATCGTGCGGCCGGTGTCGATCAGGTCGTCGACGAGGAGGCAGACGCGGCCGTTCACCTCACCGACGATCTCGTGCACGGAGACCTGGTTGGGCACCAGCGGGTCGCGGCGCTTGTGGATGATCGCGAGCGGTACACCGAGCTTGTCGCTCCAGATGTCGGCGACGCGCACGCGGCCCATGTCGGGCGAGACGACCGTCAGCGTCGACGGGTCGAGCTCGCGCTGCATGTGCTCCAGCAGCACCGGCATGGCGAAGAGGTGGTCGACCGGGCCGTCGAAGAAGCCCTGGATCTGCGCGGCGTGCAGGTCGACCGACATGATGCGGTCGGCGCCGGCGGCCTTGAACAGGTCGGCGACCAGCCGGGCCGAGATCGGCTCGCGGCCGCGGCCCTTCTTGTCCTGGCGGGCGTACGGGTAGAAGGGGGCGACGACGGTGATGCGCTTGGCGGAGGCGCGCTTCAGGGCGTCCACCATGATGAGCTGCTCCATGAGCCACTCGTTGATCGGGGAGGTGTGCGACTGGATCACGAAGGCGTCCGACCCGCGCACGCTCTCGTCGAAGCGCGCGTAGATCTCGCCGTTCGCGAAGGTGCGGGAGTCGGTGGGCACCAGCTCACTGCCGAGGTGCTCGGCGATCTGCTCAGCGAGCTCGGGATGCGCACGCCCCGAGATCAGAACGAGTCGTTTCTGGCCGCTGGCAGTGATCCCTGACACTTACTCTCCGCTCTCTTCCGTCGCACCGCTCTGTTCAGCGGCGCGAGCGGCTTCGGTGCCCGGCCGCTTCTGCGCGACCCAGCCTTCGATGTTGCGCTGCGGCGCGACGGTGATGGCGAGCGCCCCAGGTGGAACGTCCTTCCGGACGACCGTTCCGGCTCCGGTGTACGCTCCGTCACCCATCCTAACGGGCGCGACGAGCACGGTGTTCGTGCTGATCCGTACATGCGAGCCGATGACCGTGCGGTGCTTGTTCACACCGTCGTAGTTGGCCGTGATGACGCCCGCGCCGAGGTTGCCCTTCTCCCCCACCTCGGCGTCGCCGACGTAGTTGAAGTGGGCCAGCTTGGTGCCCGCGCCGATGACCGCGTTCTTGGTCTCGGAGAACGTGCCGATCTTGCCGTTCTCGCCGAGGATGGTGCCGGGCCGGAGGTAGGAGAACGGGCCGACCGTCGCGCCGTCCCCGATCACGGCGAGGGTGGCGTCGGTGCGCTTGACGGTCGCGCCGGCGCCGACCTCGGTGTCGACCAGCGTGGTGTCCGGGCCGATCTCGGCGCCGGTGCGGACGACGGTCGCGCCGCGGAGCTGGGTGCCGGGGAGGATCGTGACGTCGGGCTCGAGGACGACCTTCACGTCGATCCAGGTGGTCGCCGGGTCCTGAACGGTGACGCCGGCCAGCTGCCAGGTGCGCACCACCAGCGCGTTGAGCCGGGCGGCCGCCTCGCTGAGCTGGGCGCGGTCGTTGATGCCCTCGACCAGCCACGACTCGGACACCGGGAGGGCGTCGACGTCGAAGCCGGCCTCCCGCAGCAGCCCGATCACGTCGGTGATGTACTTCTCGCCCTGCGCGTTGTCGGTGGTCACGTTGGCGAGCATGTCGCGCAGCGCCGCGGCGCCGAAGACGTAGATGCCGGCGTTGATCTCGCCGATGGCGCGCTCGGCCTCGGTGGCGTCCTTGTGCTCCACGATGCGGTCGAGGTGGCCCTCAAGGGTGCGGACGATGCGGCCGTACCCGGTGGCGTCGGCCGGGAAGGACGACAGGATGGTCGCCGCAGCCCCGCCCTCACGGTGCGCCGCGACCAGCCCGCGGAGCGTGGCGGCGTCGAGCAGCGGCACGTCGCCGTTGACCACGAGCACATCGCCCGCGAAGCCCTCGGGCAGCGCGGCGACGGCCTGCTCGACCGCGCGGCCGGTGCCGGGGATCTCGTCCTGGTCCACGATGACCGCCTCCGGCAGGTCCGCCTCGATCACCTCGGCGAGCCGGTCGCGCTCGTACCGCACAACGGCGACCACGCTGGCCGCGTCGAGCTCACGGGCGGTCGCCAGCACATGGCCGACGATCGGGAGGCCGCCGAGCGGGTGCAGCAGCTTGGGCGTCGCGGACTTCATCCGCGTGCCCTGGCCGGCGGCGAGGACGACGATGGCGAGATTCTGATCGGTCATGATTCTCCCGGCGGGTTGGAGGCAGAGGTCGGGTCGGAGACGTCGCTCCGCCTCCAGGACTCGAACCTGGACCTAACAGCTCCAAAGGCTGTCGTGCTGCCATTACACCAAGGCGGACCGCGCAACGCGCACACACAGTCTGCCAGACCCGGCGGATGCCGCCGCCGAGCGGAGGGCCCGCCCAATCGCATGCCCCCGCCCAATAGCATGGGGGGATGGCGGAGGCACAGGACCCGGAGGCGCGCACCGGCGCGCGCGACGAGGTCGACCGCATCGTCGGCGCCTGGCTGCGCGAGCGGCCCGACCTCGACTTCGCGCCGCTGCAGGTGCTCTCCCGCGTCGACCGGCTCTCCCGGCACCTCGACCGCGCCCGCCGCGGCGCGTTCGACCGCTCCGACCTCGACTCGTGGGAGTTCGACGTGCTCTCTGCGCTGCGCCGCGCGGGGTCGCCGTTCCAGCTCAGCCCCAAGTCGCTCCTCCAGCAGACCCTGGTGTCGTCGGGCACGATGACCAACCGGATCGACCGCCTCGTCGCCCGCGGCCTGGTCGAGCGCCGCACCGACCCCAACGACGGCCGCGGCATCCTCGTGCAGATGACGACGCAGGGCCTGGCTCGCGTGGACGCCGCGATCACGCGACTGGTGGATGCGGAGGCCGACCTCCTGGAGGCGCTCTCCCCTGTCGAGCAGGAGCGGCTGGCCGGCCTGCTGCGCAAGCTCAGCCTCGGCTTCGACGCCGGAGCGTGACCGGCCGCGCTCACGGTGCAGGCTTCGCGCCCTTTCAGGTGTCTACTATCCCGCTCTCATAAACTCGTCGGCGATGAGACTTTCCCTGAAGCGCCTCCCCTCCCGAGTGAAGCGCGCCGCCCGCTTCGAGATCCACGCGCACTGGCGCCGGCAGCCGCTCGTCCTCGGCTCCGTCTTCTACGAGTCGTTCTCCGGCAACGGGATGCTGGACAACCCGGAGGCGCTGTTCCGCGAGCTCCTGGCCGCGCCCGACCTGAAGCACCTCACCCACATCTGGGCGCTGTCCGACCTGCACCAGTACCGCGCGGCCGTCGAGGAGTTCGCCGACGACCCGCGCGTGACCTTCGTGCGCTACGGCTCCGCCGCGTACTACCGCGCGCTCGCCACCAGCCAGTACCTGGTCAACAACGCGACCTTCCCCTACGACTTCTCCAAGCGGCCGGGGCAGGTGTACCTGAACACCTGGCACGGCACACCGCTCAAGCGGATGGGCTACGACATCGACGGCGGCGCACTCGCGACCGCGAACATCGTGCGCAACTTCGTCCAGGCCGACTACCTGCTGGCGGCCAACGAGTTCATGACCGACCAGATGTACCGCACCGGGTACAAGCTCGACGGCCTCTACCGCGGCGCCATCGTCGAGGAGGGCTACCCGCGTCTCGACCGGCAGTTCCTGGACGACGCCCAGCGGGAGGACGTGCGGCGCCGCCTGGTCGCGTCCGGCATCCCGCTCGGCGACCGCAAGATCGTCCTGTACGCGCCGACCTGGAAGGGCCAGGTGTTCGGCCGGCCCGAGGACGACCTCGACGCGATGCTCGCCCACATCGCTCAGGTGGAGGAGCGGATCGACACCAGCCGGTACGCCGTGCTCGTGAAGACCCACCAGAGCGTGCACGCGCTGGCCGCCGACCGCCCGGAGCTGGCGCGGATGCTCGTGCCCAACGAGATCCCGACCAACCTCGTGCTCGGCGCCACCGACATCCTGGTGTCCGACTACTCCAGCATCTTCTTCGACTTCCTGCGCACCGGCCGGCCGATCCTGTTCTTCACCCCCGACCTCGCCGACTACGCCGGCACGCGCGGCCTCTACTTCGAGCCGGACGAGTGGCCCGGCCCGGTCCTGATGTCGGCCGGCGAGCTCGGCGACGCGCTCGCGGCCGTTGCCGAGGACGGCGACCGGGTGCCCTCCGAGGCCAGCGAGCGGTATCTGGCGATGCAGCACCGGTTCACCCCGTACGACGACGGCTCGGCCGCCGCGCGCATCGTCGACATCGTCTTCCGCGGCGTGCGCGAGGGCTACCGGCTGCGCACCTCGCTGGACGACGACGGCCGCGAGAAGATCCTGCTGTACCTGGGCGGGATGCGCCCGAACGGCATCACGACCTCCGCGCTCAACCTGCTCAACAACCTCGACCACGAGCGCTACGACGTGTCGGCGTTCTTCGCGCAGAGCAACTCGACGGCGGCGATCGGCAAGCAGGAGCAGATCCACCCGGCCGTCCGCCAGTTCCCGCGGGTCGGCGGGATGAACGGCGCCAAGCTTCGGCATCTCGCCCGGCACCTCGACTTCCGGCGCGGCCGCACCGCGCAGCACGCCGAGACCGCGGCGTCGAACCAGCTCTGGGACGACGAGTGGTACCGCTGCTTCGGCGACAGCCGCTTCGACTACGTGGTCGACTTCTCCGGCTACGGGCCGTTCTGGGCGATCCTGCTGCTGCACTCGCCCGACGCGCAGCGCGCGATCTGGCTGCACAACGACCTGGCCTCCGACGCGCACCGCGAGGTCAATGGCGAGAAGCGGATGCTGCACTCGCTCACCCAGCTCTTCACCCTGTACGCGCAGTACGACCACCTGGTGTCGGTCTCCCCCACGCTGTCCGACGTGAACCGGGCGTCGCTGGCGGAGTTCGCGCCGCCGGAGAAGTTCCTGTCGGCCCTCAACACCGTGGACGCCGAGCACATCCTGCAGAACGCGAAGGGCGACCTCCGCAGGGAGGCCTTCGACGAGGAGGCCGGAAGCGTCCCCGACTGGGCGGAGACGCTGCTCGCGCCGGCCGACGACGTCACCACCTTCGTCAACGTGGGCCGGCTGTCGCCGGAGAAGAACCAGGAACGCCTCATCCGCGCCTTCGCGCAGGTGCACGCCGAGAACCCGAAGACCCGGCTGGTCCTCGTCGGCGCCGGCCCGCTCCAGGAACACCTGGAGGGGATCGTCGCCCGGCTCGGCCTGCAGGGCTCGGTCTACCTGACGGGGATGCAGCGCAACCCGCACGCGATCATGGCGAAGGCGGACTGCTTCGTGCTGTCCAGCGACTACGAGGGCCAGCCGATGGTCATCCTGGAGGCGCTCGTCCTCGACCTCCCCATCGTCACGGTCGAGTTCGCGTCGGCGAAGAACGCCCTCCCGGCTGGCACCGGCCTGGTCGTCCCACAGTCGGTCGACGGCGTCGCCGACGGGATGCGCGCGTTCCTGCGCGGCGAGGTCCCGGCCGGCGCGTTCGACTGGGCCGGGTACAACCGGAAAGCCGTGGGCGAGTTCTACCGGGCGATCGGGGCGCAGCCGGTTGTGGCGGCGGCTCCGGAGGTGGAGGCCAGCGTCCCTGCGGCCATCGCGCTCGACGCGCCGGACGCGCCCGAAGCGGTGGCCGCACCCGAGGTGGCGTCGGCCGCCGAGGCGGCATCGGGGGCGGCTGCGGCCGAGTGATCGTCGCTCCCTGCGCGGAGGCGTGATCGCCTCCTCGCTCGTGCGCCTCAGACCAGGAATCCGAACACGAGCGCGAGCAGGGCGAGCACGAGCATGCCGAGACAGTTCACCCAGAACTCGTGCTTGAGGAACCGGGCCCGAATGTGTGCATAGGACGCGGCAAGGAAATAGAGGATCACGGCCGCATTGGTCGCAAGTCCGATGCCCGGCATCCACAATCCGGCGATCAGACCTCCTGCGGCGGCCAGTTTGATCACGATCAACGACCACCACCAGTCTCGTGGAAAGTTGACACCGTCGAGGCACACCCGGATGAACGTCGGCGGGCGAATGGAGGCGATCGCGTCCAGGAAGAGCACGGCGGCGAGACCTGCGCTGAGCCACCACGGATCGGGAACGAGCGTCACTGGCTATCTTTTCCTTTCCAGACGACGAATTCGAGGATGGACATGTCAGAAGACTATGCCTAACTACTGACATCATGCATTTTCTCTTGACCGCGGCCGCCGAGTAGCGTCGCCACCCCAGAACCGGGGCGGGCGCTCCCCGTCGGCCTGCTCCTAAGCTGACGGGATGATCCTCGGTGCGCCGCTGCTCCTCCTCGCGGCGGCGCTGCTGCTCACCGCGACCGTCGTCGCCTGGGGCACCGCACAATCGCCGCGCTCGCTCATCGTCGAGTACCTGCCGCTGCGGGGCTCCAACGTGATCGACGACGCCCTCCTCGCGGGCCGGGAGAAGCGGGCGGTGGCGGCCGCGCTGCTCGACCTCGCCGTGCGCGGGCGCGTGCGGCTGCTCACTGAGACGGCGCCGAAGCGGAAGCGGGGGCGGAAGCGTCCCACGATCGCGATCGAGGTCCCGCAGCCGGACGCGCTCAGCCGCGACGACCTCGTCCTGCTCGACGCCCTCTTCGCCTCGAGCCGTGGGAAGCGCCGCCGACTCTCGAAGCACAGGGACGAGACCGCTTTCCGGGTGCGCGACCTCATCCGGTGGCATGCCTCCCAGCTGCGCCGCGCAGGGCTGCTGGCCACAGACGGCATCGCCGGCCCCGTGCTGATGCAGACCGGCATGGTCGTTCTCCTGATCGCCGTGGCCGTCGCTCTGATCGCCTTCCTCGCCGGCGGCCTCCTCCTCGGCGTCCTCGCGACGGCCGCGGTCGCCCTCCTGGTCGCCGAGATCGTCGTGGCCGCGCGCGTCAGCCCGCGCCGGTTCACGGCCGGCGCGACCGCACGCCGGACGCACCTCGACGGCCTCCGCCAGTACATGCGGCTCGCGGAGGCCGACCGGCTCCGCACGCTCCAGTCCCCGCACGGGGCCGTGGGACTGCCCGCCGGCCCGGAGGGCGACGCGGTGCGCCTGAAGCTGCACGAGCGGCTCCTCCCGTATGCCGTGATCTTCGGCATGGAGCGCGAGTGGACGAAGGTGATCGCCGTCGACTACCGCGCCCTCGACGCGGAGCTCCTCGCCGGGCTGGGCGGCGTCGCGCAGTCGGCCGCGGACATCCTCAACGCCGCTGCTGCGCTCGGGGACATCGTGGACGTGGTCGGCGCGATCGGGAGCGTGGTGGATGCGGTGGGATCGGCGTTCGACGCGGCCGGGCTGCTCGGCGGGCTGTTCGACTGGACTCCCTGAGGCGCTCGGGCCGGCGCGCTCGGGCCGCCGCGATCAGGCGCGAGGCGCTCAGGCCGACGCGCTCAGGCCCGCGCGACGATCCCCGCGGTGTCCACGCCCGCCGGCAGCTCTCCGTACAGCGACCCGCGATCCGGCCCGAGTCGCGCCGCGACGAACGCATCGGCGACCGCCGGCGGCGCATGCCGGATGAGCAGCGACGCCTGCAGCGCCACCGCGAGCCCAGCGACCAGCCGCCGCGCCGACGACTCGTCCGCGTCTGCCACCGCGCGGCGCAGCCGGTCGTGGTGCGCGTCGTAGGCGGCGTGCGTCCCGCGGGCCGTCGCGAGCTCGGCGTCGAACGCCGCCACGCTCGCCGGGTCGCGTCCGATGGCGCGCAGCACGTCCAGCGCGATCACGTTGCCCGAGCCCTCCCAGATCGCCATCACCGGCTGCTCCCGATAGCGCCGGGCCAGCGGGAACGCCTCCGTGTAGCCGTTGCCGCCCAGGCACTCCATCGCCTCGTAGACGTGGCCGGGACCGCGCTTGCAGACCCAGTACTTGCTCACCGCCGTGGCCAGCCGGCGGAACGCGACCTCGGCTTCCGGGGCGTCGTCGTCGTGCGCGCGGGCCAGCCGCAGCGCGACCGCCGTCGCCGCCTCCGACTCCAGCGCCAGGTCGGCGAGCACGGCCGTCATCGCGGGCTGCTCGACCAGCCGGCGGCCGAACGCCGCGCGGTGCCGGACATGCCACGCCGCCTCCGCGACGGCTTGCCGCATCCCCGCCGCGCTGCCGAGCACGCAGTCGAGCCGGGTGCGGTTCACCATCTCCAGGATGGTGGGCACGCCGCGGCCCTCCTCGCCCAGGAGGTAGCCGACCGTGTCCGCGAACTCGATCTCGCTGGAGGCGTTCGAGCGGTTCCCGAGCTTGTCCTTCAGCCGTTGGATCAGGAAGACGTTGCGGCTGCCGTCCTCCAGCACCCGGGGCACGACGAAGCAGCTCAGGCCGCCCGCGGTCTGCGCCAGCACCAGGAACGCGTCGGACATCGGCGCCGAGCAGAACCACTTGTGGCCGGTCAGCAGCCAGCGCCCGTCGCCGTCGGCGAGCGCCCGGGTGGTGTTGGCGCGCACGTCGGAGCCGCCCTGCTTCTCGGTCATCGCCATCCCGAACAGCGCGGACGGCTTGCCGGCCCCGAGCCGGCCGTCGTACTCGCAGGACAGCAGCCGCGGCACCCACTCGGCCGCGAGCTCCGGGGAGGCGGCGAGCGCCGGGACCGCCGCGTGCGACATCGAGATCGGGCAGGCGTGCCCGGGCTCGACCTGCGCGAACAGCATGAAGGTCGCGGCGCGGGCGACGTTCGCGCCGGGCCGCGGCTCGGCCCAGGCGGAGGTGTGCGCCCCGGCGGCGACGGCCTGCCGGATGATGCGGTGGTAGCTCTCGTCGTAGTCGACCTCGTCGATGCGGGCGCCCCACCGGTCGAAGGTCCGCAGCTGCGGCTCGCGCACGTTCGCCCGCTCGGCGTCGGCCTGGAACTCGGCCGACCCGACCAGCCGGCCGACCGCGCCGAGGTCGGACACGGCCCAGTCGGCGTCGTAGCGCTCGACGGCCTCCCGCAGCGGGAGGTTCGCGGCGAACTCGTCCAGGCCGACGCGCGGTGGGGACTGGTTGAGGACGGGGTCGGCGGCCTGATTCACGACGGTGTGGGTCGGCATGCGGGTGAGTCTAATCCGCGGCCCCGCGCGCGGCTCGTTGGCAACGGAGGAGATCGCGCCCGGCACTCCGCCCCGGGGCTGCTACCGGAGGACACCCGCGGCCCGCGCCACCGCATCTCCTCCGTTGCCGACGCGGGGCGCGCCGGGGCCAACGGAGGAGATCGGCGTCGGGGAGGCCCGGATGTCCTCCGTTGGCTGCTGCGCGGCGGCGCGCCGCGGTGAATGTCCTCCGTTAGCTGCTGCGCGGCGGCTTACCGCGGTGGATGTCCTCCGATAACCCGTCGGATGCGGACGCATTATGGTGTTTCGGTGCGCATCCCCACCTCTCTCACCACCGACCGGCTCGTCCTGCGCCCGTGGAGCGAGGAGGACACCGGCTTCGCCTTCGACCTCTACTCGCAGTGGGAGGTGGCGCGGTTCCTCGGCCGCACCCCCGCCGTGATGACCGAGCGGGTGGAGGCTGCCCGGCGCATCGCGCGGCTGCAGGCTTTGGAGGACGACCTGCGGGCGTTCCGGGTCGTGGAGCTGGCGGACGGGTCGCCGGTCGGCACGGTCATGCTGCAGCCCATCGCGGCATCGGGTGCCGAGCCGCTGCGGCCGTCCGGCGACACCGAGATCGGCTGGCACTTCCACCCCGACCACTGGGGCCACGGCTACGCGGCGGAGTCGGCGCGCGCACTGCTTGTGGCGGCGCTCGCCGACCTCCCCCGGGTGATCGCGTTCACGTACCCGGACAACGCTGCCTCCCAGCGCGTCTGCGAGCGCATCGGGATGCGCCGGCTCGGCCCCTCGGACGCGTACTACAACGTGCGAATGGAGCTGTTCGATGCGTTGGCTACGGAGGAGATCGCGGCCGACACTCCGCCCCGCAGCAGCTAACGGAGGATATCCGGGGCCTGGACCTCTGGATCTCCTCCGTTGCCGACGCGGGCGGCGGGAGCGGAGGAGATCGGGAGCGGAGCGGGCGGGACGTCCTCCGGTGGCTGCTGTGGGGCGGCGGGGCGGGGTGGATGTCCTCCGTTGGCGACGCGCGCGTCAGCCCTCGAGGTGCTCGCTCAGCTCGAGCCAGCGGGTCTCCTGGTCGGCGATCTCGCCCTCCAGGGTGCGCAGCTCCTCGGTGAGGCGGCCGAGGCCGACGTAGTCGCTCTGGTCGTGGCGGGCGATCGACTCGTGATGCTCGGCGACCTGGCCGGCCAGTTTGGTGAGGCGGCGGTCGATGGAGGCCAGCTCCTTCTCGGCGGTGCGCAGGGCGGCGCCGGACAGCGCCGGGGCCGCAGCGGGCGCAGCCACGGCAGAGACCGCAGCAGGCGCCGCCGCGCGGTCGCGCCGCAGCCGCAGGTACTCGTCCACCCCGCCCGGCAGATGCCGGAAGGCCCCGTCCAGCACCGCGTACTGCTGGTCGGTCACCCGCTCAACCAGGTACCGGTCGTGCGACACCACCAGCAGCGTGCCCGGCCAGCCGTCGAGGAGGTCCTCCATCGCGGCGAGCATGTCGGTATCCAGGTCGTTGGTCGGCTCGTCCAGGATGAGCACGTTCGGCTCGTCCAGGAGGATCAGCAGCAGCTGGAGGCGGCGCTTCTGGCCGCCGGAGAGGTCCTTGACCGGCGTGGAGAGCTGCGCGTTGGTGAAGCCGAGGCGCTCCAGCATCTGGCCGGGCGAGACCTCCTTGCCGCCCGCCAGGTAGGTCGTGCGCTTGTCGGCGACGACCGCGCTCACCCGGAGGTCCCGGACCGTCTCCAGCTCGTCGAGCTGCTGCGTGAGCGTCGCGATCTTGACCGTCTTGCCGCGCTTGACCCGCCCGGCGGTCGGCTGGACGGTGCCGGCGACGAGGCCGAGCAGCGTGGACTTGCCCGCGCCGTTGATCCCGAGGATGCCGGTGCGCTCACCGGGCGCGATCCGCCACTCGACGTCGCGCAGCACGGTCTTCGGCGGGAACTCGACCGTGACGTCGATCAGGTCGACGACGTCCTTGCCGAGGCGGGCGGTGGCCAGCTTCGTGAGCTCGACGATGTCGCGCGGGGCCGGCTCGTCCGAGATGAGAGCGGCGGCCGCGTCCATCCGGAACTTCGGCTTGGTGGAGCGCGCGGGCGCCCCGCGGCGCAGCCAGGCCAGCTCCTTGCGCATCAGGTTCTGCCGCTTGCTCTCGGCGACCGACGCCATCCGGTCGCGCTCGACGCGCTGCAGGATGTACGCCGCGTAGCCGCCCTCGAACGGCTCCACGATCCCGTCGTGGACCTCCCAGGTCGCCGTCGACACCTCGTCCAGGAACCAGCGGTCGTGCGTCACCACCACGAGCGCGCCGGAGCCGGCCGGCCAGCGCCGCTTCAGGTGGGTCGCGAGCCACGCGACGCCCTCGATGTCGAGGTGGTTGGTCGGCTCGTCCAGGAACAGGATGTCGTGGTCGTGCACGAGGAGCGCGGCGAGCGCCACCCGGCGGCGCTGGCCTCCGGAGAGCTCGCCGATCGTCGCCTCCCACGGCACGTCGGCGACGAGCCCGGCGAGCACGTCGCGCACGCGCGGGTCGCCGGCCCAGGTGTGCTCGTCGCGGTCGCCGACGATGGCGCGGCCGACCGTGAGCGCGTCCGGCAGCGCGTCGCGCTGGTCGAGCATCCCGACCGTCACGTCGCGGCGGCGGGTGACCCGGCCGGAGTCGGGTTCGACGCGGCCGGCCAGCAGCGAGAGGAGGGTGGATTTGCCGTCGCCGTTGCGCCCGACGACGCCGATGCGGTCGCCCTCGGAGACGCCCAGCGTCAGCGAGTCGAAGACGACCCTGGTCGGGTATTCGAGGTGCAGCGACTCGGCGCCGAGGAGATGAGCCATACGGTGTTCCAGCCTACCGTCGCGGCGCCCCCTCCCCCACCTTGGGGGAAACCGACCGGATACCCCGCGTGGGATGATCGAGGCACAGGACCGCGCGTTCCCGACCCTCGCGGTCGATGGGGGCTGACCGTGACCGACGAGCTGGCGACCGTACGCCCTCTCTTCGGACGCGACCGGGCCAGGGAGACCATGCTGCTCGTCGCCCATCGCGCGCTCGACCGCGGCGGCGCGGTGCTCGTCACGGGCGAGGCGGGGCTCGGCAAGACCTCTCTGCTGGCGGATGTCGCCGAGCGGCTGGACGGCTGGACCGTGCTGCGGGTGAGCGCCGACTCGTTCGAGTCCGACCTCGCCTACGCGACCGTCGAGACGCTGGTGCGCGGGCTGACTGCGCTGCGGGGTGCGAACGACGCCACCATCCGCCCGCCCGCACCGGAGGACGACGCCCTCACGGTCGGGAGGCTGCTCCTCGACGCGATCGACGGCCTGGCCGGGCCGGTGTGCCTCATCGTGGACGACGCCCAGTGGGTGGACGAGCCGTCCGCGCGGGCGCTCCGCTTCGTCGTGCGACGGCTGTCCGACCGCGGCTTCCTGTTCACGGCGGCCTCGCGCCCGCAGCCCAACAGTGTCTCCGCGCTCTTCGAGGACCTCGCCGCGACCTCCGTGAACCACGCCCGCGTCGACCTGACCCCGCTCGCCGTCTCCGACACGCAGGAGCTCGCCGAGCAC
The DNA here is from genome assembly GCF_042789575.1 of Leifsonia sp. NPDC056824. Taxonomy (NCBI): domain Bacteria; kingdom Bacillati; phylum Actinomycetota; class Actinomycetes; order Micrococcales; family Microbacteriaceae; genus Leifsonia; species Leifsonia sp. NPDC056824. Next base: position 64,587 of record NZ_JBHUAV010000007.1, on the reverse strand, counting down.
CTGCTCGGCCACGCCGTCTCCCGCCGCACCGCGACCCGTCTCACGGAGGCGACCCAGGGTTCCCCGCTGCTGCTGAGCGTGCTGCTCGGCCAGCTCCGCGACACGTTCGAGCAGGCGCTGCATCCTGCGGGCTGGGACCTCCCGGACACCGCGATCATGCCGCTCGCGTCCGCCATCTCCGCGGCGCTGGAGGGCGCCGACCCGTCCGTGCGGACTGCCGCGGAGTTCGTCGCCGTGCTGCGCGACCCGCTGCCCGCGCCCGTCGTCGGCAGCATCGCCGCCCGGCTCGGCGCGAAACTCGACCTCCCGGGCGCGGTGACCCGCGGGCTCGTCCTCGGCCGCGCCCGCGACGGCGTGCTCTGGGTGGAGCCGGCGCACGCGCTGCTCGCCGACGCGCTCGCCGCCGAGCTGAGCGTGGAGCGCCGGGTCGCCATCCACCGGATCGCCGCCGAGGTGCTGGACGGCCACCGCGCCCTCCGCCACCGGGTGGAGGCCGCCGACATCGCCGACCCGCTGCTGGTCGACGAGTTGCTCGCCGCCGCGCTGGCCGCCGCCGACCAGGGCCACGCCGAGCAGGCGATGAGCTACGCGCGCTCGGCGATGCACCTGGCCACCGACGGCGAGCTGGAGCGGGCGCTGATCGAGCTGGGACTGATCGCGATGCGGTTCCGGCTGCACGAGCAGATCCTCGAGCTGCGCCCCGCGATCGAGGCCCTGGCGCCGTCGCCCGCGCGCGACGCGGTGCTGCTGGAGCTGCGCACCCTCTCCCGCGACGTGCCCGGCGCCCTGGAGCTGGCGCTGAAGCTGGAGGCCGCGCCCGCGACCACGCCGGACGAGCGCGCGATCCGCACCCACGTCGCCGAGGCGATCCCGAAGGTGCTGATGGCGATGGGCGACTTCGCCGGCGTCCTCGACCATCTGGAGACCGCCCGCGTTCACATCGCGGAGTGCCCGCGGCCCGAGGAGGTCGCCGACCCGGCGCTGCGCTGGCTCGCCGAGCCCGACGAGCACCTGGTCCGGCTGCTCGGCTGGGCGCTCAACTCGGCCGCGCACGCGCGCCGGCCCGACCTGTTCGCACCGCTCACGGCCGAGCTGGACGAGGTGCTGGCGCACCACGAGTCCCCCGCCGCCGTCGACGCGCTCGTCGCGCGCTCCCGGGTGTTCATCCTCGGCGGCGACGTCGAGCGCGCCCGGGCCGACCTGGCCAGGGCGAACGAGCTCCTCCGCCGGTTCCCGTCGAGCTGGACCGCCGGTTTCGCCCGCACGATCTACGCGCACATCCTCTTCCTCGTCGGCGAGTGGGAGGAGTCGGTCACGCTGGCCGACACGGCCGTGGCGCTCGCCCTGGACGAGACCGACCTGTCCGGCTGGCCGATCGCGCTCTGGACCTCCGCCCTGGTCCGCGCCGGACGCGGGGAGGCCGACCCGGTGGGCGAGCGGCTGCGCGCCGCCGCGCGGGCCGATCCGCGGTTCATCGGCTCCTACGACGGCGACCTGCCGTTCCTCGCCAGGGCCGAGCTCGCCCGCGCGCTCGGCCGGCCGGAGGAGCAGCTCCAGGCGACGGTCGACGCCGAGGCCGCGGCGACGCGCGCCTCCACCCTCGGCTGGCTCACCTACCGCGTCGACGCGCTGGCGACGCTCGGCCGCGCGGCCGAGGCGCGCGCCGCCTACGAGCGCTGCGTCGCACCGGGGCTGTGGCGGCCCTACTACGGCTCGCTGCGCTGGCTCGAAGGCCGGGTGCTGGAGGCCGAGGGCCGGACCGCGGAAGCGGTGGCCGCGTACCGGGAGGCCGCGCAGGAGTGCCGCTTCGCGTTCCCCGAGGCGGTCGCGGCGCTGGACGCCGGCCGGCTGCTCGCGGCGGACGGCGACGACCGGGACAACACCGACGACCGCGACGACGCCGAGACCCTCCTGGAGGCCGCCGCCACGACCTTCCGACGCCTCGGCGCCAGCAACTACCTCGCGCGAACCGTGCAGCACCTCGACGCCGTGCGCAACGCCGGGGGCGGCACGGCAGACGGCGACCGCGGCTCCGACGACGGCATCGGGGACCCGCTCGCTCCGCTCACGACCCGCGAGCGGCAGGTGGCCCACGCACTGGCCGCCGGCATGACCAACAAGGAGATCGCGGAGCGGCTGTACGTCTCCGTCACGACCGTCAACTTCCATGTGCGCAACATCCTCGCGAAGCTCGGGATGCGCTCCCGCCGGGAGCTGCGCTCGCTCGCCCTCCCCCGCCGCCGGCCCGTCAGAAGCGATCGACCCGTCAAGAGTTGACGGTTTTGCGGTCCTCCACTATGAGGACACGCACCCGCTCGCTAACGTTGTCCTCACCCGGGATGCCCGACCCGCACCCGCACGGATACGACTCAGAAATCTGACGAATCGTCTCAACCCGACGTGCGCTGCGGATCGGGCGTCCTCGGGCTCCGGCGCCGACCCGAACGCGCGCCTGTGCGCCTCACCAGCGCCGAGTACACCTGGAGCGCCGGGATGTGGCCCGACATGGCCCGGCCCCCCAGTGTGCTCGGCGGGTCGGGCGTGCTCGGCGGGTCGGGGTGCTCGGCGGGTCGGGCGTGCTCGGCGGGTCGGGCGCGACTCCTCAGTCACCGACGACGCGCGCCCCGTGCACGGGACCGGTCGCCCGCACCGCGCGGATCCGGGAGGCGCTCAGCGCGATCTGCAGGTCGAGCGCGTTGTCGAGGTCCGCGGTCAGGAACGCCACGGTGGGACCCGAGCCGGACACGATGCCCGCGAGCGCGCCGTTGAGCTCGCCGAGCTCCAGCACCTCCGCGATGCTCGGGGCCAGGTGGATGGCCGGCGCCTGGAGGTCGTTCGTGAGCGCCTCGGCCAGCATCGCCGGGTCGCCCGCGCGCAGGGCCTGGAGGATCTCCGCGTCGACGCTCGGACTGCGCTCGGCCGGCGCGATCTCGCCGATATGCCGCTGCCGGTGCCGGTCGAGCTCGCTGTAGACGGCGGGCGTGCTGAGCTCGCCCTCCGGCAGCGCGAGCACCCACTGGAACTGCCCGGTCGCCAGCGCCGGGCTGAGCCGGTCGCCGCGGCCGGTGCCGATCGCCGTGCCGCCGATCAGTGCGAACGGCACGTCGGCGCCGAGCCGGGCGGCCAGGGCGAGCAGCTCATCGCGGCCGAGTTCGGTGCCCCACAGCGCGTCGCAGGCGACCAGGGTCGCGGCGGCGTCCGCCGAGCCCCCGCCCATCCCGCCCGCGATCGGGACGTGCTTGTCGATCTCCAGCCGGACGCCGCCGGTGTGGCCGGTCTTCTTGGCCAGCAGCTTGGCGGCCTTGATGGCCAGGTTCGTTCCGTCGGTCGCCAGGCCGCTGGTGTCGACGCTGCCCGCGAAGCTGACCGAGAAGTCGTCGGCCCGGTAGGCGCGGACGTCCTCGTAGAGCGAGACGGCCTGGTAAGCGGTCGCGACATCGTGATAGCCGTCGTCGCGGACGGCTCCGACGCGCATGAAGACGTTGATCTTGCCGGGCGCCCGCACATGAACGGAATCCACGTCCCACCCCGAACCCGCGTCGACCATGCCTCAAACCTACACACCGCGGGGCCCGCGCGCGGACCACCCGGATCAGGCGGTTTCGGCGAGTCTCACGAAGTCGTCGAGCTGGAGCTGCTCGCCGCGGAGCGACGGGCTGATCCCGGCGGCCTCCAGGGCTGTGGCGGCACTGTTCGGGTCGCCGAAGACGACGGAGAGCGCCTGGCGGAGGGTTTTCCTGCGCTGCTGGAACGCGGCGTCCACGAGGGCGAACGTGCGCCGGCGGAGGCTCTCGTCGCCGCGCGGCTCCGCACGGCGGTCGAAGGCCACCAGCACGGAGTCCACGTTGGGGACCGGCCAGAACACCTGCCGGCTGACGTTGCCCGCGGTGCGCCAGGCGCCGTACCAGGCGGCTTTCACGCTGGGCGCGCCGTAGACCTTGGAGCCGGGGCCTGCCGCGATGCGGTGGCCGACTTCTGCCTGCACCATCACCACGCCGGAGCGCAATGTCGGGAACGTCTGCAGGAAGTGCAGCAGTACGGGCACCGAGACGTTGTACGGGAGGTTCGCGACCAGTCGCGCCGGCTGCTCGGGCAGCTCCGTCACCGTGAGGGCGTCCTGGTGCACGACGGTCAGCCGCCCGGCCGCGGAGGGCGCGAGCTGCTCGACCGTGACCGGGAGCTGCCTGGCCAGGCGGCCGTCGATCTCCACGGCGACGACGTGCGCGCCGGTCTCCAGGAGGCCGAGGGTGAGGGAGCCGAGGCCGGGCCCGATTTCGACCACGACATCGTCCGCTTCGACCTCCGCGACCCGGACGATCCGTCGCACGGTGTTCGCGTCGATCACGAAGTTCTGGCCGAGCTTCTTGGTCGGGGTGACGTCGAGCAGTTCGGCCAGGTCGCGGATCTCGGCCGGCCCGAGAAGGCGCAGCTCGGTCATGCGATGGTCCCGATCGGTCCCGACGGCGGCGGCCCGACGGGCTCGCTGTCCCAGCGGCCGTAGACGAGCTCGGTGTTGGAGTTGATCTGCGCCGCGAGCGTGGAGGCGTCGGTCTCCAGGTACTCCGCCATCGCCCGCAGCGTGTGCGGAACGAGGTACGGCGCGTTCGGACGCCCGCGGTACGGCATCGGGGTGAGGAACGGCGCGTCGGTCTCGACCATGATCAGGTGGCGCGGAGCGGACTGGAGCGCCGCCCGCAGGCCGGGGGCGTTCTTGAAGGTGATGTTGCCGGCGAACGACATGTACCAGCCGTTGTCGGCGCAGATCTCGGCCAGCTCCACGTCGCCGGAGAAGCAGTGGAAGACCGTGCGCTCGGGCGCGCCGACCCGCTGCAGCGTCGAGATGACGGCCGCGTGCGCGTCGCGGTCGTGGATCTGCAGGGCGATGCCGTTCTGCTTCGCGATCTCGATGTGCGCCTCGAAGGACGCGAACTGCGCGTCGCGCCGCGGCCCCGCCTCCGTGCGGAAGAAGTCCAGCCCGGTCTCCCCGACGGCCCGCACCCGCGGGCGCCCGGCCAGCTCGGCGATCACCGCGAGGGCGTCGTCCAGCTCGCCGCGCTCGGCGTAGTCGGGCGCGTCGTTGGGGTGCAGGGCGACGGCGGCCAGCATGCGCGGCTCGATCGCCGCCATCTCCGCCGACCAGCGCGAGGTCTCCACGTCGTTGCCGACCTGGACCACCCCACGTACACCAACGCTGGAGGCGCGGTCGAGCTGCTCGCGGTAGTCGAGCGGGTCGTCGCCGTCGGCGATCTCCAAGTGGGTGTGGTTGTCGTACACCGGCACGACGAGCGCCTCCGGCAGCGGCGGGTACGCGAGGTCGCGACCGTCGGTGACGTGTCGCTGCCGGATGAACGCGGGGTCGGTCATGCCCCCTGCACCACGTCCGCCTCGATCCGCGGGAACAGCGCCTCGAGCCCGTTGACCTCGGTGCCGGCGGGGAGCCGACCCCAGTCGCCGGCCTTGCGCAGCGGCTGCGCGTCCAGCGGGCCGAGCTCCGCGGTGACGCCGAGCGCCGTCCACAGCTTCGCCGTGGCCTTGGGGATGACCGGCGACAGCAGCACCGCCAGGGCGCGCAGCCCCTCGGCCGCCGTGTAGAGCACCGTCTGCAGGCGCTCGCGCTTGGCCTCGTCCTTCGCGAGCGACCACGGCTCCTGGATCGTGATGTAGCCGTTCAGCTCGTCCACCACCGTCCACACCGCGGCGAGCGCGTCGTGGATCGCCAGCGTGCTCATCGCGGCGTCGGCGTCGGCCGCGGCCTTCGCGACGACCTGCTGGACGTGGAGGTCGGCCTCTTCGTAGCTCACCGCGGGCGGAACGACGCCCTGGAAGTAACGGGTGACCATCGCGACGACCCGCGACGCCAGGTTGCCGAAGCCGTTCGCGAGCTCCGCCTGGTAGCGCGCGGCGAGGTCCTCCCAGCTGAACGAGCCGTCCTGGCCGAAGTTGATCGCGCGCAGGAAGTAGTAGCGGAACGCGTCGGAGCCGAAGGTGTCGGTGATCTGCGTCGGCGCGATGCCGGTCAGCTTGGACTTGGACATCTTCTCGCCGCCGACGAGCAGCCAGCCGTGGCCGAACACCCGGTGCGGCACCTCCAGGCCCGCGGCCATCAGCATCGCCGGCCAGATGACGGCGTGGAAGCGCAGGATGTCCTTGCCGACCAGGTGCGTCGCCGGCCAGCGGCGCTCGAAGGTCTCGTCGTCCTGGCCGTACCCGACCGCGGTCACGTAGTTGAGCAGAGCGTCGAACCACACGTAGACGACGTGCGACTCGTCCCACGGCACCTTGATGCCCCAGTCGAAGCTCGACCGCGAGATGGACAGGTCGCTGAGCCCCTGGCGCACGAAGGACACGACCTCGTTGCGGGCCGACTCCGGCTGCACGAACTCGGGGCGCTCCTCGTAGAGGGCGAGCAGGCGGTCGGCGAAGTCGCTCATCCGGAAGAAGTAGTTCTTCTCCTGCAGCAGCTCCAGCGGCTTGGAGTGAATGGCGCAGACCTTCTGGCCCGCGTACTCCCCCGTGCCGTCCACGATCTCGCTCTGCGGCTTGAACTCCTCGCAGCCGACGCAGTAGAGCGCCTCGTACTCGCCGGCGTAGATGAAGCCGTCGTCGTACAGCTTCTGCAGGAACTTCTGCACGTTCTTCTCGTGCCGCTCGTCGGTGGTGCGGATGAAGTCGTCGTTGGCGATGTCGATGGTCTTCAGCAGCGGCAGCCACTCGTTCGTCACCAGCCGGTCGGCCCACTCCTTCGGGGTGGTGCCGTTCGCGGTCGCGGTGCGCAGGATCTTCTGCCCGTGCTCGTCGGTGCCGGTGAGCAGCCAGGTGTCGTCGCCGGCCTGACGGTGCCAGCGCGCGAGCACGTCCGCGGCGACCTCCGTGTAGGCGTGCCCGATGTGCGGGACGTCGTTGACGTAGAAGATCGGCGTGGTGATGTAGAACGCGGAGCCGTCGGACATGCTGACCATCCTACGGCCGCGCGCGCCCCCTCCCGCCCCGTATTACCACCCCGCCGAGACGTGAGTCGTTGCGGGAATCCGGCCCCGGATTCCCGCACCTACTCACGTTTCGCGGCGAGGGCGGCCTGGTAGAGGTCGCGGCGGGAGAGGCCTGTGGCCTCGGCGACCTCGGCGGCGGCCTCTTTGAGGCGGGCGCCGTCGGCGACGAGGGTGAGCACCTGGGTGAGGGCGGTGGCGGGGTCGGCATCGCGCGCGGGGGCGCCGGCGACGACCACCACGATCTCGCCGCGCGCGCCGTCGGCCGCCCACTCGGCCAGCTCGGCGAGCGTGCCGCGGCGGACCTCCTCGTGCAGCTTCGTCAGCTCGCGGCACACCACGGCGCGGCGGTCGGCGCCGAAGACCTCGGCCAGGTCGGCGAGGGAGGCGCCGAGCCGGTTGGGCGACTCGAAGAACACCATCGTGCGCTGCTCGGCCGCCAGCGCGCGCGCCGCCGTGGTGCGCTCGCCGTGCTTGCGCGGCAGGAAGCCCTCGAACGTGAACCGATCGGTCGGCAGGCCGGACACGGCGAGCGCTGTGAGCACCGCGCTCGGACCGGGCACGACCGTCACGCCGACGCCGGCGGCGGCCGCGGCCTCCACCAGCGGGAATCCCGGGTCGGAGACCGTGGGCATCCCGGCGTCGGAGAGCACCACCACGTCCTGGTCGCGGGCCAGCTCCACCAGCTCGGCGGCGCGGTCGCGCTCGTTGTGCTCGTGCAGGGCGATCAGCCGCGGCCGGTTCTCGACTCCGAGGCCGGCGAGGAGGCGCTGCGTGACGCGGGTGTCCTCGGCGGCAACGACGGTCGCGGAGCTCAGCAGCTCGACCAGGCGGGCGGAGGCGTCGCCGAGGTTTCCGATCGGCGTCGCGGCGAGGATGATCATGGGTCCAGTCTGTCAGGATGTGCTGGTGACCTCCCCCGACATCGCCGCACCGGGCGCCCGGCCGGCCGCGCACGCCGCGCCGGCCCGCACCGGCAGCCGGCTGGACGACTGGTGGGCGCGCGTGCTGCGCACGCCACTGCGGCTGCAGCTCTGGTACTGGGGCGCACCCATTGCGGTCACGCTGCTCGCCGCGATCCTGCGGCTGTGGGACCTCGGCAGCCCGCACGTCCTCGTCTTCGACGAGACCTTCTACGTCAAGGACGCCTGGAGTCTCTTCCACCTCGGCTACGAGGGGAGCTGGCCGGACAAGGCCGACCAGTCGTTCAACGCGGGCAACACGAACATCTTCCAGTCGTCCCCGTCGTTCGTCGCGCATCCACCGCTGGGCAAGTGGATCATCGCGCTCGGGATGGCCGCGACCGGCGCCGGCAACTCGTTCGGCTGGCGGCTGTCGACCGCCGTGGTCGGCATCCTGGCCGTTCTCATCGTCTTCCTCATCGCCCGCGTGCTGTTCTCCTCGACGATCATCGCCACGATCGCGGGCTTCCTGTTCGCGATCGACGGGCACGCCATCGTGATGAGCCGCGTCGCGCTGCTCGACAACATCGTGATGTTCTTCGCTCTGCTCGCGTTCGGCTGCATCCTGCTCGACCGGCGCTGGCACGCGACCCGGCTCGCCGCGAAGCTCTTCGCCGCCCGCCGGGCAGGGCGCGACCCCTCGTGGGGACCGGTGCTCTGGTGGCGGCCGTGGCTGATCGCCGCGGGCATCCTCACCGGGCTGTGTGCGGGCGTGAAGTGGAGCGGCTTCTACTTCCTCGCGTTCTTCGCCGTCTATGTCGTCATCGTGGACATCGTCGCCCGGCGCAGGGAGGGCGTCGCCTTCTACATCAGCGGCGCCGTGCTCAAGCAGGCGCCCGCGACCTTTGTCCTGATGGTCCCGATCGCGTTCCTCTCCTACCTCGCCACCTGGACCGGGTGGCTGGTGACCAGCGGCGGCTACTACCGCAACTGGGCGCAGTCGCTGCACACCCAGTGGACGGGCGGGCTCTCCTGGGTGCCGCTGTGGTTCCAGAACTTCTGGCACTACCAGTCGGAGATGTACGGGTACAGCATCAACCTGCATGTGCCGCACCCGTACCAGTCCAACCCGCTGACCTGGCTGTTCATGATCCGGCCGACGAGCATGTACTACTCGGGCGACGCGTACGGCCAGTCCGGTTGCACGGCGCCGGGAGGCTGCGCGGCGGCGATCACGTCGCTCGGCAACCCGATCATCTGGTGGGCGGCCGCCGCAGCCGTCTTCTACCTGGTCTACCGACTCGCCCGCTACCGCGAGTGGCAGGCCGGACTCATCCTCACCGGGCTCGCGGCGGGGTACCTGCCGTGGCTGCTCTACATCAACCGCACGATCTTCCAGTTCTACGCGATCGCGTTCGAGCCGTACACGATCCTCGCCCTCGCGGCGGTCATCGCGCTGGTGCTCGGCAAACGCACCGACCCGGAGCGGCGGCGGCGCACGGGGATCGCCTGGACCGCGGTGTTCCTCGGCCTCGCGACCGTCGTCTCGGCGTTCTTCTGGCCGATCTGGACGGCGCAGCAGGTGCCGTTCTGGTTCTGGCAGATCCACATGTGGCTGCCGAGCTGGGTCTGAGCTCTCCTGCTCGGGCGGGTCTGGCATTGGGGGCTGCCACTGTCGACGCCGGGTGGTAGACCGTTCAGTATGGATGCCGAAGAGCCGCTGAACCTCGTCCCCCTTCCTGGAAGCGAAAAGCCTGAACGCGCCGGCTTCCAGACGCACGGAGCCCTCGCTCCCGACACGCCGGTGGAGGCGACGCTGATCCTGCGCCGCCGGGCCCCGCTCCCCGACGACGCCTTCACGTCGCACCTGACCACGCAGGAGCTCGGCGACCGCTACGGCGCCTCGCCGGAGGACCTCCAGCTCGTGACCTCCACCCTCAAACGCCTCGGCGTGACCATCGACGAGGAGAACGCCGCCGAACGGCGCGTGCGCGTGTCCGGCCCGGTCTCCGTCCTCGCCCGCGTGTTCGGCACCGACCTCGCCGAGGCCCGGCCTGCCGACGCCGGGGCGGACGCTCCGAGCTTCCGGCAGCGCTCCGGCGGCCTGAGCATCCCGGCCCAGCTCGACGGCATCGTGACCGCGGTGCTCGGGCTCGACGACCGCCCGCAGGCGCGCGCCCAGTTCCGGCTGACGGCGGCCGCCGCGGTGAGCACCAGCTACACCCCGCCGCAGCTCGGGAAAGTCTACGACTTCCCCGCGGGCACGGACGGCAGCGGCCAGACCATCGCCATCATCGAGCTGGGCGGTGGATACGTGCAGGCCGACCTGGACACGTACTTCGCCGGCCTCGGCATCCCCTCGCCGTCGGTGACCGCCGTCGGCGTGGACGGCGCCGCGAACGTCCCCGGCCAGGACCCCAACGGGGCCGACGGGGAGGTCATGCTCGACATCGAGGTGGCCGGCGCCCTCGCCCCCGGCGCCGCGCTGCTCGTGTACTTCGCACCCAACACCGACGCGGGCTTCCTCGACGCCATCAGCACCGCCGCGCACGCGACCCCCACCCCCGCCGTGATCAGCGTCAGCTGGGGCCAGTCCGAGGACCAGTGGACCGCCCAGGCGCGCAACGCCTTCGACCAGGCCCTCCAGGACGCCGCCGCCCTCGGCGTCACCACGACCGTGGCGGCCGGCGACGACGGCAGCACCGACCGCGTCGGCGACGGCAAGGCGCACGTCGACTTCCCTGCCTCGTCCCCGCACGCCCTCGCCTGCGGCGGCACCCGGCTGGAGGCGGACCCGTCGACCGGCGCGGTCACGTCCGAGACCGTCTGGAACAACGGCACGGGCAACGGTGCGACCGGCGGCGGCGTGAGCGACGTCTTCGCGCTGCCGACCTGGCAGGCGAACGTCGGGGTGCCCTCCCGTCCCAGCGCCGCCCACGCGGTCGACGCCGCAAAGCGCTCCGGCGGCGGCCACGCCGGGGGCGCAGCAAAGGGCGGCCGCGGTGTGCCGGACGTCTCAGCGGTGGCCGACCCGCAGACCGGCTACCAGGTGCGCGTCGACGGGAAGGACATGGTCATCGGCGGCACCAGCGCCGTCGCGCCGCTGTGGGCCGCACTGATCGCCCGGCTGGCGCAGTCCACCGGGACCCGCTTCGGGCTGGTGCAGCCGAAACTGTACGACTCCATCCGCGCCGGACAGGTCGCCGCGGGGTTCCGCGACATCACCGCCGGGAACAACGGCGCCTACACCGCCGGCGCGGGCTGGGACGCCTGCACCGGCCTCGGCGTCCCCGACGGCGCCCGCCTCCTGTCGACGCTCTGACGCGCCGCGCAAAGTAACTGACAGAACACGCCGCCTCGCCCCGCCGCGGGACGGCGTGTTCTGTCAGGTAGATGGCCGGCCACGAGGGGACGCAACACGCCGCCAACGCGCGCGCGGAGCGGCGTGTTGCGTCCCCTCGCGATGGGGCGAGTGCAGCGTCGCGCGGGCGCAGCCAGGGGCATGCGGCTGGGGTGGTCGGGGGCGCGTGCGCGGGGACGCAAGAATGGGGAGGTGACCTCACCCGCCACTCCGCCCGCACCCTCCCCCGCCCGCTCGGCCCTCGCGTGGCTGCCGGGGGTCGCGGCGGCGGCTCTTGCAGCGGCGGCGGCCTGGGGCATCCACTGGCTGGCGCCGGCCGTGCCGTTGCTCACGGCGGCGGTCGTGCTGGGGATCGTCGTCGGGCAGATCCCGGCCGCGCGCGGCGCCCTCGGCGGGGTGCTGGCCCCGGGTCTCGCGGTGAGCGCGAAGCGGCTGATGCGGATCGGCGTCGTGCTGCTCGGCCTCAAGCTCAGCCTCGGCGACATCGCGGGGCTCGGCTGGGTCGCCATCCTGACCACCGTCGGGATCGTGGTGTTCAGTTTCGCCGGTACCTTCCTGATCGGCCGGCTCTTCCGCCTCCCCGGCCACCAGCCGCTGCTGATCGCGACCGGCTTCTCGATCTGCGGCGCGTCCGCGATCGGCGCGATGAGCGGCGTCGTGAAGCCGAAGGACGAGGAGGCCGCCACCCCGGTCGCCCTGGTCACCCTGTGCGGGACGCTCGCGATCTTCGTGCTGCCGCTGCTGTGGCATCCGCTGGGCCTCTCCAGCGTGCAGTTCGGTCACTGGGTCGGCGGCGGCGTCCACGATGTCGGCCAGGTGGTCGCGACCGCGCAGATCGCGGGCCCGGCCGCGCTGTCCGTGGCGATCGTCGTCAAGCTCACCCGCGTCCTCATGCTCGCCCCGACCGTCGCCATCGCGGCGGTCGTCGAACGCCGCCGGCAGGTGGAGGGCGACCCGAGCGTCAAGCGCCCGCCGATCGTCCCGCTGTTCGTCGCGGGCTTCATCGCCGCCGTGCTGATCCGCTCGTTCGTGCCGCTTCCGACCGTCGTGACGGACGGCGCCGACACGCTGCAGACCATCCTGCTCGCGATGGCCCTGTTCGGCCTCGGGACCGCCGTGCGGCTGCGCACTCTCGTCGGGACGGGCTGGCGCGCGCTCGCGACGGGGCTGCTCTCGTGGGCGCTGATCGCCGCGCTCGCGCTGGGCGCGGTGTGGGTGTCGGCCGCCTGATCGGCGGGGTCGCTCGCTAGTGCACGAGCTTCAGGCCGACGACGCAGCCGACCAGGCCGAGGATGAGCAGCAGCTTCACGATGGAGAAGCCGTCGCCGCCGAAGACCATGGCGTAGAGCACGGTGAGCGCTGCGCCGATGCCGACCCAGACCGCGTACGCGGTGCCGGTGGAGATCTCGCGCATCGCGTACGCGAGCCCGCCCATCGAGGCGAGGAGGCCGACGACGAACACGACGGTCGGCCAGAGGCGGGTGAATCCGGCCGACTTTCCCAGGGCCGTCGCCCAGACGGCTTCGAGCACGCCGGAGAGGATGAGGACGATCCACGACACGATGACGACTCCTTGGCCAGTCTTGTCGCGTGCCGGGTACTGAACCGTCGTCCGGGATCGCGGTGCTGCGATCGCTTCGAGGGTAGCGCCGCCGCCTGAGCACCCCCGGTGCACGGTCGGAAACCCGGTTCCGTCAGGCCTCGGCGGACCGCTGCGGACGGCCTGTGGGGATGACCGTGTGTTACGGCCGCAGCCCGGCCCGCTCCTGCGGCCTCGGGTAGCGTGGCCGCATGGCTGATCGCGAATATGGCTTCAAGACCCGTGCGATCCACGCGGGCAACATCCCCGACCCTGTCACCGGGGCGCGCGCACTGCCGATCTACCAGACCAGCGCGTTCGTGTTCGACGACACCGCGGACGCCGCCGCGCGATTCGCCCTGCAGAAGTACGGCAACATCTACTCCCGGCTGGAGAACCCCACGGTCGCCGCGTTCGAGGAGCGCGTCGCGAGCCTCGAGGGCGGCATCGGCGCCGTCGCGACAGCGAGCGGGCTGAGCGCGCAGTACATCACCTTCGCGTCGCTGGCCGGCGCGGGCGACCACATCGTGGCGTCCGCGAACCTCTACGGCGGCTCGATCACGCAGCTCGACGTGACGCTGCGCCGCTTCGGCGTGGACACGACCTTCGTGCAGAGCTCCGACCCTGCCGACTACGCGGCGGCGATCACCGACCGCACCAAGCTGGTGTTCGCCGAGACGATCGCGAACCCGTCCGGCGAGATCGCCGACATCGAGGGGTTGGCAGAGGTCGCCCACGCCGCCGGCGTCCCGCTGATCATCGACTCGACCATCGCCACGCCCTACCTGAACCGCCCGATCGAGTGGGGCGCGGACGTCGTCATCCACTCGGCGACGAAGTTCCTCGGCGGCCACGGCACGACCCTCGGCGGTGTCGTCGTGGAGAGCGGCCGCTTCGACTGGCACACGGAGAAGTTCCCGCTGTTCGGCGAGCCGGTGCCGTCGTACGGCGGGCTGCAGTGGTCGGGCAACTTCGGCGAGTACGCCTTCCTCACCCGGCTGCGCGCCGAGCAGCTCCGCGACATCGGCCCGTCGCTGGCTCCGCACTCCGCGTTCCTGCTGGCGCAGGGCGTCGAGACGCTGCCCTACCGCATCCAGGCGCACGTCGACAACGCCCGCGCGGTCGCCGAGTGGCTCGACGAGGACCCGCGGATCGAGAAGGTCTTCTGGGCCGGGCTCCCCGAGCACCCGCATCACGGGCGCGCACAGAAGTACCTCCCGAAGGGCCCGGGCAGCGTGTTCTCGTTCGTCGTGAAGGGCGGCCGCGAGGTCGGCCAGCGCCTGATCGAGTCGCTGAACCTCGCCAGTCACCTCGCGAACATCGGCGACGCGAAGACGCTCGTCATCCACCCGGCCTCGACGACGCACGCGCAGCTCACCGAGCAGCAGCTCCTCGACGCGGGCGTGCTCCCCGGCGTCGTGCGCATCAGCGTCGGCATCGAGGATGTCGACGACATCATCTACGATCTGGACCAGGCGCTCAGCACGGCGGCGAAGGAGGCGGCAGCATGACCGACACCACGACGCAGGTCCAGCTCGTCAACGGCCTGAGCTGCTCCCTCCCGTCCGACTCGCCCCTGGCCAAGCTGCTGAAGTCGCAGCGAACCTGGACCGGCCCCGACGCCAAGGAGCGTCTCCGCATCCTGCGCGCCGCGAAGTCGGTCGCGATCGTCGGAGCCTCGGCGAACCCGGCCCGCTCCAGCTACTTCGTCGGGACGTACCTGCAGCAGTCGAGCGACTTCCGCGTGTACTTCGTCAATCCGAACGCCGACACCATCCTGGGGCAGAAGGCCTACCCGGATCTCGCCTCCCTTCCCGAGGTGCCGGACATCGTGGACGTCTTTCGCCGTGCGAGCGACATCCCCAGCGTGATCGACGAGGCCGTGGCCGTCGGCGCGCCGACCGTCTGGGTGCAGCTCGGCATCTGGAACCAGGAGGCCGCCGAGTACGGCGAGTCCTTGGGCCTCACGGTCGTGATGGACCGCTGCATCAAGATCGAGCACGCCCGCTTCCACGGCGGACTTCACCTGCTCGGCTTCGACACCGGCCAGATCACCGCCCGCAAGACGCTGCGCTGACCTATTCGCTGACCTACTCGTCGACCGCCGTCAGCGCACCTCCCTTCACCGCGGGCAGCGACTCCATCGCCCGCGTGAGCCGCTTGTCGGTCGTCACGAGCGGGGCCGTGAGCAGCTCGGACAGTGCGACGAACGTCGCGTCGAACCCGCTGAGGCTGCCGCGGAGATCCCACACCCGCTGCTCGACCGCCTCGAACGGCCACGACTCGATGGGGAGCTCCAGGAGTTCGGCGTAGGCCATCGAGGCTTCGCCATCGCTCAGGGCGCCCTTCAGCCGAAGCTTGCGCAGGACGTTCGCCGCCTCGGCGAACATCAGGTCGGGAGCGGCCAGGTCGCGGCCGCGTAGTCGTTCTGCCACGGCACGGCCGTTCTCGCCGGGGTCGGTGAGGAGGTCGATGACGGCGCAGGTGTCGACGATGACCGTCTCCGGAAGGCCGAAGTCGTGGGGTGACGGATCGGCGGACGCCGCCGAGGGGTGCGCGGTGTGGGCCGCCGTGCGTCGCACGGCGGCCGCCATCGCGGTCATTCGCGGCTCCGGGCGATCATGTCGGCCACGGCCTCCCTGTCGAGAGGCGGGAAGTGCTCGGCGCGGCGCCGGATGCTGTCGAGGACGTCGTCGACCGTGCGCTTGCCGGCGAGACGGGTGAGTTCATGCACGAGGTACTCCTGAAGTGATCGCCCCGAGCGCGCCGCACGCGCCGCGAGCTCGTCGCGGACCTCGTCCGGAACGGAGCGGATGGTGATGGAAATGGGCATGCATGCAGTTTAGCAGCATGGGTTGCATTGTGCAGGTGCCTTTCTGTAGGTGGATGTGTTGTGTCCATCCTGGGCGGGCGGAGACGTGCGGAAACGG
Source organism: Leifsonia sp. NPDC056824 (assembly GCF_042789575.1). NCBI lineage: Bacteria > Bacillati > Actinomycetota > Actinomycetes > Micrococcales > Microbacteriaceae > Leifsonia > Leifsonia sp. NPDC056824. The sequence goes on along the minus strand of NZ_JBHUAV010000007.1, from coordinate 48,829 downwards.
CCCCGGCGAAATCTGTGGAGAAGTCGCCGGGAGTCAGCGGCTGTGGAGGAGTTCCGGTCGCGCGCCGGCGTTCAGTACCGCACCCCGCCGCTCACGCCCGCGCCACGATGTGGAAGACGTGCCAGTGCTTCGGCCCCTCGAACGACATCCCGCGCCGGTCGTCCTCGACCAGCCGCAGGACCTCCAGCCCGGTGAGCATGGCCTCCACCCCCGCGCGGTCGTGGAAGTTCATCCCCGGCCGCCCGAACCACTCGTCGTGCGGCCCGAACAGCTCGCCCGCGAACACGCCGCCCGGCTCGATCGCATCCCGGATGTCCGCCCACAGGTAGGGGAACTGCGTCGGGTCGCAGAACGGCAGGGCGAACCCGGCGTAGACGAGCTCGGCGCGCGGCAGCTCGCCGACCGCCTCGAAGGTGGTGCAGCGCGTCGACACGCGGCCGGAGGCCTCCTCGTCGAGCCCGGCACGCACCCGCTCGTCCACCGCGGGGTCGGAGTCCACCGCGAGCACCTGCCAGCCGCGCTCGGCGAGGTCGCGTGTCTCGACTCCGTCGCCGCAGCCGAGGTCCACCGCGGTCCCCGCCGGCCCGTCCCAGGCCGCGAGCGCCGACTCGTAGGTCGGCCGGACGCCGCGTCCGCCCTGCTTCTCGTAGAAGTGCGACCAGTCGAACGCCATGCCCAGAGCCTACGCGCGGCGCGGCGCGGAACGCCCGGCCCTGGCTAAAATCGGCGAGTGGAATCCGTGCCCTCCCGTCCCCGCGTCGCCGTGCTCGGCCCGGTGCTCGTCGAGGACCGCACCGGCACGCTCGCCGAGCCGTCCGGCACGCGCGGCAAGAGCCTCATCGTGGCGCTGGCGCTCGCCCCGGGCGGCCGCTCGGTCCCTGCGCTCGTCGACGACCTCTGGGACGACGCCCCGCCCCGGCAGGAGCGCGCGGCCCTGCAGACGCTGGTCTCCCGGGTGCGCACGAGCAGTGCCGACGGCATCCTGGAGTCCACGCCGAGCGGCTACGCGCTCGCGGTCGGCGCGCACGGCACCGACCTGGACCTCGCCGCGCACCACCTCGCGTCGGCCCGCGCCGCCCTGGCGGCCGCCGCCCACGGCGACGCGCTCCGCGAGTCGGACTCCGGCCTCGCGCTTTGGCGCGGCGAGCCCGGGCTGGAGCTCGCTGGCTCCCGGCTCGCCGAGGAGCTGGCACGAACCGCCGCCGAACTCCGCACCGAGCTGCTCGTCGCCCGCGCCCGCGCCGCCCGCGAGAGCGGAGACTCCACGACCGCCCTCGCCGACCTCCACGAGCTGCTGCGCCTGCGCCCGCTGGACGAGTCCCTGCACGCCGAGCGGATGCGCGCGCTCGCCGACGCCGGCCGCCGCAGCGACGCCCTGCTGGCCTTCGCGGACGTCACGGAGGCCGTGCGCGAACGCCTCGGCACACGCCCGGGCGCAGAGCTGGTCGCCCTGAACGCCCAGCTGCTCGCCGAGGAGGACCAGCGCGAGGACGACGATCGCGAGCCCGCATCGCCGCGCCGGGTCCGGATCGGACTGCGCGCCGCGCCGAACGCGCTGGTCGGGCGCGAGTACGACCTGGAGGCCGTGGAGGACCTGGTCGCCACCTCCCGCCTGACGACCGTCCTCGGCGCCGGCGGCCTCGGCAAGACCCGGCTCGCCCACGAGGTCGGCCACCGCGCCATCCACACGCCCGCCGTCGTTTTGGTCGAGCTCGCCAGCGTCCGCACCGGCGCGGACGTCGAGCTGGCCTTCGCCACCACCCTCGGCATCCGGGAGGCCAGAAGCGCCCGGCTGGCCGAGCCGGGAGCCCAGCTCGACCTTCGCTCACGCATCCTCGGCCTGCTCTCCGAACGCGAGACGCTGCTCATCGTCGACAACTGCGAGCACATCATCGACGCGGCCGCCGCCTACATCGAGGACATCCTCTCGGCGACGCCGACCGTGCGGGTGCTCGCCACGAGCCGCGCCCCGCTCGCGATCGGCGCCGAGCGGGTCTACGCGCTCGGCCCGCTGCCCTCCGACGACGACGGCCCGGCGGTCGAGCTCTTCCGGGAGCGTGCACGGGCCGCGCGCCCCGGCGTCGTGCTGCCGCCGGAGGCCGTCGCCCGGCTGTGCGCGCGGCTCGACGGCCTCCCGCTCGCCATCGAGCTCGCCGCCGCGCGCACGCGCTCGCTGTCGGTCGAGGAGATCGAGCGGAGGCTCGGCAACCGGTTCGCGCTGCTGACCGGCGGCGAGCGCACCGCGCCCGAACGCCACCGCACGCTGTTCGCGGTGATCGACTGGAGCTGGAACCTGCTGGCGGCGTCGGAGCAGGCCCTGATGCGCCGGCTCTCGACCTTCCCCGACGGCTTCAGCGCCGAGGCGGCGGAGGCGGTCGCGGGAGCCGGCGCGGCGTCGGTGCTCGACGACCTCGACGCGCTCGTGGCCCAGTCCCTCGTGACCGTCTCGGAGGATGAGGACACCGGCATCCTGCGCTACCGGATGCTGGAGACGGTCCGCGAGTTCGGCGACCTGGAGCTGACCGCGGCCGGGGAGGCCGCCGACGTGCAGGCCGGGGTTGACGCCTGGGCGGTCGCGTTCGCGCGCGAGACGATGGCCCACATGCACGGCCCGGACCAGGTGCCGACCTTCGCCCTCGTGACCGCCGAGCAGGACAACCTGGTCGCTGTGCTCCGCTCGGCGATCGACGGCGACCGGCCCGCGACGACGGCCGCGGTGTTCGCCGTGCTGGCGTACTACTGGTCCCTGCGCAGCACCCACACCGAGGTGCTCGGCTTCGGCGCCGCTGTGCTCGACGCGCTGGCCGGGTGGGAGCCGGAGGGCGACGACCGGGAGTCGGCGGCCGCCTGCTATGCACTGATCGGCGGCACCTTCCTCTACGCGGGCCTGCGCACCGCCGTCCGCGCGATCTCACGCCTGCGCCGGCTCCGCCGTGACGCACCCTTCGCCGACCCGCGGCTCGGCGCGATCGCGAGCCTGGTCCTAGCCGCCGGGCACGTCGAGCCGGGGATGCGACTGCTCGCCGAGTTCAGCCGCTCCGCCGATCCCGAACTCGCCGCGATGGGCGGCCTCCTCACCGCGCAGCTTCAGGAGAACGCGGGGGAACTGGACGACGCACTCACGAGCGCGACGCGCGCGCACGAGAAGGCGATCGAGGCACGGGACACCTGGTCCCGGGCCTCGGCCGCGCAGTCCCTCGCCCAGCTCCACAGTCAGCTCGCGCACCCGCACGAGGCGCTCGCCTGGGCGGAGAGCGCCCACGAAGGACTCGCGACGCTCAGGGCAGCCGGCGACCTCCGCCAGCTCGACTGGCTGATCGCGGTCAACTCCATCTCCGCGGGCGACGTGGATCGCGGGCGCGCCCTGCTGGAGGACTACCTGCACGAGGAGGTCGACCGCACCGGCTTCGACTACGTCGACTATTACGGGATCGGCTTCGCCGGCCTGGCGGAGATCGCGCTCGCGGAGGGCGACTTCGCGCGCGGCGTTCGCCTGTACGACGAGGCGATCGGCGTCTACACCGACGACACGACGGTCGAGCGCGAGGCGGTCGCCAACCCGTGGCTGACCATCCTCGGCGCCGCGCTCATCGCGGCCCGGCTGCGCGCGCAGGAGGCCGGGATCCCGGACACCGACCCGCTCACGCGCACGGAGACCGCAGAGGCCGCGCGCCGGCTGCGGGTGCGCGTCCTGGTGAACGCGCGGCTGAGCCCGCAGTACCTCGACAAGCCGGTGATCGGCACCGGCCTTCTCGGCGTCGCGATCTGGATGCTCGACGCGGAGGTCGGCGCCGCCCGCGGAGACGACTGGGTCGACGCCGGGCTTGAGCTGTTCGCGCTGGCGGCGCGCGCCAACTCCCGTCAGGACATCGTGAGCCTCCACCGGCCGGCGCTCACCGAGCGGGTGCGGCGGACGTGGGGCGAGGAGCGGTTGGCGGCGGCGCAGGCGGCTGCGGCCGCGATCGGGCGGGATGCGGCGGCCGTGCGGGGGCTGGCACTACTGGGAGAAATCCGGGTCTGATCGGGCGGCGAACGGGCAGCGATGGATTTCGTCCGGCCGGGGGTATGCAAAAATCGACGACTGTGACAATTTTCGATCCCCGCCGGAACAGCATCGGCTTCATGCGCCTCGTGATGGCGACGGCCGTCATCGTGTCGCACGCGTGGCCGCTCGGCGGATTCGGGACCGATCCCGGCCGAACCTCGAACAACCTCGGGTTCCTCGCGGTCGAAGGCTTCTTCGCCATCTCCGGCTTCCTCATCACCCGCAGCGGCGAACGGCTCACGTCCGGCCGCTTCCTCTGGCACCGCCTCCTGCGCATTATGCCGGCGTACTGGGTCACCTTGGCCCTCATCGTGCTGGTGTTCGCGCCGATCGTGTGGCGGGCATCCCACGGCCTCACCGAGTACCCCTTCGCGACGCCGAACCCGATCGGCTTCTTCGTCAACAACCTGCTGCTGGCGAATAACCAGCAGCAGATCGGCGACACTCTCGCGTCCAACCCCTACCCGACGCTCTGGGACGGCCCGATCTACACGCTGGCCTACGAGTTCGCGTGCTACCTGATCATCCTGGCGCTCGCGGCGATGCGGGTGCTGAACCGGCGCGTGGTGACGGTGCTCTTCGTCGCCGCGTGGGTCTGGCAGCAGGTCGTGCTCTTCAACCTGACTGGGATGACCGAGCCGCGCCAGCCCACGCTCACCGTGTGCTTCCTGCTGGGCTCGCTGATCTACCTGTGGCGGGATGTGCTGCTCGAGCGCCGGCTGTCCTGGTGGCTGTTCGGCGGCTGCCTCGTGGTCGCCGGTGTGACGTACGCGACGGCCGGGTTCCGGCAGGTGGGCGTCCTCGCGTTCGCCTACCTCATCATCTGGGCGGGCGCTCGGCTCCCCTTCACCACCGTCGGGGTCAAACGCGACCTCTCCTACGGCCTGTACCTCCTCGGCTGGCCGGTGCTGCAGCTCGCTTCCTTCTTCGGGCTGAACGCGCTCGGGCTTCCGCTGTACCTGACGATCGTGCTGGTCGTCACCGCTGGGCTGGCCACCGCCTCCTGGTACCTGGTCGAATCCAGGGCCATGCGGCTCAAGAACATCGGCGTGCCCGCGTGGCTCGGGGGTCGCCGCGAACCCGAACTGGACGAGGCGCGCGTCTGACGAAGCGGCCGCCGCATCCCTCTCCAGGATGCGGCGGCCGCTGTTCGTTGCCCGGAGGTCACTACGCCTTGCGCATGTACGCCCGCACGGTGAGCGGGGCGAAGACCGCGACCACGACAGCCGCGCCGAGCAGCGCGAGCCAGCCGTCCACGCCGAACGTGCCGTGGGCGGTCAGGTCGCGAACCGCGGTCACCAGGTGCGAGACGGGGTTCACATTGACGAACCACTGCAACCAGCTCGGGAGGGTCTCGACACCGACGAAAGCGTTCGAGAAGAACGTGAGCGGAAACAATACAAGGAACGAGATGCCCTGGACCGAACCCGCCGTGCGGGCGATGACGCCGAAGAAGGCGAAGATCCAGCTGATCGCCCAGGAGCAGAAGATGACCAGCAGACCGGCGAGCGCCACGAAGCCGAGACCCGCGGCGGGTCGGTAGCCGATCGCGAAGCCGACGATGAACGTGATCGTCGTGGCGATCGTGTAGCGCAGCGTGTCCGCCAGTAGCGCGCCGGACAGAGGCGCGATGCGTGCGATCGGCATGGACTTGAAGCGATCGAAGACCCCCTTGTCCATGTCCTCCCGCAACTGCACGCCCGTGACCACCGACGTCGTGATGACCGTCTGGACGAGCACTCCGGGAATGAGCGTCGGGAGGTAAGCCTGGACATTTCCGGCGATCGCACCACCGAACAGGTAGGCGAACATGATCGTGAAGATGATCGGCTGCAGCGTCACGTCGAACAGCTGCTCCGGCGTCCGCTTGATCTTCAGGAGGCCGCGGTGGGCCATCGTGACCGTGTTGGCCAGGGTCTGGCTGAGGCTGACGTGGTTCTTCAGGTTCCGCTCGGACGGCGGGGTGATGGTGGCGATGGCGGTCATGCCCGGACTCCTTCGGATGCGGCGGCGTTCTCGGTCTCGGCGGTCTCGTCTTCGGCCTTCTCGTCTTCGACTCCGTGCCCGGTGAGCGTCAGGAACACCTCGTCCAGCGTCGGCTTCTGCACCGACATCTCCTGGAGATGGATGCCCGCCTCGCGGAACGTGACGAACAGGTCGGTGACGGCATCGGCGTCGCGCATGGGCGCGGTGAGCCGGGAGCCCTCGGGGGAGACGACGGCCTCCACGCCCAGCACGGTGGCGATGGCGCGGCGGGCGTCCTCGATGTCGGCCGGGTCGGTGAGCCGGAGCTGGAGGGAGGACTCCCCCACCGACGCCTTCAGCTCGTCGGCGGTGCCCTCGGCGACCACGCGGCCGCGGTCGATCACCGCGATGCGGTCGGCAAGCTGGTCGGCCTCGTCCAGGTACTGCGTGGTGAGCAGGACCGTGGAGCCCGTGGAGACCAGGCGGCGGATGGTGTCCCACATCTGCGCGCGGGTCCGCGGGTCGAGGCCCGTTGTCGGCTCGTCGAGGAAGATCAGCGGCGGCTGCGCGATCAGGCTGGCGGCGAGGTCGAGTCGCCGGCGCATGCCGCCGGAGAACTTCTTCAGCGGGCGCTTGGCCGCGTCGGACAGCCCGAACTCCTCCAGGAGCTCTGCGGTCTTGGCCTTCGCCTCCCGGCCGCTGAGGCCGAGCAGGCGGGCGAAGATCATCAGGTTCTCGTTGGCGGACAGGGTCTCGTCGACGGAGGCGAACTGGGCGGTCACGCCGAGGAGCTGGCGGACGATCTGCTGCTCCCTGCGGATGTCGTGGCCGAAGATGAACGCGTCGCCGCCGTCCGGGCGGAGCAGGGTGGCGAGCATGGAGATGGTGGTGGTCTTCCCGGCTCCGTTGGGGCCGAGGACGCCGTAGACGGTGCCGGCGCGGACGTTCAGGTCGACGCCGTCGACCGCCCGGTTGTCGCCGAAGACCTTGACGAGCCCGTGGGCCTCGACGGCCCACTCGGTGCTGCGAGTCATGGTGGTCCTTCCTGGTGAGGTGGATGAGTCGATGCTCGCGGAGGGCGCTTACGGGGCGCTTACAGGCGCGCGGGGGCCGTGTAAGCGGGCGATAGGGATGGGGCGGCCGAAACGTCAGGCCACGCTCCGCAGCGCCGCGACGACCGCGGGCCGGTCGACGCCGGCCAGGATCAGTGCGCGCGGCACGGTGCCGAGCTCGAGTCCGAAGATCGCGGTGACGAGGTCGGCCTCCGCCGAGCGCTGGCGGCGATGCGCCGACGCGACGCGGTGGGCGCGGGTGAGCGCCTCCTTGGCCGACGCGCCCCAGCGCGGGCGGGCGACGCGGGGAGACGCGATGAGCCGCTCCTCCGGAGGCGGGGTGACGCCGGCCACGCGGAGGCTGGTCTCGCGTTCGGCGAGCAGTGCGGCCTCCAGGCCGGCGGGGTCGAGTCCGGCGGACGCGAGCACGTCGCGGACCGCGCCGCTGCCGTCGCGGGAGAGCGCGAGCAGCAGGTGCTCGGCCTCCACGAGGGTGGCGTTGCGGCGCTGAGCCTCGGTGACCGAGGCGATCACCACCGAGCGCAGGGCTTTGGAGAGCGGCTGGCCGGGGGCGTTGTTGGCGGTTCCGGGGATGTCAGACATTTCGTCTCCTGAGGGCTACGCCTGCGGCGGCGACGCGGCGCAGGTGCTTCTTGTGCACGGCCTGGCGGGTGACGCCGAGCGCGTCGGCGATCTGGGTCCAGCTCCAGCCGTCGCGGAGGGCGTGCTCGACCTCCGCGTCTTCGAGTCGGTCGGCGAGCTCACGGAGGGCGACGACGGCGGCGAGGCCGTCGGCGACCCCGCCGAGCGGGTCCGGAGCCGGGATGGGAGGGTTCATGAGAGCAACTTTAGTTGCTTATTCCGATTTGTCAACTTTGGTTGCGTAGCGAACGGAGGAGATCCGCGTCGCTACACCGTCCCACAGCAGGGAACGGAGGAGATCCGGCCGGATCGGGGCCGGGCATCCTCCGCTGGCGCCTGGCGGGCGGCGACCCTGCGGTGTGGGTAACGGAGGAGATTGTGGCGGAAAGGCGCCGGAACTCCTCCGGAAGCGGTCATCCGGCAGCCGCGGCGGGCGGAAGTCCTCCGTTCGCCGCGCGCGGGCGTAGGGTGACCGGCATGGACATCGGCGTCGGAACGACCGTCTGGCTCGGGGACCGCCCGGGCGTCGTGGTGGAGGGACCGGACGAGGGAGGTCAGTTCCTCATCGAGTACACGCCCGTCGAGGGCGGTCTGGACACCACCTGGTGCCCGCCGGGTGACGCGCGGGTGAAGGTTCGCGAAACCTGAGTTCTGCGCGGGATTTCTGCGCCGATGCGCAGCCTCACGCGGGAATCCCCCACAATCCGCGACGTACACTGGAGAAGTGACTGCGTACGTCTCCGCCTTCGACCTGTTCTCGATCGGCATCGGGCCCTCGAGCTCGCACACCGTCGGACCCTTGCGGGCGGCGAAGGCGTTCGCCGACCGCCTCGTCGCCGACGGGCTCGTGGAGCACGTCGACCAGGTCACCTGCACTCTGTACGGCTCCCTCGGCTCGACCGGGATCGGGCACGGCACGCCGGACGCGGTCGTCGCCGGCCTCCGCGGCAACGAGCCGGAGAACTGCCAGCCCGACGACGTCCGCGGCGCCTGGTCCGGGATCGGCGACGGCACGACGCTGCGCCTCGCGGGCGTGCGGGACATCCCGCTCAGCAAGGGCGACATCGACTTCGAGCCGCGGACGCGCCTCCCCGGCCACCCCAACGCGCTCACCCTGCGCGCCTGGGGCAGCAGCGCCGACGGCACGCGCGAGCCGCTCCCCCTCCTGGAGGAGACCTACTACTCGATCGGCGGCGGCTTCATCCGCCGCGACGGCGAGGAGGCCGAGCTCGCCGCGCGCGCGTCGCACCCGCTGCCGTACGACTCGGCCGCGGAGCTGCTCGCGATCTGCGCGCGGCTCGACATCCCGATCTGCGAGGTCGCCCGACGCAACGAGATCGCCCTGCACGGCGAGAACGCCACCGACGCGCGACTCGACCTGATCTGGGAGGCGATGGCCGAGTGCGTCGCGCGCGGGCTGGCCGGCGACGGGACCCTCCCCGGCGGGCTCGGCGTCAAGCGTCGTGCCGCCGCGATGCGCGAGCACCTGGAGAGCGTCGAGGACGACCCGGGGCGCGCGACGTCGCTGGAGTGGCTGCACGCTTTCGCGCTGGCCGTGAACGAGGAGAACGCCTCGGGAGGCCGCGTCGTCACCGCGCCGACGAACGGCGCCGCGGGGATCGTGCCGGCGGTGGCGCACTACTACCTGCGCTTCGTGCCGGGCGCGACGCTCGACGGCATCCGCAAATACCTGCTGACCGCGACCGCGATCGGCTCGCTGTTCAAGGCGAACGCCTCCATCTCGGGCGCCGAGGGCGGCTGCCAGGCGGAGGTCGGCTCGGCGTGCGCGATGGCCGCCGGTGCGCTCTGCGCGGTACTCGGCGGCACGCCGACCCAGGTCGAGAACGCGGCCGAGATCGCGATGGAGCATCACCTCGGCCTCACCTGCGACCCGGTCGGCGGCCTCGTGCAGATCCCGTGCATCGAACGGAACGCGATCGCGTCCTCCACCGCCGTCTCCGCCGCCCGCCTCGCCCTGCACGGCGACGGCTCGCACCTGGTCTCGCTGGACACGGTGATCGAGACGATGCGCCAGACCGGCCTGGACATGTCGACCAAGTACAAGGAGACCAGCGAGGGCGGCCTGGCGGTCAACGTCATCGAGTGCTGAGGCGCACATTACAGACGGTTGCGCGTCCCGTAGTCGACGTCAAACGACTGCGCTGCCCGCCACCGAACCAGCGCCCGCCACGCGCATTACGCACGGTTGCGCGTCCCGTAGTCAGCGTCGGGGGCCGCCGTTAGCGTGGTGCGCATGACTCTCACGACCGCGCAATCCGGCGAGCCGACCGTCCCCGATCCCGATAGCCTCGGCGAGGACCGGGGCGCCGCGGTCGGCGCCGCGCTGGCTGGGCCGCTGGTGTCGACGCAGTGGCTGTGCGACCATCTCGGGTCGGACGGGCTCCTCGTGGTCGACGCGTCGGTCGTCGCGGTCAGCGGCGCCGACGGGCGTACGGAGTACGTGAGCGGGATCGGGCGGCACGGCGAGGGCCACGTCCCGGGTGCGGTGTTCGCCGACCTGCTCGAGCGGTTCAGCGATCCGGCCGGGCCGTTCCCGTTCACGCGCCCGGGCGCGGAGGCGTTCGCCGCGGCCGCGGCGGCGCTGGGCGTGGACGCCGACACCACCACCGTCGTCGTCTACGACGGCGCGGTCGGGCAGTGGGCCGCGCGGCTGTGGTGGCTGTTCCGCTCGTTCGGGCACGACCGCGTCGCGGTGCTCGACGGCGGCGTGACCAAATGGCGGGAGGAGGGCCGGCCGCTGGAGTCGGGGCCCGTCGCGCCCGAGCCGGCCGGCCGGTTCGGCGCCGCCGAGCTGCCGGGGTTCTGGAGCGACCGTGGTGACGTGGAGGCGCTCCTCGCCGGCGACCGGACCGGGACGCTGGTCTGCGGCACCCCGCCGAAGGATTTCGCCGCCCGGCACATCCCGGGCAGCGTGAGCGCGCCGGCCCTGCGGCTCGTCGACCGCGCGACCAACGCGTTCCTGCCGGCCGCGGGACTGCGCGACCTCTTCGCCGACGTGCTCGCCTCCCCCGACCCGATCGTCGCGTACTGCGGCGGCGGGATCGCGGCGGCGGCCGACGCCCTCGCACTGGCGCTGCTCGGCCGGGACGACGTGACCGTCTACGACGGGTCGCTGAACGAGTGGGCGTCCGATCCGGCGGCGCCGCTCGCGAGCGCCTGAGTCGCGGCGCGCCGCGTTCCTGGGTCTTCGCCTCAACCGCGCATACACTCCCGTATCGGGAAGTAGGCTCGAAGCATGACCCTGATGGATATCCCGTTCCACACCATCGATGGAGCTCCGACCAGCCTCGCCGCCTTCTCGGGCAAGGTCATCCTCGTCGTCAACGTCGCCTCCCGCTGCGGCCTCAGCCCGCAGTACGAGAAGCTGGAGCAGCTGCAGGAGACCTACGGCGACCGCGGCTTCACCGTGCTCGGCTTCCCGAGCAACCAGTTCCTCCAGGAGCTCAGCTCGACCGAGGCGATCAAGGAGTACTGCTCCACGACGTGGGGCGTCACGTTCCCGATGATGGAGAAGGTTCGGCTGAACGGCCGCAACGCGCACCCGCTCTACACCGAGCTGACCACGCACCCGGACATCGACGGCAAGGCCGGCAAGGTGAAGTGGAACTTCGAGAAGTTCGTCATCACGCCGGAGGGCGCTGTGCACCGGTTCCGGCCGCAGCTGGAGCCGGACGACCCGCGGATCGTCGGGCTCATCGAGGCGTCGCTGCCGGCGACGGTCTGAGCCGCCAGGTCACGCCCGGCGGAACCAGCGGCCGCCGACGCGCTCGGTGAGCCGCCAGTCGCCGGTGTCCGCGAGCGAGCCGAGGACGGCGACCGCGTGCTGGGCGATGCGAAGCGCGTCGTGGGCGCCGTCCGCGGTGAAACGCACGGTGATCCGCGCCTCCCGGCTGACGACGTCGACGCTCGACGCCTCGACGGTCGTCAGCTCGGCCACCGCGGCGGCGGCAGCGGGCTCGATGTCGGTCGGGGCGACGTCGGGCCGCAGGAGGCCGACGGGGATGATCACACGAAACGAAGGCACGCGCCGAGCCTACGTCGGATACGAAAACCCCGGCGTACGCTGACCGGCGGGGAATCGGAAGGGGGTGCGCAGATGCACACCGGATCACCGGACACACGAGAGCTCTACATCGTCCAGGACGTCGGACTGACCATCGACGAGCTGGAGGGGTTCGACAGGATGCTGGACGAGCGACGCCGTGGGGGCGTCGCGGAGTCGCAACGGGTCGCGGAGGCGCTGGGCTCACTGCTGTCGTCGCGGTCGGAGTCGACCGCCGACGACGAGCACGACCCGGAGGGCCCGACGCTGAGCTCGGAGTGGAGCAGGCTGCACGCCCTCCGCTCGGAGATCGCGGCGGACATTTCGGACGTGGACGCGGCTCGCGAGCGCGTCCGGCTGGGACGCTACGGGATGTGCGCGTCGTGCGGGCGCGCGATCGGCGTGCCGCGGCTGGAGGCCCGGCCGACGACCGAGCTGTGCATCGTGTGCGCGGTCGCCGCCGAGCGCTGAGCGCGCGTCGCAGGCCGCCGAGGGGCACGTTGTTGTCACTTTTCGCGTGCGAAAGTGACAACGACGTGCCCTTCGTGGATGGCGTTCGCGCGCGGAGGGCGAAGGGGATCCGCGCGAGTACGGCTGCAGGCTAGCGGGCGGCGTGCGCGCGGTACACGGCTTCGGTGCGGCTGGCGGCGCCGACCTTGCGGAGGATGCTCGAGACGTGGACGCTCGCGGTCTTGGCCGAGATGAAGAGCACCTCGCCGATCTGCTTGTTGCTCAGGCCCTGCTCGATGAGGGCCAGGACCTGCTCCTCGCGTTCCGTGAGCGGGGCGCCGGGGCCGGCCGGGCCGCCGGCCGCGCGGGCGCCGCGCGACGAGATCAGGGCCACCGCGGACTCGACGAGGAGTCCGAAGCCCGAGCGAGCGGCCTCGTCGCGTCCGGCGATGGCCAGGCGTTCCGCGGCAGGGCGGTCTCCCGCGGCGCGGGCGACCCGCGCGGCGCGCACGAGCGCGTAAGGACGCAGGTGCGCGGGGGCGAGCGGCGACGCGGTCGCCTCGATGGCGCCCTCCCAGGCTGCCCGGGCACCATCGAAACGCTCGGCGGCGGACAGGTCCGACCCCGTCTCGTCCAATGCCGCGGCCAGCGCGGTCGCGAGCTCGGCCCGGATCACCGGGCCCCACGCGACAGCGGTCGGCCAGTCCTCGATGGCGGCGAGCGCGGCCTCGAGACGAGCGGCCTCCTCGGCCACGTCGACCGGGGTGTCGCGCTCGGCGCGCTCCTGTGCTGAGCGGAACGCCACATCCGCCAGGGCGCGCGCTGCTGCGGCGAGCACCGGGAGGTCGTAGGCGGGCAGCGGGCGGTGGGTCGACGCGCGCACCGGCGCGGTGTGCTCCCAGGCGTCGAACGCGTCGCCGCGTGCGATCGCGACCTCGGCGGCGAGTCGGGCGACGCCGAGCTCGGACTGGACCTCGAGTTCGCCGAGCGTGCGCAGGCCGCTGTGCCAGCGGCGCAGCAGGGTCTCCGTCGTCTCGAGGTCGCCGCGCCACAGCGTGATCCACAGCTTCATGCGCTGCAGGTGCGCGCGGAAGGTCGGCGGCGGGTCGAGGGCGAGCGCCGGCTCGAGCAGCGACTCGGCCCGGTCGAGCTCGCCGAGCGCCAGCAGCGGCTCGACGGTGTTGGAGGACAGGATGACGCCGGTGGAGCGCTCGACGCCCCGGGCGCGGGCCTCGCGGACGCCCACCTCGGCGAGCCGCACTGCCTCGGCGTAGTGGCCGAGGTTGTTCATCGCGTCGGACGCGTTGACCGCGTAGCGCAGCTCGGCCGAGGAGTCGTGCTCGGCGAGCCGCCCCGCCTCGTCCAGCTCCGCCAGCCCGCGCTCCACGGCGCCCTGCGACACCAGGGAGCTGCCGAGGATGTTGTGCGCGACCGAGCGCAGCGCGGGCGACCCGTCGCCGGCCTCCTGGATCGCCTGCGTCGCGACGGTCACGGCGTCGTCGAACCGGGCCGCGAGCATGTACCGGGCGGCCAGCTCGGCGAGCAGCTGGAGGCGGAGGCCGTCGCCCTCCGGCAGCGTGCCGGGCGGCACGACGTCGAGCGCGCTCTGCAGCAGCTCCTGGACGCCCATGCGGTTGAGGTTCTGGAGGTACTGCGCCTTGTCGCGCAGCAGTCGCGCCTGCCGGGCGGGAGGAAGACCCTCCGCCGTCTCGAGCGCCATGTTGATGAGGGCGAGCGCGCGCTCGTTGTCGCCCGCGTTGCGCAGCGCCGACGCGGTGCGGGACAGCAGCTCCGTGCGGCCTCCGCCCTTCATCCACTGCGCGCTCAGCTCGTCGGCGTCCGGCACGCTGTCCCACAGCTCCAGGGCGCGGTCGCCCAGCGCCGCGGCCGTCATGTAGGCGTAGGACATCCGCGCCTCGCTCATGGCCTCCAGCGACGCGATGAACGCGCGTCGCAGGTCGTGCGCGGCGAGCCAGTGCGTGGAGAGCTGGGCCGCCGAGCGCTGCGGGCTGGCCTCCAGCGCCTCGGCGAACCGCATGTGGAACCGGCCGCGCTCCCCCGGCAGCAGGTCGGCATGGATCGCCTCGCGCACGAGCGCATGCCGGAAGGTGTACTCGGTGGAGTCGGCCACCAGGACGTTGGCGACCACGGCCTCCCGCGCCGCCGCGTCGAGCTGGTCCGGCGTGCCGTCGTAGACCGCGCTGAGCAGCTCGTGGTCGACGCAGGACCCGCCCGCCGAGACCAGGCGGAGCAGCCGCTGGGCGGGGTCGCTGAGCTTCTCGAACCGGGCGAGCAGCAGCTCACGCAGTGTCTCCGGCAGGTCTTCGCCGGTCGTGAGCCCGTCGATGCCGATCAGCTCCTCGACGAAGAACGGGACGCCCTCGCTCATCATGTAGACGCGGTCGACCGTCGCGGCGTCGGGCTCATAGCCGAGCAGGCGTTCGATGAGCGCCTCCACCTGGGCGCGGCCGAGCCGGGCGAGCTCCCAGCGCGTGACGCGGCGGGTGCGCTCCAGCTCGGCGAGGTAGGCGCGCAGCGGGTGGCCGCGCGTGATCTCGTCGGTGCGATAGCTCAGCAGGACGAGGATGTGCCCGCGCTCGGCCATCCGGACGATGAACCGGAGCAGTTCGAGCGTCGCGGTGTCGGCCCAGTGCAGGTCCTCCACCGCCAGGACGAGCGGACGGTCGGCGGACACCGTCTCGAACAGCACCGTGACGAGCTCGTACAGCCGCTCGGCCCCGGTGCGCGCCGGCACCGCGGAGTCGTCGGCCAGCTCCGGCAGCAGCACGGAGAGGGCGCCGGCGCCGTGGCCGGCGGCCTCCAGCACCGCGTCGAGCCCGCGCAGCTCGATGAGCCGGCGCAGGATGGCTGCGAACGGCGCGTACGGAGCCCCGTCGTTGCCGAGGTCGACGCACCGGCCGAGCAGCACCGTGGCGGACCCCTCGGCCTCCGCCAGGAACTCGGAGAGCAGCCGCGACTTGCCGATGCCCGCCTCCCCGCCGATCACGACCGCGCGCAGACCACCGTCGCGACGAACCCCGTCGAGCTCCTCGCGCAGCGCCTCGAGATCGGACTCGCGCCCGATCATCGTGGGGCTGGAGGCCGGTGATCGCATGGCCTCATCGTGCCATGGACCACCGACATCCGGACCCCCGCTCTGCCACGCTTCGCCCACGGCAGAACGGTGGTCAGCGCCCGGCGTGGGCGAGCTCCCGCCGCTCCTCGCGCGCGGCCTCTGGAGCCGCCCCTGCGGCGAGCGCAGCAGCCTCGGAGCCGGTCGCAGGCGGCGCCGTGACCGGCGCGGCCGCGGCCTCCTGGACCGCCGGCGCCGCGTGCCGCGCCCGGCGTCCGGACGCCCGCTCCGCTCTGCGCTCCACCCGCTCCTCGCGGATGCGGCGCAGCAGCTCCCGGTCGCGCTCGGCCCGCTGGGCATCCCCCGCGTACACCCTCGCGGCCAC
Organism: Leifsonia sp. NPDC056824; assembly: GCF_042789575.1. NCBI lineage: Bacteria > Bacillati > Actinomycetota > Actinomycetes > Micrococcales > Microbacteriaceae > Leifsonia > Leifsonia sp. NPDC056824. The sequence continues at coordinate 33,154 of NZ_JBHUAV010000007.1, read as the reverse complement.
GAACTCCTCGGACAGCATCATGATCCCCACACCCTTCGTCGAACTGCTTTCTTCGATGACCCCACCCTCGTCGCTAAGGACCCCCTCCCACATCGGGAAGATGCCCTATTCCGGCGTGCCTAGGACTCAGATGGAGGCACGGACGGCTCAGGTGCAGGACTCGACACCGTGCGGGGCCGGGGGCAAGCTGGCGGCATGGCAACGGTCAACGAGCTCCAACCGCCTTACCGGGTCGGCTACATCGTCGGCAGCATCTCGTCGGGGTCCATCAACCGCAGGCTGTCGACGGCGCTCCTGAAGCTGGCGCCGGAGGAGCTGGTCTTCACCGATATCGGGATCGGCGACCTGCCGCTCTACAGCCGCGACTACGACGGGGACTTCCCGGAGGTCGTCCGCGACTTCAAGGCGGCGATCGCGGCGCAGCAGGCGCTGCTGTTCATCACGCCCGAGTACAACCGCTCCATCCCCGGCGCGCTGAAGAACGCGATCGACTGGGCGAGCCGGCCGCACGGCGAGAACGTGATCGCGCGCAAGGCCACGGCCGTGATCGGGGCGTCCACCGGCCCGATCGGCACCGCGGTGGCGCAGCAGCAGCTCCGCAGTGTGCTGAGCTTCCTGCAGGCGCCGCAGATGAACGCGCCGGAGGCCTACATCCAGCTCAAGCCCGGGCTGATCGAGGACGACGGGACGGTCACGAACGAGGCGACGGAGGCGTTGCTCCGCCGCTTCATGGTGTCGTTCTTCGAGTACATCGAGCGGGTGCTGACGGTCGTCCCGGGCCCGCGCTAAGTGACGCAGAGGGGACGCGACACGCCGTCAGCGAAGGAGATGGCGGCGTGTTGCGACCCCTCGATGCTCGTCGGGCGCGAGCCGGCTCAGCGCCCGCCTTCGCGCCTGCGGTGCCGCTGCGCGACCGCCTGCGGCCCGTACGGGTACACCTCGGTGCGCGGCGCGCTCGCGTCGTCGAGCCGGTAGAGGTGGTCGTCGCTCAGCTCCAGGTCGCCCGCCGCGAGGTTGTCGGAGAGCTGCTCCAGCGTGCGGGCACCGAGGATCACACTGGAGACCGCCGGCCGGTCGACCAGCCAGGCGAGCGCCACCTGCGACATGCTCGCACCGGTCTCCTCGGCGACGGACTGCACCGCGTCGATGACCTCCCAGGTGTGCGCGTCGGCGTTGCGGGCGTCGAAGGCCTCCATCCCGCGCTTCGGGTTCTCGCCGAGCCGCGTCGCACCTGTGGGCGCCTCGTCGCGACGGTACTTGCCGCTCAGCCAGCCGCCGGCCAGCGGCGACCACGGCAGCAGGCCGATCCCGGAGTCCAGTGCGGCCGGGACGACCTCGTGCTCGATGCCACGCACCAGCAGGCTGTACTGCGGCTGCAGCGTGACCGGCGCGACGAAGCCGTAGGCGTCCGCGACGGCGACCGCCTTGGTGAGCTGCCAGCCGAGGTAGTTCGAGAAGCCGTAGTAGCCGATCTTGCCCGCGGTCACCGCGTCGTCCAGGAAGCGCAGCGTCTCCTCCAGCGGGGTGAGGTAGTCCCAGGCGTGCATCTGGTAGAGGTCGATGTGGTCGACGTCGAGCCGGCGCAGCGAGTCGTCCAGCGCCTTGCGCAGGTGGGTGCGCGACAGGCCGAGGTCGTTGGAGCCCGGCCCCATCGGGAAGCGCGCCTTGGTCGCGATGACGAGCCGGTCGCGGGCGCCGTGCTTACGGGACAGCCAGCGGCCGATGATCGACTCCGACGTCCCCGCGCTGTACACGTCGGCGGTGTCGATGAGGGTGCCGCCGGCGTCGACGAAGCGATCCAGGATGGCGTGCGAGGTCGGCTCGTCGGCCTCCGCGCCGAACGTCATCGTGCCGAGGGCGAAGGCGGACACGATGGTTCCGCTGTTTCCGAGGGTCCTGAGGTCCATGCCCCAGACGCTAGCCTCGCCGCGCCGAATCGCCTACCGTTTGCCGACGTGAAGCTTCTGATGCTGTCCGACACCCACATCCCCCTCCGGGCGAAGACGCTGCCGCCGCAGGTGCTGGCCGCGGTGGAGGCGGCGGACGTCGTCCTGCACGCGGGCGACTGGGTGGACGAGGCGACACTCGACCTGCTGGAGGAGCGGTCGCGGCGGCTGATCGGGGTGTGGGGCAACAACGACGGCCCCGGCCTGCGCCGCCGGCTGCCGGAGATCGCGCGGTTCGAGCTGGGCGGTCTGCAGTTCGCGATGGTCCACGAGACCGGGCAGGCGAAGGGACGCGAGAAGCGCTGCGAGCGCGACTTCCCCGACACGGACGTGCTGGTGTTCGGGCACTCGCACATCCCGTGGGACACGGTCGCGCCGGGAGGGCTGCGGCTGCTGAACCCGGGCTCCCCCACCGACCGCCGCCGCCAGCCGGCGTGCACGTACCTGACCGCGACCGTCGCCGACGCGCGCCTCACCGACGTGTGTCTGGTCGCCCTTCCGCCGCGCTAGGCCGGGAGCAGGAGCAGCCCGTCCGTGACGAGCGCGCGCACGGTCGGGAGGAGGTCGGCGCGCAGGGCGTCCTCGTCCACCTCCAGGAGCTGGGCGAGCGCGCCGACGATCGCGGCCACGCTCAGCTCGCCGTCGCACGCGCCGACCAGCGCCGCCAGTCCGGTGTCCGCCCCGACCACGCGCCCGAAACCGCCGCCCTGGCGCAGCAGGATGGCCGAGGGCGCATCGGCTCCCGGCCAGAGGTGCCGTTCCTCGGTCACGTCGCCCGCGACCGTGAGCAGCAGAGCGCCGAAGGCGGCGTCGTCCAGCGCGGACTGCGCGTCGTGCGCCGCCAGGCATTCGCCGAGGTGGATGCCGAGCCCGGCCTGGTTCGCGCCGATGGCCCCGTGCAGGCGCTCGAACCGGCGCAGGGTCGGCACGCCCTCCGCCCGCCGCAGCAGCACGTAGCCGAAGCCGACCTCCCGGACCCCGCGCGCCTCGAAGTCGTCCAGCCAGGCGCCCAGCAGCGTGTCGAACGTCGTTCCCGGCCGGGTGCCGCCGTCGCGGATCCAGGTCTCGGCGTACTGGGCAGCGTCCTCGGTGTCGCGCTCGATCACCCAGGCGTCGAGCGGGTGCGCGGAGGCGTCCACCCAGCCGCGGACGCGCTCCAGGGCGTCCGCCGTGCCGTGGTACTCCCAGTTGCCGAGCAGCTGCGCCACCCCGCCCGGGTTGAGGTGATCGCCGCAGCCGGCGACGAACTCCGCGACCAGGCTGTCGCCGACCATCCCGCCGTCGCGGTACTCGTAGGCGGGGACGCCGTCGGTGCGCGGCGTGATGACGAACGGCGGGTTGGAGACGATGTGGTCGAAGACCTCCCCCGCCACCGGCTCGAACATGCTCCCGAGCCGGAACTCGATGCCGTCGATCCCGTTCAGCTCGGCGTTGAGCGCGGCGAGCCGGAGTGCGCGCTCGGAGATGTCCGTCGCCACGACGCGCTCGGCGTGCCGGGCGGCGTGCAGGGCCTGGATGCCGCAGCCGGTGCCGAGGTCGAGCGCCGAACGCACCGGGCGCTGGAGCATGAGGCCGCTGAGCGTCATGGACGCGCCGCCGACGCCGAGGACGTGGTCCTCGGGAAGGGCGCCGCCCAGCGCGAGCTCGCCGAGGTCGGAGACGATCCACCACTCGGCGGGGCCGACGGCGTCCACGAACGCGTACGGGCGGAGGTCGACGGCGGGGGCGATCACGTCGGAGGCGTCGGCGCGGATGAGCCCCAACTCCGCCGCACCGTCCAGCCCCAGCGCGGGAAGGGCCGCGGCAGCCGCCTCCCGGCTCACGGAACGGCCGAGCACGAACAGCGCGGCGAGCGTCGCCAGCGGTCCGGCGTCGCGCCGCGCGAGCGCCCGCTCGGCCGGGACCCGCTGCCCGCGGTGCAGCGCCTCCGCGGCCTCCTCGCCCCAGAGCGCGGTCAGGCCGTCGACGGTGAACCCGGCGGCGGCGAGGTCGGAGCGGAGGGCGGCGATGGAGGTCACACTCCCATTCAATCAGGGCCAGAATGGGCGGCGTGAGCCAGGAACAGACGACGATCCGCAAGCGGGCGATCGTGACCGGGATGGTGCAGGGCGTCGGCTACCGCTGGAGCGCCCGCGAGGAGGCGCACCGGCTGGGCGTGACCGGCTGGGCCCGCAACCGCTCCGACGGCAGCGTGGAGGTCGAGGTGGAGGGGGACGCCGCGAGCGTCGGCCGGATGCTCGACTGGCTGCGCGCCGGGCCGCCCGGGAGCGCGGTGGACGACGTGCGGGTGACGGAGGCCGCGCCGGACGGCGACGACGCGTTCCGCATCCGGCAGACGGACTGAGGAGTCGGCACCCCTGACTTCTGGCCCGCACCCGGGCACAATAGGCACATGACCCGCGCGACGCTGCTGACCATCACCGTGCCGACCGGAGAGCCCACCACCGGCGACCCCGGCTTCGCCCTCGCCGACTACGACGCCGCCCAGGTGCGGATCACCGACCTCGGCATCACCCGCGGCGACGGCGTCTTCGAGACCATCGCCGTCATCGACGGCCACCCGCAGGCGCTCGGACCCCACCTCATGCGGCTCGCGCACTCCGCCGAGCTCCTCGACCTCCCGGTGCCCGCCGAGCACGTCTGGCACGAGGCCGTGCTCGCCGGCGTCGCGGACTACCAGTCGCGCAACGGCGCGGGCGGCGAGCTGTTCGCCAAGCTGATCTACACGCGCGGCGTGGAGGGGACCGGCCGGCCCAGCGGCTGGATCTTCGTGGACCAGGGCGAGGACTTCACGCAGCAGCGCCTCGGCCTCAAGGTCGTCACGCTCGACCGCGGCCTCCGGCACGACGTGGCGGAGACCTCCCCGTGGCTGCTCGCCGGCGCCAAGAGCCTCTCGTACGCCGTGAACCGCGCGGCCCAGCGGGAGGCTGCCCGCCGCGGCGCGGACGACGTGATCTTCATCAGCTCGGACGGCTACGCGCTGGAGGGGCCGACCTCCAACGTGATCGTGCTCGCCGACGGCGTCATCCGCACGCCTCAGACCGACCAGGGCATCCTCGCCGGCACGACGCAGGCCGCGGTGTTCGCGTTCTTCGCCGAACGCGGCTACCCGACCGAGTACCGCCACATCACCGCAGAGGAGCTGGCGGCGGCCGACGCCCTGTGGCTGGTCTCCAGCGTCCGCCAGGCCGGCCCGATCACCCACCTCGACGGCCGGGAGTACCCCGTCGACGCCGCCCTCACCGCCGACCTCAACCGCTATCTACTCTCCCGCACCCACTAAGCCCGCCCGCCGCCCGCACCCCCCGAGCCGGCCCGTGCCGTCCCCCACCCACTGAGCCGGGCCTCGCGTCTGCAACGGAGGAGTCCCGGGCATGGGATGCCCGGGACTCCTCCGTTGACCGACATGCCCCGGCGTGTCGGCCCCCATATCCTCCGTTACCCGCGCCACGGCGCGGACGTTGGCAACGGAGGAGATCCGGGGTGACACGCCGAGCCGGGTCAGTTTGCGGAGGAAATCGCAGGGGCTGGGGGTGGGATGTCCTCCGTTGGCTGCGGTGCTGGGTCGGGCGGGCCGTTGGGGGTGGGGGCGGTCGGGAGGTGTTCACCCGGGCGTGGACTATCCGTTACACGCCGATTTCGCGGTGCTCGCGTTCGCCGTTTAGGCTGTGTGGCACCGTACCGGCGACGACGCCGGGACCACCGCCAGGGGAAGGGAGGTCGACGTGGACGAGCAGGTCCCGAGCAGCATCGAAGTGCTGCGCCAGCAGGCGCGCGACGAGCTCTCCGCCATCATCGAGCACCGCTGCCGCGCCGGCGAGGACCCCTGGCACTTCATCCCCGACCTGCCCAGCGTCGACGAGCAGGTGGTCATCGCGCTGCGCGCGGGAGCGATCGACGAGTTCGACCTCGCCGAGGAGCAGTCGCGGGCGCACCATCCCGCCGCCGGCCGCGACACGTACACGCGCTTCGAGTACGGCGTGCTGCGCCGGATCGCCCTGGAGCACCCCGAACTGAGCGAAGCGGTCTGGGGGATGCTCGACAAGGTCGAGCGCGCGTAGTAGACCAGGCGGCATGGGGATCGTCACTGCCGATATCGCTGTCTCGCTCGACGGGTTCGCCGCCGGGCCCAACCAGTCGCTGGAGAACCCGCTCGGCGAGCGCGGGGTGGAGCGACTGCACACCTGGATGTTCGAGTACCGCGATGCGCACGTCGAGGAGATCGCCGCGATCACCGCGGCGGGCGCCTACGTGATGGGCCGCAACATGTTCGGCCCGGTGCGCGGCGACTGGCCCGCCGAGGGCGACACGTTCGGAGACTGGCGCGGCTGGTGGGGCGACGATCCGCCGTACCACGCGCCGGTGTTCGTGCTGACGCACTACGAGCACGCGCCGATCCCGATGGAGGGCGGGACGACATTCGAGTTCGTCACCGACGGCATCCACGCGGCGACCGACCTGGCGCGAGAGGCTGCCGGGGAGGCCGATGTCGCGATCGCGGGCGGCGCCGAGACGCTCAACCAGGCGCTCTGGGCGGGCATCGTGGACGAGCTGCGGCTGCACGTCGTCCCGATCACGCTCGGCGCGGGCGAGCGGGTCTTCGACCGGGTGCCCTCCCTGCAGTTGGAGCTGCTGCGGTCGCGGGTGACGCCGGAGGTCGCGCACCTGACGTACCGGGTCGTGCGCTGACGCTGTGTGGTGCGCTGAGTCCGCTCAGAGCCCGGCGGGCGAGGTGACCGGGAGCCTGCAGACGAAGTCGCGGCAGAGGTAGGCGGTCGGGAGGCCGTCGCGCGTGCCGCGGGCGGCGAACAGCTCGAATCCCGCGTCCGCCAGCGCCTCACCCTGCGGCGCGTCCACGAGCGCGACCAGGTCGGCGGGATGGCGGCGAGCGGCAGCGATCAGACCCTCGGGATCGTCCGAAGCTCCGTCCGCGCTCACGACGACGAGCTGCTGCGGCTCGCCCTCCAGTCGCGACATCAGCGCCAGCGCAGCGCCGAACGCGCTCGGGACGCCGACGGCCGGGCCTGCCACGAGCCGCATCGCCTCGCGCGCGGCGCGCTCGTAGCGGCGGCTGGCCGTCATCAGGAACAGCGTGTGCGCCGCCGAGGCCGTCGCGGTGAGGCCGGACGGGTACGCGCCCTCCGACGGGTCGACGCGCACGGCGAGGCCGGTCGATCTCAGCAGCGGGTCGCCGCCGCCCGGCACGCCGAACGGACAGTCGCCGCCGTCCACGGCTCCCAGGCACAGGTCGACCAGCTCCCTCGCGGCGGTCGCGGCCTCCACATCGCCGCTCGCGAGCGCCAGCTCCAGGAGGCCGCCGGCGAGGCCGCCGTAGTCCTCCAATGTCGCAGCGGCCTCCGACACGGCTCCGTCGACCGACGCGCGGCCGAGCGTGCCGTCGGGCCGGCGATGCGTCGCGAGCACGGAGCGTGCCGCCTCCCCCGCCGCAGCGATCCAGGCGGGCCGGTTCAGGATGCGCCCCGCGCGGGCGAGCGCGCCGATCGCGAAGCCGTTCCAGCCGGTGAGCACCTTCTCGTCGAGCGCGGGCGGCGTGAGCGTCACGCGCTCGGCCGGCGGCACGCGGTAGTAGCCGCCCTCCACGCGGGCGCCGTCGATCACGCTCTCGGAGTCCTGCGCAGAGGCGAACGCGCCGCCGGGCCGCCGGAGCACGCCGAGCAGGAAGGCCGCGACGCCGTCGGCCGTTCGCTCCGCCCACTCCTCGCCGGTCTGCGCCCACGCGGTGGCGTACGCGTCGAGGAGCTGCGCGTTGTCGTACAGCATCCGCTCGTAGTGCGGGTCGCTCCAGTCGCGCCGGGTGGCGTAGCGGAAGAAGCCGCCGTCGACCGGGTCGCGCAGCGGGGAGTCCGCCATCCGGCGCAGGGTGCGCTGTGCGAGCTCGCGGCCGGCCGGCCGCTCCAGCAGGAAGCCGAGCACCGGGGCGACCGGGAACTTGGGCGCGCCGCCGAAGCCGCCGTACAAGGGGTCCTCGGTCTCGGCGAGCACGTCGACCGCCGCGTCGAGGGCGCGGCCGTCCGGCAGCTCGGAGGCCGTCGTGGCGCGCGCGGCCGCAGCAGCGAGCGCCTCCCCGACCTTGCCCGCGTCGGCCTCCACCTCCGCGCGACGCTCGGTCCACGCGTCGGCCACCGCGTCGAGGATCTGCGTGAACGACGGCCGCCCTCCCGTCGCGACCGGTGGGAAGTAGGTGCCGGCGAAGAACGCCCGCCCCGACGAGGTGGCGAACACGGTCAGCGGCCAGCCGAGTCCTTCGGTGAACGCGCTGGCGGCCGAGAGGTAGGCGGCGTCGACATCGGGATGCTCCTCCCGGTCGACCTTGATCGACACGAACCGCTCGTTCATGAGCGCGGCGACCCCCGGGTCGCTGAAGCTCTCCCGCGCCATGACATGGCACCAGTGGCAGGTCGCGTAGCCGATCGAGACGATGACCGGCACGTCGCGGCGGCGCGCCTCGGCGAAGGCCTCTTGCCCCCACGGGAACCAGTCGACCGGGTTCTCCGCGTGCGCGCGCAGGTAGGGACTGATCGCGCCCGCCAGCCGGTTCGTCATGCGCTCACCCTACGACCCCGGGTCCGGTCGGGGCGCGCGGGCTTGCTATCGTGGACGATATGGTTGCACACGCAAATACTCCGCTCCTGACCCTGAACAACGGCACCACCATCCCGCAGCTCGGCTTCGGCGTCTTCAAGGTCGACCCGGCCGAGACGACCCGCATCGTCACCGACGCGCTGGAGGTCGGCTACCGCCACATCGACACCGCTGCCATCTACGGCAACGAGGAGGGCGTGGGCGCCGCGATCGCCTCCTCCGGCATCCCGCGCGACGAGCTGTTCGTCACGACCAAGCTCTGGAACGACCGGCAGACCGACGCGCAGGCCGCCTTCGACGAGTCGCTCGCCAAGCTGGGCCTCGACTACGTGGACCTCTACCTCATCCACTGGCCGACCCCCGAGAAGGACACCTTCGTCGAGGCGTGGAAGTCGCTGGAGACGATCTACGCCACCGGTCGCGCCAAGGCCATCGGCGTCTCCAACTTCCTCGTCCCGCACCTGGAGAAGCTGCTCGCGAACACCGAGATCGTGCCGGCCGTCAACCAGATCGAGTTGCACCCGGCGCACCAGCAGCCGGAGGTCACTGCGTTCGCGCGCGAGCACGGCATCCACATCGAGGCGTGGGGACCGCTCGGCCAGGGCAAGTACCCGCTGTTCGAGGCCCCGGAGGTCGCCGGCCCGGCCGCCGAGCACGGCAAGACCCCCGCGCAGGTCGTCATCCGCTGGCACCTGCAGACCGGGAACATCGTGTTCCCCAAGTCGAACCGCCGCGAGCGGATGGCGGAGAACTTCGACGTCTTCGACTTCGAGCTGACCGACGCCGAGGTCGCCGCGATCACGGCGATGGAGCGCGAGGGCCGCGTCAGCGCGCACCCCAACGAGGTCAACTGACCCAGTGCTGCTCGTGCGGCGGTGGCGGAGGCGGGTCCTCCGCGACCGCCGCATGGCGGCTAGGCTCGCACCGTGAGAATCACCACGATCACGGGGAAGGTCATCTACGTCGTCGGCGTCTTCGGCGGGATCCTGGCGCTCAACTTCTTCATCATCGACCGCCTCGTCAACCCGGCGCTCGACGTGCTGGTCGTCGCGGTGCTCAACGTGGCCTACGTGATCGTCGGGACCCGCATCTTCCGCGGCGAGGGCGAGAACCGCGAGGACCCGCGACCCTGGTGGCGGGCGACCGGGCGACCGGCGGCGGGATTCTGGCTCGGCGGGATCCTCGCAATCCTGGCCTTCATCTCCTGCGTCGGCGCGCTCGCGAGCAGACCGGAGAACTCGGTCGTGCCCGCGGTGGCGTGCATCAGCTACGCACTGCTCGCCGCGTACTACCTCAACTCCTCCTACCGGCTGCGCCTGCTCGACACCGCGCCGTAGCGCTACCCGACCGGGGTCTGCGTCTCGAAGCGGGCGACGAGCTCGCGCTTGAGCACCTTGCCGCTCGGACCGAGCGGGAGGGCCTCCAGGATCTCCACGCGCCGCGGGTACTTGTACGCCGCCACCCGCTCCTGCGCGAACACGACCAGCTCCTCCCCCGACGCCTCGGAGCCCGGCATCAGCGTGACCGCCGCCATGATCTCCTGGCCGCGCGTGTCGTCCGCGATGCCGAACACCGCAACCAGCGCGACGGCGGGATGCGTGGACAGCGCCTCCTCCACCTCCCGCGGGTAGACGTTGTAGCCGTTGCGGACGATCATGTCCTTCTTGCGGTCCACGATGGTGATGTAGTCGTCGTCGCTCTTCGTGCCGAGGTCGCCGGTGCGGAACCAGCCGTCCACGACCGCCTCCGCGTTGGCCTCCGGGAGGTTGAGGTAGCCCTTCATCAGGTTGTGCCCGCGGATGACGATCTCGCCGAGCTCGCCGCGCGGCAGCAGGTGGATGGCGTCGTCCACCTCCGGGTCCGCGATCTCGACGTCGACGCCCCAGATCGGCTGGCCCACGGTGCCGACCCTGGTCGGCTTCCCGCGGCTGTTGAACGAGGCGACCGGCGAGGTCTCGGTGAGGCCGTAGCCCTCGTGGATGTCGATGCCGTAGACCTCCTTCATCCGTTCGATGACCGCCACCGGGATGGCCGCGCCGCCGCTCAGGCCGTAGCGCAGCGGCGGCCGCTCCGGGTTGGTCTTGGCGGCCTCCAGCAGCGCGATGTACATGGTCGGCACGCCGGTCATGATCGTGCAGCCGTGCGCGTTGAGCAGTTGCAGCGCCGTCGCCCCGTCGAACTTCGGCACGAGCACGATGGTCGCCCCCGCGCGGAAGCCCATGTTCATGACGCAGGTCTGCCCGAAGGTGTGGAAGAGCGGGAGGCAGCCGAGCACCCGGTCGGTCGGCTCGAAGTCGAAGGTGCCGGAGAGCAGGACGTTCACCTGCTCCACGAGGGCGAAATGGCAGCCCTCCGCACCCTTCGGCTTGCCCGTCGTGCCGCTGGTGTAGAGGATGGTCGCGGTGTCCACCGGGTCGCGCGGCACGTACGTGTCGATCGGCTCGGCGCCGGCCGCTGCGTCCTCCAGCCGCGGGAACGGGAGCTGCTCGACCATGTCGTCGGGCACCAGCACCGAGAGCGTGCCGACCCCGGCGAGCGCCGCGCCCTTCGCGCCCTCCGCCAGCAGCGGCGCCGCGCAGATCAGCAGCGTCGACCCGGAGTCCCGCAGCACGTACTCGATCTCGGCCGCTTTGAGCAGCGCGTGGATGGGGACGACGACCGCGCCGAGGGCGAGCACCGCGTAGTAGGCGCGCGGGAAGTCGGGCACGTTCGGGATCATCAACGCCACCCGGTCGCCCGGCCCGACGCCGAGGTCGCGCAGGGCTCCCGCGTAGCGGCGGGTCTGGTCCCAGAGGTCGCGGTAGGCGATCTCCTGGCCGTTGAAGATCAACGCCACGTTGTCGGGCATCCGGTGCGCGGTCTCGGCCAGGATGCTGGCGACGGACATGGTGGCGTAGCCGTGAGGCATGCGGGGCTCCTTCGTCGACGATGACGTGACCCGGTCGGGTTGAGGGAAACCTACGTCACGGTGCACGCGCCCACAATGCCCAGTTCGCGCTCAGGCGCCGAGGATGGAGCGGAGCGTGGCGGTGTAGTCCTCGAACGCGCGGCGGCCGGAGGTGGTCAGCGCGAGGTAGGTGACCGGGACGCGGCCGCGGTGCGTCTTCTCGACCGCCACATAGCCGGCGTCCTCCAGCTTGCGCAGGTGCGTCGCCAGGTTGCCCGCGGTGAGGTCGAGCAGCTCCTGGAGGCGCGGGAACGACATGCTGCCGCCATCCGCGACCGTCGCCAGGGTCGCCGTGATCTTGAGGCGGGCGGCGGCGTGGATGATCGGGTCCAGCTCGTCCACGCCCGTCACCGCCGGGAGCTCGGGTCGCGCAGCGTCCGGAGGGTGATGATCGCGCCCGCCCCGAAGATCACACCGCCCGCGACGGCCATGAGCAGCAGGTTCGGGCCCAGTCCGAGGAACGGCGCGACGGCGCCCACCACCAGCAGGGCGAGGCCGAGGACGAGCTGCAGCCGGTCGTGCCAGATCGCGGAGCCGGCGAGGTAGAGGGTGCCGCACATCAGCGCGTAGGCGCTCGGGAAGTACAGCCCGGCGAAGTCGCCCGCCAGGCCCTGCACGATCATGCCGATGCCGAGCAGCGCGAACGCGACGGAGCACACCGACCAGGAGACGCCGTAGACGGTGCCCGCGTACTGGGACTCCCCGCGTACGCCGCGGCCGATCCGCGAGCCGATCACGGCGGAGGCGACGATCGAGCCGGCGATCAGGACGCCGAAGACGATGCCGGCGGCGACCGGATCGAACACGCCGAGCTGCGCGAGGTAGAGGGCGAGGAAGCCGACCAGCCAGGCCACCGCCCAAACGGTGTACAGCCAGACGACGGGGAGGCGGTATTCACGGCTGACACGACGTTGCTGGCCGTCGATGAGGTCCAGCATCTCCCGCGCGTCGCCGGGCGTGTTCTCGTTCATGCGTACTTTGTAACACAAAGTACTCTGCGTGCACAAGAGTTTTGCGAAAGTGTGGATGTCCTCCGAACGGATAGACTGGAGGGCTCATGTCTGCACCGGTCGCCCTCCCCCGCATCGTCTTCCCGCCCGAGCTGCCCGTCAGCCAGAAGCGGGACGACATCGCGCGCGCGATCCGGGAGAACCAGGTCGTCATCGTCGCCGGCGAGACGGGCTCGGGCAAGACCACGCAGCTGCCGAAGATCTGCCTCGAGCTCGGCCGGGAGAGCATCGGCCACACCCAGCCCCGCCGGCTCGCCGCCCGCACGATCGCCGAGCGCATCGCGGAGGAGCTGGGCCAGAGCGTCGGCGAACTCGTCGGCTACCAGGTGCGCTTCACCGACCGGGTGTCGGCCGCGACCCGCATCAAGCTGATGACCGACGGCATCCTGCTCAACGAGATCCACCGCGACCGGCTGCTGCGCGCCTATGACACGATCATCATCGACGAGGCGCACGAGCGCAGCCTCAACATCGACTTCCTGCTCGGCTACCTGCGCGAGCTGCTGCCGAAGCGTCCCGACCTCAAGGTGATCATCACCTCCGCGACCATCGACCCGGAGAGCTTCGCCGCGCACTTCGCCGCGGCGGACGGTACCCCTGCGCCGATCGTGGAGGTCTCCGGCCGCACCTATCCCGTCGAACTGCGCTACCGTCCGCTCGTCGCCGAGGCGTTGGAGTCGGACGAGGACGACCCGGACCCGGTCCCCGCCGCCGACCGCGATTATCTCCAGGGCATTAACGATGCCCTCGACGAGCTGGCCCGGGAGGCGGCGGGCGACGTGCTCGTGTTCCTCTCCGGCGAGAACGAGATCCGGGACGCCGCCGACGCGATCCGCGGCCGCAACCTCCCGGGCACCGAGGTGCTGCCGCTCTACGGGAGGCTGTCCTCCGCCGAGCAGCACCGCGTCTTCCAGCCCTCCACCATGCCCGGCGTCCGGCGGCGCGTGGTGCTCGCGACCAACGTGGCCGAGACCAGCCTCACGGTGCCCGGCATCAAGTACGTCGTGGACGCCGGCACCGCCCGCATCAGCCGCTACTCCACACGCGCCAAGGTGCAGCGCCTTCCGATCGAGGCCATCTCGCAGGCGAGCGCCAACCAGCGCTCCGGCCGGTCGGGACGCACCAGCGACGGCATCGCGATCCGGCTGTACTCGCAGGAGGACTTCGAGAAACGGCCGGAGTTCACCGAGCCGGAGGTCCTGCGCACCGGCCTGGCCGCCGTCATCCTGCAGATGATCTCGCTCGGACTCGGCGACATCGCCGCGTTCCCGTTCCTGACGCCCCCGGACTCGCGCGGCATCAAGGACGGCCTGGACCTGCTGGCCGAGCTGGGCGCGACCCGCCCGTCCACCCGCTCCGGAGGCATCGAGCTGACCAAGGTCGGCAGCCAGCTCGCCCGGCTACCGATCGACCCGCGGTTCGCCCGCATGGTCGTGGAGTCGAAGCGGCACAACACGTCGCGGGAGGTGATGGCGATCGTCGCCGGCCTCACCATTCAGGACGTCCGCGAGCGCCCGGTCGAGAAGCGCGGCAGCGCCGACGAGAAGCACGCGCGCTTCGTCGACCCGACCAGCGACTTCCTCACCCTGCTGAACCTCTGGAACTACCTGGAGGAGCAGCAGCGCGAGCTCTCCTCCAGCGCGTTCCGGCGGCTGTGCAAGGCCGAATACCTCAACTTCCTGCGCGTGCGCGAGTGGCAGGACGTCTACCGCCAGCTCCGTCAGCTCGCCCGGCCGCTGGAGCTGACCATCGGCGAGCCGTCGGTCGACCCGGACGGCATCCACCGGTCGCTGCTGGCCGGGCTGCTGTCGCACCTCGGGCTCAAAGACATCCGGGAGGCCGGCAACAAGGGCTCCGCGCGCGGCCAGCGCCAGTCCGAGTACCTCGGCGCGCGGCAGACCCGGTTCGTGATCTTCCCCGGCTCGGCGCTCGCCAAGAAGCAGCCGAACGCGATCATGTCCGCCGAGCTCGTGGAGACCTCCCGGCTGTTCGCGCGGATGAACGCGGCCGTCGACCCGGCCTGGGCCGAGCCGATCGCGGGCGACCTCTGCAAGCGGCAGTACAGCGAGCCGCACTGGGAGAAGAGCCAGGGCGCGGTCGTCGCCTACGAGCGCGTCACGCTGTACGGCGTCCCGATCATCCCGCGGCGCCGCGTGCAGTACGCGCGCATCGACGCCGAGCTGTCCCGCGAGCTGTTCATCCGGCACGCGCTCGTGGACGGCGAGTGGGACTCGCGGCAGGCGTTCGAGCGGGCCAACCGGAAGCTGTTGGCCGAGCTGCGCGAGCTGGAGGAGCGCACCCGCCGCCGCGACATCCTCAACGACGACGAGGCTGTGTTCGAGTTCTACGACGCACGCATCCCGGCCGACGTGGTCTCCACGCGCTCCTTCGAGGGCTGGTGGAAGAAGGCGCGCACCGAGACACCCGACCTCCTCACCATGACCGCGGAGGCGCTGCTCGAGGACGACGCGGCCGGCATCGACGAGGAGGCCTTCCCGCCGGTCTGGCGGCAGGGCGACCAGCGGCTCACCCTCCGCTACCGCTTCGAGCCTGGCGCGGAGGACGACGGCGTGACCGTGCAGGTGCCGCTGCCGCTGCTCGCCGGGCTCGTGCCGGACGGCTTCGACTGGCAGGTGCCCGGCCTCCGCCAGGAACTGGTGACCGCGATGATCAAGTCGCTGCCCAAGGCGATCCGCCGCCAGGTCGTGCCCGCCGCCGACTGGGCCAAGCGGCTGCTCGGCGAGCTGTCCAGCGCGGCCGGGATGGACGCCCACGCGGGACGGCGCCCCGCGGCCTCCCTCGCCGAGACGCTCGCCGCCACCATCTCCCGGCAGACCGGCTCCCGGGTCAGCGCAACGGACTTCGACCTGGAGCGGCTGCCCGCCCACCTGCGGCCGACCTTCCAGGTGGTCGGCGAGCGCGGCCGCCCGGTCGCGAGCGGCAAGGACCTGATGGAACTGCAGGAGCGGCTGCGCTCGCGCGCCCGCGACTCGGTCGCCCGCGTCGCGGAGGCGCGCACGCCCGACGCGATCGAGCGCTCCGGCCTCACCACCTGGGACCTGGAGGAGCTGCCCCGCCACCTCGATACGACGCAGAAGGGTCCGGGCGGCACGGTCAACACCATCCGCGCCTACCCCGCACTGGTGGACGACGGCGCGAGCGTCAGCATCCGGCTGATGTCGACACCGACCGAGCAGGCGCGGGCGCTGCCCGGCGGAGTCAGGAGGCTGCTGCTGGCGAGCATCCCGTCGCCCGTCGCGTACGTGCAGCAGCACCTGACCGCCAACGAGAAGCTGACGCTGGCGGCGAGCCCGTACCCGAACACGAAGGCGCTGTTCGACGACTGCCTGCTCGCGGTGATCGACTCGGTGCTGTACCGGATGAAGCCGGACGGCCAGCTCTTCATGCGCGCAGAGTTCGAGGCGGTCCGTGACCGGGTGTCCGGGGTCGTGATGGACTCGATGTTCGAGACGGTCGCGCTCGTCACCCGCATCCTGACCGCGGCGCGCGCCGCCGAGAAGGCGATCGGCGGGACGACGGCGCTGGCGTACCTGCCGTCGCTCAACGACGCGAAGACACAGCTCGGCGGCCTGGTCTATCCGGGCTTCGTCTCGGCGACCGGCCTCGTCCAGCTCGCGCACCTGCCGCGCTACGTGAACGGGATCACCCAGCGCATGCAGGCGCTGCCGACCAACCCCGGCCGCGACCGCGCCTGGCAGACGCAGGTGGAGACCGCGACCGCGCTCTACACGGAGGCCGGCGGCCGCATCCCGCCCGCCGCGCACGCGCCCGAGAACCTGACGCACGCGCGCTGGATGCTGGAGGAGTTCCGCGTCTCCCTCTTCGCGCAGTCCCTCGGCACCGCCGAGACCGTCTCCCTCCAACGCATCCGCAAAGTGCTCGCCGGCTGACCGCGCAATCCGTTCCGGAGTTGTGTACGCAACACGCCGTCGATGGGCGTACACAACTCCGGAACTGATGGCTGGGGGGGCGTCACACGGGGAGGTGGAAGCCGCCGTTCGAGTGGAGGAGCTGGCCGTTGAGCCAGCCGCCGGACGGGGACAGCAGGAACGCGACGAGGTCGGCGGTGTCCTGCGGACGGCCGAGGCGGCCGAGGGCGGTCTCGGCGGCGAGCGTCTCGGCGAGGTCGGGGGTCATCCAGCCGGTGTCGATCGGGCCGGGGTTGATGAGGTTGGCGGTGATGCCGAGGTGGGCGAGCTCCACGGCGGCCGCGATCACGATGCGGTCGAGCGCGCCCTTGCTGGCGCCGTACGGGAGATTGTGCGCGGTGTGATCGCTGGTGAGGGCGACGATGCGGCCCGAGCCCGGGGCATCCACGAACTGCTCGGCGAACGCGCGGATCAGCAGCCAGCTCCCGCGGGTGTTCACGGCGAAGTGGCGGTCGAACGCGGCGACGCTCGTGTCGAGGAGGCCGCTGTCGACGGAGTACGCGTGGCTGCCGACGAGCGCCCGTATCGGTCCCAGCTCGGCGCGCACCCGGCGGACGAGCTCCTGCGGACCCTCCTCGGTCGACAGATCGGCCACGAAGCCGGCCACCCGTGCGCCCGACGCCCCGGCCTCCTCGGCCAGCGCCTCCGCGAAGCCGGGCTCCGGCTCGAGGTCCGCGAACGCGACATCCCAGCCGTCGGCGGCCAGCCGCCGGACGATCCCGGTGCCGATCGCAGCGGGCCGACCGACACCGGTGACCAGGACGAGGGGACGACTGTTCTCGGTCATCCCCTCATCCTGGCAGAGCCGGTACGCATCGGCCGGGCTACAGCACCTTCGACAGGAACGCCTGCGTGCGCTGGTGCTGCGGGTTGGCGAGCACCTCACGCGGGTCGCCGGACTCCACCACGACGCCGCCGTCCATGAAGACCAGCTCGTCCGCCACCTCGCGGGCGAAGCCCATCTCGTGGGTGACGACGACCATCGTCATGCCGGAGGCCGCCAGGCCCTTCATGACATCCAGCACCTCGCCGACCAGCTCGGGGTCGAGGGCGGAGGTCGGCTCGTCGAACAGCATCAGCTTCGGGTCCATCGCCAGCGCGCGGGCGATGGCCACGCGCTGCTGCTGGCCGCCGGAGAGCTGCGACGGGTAGTGGTCGCCCTTGTCCGCGAGGCCGACGCGCACGAGCAGTTCGTTCGCCCGCTCCACGGCCCGCGCCTTCGGCAGCCCCTTGACGCGCATCGGCGCCTCGATGATGTTCTCGAGGGCCGTCATGTGCGGGAACAGGTTGAAGCGCTGGAACACCATGCCGATTTCGCGGCGCTGGCGGGAGGCCTCCTTCGGCTTCAGCTCGTAGAGCTTGTCGCCGTGCTGACGGTAGCCGACCACCTGGCCGTCGACCGACAGCCGGCCGGCGTCCACGCGCTCCAGGTGGTTGATGCAGCGCAGGAAGGTGGACTTGCCCGAGCCGGACGGGCCGATGATGCAGAGCACCTCGCCCGGACGCACGGAAAGCGAGATGGACTTGAGCACCTCGTTGGAGCCGAAGCTCTTGGAGACCCCCTCGGCCAGGACCATCGGCGTCACGCCGGCCCGCGCGGTGGTGTCCCGTTGCGTCGCGTCGCTCATCCCTTGCCTCCCAGGTTGTTGCCGTCGGGTGCGCCGGCAGCCGGAAGCGCGCCCGTGGCGAGCGCCGGCTCCTTGTTGTCGGGCCGGCGCATGTTGACGCCGCGCGAGAACCGCTTCTCGAGGAAGTACTGGCCCACCATCAGGATCGAGGTGAACAGCAGGTACCACAGCGAGGCGACGATCAGCAGCGGGATCGGCGTGTAGGTGACCGCCGAGATGTCGCGCGCGACACCGTAGAGGTCGGTGGTGAGCGGGATCGCCGCGACCAGCGAGGTGGTCTTCAGCATCGAGATGACCTCGTTGCCGGTCGGCGGGATGATCACGCGCATGGCCTGCGGGATGACGATGCGGGTCATCGTCTGCCACCACGACATGCCGAGGGCCGTGGCGGCCTCCTCCTGGCCGCTGTCGACGGAGAGGAGTCCGGCGCGCACGATCTCCGCCATGTAGGCGGCCTCGTTGAGCGCAAGACCGATGATCGCGATGATGAACGCGTTCTGCATGAAGGCGAGGTCGAAGGTCACGCCGACGCCGGTCCACGGCACGCCGAGGAAGACGTGCGGGTAGATCAGCGAGAACAGGCCCCAGAACACGAGCTGCACGTACACCGGGGTGCCGCGGAAGACCCAGAGGTAGAGCCAGGCGACGGACTTGACGACCGGGTTCGGCGAGAGCCGCATCACGGCCAGCACGAGGCCCAGGATGACGCCGATGACCATCGAGTAGATCGTGAGCTGGAGGGTCACGAGCGCAGCAGCACTGATGCGCCTGTCGAAGACGTACTTGCCGACGTACTGCCAGCCGTAGGCGGAGCGCTGCGAGGCGTCGACGACGAACCAGACGAACAGCAGGACGATCACGACCGCGAACACGATCCGCCACGGGTGACGGAGCTTGATCGCCTTGATCGGCTCGGACGGCGGGGCGCCGGCCGGCGACGGGGCTGCCCCCGTCGCCGGACCGGCAGGAATGCCCTGGGACATCAGGTCAGCTCTTCGACGCTGCGTTGATGTCCGCCTTCGTGACGCTGCCGTCGGCGACACCCCACTTGTCGAGGATCTTCTTGTAGGTGCCGTCGTCGATCAGCGCCTGGATGGTCTTCTGCAGCACCGGCGTCAGGGCGGAGTTCTTGGCGACCGGGATGCCGTAGGGCGCGACGTCGAAGGTCTTGCCCGCGGCCTGGAGCTTGCCGCTCGACTTGGACACTGCGTACAGCGTGACGGGCGAGTCGGCGCTGAGCGCGTCGGCCTTGCCGAGGATGACCGCGTTGGTGGCGTCGTCCTGGTTGTCGTAGCGCAGCGCCTGGATGGCCGGCTTGCCCTTGTCGGTGCAGGCCTTCGACTTGGCGGGGACCTCGTCGGTGTCCTCGAAGGTGGTCGACTGGACGGCGACCTTCATGCCGCAGGCGTTGTCCGGGTCGACGGTCTTGCCCTTGGCGGACGCCCACAGGATGCCGGCGTTGTAGTAGTTGACGAAGTCGACCTGCTTCTCGCGCTCGACCGTGTCGGTGAACGAGGACATCCCGAAGTCGTCCTTGCCTCCGGTGATGCTGGGGATGATGTTGTCGAACTTGGCGATCGCATAGTTGATCTTGAGGCCGAGCTTCTGGCCGATCGCGTTGGTGAAGTCGACCTCCCAGCCGGCGGGGTTGCCGTTGTCGTCCTTGTACTCGTTCGGCGGGTAGGTGTCGTCCATGCCGACGGTGAGGACACCGGCGGACTTGATCTTCGAGGGGACGCTGTTGGCGAGCGAGTCGTCCTTCTTCACGTCGAACGCGGCGCTCGACGCTGAGCCGCTCGACGAGGGGGTGGAGTTGTCGACACAACCGGACAGCGCGAGCGCTGCCACGGCGGCGAGGGCGGCCACGGGGGCCACGGAACGGATGCGCATGATGGTATTTGTCCTTCTTCCTGGTGCAGGGTGTGCAGGAGGGGTAAGGGGAGAATACCCTAGGCCCCACGCGTTATACGCATACTAAATCGCGCGTGAAACGCCAGTTTTCCTGCAAGTTTCGCAGAGATTTCGTCTTTCTTTGCGCGGAATCCGTTGTCTGCGACCCCCGGTGACATCGAATGCGCGCGACGCGCCCTGCCGCGCTAGGGTCGGGTCGTGATCCAACCGCAATCCGGCCTCGCCGCGACGGCTCGCGTGGTCGTCACCCGCCCCGACGATCCGCTCGCCGCACCGCTGGTCGAGGAGCTCTCCCGCGAGTACGACGAACGGTACGGATTCAACGACGGCATCCCGTCCTCGGCGGAGCTGTCGCGCTACCCCGCAGAGCGTTTCACGGCGGAGGAGGGCGGCACGTTCCTGCTGCTGGTGGACTCCGAGGGCGTTCCGGTGGCGGGCGGCGCGTTCATGCGCGAGGACGACGCCACCGTCGAGGTCAAGCGGGTCTGGACGCACTCCGCGTTCCGCCGGCAGGGACTCGCCCGCCGGGTGATGAGCGAGCTGGAGGCCGAGGCGGCCCGCCGCGGCATCGGCACGATCGTGCTCACCACCGGCGCCCGCCAGCCCGAGGCCGTCGCACTGTACATCTCGCTCGGCTACTCGCCCCTCTTCGACCTCGACGGCGACTGGGAGCGCGTCTCGTACCTCGCCTTCCGCAAGGACCTCTAGCGCGCGCCGCGATTCGTGCCGAATGTCGCGATTCGCACCGCCATTCACCACATTCGTGACGAATGTGCCGAATCGCGCGCGGCGCGATTCGGCACGAATGTCGTGATTCGCGGGCGGCGCGATTCGGCACGAAAGTGGCGAATCGCGGTGCCAAACGCGACATTCGGCACGAATGTGGGGAATCGCGGGCGGCGCGATTCGTGACGAATGTGGTGAATGGCGGCGCGGAACGCGACATTCGGCACGAATGTGGGGGGGTCAGCCGAGGAGGAGGGCGCGCTCGGTGGTGCGCACGAGCGCGTCGAGGGCGGGCGCCGCGCCGAGGGCGGCGGTGAGCGCCGCTGCGAGCGGCGCGGTGCCCGCGCCGGTCGGCGTCGCGTCGAGGACGCCGAGCAGGTCGGCGGCGTGCAGGGCCTCGATCGCGAGCACCTCGCTTGTGAGAGCGAGCGAGCGCTGCAGGAGACGGAGCGCCAGCGGCGCGTAGGTGGCGTGATCCTCCACGCCCGACAGCGTCGAGCTGCCGAGCGTGGCCGGTGCGGCGAGCTGGCGCACCTCGGCGACGGCGTCCGCGGCCGCGTACAGCAGGAGGCCGGGGACGCGCGTGCGGCCGTCACGCCGGGCAGGCGCGAGCGCGAGCGAGAGGGCGGCGCTGCGGCGCTCGGACGCCTCCGCGACGTGGGCCAGCGCGAGTCGCAGGCTCTCCAGCGCGAGCGCCAGCGGGAGGGCCTGGAAGTTGCCGCCGGAGACGAGCCGGCCGCTCGGGAGGTCGACGACGGGGTTCTCCGAGCGCGCGGCGAGCTCCACTTCCAGCTCGGTGCGGAGCCGGGCGACGGCCTCCCGCAGCGCGCCGTGGAGTTGCGGCGCCGTCCGGAAGGCGAGCGGGTCCTGGACGCTGACCGTGCGGTCCGTCGCCTCCACCGCGCTGCCGGCCAGCGCCGTGCGGATCGCCTGGGCGGACGCGCGCTGGCCCTCGCCTCCGCGGGCGTCGGCCACGGCCTCGGAGTACGGGCTGAGGTTGCCCGCGGGTCCGTGGGCGGCGACCGCCTCCAGCGACAGCGCGACGACCAGGTCGGCCGCCTCGGCGAGCTGCCGGGCGGCGACGGCGGCGAGCGAGCCGACGCCGATGCTCAGCGCGTTGGCACTCAACGCGCCGAGCGCCTCGTGCGGCGCGAGTTCGATCGGATCCAGGCCGGCGTCCGCGAGCGCTTCCGCAGCCGGCACCTCCGCGCCATCGCGCAGCACGGCCCCGGTGCCCATGACCACGGCGGCGACCTCCGCCAGCGCCGTCAGGTCAGCCGCCCCCACCGATCCCCGCGACGGGATGCGCGGCGTCACGCCCGCGTTGAGCAGCGCCGCGTACGCGTCGGCGAGCTCGGGCCGCACGCCCGCTCCCCCGCGCGTGAAGCCGGCGAGCCGGGCGGCGACCACCGCGCGCGCCTCCGTTTCGGTGAGCGGCTCGCCGACGCCGCCGCGGTGGTTCGCGATGGTGCGGCGCTGGAAGGCCGCCAGCTCGTCGGCCTCCACCGCGTCGTCCCGTCCGGCGCCGAGCCGTCGGTTCAGTCCGTAGACCGGCTCGCCCGACTCGATCGCGCGGTCGACGACGGCGCGGGAGGCCGCGAGCGTCGCGCGGGCGTCGGCGTCGAGCTCGACCGGGGCGCCCTCCGCGACCGCCACGATGTCGGAGACGGTCGGAGACTGCGCGCCGAACCGGACGGGCCGCATGTCAGAAATCGGCCAGGTTCTGCCGCAGCCCGCCGTCCCCGAGCTCGCTCCGCAGCAAACCGCGCCGCCGCAGGGCGGGCACGAGCGGGTCGAGCGTGCGGTGCACGTTGGCCGGGTGCACCTGGCCGGTGAACAGGAACCCGTCGCCGCCGACGGCCTCCCCCAGCTCGCCCAGGTGGTCGGCGACCTCGTCGGCCGTGCCGATGATCGCGAGGCCGTCCTTCTTCGCGCGGGTCTGCAGGATCTCGCGCAGCGTTGAGCCCGCCGGAGCCGACGAGACGAAGTTGTCGAGCGTGCCGCGGTTGCTGTTGGTGGTGACGTCCGGCAGTGGGGCGTCGAGGTCGAAGGTCTTGAAGTCGACGCCGGTCAGGTAGCTGATCGACTGGAGCTGCTCGTCGATCGCGGCCTGCGTCAGCTCGGCGCGCGCGGCGCGGACGCTCGCGGTCTCCTCGGCGTTCGCGGTCAGGATCGGCTGCACCACGAACAGCACCTTCACCGCGTCGGCCGGCCGGCCGTGCTGCACGGCGACCTCCCGGATGCTGTCGCGATGCTCCCGCATCCGCTCTGCGGTGGAGGCCAGCGCCAGCACCACGTCCGAGTTCTTGCCTGCGAAGTCGCGGCCGCGGCCGGACGCGCCCGCCTGCACCATGACCGGGTCCTCCGCCGCCGGCGCGGTGTTGAGCGGCCCGCGGACGCGGAAGAACCGGCCCTCGTGGTCGATCGTGTGCACCTTGCGGTAGTCGGCGAAGACGCCGCCCGCCACGTCCTCGACGATGGCGTCGGGCTCCCAGCTCCGCCAGAGCTTGCGGACGACGTCCACCCACTCGTCGGCGCGGTCGTAGCGGAGGTCGTGCTCGACCTGCTTGTCGAGGCCGTAGTTCTGCGCGGCGAGGTCGGAGCCGCTGGTCACGACGTTGAAGCCGAGCCGGCCTCCCGCGAAGTGCTGGAGGGTGCTCAGTAGGCGCGCGGCGGTGAACGGCTCGTAGAAGCTCGCGCTCAGCGTCGGCACGATGCCGAGCCGGGAGGTCGCCCCGAGCAGGTAGGGCACGAGGGGCAGCGGGTCGTGCTTCGGGACGAAGCGCGCGGCGGCGAGGTTCACCTCGGCCGAACCGCCGTAGGTGTCGGGCACGGCGACGCCGTCCTCGATGATGAAGAGGTCGAAGCCGGCGCCCTCGAAGGCGCGCGCGGCGTCCTGGTAGACCGGCGGCTGCTTCCAGTCGTAGCCGACGCCGTAGCTCGGGTCGCCCCAGCCCTGGACGCCGAAGCCCGCGCCGAGGAACCAGCCGAAGTGGAGGAGTGCCATGTGATCCTTGTGTCAGTCAGTCAGTCAGTCGACGCCGACGCCCGCGGCGGTCAGCCAGTCCGCGTCGTAGGCCTTCGTCAGGTAGTTGGTGCCGCCGTCCGGGGCGATCGCCACGATGACCGATCCGGGCCGCGCCTCCCGCGCCACCCGGAGGGCCGCCGCGACGGCGAGCGCCGACGACGGTCCGAGCAGCAGCGCCTCCTCGGCGGCGAGCCGGCGGAGCGTGCGGTAGACCACACCATCCTCGACCGTGTGCACCTCGTCCACCACCCCCCGGTCGAAGGTCTGCGGCCAGAATTCGCGCGGCCACGCGGTCCCGACCCCGTCGATCAGGATGCGGCCGGCCGCTCCCCCGTCGTAGGTCGAGCCCGCCGGGTTGGCGCCGTGCACCTCGACGGCGCCGCCGCTGACCTCCTTGAGGTAGCGTCCGGTGCCGCTCACGGTGCCGCCGGTGCCGATGGCGGCCACGAAGTGCGTGACCCGGCCCGCGGTCTGCCGCCAGATCTCCGGCCCGGTGCCGCGGTAGTGCGCCTCCGGGTTGGCGGTGTTCGCGAACTGGGCCGGGCGCCACGCGCCGGGCGTCTCGGCGGCGATCCGGTCGGCGACCGCGCGCGGGTTGGCGGGGTCGTCGGGCCCGGCCTCCCAGTCGGCCTCAACCAAGCGCGCGCCGTAGGCCGCGAGGACCTTGCGCTTCTCGTCGGAGATGTCGGAGGCGTGGACGATGACGACCGGGTGCCCGGTGAGCCGGCCGATCAGCGCCAGGCCGATCCCGGTGTTGCCGCTGGTGGCCTCCACGATCGTGCCGCCAGGGGCCAGCGCGCCGGCCGCCTCCGCGGTGCGGATCATGTTGAGCGCGATGCGGTCCTTGGACGAGCCGCCGGGGTTGCGGCCCTCCAGCTTGACCAGGACCCTCACGTCGAGCCCGGACGGGAGGGCGTGCAGCTCGACGATCGGGGTGTTGCCGATGAGCGCCGCCGCCGAGTCGCACACCTCGCCCAGCGGGAGGTTCCCGGGGGCGGAGGAGGGGATCAGGTCGAGCGCGGTCATGGAGGAACGATAGGCCCGTGCGCTGGGAAGCGCACGGGCTGTTTCGACGTGTTACACCGTGCGGCCGGCGTCCGCCGCGCCATGATGGAACCTTTCGGGCCGATCGGACACTAGGGGATATGAACAACGCCGGATCGGACGAGGCGGACGCCTGGTCCCGAGCGCGTCACGGGGACCCCGACGCGTTCACCCTCCTCTTCGACGCGCATCGCGATCGCGTCTTCGGCCACGCGCTGCGACTCGTCCGGCAGCCTCACGACGCCGAGGACGTCACCGCGATGGTCTTCCTGGAGGCCTGGCGCCGTCGCGACGCCGTGC
Organism: Leifsonia sp. NPDC056824; assembly: GCF_042789575.1. NCBI lineage: Bacteria > Bacillati > Actinomycetota > Actinomycetes > Micrococcales > Microbacteriaceae > Leifsonia > Leifsonia sp. NPDC056824. Next base: position 8,061 of record NZ_JBHUAV010000007.1, on the reverse strand, counting down.
GGGTGGTGGACGGCTCGATCATCGCGTGGCTGCTGGTCACGGCGAACAACACCGTCCACAACCTCGAACGCAGCAAGCGCCGCCACCGGGCGGCCCTCGCCCGCATGCCCGAACCGGCTCACGAGCCCGATCACGCCGACGGCGTCGTGGCCGGCCTCGACAACCGGGATCGCGACCGGCGCGTCCGCGACGCCTTCGCCCACCTGTCCGCCGCCGACCAGAACGTCATCACGCTCTGCGTACTGGAGGAGCTTCCGCTCGCCGAGGCGGCACGCACCCTCGGCGTCCCGCTCGGCACGATCAAATCCCGGCTCTCCCGAGCCAAGCGTCGTCTCGGCGACCTCGCGCTTGCCCCTGCCACGACCCCCGCCCTCGAAGGAGGTGCAGAATGACCGCCACCGGCCCCGTCTTCGACCCGGCGCGCAGCGCCGCCCTCCGCGACATCCTCCACGAGACCGTCGCGAACGCCCCTGCCCGTCCCGCCCGCCTCCGTTTCGCGCTCGTCGCCGGCCTGGTCGGGGCCGCCGCCCTCCTCGCCGGCGGAACCGCCGCGCTGGCGATCAGCGGAGTGCTGCACTTCGGCTCGCCGGAGCCCGCGCCTGCGCCCGCGCCGACACCGAGCTCCACGTCCACCCCGACCCCCACAGCGACGCCGACGCCGACGCCGTCCACCCTGCCGATCGCCGTCCAGACCACGCCGATCGAGCGGCACGACGTGAACGAACTCGCAGCAGCTCCCTGGTCCGTGGACCTCCCCGGCACGGGACGGAGCTGCGAGCAGCACCACGTCTACGACGTCGCGGACGGCCTCGCGCTCGTCCAACTGGGCGCCAACGTCGTGGGCGACGGCTCCCCCGATTGCCAGGACGATCTGCAGCACGTGGCGGTGTCGCTCGTGGACACGAAGCACGGCACTGTGCTGTGGTCGCGGGAGTGGACGTGGCACGCTCAGCCGCTCTACGACGTCGATGTCATCGTGCTCGGGACGTCAGGACGCGTCCTCGTCGCGGACGCGGCCCTCGGAGGCGGACCTCACGACGTCCTCGATCTCGTCACCGGAGCGACCGTGGGGAACTTCGCAGGCACAGTCAACGACCGCTTGATCGATGTCGTGCCCGTGCCAGGCGACTCGGGCGACATCATCATGAGTACGGGGAAGACCATCGTCCGGGCCGACCCCCGCGACGTGAGCTCGACCCGTTGGTCGACCCCCGCCCCCGGAAAGAGCGCCTATGTGTTTCCGTTCGGGGGTGGCGCGAACTTCGCTCCGGTCAGCATCGCGAACTCGCCTGATTCGGCAGGCAACCCGTACGACTTCGCCCGCATCGACGCAACGACCGGACGTCTGGACTCCGGATGGAACGACTCCTCCCTGATCCAGGGCGCGTCCACCAGGGTGGCGATGTCCGGTTACGACAGCGTTGGGCACCCCTCCCTGCTGACAGGTCTCGACCCTTCCGGAGGATCGATCTGGACGAAGCAGCTCCCGCCCACCGCTTACGTCGTCCCCGTCCACGCGATGGACGGCGTCGCCGGGGCGGACGTCACCTACCCCACCGCATCCGATCTCCTCGCTGTGCTTTCCGGTTCCGACTTCACCGTCGTCGACGCTGCCAGCGGAACAACCCGGTGGTCCGCGTCTGCGGCCCGGTGCGGTCTGGACTCGTCACGACCTATGCCCCTCACCGAGGTCGTCCTGGACGCGGCGCACGACGACCTCATCGTCGTGATCGGCACCACGAAGACGTGCACCTTCGCGGCATCGACGGGCGCGCCTCATCCGCTTCCGGATGTGCCGAGCGGGACCGGGACAGGGTTGCTCTTCGGACCTGCGAACACCTATGCGGTCGCACCCCAGTCGAACGAAAGCACCATCACTGCATTCGACCGGCAGTCGGGCGCGGAGCTGTGGCGAATGAACTACCCGGGCGGCGCGTACTTCGCCGGAGGCTACCTGGTGACGCTCACCGGCCACCGGCTGACAGGGCTGGGCTGATCAGCCGCCGACGGCCACCGGGCGCGACGGATCGTTCGACCAGGCCGAGAACGAGCCGGGGTAGAGCGCGGGCATCGGCAGGCCGGCGGCCTCCATCGCGAGAGCGACGTGGGCGGCGGTGACACCGGAGCCGCAGTAGACGCCGGTCCGCGTCTCCGGGCCGGCGCCGAGCGCGGCGAATCGGGCGGCGAGCTGATCCGGCGGCAACAGCCGGCCGTCCGGCCCGATGGTGTCGGCGGTCGGAGCGCTCACGGCGCCCGGGATGTGCCCCGCGCGCGGATCGATCGGCTCGACCTCGCCGCGGAACCGCTCACCGGCGCGCGCGTCGAGCAGCACTCCGCCTGCCGGAAGCGCGGCGGCGGCGTCCGCGTCGAGCGTCGGGAGGCTCCCGTACGAGAGCTGGACCGTCCCGGGAACGGGAGCCGAACTGCCCGTGTCGAGGCCGCCGCCGAAGGCGACCCACGCGGACAGGCCGCCGTCGAGAACGCGCACGTCCTCGAACCCGGCGTGGCGCAGCAGCCACCAGAGCCGCGCGGCCGACGTGCCCGAGACGTCGTCGTAGACGACGACGCTGTCCCCGTCGTTCACGCCCCACCGGCGCGCGGACGCCTGGAACGCCTCAATGTCCGGCAGCGGATGCCGCCCGTCCGTCGGCAGGCCGTGCCCGGCCAGCTCGGTGTCCAGGTCGACGTATACCGCTCCGGGAATGTGCCCCTTCGCGAACTCCTCGGCCCCGGGAGGGCCGCCGAGCTTCCAGCGCACATCGAGTACCCGCAACGTCGACCGCCGCCGGCCGGCGCCGCTCCACAGGGACTCGGTCCCTGAAGCGGCGTCCAGCGCGGCGGCAGTGATCAGCGGAGAGTTCCGCATCGTCATCTCAGTGACCGCTCGACGCCTTCGCGTTCGACTCGTACGAGGTGTTGGTCGACTCGAAGAAGTTGACCAGCTCGAGCGTGTCGTTGGCGGTCGCCATCCACTTGGCCGGGTTGGAGACCTTGTACTCGGCCTCGAAGCCGAGCTCCTCCAGGCGGCGGTCGGCCAGGTAGCGGACGTACTGGTTGATGTAGTTGGCGTTCAGGCCCAGGATGCCGCCCGGCAGGAGGTCGCGGTTGTACTGCTCCTCCATCTCCACGGCGTCGAGGATCATCTGGCGGATCTCGTTGGCGAACTCCGGCGTCTGCAGGTCGGGGTTCTCCTCCAGCACCGTCAGGATGAGGTTGATGCCGAACTTGAGGTGCAGCGACTCGTCGCGCACCACCCAGTCGATCAGCGAGCCGAAGTTGCGCAGCAGGTTCCGCTGGCGGAACGACAGCGCCACCATGAAGCCCGAGTAGAACCAGATGCCCTCGAGGATCACGTTGTAGGCCACGAGGTTGCGGATGAAGTCCTGCTTGCCCTCGGTCGTCGTGATGTCGAGCGTCTGCTCGGTCATCCGCTTGATGAAGCCGACCTCGAACTCCTCCTTGCGCGCCATCGACGGGATGTCGACGTGCGAGTTGTAGGCCTGCTCGCGGTCGATCGGGAACGTCTCCAGGACGTACTCGAACGACATGCAGTGGTTGGCCTCCTCCCACATCTGCTTGGCGAGGTAGAGGTGCGCCTCGGCCGCGTTGATGTAGGGGTAGACGCCGAACGCCAGCGCCTTGTTCACCAGGAGCTCGTTCGGGTTGAAGTAGCTCATCAGGAAGGTGACCGCGTGACGTTCCTCGTCGGTCATCCGCTTGAAGTCCGCGATGTCCTCGCCGAGCTGGATCTCGTTGGGGAACCAGGTGTTCGCGACGGCCTGGTCGTAGAGGTCCATCGCCCACTTGTACTTCACCGGCTTGAGGAGGAGGCCCTCCTCGATTCCCGTTCCCAGGATGCCCATCTTCGTCTCTTCTCTATCGTCTACGGCGGCGCCCGATTCTCTTGGAGGACTCTACTGGCAGGACTCGCACTGGAGGTCGTCCATCGGGTCGACCGGCACGTAGTACTCCTCGATCTTGGTGCTGTTCATTACTTCTCACCACCCGCGGGGGTGTTGGAGGTCAGGCCGCCGAAGCCGAACCCGCGACGGGCGGGAGCAGCCGCCGGAGCGGTCTCGGTGACGGCGGGGGCGACAGCAGCGCCGGCGCCCACCGTGGCGAAGCCGGTGCGGGCTCCCGAGATCTCCTCGGCCTTGTTGACCTTGACGGTCGACTGCTCGGCCTGGTGACGCGGCTTCATGTGCAGGTAGTAGGTCGTCTTGACGCCCTTCTCCCACGCGGCGTAGTAGATGTCCATCATGTCGCCGAGGTCGCGCGTCTCGAGGTACATGTTGCGGCTGATCGCCTGGTCGATCCACTTCTGGGCGCGGGCTGCGACCTCGATGAAGGCGTACGGCGAGAGCTGGAAGCTGGTCTTGAACGTGGCCTTGATCTCGTCCGGGATCGCCGCGATGCCCTGGATGTCGCCCTGCGAGCGCAGGATCGCCTCGCGGACGTCCTGCCAGATGCCGCGCTCCTGCAGCGTCTCGACCAGGTTGCGGTTGACCTCGAGGAACTTTCCCGAGGAGGTCGACCGGCTGAAGATCTGCGAGAACTGCGGGTCGAAGCCCGGCGTGGTGCCGGCGACGAGGCCGATGGAGGCCGTGGGCGCGATGGCCATCAGGGTGGCGTTGCGCATGCCGCCCTTGACCTTCTCGCGCAGGCGGTCCCAGTCGAGGCGGGTGGTGCGGTCGACCGTGATCGGGAGGCCGCGGTCGGCTTCCGTCAGCGCGATCGAGTCGAACGGCACCAGGCCCTGCGACCAGCGCGAGCCCTCGAAGTTCGGGTACGCGCCGCGCTCCTGGGCCAGGTCGGCGCTCTCGTCGATCGCCGCGTACGAGACGTGCTCCATGATCTCGTCGATCAGGGCGTACGCCTCCTCGCTCTCGTAGCTGAAGCCGAGGCGCTCGACGATGTCGGTGAAGCCCATCACGCCCAGGCCGATCGCGCGGTTCTGCTGGTTGGAGAAGTCGGCCTCGTCCACGCTGGACACCGTGATGTCGATCAGGTTGTCGAGCTGGCGGACGGCCTGGCGGGCGCTCGCCTCGATGCGCTCCCAGTCCATCTTGCCGTCGACGAGGTGACGCGACAGGTTGATGGAGGCCAGGTTGCAGACGGAGACGTTGTCGCGGTCCTGCGGCAGCGTGATCTCGGTGCAGAGGTTGGAGAGGTGGATCGTGCCCGTGTTGTTGTTGAGGGCGCGGTTGTTGATGGTGTCCTTCCAGGTCAGCCACGGGTGGCTGGTGGTCTGCAGGCTCATCAGGATGTCCTTGAACTGCGAGCGGGCGCTGATCTTCTTGAACATGTGCAGGCGACCGGCCTCGGCCTCGCCGACGTAGAACGCGTAGCGCTCGGAGAACGCCTTGCCGTACAGCTCGTTGAGGTCGGCGACCTCCAGCGGGTCGAAGAGGTACCAGTCCTCGTCGTTCTGGACGCGCTTCATGAACTCGTCGCTGATCCACACCGCGGTGTTGGCGGTGCGGGTGCGGCGGTACGGGTCGCCGGAGTTCTGGCGGAGGTCGAGGAACTCCGGGAAGTCCATGTGCCAGTTCTCCATGTAGAAGCACAGGGCGCCGAACTTCTTGCCGCCCCGGCTGACCGCGCGCAGCACCGAGTCGATCGTGTGCATGAACGGGATCGGGCCGGTGGAGGTGGTGTTGTTGGAGCGGATGGGCGAGCCCTGGGCGCGCAGCTTGGTGACCGCGAGGCCGATGCCGCCGGTGCCCTTGGTGAGCCACATGACGTCGCGGACCGACTTGGCGATGTGCTCGATGTCGTCCTGCATCTCCATGACGAAGCAGTTGGAGAGCTGCGGGTAGGCAGTGCCCGCGTTGACGAGCGTGGAGCCCGCGGCCAGGTACTCCAGGTTGGACATCTTGTCGTAGAACGCGAGGGCGTGCGCGGTCGGGTCGGCTTCGTTGAGGGAGAGGCCCATCGCGATGCGCATCCAGAAGTACTGCGGCACCTCGAGGGAGTCGCCGTTGCGCGCCTTGATGCCGTAGCGGTTGTTGAGGGTGACGACGCCGATGTACTTGAGCAGCTCGTCGCGCGACGGGTCGAGGGAGCCCGCGAGGCGGTCGAGGTCGAAGAGGGTCGTGAAGCGGGAGTCGAGGAGGGTCTCGGAGACGCCCCGCTCGATGTAGCCGCGGAAGTGGGAGGTGTGCAGCTCGGTGAGCTCGTCGAGGGTCGCGTAGTCGCCGAGGACGCGCTTGTAGATCGTCTTGAGGAGGAGGCGCGCGGCGACGGTGTCGAACGCCGGGTCGTCCTTGACGTTCTGGAGGGCGACCTGGATGACCGCCTCGTCGAGCTGCTGGGTGGTGATCCCGTCGAAGAGGGTCAGCTCCAGCTCGCTGGCGATCTGGGTCACCCAGGTGATGTTCTCGTCCAGACCGGCGGCGGCGTGCTCGATGGCCAGGTTGATCTTGTTGGCGTCGTACGGCTCGCGCTCGCCGTTCCGCTTCACAACAGTGATAGCCACTTTCTCTCCCTCTGTTTACCTCAACGGTGCCGCTCCGGTGAGCGGCGAAGTCCCTGCGGCGGGGTGAGCGGAGCGCTCCGAAAACCTCGTATCGAGGCCTCGGGTGCCGATCGGACCCCCTGTCGCGTCCACCACTATATAGCCGGGTGCCGACATTTCCATGCCCCCATATCTAGTGGGCGTGTCATCCACAGATGTGCAGAAGTTATGCACATTTCCACACCCCCTCGAATGGGTTTCACGACCCTTCCACGATCGAGCCGGACCGATAGAGTGAGCAGACTGTGAGCAGCTACTCGAGCCTTCTGAAGACGCCAGGCGTCGCGCGGATCATCGCCGCGCAGCTGACGGCGCGCTTCCCGTTCGGGATGCTCTCGCTGGCGTTCCTGCTGCACATCGAGCGCATCCACCACTCCTACGGCGCGGCCGGGCTCGTGCTCGGCGCGATGAGCATCGGGCAGGCCATCGCCGGCCCGATGACCAGCCGGTTGATGGGCGTGGTCGGGATGCGCGTGGTGCTGTGGACGACGCTCGCGCTGTGCTCGGCCGCCGTGGCCGCGATCGGCATCGTCGTGATGCCCATCCCGCTCACGATGGCGGTGGCGTTCTTCGCCGGGCTTAGCATGCCGCCCATCCAGCCGGCCGTGCGGACCATCTACCCGAAGATGGTCAACTCGCGGCAGCTCACCCCGCTGTTCTCGCTCGACGCGTCCGCCCAGGAGATCATCTGGATCGCCGGCCCGGTCGCGATCACGTTCGTGTCGACGCAGATCGGCACCGTCGAGGGCGTCCTGATGTCGGTGGCGATCATGCTGCTCGGCGGCGCCTGGTTCATCTCGTCGCCCGAGGTCGGCCGGGTGCGCATCCCGCGCAGCAAGCGGCGGTTCGGGGTGGTGCTGGCGCGGCCTCCCGTGCTGCTGGCGACCGTGGTCGGCTTCCTGCTCATCGGCTCGTGCGCGGCGGTGGAGGCCGGGGTCGTCGCGAACTTCGGCGAGGGCTCGCCGTTCGCCGGCATCGTGCTGGCGATCTGGTCGCTGGGCTCGCTGGTCGGCGGGCTCGCGTTCGGGCACATCCCGATCGGGCCGTGGGCGACGGCGCGCCGCATGCTCATCGTGTTCGTCGGCGTCGTCATCTCCACGTTCATGCTGTGGTCGTGGTGGGGGCTGTCGCTGTCGCTGATCATCGCGGGCCTCGGCATCGCGCCCGCGCTGGCCGTGCTGTTCGCGATCGTGTCGGCGAGCGTCAAGTTCTCCGACACGGCGGAGGCGTACGGCTGGGTCGGCACCGGCCAGCTCATCGGCGCGGCTCTGGGCTCCGCGCTCGCGGGGTTCCTGATCGACGCTCAGGGGCCGGTCGGCGCGTTCTGGGTGGCGGGCGCGTTCGCGCTGGTCGGGTTCGTCGTGCCCGCGCTGGCGTGGCGCGTCCACCCCGACCTCCGCGGCCGCGACGCCTCCCCCATCCCCGACACCGAGCCCGTCCCCGTCCAGCCATCCTCGCGATGAAGCACCTCGCCGTCGTCGCCAACGTCGGCCACTTCGACAACGAGATCGACATGGCCTCCCTGGAGGCGCTGCCCGGCGCAG
>NZ_JBHUAV010000006.1:0-140956 GCF_042789575.1 Leifsonia sp. NPDC056824 | reverse complement strand
TCACCCGGCCGACCCCCCCCCCCCACCCCCTCGCCCGGCCACCCCTGGCCCGCCCCCGCCCGCCCCCCCCGCCGGGTCTCCTCCCTTGTCTGCGCCGGGCCGGCGCGCACGGCGCGGCCACCGGAGGAGTTCCCGCGTCACCAGGCCCGGATCTCCTCCGGTGGCTGCGGTCGGGCGGCGTGTCGCCCCGATCTCCTCCCTTACCGCCGCCCGGCCGCCTGCGCTGGTCGAGGCCTTCCGAGGCCACGTAGGCCCGGGCGGCAACGGAGGAGATCCGCCCGTCGCGACCTCGAGAACGCGGGCAACGGAGGAGATCGGTCGCGAACCGCGGCCGGTCTCCTCCGTTCGCGACACCGGGCGGGACACCCGAGGTGCGGCTACCGGAGGAGTTCCTGGGCCACACGGTCTCGGACTCCTCCGGTGGCTGCTGTCGAGCGGCGCGTCGCCGCCGGTGTCCTCCGTTACCGCCGCCCGGCTGCCTGCGCTGGTCGAGGCCTTTCGAGGCCTAGCTGGCAACGGAGGAGATCCGCCCGTCGCGACCTCGAGAACGCGGGCAACGGAGGAGATCGGTCGCGAACCGCGGCTGGTCTCCTCCGTTAGCTGCGCCGGGCGGGGCGCCCGCGGTGCGGCTACCGGAGGAGTTCCTGCGCCAGAGGGCCCGGCCTCCTCCGGTGGCTGCGGTCGGGCGGCGTGTCGCCGCCGATGTCCTCCGTTACCGCCCCTGTCGGCGGCGCGCGGTAGCGTCGCCGCGTGACCGAGTCGTGCCTGTGCGGGGCGCCCGCCCATCCCGGGGCGCCGCTCCCGCTGTGCCTCGCGCACCTCCTGGAGGCGCACGAGTGGGTGGAGGGCGAGTTCGGCCAGACCGACCTGCTGCCGTCGCCGTGCGCGTTCTGCGGCTCGCGGCTCGGCGTGCGGTACCCGTCCGGCTGGCTGTGCGCGGTCTGCGAGTGGCGGGTGGGCGAGACGGCGCCGGAGGGCGCGGCCGCCTCGCGCGTGGACGTCGTCTACTACCTGCGCTACCGCGACCGCATCAAGATCGGCACCACGGCGAACCCGGCGCAGCGGTTCGCGAGCCTCCCCCACGACGAGGTGCTCGCCTTCGAGCGCGGCGACCGCACCCTGGAGCATCGGCGGCACGTCGAGTTCGCGGCGCTACGCATCCCCGGGACCGAGTGGTTCGAGACGGATGCCGGCCTCCTGAGTCACGTCGCGGCGCTGCAGGACGGGGACCCGTGGCTGCTGCTTGCGCGCTGGCGCAGCGAGGCCGCTGCGCGACGCTAACGGAGGAGATCGGCGGCGACATGCCCGCCGAGAGCAGCTAACGGAGGAGATCGAGGCCCGATTTCGCGAAAACTCCTCCGGTGGCTGCGGGACAGCCGCCTCAGTGCGCCGTCCCCGCCAGCACCTCCCGCTGCCGCGCACGCCCCGGCTGGTCGTAGTACTTCGCCCACCACCCGTCCGTCGGGTCGAGGCCGACCGCGGCCTCCACCCCGCTCTGCGGCCCCGGCGTCGGATCGTGCGGCGCCAGGGAGAGCGAGTACCGGAACCGGTAGTGGTCGAACAGCCGCATGAACTCGGTGAAGTACAACTCCGCGACCGCGGCGTCCCCACGGATGACGAGCATGTTCTCGTCGTTGCCGGTGGTGGAGGCCACGCTGAAATTCGCCGAGCCGGTCACCACGATCGGATCGTCGCCGAGCGGGTCGATCAGCAGGTACTTGCTGTGCACGTACTCCACGTTGTTGGAGAACGGGTTCTCGAGCTCCGGAGCGAATCCCGCGAGCGCGCCGGCAGGCAGGAACGCCCCCGCGACGATCGTCGTTCCGGGGTCGGTGACCACCGCGCTCGCCTTCGCAGCGGCCTTCGGGTCCTCGAAGAGCAGGTAGCGGAGGGCGTCGTGGGCGCCGGGCAGTGCGTCGCCGAACCGGGAGTCGAGCGTGAACGGGAACGTCCCGCACGCGATCGTCCCCGCCCCGTCGAACAGGGCCGCGTACCGGTCGAGGGCGGTGCTGCGGGTGTGCGGGCTGAACACCACGGACACGCCGGCGGGCCACGGGTCGGGGAGGGCGTCGTTGGCGTCCACCCAGTCGTTCAGGGTGCTGTACGGCGGATCCTCCAGCAGTTGCGACCAGTAGGCGAGGTAGGCGGCGGCGATCGCCGGGTCGTCGATGGAGTGCCCGACGTTGGACTGCCCGAACACGCCGTTCGTCGTGATGTTGGTCGAGCCGGTCCACACCGCCACAGGCGCGCCGTCGTGCGACGCGACGACGAACTTGTTGTGCGGGATCTTCGCGTTGGCGCGCCAGAGCTTCACGAGGCCGTCGATGCCCGCCGCGGTGACGGCGTCGTGGTTCTTGGGGTTGCCGTCGTCGACGATCAGATTCACGGAGGCGCCGGCCTGGTCCGCCACGCCGAACGCCTGCAGGACCGCGGGCAGCTGGAACTCGTAGAAGCTGCCGTGCAGCTCCCAGCCCGCGTCCTGCGCACGACCGATGAACGCCAGGATGGCCTCCTGGAGCCCGCGCGAGAGCCACTTCCACGCGGCGTCGCCCGGGACGTCGGCGGGCAGCCGGTTCTGGAACCGCTCCGCGTACGCCTGCGACGAGATCACCCCGCGGTTGAACCACACCCCCTGCTGCGCGGGCTGCCCGGTCGAGACGGCCAGCGTGACGGCGTTCGCGGAGGTCAGCGGCTGCCCGGGAGTGCCCGTCATGCTGTGCACGATGTATGTGTAGTCGTGGCCCTCCTTCGCCGTGTAGTCGCCCCAGAGGAAGGTCTGCAGCGGGTTGACGTCGGTCGTCCAGGTCCCGGCCGGCGCGCCGGTGAAGCGGAGCCGGTTCGGGAGCCAGCGGTGCTCGCCCTCGGTGTGGTCGAGCCGTTCGATGCCGATGCCATGGACGCCCGGCATCGCCGCCCGGTCGTGGTCGATCCCGATCAGCACGACGTCGTTGCCGGCGATCGCCTGGGCCGAGAGTGGGCCGCTGGTTCCGCTCGTCCTCATCGCGTCCTCCGTTCCCGAGGCGGGGATGTCAGCTGGAGCCTACGAGCCCGGGTGATACCGGTGCCACCCCCCGTCGCGCCAGCTTCCGTGACGGTGTGTTTCACCCGCGAAACACAGTGTCACGCCGGCTCGACCGCGGTTGCGGTTCACCCGCATCCTGAGCTGCATCCCGTCCCGCACCCTCCCAGGAGTCCCTATGCGTTCCCGTTCCCTCCGCACCCTCGCCGGCGCCGCCGTCGCGCTCACCGGAGTGCTGGCGCTCGCCGCCTGCGCGGGCGCCTCCAACGCCGCGACCGGCCAGAAGGTCGACGGAGGCACCATCGTGTACGCCCACCAGCAGGAGCCCGCCTGCGTCTTCGGCGGCTGGATCGAGCAGGCCTACCTGTCGTACCAGGTGCTCGACAACCTCACCTCGCTCGACGAGAACCACAAGGTCGTCCCGTGGCTCGCCACCGCGTGGAAGCAGTCCAGCGACGGCCTCACCTGGACCTTCACCCTGAAGAAGGGGGTGAAGTTCACGGATGGCACTCCGCTCACCGCGGCGGCCGTCGCCTACAACTTCGACTACTGGGTCAACGGCGGAAACAGCACCGCCAAGGTCTGGCTGGACGGCTACTACAAGGGCGCCACGGCGATCGACGACCAGACCCTCCAGATCGACCTGTCGCACCCGTACCCGCGCCTGGCCGACAACCTGACGCAGGGCTACTTCGGCATCCAGTCGCAGCACGCGCTCCAGACCCGCACGAAGGAGCAGAACTGCGAGGCCCCGATCGGCTCCGGTGCGTTCACCGTCGACAAGTGGAACCGCGGCCAGGACATCATCCTCAAGCGCAACAAGGCCTACACGTCCCCGCCCGCGAACGCGAAGCACACCGGGCCGGCCTACGTCGACACGATCGACTGGAAGTTCGTCGCCGACCCGACCACCCGCGTCGCCGCGCTGCAGGCCGGCCAGGTGGATGCGATCTACGACGTGCCCTCCGTGCAGTGGAGCGTGCTGAAGACCGGCGGCTACCAGCTCGACAAGTTCGTCACCCCCGGCCGGCCGCAGCAGATCTCGTTCAACACGGCGAAGGGACCCTTCACCGACGAGCAGGTGCGCCAGGCGTTCGCCTACAGCCTGGACCGCCCGCAGATCGTGGACACGATCGGCCGCGGCGTGATCCCGTCGGAGGGCAACGGCGGCGTCAGCCAGGCGACCCCCGGCTACAGCCAGAAGGCCGCGGCCTGGTACACGCAGGACGTGAAGAAGGCGAACGCCCTCCTCGACGCCGCCGGCTGGAGCCAGAAGAACTCCGACGGCGTGCGGGTGAAGAACGGTCAGCCGTTGACGGTGCGGCTGCCGTACGGCGCCGGCTCGATCATCAACGCCGACGGCGCCGCCATCCTGCAGGGGGTGAAGGAGCAGGCGAGCAAGGTCGGCTTCGATGTGAAGCTCATCCCCGTGCCGCAGAGCGAGTTCTTCTCCGGCAAGTACTCCGGGCCCGACGCCTACGACCTCCAGGCCGGCTACTGGACGAGCGTCACGGCGGGCATCCTCTACATCAACTGGAGGCCGTCCACCGCCGCCGACCCGAACTACAGCAACAGCAGCTTCACCAACGACCCGGTGCTCGCGCAGTACATCCTCGACGGCAACTCCGCGGCGACCGTGGACCAGCAGAACGCCGACTACCAGAAGGCGCAGGACTACATCGCCCAGCACGCGCTGTCCATCGGTGTCTACGACCGGCTGAGCACGCTGGCCGTCTCGCCCAAGCTCCACGACGTCTGGCAGGAGCACGCACAGGGAGGACCGACGTTCTATGACGCGTATCTCACCAAGTGAGCTGGTGCTCGCAGACCGGAAGGCAGCAGCCGCGGAGGCCGTAGCCGGAGGCGCGGCGGTCATCACGACCGTCCGCCCCCGGCGCGGCCGGGCCGTCGCCTTCACCCTCCTGAAGAAGGTCGGCGCGGCGGTCGTGGTGCTCTGGGGCGCGGCGACCGTGGCGTTCTTCGCCCAGCTCGCCCTCCCCGGCGACCGGGCGACGACCATCCTCAACATCCGCGCCGGACAGGTGCAGTTGCGCACGCCCGCCGAGCTGGAGCAGATCCGCTCTCAATACGGCCTCACCCGCCCCGTCATCCTCCAGTACCTCGACTACCTGCGCGGGCTGGTCGCGGGTGACTTCGGGACGTCGTACCAGCAGTATCGCCCGGTCACCGCGATCATCGGCGAGCAGCTCGGCAGCACGGTCACCCTCTCGCTGACCGCGATCGCCCTGGCCTGGGTCATCATGGTCGTCTGGGTCACCCTCACCGCCGGGCGGGGCCCACGGATCGGCGCGCTCGGCTCGACGGTGGACGTCGTGACCGCCGGCCTTCCGGCGTACTGGCTGGGCATCATCCTGCTGCTGGTGTTCGGCCTCGGGCTGCGCTGGTTCCCGATCATCAGCGGCTCGTCGCCGAACGGGATCGTGCTGCCTGCCCTGACGCTCGCCATCCCGCTGGCCGGGTTCATGGCGCAGAGCGTGCGGACCGAGTTCGAGCGCTCGCTCGACCAGCCGTTCGTGCTCTCGGCGCGGATGCGCGGGATGGGGGAGTGGGGCATCCGGCTGCGGCATGTCCTCCGGCACGCCGTCATCCCCGCGGTCACCCTCTCGGGCTGGGCGCTCGGCGCGACGCTCTCCGGTGCGGTGATCGTGGAGTCGATCTACTCGCGGCCCGGCATCGGCTCGGTGCTGGTCACCGCGGTCAACTCCCAGGACCTGCCGGTCGTCACCGGCATCGTCACCCTCGTCGCCGTGGTCTACGTGGCGGCGAACCTCATCGTGGACGCCGTCTACACGGTGATCGACCCCCGATTGGAGCTGTCATGACCTCCGTCGCCTCACCCTCGAAGCAGCGTGTCGCACGGTCGGCCGCGACACGCCTCACCCGCGCCCCGTGGGGCCTCTACCTCGCGATCGCCTTCGCCGTGCTGCTCCTCGTCGCGGTCCTCGCCCCGCAGCTCCTCACCACTCACCTGCCGACCGCCGTCGACTACTCCGCCGCGCTCCAGGCGCCGAGCTGGGCTCACCCGTTCGGCACGGACGAGTCCGGGCGCGACCTCTACACGCGCATCGTGTGGGGCGCGCGCGACTCCCTCACCATCGGGGTGGGCGCCGCGGCGGTGAGCATCGGGCTGGCGCTGATCCTCGGCACGCTCGCCGCGCTCGGCGTCAAGCCGGTCGCCGTCGTGATCGACCGGTTCGTGGAGATCCTGTTCGCGTTCCCCGCCCTGCTGCTCGCGCTGCTGCTCATCGCGATCGCCGGCCCGAGCGCGGCCACGCAGGTCTTCGCGGTCGGCGTCGGCACGGCGCCGGGCTACGCGCGGATGATCCGCGGCCAGATCCTCGGCGCGCGGAACTCGGCGTACGTGGAGGCCGCGACGGCGCTCGGCCACTCGCGCCGGCGGATCGTGCGCGCGCACATCCTCCCGAACGCGCTGCGCCCGCTGGTCGCGGTGTTCGCGCTGTCGATCGGGCAGTCGATCGTGTGGGCGTCGAGCCTGTCGTTCCTCGGGCTGGGCGTCGCCCCGCCCGCGTCCGAGTGGGGCGCGCTGCTCGACGCGGGCCGCGCCTACCTCACCACGGCCTGGTGGCTGGTCGTCATCCCCGGCCTCGTCATCGTCGCGGTCGCGCTGGCCGCGACCACCATCGGCCGGCACATCCAGGCGCGCCTGGAGAAAGGGGAACGATCGTGAGCATCGCAGAGCAGAGCACCGCCCAGTGGAGCGCCGCCCAGCAGGGGACCACCGCGCACCCCTCCACTGACGTCGACACCTCCACCGACCTCGCCCGCCTCGACTGGCCCGCCGCGCGCCTGCGCGTCCGCAACCTGCGCACCGGGTTCACGGTGGACGGCGTCCACCGTCCCATCGTCGCGGGCGTCTCCTTCGACCTCCTACCCGGCCAGTGCGTCGCGATCGTCGGCGAGTCCGGCTCCGGCAAGTCCGTCACCGCGCGCAGTCTGGTCGGCCTCGCCGGACGGAACGCCACGGTGGAGGCCGACCAGCTCGAGCTTCACCACGAGGACGCCCGCGCTTTCACCCCGCGGCAGGGGCGTCGCGTCCGCGGCCGGGATGTCGGTTTCGTCCTGCAGGACGCCCTCGTCTCCCTCGACCCGCTGCGTCCGGTCGGCGCGGAGATCGCCGAGGCCCTGCGCCTGCACGGCTGGGGGACCCGCGCCGCCCGGAAGGCCCGCGTGCGGGAGCTGCTGGAGCGCGTCGGCGTCCCGGACCCGGCCGTCCGCGCGCGGCAGCGTCCGGACCAGCTCTCGGGCGGCCTCCGGCAGCGCGCGCTCATCGCCTCGGCGATCGCCCTCGACCCGGACATCGTGATCGCCGACGAGCCGACCACCGCGCTGGACGTCACCGTGCAGGCCCAGGTGCTCGCCCAGCTGGAGGCCATGAAGGAGCGCGGCGCCTCCCTCATCCTGATCAGCCACGACCTATCCGTCGTCGCCCGCCTGGCCGACCACATCCTCGTCATGCGCGGCGGCGAGGTGCTGGAGCAGGGACCGGCCGACCGGGTGCTCGCCGAGCCGGAGCACGAGTACACCCGCGCACTCATCGCCGCGGTTCCCGGCGAGGCCACCCGAGGACGCGCGCTCACCCCCGGCTCACCCGCTCCATCACCCCGGCCGCCCCTGGGAGACCCGGTGCTGGAGGCACGCGAGCTGGTCAAGCGCTTCCACACCTCCGACGGCACCGTCACCCGCGCGGTCGACGGCGTCTCCTTCACCCTCCGCGCCGGCGAGACCCTCGGCATCGTGGGGGAGTCCGGCTCGGGCAAGAGCACGACCGCCAAGCTCGCGCTCGGTCTCGAACGGCTCGACGGCGGCGACGTGCGCCTCCTCGGCCAGGAGTGGTCGGCGCTGCCCGAGTCGCGCCGTCGCGCCCTGCGCCGCCGCATCTCGGTCGTCTACCAGGACCCGCTGAGCTCGTTCGACCCGCGCTGGACCGTCGAGCGCATCCTGCTCGACGCCCTCCGCCCGGAGAGCTTCGCCGACGGAGCCGCACGCGACGCCCGCGTGCGCGAGCTGCTCGGCCAGGTCGGGCTCGGCGTTGAGGTGCTGCCGCGCTTCCCGCTCCGCCTCTCCGGCGGTCAGCGGCAGCGCGTCGCCATCGCGCGCGCCCTCGCGCCGCGGCCCGACGTGATCGTGCTCGACGAGGCCGTGTCGGCGCTCGACGTCACCATCCAGGCGCAGATCCTCGACCTCCTCGTCGCGCTGCAGCGGGAGTCCGGCGTCGCGTACCTCTTCATCTCGCACGACCTGGGCGTCATCAGCCACTTGAGCGACCGGGTGCTGGTGATGAAGGACGGCCGCGTCATGGAGGAGGGGACGGCCGAGGACGTCTTCGAACGACCGCAGCAGACGTACACTCGTGACCTGATCGCCGCGATCCCGGAGTTCGCTCCGGCCGGCGGACCCCGCAGCCCGGAAGGCGACGCATGACCACCGAACCCAAGCAGCTCTTCGTCAACCTGTTCGAGATGGCCTGCGTGAGCCACATCACCCACGGCCTCTGGCCGCTGCCCGGCAACAACCGGGAGCGGTTCGCCGACCTCGACTACTGGCTGGAACTCGCCCGGCTGCTGGAGCACGGCGGCTTCGACGGCATCTTCCTGGCCGACGTGATCGGGGCCTACGACGTCTTCCGCGGCGGGCCGGAGACGGCGCTGCGGGAGGGCCTGCAGAGCCCGAACCTCGACCCGCTGCTGCTCGTCCCGGCGATGGCGGCCGTCACCGACCGGCTCGGCTTCGGCGTGACGTTCTCGACCACGTACGAGCCGCCGTTCGCGTTCGCCCGCCGGATGTCGACCCTCGATCACCTGACCAAGGGGCGGATCGGGTGGAACATCGTGACCTCCTACCTCCCGAACGCCGCCCGCAACTTCGGGCTCGACGACGAGGTGCCGCACGACGAGCGCTACCGCCGCGCCGAGGAGTACCTGGACGTGCTCTACAAGCTGTGGGAGGGCTCCTGGGACGACGACGCCGTCATCGCCGACCGGCAGGCGCGCGTCTTCACCGACCCGTCCAAGGTGCGGTACATCGACCACGTCGGCGAACGACACAGGGTCGCCGGGCCGCACATCGTGCATCCGTCGCCGCAGCGCACGCCGGTGCTGTTCCAGGCGACCGGGTCGCCTGCGGGGATCGAGTTCGCCGGACGGCACGCAGAGGTCGTCTTCACCGGCGGCCGCACGAGCGAGGAGTTCCGGCGCAACGCCGACGGGATGCGCGACGCCGCCGAGCGCCACGACCGGCAGCGCGACGACGTGAAGTTCATCGCGATGGCCGGGGTGATCGTCGGCCGCACGACCGAGGAGGCCGAGGACAAGTGGAGGCTGTACCAGCAGCACTCCAGCCTGGACGGCATCCTCGCCCACAGCAGCCTCCCCGTGGACCTGACGGCGTTCCCGCGCGACATCACCGTGCGGGAGGCGCTGGCGCGGGCGGAATTCCCGGCCGAGCGGGTGCCGTTCCTGCCGCTGGATCGCACCGTGGGTCAGGCCCTGGACTTCATCAAGAACGGCCGCGACGACCGCTTCCTGGTGGTCGGCGACCCGAAGACCGTGGCCGACGAGATCGAGCGCTGGCTCGACGAAGACGGCCTGGATGGCATCAACCTCCGCCAGTACCACTCGTTCGAGACGGCGCGCGACTTCGCCGAGCTCGTCATCCCGGAGCTGCGTCGCCGCGGGCGGCTGCCGCAGGAGGGGGAGCGGTCGGGCACGCTGCGCGAGCGGCTGTTCGGCGACGGCCACAACCGCCTCACGGAGCGGCACCCCGCGACGCGGTACCGCGGCGGGGCGAACCTGCACGAGGAGGCGGCGGCTGCGGCGCGCTGACCCGCGCAGCCTCGCCGCGCTGCCTCGCCGAGGGGCACCTAAACGCCCCGAAAACCCGCCGATAAGGGCGACAACGTGCCCTTCGACGTCACAGCGGCCCGCGCCGCGAGATCGAAGGGCACGTAAACGCCCCTAAGACGCGCTTTTAGGGGCGTTTACGTGCCCCTCGGCGTGGCCGGCCGCCTGCCCGCGCGCCCGGAACCCCACGAACGTGAAGTAGACCCCCAGGAACGCCTCCCACGCGATCTCCGGAAGCGTCGCCACCGCCGACACCGGCGACCCCTGGCTCCACAGCCCGAACAGCACGCCGATCCCGGACAGCGCGACGAGCGACCCGCCGACCATCCCGACCACCGCCATCGGCCGCGGCACGAGGCCGGAGCGCAGCAGCAGCCAGCCGAGGAGGACGCCGTTGCCGATCCCCGCGACGAAGCCGGGGCCGAGCAGGAACGTCCAGTTCCGCAGCGCGACCAGCGTCTGCGCGGACACGGTCAGCGCGCCGGGGTCGCCGAGCGCCGCCGCGTGCTGGCGGAGGGTCACGACGGTGAGCAGGCACAGCATCCCGACCGCGATGAACACGCACTCCATCACCCGGGCGACGACGTAGCCCAGCGCGAGGCCCTCGGCGCGGCGGCGAAGGACAGGGAAGAGCGCGAGCGCGGTGCCGAGGTTGGCGGCGATGAGCACCGCTTCGCAGAGGATGCCGGACAGCACGCGTGCGTCGGAGCCGGCGCCGAGCACGTAGTGCGGGTCGTTCAGCACCGGCGCGTAGAGCAGGACGCCGGCGATGGCGGAGACGAACGTGACGAGGAAGAGCACGCCCGCGGTGAGCGAGCGCCGGCGGTCGGCGGCGGAATCTGTTGCGGCGACCGCGGTCGTGGTGGTTGTCATGGTGGCCTCGGATCGGGTGGAAGGTGACCTAGGATGATGGGTGTACGGTGTACACCACGAACGATAGGTGTACGGCGTACACCTTGTCAATACCCTTCGACCGAGGAGCCGCCGATGCCGCAGTCCCCGCGCCCGCGCCTCACCCGTGACGTCGTGCTCGCCGCCGCCCTCGCCCGCGCGGACGCCGCCGGCCTCGACGCCCTGTCGATGCGCGCCCTCGCCGCCGAGCTCGGCGTCGTCCCGATGGCCCTCTACAAGCACGTCGCCAACAAGGACGAGCTGATCGACGGGATGGTCGACCTGGTCTGGGCGGAGGTCGAGCCGCCGGCCATCGGTGGGGCGGCCGCCGATGCCCGGAGCGCCGGAGCCGCCGCGGCTGAGGCCCGGACCTCGGGAGCCCACGTCGCTGAGGCCCGGAGCGCCGCCGCCACCGCCGTCCCGTGGCACGAGGCGATGCGCGCCAGGGCCGTCTCACTCCGTGCAGCGCTGCGCCGCCATCCCTGGGCCGTCGGCCTGATGGAGTCGCGCATGCGCCCCGGCCTGGCCAACCTCGCCGCGCACAACGCCATGATGGGCTGCCTGCGCGAGGCGGGCTTCTCGTTCCGTGCGACCGTGCACGCCACCTCGGTGCTCGACGCCTACGTCTACGGCTTCGCCCTGCAGGAGAAGACCCTCCCGTTCGACACCCCGGAGGAGTCGGGGGAGGCCGCCGCCGCGAAGAGCGAGACCGTTCCGCCGGAGGTGGCCCTCCGCTTCCCGTACCTCCTGGAGGTGGTGGCCGAGCTGGCCAGGGCGGGCTACGACTACGACGAGGAGTTCGCCACCGGCCTCGACCTCATCCTCCAGGGCATCGAACGTCTCCAGCCCTGACCGGCGCTCCTCAGTCGAGGTGGTCGAGGTAGCGGAGGATGATCCCCTCGCGCAGCGCCCACGGGCAGACCTCGAGCACCGGCACGTCGAACGCGCGCATCGCCTCCCGCAGCACCACCCCGCCCGCGACGATCTGGAAGGTCCGGTCCGCCGTGATCCCCGGCAGCGCGGTGCGGGCGTCGGCCGTGAGCTGCGCCAGGCGCGGCACCCAGTCCGCGAGCTCCGAGCGGCGCAGGAGGCTGCGCTCGGTCCCGCCGGGGCCGCTCGCGGTCGAACCGGCCAGGCGGGCGAGGGAGCGAATGGTCTTGGAGGTGCCGATCACATGCGCGGGCCCCCGGTCGGTGAAGCGGCCGACCGCGTCGGCGAGCGTGGTCCTGGCGTGGTCGCGGAGGGCCGTGACCTGTTCGGCGGTCGGCGGGTCCTCGTGCAGGAACCCGATGGTGCTGCGGCCGGCGCCCAGTGGCAGGGAGACCGCCGTGTCGGGGTACTCGTCGACGCCCGCCGCGATCTCGAGCGAGCCGCCGCCGATGTCCATCAGGAGGATGGAGCCGGACGACCAGCCCGACCAGCGGCGCACGGCGAGGAACGTCAGCCGTGCCTCGTCCTCGCCGGAGAGCACCTGGAGGTCGACGCCGGTCTCGTCCAGGATGCGCGCCAGGATCGCGGGGCCGTTGGCGGCCTCCCGGATCGCGGAGGTCGCGAACGGCAGCAGCTCCTCGATGCCCTCGGCGCGGCCGACCTCGACCGCCGACCGGATCGCCTCCAGGATCGCGGTCTCGCCCTCGGCGCTGATCGCACCGTCCTCGGTGATGTAGCGCATGAGGCGCAGCACGGACTTGTGCGTCGCCGCGGGGAGGGGGCGGGCGCCCGGGTGCGCGTCGACGACGAGAAGGTGGACGGTGTTCGATCCCACATCGAGGACTCCGAGTCGCATAGTCAGACAGTAGTGGGCGCCGAGGCCGCCCGCGATGCGCTGTTCTGTGGTGCGACACGCGGCCTCCGAAGGCCGACACGCCGTGTCGCTGTACCCAGTTCGGAGGTGGCTCTGTCGGTGGTCCCGCGTATTCTCGGGGGTGTCGGAAGAGGTCCCGAAAAAATCGCCCAAACACTACATGTAGTGGAATGACAATCGTGTCATTCGGGTTATATAGTGGGTAAACACCGCGAGACACGCGAGTGACAAGATTTCCGGGGAGGCCATCATGGACTACGAAAACGACACCGTCGGCGGCTATGCAGTTCCGGTCGACCCGATGGATCTGCTGCAGTGCGACAGCTGCCAGTAGTCCGCTG
The DNA here is from genome assembly GCF_042789575.1 of Leifsonia sp. NPDC056824. Lineage (NCBI taxonomy): Bacteria > Bacillati > Actinomycetota > Actinomycetes > Micrococcales > Microbacteriaceae > Leifsonia > Leifsonia sp. NPDC056824. Next base: position 128,020 of record NZ_JBHUAV010000006.1, on the reverse strand, counting down.
ACGACAGCTTCGAGAACCCCGGCGCCGAGTGCGCCGGGGTTCTCCTTTTCCCCGGGGAGCTCTGGGCGTTCCCCGGGGAGCGTTGGGCGCTTGCGTAGAATCGTCGGGTGCCAGTGAACCCAGAGCTCGTGGGCCGGAGTTTCCCGCCCACCCCGCCGTATCTCGTCGGCCGTGAGAAGGTGCGCGAGTTCGCCGCCGCCGTGCTCGCGACGGACCCGATCAGCTTCGACGTGGCGGCCGCCCAGGCTGCGGGTCATGCCGATCTCGTCGCGCCGCCCACCTTCCCGATCGTGGTGCAGCAGCTCACCCTCGACCAGCTCCTGGCCGACCCGGAGGCGGGCATCGACTTCAGCCGCGTCGTCCACGGCGACCAGCGGTTCACGTTCTCGCGTCCGGTGATCGCGGGCGACGAGCTGACGGCGACGCTGACCGTCACCGCTGTCAAGTCGCTCGGCGCGCACAGCATGGTCACCGCCGAGTCGGTGATCGTGGACGGTGCAGGCGATCACGTCGTCACCTCCGTATCCACCCTGGTCGTGCGAGGAGACGAGTGATGGCCGCCCCCGATTTCGACGCCCTGACCGTCGGCGACGTGGTCGCCGAGCGCTCGTTCGACCTCAGCCGCGACGCTCTCGTCCGCTACGCGGGCGCCTCCGGCGACTTCAACCCGATCCACTACCGCGACGACGTCGCGACCTCGGTGGGCCTTCCCGGCGTCATCGCGCACGGGATGCTGACGATGGGACTCGCCGTCCAGCCGGTGGTCGACTGGGCCGGCGACCCGGCGCGTGTCGTGGACTATCAAGTGCGCTTCACCCGCCCGGTGGTCGTGGACCCGGCGGAGGGCGCGAGCGTGCAGGTCACGGCCAAGGTCGGTCAGCTCGACGCGGAGGCCAGGGTCGCGCGCATCGACCTCACGACGACGTTCAACTCCGAGACCGTGCTCGGCAAGGCGCAGGTCCGCGTCTCGCTCGCGTGAACGACGAGATGACTTCGACGCCGCCCTTGTCCGAGCTGACGACCATGCGGGTCGGCGGCGTCCCGGAGAGCATGGTCGCCCCCGCTGACACGGACGCGCTCGTCGCGGCCGCCCGGGAGGTCTGGGCGTCGGGCGAGGACTGGCTGCTGCTCGGCGGCGGCTCCAACACCGTCGCGAGCGACGAGGGTTTCGAGGGCACGGTGATCCGCGTGGTGACCCGCGGTGTCGATCGCCTCGAGGCGCCGGAGGGCCGCGTACGCCTGCGGGTGCAGGCCGGCGAGCCCTGGGATGACGTCGTCGCGCTGACCGTCCGCAACGGCTGGTCGGGCATCGAGGCGCTGTCCGGCATCCCCGGATCGACAGGCGCGGCCCCGGTGCAGAACATCGGCGCGTACGGCCAGGAGCTCGAGTCCGCGCTGGTCGGCGTCGACTTCCTGGACGCGAGCACCGGGGAGGTTCGCCGCCTGTCGCGTGCGGACCTGGACCTGGGATACCGGACCTCCGCGCTCAAGCGCGGCCTGCTCGGCGTGGTGCTCACGGTGGACCTGGAGCTCGCGGACAATTCGGTGCCCGGCGGCGTCGGGGCGCCGCTCAGTGCCCCGATCGCCTACGCACAGCTCGCCGACTCGCTCGGCGTGCCGCTCGGGTCGCGCGTGCCGGTCGCCGAGCTGCGCCGCGCCGTGCTCGCGTTGCGCGCCTCGAAGGGGATGGTGCTCGACCCGGCCGACCCGGACTCGGTCAGCGCGGGAAGCTTCTTCACCAACCCGATCGTCTCGGAGTCGTTCGCGCGCGGTCTGCCGACGAACGCGCCGCGCTGGCCCGTCACTCCTCCGGAGCCGGACATCGTGATCGGCCTCCCGGCCGGCGGCGTGCACCCGCTGGACATCCCGCCGCTCGCGGACGGCCCGTACGACGTCAAGCTCTCGGCCGCCTGGCTGATCGAGAACGCCGGAATCCGCCGAGGATTCTCCCTTCCGGGATCGGGCGCGGGCATCTCGTCCAAGCACACGCTCGCGATCGTCAACCGCGGTAACGCGAGCGCGGCGGACATCGGCCAGCTCGCCTCGTTCATCCAGGCCAGGGTCCAAGCGGAGTTCGGGGTGCTGCTGCGCCCGGAGCCGATCCTGGTCGGGCTGACGTTGTGACCGCACGGCGATCACGCTCGTAGCGCCGCCGCGAACGGCAGCACCGCGCCCGCGCCCGCGCGGCGCAGCTCGCGCCCGGCGACAGTGACGGTCCACCGGCTGTCGATGAGGTCGTCGACCAGCAGCACCGGCGCACCGGCGGGGATGTCGAGCCCTGACGCGTCGACCCGGTCCCAGACGCCCGCGAGCCGGTAGGTGCTGTTGCCGCCGGGACCTCCCGACGGGCCGCCGCCGCGGAGCGCGAGGGCGCCGAGGTAGGGGAGCCGCCCGATCTCTGCGAGCCCGCGCGCGAGGCTCTCGGTGAAACGCGGCCGGCCGCGGGACGGCAGGGCGACCACCGCAGCGGGCCGGTTCGCCCAGTCCCAGTCGGCGAGCACCTGAACGCACGCATTCAGGATCTCCGGAGGGCACTCGCCGTCGGGCGCGTCGGCGTCGAGGAGCTGCCGCAGGCGCCCGCCCCAGCCGAGGTCGGTGAGCCGCGCGAGCACCCGCCCTGGCTCGAGCTGCTCGCCCGGGGCGATCTTGCCCCGCACGGGCACGCCGAGGCTGTCGGCGCCGGTCGGCCACAGCTTGCGCGGTTCGACGGGGACGCCGACCCGGTCGAGCTCCGTCGCGATGGTCTGCCGCGCGTCTGCCGCAACTCCCGCCGGATACCATTCGCCGGCGCAGCGGTCGCACCGGCCGCACGGGCCGGCGTCGGGGTCGTCGAGCTGCCGCTGCAGGAACTCCATGCGGCACCCGGAGGTGGTCTCGTAGTCGAGCATCGCCTGCTGCTCGGCCTCCCGCGCCGCCGCGATGCGCTCGTAGCGGTCGCGGTCGTACTCCCACGGCCGACCCGTCGACACCCAGCCGCCCGGCACGCGCCGCACCGCGCCGTCGACGTCAAGCACCTTGAGCAGCAGCTCGAGGGTGGACGAGCGCAGGTCGACGCGGCTCTCCAGCACCCGGGTGGACTGCACCTGGTCGCTCAGCGCGCCGAGCAGGGCGGTCGCCTTCTCCTCCGTCGGCATAGCCGCCGTCGCGAAGTACCGCCAGATCGCGCGGTCCTCCGGGCCGGGCAGCAGCAGGACATCCGCCGACTCCGTGGCCCGACCTGCACGGCCGACCTGCTGGTAGTACGCGACAGGGGAGGACGGCGCTCCGAGGTGGACCACGAATCCCAGGTCCGGCTTGTCGAAGCCCATCCCGAGGGCGCTGGTGGCGATGAGGGCTTTGACCTCGTTGCGTTTCAGCCGCCCTTCGAGCTCCTCCCGTTCGGCCGGGTCGGTCTGCCCGGTGTAGGCGGCGACATCGTGGCCGGCCCTCCGCAGCACGCGCGCCGTGTCGTCCGCCGCCGACACGGTGAGCGCGTACACGATCCCGCTGCCGGGGAGGTCAGCGAGATGGCCGGCGAGCCAGGCCAGGCGCGCCGTCGCATCCTCGAGCGCGAGCACGCCGAGCCGAAGCGACCGGCGCGCCAGCGGCCCGCGGATGGTGCGCACCGTCGCCGCGAGCGCCGAGCCGACGAGCTGCTCCTCGACGTCGGCGACCACCCGCTGATTCGCGGTCGCGGTCGTCGCCAGCACCGGGATGCCCTCCGGCAGCGCGGCGACGAGGTCGCGCAGCCGCCGGTAGTCCGGCCGGAAGTCGTGCCCCCAGTCGGAGATGCAGTGGGCCTCGTCGATGACGAGGAGGCCGCAGCGATCGACCAGGGCCGGGAGCTGCTGGTCGCGGAAGTCCGGATTGTTCAGGCGCTCCGGTGACACGAGCAGGACGTCGACGGTGTCGTCGCGCAGCCGGGCGGCCACGTCGTCCCATTCGTGCCGGTTGGCCGAGTTGATCGACAGTGCGCGCACACCCGCCCGTGCCGCGGCCTCCACCTGGTCGCGCATGAGGGCCAGGAGGGGCGAGACGAGGATGGTCGGCCCAGCGCCCTGCTCGCGCAGCAGCATCGTCGCCACGAAGTACACCGCGGACTTGCCCCAGCCGGTGCGCTGCACGACCAGGGCCCTGCTGCGATCGTCGACGAGGGCCGACACCGCCTCGAACTGCCCGTCGTGGAACGCCGCGTCGGGGCGGCCGACGAGCGCGCGGAGGCGGCTCAGGGCTCGATCGCGGGTGGCCTCGGGAACGGTGTCTGTGGTGCTCATGCAGCCATCGTTCCAGACGGCGCCGACGTCGCGACCGATCCGGGAGAATATGTGGAAAGGTCGCTGGATCGGCGAACTGTGGAGGACTTTTCTCGCGTCGGCAGCCGGCCCCCGCGTCGGGTGATCGAGCAGATGAAAAGGTGGCGTCGGCGCGGGAGGCCGGCGCGGATCGACTCCGATCGGCGCCGAACGCGCACCTACAGTTTCAGCGTGTCCACTCGTACCCGCACCCGCGAACAGGCTCCGCTCCGCCCGTTCGAGCTGCGGCTCCGCCTGCCCAACGGCTCCTCCGCGGTCGTCGTGATGGACGCGCGCAATGTCGGCGAGGCGCTCGACATGGCCCGCAGGGCGCTCGGCGACGTCCAGGTCATCGAGTCGCGTTGAGCCGTCGTCCGTGAACGACTCCCCGGGCCGCGGCCCGCTCCGCGTGATGCAGGTGGTCGACAGCATGGGGCCCGGCGGAGCTCAGCAGGTGGTCGTCGACCTGTCCAACTGGCTGGCCGTCGGCAACGGCGTGGCGGTGTCAGTGTTCGGGGCAGGAGGCTCCGCCGTCGCCCGGTTGGCGGCGCCCGTCCGCTTCATCGAGCACGACGCCGGCGGATTCCTCGCGCAGACCGCGCGGCTGCTGCGCGCGGCACGCCGGACGCGCCCGGACATCCTCCACGCCCATCAGCGTCGCGAGGCCCTGCAGTCGCTCATCGTCGGGCGCCTCCTCGGCATCCCGGTCGTGGAGCACGCGCACACCCGGCTGCCGAGCGTGCGCCCACGGGTCCTGTCGTTCCGCAGCCGCGTCGTCTTCGCGGTCGGTCCCGCCGTCGCCGAGATGGTCGTGGGCGACGCCGGCCGCCCGGCCGCTCGCGTCGTGATCGTCGGAAACGTGCCGGCGCAGCGCCCAGGAGCGCCCGACCCGGTCCCGAACGAGGTCAGCTCGCCGCTGCGGCTGCTCGCGGTCGGCCGGATGGTCGAGCAGAAGGACCCGCTGCGTTTCGTCCGCGTCGTGGCGGAGCTCGCGCGCCGGCGACCCGTGGCGGCGACGTGGGCCGGAGACGGCGAGCTCCGCGACGCCGCGCTCGCGGCCGCGGCCGAACGGGGCGCGCCGGTCGACTTCGCCGGTCAGGTCGACGATGTCCCCGCGCGGCTGGACGCCGCGCACTTCCTGCTGATGACCTCCCGCTGGGAGGGCACGCCCCTCGCCGTGCTGGAGGCCTTCGACCGCCGCCGCCCGGTCGTCGCCACGGCGTCGGCGGCGAACGGCCTCCTCGCCGACGGCCGGGGCTTCGAGGTCCCCGACGACGCCACGGACGCGGAGTTCGCCGCCATCATCGCCCGCGCGGCGGACGACACCGCGGCCCGCGCCGACACCGTCGAGAAGGCCAAGCGCTGGGCCGACACCGAGGCGTCCCCCGAGCGCGTCTTCGGCCCGGTGCTGGAGGCCTACGGGTGGCTCACCAGGTCGGCCGTCCGCTCGTGAGCCCGCTTCTGCTCCTGGGCGGGGCGGTCGCGATCCTGGCGGTCGTCCTCCTCATGATCGCGGTGCCTCCGCGGCTGATCCGCGGTGTCGCGGTGTCGTTCACGGTGGTGGCAGCGTCGTTCGGGCTTGCGAACTTCGCACCCGACGCCGTGCGGCCGCCCGTCGCCATCGCCGCCATCGGTGTCCTGGTGCTCGCCCTGGTCCGCTCCCGTGCCGTCACGTCAGGGGGCGTCCGGTTCTGGGCGGTGGCGGCGTGGTGGGGATTCATCTCGCTGAGCGTGCTGCTCACCGGAAGCTACGGCACGAATCGCATCGTGCTGTACTTCGGCCTGGCGACGCTGGCGGCGTACGTCGCCTCCTCGCTCGACCGTGCGGAGCTCCGGATGGTGTACGCCACGATCGCCGGTCTGGCCGCGGTGCAGGTCGGTCTCGCGTTCGTGGAGATCCTCGTCCTGCCGGAGCCGATCTGGGGCTACACGGGGAAGATCCGGTACAACCCGTTCACGAGCGACGTCTACGCCCGTGCCCAGGGGACGTTCGGGCACCCCATCGTCTTCGCCGTCTCCATCGGGATCGCGTTGATCGTCGCCTGGTCGAATCCGGCACGCTGGTCACAGAAGTGGAGGCTGGTCAACCTGACGGTGGCGACCGTCGGCCTCGCGCTCTCGGGAACGCGCAGCGCCGTCGCCGCCGTCGCCGTCGGGCTGCTCGTTCATGTGGCTCTGAACAGCTCGTTGACGTCGTGGTTGCGTTCCCTGATCGGTGTCGGAGCGGTCGTCGTCGTGCTGCTGAACATCGACATCGGAATCGGGACGCTCGTCGCCAACCTGCTCGAGTCGGGTTCGTGGTCGCATCGCCTCGGTGCGCTCGAGTCGGTGCGCGCGCTCCTCGACCGCCCGCCGGTGGAGGCGTGGTTCGGGGCCGGGTTCGGAGGCGAGGCGATCCTCTACGACCGCGGCCTCATGCAGCAGACCTTCCTCCGGGCGGTCGACAACATGCTCGTGTACGCGCTGGGAACCACGGGGATCGTGGGCCTGCTCGCCCTCCTCGCCTTCTGGACCGTCGCCTTCTGCTTCGCCGACCGGACCATCAAGGCAGTGCTGGCCATGCTGTTCGCGATGTTCTTCTCGTTCGACCTGTTCACCTGGATGAACGCGGGAGTCATCACCAGCCTGATGATCGCCCTCCCGCGCGCGGACAGACCGGCCACGGGCGTGGTCCCTCAGCCGGACAGCGTGCCGGCGCTGCGGGCCGTGTAGCCCGCAGCGCCCCAGCGGCGTCAGCGCCCGGCGCGGAGCTCTTTGCGGGACGAGCGGCGCGTCTGCGTCCCCTCAGCGACCCCGGGCGCGTCGTGTCCGGGCGCGTCGCCCGCCGGCTTCCCGGTGTCGCCCGCAGCGCCCTCGACGCTCTCGTTCGACGTGTAGTAGTCGTTGCGGTAGTACCCGTAGTCGTGGGAGTCGACGCCGTTCGGCGGGATCTTGTTGAGGACGGCGCCCAGCACCTTGCCGTTGACGCGCGTGACCGAGCGGTAGGCCTTCTGGAGCTGCTCGGCGGTGACCTGCTTGGCGCCGACCGTGATCACGACGCCGTCCGCGATCGTGCCGAGGATGGCCGCGTCCGTCACCGAGAGCAGCGGGGGCGCGTCGAGGATCACCGTGGCGACGCCGGAGAGCGCGGCGATCAGCTCGCGCATCGTCCGCGAGCCCAGGAGTTCGCTCGGGTTCGGCGGAACGCGGCCCGCGCCGAGCACCCGCAGGTGGCTGCTCGCGGTCGGGGCCTGGAGGGCGTCGCCGAGGGCGACCCGGCCGCTCAGCACATCGGTGAGGCCGACCCCGCCGCGCAGGTTGTACAGGGTGGACTGCATCGGACGCCGCAGGTCGCAGTCGATGATGACGACGTTCGCGTTGCCGGAGGCGATGGCATCGGCGAGGTTCGCCGTCAGCGTCGATTTGCCCTCACCGGGGATCGAGCTGGTCACCACGATGACCTTCGGCGGGTTGTCGACGTCGATGTAGCTCAGGTTCGTGCGCAGCTCGCGCAGCGACTCGGAGATCGCGAAGAGCTGCACCGAGTCGGCCGAGCCGTCGTGCTCGACGATGCGTTGGCGATCGGAGAGCGCGGGGCTGGCCGGGACGGTCCCGATCACGGGGGCGTCGAGGAGGCGCTCGATCTGGTCGACGGAGCGCACCCGGCGGTCGAACTGCTGGCGGAGCAGGGCGTAGACCAGGGCGAGCGCGATGCCCGCCAGCAGCGCGAGCACGAGCGCCGTCTGGATGTTTGGCGAGGACGGGAAGTAGGGCGGGCGCGCGTTCGCCAGGGGGACGAAGGCGATCGACGGATCGCCGACCGACCCCTCCGGCGACTCCAGCGCCTTCACCTGGTCGGAGAGCGCGGTCGTCCAGGCATTGGCGAGCTTCGCTGCGCCCTCCGGGCTGCTCGCGCTGGCGGTGATCTCGATGATGGCCGTGTCCGCCGGAAGCGTCGCCGTGACCTTCCCGAGCAGATCGGAGACGGAGCGGTCGGTGCCGAGGATCTCCTGCGCGCGCTTGGCCACCGCGTCCGACGTGGCCACGCGCACGTACGTCTCGGCGCGGGACTTGGCGAGGCTCTCGCCGGCGAAGGTCATCGAGAGGCTCTCGCCGCCCGCCGCCTGGGTGAGTCCGGTCGAGGTGGACTGGTAGACGCGCGGCTGGAGCGCGGTGAACCCGGCGACGAGACCGATCGTCGCCAGCACGATGATCGCCTCGCCGAGCCAGTAGCGCCTGATGATCCGCACGAAGTCGCGCAGGTCTCTGCCCCTCGACTGGTTCTCGGTGGTGTCCGTCGGCGAGGTCATCTCACAGCTCCATTTCGGCGTCGGTGGCCTGATCGTGGTCGGGTTCGGGGTGTGCGGGCTCGAGCAGTCGGAGCCGCAGCAGCTCGTCGATCAATGACCGGCAGTCGGCGCGAGCCGAATCCGGGTGATCGGGGAACGCGTCGAGCACCTGCTCGACGATCGCCTCGTCCGTCGTGTGCCCGTCGAACGACTGCCAGAGCAGGCCGGAGGTTCCGTTGAGGACGAACTGCCGGAAATCGGAGACGTCGGCGACCGCCCAGCGCCCCGCCGTCGTCTCCACCCACACGACCGATCGGGCATGACGGTGCACCCGGGCGGGACTTTCACCCTCGATGTCATCCATCGTGCCGGCGTGCCTCACGCTCGCCACTCGAGCACTCCCGCGCCGACGAGGACGTCGATCGTGTGGTGCAGAGCCAGGTCGTCGCCGGGCGCTGCGCCGTGGATCGTCCGCAGCCGCTCCAGGAGGTCATCCTCGGACCGGGCCGCTCCGGCCTCCAGCCACAGCGTCTTCGCGACCCCGGCGAGCACCCGGATCTCGCTTCCGTGCGCGAGGACGAGCAGGTCGTCCGTCTCCAGAGCGTCGTCCGCCCGCGTGCGGATCAGGCCGGGCGCCGTTCCGTCGTCGCGGTCGGAGGCGACGGTCGAGAACGCGAGCTCCTCGGCGGACAGCCGCGGCGACGTGGGCGGCCCGGAGGCCGGATCGAGGTCGAGCACGTCGGCATAGCTGAGCTGCTCTATCCCGCCGACCTGCCGGATCAGCTCCGCGAGGGCGGCGAGCGGGTTCGGGTGCCGCTCCAGCGCCGAGAGCTGCGGGACGAGCGCCTCCAGGCTCTCGACGATGCCGAGTCGGCGGGAGAGCGGCTGACGCGAACCGCCCGCCTCCCGGTTCAGGACGATCACCCGGTCCACCTCGTGCGGGACGTCGGCGACACGCAGCCCCAGCTCCGCGGGGGCGAGCTGCGCTTTGGCCGGCCCTCCCCGTTCGACCGAGAGCGGCTTCGGGTAGGGGAGGACACTGCCGTCGGGTCCGACCAGGGCCGTCTCGTCCGTCAGATACCCGTGGGGGCCGGCGAGGCGGGTGATGGCAGTGGTCTTTCCCGCGCCGGACGGCCCGACCAGAAGGATCGCGCGGCCGTCGGCACGGACGGCCGCGGCCGCGTGGAACAGCAGCCCCCGTCCCGTGTTCAGGTCGATGAGCGTGCGCGTGATCAGCGTGCTGGCCTGGGCCAGGCCGGCGGCGGTCGACTCCGGCGTGTCCGCGGCGGAGTCCAGGATCAGCTCGTCGTCGGTCTCGGCGCGAGGGTCGAGCAGCAGGTGCGCCCAGGCAACCGAGAAGGCGGCGGCGAGGGCGCCGGCTCCCGCGCCGGTGACCGTGATCCGCAGCGCCCGGCCGAGTGCGCCGACGACGAAGTCGGCCTCCGCGTCGTGCGGGCCGGGTTCGTGGGGTCCGGTCGGGTGGGCGGGCATGGGTCTCCTCGGGTGCGATCGGGTCGGGTGGCAAAGACCCAGTATCAGCGCGGGCGCGGCCGGGGAGCCGCTGCGGACCCCCCACTCGGCGCCGCGGCGATCGGGTGATGTTTTAGCTGAGCTCGTCCGGCATGCAGTCGATTCTTCGGGTGAAGAACGGAGCGGGGACGAGCGCCGTCGCGTCCCTGCCCGCAGGTGGGGTGTCAACGGCGGGCGACCATGTCCCTCTGCATCTGCGACCGCGGCCGTCTCCGCCGCGGCACCGACCGAGGGGAGTCCTGATGCCCGGGAGCGGGTTCTCCGTCCTGTTCGTGTGCACTGGCAACATCTGCCGGTCGGCGATGGCCGAGCGACTCCTCGCGGCCCGGTTGCCGCCCTCCGCCGGACCGGGGGAGGGCGTGGTCGTCCGGAGCGCGGGGACGCGCGCGGTCGTCGGACGGTCGATCTCGTCGCAGACACGCCCCCGCGTCCGCGCGTTCGGCGGCGACCCGGACGGTTTCGTGGCCTCCCAGCTCACCGAGGCGACGATCGCCGGCTCCGACCTCGTGCTCGCGCTGACCCGGGAGCATGCGACGCGGGTCACCGCCCTCGACCCCGGCGCCTTCTCCCGGACGTTCACGCTGCTGGAGTTCGCGCGCGCGATCGAGGGCTTCGCCGCGGAGGGCGACCCCGGCGATCCCCTCCGGTGGCGCGCGCTCACCGACCGCGCCGTGGACGCCCGCCGCCACGGCCTGCTTCCGCCGCGCGGCGACGACGACATCGACGACCCGTACGGCCGGCCGGACGAGGCGTTCGACGTGATGGCGAGCCGCCTCGTCCCGGCGATCGACATCCTGGCCGGCCGGCAGGCGTCCGCGTGACGACGCCCGATGGAGGCGACCTTCTGCTTCCCGAAGAAGAAGCGCCCCTCGCAGCACCCGGGCGGCGACAGGAGCGGCGCCGATCCGAGCGCAGACGGCGGCGACGGATCGGGATCTGGGTCACGGCCGCCGCCCTCGTGATCCTGCTGCCGGTGTCGCTCATCGGCGGGTACCTGCTCTGGCTGGGGTGGTCGTTCGACGACACGGTCGAGCGCATCCCGAACGCGTTCCCCGACGAGAAAGGGCGTCCGCCGGCCGTCGCGGGGACGACCAACTTCCTGCTCATCGGGTCGGACTCGCGGAGCGGGCTCCACGATCCGCTGTCGGGCGGAGCGAAAGGCGAGCGCTCGGACACGCTCATGCTGGTCCACATCCCCGCCGACCGTTCCGGGGTCGTGGTCGTCTCGCTGATGCGCGACCTCTGGGTGCCGATCCCCGGCCACGGCGAGAACAAGATCAACGCCGCCTTCAGCTGGGGCGGCGTTCCACTGACGGTTCAGACGGTCGAGGGCCTCCTGGGGGCGCGGATCGATCACGTCGCGGTCGTCGACTTCGGCGGCTTCGGCGCTCTCTCCACGGCTCTCGGCGGTGTGAAGGTCTGGTCCGACCGGGCGTTCACGTCCAAGAACATGCCCGGCTACAGCTTCGAGAAGGGCGAGAACCGGCTCGAGGGGTCGGCCGCCCTCGCGTTCGTCCGCGAGCGGTACGCGTTCCCCGACGCCGACTACCAGCGCGTGCGCAACCAGCAGGCGTTCGTCCGCGGGATGCTGCAGGGCTTCATCAGCGCTCAGACCCTGACCGATCCGGGCAGGACGCAGTCCGCGATCACGACGCTCGCGCGGTATGTGGCGGTGGACACGGGGCTCACCTCGTCGGCCGCCGGTTCGCTCGCGCTCGGCTTCCGCGGCCTGACGTCCGACGCGATCCACACCCTCACGCTGCCCACCGCGGGAACGGGGTCGTCGCCCGACGGGCAGTCGATCGTGCGCGTCGACGAGGCGCGCGTCGAGGTCCTCAGAAAGGCGCTCGCCGCCGACGACGTCATACCGACGCTGAAGCGCGGCGCGCTCGGAGAGGGAAGGAACTGATGGTCCGCACCGATTCCCACCGCCCGCAGACCCTGGCCGGCCGGCTGCGCGCCGCCCGCCTGCTCCTCCTGGCGGACGCGCTCGTCGTCGGCGCAGCACTCGCCACCGCGCATCTGGCGCGCTTCGGGAGCCGCAACGACCCGTTCCAGATCGGGCCGCTCGACATCTCGTACGTGATGGTCTCGATCCTGATCGGGGTGATCTGGCTCGCGATCGTCGCGGTGCTCAACGGGTACGTGTCCTGGCCGAAGCGCCTCAACGGCCCGTCGTACGCGCCCCCGGTCCGTGCGACCGTCTGGCTCGTCGCGCTCCTCGCGGTCGGCTCCCTCGTCCTCCAGCTCGACCCCTCGCGCGCCTACCTCGCCGTCGCCATGCCGTTCGGCCTGCTCGGCCTGCTCGCCGTGCGCTTCGTCTGCCGGGGGTGGATCTACGCGCACCGCGCGCGCGGCCGCTACATCCGGCGCGCGCTCGTCGTCGGCACACCGGAGCGCGTGGCCGAGCTCGCCGCCGTCTTCGCGGAGCGGGCGGCGCCGGTCGCGGTCGATGTCGTCGCGACCACCGGCATCGAGAACGCGCGCGGCCCCTATCTGCGCGAGCTCGTCGAGCGGCACCGGGTCGACATCATCCTCCTGACCGAGGAGCGCGACGGTGCGAACGTCCGCCAGCTCCTCTGGGACGTGGAGGGCGCGGGCGCCGTGGTCTGGCTCTCCATCGACGTGCCGGAGCTCGCCGCGCCGCGCGCCGAGTACTTCCCGATCGACCGGCTGCCCATCGTCGAGGTGGCGCCGGCGGATCGCTCGATCACGCGGCGGCGGGCGAAGCGGGTGTTCGACATCGTGCTGAGCTCCGTCGCGCTGACGCTGCTCCTGCCGATCATCGTCCTCTGCGTCATCGTGATCCGCCTCGACAGCCCTGGCCCTGCCTTCTTCCGGCAGTCGCGGGTCGGCCGCGACGGCAACGCCTTCGGCATCGTGAAGCTGCGCACCATGCGGGTGAACGCGGAGGAAGAGGTCGCGGACCTGCAGCACAGGAACGAAGGCGCAGGGCCGCTGTTCAAGATCAAGGACGACCCGCGGGTCACCCGCGTCGGCCGGTTCCTGCGCCGCACGTCGATCGACGAGCTGCCGCAACTGTGGAACGTCCTCAAGGGCGAGATGAGCCTCGTCGGGCCGCGGCCGGGGCTGCCGTCCGAGGTCGCGGAGTACGACAGGGACAGTCACCGCCGGCTCATCGTCAAGCCGGGGATGACCGGGCTCTGGCAGGTGAGCGGGCGCTCCGACCTGTCCTGGGAGCAGGGCGTGCGGCTCGATCTCTTCTATGTGGAGAACTGGTCGGTGGCGGGCGACCTCCAGATCCTGTTCCAGACGGTCGGCGTGGTGCTGCGCCCGAACGGGGCGTACTGACGGCCGTGCGGCCTCAGGGGCGCCGTCGGCGGCTCGCGCGCAGCACCGCGAGCGCCTTCGGGAGTGCCCTCGCTCCGCGGCGCCAGCGGCGGAGGTAACGGCCGGCGAGCTGGACGGGACCGAGCGTCGTCGCGGTGGTCTCCTTCACGAACGCGGAGGCTGGCGGGAAGAGGGCGAGGCGGAGCTTGGTGAGACGCTCGCGGGGCGCGGCCTGCTTCCACAGCACTACCCGCCGCTGGGAGGCATCGGGGATCTCCGTGCGCAGCCGCCACTCGGCGGAGGCCTCGCCCCAGTCGTACTCCGCGTCGAAGGGCTTCAGCCGCTCCAGCAACGGCCGAGCCGTGGCGAGCGCGCCGAGCTGGTCCGCGCGCTCGAGCAGGAGCGTGACGTCCATCCGGGAGCAGCGTCCCACGAGGAAGTCGAGCTCGGCGCGGTGCCGCCGGGAGAAGCGCGACCGGATCGCGTGGACGGCGCCGATCAGGATCGCGTCCACGAGCCCCGGGATGCAGATCGGCTGGTTGCCGCACCACATCGTCGTGCGCTGGGCCCAGATCGGGTCGAAGACGTCGCCATCCACCTCCAGGCCCGGGTAGCGGAAGTGGACGTCGATGTCTGCGGCCCACTCCGGGTGGAACATGCTCGCGCTGTGGACGGGGAAGGTGTCGGTGTCCGGGTCGGACGCCCGCCGACGCCAGCCGCGCGACTCGAGCTCGGCGAGGAGGGTGCCGTAGTCGTCGTGGGTCACGAGCACGTCGACATCGCTGCTGATGTGGGCGGGGCGGAGCCCGTACTGGTCCGCGGCGATCCCTTTGATGACGATCAGCCGGACGCCGATCGTGGCGGCAAGCCGGGAGACGGCGGCGGTGAGCAGCAGGGTGGGGTCGGGGATCGCCGCGGGGACGGACGGGACGGGCGGGACGCTGGCCGGTTTCACCATGCTTTTCACTCCAGGTCTGCCGATCGGCGATCGTTGGGGGAGGCCGTCGTGGCCGGTCGCGTCCCGTGTCGCCCGGGATTCCGCGGTGAGCGCGCGCGAGGGCGGTGCCGCTCGCGGCTGTTCACCACCTATAGTCACCGGACTCGGTGCACCGCCGGAGGGCGCACCCGGGAAGGGGGGCGTGCGCGCACCCGCGGGATTCTCGGATTTCAGGTGCGCGAGGTGAGCGCTCAGGTGATCCTGCCGAGCCGCCGCCGCGGGTTTCCGGGAACGGCCGGGATCGGGCGCTTCCGCATCCGTCTTACTGGAGTTCTGCGGCCGCCGCTTCCGGTACGGGTACCCGGAGCCGCGCCGCCAGTGGGTGGTCGAGCGTCGCTGCGTTCCAGTGCGTGACGACGCCGCCCCCGGTGCCGGCCGGCTTATTCGGGTTGAGCGGCCGGCACCGTCCTTCGTCGGTCAGACCGGACGGCGCCGGCGGTTGCGTTGGGCGGCGCTGATCGCGCCGAGCAGCGCCGAGACGACGATGACGATCCCCAAGGCGGCGATCCACACGGCGACGGCGCCGCCGGGCGAGAGCGTCGCGAGCCACACGGTGACGCCGGCGAGGCGCACGGGGGAGGAGACGACCACCAGGACGGTGGCGGCGAGCAGGATGATCAGGATGCCCCAGACGATCCCGCCCCAGCGCACGGGCGGCGGACCCGAGGGCACCGGGCGCACCGGGAACGCGTAGGCCGCATCGGAGAGCCAGGGCTCGGCGGGGGCGGCGGGCGGCGGTGCGACCGGCGTCGTGGGCGCGGTCGCCGCGTCGGACGCGGTGGGGATCACCAGGGTCTCCGCCTCGTCGGACCCGGGGGCTGCCGGTGTGATGTTCAGGTCCTCCGTCGGCTGGTCGGCGTTCGTGGGCATCTCGTTCTCGCTCTCGTTCACTTCTGGACTCGCTCGACGTGGACCGCGTCGAGCTGCGCGATGCGGACGACGGCCTCCGGGGTCCCGGCCGGCCCGACCACGATGTCCGTGGAGCAGGCGCCGAACGGCCCCGGATCGCAGCGGTGCACCTGATCGCCGCCCGCCGGGTCCGTCACCGTCACGGAGGAGGCGGTCGTCGCCTCCACGCGGATCGTGGCGTCCACGGGGACGATCACCGTGGTCGGCCCGGGGCCTTTGGCGAGGTTCACCACGGGCGTGCCGGACGCCGTCACGGCCTTCGTGAGGTCGATCGTCGTGTCGCCGACGGCCTGCAGGTAGTTCGCGCTCGCGGCCGGGGTCGCGGAGAGCGTGTTCCCCGCCGTGACGCTCGCGTTCAGGCGGACCGCGGGGGAGGTCGGCAGCAGCGCGGCCAGCACGGTGAGCGCCGCGAGCAGGATGCCGAGGAAGATCAGGAAGCCGCTGCGGCGGCGCGCGATCCCCGCGATCAGGATCGTGATCCCGAAGACCAGGGTCGCCGCGGCGAGGGCGGCCGTCAGGGCGTAACCGGGCAGGCCGGTGAGCGGTCCCCAGAGCGCCCCGGCGAGAGAGCCGGCGACCAGCGCCAGCCCCACCGACAGCCAGCCGACCGCCGCGCCGACCCGCGGGTTCGCCGCGCGGTAGGCCACGCGCCGGGCCTCCGCGTCTGCGTTCGCTGCGGCCGCCTGCGCCCGGAGCTGGGCCGAGCGCTGCGCCTTCACCGTGCGCATGTCCTCGGAGAGCCGCTGCTTCCACTCGTCGTGCTCGGCCTTCCACTGCGCCTGACGGGCGCGCCAGTCGGCGACCTCCTGCTCGCCCGCGCCGGCGCCGGGCGTGGGAGGCGCGGTCGGCTCGGCAACGGTGGCGACGGTGGGCGTCGCAGCGGCGGCGACGGTCGTCGCGGCGGCGGCTGCGGCGGACGGTCCCGCACCGGTCGCAGGCGCCGGCTCGGCCGTCGCCGGACCTCCCGCGCTCCCGGTCCACGACCGGCGGTCGGCCTGGCGCCCGAAGAACACGATCAGTGCCGTGGCGCCCGCGAGGACGATCAGCGTCCAGATGATCCGCCCGACATCGTCGCCCCAGCCCGGATCGCGACCGAACCACCACACCCCCTCCGACCACGGAAGGAGCGACAGGACGACGAGCACCCCAATCGCGACCATCGGCGGCTCGAACTCGCCCTCGAAGAGCCGCTGCAGGTGGATGCGGCCGTCGACGTCCGGCAGCAGTGCCCAGGCGAGGGCGTAGAACAGGATGGCGGGCGCGCCGAGCAGTGCGGCGACGACCAGGATGCCGCGGACGATGAGGGGATCGATCCCGATGCGGTACGCGATGCCCGCGCAGACGCCGCCGATCCAGCCGTCCGTGCGCGTGACGCCGAGGCTGCGCATCCAGTCGAAGAAGCGGGTGCCGCGGCCGGAGAGACCGGTCTGCGGCCCGCCGTACGGGGCCTGCGTGCCGCCGGCGGCGGTGCCGCCCGGCGGGGGAGGGGTCGTGCTGTCGTTCACCATGACTCGATCGTGGCGCGCGGCGACGCCCGGTCGCTATCGGGGGACACCCTGACCGCACCCTGATTCCTGCCGCTCGCGCTGTGCGGGAGGGGCCGGTTCTGCTTGGATTCGAGGTATGGCCTCCACTCCCGCGACCCGAGGGCGCATCCCGCGCCCTCCGCTCGCGCGCCCGCGCGACTGCCTCGTCGGCGGGGTGAGCGTGGCGCTGGCCGACCACCTCGGCTGGCCGGTCGTGGCCGTGCGCTGGATCTTCGTCGGCACGGCCCTGATCGGCGGCGCCGGCGTGCTGTTCTATCTGTGGCTCTGGGCGCTGACGCCGCTGCGCGCGGCGACTCCGGACGATCCGGACGGGAGGGTCACCCGCCGGGTGAACGTGCCGTGGGTGCTCGCGGGAGTCGGCGCCGCGGCCGGGGTCGCCGCCATCGTGATGGTCGCCGCCGACGCGCAGGGCTCCGCGTTCGGCGCCGTGCTGACGTCGGTCCTGCTCGTGGTCGCGGCCGTCATCTGGGATCAGCTCGTGGACGACCAGAGCCTCGCCCCGTCCCCGCTCGCGCCCGCGACGTTCCGCCTCGCCGCGGGCGGGTTCCTCGTCGCGCTGGCCCTCGCGCTGAGCGGTGTGCAGGCCGGGCGCTCGTCGGGGTACCTCTGGCTCGCCATCATCGGCGCCACCTTCGCGGGCGCGGCCGTCCTGGTCGCGCCGTGGGCGCTGCGGCTCTGGCGCGAGCTGATCGCCGAGCGGACGGCGCGCGTCCGCGAGGAGCAGCGCGCCGAGATGGCCGCGCACCTCCACGATTCGGTGCTGCAGACGCTCGCCCTCATCCAGAACCGGGCGGGAGCCTCCAGCGAAGTCGGCCGGATCGCCCGCGCCCAGGAGCGCGAGCTGCGCGACTGGCTCTACGCGGAGGGCGCGGACGGCGTCGCGCCGGAGGACTCCGACCTCGCGACGGAGCTCCGCGAGGTGGCGGCAGCGCTGGAGGTCGACCACGCCGTGCACTTCGACGTCGTGAGCGTCGGCGAGCCCGTGCTCCGCGCGCCCGCCGAGCTGGCGGCCGCAGCGCGCGAGGCGATGCTCAACGCGGCCAGGCACGCCGGCGGCGACGTCTCCGTGTACGTGGAGTCCGGCGCGGGGACGGCCGACGTGTTCGTCCGCGACCGCGGCCCCGGCTTCGACGTCGCCGCGCTGCCGGAGGGCCGGCTGGGCGTGCGCGAGTCGATCGTCGGCCGGATGCGCCGTGCGGGAGGCCACGCCACGGTGACGTCGCGCGACACCGGGACCGAGATCCACCTGACCGTCGAGCTGCCCGCCGAGCGAGAATGAGACCATGACCGACGACACAGCAGCGGGCGCGATCACCGTCGTGATCGTCGACGACCACTCGATCTTCCGCTCGGGCCTCCGCTCCGACCTGGACGACCGTCTCCGCGTCGTGGCGGAGGCGCAGGACGTGGACGGCGCCGTGGACGCTATCCAACGCACGCACCCGGACGTCGTGCTGCTCGACGTGCACCTGCCGGGCGGCGCGGGCGGCGGCGGCGCGGAGGTGCTGCGCCGCACCGCTGCGGAGCACCAGCGCACGCGCTTCCTCGCGCTCAGCGTCTCCGACGCGGCGGAGGACGTCGTCGGCGTCATCCGTGGAGGAGCCCGCGGCTACCTCACCAAGGGCAGCTCCGGGCGGCAGGTCAGCGACGCGGTGGTGGCTGTCGCGGGCGGCGACGCCGTCTTCTCGCCGAAGCTCGCGGGCTTCGTGCTCGACGCGTTCGGCGCGGCCGCGGGGGAGCAGGCCGAGACCACGGACGAGCTCGACCGGCTCTCGGCGCGCGAGCGGGAGGTCATGCGGCTGATCGCCCGGGGCTACGCTTACAAGGAGGTCGCGGCCGAGCTCTTCATCTCGGTGAAGACCGTCGAGACGCACGTCTCCGCCGTGCTGCGCAAACTCCAGCTCTCGTCGCGTCACGAGCTCACCGCGTGGGCCTTGGAGCGCAAGCTGCTCTGAGCGCGGCGCGGGTTGTCAAGCGGCGGCCGCGTTTTTGCGAGGGGCTGTGGCGTCCCGTACACTTGGTGGCGGTGGTTGAATCCGCCAAGCTTTTCTGCGCCTATTTTCGCGAATGCCAGGAGGGTTACTGGGTTCACGATCCCTAGGGCGGTAGCTCAATTGGCAGAGCAGCGGTCTCCAAAACCGCAGGTTGCAGGTTCGATTCCTGTCCGCCCTGCAAACCGGCATCCCGGATGCCGGTCCACGAAAGGTGTAACGAGGTGGCCCGAAAGGTAATCGACGAACCGAGCGAGGAAGTCGTCGCCAACGCCAAGAAGGAGCGCGCTGCAAGGCGCAACCCCTTCGCGCGGATCGCCCTGTTCATCCGGCAGGTCATCGGCGAGCTCAAGAAGGTCGTCACGCCGACGCGCAAGGAGCTCCTGAGCTACACCGGCGTCGTGCTCGTCTTCGTGGTGATCATGATGGCGATCGTGTCCCTGCTCGACTGGGTGTTCGGTCTCGGTGTTGTGTGGGTCTTCGGGAATCCGAAGTAATCCGCCCATCCCGACCGGCCGCACGGCCATACCGACAGAAATGGAATGAATTCAGTGTCTGAGACGAACCGCGACGACGTCGACTGGGCGACCGCTGCCGAGCAGTCCTCCGAAGACGACGAGGCGCAGACGGGCAATGTCCTGGAGCGCGACGAGGAGTCGTCCGACCCCGCCGAGCACGAGGCGCTGCACATCGTCGCCGAGGACGGCACCGAGATCGACCTGGACGCGGTCCTCGACGCGATGGCCGAGGCCGTCGACCCCGAGGCCGACCGCGCCGTCGACGAGGCCCTCGAGGTCGACTCCTCCGAGGAGGCCGAAGCGGCCCAGGAGGCCGTCGAGGACGAGGACGAGGCCGCCAACGACCCGTACGAGGAGTTCCGCGCCGAGCTGCGCGCCAAGTTCGGCAAGTGGTACGTCATCCACTCGTACGCCGGCTTCGAGCGCCGCGTGAAGTCCAACATCGAGAACCGCATGGTCTCCATGAACATGGAGGACTTCATCTTCGAGGTCCAGGTCCCGATGGAGGACGTGGTCGAGATCAAGAACGGCCAGCGCAAGATGGTCAACCGCGTGCGCATCCCCGGCTACGTGCTGGTGCGCATGGACCTCAACGAGGACAGCTGGTCGGTCGTCCGGCACACCCCCGGTGTCACCGGCTTCGTGGGCAACGCCCACAACCCGACGCCGCTGCGCTTCGAAGAGGCCTTCTCGATGCTCAAGAGCCTCGTGCAGATCGAGCAGGCTCCGGCCAAGGGCGGTGCGAAGGGTCAGAAGACCACCGCGCGCGTCATCCCGGCCGAGGTCGACTTCGAGATCGGCGAGACCATCACCATCAAGGAGGGCTCGTTCGCGGGTCTGCCTGGCTCGATCAGCGAGATCAAGCCGGAGAGCGGCAAGCTCACCGTGCTCGTGTCGCTCTTCGAGCGCGAGACCCCGGTCGAGCTCAGCTTCGACCAGGTCACGAAGCTCTGACGGGAATCATTCAGAGCCTCCCCCAGTTTTCACCAATCACCGGGTCTCGGAAGGGCCGAGAAACCGGGAGAGCGACGCGGGCCTGACGCCCGCATGCTCGAATACACAAAGAAGGAAGAGACATGGCACCGAAGAAGAAGGTCACCGGTCTGATCAAGCTTCAGATCAAGGCCGGCGCCGCCAACCCGGCCCCGCCGATCGGCCCGGCCCTGGGTCAGCACGGCGTGAACATCATGGAGTTCTGCAAGGCGTACAACGCGGCGACCGAGGCCCAGCGCGGCAACGTCATCCCCGTGGAGATCACCGTCTACGAGGACCGTTCGTTCACGTTCATCCTCAAGACCCCGCCGGCCGCCGAGCTGATCAAGAAGGCCGCGGGCGTCCCCAAGGGCTCCGGCGTGCCGCACACCACCAAGGTCGGCAAGCTGACCCAGGCGCAGGTGCGCGAGATCGCCGAGCAGAAGATGGTCGACCTCAACGCCAACGACCTCGACGCGGCGTCGAAGATCATCGCCGGCACCGCCCGTTCGATGGGCATCACGGTCGAGGCGTAAGCCCGACCCCCCGTCACCCCAGACATCACCGTGGCAGAGCCGGCCAGGCTCGCACCACATTCTCGTTAGGAGAAATCTCATGGCACAGAAGTCCAAGGCCTACCGGGCCGCGGCCGACAAGATCGAAGCCGGCAAGTTCTACACCCCCACCGAGGCCGTCACCCTCGCGAAGGAGACCGGTTCCGCCAAGTTCAACTCGACCGTCGAGGTCGCGCTGAAGCTCGGTGTGGACCCGCGCAAGGCGGACCAGATGGTCCGCGGTACCGTCATTCTTCCTCACGGTACCGGCAAGACCGCGCGCGTCATCGTCTTCGCGACCGGTCCGGCCGCTGAGGCCGCGATCGCCGCGGGCGCCGACGAGGTCGGCGGCTCCGACCTGATCGAGAAGGTCGCCGGCGGTTACACCGACTTCGACTCGGCCGTCTCCACCCCGGAGCTCATGGGCCAGGTCGGCCGTCTCGGCAAGGTGCTCGGCCCGCGCGGCCTGATGCCGAACCCGAAGACCGGCACGGTCACCCCGGATGTCGCGAAGGCCGTCTCCGACATCAAGGGCGGAAAGATCGAGTTCCGCGTCGACAAGCACTCCAACGTCCACTTCGTGGTCGGCAAGGCCGGCTTCACCGCCGAGCAGCTCGACGAGAACATCAAGGCCGCCCTCGACGAGGTCGTCCGTCTCAAGCCGTCCGCTTCGAAGGGCCGCTACATCCAGAAGGGCGCCGTGTCGACCACGTTCGGCCCCGGCATCCCGCTGGACGTCAACGCGATCTGATCGCAGCTTCGTCCGAACGGGCCGGTCACCTCAGGGTGACCGGCCCGTTTCTGCGTGTCGAGGGGCACGTAAACGCCCCTAAAACGCGGTTTTAGGGGCGTTTACGTGCCCCTCGACGCTAGGCGTGAGGGACGCTCGCGGCGATGGTGGCCGTGTAGACGATGAAGGACAGGACGGGCGCGGCGGTCGCGACGGCGATGCCGACGACGCCGAACGCGCGACCGCGCTTGGTCGCCACTGCCACGATCCCCAGCACGAGCGCGAGGATGCCGAGCACCGTGCCGAAGATCATCTGCGCCGTGGTCACGATCCCGATCGGAGCGAACGCGGCCAACTGCGCAGACGAGAGGTGCGACGAGCCGCCCGCCGAGGAGCTCGCAATACTGTGCGTCAGCGGTCCCGCGGTCATACCGATGTACACCGATGCGACCACCGACAGCACGAAGACGCCGAGCGCGATCCCCATCGAGACCGCGCCGAGCGTCCGCGGCCGCGGCGGAGCGGGCGGCGCGGCGTAGTAGCCGGGCGGCCCGTAGACCGGCTGCGGTTGGAAGCTCATCGGTTGTCCCCCTCCCCGGCGACTCACGCCGGACGTTCAGCCAGAGCGTAGCTGACGTGGGGCGACGCCCCAGGGCGACACGGTACCGTCGCAGACCATGAAGTTGTATACGCGCGAGTGGGGCGCAGGAGACCGGTACGCGGTCCTCGTCCACGGCGTCATGTCGGACTCGCGCAACTGGCGCCGGGTGGGCCCCGTGCTCGCCGAGCGCGGCTACCACGTCGTCGCCGTCGACCTCCGCGGCCACGGCCACAGTCCGCGCACCGAGGAGTACACCGCCGAGCTGATGGCGGAGGACATCGTCGACACCGTCCCGTACGCTCCCGAGCTCGTGATGGGCCACTCGCTCGGCGGCCTCACCGTGAGCCTCGCCGTCGACCGGCTGCACCCGCAGCGCGCGGTGTACGTCGACCCCGCCTTCTCCTGCCCGGCCGCCAACCGGTTCCAGCTCATGCTGGCGCCGGCGTTCCTGAAGACGCTCGCCCGGCAGTCAGCCGCGCGCATCGCCAAGCGCAACCCGCGCTGGGACCCGGCCGATGTCGCGATCGAAGTCGAGACGTTCAAGTCGTTCGACCGCGCGGCCATCCCCGCCGTGCTCGCGCCGAGCGTGATGCGCGCCCCCGAGACCATGGCGGTGCCGTCGCTGGTCATGCTGGCCGACAACTCCCACCTGGTGAAGCCGCACATCGCCGAGCGCCTGCGCGACACCGGCTTCGACGTGCGCGTGGTGCGGGGCAGCGGCCACGTCATCAACCGCGACGACCACGACGGGTTCATGGACGCCCTCGAGGGCTGGATCTGACGCGGCTGGATCTGACGCGGCTGATCCGACGTCACTGGATCGGACGCGGCTAGCCTGAGCGGATGGAGCAGAGCACGGTCGTCGTCGCGTCGACGCGGCGCGTGCTGGCCGTCGTCCCGCACGCGCCGCTCGGGGACGCCGCCGAGGCCCGGCTGCGGAGGCTGCGCTCGCCGGCGGACCGGGACGACTTCACCGCCGCCCGCCTCCTCGCAGCGCTCGTGCTCCGTGCCGCCGGCGTTGGGGAGGCAGCACCCGCGGACCTCCGGCAGCGCTGCGAGACCTGCGGCGGCGAGCACGGCCTCCCGCTTCCAGTGTTCGGCCGCCACATCAGCTGGTCGCACGCCGCCGGCTGGGTGGCAGCGGGGACGTCGCGGTCCCGCCTCGGCGTGGACGTCGAGGCGGAGAGCGAGGTGAATCTCGCCGACGCGCTGACGCCGGCCGAGCGCACCCTCGTGGCCGCGGCCGCGAACCCCGCGCGGGCCTTCCGGCGGGCGTGGACCGCCAAGGAGGCCTGCGTGAAGGCGGGCGTCGCGCGGCTGGACGAGTTCGCCGCGCTGGAGGTCCTCACCGGTCCGGACGCACTGCGCCCGGTCCACGCCGGCCTCCTGCTGAGCTCCCGGTCCGTCCCCGGCGCGATCGCGGCCGCCGCGACCGTCGAGCCCGCGCGCTGGGCGACCCTCGGCGACCGCGGAGAGCTCGTCCCCGTGCCCGATCGCGCTGTCGGCAGCCCCGCGTAGACTCTCCCGAGTGATACTGCAGGGCTTGATCGCAGCGCTTCAGCGCGCCTCCACGTACGCCGACGCTCTGGCCTACGCGGGTCGCGACGCCGATTTCTCGCTCACCGACGGCCTCCGGGTGCCCCTCCTCGCCGGCCTCGTCGGCAAGCGTGCCGCGGCGGGCTCGTCCGACGCGGTGCTCGTCATCACGGCGACCGGCCGCGAGTCCGAGTCGGTTCGCGCTGCGCTGCCGTGTGTGCTCCCCGACGCCGAGATCGTCGAGTTCCCGGCCTGGGAGACACTGCCGCACGAGCGCCTGAGCCCCAGCCCCGAGATCGTCGGCAAGCGGCTCCTCGCCCTGCGCCGGCTCGCCGACTGGTCGGCCGCCCGCCAGGCGGGGGAGGCCTCGCACCCGTTCGTGCTCGTCGCCTCGGTGCGCGCCGCTTTGCAGCCGCTGGCCGACAACCTCACCGACTACGGCACCATCGAGCTGGCCGCGGGAGGCCGCGGCTTCGACCTGGGCGCCCTCTCGCTCCGGCTCGTCGACTTCGCCTACTCGCGCGTCGACATGGTCACCCGCCGCGGCGAGTTCGCGGTGCGCGGCGGCATCCTCGACGTCTTCCCGCCGACCGCCGAGCACCCGTACCGCGTCGACTTCTTCGGCGACGAGGTGGAGCAGATCCGGGCGTTCTCGGTCGCGGATCAGCGCTCGCTGCCCGAGCCGATCCCGGGCGTGACGCTGCCGCCGAGCCGCGAGCTGCTGCTCAGCGAGCCGGTGCGCCAGCGCGCCCGCGAGATGGAGCACGAGTTCCCGAGCCTGTCGGCCATGCTCGCCAAGATCGGCGAGGGCATCCCGGTGGAGGGCATGGAGTCGCTCGCCCCCGCCCTCGTGGACCGGCTCGTGCCGCTCACCCACTACCTCCCGGACGGCGCGGCCGTCGCCGTGCTGTCGCCCGAGCGCGTCGCCTCACGCGCGGTGAGTCTTGCCGAGACCAATCGCGAGTTCCTCTCGGCCGCCTGGAGCGCCGCCACCGTGGGCGCCGCCGCCCCAATCGACCTCGCCGCCGGCGACTTCCTCACCCTGCAACGGCTCAAGGACTCGGTGAAGTTCAGCCGGCCAGGCCAGAGCGCCCCCGACCATCCCTGGTGGACGTTCTCCGGCTTCCAGGCCGACCCCGCCGACGGGCTCGTGCTGGAGCGCGAGGTCGAGGAGTACCTCCAGGTGCGCGTCAACGCGGAGGCCGTGCCCAGTTTCGCGGGCAACGTCACCGGCGCCGTCGAGCACGTCGCCCAGCGGCTGCGCGAGGGCTGGCAGGTCGCGATCGTCGCCGAGGGCGCCGGCCTGGTCGAGCGCGCCGCCCAGGTGCTGTCGGAGGCCGAGCTGCCCGCGCGCCCCGTCGACTCCTTCCCCGAGAGCCCGGAGCCCGGCGTCGCCTACCTGTTGCGCGCGAACGTGGAGCACGGCTTCGAGTTCCCGGAGGAGAAGCTCGCGCTGATCGGCGAGAGCGAGTTCTACGGCCGCTCGGTCGGCTACGAGTCGCGCCAGGTCAAGAAGCTCGCCACCCGGCGCAAGAACGTCGTCGATCCGCTCGCGCTGAAGCCGGGCGACTACGTCGTGCACGAGACGCACGGCATCGGCAAGTTCGTGGAGCTGACCCAGCGTGAGGTCTCCAGCGGCGGCCGCAACGCGGTCAAGTCGAAGCGCGAGTACCTGGCGCTGGAGTACGCGCCGTCCAAGCGCGGCTATCCCGGCGACAAGCTGTTCGTCCCGACCGACCAGCTCGACCTCCTCACCCGCTATGTCGGCGGCGAGGCCCCGCAGCTGTCCAAGATGGGCGGCAGCGACTGGTCGGCGGCCAAGGGCAAGGCCCGTCGTGCGGTGCGCGACATCGCCGTGGAACTGGTCAAGCTCTACTCCGCGCGCATGGCGAGCAAGGGCCACGCGTTCGGGCCGGACACCCCGTGGCAGCGCGAGCTGGAGGAGGCGTTCCCGTTCGCGGAGACGCACGACCAGCTCCAGACCATCGACGAGGTGAAGGCCGACATGGAGCGGCCGATCCCGATGGACCGCCTGATCTCGGGCGACGTCGGCTTCGGCAAGACCGAGATCGCGATCCGTGCGGCGTTCAAGGCGGTGCAGGACGGCAAGCAGGTCGCGATGCTCGTGCCGACGACGCTGCTGGTGAAGCAGCACGCCGAGACCTTCCTGGAGCGGTTCGCCGGCTTCCCGATCCACCTGCGCCAGCTCAGCCGGTTCCAGTCCGACAAGGAGGCGCGCGAGACGCTGCGCGGCATGGCCGACGGCACCGTGGACGTCGTGATCGGCACGCACCGCATCCTCGCCGACGGCGTCACCTTCAAAGACCTCGGCCTCGTCATCATCGACGAGGAGCAGCGCTTCGGCGTCGAGCACAAGGACCAGCTGAAGAAGCTCAAGACCAACGTCGACATCCTGGCAATGAGCGCCACGCCGATCCCGCGCACGCTGGAGATGGCGGTCACCGGCATCCGCGAGATGTCGACGCTCGCCACCCCGCCGGAGGACCGGCACCCGATCCTCACCTTCGTCGGGCCGTACTCCGAGCGGCAGGTCGCCGCGGCGATCCGGCGCGAGCTGCTGCGCGAGGGCCAGGTGTTCTTCGTGCACAACCGGGTCGGCTCCATCTCGGCGGCCGCCGCCAAGCTGGCCGAGCTGGTGCCGGAGGCCCGCATCGGGGTCGCGCACGGCCGGATGAACGAGCACGCGCTGGAGCAGGTCGTGGTCGACTTCTGGGAGCGCAAGTTCGACGTGCTCGTCTCGACCACCATCATCGAGACCGGCCTGGACATCTCCAACGCCAATACGATCATCATCGACCGCGCGGACAAGTACGGGCTGAGCCAGCTCCACCAGCTCCGCGGCCGGGTGGGTCGTGGCCGTGAGCGGGCGTACGCGTACTTCCTCTGGGACGAGGACAAGCCGCTCAGCGAGACCGCGCACGACCGGCTGTCCACGATCGCGGCCAACAACGACCTCGGCAGCGGCATGCAGGTCGCGCTCAAGGACCTGGAGATCCGCGGCGCGGGCAACCTCCTGGGCGGCGAGCAGTCCGGCCACATCGCCGGCGTCGGCTTCGACCTGTACCTGCGGATGATCGGGGAGGCCGTCTCCACGTTCCGCGGGGAGGTCGCCGAGGGGCAGACCGAGCTTCGCCTGGAGCTGCCGGTCGACGCGCACATCCCCGAGGAGTACGTGGACAGCGAGCGGCTGCGGCTGGAGGCCTACCAGAAGCTGTCCACCGCGAGCTCGCCCGCGGCGAAGGACGGCCAGATCGACCTGGTGCTGGAGGAGCTGACCGACCGCTACGGCGAGCCGCCCGCGCCGGTGCTGAACCTGATCGCCGTGTCGCGCCTGCGCCGCGCGGCGCAGAAGGCCGGGCTGGGGGAGGTCGTGGCGATGGGCTCCAACCTGCGCCTGGCGCCTGCGCTGCTCCCGGATTCCAAGCAGGTGCGCCTGCAGCGGATGTACCCGGGGTCGAAGTACCACGCGGCGCCCAAGGTCGCGACGGTCCCGCTGCCGCGGGTGAACGGGGAGGCGATAGACGACGCCGGGCTGATCGAGTGGGTGGGCAGCCTGCTCGGCGCCCTGTTCCCCGCTCCCGAGCCGGCGACCGAACCTGCCGCCTGACCGCGTCGCGTGACATCGGTCGCGCCCGCACGCTGTATCGGCTGTACTATAGGTACCGATACAGATGGGAGGGCGTCGCGTGCGCATCGAGCTCGATCCGACGGCGGAGACGCCGCTTTACCAGCAGCTGCACGACCGCGTGATCGACGCCGTCGCGCGCGGTGAGCTGCGCGAGGGCGACGCGCTCGTCTCCGTGCGGCAGCTCGCCGTGCGGTTCGGGATCAATGCCGCGACCGTGGTCAAGGCGTACGACGCGCTCCGCACCGAGGGAATCGTGCGCACCAGCAGGCGCTCCGGCTCGGTGATCGCGCGCGACGCCGGCAGCGGGCCGCCCGACGAGCGGTTCCTCGCGGACTGGTCGGCGCGGCTGAGCGCCCTGATCGCCGAGGGCATCGCCCACGGCGTCGAGCGGTCGGAGCTGGAGTCCCGCACGTCCGCCATCGCCTGGTTGTTCGACCAGGCCCGCGAGCAGAACGAAGCCGCGGCAGAGCCCGGCGCTGCAGCTGGCGCCGCACCTCCCGCCGGGGACACGAAAGGAACCACCCCATGACCGCCGTCCTGTTGAGCACCTTCGCCGTGACGACGCTGACCGCCGCGATCCTCCTGATGCTGCCGGTGATGAGCCGCACCACACTGCCGCTCGGCGTGCTGGTGCCGCGCAGCCGAGTGGCCGACCCTGTGGTGGTCGCGGCGATCCGCCGCTTCCGCGTCGTCGTCGTGGTCTCGTACGTGGTCGCGCTCGTCGCGGCCGCGCTCGTCATCCCGGTCGGCCCCGCCGCACCGGCGCTCGTCGCGACGCTGGTCCTGCTGGCCGGCTCCATCGGTGGCTACCTGCTGTCGCGCCGGAGCATCCAGGCGGCCAAGCGCGCGGGCGGCTGGCTGGACGACGTGCCGGTGCGGATCAGCGGCAGCGTCACGCCGGACTCCGGCGCCCGGTCGCGGCCCGCGTTCGGCTGGTATGCCGCCGCTCTGGTGCTGCTGCTCGCGGCCGGGGCGGTCGGCATCGCGCTGTACGACGGCCTCCCGGCCTCCATCGCCGTGCACTGGGACGCGAGCGGCCAGCCGGACCGCTTCGCCGAGAAGACGGTCCTCTCGGTGTTCGGGCCGCTGCTGATCGGGTTCGGCGTGCTCGCCCTGATCGTGGGGATCGCGTTCGTGATCCGCGCCGTCCCGTGGCGGCGCGGCGGGGGAGAGGCGCCGGAGGTCGCCGAGCGGATCGCGGCGCTGCAGGCCGAACTGACCCAGTCGCTGCTCGGCTGGATGGCGTTCGTCGTGTCCGTCGCGTTCGCCGTGCTGTCCGTGATCGGCTGGCTGCACGACGGGTCGAACGAGCCGAGCGCCGGGATCGGCATCGTCACGGTCGCACTGCTGGTGGTGATCTTCGTGGTGATCGGCATCTACGCCATCCGGCTCGTCAGCGGGACGCGCGCCGCCCGCGCCGCGGTGCCCGTCGGAGGCGGCGCCGCGACCGCGCCGGGCGCCGGCCGCGACACCGTCGACCCGCGCGACGACGACCGGCACTGGAAGGGCGGCCTGATCTACGTCAACTCCGCCGACCCCGCGCTCTTCGTCCCGAAGCGTTTCGGCGTCGGCGTGACACTCAACCTCGGCCACCCCGGCGGCATCGCCCTCGGCGTCGCCACCCTGCTGCTCCTCATCGCCGCCATCGCCCTCCCCGCCCTCCTCCGCTGACGCCCCCGCGCGCGCCGCGATTCGCCACGAATGTCGCGTTTCGCGCGCCGATTCGCGCGATTCGTCACGAATGTCGCCGCGCGTCGATCCCCACGATTCGTGACGAATGTCGCGTTTCGCGCGCCGATTCGCGCGATTCGTCACGAATGTCGCGTTTCGCGCCTCGATTCGCGCGATTCGTCACGAATGTCGCCGCGCGTCGATCTCCGCGATTCGTCACGAATGTCGCGTCTCGGGCGCCGATTCGCGCGATTCGTCACGAATGTCGCGTTTCCCGCGCCGATTCGCGCGATTCGTCACGAATGTGGCGATTCGCGCGCGGATTCGCGCGATTCGTGACGAATGTTGTCGCGGGCGGATTCGCGCCATTCGTGACGAATGTGGCGATTCGCGCGTGGATTCGCGCGATTCGCGACGAATGTCGCGATTGCGGCGCCGATTCGCGCGATTCGTGACGAATGTTGTCGCGCCGGGGATTCGCGGGATTCGTTACGAATGTGGGGTTTTGGGGGCGGATTCGCGCGATTCGGCACGAATGTGCGGCGGGTGCTGGCGGCGGTTGCGGCGCGCGAGGGTGGTGACGAGGATGCCGGCGAGGACGATCGACACCGCGGAGCCGAGGAGCACCGCGAGGGTGCCCTCGGCGCGCACGGTGGCCGAGCCCGCGAAAGCCAGCTCGTTCATCAGCAGCGACACGGTGAAGCCGATGCCGCCCAGCGCACCCACCGTCACGAGGCCGAGCACGGGGATGCGTGAACGTTCCGCCTTCGGTCGCGTGAACGATCCGAGCCAGCCGCCCAGCGCGATCCCGACCAGCTTGCCGACCGGGAGGGCGACCAGGATGCCCCAGAACGCCGGCGACAGCTCGCCGGGCGACACCGAAGGGATGACGACGAGCGCGGCAGAGAACGCGAACAGCGGCAGGATCAGCCCGTTCGACCACGGCTCCAGCGCGTGCGCGGTGCGACGGCCGGGCGCACGCGCCATGACCAGCCCGAGCGCGACGCCCGCGATCGTCGCGTGCACGCCGGAGTCGTAGACGAGCCACCAGGTCAGCACCGCGAGCAGCACCATCAGCACCCCGAGGGGCCAGCGCAGCCTCCCGTGCAGCAGTCGGCTGAGCAGCCCGAACGCGACGACGACCACCGCGGCCGCGCCGAGCTCCAGCAGGTTCGGGTTCGTCGTGAAGAACACCGCGATGATCAGGATGGCGACGAGGTCGTCCAGCACCGCCAGCGCGAGCAGGAAAACCCGCAGCCGGTTCGGCAGCCCGCGCCCGAACACCGCGAGCACGCCGAGTGCGAAGGCGATGTCGGTCGCGGTCGGGATCGGCCATCCGTCGGACAGGCCGGAGCCCGCCGTGATCGCGAGGTAGATCAGGGCGGGCACCGCGACGCCGCAGGCCGCCGCGATCGCCGGGTGGACGGCCTTCGCGACCGAGTTGAGCTCGCCGGCCACCAGCTCGTGCTTGAGCTCTACCGCCACGATGAAGAAGAAGACCGCGAGCAGTCCGTCGCTGATCCAGTGCCCCACGCTGAGGTCCACCAGGCCGCCGCCGAGGTGCGCGTGCTGGAGGCTCAGCAGGGCGGGCCCGATGGCCGTGTTCGCCAGCAGGAGGCCGAGCGCGGCGGCGCCCAGCAGGAGCCCGGCGGCAGTGCGCTCGGAGCGGATGATGCTCATCGGTGGCCAATCTCGCGCCGACGCGCGGAAGGGAGGAACGAATTCGCCGACCAGACTTCCCGGCACACCAGTGATCCCAGTCTACCGATCGGTTCCGGTGAGAGGATGAACCTGTCCCCGACGGGAGGAGCATCCCATGACCGACGCGGCGCCCACCAGACTCGACGAGCTCGTCGCCGTGATGGCGCAGCTGCGCGCGCCCGGCGGCTGTCCCTGGGACGCCGCCCAGACGCACGAGTCGCTGGTGCAGTACCTCATCGAGGAGACCTACGAGCTGATCGAGGCCATCGAGACGGGCAACCGCGACGAGATGCTGGAGGAGCTCGGCGACGTGCTCTACCAGGTGCTGTTCCACGCGGACATCGCCGCGCACACCGCGGGCGAGGACTTCGACATCCAGGATGTCGCCGAGCAGATGACCCGCAAGATGGTCGGCCGGCACCCGCACGTCTTCGGCGGCGACCGCACGGCCGAGACGGCGGACGACGTGGTCGGGTTCTGGGACGACCTCAAGAAGGCGGAGA
This sequence comes from Leifsonia sp. NPDC056824, assembly GCF_042789575.1. Classification (NCBI taxonomy): domain Bacteria; kingdom Bacillati; phylum Actinomycetota; class Actinomycetes; order Micrococcales; family Microbacteriaceae; genus Leifsonia; species Leifsonia sp. NPDC056824. Next base: position 96,781 of record NZ_JBHUAV010000006.1, on the reverse strand, counting down.
AGCCGGGCCGCACCAGCGTGCTGGACGGCATCCCGCAGGCCATGCCCTCCCTCGCGCTCGCCGACAAGCTGCTCGGCCGGGCCGAGAAGGTCGGCCTGATCGACCTGAGCGAGTCGGGCGGCGTGCAGGTGGAGAGCGAGGACGAGCTGGGGCCGCTGCTGCTGGCCATCGTCGCGTCGGCGAAGGCGCAGGGCCTGGACGCCGAGCGCGCGCTGCGTTCGACGCTGCGCGAGCTGCAGGGGGAGATCCGGGAGCAGGAAGCCTCGGTTTAGGTTAGGCTTACCTAACGTGCCACGTCGGCACGCTTCCCACCTTCGTGCCTTCGGCACCCTCCCGAGGAGAGTCATGCCCGTTTCCGCGCGCTCGCGCCTGGTCCTGTCGTTCGCCGCCGTCGCCTCCGCGGCCGCCCTCGTGCTCACCGGCTGTTCGGCGAGTGGGCAGGCCGACGAATCCGCGTCCTCGGGCTCCGCGGGCAGTTTCCCGGTGACGATCGACAGCGCGCTCGGCACGACGACCATCCCCGCGGCGCCGAAGCGCGTCGCGACGTGGGGCTGGGGTGCGCAAGACATCGCGCTCGCCCTCGGCGTCGTCCCGGTCGCGATGCCGAAGTTCAGCTACGGCGGCGACGCGAAGGGCATCCTCCCCTGGGACGCCGAGAAGATCGCGGCGCTGAAGGGGAAGACCCCGCAGCTCCTCGACGCCGACTCCGGCGAGGTGCCGTTCGAGCAGTTCGTGAAGGCCAAGCCGGACGTCATCCTGGCCCCGTACTCCGGCCTCACCCAGACCGAGTTCGACACGCTCAGCAAGATCGCGCCCGTCGTCGCGTACCCGGAGAAGCCGTGGGCGACGAGCTGGCGCGACCAGACCGCCATCGTCGGCACGGCGCTCGGGATGACCTCCCAGGCGGACGCGCTCGTGAAGAAGACCGAGTCCTCCGTCGCCGCCCTGGCCGACAAGTACCCCGCGATCACGGGCAAGACGTTCTTCTACGCCGCCGCCAACCAGCCCGGCGTGCTCAACGTCTACCGCGCGGAAGACCCGCGGGTGCAGCTACTCAACGACCTCGGTATGAAGAACTCGCCGAGCATCGCGTCCCTCGACTCCGCGAAGGGCGACGGCAGCTTCTTCTACCAGCTCAGCTACGAGAACCTCTCGAAGATCGACACCGACCTGCTGGTCATGTACTTCGACAAGCAGTCCTCGGTCGACGCGTTCACCGCCGACCCGCTGGTCGCCGCGATGCCCGCCATCACGGAGGGCCGTTTCGCGCCAATCGTCGGCGAGTCGTTCGTCGCCGCCACGAGCGCGCCCAGCGTGCTCAGCATCCCGTGGATGCTCGACCGCTACGTGCCGCAGCTCGCCGCCGCGGCCGCGAAGGTCAAGTAGCCCGCCGATGCCCACCGGTGTCGCCACCGCGCCCGCCGGGCGTGCCGGGGAGGTCCCCGCGCACGTCCGGCGGCGCCGGCGTACCCTCCTGGGCTTCCTGCTCGCGGTCGTCGTGCTCCTGGCGGTGTGCGTGCTGAGCCTCATGGTCGGCGCCCGGACGATCGCGCCGGCCGACGTGCTGCACGCGCTGACGCACTACTCGGCGGGCGATCCCGACTCCCTCGTGGTCGTCGGCAGCCGCCTCCCGCGCACGCTGCTCGGCCTCGCCGCCGGGCTCGCGCTGGGCCTGGCCGGCACGGTGATGCAGGGGCTGTCGCGCAACCCGCTGGCCGATCCCGGCATCCTCGGGGTGAACTTCGGCGCATCGCTGGCCGTCGTCGTGGCGATCGCGTTCCTCGGCGTCACGACGGTGTCCGGGTACGTCTGGTTCGCCTTCGTGGGGGCGGCGCTGGCCGCAGGCCTGGTCTACGCGGTGTCGGCGGTGGGCCGGGAGGGCGCGACCCCGGTCAAGCTCGCGCTCGCGGGCGCCGCGGTCTCCGCGGCGCTCGGCTCGCTCATCACCGCGGTCATGCTGACCAGCCGGGTCTCGCTCGACCAGATGCGGTTCTGGCAGGTCGGGTCGCTCGCCGGGCGCGGCATCGACGTGCTCTGGCAGGTGCTGCCGACGCTGGTCGCCGGCGCGGCGCTCGCTCTCGGCCTCGGGAGGCTGCTCAACGGTCTCGCGCTGGGCGACGACGTGGCGCGCGGCCTCGGCCAGCGGGTCGGCCTCGCGCGGGCGCTGTCGGCCGTCGCGATCGTGCTGCTCTGCGGGTCCGCGACCGCGGCGGTCGGCCCGATCGCGTTCGTCGGGCTCGTCGTGCCGCACGTCGCCCGCTGGGTCGTCGGTGCGGACTACCGCCGCATCCTGGCGTTCTCCGCCGTGATCGCGCCCGCGCTGCTGATCGGATGCGACGTGATCGGCCGCGTCGTCGCGCCGCCGGGGGAGCTGCAGGTCGGGATCGTCATGGCGTTCGTCGGGGCGCCGCTGTTCATCGCGCTCGTGCGGCGCAGGAAGCTGGTGGGGCTGTGAGCGCACAGACGGGCTCCCTGGCACCATCCAGCGTCGCCCTCGACCGCCGGCACCGGCACGCCCGCGCGCTCCGGGTGTCCTTCGTGCTCGCCGTGCTCGTCGTGCTGGTTTCGGCCGTGTCGCTCACGCTCGGGGACGCCGGCGTCGCGCCCTCCGACGTGCTCGCCGCCCTGGTCGGGCGCGCCGACCGGCTCACGTCGTTCGTCATCCTCGACCTCCGGCTGCCGCGCTTGCTCGCCGCGGTGCTGGTCGGCGCGTGCCTCGGCCTGTCCGGCGCGCTGTTCCAGTCGGTCGCCCGCAACCCGCTCGCGAGTCCCGACATCATCGGCATCACGACCAGCGCGGCCGCGACCGGCGCCATCGCCCTGGTCTGGTTCGGGATCACCGGCCTCGCGCTCTCCGGCGTGGTCCTCGCGGGCACGCTGGTCGCCGCCGTGCTGATCTACCTGCTCGCCTGGCGTAACGGGGTGAGCGGCTACCGCTTCGTCCTGGTCGGGATCGGCTTCGCCGCGGTCTGCGCGGGCGTCGTCTCGTACGTGCTCACCCGTGCCGACCTGCGCGACGTGCAGCAGGCGCTGGTCTGGATCACCGGCAGCCTGAACAGCGTGGACTCCACCTCGCTGGCCGTGCTGGCGGTCTCCGCGGTCGTCCTCATCCCGGCGGCGCTGCTGGTCGGGAGGCCGCTCGCCGCGCTCGGGCTCGGCGACGACCTGGCGGCCGGGATCGGCGTGCGCCCCGAGCGCACGCGCATCCTGAGCGTGGGCGTCGGGGTGGCGCTCGCCGCCGTCGCCGTCTCGGTCGCGGGGCCGATCGCGTTCGTCGCGCTGCTGGCGGCGCCCGTCGCACGCCGCCTCGTCGGACGCGGCTCGCTCGCACTGGTGCCGGCGGCCCTCGTCGGCGCGCTCGTGCTCGTGCTGTCGGACGTCGTCGCCCAATTCGCCGTGCCGGGCGTCGTGTTCCCGGTCGGCGTCGTGACCGGGATCGTCGGGGCGCCCTACCTGCTCTGGCAGCTCACCAGGACCAACCGCGTCGGCCGGGGAGGCTGAAAGTGAACACTCGCATGACCGAATCGACCCTGGCCGCGCGCGACCTGACCCTCGCGTACGAGGGCCGGGTCGTCGTCGACGGCCTCGACTTGGACATCCCACCGGGCCGCGTCACCGCGATCGTCGGGCCGAACGCCTGCGGCAAGTCCACCCTGCTGCGTGGGCTGTCCCGGCTGCTCGCCCCGGCCTCCGGCAGCGTCCTGCTCGACGGCGCGGACATCCGCTCACTGCCCACCAAGGAGGTCGCGACCCGGCTCGGCCTGCTGCCGCAGACGCCGACCGCGCCCGACGGGATCACCGTGGCCGACCTCGTCTCGCGCGGCCGCTACCCGCACCAGGGCTGGTTCCGGCGCTGGACCGCGGACGACGACGTGGCCGTGCAGGAGGCGATGGCCGCGACCGGTGTCGCCGAGCTGGCCGACCGCGCGATCGACGAGCTCTCCGGCGGCCAGCGCCAGCGCGTCTGGATCGCGATGGCGCTCGCCCAGCAGACCGGCATCCTGCTCCTGGACGAGCCGACCACCTTCCTCGACATCAGCCACCAGCTCGACGTGCTCGACCTCCTGCTGGACCTGAACGCGGCCCGCGGCACGACCGTCGTCATGGTCCTGCACGACCTCAACTTCGCCGCGCGCTACGCCGACCATCTGGTGGCGATGCGGGCGGGGGCGATCGTCGCGTCGGGCGACCCCGCCGAGGTCGTCACCGCGGACCTCGTCCGCGACGTCTTCGGCGTCGAGTCCGTCATCGCGCCGGACCCGGTCGCGGGCACGCCGCTCGTCGTCCCGCTCGGCCGGCACCACACGGGACGAACTGCCTGACAGAACACGCCGTCACGACGCGACCCGACGCGGCGTGTCCTGTCAGATGGATGCTTCGGGCCGGCAGCGCGCCCGCCGGGGAGCCGGGAGCACATTCATCCGGCCCCGGGCGGACGCGTTGTCGTGTGTCTGACAACGCAGCCGACGAGGTCGGACGGCTGCGGCTCATGCCAGGTCCTCACTGGGACACCACCGCATCGCGCGGGTCGGCACGACATCAGGGTGGCAACGGGGGCAGTCTACGACTCCGGCCGTCCATACCGCGATCCCCCCGGGCGGCATCCGGCGGCACCGGACACCCTCCATCTGGAAGAATCGTCGCATGGCTTCCCCGATCACCCCGCCCCGCGGCATGCGCGACTTCCTCCCCGCCGAGAAGGCCCGCCGCGAGCATGCGCTGGGCGTGATCCGCAAGAGCTTCGCCGCACACGGCTTCGACGAGATCGAGACCCCGGTCGCCGAGGACGTCGCGCGCCTGCACTCGGGCCTCGGCGGCGACAACGAGAAGCTCGCGTTCAGCGTGCTCAAGCGCGGACTCGGCGGCGACGACCTGCGCGCCGCGATCGAGTCGGGGGACACCCTCGCGCTCTGCGACCTCGGCCTCCGCTTCGACCTCACCGTGCCGCTGGCCCGCTTCTACGCCACCCACCGCGCCGAGCTGCCGCCCGTCTTCCGCAGCATCCAGATCGCACCGGTCTGGCGGGCCGAACGGCCGCAGAAGGGCCGCTACCGCCAGTTCGTCCAGTGCGACATCGACATCATCGGCGAGGGCTCGCAGCTCGCGGAGGTCGAGCTCATCACCGCGACAGCCGCGGCGCTGGAGGCCCTCGGCCTGACCGGCTGCACCATCCGGATCAACGACCGCCGCATCCTGAACGGCCTGCTCGAGTACTGCGGGTTCGCCGAGTCGCGCTGGCCGCAGGTGCTCATCTCGATCGACAAACTCGACAAGATCGGGGCGGAGGGCGTGGTCGCCGAGCTGAGCGAGGGCGGCGCGGACTCCGCCGCGGTGCTGGGCGGCATCCTCGCCGCGCTCGAGCCGCACCTCGCCGACGGCGGCGTCGAGCTGACCGTCGAGGCGATCTCCGGCATCCTGCCCCAAGGCATGGACACCGACGCCATCGCCGCCCTGGAGTCGCTGGCGCACGCGCTCGACACCCTCCCGGAGGGCGTGGCGCTGCGCTTCGACCCCACCCTCGTGCGCGGCATGGGCTACTACACCGGCACGATCTTCGAGATCGCGCACCCGGGATCGGGCAGCTCGGTGGGCGGCGGCGGCCGCTACGACGGGATGATCGGTCGCTTCCTCGGCACCGACGTGCCCGCGTGCGGGTTCTCGATCGGCTTCGAGCGCGTCGTCGACCTGATCGACGTGCCGGAGGACGCCGCGCTGGACACCGTAGTGCTCGTCCACGACCCGAGCGTGCCGCTGGACCGGCTGATGGCGATCAAGTCCGAGCTGGTGGCCTCCGGCCGCCGGGTGCGGCTCGACCGGCGCGCGAAGAACCTCAAGGGCGTGCTGGACCGCGCGGCCGCGGCCGGGTACCGGTCGTTCGCGTTCGTCGATCCGGGGACCGCGGACGCCGCCGCGCTGGAGTTCAAGCCGCTTTCCTGAGCGGCCGTCCACGGCTCGCGCGCCATTTGTCGCAAGCATCCCGCCACCCCGTTAATGCCGTTAACCCGACGTCACTAGACTGATTCGGACACCCACGAAAACCATCAAGGAGACTGTTGTGGCTCAGATCGAAGCTGTAGGCGCTCGCGAGATTCTCGACTCCCGTGGCAACCCGACCGTCGAGGTCGAGGTGCTCCTGGAGGACGGCACGGTCAGCCGCGCCGCCGTCCCGTCCGGCGCGTCCACCGGTGCCTTCGAGGCCTACGAGCTTCGCGACGGCGACAAGGACCGCTACCTGGGCAAGGGCGTCGAGAAGGCCGTCGACGCTGTGCTCGACGAGATCGGCCCGGCGATCGAGGGCTTCGAGGCCAGCGACCAGCGCCTGGTCGACGAGGCGATGATCGAGCTCGACGGCACCGACAACAAGAAGCGCCTCGGCGCCAACGCGATCCTCGGCGTCAGCCTCGCGGTCGCCAAGGCCGCGGCCGACTCCGCGGACCTGCCGCTGTTCCGCTACGTCGGCGGCCCGAACGCGCACGTCCTCCCCGTCCCGATGATGAACATCATCAACGGCGGCGCCCACGCCGACACCGGTGTCGACATCCAGGAGTTCATGATCCTGCCGATCGGCGCCGAGACCTTCTCCGAGGGCCTGCGCTGGGGTGTGGAGACCTACCACTCGCTCAAGGCGCTGCTGAAGTCGAAGGGCCTCAACACCGGCCTCGGCGACGAGGGCGGCTTCGCCCCGGAGCTGGAGCACAACCGCGCGGCGCTCGACCTCATCTCCGAGGCCATCGAGAAGGCCGGCTACACCGTCGGCTCGCAGATCGCGCTCGGCCTCGACGTGGCCTCCACCGAGTTCTTCGAGAAGGGCGTCTACCGCTTCGAGGGCCAGAACCGCAGCGCGGCCGAGATGAGCGCGTACTACCAGGAGCTGGCGGCGAACTACCCGCTGGTCTCCATCGAGGACCCGCTGGCCGAGGACGACTGGGAGGGCTGGACGCTCCTCAACGCCGAGCTCGGCGGCAAGCTGCAGCTCGTCGGCGACGACCTCTTCGTCACCAACCCGAAGCGCCTCGCGAAGGGCATCCAGGCGAAGGCCGCGAACAGCATCCTGGTGAAGGTCAACCAGATCGGCACGCTCACCGAGACGCTGGACGCGGTGTCGCTGGCCCAGCGCAGCGGCATGACCGCCGTGCTCTCGCACCGCTCCGGCGAGACCGAGGACACCACCATCGCCGACCTCGCCGTCGCCACCGACGCCGGCCAGATCAAGACCGGCGCCCCGGCCCGCTCCGAGCGCGTCGCCAAGTACAACCAGCTCCTCCGCATCGAGGAGGAGCTCGGCGACGCCGCCGTCTACGCCGGCCGCACCGCCTTCCCCCGCTTCCAGGGCTGACACACCGTCGAAGGGTGAGTAATCGCGGTTATCCGGTCACGGATTTCCGCGACTACTCACCCTTCGTCGTACCTGCGAGGATACGGGGGTGCGGGTTTCGGGGGAGGTTCTGGTACTGGGGGTGTTCCTCCTGCTGGCGGGGCTGTTCGTCGTGTTCGGCGCCTACCTGCTGCGCCGGCCCGAGCGGGCGGCGGCGCTGTTCGCCGACCGGGATGCGCGGGAGCGGTTCCGGCCGCGCGACGCGCGGGCGATCGGGCTCGTGTTCACCCTCGGCGGGCTCGGGCTGGTCGCCGTCGGCGCCGTGCGGCTCGTCGTCATGCTGACCGCGCACTGAGCACCCCCGCGACACCCCGCCCGCGCGGCCGCCGCTCAGGGCGGATCGCCTACGATTGACAGCGGGGACGCCCGGTCCTCCACGTCCGCCGAGAACCGCAGGAGGGGCCATGCCGAAGCCGCGCACGCAGCGCGTCGCCGCCTCCTTCGAGCAGCCGACGGCGACCGGACGCTGGCTGCGCGGCCTGCACTTCTCCGCCTTCTCGCTCGTGATGATGGGGGCCATCGTGCTCGCCGTCGTCATCCTGGCCCCGTCGCTGCAGGGGTACCTCGCGCAGCAGCAGCAGATCGCCGACCAGCAGAAGGCCGTCCAGCAGCTCTCCGCGCAGGTCGACGCGCTCAAGGAGCAGCGCGCCCGCTGGAACGACCCGAGCTACATCCGCGCCCAGGCCCGCGACCGGCTGTACTACGTCATGCCGGGGGAGACCAGCTACCTCGTCATCGACGACCGCGCCCCCGCGGCGAAGGGCGACACGACGCCGGTGAGCTCCAGGCTCCAGAAGACCCGCACCGACTGGGTCGGCTCGCTATTCGGCTCGCTGATGGGCGCCGGGCTCACCGACGCCACCCCGGCGCAGCTCGGCAGCACGCCGGCGCCCACCCCGACTCCGACGCCCGCACCGGGCAAGTAACCCAGACACACCAGATAACGCAGACGCAAGGCACGACATGACCAGACCTCCGTTCGACCCCGTCACCGACGCCGACATCGCCGCCGTGAGCGAGCAGCTCGGCCGCCCGGCGCGCAACGTCGTCGGGATCGCCGCGCGCTGCGTGTGCGGCCGCCCGACGGTCGTCTCCACCTCCCCGCGGCTGGACGACGGCACGCCGTTCCCGACCTTCTACTACCTCTCGCACCCCGCCGCCACTGCCGCGATGTCGCAGCTGGAGGCCACCCAGGTGATGAACGAGTACAACGACCTCCTGGCCGAGGACGAGGACGTGCGCGACCAGTACCGGGCCGCGCACGAGCAGTACCTCGCCGACCGCGAGTCCATCGGCGTCGTGGCGGAGCTCGCCGGCGTCTCGGCGGGCGGGATGCCGACCCGCGTCAAGTGCCTGCACGCGCTCGCGGCGCACGCGCTCGCCGCCGGCCCCGGCGTCAACCCGATCGGCGACCTGGCGCTCGCGCGGGGCGGCTGGTCGCCCGAGGTGTGCGAGTGCCGCATCCAGGCCGGCTGACCCGGTTCCGCCGCACCCTGGCTGCGGGCGCGACCGCGCTCGTGGCCGCTCTCGCGACTGCTCTCGTGGTCGGGATCGCGCCGGCGACCCCCGCGCACGCCGACCAGGTGCGCGACCTGGAGTACTGGCTGACCGAGTACGGCTTCGCGCAGGCCTGGCAGACCACCAAGGGCGCCGGTGTGAAGGTCGCGGTGATCGACACCGGCGTCGACGGGACGGTCCCCGACCTGGCCGGCGCGGTGACCGGCGGCACCGACGTGTCCGGCGTCGGCGCCGCGAACGGCCAGAAGCCGCTCGGCGACGGCGACGCCGCGAACCACGGCACCTGGGTGGCCTCCCTGCTCGCCGGGCGCGGCACCGGCCCCGACACGGGCGTGCTGGGCGCGGCGCCGCAAGCGAGCATCCTCACCGCCTCCGTGGCACTCGGCAAGGCGACGGGGAACGTCGACAACGACGACCAGATCGCGAAGGCGGTGCGCTGGGCGGTCGACAGCGGCGCCTCCGTCATCAACATCTCGCTCACCCGCAACACCCTCGACTGGCCGCCGAGCTGGGACGACGCGTTCCAGTACGCGTTCTCGCACGACGTGGTGGTCGTCGCGGCGGCAGGCAACCGGGGGAGCGGGACGACGGAGGTCGGCGCGCCGGCCACCATCCCGGGCGTCCTCACCGTCGCCGGCGTCGACCGGGCAGGGCAGGCCTCCTTCGACGCGTCGTCGCAGGGCATCACGATCGGGGTGTCGGCGCCGAGCGAGGAGCTGGTCGGCGCCAACCCGGGCGGAGGCTATGTGCAATGGGCGGGCACCAGCGGGGCGGCGCCGCTGGTCGCCGGGGCGGTCGCGCTCGTGCGGGCCGCGCATCCCGAGTTGAAGGCGCCGGACGTCATCAATCGGATCATCCGCACCGCGCGCAAGCCGGCCGGTGTGACGGCGGTCCCGAGCCCGGTCTACGGGTACGGGCTGCTCGACGCGGCGGCCGCGGTGACCGCGACCGTCCCGCACGTCGGCGCGAACCCGATGGGCGACCTGAGCCAGTGGATCCACATCCACCGCCGGGCGGACGCCCCCGCCACGGCCGTCCCGAACGCGCCGGACGTGCAGGCCGCGCCGGCGCCCGCGAAGCTCAGCCCGGAACGACCTGTAGCATGGACATCGTTCTTCTGGCCGCAATGGAGCGTCCTCACCGCCTTCTGGCTGCCGTTCGGTCTGATCTCCGGTTTCGTCACACTCCTCGCCCTCGGCGGGGTCGGTGCGTTGCTGCATTTCAGGCGAGCGCGTGGCAGGGGGTAGATTAACACCCATACTTTCGTGTTGAGGAGACGCATTACTGTGCCCAAAATCCTGATCGTCGGCGGAGGCTACGCCGGTTTCTATACCGCGTGGAAGCTCGAGAAGCAGCTCCGCTCGGGCGAGGCCGACGTCACCATGGTCGACCCGCTGCCCTATATGACGTACCAGCCGTTCCTCCCCGAGGTGGCCGTCGGCTCCATCGAGCCCCGCCACGCGGTGGTCTCGCACCGCCGCCACCTCAAGAGCACGAACATCGTCAGCGGCAAGGTCACCTACATCGACCACGCGAACAAGACGGCGACCATCCAGCCGGCGGCGGGCGAGCCGTACGAGTTCGAGTACGACATCGTCGTGGTCACCGCGGGCGCCGTGTCGCGCACCTTCCCGATCCCGGGCGTCGCCGACCAGGCCGTCGGCCTCAAGACGATCGAGGAGGCCGTGTACATCCGCGACCGGATGCTCACGAACTTCGACAAGGCGTCGACCCTCCCGGCCGGCCCGGAGCGCGACCGCCTCCTGACCGTCACCGTCATCGGCGGCGGCTTCGCGGGCATCGAGATCTTCGCCGAGCTGCGCTCGTTCGCCAGCGCGCTGCTCACGAAGTACCCGGAGCTGTCGTTCGAGGACACGCACTTCCACCTGATCGAGGCCATGGGCCGGATCATGCCGGAGGTGTCGCTGCCGACCAGCCACTGGGTCATCAAGAACCTCGCAGAGCGCGGTGCGGAGATCCACCTGGAGACGCAGCTCACCAGCGCCGTCGACGGCCGCATCGAGCTGTCCACCGGCGAGAGCTTCGAGACCGACCTCATCGTCTGGACGGCCGGCGTCATGGCCAACCCGACCGTGGTCCGCCACACCGACCTTCCGATCGAGGAGCGCGGCCGCCTGCGCGTCCGCGCCGACCTGCGCGTGGGCACCGACGAGGAGATCGTCGAGGGCGCCTGGGGCGCCGGCGACGTCTCGGCCGTCCCTGACCTGACCGGCGCGGGCGTCGGCGGCTACTGCGTGCCGAACGCCCAGCACGCCGTCCGCCAGGGCAAGCTGCTCGCGAAGAACATCATCGCGGACCTCCGCGGCGAGCTGCCGCGCCAGTACTACCACAAGAGCCTCGGCGCCGTCGCGGGCCTGGGCCTCGGCATCGGCGTTCTGCAGTCCGGCAAGCTGGCCATCAAGGGTGTGCTCGGCTGGTTCGCGCACCGCGGTTACCACGGCCTGGCGATGCCGAGCTGGGAGCGCAAGTTCCGCGTGCTGTGGGGCTGGTGGAACAACTTCTGGCTCGGCCGCGACATCGTGTCCCTGGAGGCCCTCCGGGCACCGCGCGCCGCCTTCGAGGAGTTCGCCTCCCGCCCGAAGCCGGCCCTCGAGGCCGCCCCGGCCGAGGCCCCCAAGAAGAAGGCCGTCGCCAAGGAGCCGGCCGCAGCCAAGTAAGCCACGCCAGAAGGCCCGGTCCCTGAGGGACCGGGCCTTCTGCGTTCCCCGGCGCCCCGCTCGCGCAGGAGGATGCGGCAGACCCGCCCGGAAATCTCCTTCAGAAGCCCCCTCCGAAGGAGCTTCAGACGTGTCTTCCTGCGGTAGCGGCACGCGTCAGCGCGGCGTCACATGGTGCCCCCAGTGGGACTCGAACCCGAGAGTTGCACTGGTGATGGCGCGGTGGACGGGTTGAATTAAACCGGGGGTATGGTTTCAAACATGAGACACGCTCACCCAATCCGCCGGTACACCGAAATTGCCCGCGGCGTATTCCGAGGACACCCCGGCGCACGAATCGGCGCCCGAGTCAAACTCACCGGCCCAGGTGCATACAACCTCGCTCGCGGCAGCCACATAGCAAAAGACACGCGCATCTGGGTTGGAGCAGGCGCGACACTCACCATGGCACACGGCAGCAAAATCGGGCCACGCTCAACCGTCAACGTCGAGAGCAACCTCACCATCGGTGACGGCACGCGCATCTCATGGGAAGTGCAACTCATGGACACTGACTTCCACCGGATCACCCGACCCAACGGGGACGCGCTCGCGCATACGGCCCCCATCCAGCTCGGCCGGCACGTCCTCGTCGGCACCGGGTCCATGATCCTCAAAGGTGTCCGCATCGGTGACGGTGCGGTGATCGCGGCCGGGTCCGTGGTGACAAGGGATGTGGATGCGGGTGAGATCGTGGGCGGCAACCCTGCGAAACCTCTTGGTGTGGCCGCCAACTGGGAATGAGGGCCTGGCCCGGTCCGGCCGTCTGCGCTGCTGAGCGACCTGCCGCGCGAGCGCCTTGATGGCGTCTGCGAGCGTGTCGACCGCCTGGAAGATATGACGATGAGCATCCTCGATGCGACCTTCTCGGGAGGCGATCGCGTGTACGGATCCTCGGACATCGGCTCCGCAAACTAGCGCCGTGGACACGCGTCCAGAAGGGCTGTGCGGGGCGCCTTACGCTCCCTACCACGTCGGTCGTAGTGTTGCTGCCGTTCCCGGAGGTCTGCCCAGACAAGGGCCGTCGCCCGCCTACGGGTTCGCCAGAATCCCGAAGGAATAGTTACCAACAAAGCCGTGCGGCGGATGCTCGGTCACGCCTCCTCGGCCATGACCCTCGACGCAGCTGCCCGCGAGCAAAGTGTGGGGTTTTCGTGGGGTTCGGCGCCCAACGGCGACATGCAAAAGGCCCGCGATCCCAGTGTCTTCAAGGGAAAGCGGGCCGACTAGCATGGTGCCCCCAGTGGGACTCGAACCCACACTCGGGCGATTTTAAGTCGCCTGCCTCTGCCAATTGGGCTATAGGGGCGATCCGTCCGCGGTAGCGGCTCGACGTCAGCGGTCGCGGTAGGGCGACTTCACCATCTGGACGATGGCGCCTAACGCGAGTGCGCCGCCGACGATGATGACCGTCCAGATGAATCCGATGAGCACGCCTTCCATGCGACCAACCATATACGTGTCCGGGCCGGGCGTGCCTCGTGTCGCCACCGCGACATCGGCGGGGAATCGCGCTGAGAGGTCCCTCAGGCCGCCCCAAGGGTGCACCCACCCGCGCCGTGCAGACTGGGTGCCGACACCCTTTCTGGTGAGGTGTCCTCCGACCCGGCTGGAGCCCGAGATCCCCCGACGTAAGGCTCCAGCCGGGTCCTTTATGTCTGCGGCGCCTCGGCTAGGCTCGCCGGGTGACCGACACACGATGCCCCTGCGGGAGCGGCGAGACGTACGCGAACTGCTGCGGTCCGCTGCACGCCGGGGCGCCGGCCCCGACCGCCGAGCGGTTGATGCGGTCCCGGTTCAGCGCGTTCGCTCTCGGGGACGCCGCCTACCTGCTGCGCAGCTGGCACCCGTCCACGCGCCCGGAGGCCCTCGACCTCGACGACGGGCTGCGCTGGTACCGGCTGGACGTCGAGTCCACCCAGCGGGGAGGCCCGTTCGACACGGACGGCGTCGTCGCGTTCACCGCCTACTACAAGGGCGCTGAGCGCGGCAGCCTGCACGAGGTGTCCCGGTTCGTCCGGGAGGGCGGCGACTGGTTCTACGTCGCCGCGGTCTGAGCGTGCGGGAGTCCACGCGTCAGCGCGCGGGCTCCACGTACCGCTCCCACAGCCACACCGACAGCCCCACCGCGGCGAACACGACCGCGGCGACCACGACGGTGACGACGCCCGCCCCGGTCTGGGCCAGCGACGACACGGGCAGCAGCAGCGCGAACAGCACGGTGTAGACGACGAGCGCCATCGACAGCCAGAGCGGCCGCGACCACTGCAGGACAGCGCGCCCGGCGAGGCGGCCGAACGGCAGCAGCGCGATGGCGGTCGAGCCGATCGCGACGAGAGACACGGCGTTCACCAGCTCCACGAGGAACGCCGACAGCGCGCCGGACGGCGTCGGGAGGATGCCGACGATCAGCCACGCCAGCACACCGAAGGCGGCGACCGCCGAGAGCTGGACGGCGGCGGTCCGGCCGCGTTCGACGCGGCCCAGCCCCTCCGGGAGCACCGCCCCGAGCACCAGGCCGAACAGCAGCGCGGGCTCCAGGTCGAGCAGGCGTGAGCCGATCGCGGCGGCCGCGACGGCGACGAGGAGGCCGGGCCGCACGACGGTCCGCGCCAACGCCACCCCGAGGTGCCGGGTCATGCCGCGCGCCGAGAGCACCCAGATCGCATTGACCGCGGTGATCGCGAGCGCGACGGCGACGAGGAGGCGGACGTACGCCGCGGCGTCGTGCACGGAGGTGGACAGCGTCACGAGCGCCGCCGCGGAGATGCCGACGAGCGGCGCGAGCCAGACCGGTTGCGTGCCCACCGCGCCCGCACCATCGGGAGCGGCGTGCCCTCCGCCGCCGGAGACATCCGCGCCGGCAGCCGCACGCCCGCCGAGCAGGGCGTCCGCCTCGCCGAGCTCGCCGGCCGCCCGGTTCCGGCCGAAGATGGAGGTGCGCGCCGCCCGCTGCTCCCGCGGGCGCGCCAGCGACACGACGAGCAGCCGGGCAGGGAGCACGAGCAGCAGCAGCGCGGCGACCGCCAGCCCGACCGAGCGCAGCCAGCCGGGCACGGACGCCGCGGTGACGACCGGCGCCGAGGCGGTCGTGAACGGGGTGGAGGTCCAGCCCTTCGTGTCGGGGTGCGTCGGCGCGGCCGGGGCGGCGGGCGGGGCCGGGCTCGACGGCGGCACGGCGGGCGCCGGGGCCGGCTTCGGCGCGGGAGTGGCCTGGTTCTGCGGCGGCGAGGTCGCGCCGCCGGCGGCCTCCACGGTGACCGCGACGGGGTTGCTGCCCGCGCTCACGTTCCCCGCGGCGTCGCGCTGCAGGGCGGAGGCCACGTAGCTGCCCACGGGGAGCGTCGCGGCGCAGGACCACGCGCCGCCGCTGACCGTCGCGGTGCAGGCCACGGTCGTGCCCGTGGACGTGCTGGCGTAGACGGTGACGGTGGCGCCCGGCTCGCCGGCACCCCCGAACCCGATCGTCCCGCCCGCGGCGACCGTCGTGCCGGGCGCGGGCGAGCTGATGGTCGGCGCCGCCGGGGCGACGGTGTCGACCACGACGCTCATGGCCGGGCTCCGCGCCGATCGCGTGGACGAGAACGGGGCCACCTGGGTGGCGGTGACCGTGTGCCGGCCGTTGCCGAGCCCCGGGAGGACGCAGCCCCAGTTGCCCGCACTGTCCGCCGGGAAGGTGCAGGTGGCGCCGGTCTCGGCGGTCACGGTCACCGAGGCGCCGGGGTAGGCCGTGCCGCGGACGCCGCCGCTGCTGGCCCCGCCCGGCGCCGCGACGATGGTCGGCGGGGAGAGCACGTCGACGCGCCCGCTGGCGGCGAGTCCGCTGGAGCGGGAGACGGCGCGCACCGGCACGCCCGGTCCGTCCGGGAGACGCTGCAGGGCGCAGCGGAAGGTCCCGTCGGCCGCGGCGGTCACGGTGCAGGAGCCGGCGGCGCTCGCCGAGGAGCCTCCGGAGACGTCGACGATGTCGCCGGGGTCGGCGGTTCCGGAGACGGTCAGCGGGAAGGTCGTGACCAGGCCGCTCGGCAGCGGGTCGAGTGTCGGCGCCCCCGGCGTCGGTGTCGGGGTCGGCGTGTCGGCCGGTGCGGAGTTGTCGGCGGGTGCGGTCGCGTCTGCGAGTGACGGACCGACGTCCGCGGGTGCTGTGCGGAGGGGAATGGTGCGGGACACGGCGGCGGCGGCGGTGGCGCTGCCGGCGGTCTGCGCCGACGCCGGCGGTGCGAGCCCCGCGATCGACCCGACCGCGAAGGCGAGTGCGGCGACCACGAATCCGGACAGCACAGCGCGGACCAGCCCGGTCGCCCCCCTGGGCCGGACTGGTGGAGACACGTCCGACGTAAATACCCGCATTCCACCCCATTTGAGGGGCAGGACACGCCTCCTGTCAAACCACCCGGCCGGATTTACGGCATACTGACAAGTGGGTCAACTGTCCCACTTCGCGCGACGACGCGCGACGGCACCGTGAGGAGCTCCGATGACGCGCATCGCCCCGGCAGCACGGCGCGCCTCACTGGTGCAGGCGGCCCTGCGGGTGATCGCGCGGGACGGCGTGGCCGCGGCCACCACCCGGCGCATCGTCGCCGAGGCCGGGATGCCGCTGGCCAGCTTCCACTATGTCTTCGCCTCCCGCGACGAGCTGATGGCCGAACTGGTGAGCACCGTGGTGGCGGGGGAGCAGACCGACCTGGAGCCCGCGCTCGACCCCGCGACCGCGCCGCTGGAGCTGCGCGCCGCGATCCGCTCGGGCCTCCAGCACTACCTCGACGGCGTGCGGGCCGACCCCGACCGCGAGAAGGCGATGTTCGAGCTGACCCAGTGGGCGCTCCGCGAGCCCGGCTTCGCGCCGCTCGCCCGCCGCCAGTACGACCGGTACTACGAGCTCGCCGAACGGGCCGCGCGCGACGCCGCCGCGCTGACCGGCAGCAGGTGGAGCCTCCCCGTCGCCGAGGTCGCCCGGCTGCTGGTGACCCTCACCGACGGCCTCACCATCGCCTGGCTGGTGACCCGCGACGACGCCGCGGCCGAGCGCGGCCTGGACTTCGCCGCCGACGCGCTCGCCGCGCTCGCCGACGCCCCGCACCCTGTCCCCTCCGCCCTCCACCCGAACGCAGGTGCCCGATGACCGCCAGCTCGATCCCCGCCGACGACCCGAACACAGGTGCCCCGATGACCCACACCTCGACCCCGGCCGTCTTCGCCGAACCCACCCGCCGCGTCCCCGGCCGCTGGATCGCCGCCTTCGCCGTCGCCTGGCTGGGCGTGTGGATGGCGCAGCTCGCGCCCATCCAGAAGCTGCTGCCCGACCAAGTGCAGGCGCAGCTGCACACGAGCTACTGGGTCGACAACGTCGTCGCCTTCGGCATCATCTCCGGCATCTCCGGGGTCTGCGCGATCGTCGCGTACCCGCTGACCGGCGCGCTGTCCGACCGCACCACCAGCCGTTTCGGCCGCCGACGCCCGTGGATCGCCGGGGGAGCGGCGCTGTTCGCCGTCTCGCTCGTGCTGCTCGGCCTGCAGACGACGATGGTCGGGATCGGCGTCTTCTGGTCGCTCGCGCTCACCGGGTTCTGCGTGCTCACCGCGGCGCTGACCGCGACGATCTCCGACCAGGTCCCGGTCGACCAGCGCGGCTACGTCTCCGGCTGGATCAGCGCGCCGCAGGCGATCGGGATCATCCTCGGCGTCTCGCTCGTCACCTACGTGTTCGTCGGCGCCCTGGTCGGCTACACCGCGATGGCCGTGCTGCTGGTGCTGCTCGTGCTGCCGTTCCTGTTCCTCCCAGACGCGGTGCTGCCGCCGCACCTGCGCGAGCGGATGACCTTCCGCGGGATCGTCGAAGGCCTCTGGATCAGCCCGCGTGAACATCCCGACTTCGGCTGGACCCTGCTGAGCCGGGTGCTGGTGAACTTCGGCAACGCGTTCGGGACGTCGCTGCTGCTGTACTTCCTGGAGTTCGGGCTGCACGACAAGCACGCCGACGACGACCTCCTCGTCCTGATCCTCATCTACATGGTGTTCGTCATCATCGCCTCGCTCGCGCTCGGCCGGCTCTCGGACCGGCTCGGGAGGCGCAAGGCGTTCGTCTTCGTCTCCTCGGCGCTGCAGGGCGTCGCCGCGCTGCTGCTGGCGTTCGTGCCGGAGCTGTCGGTCGCGATGATCGCGGCGGGTCTGCTCGGCCTCGGCTACGGCTGCTTCCTCTCCGTGGACCAGGCGCTGGCGACCCAGGTGCTGCCCGACCCGGAGAACCGCGGCAAGGACCT
Organism: Leifsonia sp. NPDC056824; assembly: GCF_042789575.1. Taxonomy (NCBI): domain Bacteria; kingdom Bacillati; phylum Actinomycetota; class Actinomycetes; order Micrococcales; family Microbacteriaceae; genus Leifsonia; species Leifsonia sp. NPDC056824. Next base: position 78,908 of record NZ_JBHUAV010000006.1, on the reverse strand, counting down.
CGGCATCATGAACATCGCGACGGCCGTGCCGCAGGCGATGGCGCCGCTGTTCGGCGCGGCGATCGTCGCGGCGCTCGGCGGGTTCGTCGGGCTGTTCGTGCTCTCCGCCGTGTTCGCGTTCGCGGGCGCCCTCGCGGTCGCACGGGTGAAGGCGGTGCGCTGATGACCGCGATGGACCTGAGTGGCAAACCGGCCGCGGCCGAGCGCGCCTGGACCACGCCCGACGTGTTCTGGCCAGCGCTGAGCGCCGCGACCGCGCGCCTCGACCCGGCGTTCGGCGTGCTGCACCTGCCCGCGCTTCGCCACAACACGCACGACATGCTCCGCCGCGCGGCGGGCAAGCCGATCCGAGTCGCCTCCAAGTCGGTGCGCGTGCGATCGGTGCTGGACGCCGTCGTCGCCCTGCCCGGCTACGCGGGCGTGCTCGCCTACACGCTGCCCGAGGCGTTGTGGCTGGCGGAGGGCGACGCCGAGCACGCGCCGATCGAGGACGTCGTGGTCGGCTACCCGACCGTGGACCGCGCCGCGATCGCCCGGCTGGCCGCGTCGCCCGAGCTGGCCTCCCGCGTCACGCTCATGGTCGACTCGGTCGCGCACCTCGACCTCATCGACGCCGTCGTGCCTCCGGCGCAGCGGGAGACCATCCGGCTCTGCCTGGAGCTCGACTCCTCCTGGGACGCCCCCGTGCTCGGACACATCGGCGTCTACCGCTCGCCCCTGCACAGCGTCGAGACGGTGCGCGCGGTGGCGGAGGCGATCGTGCGGCGTCCCGGCTTCGCGCTGGTGGGGATGATGGGCTACGAGGCCCAGATCGCCGGGCAGGGCGACAACCCGCCCGGGCGTCCGGCGTGGGGCGCGACGCTGCGCTGGATGCAGAAGAGCTCGCGCGAGGAGCTGATCGCCCGCCGCGGGGAGGCCGTGGCCGCCGTGCGCGCGATCGCGGACCTGGCCTTCGTGAACGGCGGAGGCACCGGTTCGCTCGAGTTCACGGCCTCCGACCCGTCCGTCACCGAGATCGCCGCGGGCAGCGGCCTGTTCGGCGGCCACCTGTTCGACACCTACCGCGGCTTCCGGCCTGCGCCCGCGGCGTCGTTCGCGCTCCCGGTGGTGCGCCGGCCCGACGAGCGCACGGCCACGCTGCTCGGCGGCGGCTGGATCGCCTCCGGCCCTCCCGCGCCCGACCGGCTCCCGAAGATCGAGTGGCCGACCGGGCTGTCGATGGTCGACCGCGAGATGGCCGGCGAGGTGCAGACCCCGGTCACGGGCGCGGCGGCGGGCATCCTGCGCGTCGGGGACCGGGTCTGGCTGCGGCACACGAAGTCGGGCGAGCTCAGCGAGCATGTGAACGACTTCCACCTGGTGGACACCGTGGAGGGCCGGGCGACGGTCACCGGCTCGGTCCCGAGCTACCGCGGCGAGGGGAAGGTGTTCCTGTGACGGCCAACGGCGCCGTGTGGCGGAACTGGGGACGCAGCGAGTCCATCCGCCCGCAGCGCGTCGAGCGCCCGCAGGACGCCGAAGCCGTCCAGCGCGCTGTCGTGGCGGCGGCGAAACAGGGGATGCGGGTCAAAGCGGTCGGCGCCGGGCACAGCTTCACCGGGATCGCCGCGGCACCGGGCGTGCTGCTCGACCTGGAGGACGTCAGCGGCGTCCTCGACGTCGACCTCGAACGCGGCCGGGTGCGCCTGGCCGCCGGCACGCGCCTCCACCAGCTGCCGCGGCTGCTACGCCCGTACGGACTGGCGCTGCAGAACATGGGCGACATCGACCGGCAGACCATCGCGGGCGCGACCTCCACCGGCACGCACGGCACGGGCGGCTCCTTCGGCGGCCTGGCGACCCAGATCGTCGCGGTGACCCTCGTCACCGGGTCCGGCGAGCTGCTCACCGTCAGCGGGGACGAGAACAGCGACCTGCTGCCCGCCGTCCGCCTCGGGCTCGGCGCGCTCGGGGTCATCGTGGACATCACCGTCCAGTGCGTCCCGGCGTACCTGCTCAAGGCGGTCGAGCGTCCGGAGCCGCTGCAGCAGGTGCTCGAGAGCTATCTGGAGCGTTCGGCGAGCGAGGACCACTTCGAGTTCTACTGGTTCCCGCACACCGAGACCGGCCTGACGAAGACGAACACCCGGCTGCCGCTCACCGAACCGCGCGCCCCGCTGTCGGCGGCCGGCCGCTGGCTGGACGACGAACTGCTCGCCAACGGCGTCTACCGCGGCGTCTGCGCGGTCGGGACGGTGGTGCCCGGCATCATTCCGCGGTTCAGCCGGCTCGCCCAGAAGCTCACCGGCAACCGGGACTTCACCGACCACTCGCCGCGCGTGTTCGTCACCAACCGGGGCGTGCGCTTCCGCGAGATGGAGTACGCGCTCCCGCGCCAGGCCGTGCCCGACGCGCTCGCCGAGGTGAAGGCACTCATCGAGCGCAAGGGCTGGCGCATCTCCTTCCCCGTCGAGGTGCGCTCGGCGGCGGCCGACGACAACTGGCTGTCGACGGCGCACGGGCGGGAGAGCGGCTACATCGCCGTGCACCGGTACTACCGGGAGGACCCGGGCGAGTACTTCGCCGCGGTCGAAGAGATCATGACGGCCCACGGCGGCCGCCCGCACTGGGGCAAGATGCACTTCCGCGACGCCGAGTCGCTGCGCGAGGCGTACCCGCGCTTCGACGACTTCCTCGCCGTCCGCGACCGCCTCGACCCCGAGCGCCGCTTCACCAACGCCTACCTCACCCGCGTCCTCGGCCCCTGACCCCAGCCATCTCTTCCGGAGTTGTGCACGCAACACGCCGTGCTCGGGCGTACACAACTCCGGAATAGACGGCTGGATGGCTAGGCGGTGCGGCGTTGGAGGGTGAGGGCGCCGACGATGACGGCGCCGACGGCGAACGCGCCGATGATGAGCAGCTGGCCGCCGATGTACGCGGCGTCGTGCGAGTTCGTGGAGACGGCGTTGAGCGCGTCCACCGCGTGCGAGAGCGGCAGCCAGTCGCTGATCTGGCGGAGGCCGTCCGGGAGCTGGTCGCGCGGGATGAAGATGCCCCCGAGCAGGATCTGCGGGAACACGATCACCGGCATGAACTGCACCACCTGGAACTCGGTGCGCGCGAACGCGCTCGCGAACAGTCCCAGGGTGCTGCCCAGCACGGCGTCCGTCACCGCCACCGCGACGAGGAGCCAGGTGTCGCCCTTGACGTCCAGTCCGCACACCCAGATCGCGTACGCCGACGCGACCAGCGACTGGATGACCGCGAGCAGGCCGAACGCGAGGGTGTAGCCGAGGATGAAGTCGCCCTTGCCGAGCGGCATGGACAGCAGCCGCTCCAGCGTGCCGGTGCGCCGCTCCCGCAGCGTGGTGATGCTCGTCACGAGGAACATCACGACGAACGGGAAGAGCGCCAGCATCGCCGGGCCGATCGTGGCGAACACCGGCGTGTTCGTGAAGATCCAGGCCACCAGGCCGATCAGGAGGCTCGGCACGACCACCAGCAGGCCGATCGTGCGCGGGTCGTGCCGGATCTGGGTGAGCACGCGGCCGGCGGTCGCGAGGGTGCGGGTGGGGTTCATCGCGCGGCCTCCCCGTGCTCGGTCTCTTCGCGGTCGGTCTGCTCATGCTCGGCCTCGTCGCCGTCCTCGGCCCTTTCGCCGATCGCGTGCCGCGGGTGGTGCCGGCGCAGCAGCGTCAGGAAGGCGCCCTCCGCGTCCGCTGCGCCGGTCTCGGCGAGCAGCTCCTCGGGCGTCGTGTCCGCCAGGATGGCGCCCTCCCGCATCAGCAGCAGCCGGTCGCAGCGGGTCGCCTCGTCCATGACGTGGCTGGAGATCAGGAGGCTGGTGCCGCCGTCCGCGAGCCGGTGGAACAGCGTCCACAGCTCGACGCGCAGCAGCGGGTCGAGACCGACGGTCGGCTCGTCCAGTACCAGGAGATCGGGGGAGCCGAGCAGCGCTGCGGCGAGGGAGACCCGGCTGCGCTCGCCGCCCGAGAGTGTCGAGACGAGGCGTCCGGCGTTCGGGCCGAGGTCCGTCGCCTCGATGGCGCGCTCGACGTCCGCCTTGCCGGCGCCGAGCACGCTGCGGAAGTACGCCAGGTTCTGCCGCACGGTCAGGTCGTCGTAGACGCTCGCCGCCTGGGTCACGTAGCCGACCCTGTGTCGCAGGACGTTCGAGCCGGCGGGCTGGCCGAGCACCTCCACCCGGCCTCCGGCGACGCGCTGGACGCCGACGATCGAGCGCATGAGTGTCGTCTTGCCGCAGCCGCTCGGCCCGAGGAGGCCCACGACCTGACCGCGCGGGATGTGCAGGTCGAGCCCGTCGAGCACGGTCGTCTTGCCGCGCTTCACGCGCAGGCCGTCGATGACCACGGCGGCGTCGCCGACGAGGTCGGTCGGCGCGGACGGCGATGAATTCATCATGTGATGAATTATTCGCCCGGACCGTGCCCGCCGTCAATATCCCCGAACAGATGCCACTGGATGACCGGCCCCACCCGCCGCGCCAGCTCGTCGGGGTCGGCCGTCGCGATCGGCTTGAGCTTGAGCGCGTAGCGCGTCATCATCAGGCCGACGACCTGCGACGCGGCCAGGTCGGCGCGCAGGTCGGCGTCGTCGGCGTGGGTCAGCGCCGCCAGCCGGGCGAACACCTCGCGGGTCAGGAACTCGCGCAGCATCCGCGTGCCCGGGCCGCTGCTCAGCACCGTGCGGAGGATGAGCACCATCCGGCCGGCCGCCCGCTCGTCCTCCAGCTGGGTGAGCAGGTAGCGCACCAGCGTCTCGCCGACTTTCTCCCTGGGCGCCCCGAGGACGACGTCCAGCACCCGGTCGGGCCGCAGCGGGGCCTCCAGCGTGGCCGCGAACAGCTCCGCCTTGTCGTCGAAGTAGTGGTGGACGAGCGCCGAGTCGACGCCCGCCCGGCGCGCGACGGCGCGCAGCGACGCCGCCTCGTAGCCGCGCTCGGTGAACTCCTCGGCCGCCGCCCGCACGATGGCCGCGCGAGTGGAGGCCGCCCCGCGCTCCTTGCGCGGCCGGCCCCTCCTGCGGCGTTCGGCGAGCTCACTCACGAGTGCCATTGTGCACCCCGGACCGGGTGCGCTGTCCATCCGCATTGCGGTTGCTTCGAGTGTGATGGGAAGCCCGTGGGAGGCGCATGCGTCCCGGTTAGGATGCTGTTCAGCGCAGTCGATCGGCGCATACACGCTTAGGAGTTCCCGCAATGGAATGGCTCATTCCGGTCATCATCGTCGTCGTGCTCGTCGCGATCATCGGAATCTACTTCTGGGCAACATACAACTCGCTCATCACGCTCAAAGTGCGGGTGGACGAGGCGTGGAGCGACATCACGGTGCAGCTCAAGCGTCGTGCCGACCTCATCCCGAACCTGATCGAGACGGTCAAGGGCTACGCCGCGCACGAGCGCGGGGTCTTCGAGTCGGTGACCAAGGCCCGCGCCGAGACGCTGTCGGCGCAGACGCCGGGCGACGCGTCCGTGGCCGAGGGGCACATGCAGACCGCGCTGAAGAGCATCTTCGCCGTGGCGGAGGCCTACCCGCAGCTGCAGGCGAGCCAGAACTTCCTGCGCCTGCAGGCCGACCTGGTCGACACCGAGGACAAGATCCAGGCCTCGCGCCGGTTCTACAACGGCGGCGTGCGCGAGTTCAACACGAAGATCAGGGTGTTCCCGAACAACCTGTTCGCCCGCCGTCTCGGCTTCACCGGGCGGGACTTCTTCGAGGTCGACAACCTGGCGGCGATCGCCGAGCCGCCGCGCGTTCAGTTCTAGGGCGTCGATGTACAGGGCAATCGCCAGGAACAAGCGCAACACCGTCTTCATCATCCTGCTGTTCCTGATCCTCATCGGTGCGCTCGGCTGGCTGTTCTCGGTCATCTACAACAGCTGGGCGATCCTGGCCTGGGTCGGGATCGGCGCGATCGTCTACGCCGTGTTCCAGTACTTCATGGCCTCCAGTCAGGCGCTCAGCATGTCCGGCGCGGTGCCGATCACGAAGGCCGACAACCCCCGGCTCTGGAACGTCGTCGAGAACCTGTCGATCACGACCGGCACGCAGATGCCGGCGGTCTACATCATCAACGACCCGGCGCCCAACGCGTTCGCCACCGGGCGCGACCCGCAGCACGCCTCCGTCGCCGCGACCACCGGTCTGCTCGACATCATGAACGACGCCGAGCTGGAGGGCGTGATGGCGCACGAGCTCGGTCATGTCCGCAACTACGACATCCGGCTGTCGATGATCGTCTTCGGGCTCACCGTCGCCATCGGGCTCATCGCCGACATCTTCGTGCGGATGGCGTTCTTCGGCGGCAACAACCGCAACAACAGCAACGGCGGCGGCGGCAACCCGCTCGTGCTGGTGTTCGGCCTGGTCGCCGCGATCATCGCGCCGCTGGTCGCGACGCTCGTGCAGCTCGCGGTCTCCCGTCAGCGCGAGTACCTCGCCGACGCGACGGGCGCGATGACGACGCGGCACCCGGACGCGCTCGCGAGCGCGCTGCTCAAGCTGCAGGACTACGGCCGGCCGATGCGCCGCCAGAACAGCAGCATGGCGCACCTGTGGATCGCGGAGCCGCTCAAGCCCAGCCTGACGAGCCGGCTGTTCTCGACGCACCCGCCCATCCCCGAGCGCGTCGACCGCCTCGAGAAGATGGGCTCCACCTTCTGACATTCGTGCCGAATGTGCGCTTTGGCGGCGCGATTCGCGACATTCGGCACGAATGCCCGCGTCAACATTCGTGCCGAATGCGCGCTTTGGCGGCGCCATTCGCGACATTCGTGGCGAATGTGCGGGGGAGGCTACGCCTCGGCGGCCTCGAGTTCGGCGGTGCCGGTGTAGCGGTAGCGCACGCGGGTGCCGACGGCGCGCTCGTCGAGCGGTCGCCACTCGGTGCCGGCGTTGTTCGCGCCGTCGACCACGTCGATGTCGCGGATGAGGTCGGCGGGGGCGCCGTCGCGGTAGCCGGTGATGACCTCCGCGTAGACCGTGGAGTCGGGGTTCAGCAGCACGGCGATGTAGTGGCTGGAATCGCGCACGTCGTCCGTCGTCACCCACATCCGGTTGTCGAACTGGACATGCGCGCGGCCGTCCGCACCGCGTTTCACGCCGGTCACGAAGCCGTCGACCCAGCGTTCGCCGTCGCGGTAGGCGAAGAGCTCGCGCATGGGCTGTTCGTAGTCGGCCTCATCGGCCCCGTCGGTGTCCAAGTACTCCAGCGGTGAACTCATGTCCCGCACCTTACCCCCGCACCCGGGGGCACCGCGAGGGAGTCGTCAGACGCCCGCCGGCGCGGCCACGGCAAGCTCCGCGGCCAGCATGGGCGCGAGATCGCCCCGCGCGCCCTGGGCGACCTCCACGCCGCCCAGGCCCTGCCAGGCGGCGGTCTCGCCCAGCAGCGGGACCAGGCGTTCGGCCACCCGGCCGCCGTCGCCGGCCTCCGTCCACGCGGACTGCACCCGCAGCACGCCCGCCTGCCGGTCGCTCTTCAGGTCGATGCGGCCGACGAGCTCGTCGTCCAGCAGGATGGGCAGCGAGTAGTAGCCGTACACCCGCTGCGGGGCGGGCGTGTAGATCTCGATGCGGTAGTGGAAGCCGAACATCCGCAGCGCCCGGTCGCGGAACCAGACCACCGGGTCGAACGGCGACAGCAGCGCGGCGGCGTCGACGCTGCGCGGCCGCCGCGCGTCGCGGTGCAGCCAGGCCTTGACCGGCCGGTCGCCCGCGCCGGTCCAGCCCTTCACCTGCACCGGGATGACCTCGCCAGCGTCCTCCAGCTCCTGCATCGCCACGGCGACGGCCGGGCCCTTGAGCCGGTAGTAGTCGGCGAAGTCGCGGAGGGTGCCGATGCCGTGTGCGACGGCCGAGCGGCGCATCAGCTCGCGGATGGCGTCGGCGTCGCTCACCGTGCGGTCGAGCACGGGCGCCGGGAGGACGTCCTCCACCAGCCCGTACCGGCGCTGGAAGCGCGTGCGCCCGGCGATGGCGACCTCGCCGAACAGGAACATCCGCTCCAGCGCGCGCTTGACCTCCGACCAGCCCCACCACGGGCCGGAGCGCCGGTTGGCGTCGTGCTCGATCTCGCCGGCCGCGAGCGGGCCCTTGGCGGCGAGCTCGCTGCGCAGCCAGGACAGCGTGGAGTCGTGCGCCGCGAACCACGCGTTGCCGGTGCCGTAGCGCTCGCGGTACTGGCGCATCCGCCAGCGGAACAGCGACCAGTCCTCCTTGCGCACGAACGCGGCCTCGTGCGCCCAGTACTCGGTGTGCGGTCCGCGCGCGTCGAAGGTCAGCCGGTCGAGGAGGGTGCGGTCGTAGGCGCCGAGTCGCGCGAACGCCGGGAGGTAGTGGCTGCGCTCGAACACGTTGACCGAGTCGATCTGCAGCAGGTTGATGCGGGCGATGAGCCCGTTGAGCTGGCGCGTGCCCACGACGGCCGGGCGCGGGCGCCCGAAGCCCTGGGCGGCGAGCGCGATGCGGCGCGCGAGGGCGGGGGAGAGCTGTTCGACCACGGATCGACCCTATCGGCAAGGTCCGACACTCCTCGTCCGCGCCCGCCCTCGTCGCCGAAGGGCACGTAAACGCCCCTAAAACCGCGTTTTAAGGGCGTTTACGTGCCCCTCGAGATCAGTGGAGGCACGGGTGTGCGAGGCGGGGCCGACGTTCTAGAGTAATGCTCATGTCTGGTATCGTCCCGGGGGCGGACGCCGAGTACTCGGACGCCATCGACCCCTCAACATTCGTGAAGACCCTCTCGCCGAGCGACGTGCTCACTCGGATCAGACCCGGCGACATCCTGCACTGGCCGCCCTTCTTCTTCCCCATCGACACCATCAGCCCGACCCACACGGTCGGCAGAGGCCGCACCAACCTGACGCTGATCGCGTCCGACATCATGCAGACGGACACGACCGGCACGCCGTACGCGTCGTTCAGCTTCCGGCAGGTCCCGTCGGGCGGTCCGGGCGTCTCCGTCCATTTCGACCCGGGAGCGTACGGCGCGACGGCCGTCGCGAGCTACGTCGTCGAGTTCCTCATCGCCACGAGCGGACCGGTCTCGCTCACGGTCGGCGGTTACGCCGGCGCGGGCAGCGTGACCGGAGCCGGCGTGAGGACCGTGAACGGGAACGTCTCCGTCTCGGTCGGCCTCAACAACGTCCCGCCGGGACAGGTGACCTACGCCTCGATCCAGCAGACGTCCTCCGGGCCCGGCTGGCAGTGGTTCTCCACCTCCATCGAGCACCCGCCGCTGGTGTTCGAGCCCTGAGCATGAAGCGGCCCGGCGTTTCTGAGCGATCCTTCAGGATGCGCCGGGCCGCGCACCTAGACTGGCGGGCATGGCAGAGAGCGACGCTCCGGCAGCGCAGAATCCGTCCGTCCCGCCGGCCCGGGCGCGCTTCCTGAAGCGCCGGCGCGACCTCCAGCACCCTGTCCAGGAGGTCGCCCCCGTCGACGCGTCGCTGCCGCACGGCGTGCGCCTGGCCGGGGCCTGGTCGTGGCGGCTGCTCGTCATCGGCGCCGTGATAGCGGTCGTCGTCTTCCTCATCGTCCAGCTGCGGCTGATCGTCGTCCCCGTGCTGGTCGCGGTGCTCCTCGCCGCGCTGCTGGTGCCGTTCAAGGACGTCCTAGTCCGCCATCGCTGGCCGCGCTGGCTGGCGATCGTCGCAACGCTGCTGACGCTGGTCGTGGTCGTCGGCGGGCTGTTCTATGTGGCGATCTGGCAGGTCACCCGGGAGAGCCACGACCTCCAGACGCAGTCGGTGGCGGCGTTCGGCCAGTTCCGCAGCTGGCTGACGACCGGCCCACTCGGCCTCACGGAGGCCCAGATCGACGGCGCCTTCCAGTCGCTCTGGTCGTCGCTGCAGCAGGACAGCCAGGTCTACATCTCCGGCGCGCTCTCGATCGGCTCCACGCTGGGCCATGTGCTCACCGGCGCGCTGCTGACGGTCTTCAGCGTGCTGTTCATCCTCATTGACGGCCGCAGCATCTGGGGCTGGATCGTGCGGATCTTCCCGAAGAACGCGCGGGCCGCGGTGGACGGGGCGGGCCAGGCCGGCTGGCTGACCCTCCGGAACTTCGCGAAGGTGCAGGTGCTCGTGGCCTCCATCGACGCGCTCGGGATCGGCCTCGGAGCCTTCTTCCTCGGGCTGCCGCTGGTGCTCCCGATCGCGGTGCTGGTGTTCCTCGGGTCGTTCATCCCGATCGTCGGCGCCGTGCTCACGGGCGCGCTCGCGGTGTTCGTCGCGCTCATCTTCAAGGGCTGGGTCTTCGCGCTCATCATGCTCGCGGTCGTGCTGCTGGTGCAGCAGATCGAGGGTCACGTCCTCCAGCCACTGATCATGGGCACCGCGGTGAAGGTGCACCCGCTCGCTGTCGTGCTGGCGGTCGCGGCGGGGTCGCTGCTGGCCGGCATCCCCGGCGCGCTGTTCGCCGTGCCGTTCGTCGCGGTGCTCAACGTGATGGTGCACTACGTGTCGTCCGGCGTCTGGCGATCGAGGCCGCCGGAGGCCACCGCGGCTCCGGAGGGCGCGATCTGGGAGACCGTTCCGCGCGTCCGGCGCACGCGCGCGTAGCAGTCCGTCGCATTCATTCAGCGGTATATGACCCCGAGTAGGCTGTGCGAGTGGATACCGCGACCGATCCGACGCGCACCCCGTTCGCAGGCCCCGGCCTCGACGAGATCGAGGCTGCGCGCGCGATCGTGGCCCGGGTCGCCCAGCCGACACCGCTGGAGACCTCCCGGTACCTCACCGACGTGCTCGGCGCTCCGGTCATCCTCAAGTGCGAGAACCTGCAGCGCACCGGCTCGTACAAGATCCGCGGGGCGTACCACCGGCTCTCCAAACTGAACGCGGAGGAGCGGGCGCGCGGCGTGGTCGCCGCCTCCGCGGGCAACCACGCACAGGGCGTCGCCTTCGCCGCCCGCGAGCTCGGCATCCACGCCACGATCTTCATGCCGGTCGGCGTGGCCATCCCCAAGTTCCAGGCGACGCGCGCGTACGGCGCGGACGTCGTGCTCAGCGGCAGCATCGTCGACGAGACCCTCCGAGCCGCCGCCGACTTCGCCGCAGAGACGGGCGCGGTGCTCATCCCGCCGTTCGACCACGCGGACGTCGTCGCCGGGCAGGGCACCCTGGGCCTGGAGATCCTCGACGACGTGCCGGACGTGCAGACCATCGTCGTGCCGATCGGCGGCGGCGGGCTCATCTCCGGCGTGGCCAGCGCGGTCAAGCAGCGCGCGGCCCGCGAGGGGCGCACCGTCCGCGTGATCGGCGTGCAGGCGGCCAACGCCGCCGCCTACCCGGCGTCGCTCGCGGCGGGGGAGCCGACCGAGATCGCCGTCGTCGGGACCATCGCCGACGGCATCGCGGTCAGCCGGCCCGGCATCCTCAACTTCGAGATCATCCGGGACGCGGTGGACGCCGTGGTCACGGTCACCGAGGACGACATCGCCCGCGCGCTGCTGGTGCTGCTGGAGCGCGCGAAGCTGGTGGTGGAGCCGGCCGGTGCGGTCGGCGTCGCCGCGATCCTCGCGGGACTCATCCCGGTGGACGACCCGTCCGCGCCGGTCGTCGCGATCCTCTCCGGCGGCAACATCGACCCGCTGCTGATGCAGCGCGTCATCGCCCACGGCCTCGCGGCCTCGGACCGCTACCTGCGGCTCTCGATCATGCTCCCGGACCGGCCGGGGCAGCTCGCGCGCATCGCCGAGATCCTCGCCGGCGTCAACGCCAACGTGGTGGAGGTGCTGCACACGCGGCACGGCAACGGCCTCCAGCTCAGCCAGGTGGAGCTCGACGTCTCGATCGAGACGCGCGGCACCGAGCACCGCCAGCAGGTCATCCAGGCGCTGCGCTCCGCCGGCTACGACCCCGTGCTCGAAGAGGAATAGCAGAAACCGCCGAGTCCGCAGAAGGAGCTGCGTACCCGGCGGTCTCGACTGCTGTCGCGCCTACCCGGCGGTCAGTTGCCGGCGTAGGTGTCGACCTTGGAGATGGACACCGGGATCTGGCGGCCGTTGGGCGCGGTGTACTCGGTCTTGTCGCCGACCTTGAGGCCGAGGATGGCGGAGCCGAGCGGGCTCTGCTCGCTGTAGACGGGGAGCTCGCTGCCGGCCGCGATCTCGCGGTTGCCGATCAGGAAGACGCTCTCGTCGCCCGCGATGGTCGCGGTGATGACGGTGCCGGGCTCCACGACGCCGTGGCTCTGCGGGGCCTCGCCGACCGTGGCGCTGCGCAGCAGGTTGGTGAGCTGCACGATGCGGGCCTCGATCTTGCCCTGCTCGTCCTTGGCGGCGTGGTAGCCGCCGTTCTCCTTGAGGTCGCCCTCCTCGCGGGCCGCCTCGATGCGCTTCGCGATCTCGTTGCGGCCGTTGACGCTGAGCTCCTCGAGTTCGGCCGAGAGACGGTCGTACGCGTCCTGGGTCAGAAAGGTGACCTGAGACTCCTGGGACATGATGAACTCCTTCGCGCCTGGGCGGCATTCGCCGCTTCGGCTGACGGCCGGCTGGAAGCCGGTGGGTATAAGTAGACGCCCCGGCCTCGGCCGGGGCGTATCCAGAGAATGTTAGGTCAGCCAGCAGGTGTTAATCAAACCGGTGTTGCTCTGCGAGATGGTCCGGATCGTCTCGGTGTGAGTCGTCACACGGGAATCGGCTCCGGGATAGCTCACGATCCGCCAGCCCACGATCGCGTAGTCCTGGTTGAGCGCCTGAATCGCGCAGGTGACGCCGGTGCCGGGCTGGGCGTTGATGGTGAAGGTGATCCGCACATGGTGGGCGTCGGGGATCACGTACGCGGTGTCGGTGGTCTGCAGGTCGGCCTGGTTGTTGTCCCAGCCCGCCCAGAACACCCACGCGGTCACCACGGCGAGGACGGCGACGGCGCCGCCGATCAGCAGCCAGCGGTCGCGGCGGCGGCGCTTCGGGGTGCGTCCGTAGCGGGATTCGAGGGTCTTGGACGGCGCCTCGGTCACGCGTGCCATCTCCTCGCCGTCCGCCTCTCAGGGGCTTCGTTCAGGGCCGCCGTCGGTGCGACGGTAGGCTGAGACAAGACTAGGAGACGAAGCTGTGAATCGCTTCGCGCCTCCCGAACCACCCGATCCGAAAGCGGAGCCCGCCATGCGTCAGAGCGACCTGTCCACTGTGTCCGTGGAGGCCGTGTGATGGGGGAGCTGCTGCTGAAGGCGGGCATCTGGCTGGCCGCGACGCCCACCCCGTCGCCGACCTCCGGACCGAGCGACGACGCGGTCACGCCCGGCGTGGTCGGCTTCGCGGTCACCTTCCTGATCGCGGTCGCGGCGGTGCTGCTGATCCTCGACATGACGCGGCGGATCCGCCGGGTGCGGTACCGCGCGGAGATCGCGGAGAAGCTGGACGCGGAGAACGGCGCGCAGCAGGACGACGCGGACGGCGACTCCCGGCCCTGACCGCTCCTGCGAGCGGCGGCGTCAGCCGTTGTAGGCGGGATGCAGCGCGATCAGCAGCACCGCCGTCCAGTGGCAGACGAACGCCAGCACCGTCAGGGTGTGGAAGATCTCATGGAACCCGAACACCCCGGGGAACGGGTTCGGCTTCTTGATCCCGTAGATGACCGCGCCGATCGTGTACAGGATGCCGCCGACGCAGACCAGCACCATCATCGCCACGTTGGCGTTCACCAGGTCGACTATGTACATCATCGCCGCCCAGCCGAGCAGCAGGTAGAGCGGCACGTACAGCCAGCGCGGCGCCGTGATCCAGAACACCCGGAAGCCGATGCCGAGCAGCGCGCCGGCCCAGACGACGCAGAGCAGCACGATCCCCTTCTGCGGCGGGAGGGCGAGCACGGCGAGCGGCGTGTAGGTGCCCGCGATCAGCAGGAAGATGTTGGCGTGGTCGATGCGCTTGAGGACGACCTTCGTGCGCGGCCGCCAGTTGAAACGGTGGTAGAGCGCCGAGTTGCCGAACAGCAGCATCGAGGTGAGCATGAACACCGCGGACGCCCACTTGGCGGGGGCGCCCTGCGCCAGACTGATCAGCACGATGCCCGCGGCGATCGTGACCGGGAACGTGCCGGCGTGGATCCAGCCGCGCCAGGTGGGCTTGAGCTCGGCCGGGAAGGCCGGGGAGGCGTCCAGCAGCGGGATGTTCGGGAGCAGCGGACCGCGGGAGTCGTCCGCCTTCACCGCGGCGTCGGCGGGCGGGAGGTCGGCGGCCGGCTCGGTGAGCAGCTCGCCGACGTCCTCAGGCTCGGGGGCGTTTCGCGGCGTCATGGAGCAAGAGTAGGGGAGACGGGTGCTCGGATGCTGGGAATCGGACAGCTCAGGGGCGCTAACGTAGCTGCGTGAGCAGACGCAGTTCCGAGACGGCCAACGGGTTGCTCTACGGCCTGTACCAGAAGCGGCTGCGACGCGACATCGCAGGCCTCGGCCCGGAGTCGCTGCCTCGGCACGTCGCGATGATCATCGACGGCAACCGCCGCTGGGCCCGCCAGGTCGGCATGACGACCGTCGCGCACGGCCACCGCGCGGGCGCGGCGAAGATGCGCGAGTTCCTGGAGTGGTGCGACGACCTCGGGATCGAGGTGGTGACGCTCTACCTGCTGTCGTCGGACAACCTGACCAACCGGCCGGACTCCGAGCTCTCCGACCTGATCGAGATCATCGCCGAGCTCGCCGACGACCTCTCCCGCTACCGCGACTGGCGGGTCAAGCACGTCGGCTCGACGACCGGCCTCCCGAAGCCGCTCGTCACCGCGCTGGCCGACGCCGAGAAGCGCTCCGCCGCCAAGACGGGCCTGCACATCAACCTCGCGGTCGGCTACGGCGGCCGCAAGGAGATCACGGACGCCATGCGCAGTATCGTCGCCGCGCACTCGGCGGAGGGCGGCAGCCTGGAGACGCTGGCCGACCTCCTCACCCCTGACCTCATCGGTGAGCACCTCTACACCGGAGGCCAGCCCGACCCCGACCTCGTCATCCGCACCTCCGGCGAGCAGCGGCTGAGCGACTTCATGCTGTGGCAGAGCGCGCACAGCGAGTTCTACTTCGTGGAGGCGCTCGGCCCCGACCTGCGCGAGGTCGACTTCCTGCGCGCGATGCGCGACTTCTCCCGCCGCCACCGCCGCTACGGCTCCTGACCGATTCCCGGAGAATTCGCGTCGCCGGCGGTCGCGGCGGCAGGATGGTCCCCGGAGGTCACGATGACGACGATCGAGGAGTTCGCCGCCGGGTTCGGCGAGGAGCCGGGGTACCTGGACTACGGGCGCGTGGGGCCGCTGTCGGCGACGGTGCGCGCCGAGACGCTGGGGCAGTACGCGGCGCTCGCCACGGCGCGCTTCGGCACCGTCGACCGGATGAACGCGGAGAGCGACCGCGTCCGCGACGCGATCTCCGCGCTGACCGGCTTCCCCGCTGAGCAGATCGCGTTCCAGCCGAACGCCTCCAGCGGGCTCATGCACGCCGCCTTCGGGCTCACCGGCGGCGACCTGCTGCTGTCGCCCGGCGAGTTCCCGAGCGTGACCTACGCCGCCGTGCGCGCCGCGCAGGCGATGCACGTCGTGACACCGGTCTGGCTGGAGACTGACCACGGCCGCGTCACCCCGGCGCAGCTCAAGGATCAGCTCACCGACTCCACCAGCGCGGTGATGGTGAGCCTGGTCGACTCGCGCACCGGCTACCTCGCGGACATCGACGGCATCCGCCAGGTGATCGGGGACCGCCTCCTCATCGTGGACGCCATCCAGGGCTTCGGCGTGGTCGACGCCCCCTACGAGGTCGCCGACGTCGTCGTCTCCGGCGGCCAGAAGTGGACGAGGGCGGGCTGGGGAACTGGCTTCCTCGCGCTCAGCGAGCGCGCGATCGAGCACCTGACCCCCGTGTTCAGCGGCTGGGTCGGGACCGGCGCGGGCGAACGCTGGGACGAGGTCCTCGAGCCGGTGAAGGGCGCGGCGGCCTTCACCGTGTCGAACCCCGACCTGGTCGCCGAGGCCCGCCTCGCCGCGGCGCTGGAGGAGGTCGCGGCGGTCGGCGTCGCGGAGATCGCCTCGGCCATCTCCGAACTCGCAGAGCAGGTCATCGACCTCGCCGACGAGTTCGCCGTTCCCGTCGCCTCCTCGCGCAACGCCGCGGAGCGCGCGGGGATCGTCGTGCTGGAGCCGCTGCCGGAGCAGCTGACCGTGCTGGCGGCCTCCCTGTTCAACCACGGCGTGTCGGCCAAGGTGCGGGCCACGAACGTCCGGGTGAGCGTCCACGCCGGGACGACGGAGGAGACCCTGGATATGCTGCGCGCCGCCCTCACCTCCTACGCCTCGGCGGCGTGATCCGCGCCTCCCATAACTGGGGGTGAAGTTCACCTGAACGAAACACGACACGCGGCCTTCCGGGCCTCGCGTCGCGTCCGCGCGGCGTACTTTCGACTCATCGGGCACGGCGCCCGATCGAGACGGCCACATAAGTTCGTTTCGAAACCCAACTGGCCGGCTCGCCATTGATCCGCCGGCTCCTGCGGAAGCGGAGCGGCGGGGTGGGAGTGGTCGTGGCTGAATCAGGAACCCGGCAGTTCGAGTCGGCATCCAGCGGAACCCGTCAGAGCGAGCGGACGTACGTGCTCGACACGTCGGTCCTGCTGTCCGACCCCAAGGCGATCTTCCGGTTCGCCGAACACTCTGTCGTCATCCCTGTCGTCGTCGTGAGCGAGCTGGAGGGGAAGCGCAACGATCCCGAGATCGGATACTTCGCGCGGCAGGCGCTGCGCAATCTGGACGATCTGCGGGTGAAGCACGAACGGCTCGACTTCCCGATCCCGGTCGGGGAGGGCGGCTCGCTGCGGGTGGAGCTGAACCACTCCAACATGTCGGTGCTGCCCAGCGGCATGCAGCTCGGCGACAACGACTCGCGCATCCTCGCGGTGGCGATGAACCTCGCGAACGACGGGCTCGCGGTCACGGTCGTCTCCAAGGACCTCCCGATGCGCGTCAAGGCGTCGTCGATCGGCCTGGCGGCGGAGGAGTACCGGCACGAGCAGGTCGTCGACAGCGGCTGGACGGGGCTGGCGGAGATCTCGCTCGGCAGCGACCAGATGAGCTTGCTCTACGAGAACGAGTGGATGAGCACCTCGCAGGTCGAGGGGCTCCCGGTGAACACCGGCCTGATCGTGCACTCGGACCGCGGCTCGGCCCTCGGCCGGGTCGTCTCGGACGGCGAGGTGAAGCTGGTGCGCGGCGACCGCGACGTCTTCGGACTGCACGGGCGCTCGGCGGAGCAGCGGCTGGCGATCGACCTCCTGCTCGACCCGGAGATCGGCATCCTGTCGCTCGGCGGACGGGCCGGCACCGGCAAGTCGGCGCTCGCCCTGTGCGCGGGGCTGGAGGCCGTGCTGGAGCGGCAGCAGCACAAGAAGATCATGGTGTTCCGGCCGCTCTACGCGGTCGGCGGCCAGGAGCTCGGCTACCTGCCGGGCGACCAGGGCGAGAAGATGAACCCCTGGGGCCAGGCGGTGTTCGACACGCTCGGCGCGCTGGTGTCGCAGAACGTGCTGGACGAGGTGCTGGACCGCGGCATCCTCGAGGTGCTGCCGCTCACGCACATCCGTGGCCGCTCGCTGCACGACGCGTTCGTGATCGTGGACGAGGCGCAGTCGCTGGAGCGGAACGTGCTGCTCACGGTGCTGAGCCGCGTCGGGCAGAACTCGCGGGTGGTGCTGACGCACGACGTCGCGCAGCGCGACAACCTGCGGGTCGGCCGGCACGACGGCGTCGCGTCGGTCATCGAGACGCTGAAGGGCCACCCGCTGTTCGCGCACGTCACGCTGACGCGCTCGGAGCGGTCGGCGATCGCGGCGCTGGTCACGGAGATGCTGGAGGGCAACGAGCTGGCCTGAGGGTGAGCCGGTGGGCGAAAGAGACCGGCCCGCTGGGGATAATTTCGGGATTCTCGTATTTTCTGTGGAATCGTGAGGAGGCCGTGCCGCCGCACCTAGCGTGAGGGCATGGTTGAGAAGACGATCCGGATCGTTGTCGCGGTCGGCCTGAGCGCAGCCCTGCTGGGGGCAGGTGGCGCCGGGCCGGCCGCGATCGGAACGCTGTATCTCGCGGCCGTGACGGTGGCGCTCGTCCAGTACGACGTGCGCGAACTGCGGCTGCCGGACGCGCTCGTGCTCCCGGGGGCGGCGTTCGTGGTCGTGGGAGCGGTGTGGAGTTCGCTCCAGACCGGCGGCTCGCGCGTCGCGGTCGCGGCGCTGGCGTGCGGGGCGGCGGCTCTCGTCGGGTTCGCGGTGGCGGCGTCCGGCGGCGGGCTCGGGATGGGCGACGTGAAGCTCGCGGCGGTGCTGGCCGGTGCGCTTGCGGCGGTGGTGGCGGAGCGCGGGCCGCCGCTGGGGGAGGTCGTGACGATCGTCGGGTGCTGGGCGGTGATGTCGTTCGTGGCCGGGGCCGTGGTGGCGTGGCTGGCGGTGCGCGGTTTCGGGTCGCGGCGGTTGTCCGCGGAGCTGCCGTTCGGGCCGGTGCTGCTCGGGACGTTCTGGGGGTTCGTGCTGCTGGGGTGACAAACGGCGAGGCGCCCCTCCCGCACTGCAGGAGGGGCGCCTCGATCGAACCGCTCGCGAGCGGTCCGGGTCCGGGCTCAGCCCGGGTGGGTCATGCTCAGCACGTCGAGTGCCGAGTCGAGCTGCTCCTCGGTGACCTCACCGCGCTCGACGAAGCCGAGGTCGATGACGGCCTCGCGGACGGTCATGCCCTTCGCGACGGCGTGCTTGGCCACCTTGGCGGCGGCCTCGTAGCCGATCACGCGGTTCAGCGGCGTCACGATCGACGGGCTCGACTCCGCGAACGCGCGGGCGCGCTCGAGGTTGGCCTCCAGACCCGTGACGGTCTTGTCCGCGAGCACCCGGCTGGCCTGGGTCAGCAGGCGGATCGACTCCAGCAGCGCAGTACCCATCACCGGGATGGCGACGTTCAGCTCGAACAGGCCGGAGGCGCCGCTCCACGCGATGGTGGCGTCGTTGCCGATGACCCGGGCGGCGACCATGAGCACGGCCTCCGGGATGACCGGGTTGACCTTGCCCGGCATGATCGAGGAGCCAGGCTGCAGGTCGGGGATGTGCAGCTCGCCGAGACCGGTGTTCGGGCCCGAGCCCATCCAGCGCAGGTCGTTGCAGATCTTGGTCAGGCTGACGGCGATCGTGCGGAGCGCGCCGGAGGCCTCCACGAGGCCGTCGCGGTTCGCCTGGGCCTCGAAGTGGTTGCGCGCCTCGGTGATCGGCAGCTCGGTCTCGGCGGTCAGCAGCTCGATCACGAGCTGCGGGAAGCCGAGCGGGGTGTTGATGCCGGTGCCGACGGCGGTGCCGCCGAGCGGGACCTCCGCGACGCGGGTCAGGGCGGCCTGGACGCGCTCGATGCCGTAGCGGATCTGCGCGGCGTAGCCGCCGAACTCCTGGCCGAGCGTGACCGGGGTGGCGTCCATGAGGTGCGTGCGGCCCGACTTGACCGCGGTCGCCCACAGCTCCGCCTTCGCCTCGAGCGCGACCGCGAGGTGGTCGAGCGCCGGGATCAGGTCGTCGATGAGCGCGCCGGTGACGGCGATGTGCACCGAGGTCGGGAAGACGTCGTTGGACGACTGCGACGCGTTGACGTGGTCGTTCGGGTGCACCGGACGGCCCAGTCGGCGCGAGGCGAGCGTCGCCAGCACCTCGTTCATGTTCATGTTCGACGAGGTGCCCGAGCCGGTCTGGTAGACGTCGATCGGGAAGTCGCCGTTGTGCGCGCCGCTGACGACCTCGTCTGCGGCGGCGGCGATGGCCTCGGCGACGTCCGCGTCCAGGACGCCGAGGCGCGCGTTCGCGAGCGCCGCCGACTTCTTGATGCGGGCGAGCGCGGCGATCTGAGCCGGCTCGAGAACCGACCCCGAGATCGGGAAGTTCTCGACGGCGCGCTGCGTCTGCGCGCCGTACAGGGCGGCTGCGGGAACCCGCACCTCGCCCATCGTGTCGTGCTCGATGCGGTACTCGGTGCCCGCCTGCGTGTCCACCACGGTGTGTTCTTCCTTTCTGGGCCCTGGCGCGTCAGCGCGCGGGCGTTGGGTCGGCGGCCGGTTCGGCCAGTCCGACGACGGCGTCGGGGACGACCCGACCTTCCTGGAGCACGTAGTTCGCTCCGACGATGGCGAGGAGATTCGCGGCGACGGCGTCGCTGATGATCTCCGATCGCGCGAGAAGCTCTGCGACGGTGTCGCGCAGGTGCAGGCGGCCGACCTCGGCCGCGTCGACCTCGGCGGGCACGACGGCCTCGCCCGGCGCGATGCCGGCGACCCGGTGCACCGCGGGCACGATCGGCGCGATGAGCTGCGCGATGTGCGGCGGCAGCGGGGCGGCGCCGTCGGCCTGGGAGGAGATGGCGGACGCGACCGCGCCGCACGCGTCGTGGCCGAGCACCAGGATGAGCGGCACGTTCAGCACGGCGACCGCGTACTCCAGCGAGGCGATCGCGGAGTCGGAGGCCACCTGACCGGCGTTGCGGACCACGAACGCGTCGCCGAGGCCGAGGTCGAAGATGATCTCGGCCGCCAGCCGGGAGTCGGCGCAGCCGAAGATCGCGGCGACCGGGTTCTGGCCCTCCGCGACGGTCTGGCGGCGCTCGACGTCCTGCCGCGGGTGCTGCGGCGCTCCCGAGACGAAGCGCTCGTTGCCTGCCAGCAGTTCTTTCCAGATCCGGCCGGGACGGGTCGTGGGCATCTAGTTTCCTCCTGGGGTGGGTGGGCCGAGGGAGTGGAGCTGGTCGGTGAGGGAGCGGGCGGCCGCCGTGAACTCGGCGTCGTCTGCGGTGCCGAAGACGACGACCGTGCTCTTGCCTGCGGTGGTCACGAGCGCGTAGGCGACATTGCCGGCGGATGATCCCGCGGCGCGGTTGTCGTAGACGTCCCAGTTCACGCCGTCGATCTCCCGGGTGCCGGCGATGCGGGTGCGGTTCACCTGGTCGGCGACCCAGCTGTCGTTGGCGTTGAAGCCCTGCGTGACGCCGACGTACTGACCCTTGGGCGTGAGCAGCCCGATGTACCAGGCGTCGACGCCGTCGGCGGACTTCGTGCGCAGCTCGGCGCTGTTGGAGGTCCAGCCGGACGGGAGCTTCGGGACCACGAGCCGGTCGGGCTCGCTGCCCTGCGCCTGCTGGGCGACGGCGGCGTAGTCGACCGGGGGAGCGGACGAGGTCGGGTTGCCGCGCGGCACGATCAGCACGATGACGGCGACGAGCGCGACCGTCGCGATCAGCGAGTAGACGAGGTTGTTGACCGTCTGCCGGTTGCGGTGGTTGGCGGAGTTCTGCGCCTTGCGGGCGGCGGTCTCCTCCGGGGTCTCCGGGCGGCCGAGCTCGGCGACGACGGCGGGAGGCTTGGCCGTGCTGGTGCGGGTGCGCGGGCTCATTCGGTGTCTGACACGCTCCGTGCGCCCGCGGTCGCCCCGGCACTCGCTCCGGCGCGGGCGGCGTCGAGCCGCGCCTTCGCGCCGATCAGCCACTCCTCGCAGTGACGGGCGAGCGCCTCGCCGCGCTCCCACAGCGCGATGGACTCCTCCAGCGTCGTGGAGCCCTGCTCGAGCTCGGTGACGACGCGGACGAGCTCGTCGCGCGCCTCCTCGTAGCTGAGCGCGCTGATCTCCGAGGTGGGCATGATGTCCATTCTATTTGTCTCGCTGGGCGGGCGCTGGATCGGGATCGGCGGCGCCGCCCGCGTCGCCGGCCGGGGAGGGGAGTCGGTCGCCTGCGGTGGCGGCGAACGCGCCCCCGGCCAGCGTCACCCGCACGGCTGCGCCGGCCGGCGCCTCCGCGGGCGACGTGATGACGTGCCCCGCGTCGTTCTGCACGATCGCGTAGCCGCGGTCGAGCGTCGCCTGCGGCGAGAGCGCCCGGAGCTGGCCGCGCAGCTCCGCGATGCGCGTGCTCTCGCGGTCGGCCCGGCGCTCCACCAGCTCGACGCCGCGGGCGACGTAGCGGGTGAGCTCCTGCGCGCGGGAGTCCACGATCCAGGTCGAGGAGGCCAGCACCGGGCGGGTGCGGAGGTGCCCGATCCGGTCGATCTCGTGGGTGATCATGTGCGTCAGCCGGGTCCCGAGGCGCGAGCGGGCCTGCTGCACGCGCGCCAGCTCCTCCGCGACGTCCGGGACGACGCGCTTGGCGGCGTCGGTCGGCGTCGAGGCGCGCAGGTCCGCGACATCGTCGAGCAGGGGACGGTCGGCCTCGTGGCCGATGGCGCTCACGATCGGGGTGGCGGCTTCCGCTGCCGCGCGCACCACACGCTCGTCGCTGAAGCCGAGCAGGTTCTGGAAGTCGCCGCCGCCGCGCGCCACAATGATGACCTCCACCTCGGGGTCGGCGTCGAGCGCGCGGATGGCCGAGACCACCTCCGGGACGGTCCGGTCGCCCTGCACGGCCGCGTGGACGACGCGGAACCGCACCGCGGGCCAGCGCAGCTGCGCGTTGCGCAGCACGTCCTTCTCGGCGTCGGAGTCCTTGCCGGTCACCAGGCCGATCATGTGCGGGAGGAATGGCAGTCGCTTCTTGCGCTCGGCCGCGAACAGGCCCTCCGCGATGAGCTGGACGCGCAGCCGCTCCAGCCGCTCCAGGAGGTCGCCGAGGCCGACGTGCCGCATGTCGCTCACCTGCATGGTGAGGCTGCCGCCCTTGACCCAGTAGTTCGGCTTCACCGCGGCGATCACCCGGTCGCCCTGCTTGAGGTCGGCGGGGATGCGCGCCTTCACCGACGACCAGATGCTGAAGCTGATCGTCGCGTCCTCGCGGAGATCCTTCAGCTTGCCGTAGACGTTGCCGCCGGAGACGCCCCACTGCGTGATCTCGCCCTCGACCCAGGCGGTGCCGAGCCGGTCGATCCAGCCCCGGATGCGGTCGGCGAGCAGCGCGACCGGCCACGGGGCGTCGAGGGTCGGCGGCCCAGGGGTCATCGTCGGCGCGCCCGTCGTACCGCCAGCGACCTGTGCCACCCGGCCTCCCATCCGTTGATCAGCGCCCACCGCGTACGATCGAAGGGTGAGCGATGCGACCATCAGCCTCCCCATGCCCCGAATCCCCGTCAAGCGGGAGTCCGGCGAGCGCGGGCGGCTTCAGGATATCCCGGTCCAGGGACACAAGCGTGTGCTGCTGGCGGCCCCGCGCGGCTACTGCGCCGGCGTCGACCGTGCCGTCGTGGCCGTCGAGAAGGCGCTGGAGCACTACGGTGCGCCGGTCTATGTGCGCAAGCAGATCGTCCACAACGTGCACGTCGTGTCCGAGCTGGAGCAGCAGGGCGCGATCTTCGTGGACGAGGTCGACGAGGTGCCCTCGGGCGCGCACGTCGTGTTCTCGGCGCACGGCGTCTCGCCCGCGGTCGTGAACGCGGCGGCCGACCGCGGCCTCCTCGCCATCGACGCGACCTGCCCGCTGGTCACCAAGGTGCACCGCGAGGCCGTGCGCTTCGCCCGCGACGACTTCGAGATCCTGCTGATCGGCCACGAGGGCCACGAGGAGGTCGAGGGCACCGCCGGCGAGGCTCCCGAGCACGTCACGCTCGTGAACGGCCCGGAGGACGTCGACCGCATCCAGGTGAAGGACCCGGACAAGGTGGTGTGGCTCTCGCAGACCACGCTGTCCGTCGACGAGACGATGGAGACGGTCCGCCGCCTCCGCGAGCGTTTCCCGAACCTCCAGGACCCGCCGAGCGACGACATCTGCTACGCGACGCAGAACCGTCAGGTCGCGATCAAGAAGGTGGCGGAGGACGCCGACCTGGTGATCGTGGTCGGCTCGGCCAACTCGTCCAACTCGGTGCGCCTCGTGGAGGTCGCGCTCGAGTACGGCGCGAGCGCCGCCTACCGCGTCGACTACGCCAGCGAGATCCGCCAGGAGTGGCTGGACGGCGTGGCGACCGTCGGCGTGACCAGCGGCGCGTCGGTGCCCGAGGTGCTGGTGCAGGAGGTGCTCGACGAGCTCTCCGGCGCGGGCTACGCCGACGTGAAGCAGGTCAAGACGGCGGAGGAGGACCTGATGTTCTCGCTGCCGAAGGAGCTCCGCAAAGACATCAGCGGCAAGCAGGACGCCCGCGCCCTCGGCGGCCGCGCCCAGTCCTGACGCGCCCGCCGCGGCACATTCGTGCCGAATGTCGCGAATCGCGGCGCCAAAGCGCCCATTCGTGCCGAATGTCGCGAATACGCGCGCCAGAACGCGCATTCGTGCCGAATGTCGCGACGCGGGCGGGACCCGATTCGTGACGAATGTCGCGAATGGGCCCGTCAGAACGCGCATTCGTGACGAATGTCGCGCGGCGGAACCGGAGTCGATTCGTGACGGCAGTGGCGAGGCGGTGCGGGAGCCGATTCGTGCCAAATGTGGCGACGCGGTGCGGGAGTCGATTCGTGACGAATGTGGCGTGGCGGGCG
This sequence comes from Leifsonia sp. NPDC056824, assembly GCF_042789575.1. Taxonomy (NCBI): domain Bacteria; kingdom Bacillati; phylum Actinomycetota; class Actinomycetes; order Micrococcales; family Microbacteriaceae; genus Leifsonia; species Leifsonia sp. NPDC056824. Next base: position 54,521 of record NZ_JBHUAV010000006.1, on the reverse strand, counting down.
CACGTCGATTCGTGACGAATGTGGCGAATGGCGGCGCGAAAGTGCGCATTCGTGACGAATGTGGCGAATGGCGGCGGCGAAAGTGCGCATTCGTGAGGAATGTCGCGGCGCGCGGGGGCGTCAGAGGGTGCGGGACGACGCGGGGTCGGCGGCGGCGGAGCCGCCGAAGGCGGGGCGGTACAGGGGCGCCTCTGGGAGTTCCACGACGTCCGCAACCACCACGGAGATGTTGTCGCGGGCGCGGTGCCGGAGCGCCAGGGCGACCAGCGCGTCCGCCGCGTCCTGCGGCGTCGCGGCCACGGCGAGGGTCTCGGCGACATCCAGGATCGGGACGTAGTCGGTGAGCCCGTCGCTGGTGAGCAGCCAGCGGTCGCCGCGTCGCGCCGGCTCGGCCGCGACGTGCAGGGCGGCGGCGTCCTCCGCGTCCCCGCCGAGGACGTGCGTGACGACCGACCGCAGCGGGTGCTCGGCGATGTCGGTCTCGCCGATGGCGCCGGTGGCCAGCAGCTCCCGCACGAGCGAGTCGTCCTCGGTGATCTGTGCCAGGGCGCCCTCGCGCAGGCGGTAGGCGCGGGAGTCGCCGGTGTGTGCGACCGTGATCCGCTCGCCGTCCGCGAACAGCCCGACGAGGGTCGTGGCCATGCCCGCCAGCGCGGGGTCGAGGCGAACCCGCAGTGCGAGGTCGGAGTTCGCGATCGCGACCAGCTCGCGCAGCCGCGCCTCGCCGGGGACGCGGCCCTCGGTGGCGTCGAGCATCGACGCCAGGCGGATCGCGACCGTGGCCGACGCGATCTCGCCGGCCGCGTGGCCTCCCACGCCGTCGGCCACGAATGCCGACCAGGCCGAGGCGTAGAGGGAGTCCTCGTTGCCGTCGCGGAAGTCCCCGCTCACCGAGGCCTGGCCGGTCTCGAAGCCGAGCGGCGCGGGCGGGGCGCCGGACAGGATGTCGTCGGCGTTGTCGGCGATCCAGCCCATCAGCGGGAGCAGGTGCTCGGTGACCTCGCGGCCGCGGGTGGTGAGGCTGTAGTCGACGCGCGGCGGGACGGTGGGCTGGGCGGTGCGGAGGACGAAACCATCCCGCTCCAGGGTGCGCAGGGTCTGGGCGAGCATCTTCTCGCTGATGCCCTGCACGGTGCGGCGCAGCTCGCCCCAGCGCAGGTCGCTGCGCGCGAGCGCGACCAGCACGAGCACGCCCCAGGTGCTGGTGACGTGGTTGAGCACGATGCGCGACGGGCACTCCGAGGGGAGCACGCCGTCGGTGAAGCCGAGGGCCTCGAACGACTCGAATCTGGTGTCCACGTCAGTAACTTACCGAAAAGTGGGTACCTCCGACAGGGAAGTTTCCTGGCACGACGGCGGTTGCGAACGACGACCGACCGAAAGGAAAGACTATGACCATCGTCGTCACCGGAGCCACCGGACACCTCGGACGCCTCACCGTGGACGCCCTCCTCGACCGCGGGGTGCCCGCCGCCGACATCCGCGCCCTCGGGCGCAGCGCAGAGCGGCTCGCCCCGTTGGCCGCGCGCGGCGTGCAGACCGCCGTGATCGACTTCGAGAAGCCGGAGACGCTGGACGCGGCATTCGCTGGGGCCGACGCCCTCCTGCTCGTCTCGGGCTCGGAGGTCGGCCAGCGCATCCCGCAGCACCGCAACGCCATCGACGCGGCCGTGCGCGCGGGCGTCGGACGGATCGTCTACACGAGCGCGCCGCACGCCGACGACACCGACCTGGTGCTCGCGCCGGAGCACGCCGAGACCGAGCGCCTGCTCGCGGCCTCCGGACTCCCGGTGACCGTGCTCCGCAACAACTGGTACACCGAGAACTACACCGGCCAGCTCGACGTCGCCTCCGCGACCGGCGAGCTCGTCGGCAGTGCGGCGACCGGACGCGTCGCCAGCGCCTCCCGCAAGGACTACGCGGAGGCCGCGGCCGTCGTGCTGACGACCGACGGGCACGACGGCGCGGTCTACGAGCTGGCCGGCGATGTCGCGTGGACGTTCGACGACCTGGCCGCGGCCATCGGCGAGCTGCTCGGCCGTCCGGTCGCGTACCGGTCGGTGACGCCGGAGGAGCACGGCGCCGCGCTGCGCGAGGCGGGCCTGGACGAGGGGACGGCCGGCTTCGTGGTCGCGCTCGACGGCAACATCCGCGACGGCGCCCTGGCCGACGCGACCGGGACGCTCAGCGAGCTGATCGGCCGGCCGACGACGCCGCTCGCCGCAGGACTCGCGGAGTCGCGCGCAGCCTAGGCGGAGGTCGACGCCCCGGGAGTGGCGGTCGGGCTCGCCGGAGGCGGCGAGCTCGGCGCCGGGGACGTCGGGCCCGGCGTGGTCGGGCCCGGGGTTGTCGGGCCCGGCGTCGCGGGCGCGATCCCGTTGTAGTAGTTGAGCAGCACCGGGTCGGTCGAGAAGATCAGGCCCAGGATGACGAAGAGGGTGATGAACGCCACGATCCCGGCGATGAGCGGGACGTAGAACGCCAGCCGCTTCTGCACGAGCAGCCACACCGAGAGGCCGAGCGAGATCGCCCAGATGCCGGCCATCGCGATCGTGCCGCCGGTGATCAGCGGCGCGACGGACGGGTCCTGCACGAATGTGCCGAGGTTGAGCGACGAGTGCAGGAGCTGCATCGTCGCGGGCAGGCTCTGCAGAGTCCCGATCGTGTACGACATCCCGAAGAAGCCGACGACGAGCAGCACGATCGTGGTCGTGACGTTCCAGCGCGGCGCGTCGGCGCTCAGCTGTGGGCTGGACGGGTACGGGCGGCCGTAGCCGTGCTGGCCGTAGCCGTGCGGTGCGCCGTCGTGCTGGTCGCCCTCGTGCTGACCGCCGTCGTGCTGCCCATACGGTCCGGACTGGGGCGGCGCCGCGGGAGGCTGCTCGACCTCCGACGCCGCCGGGCTGTGGTGCGTGGTGTCCAGCCGGTCGGCGTCCTGCGGGGGCTTCCACACCCAGCCGGGAGGGGCGAGCTCGCCGTATTGCGGGCGCGGACGTTCGTCCGGCGCCTTCTCCGGTTCGTGCTCGCTCATCCCCCCAGCCTACGTGTGCGGTGTGCGGGACTACTTGCCGGAGTGGCCGGCGCTGCCGAGCTGCTGCGTGGCCTCCACGACGCGGGCGGCCATCCCGGTCTCGGCGACCTTGCCCCAGGCGCGCGGGTCGTAGGCCTTCTTGTTGCCCACTTCGCCGTCGACCTTGAGCACGCCGTCGTAGTTGTCGAACATGTAGCCGGCGACGGAGCGGGTGAACGCGTACTGGGTGTCGGTGTCGATGTTCATCTTCACGACGCCGTTGCGGACCGCCTCGGCGATCTCGGCGTCGGTCGAGCCGGAGCCGCCGTGGAAGACGAGGTCGAGCGGCTTCGGGCCGGTGCCGTACTTGGCGGCCAGGCCGTCCTGGATCTCCTTGAGCAGCTCGGGGCGCAGCTTGACGTTGCCCGGCTTGTAGACGCCGTGCACGTTGCCGAAGGTGAGGGCGGCCATGTAGCGGCCGTTCTCGCCGAGGCCCAGGGCCTCCACGGCCTTCTCGACGTCGGCGAGGGTGGTGTAGAGGGCTTCGTTGGAGCCCTCGTGCTGCACGCCGTCCTCCTCGCCGCCGACGACGCCGATCTCGACCTCGAGGATGGCGTTGATGGCCTTGGTGCGCTTGATCATCTCCTGCGCGATCTCGAGGTTCTCGTTCAGCGGGACCGCCGAGCCGTCCCACATGTGGGACTGGAAGATCGGGTTGCGGCCCGCGCGGACCTCCTCCTCGGAGGCGGCGATGAGCGGCAGCACGAAGTCGTCGAGCGCGCCCTTCGGGCAGTGGTCGGTGTGCAGCGCGACGGTGATCGGGTAGTTCTTGGCGACCTCGGTGGCGAACCGCGCGAACGCGAGGGCGCCGGTGGCGCGGGCCTTGACCGTCTGGCCGGCGAAGTAGTCGGCGCCGCCGGTGGTCACCTGGATGATGCCGTCGCTGCCCGCCTCGGTGAGGCCCTGGAGCACGGAGTTGATCGTCTGCGACGACGAGACGTTGAACGCGGGATACGCGAAGCCGCCCGCCTTCGCCTTGTCGAGCATCTCTGCGTACTGGTCCGGCGTGGCGATGGGCATTGCGGCTCCTTGGGAATCGGGGTGTCGAACGGGACTCATCATACCGACGCGGGTCCGGTGCCTCCGGCGACCTCCCCTCGATACACTGGGCTTCGCCGTCGTGTGGCGGCTGACACCGTCGTTTCGATTCGTCCGGGAGGACCCATCATGACCAGCACCGACACCGCGTCCCTCTTCCTTCACCCCGACCGGAACCTGGCGATGGAACTGGTGCGGGCGACCGAGGCGGCGGCGATCCGGGCCACCCCGTGGATCGGCCGCGGCGACAAGAACGCGGCGGACGGCGCGGCCGTGGACGCGATGCGCAAGTTCCTCGGCACGGTGAACTTCGACGGGCTGATCGTGATCGGCGAGGGCGAGAAGGACAACGCCCCGATGCTGTTCAACGGCGAGCACGTCGGCAACGGGCGGGGACCGGCCTGCGACATCGCGGTCGACCCGATCGACGGCACGTCGCTGACCGCCGCCGGCCGCCAGAACGCGCTGTCGGTGATCGCGGTGTCGGACCGCGGCACGATGCTGGATGCCTCCAGCGTCTTCTACATGGACAAGATCGTCACCGGTCCGGAGGGCCGCGGCGTCGTGGACCTGTCGCAGTCGATCGGGGACAACATCCGCGAGCTGGCGAAGGCCAAGGGCAAGCCGGTGGGGGAGATCCGCGTGGCCGTGCTGGACCGACCGCGCCACGAGGGCCTGATCGAGGAGATCCGTGCCGCCGGCGCCGGGACCCGCCTGATGCTCGACGGCGACGTGGCCGGCGGGATCAACGCGGCCCGCTACGAGTCGCGCATCGACCTGTGCGTCGGCATCGGCGGCAGCCCGGAGGGCATCACGACCGCGTGCGCGATCAAGGCGATCGGCGGGTTCATGCAGGGCCGGCTGGCGCCGAAGGACGACGCCGAGCGCGCCGGCGGGATCGCGGCGGGCCTCGACATGGACCGCATCTACGGCGCCGACGACCTGGTCAAGGGCGACAACACCTTCTTCGTCGCGACCGGCGTCACCGACGGCGGCCTGGTGGAGGGCGTGCGCCGCAAGGGCCCGATCATCCGCACCGAGTCGATCGTGCTGCGCTCCAAGTCGGGCACCATCCGCCGCGTGGTCGCGGACCACCTCGCCGAGAAGTGGTTGTCGGCGGACGAGCTGTAAGGGGCGCGTCTCGCGCGATTCGTGACGAATGGCGGCTTACGCGCCCCCATTCGCGCGATTCGTGACGAATCGTCGCGCGTGGATTCGTGCCGAATCGCGGCTTTCGCGCCGCCATTCGCGCGATTCGTGACGAATCGTCGCGGTCAGGCGGCGCCGGAGGCCTCGTCGGAGGCGGCGGCAGCGGCGTCGGAGGCGGCGGCGCGCGCCCGCTCCTCGATGGCGAGCTTGTCGATGCCGTGCATGTCGCGGGCGTCGTCGTCGGCGGCCTCCACGCGGATGCGGGCTTCGGCCTGCGCCTCCAGCTCGTCGACGAGCTCGAACGCGGTGAGCTCGCGCGGAGCCTCCTCGATGCCCGCCATGACGCCGATGACCTTGGACTCGTCGATCGCGGCGAGCTTGCGGGCCGTCGGGAACACCTGGCGCTCGAAGGAGCCGACGAAGCCGTTGTAGTCCTTGACCGTGCGCTCGATCGAGCGGCCGAGCTTCTCGATGTGCCCGGCCGTGGTGCCGAGCCGGGTGTAGAGCGTGCGGCTCAGGTCGAAGAGCTGCTTGGCGTCCTGCGTGAGCACGTCCTGCTGCCAGCTGAACGCCACCGTCTTCAGCACCGACCACAGCGTCACGGGGGAGGCCAGTGCCACACGCTTGCCGAAGGCGAACTCCATGATCGACGGGTCCGCCTCCATCGCCGACGAGACCAGCGACTCGCTCGGGATGAACGCGATGACCATTTCGGGGGAGGACTCCAGGCCCGTCCAGTAGGCCTTGCTGCCCAGCGTGGTGATGTGGTCGCGGACGGCCTTGACGTGCTGCTTGAGGAGGGCCTCGCGCTGCGCGCCCTCGGCGCCGGTCGCCGTCGCGGGGATCTGGCTGGCCTCGAGGTAGGCGTTGAACGGCACCTTGGCGTCGAGCGCGATGCTCTTGCCGCCGGGGAGCCGGATGATCATGTCGGGACGGCCGGCGCCGGACTCCGAGTGGATGCTGGACTGCACGTCGAAGTCCACCCGCTCGATCAGGCCGGCGGCCTCCACGACGCTGCGGAGCTGGGTCTCGCCCCAGACGCCGCGGGTGCTGTTGGAGCGCAGGGCGGACGCCAGCGACTCGGCGGTGCTGCGCAGCCGCTCCTCCGACTCCGCCGCCGACCGGAGCTGCTGGGCGAGCTGGCCGTGCTGCTGGTTGCGCTGGGTCTCCAGCTCGATCACCTTGCGCTGCATGTCGCTGAGGCTTTCGCGCACCGGCGCCAGCGCCTGGAGCACTTTGCTCTCGGCGCGCTCGCGCTCGGTCTGGGCGACGGCTTCGGCGCGGTGCCGCTCCGTGGTCTCCTTGAGCTGCTCGTGCGCCCCGCGGAGCTGCTCCTGCAGGCTGTCGACGCGGGTGTCGGCCGCGGCGAGCTCCGCGCGGAGGTCGGCCTGCCTGCCCGCCTCTTCGGCGCGCACCTCGAGCAGCTCCCGCTCGTGGCGGGCGGCGACGATCGCCGGGTCCTCCACCGTGGGCGCCGCGGCCTCGCGGCTCCGGAGCAGCCGGGCGACGGCGTAGCCGGCTCCCGCCGCGCCGACGAGGAGACCGAGCAGGAGGCCGAGGAGCAGTGCGGGGAAGTCCATGCGCTCAGTGTCGCAGGGGCCGCCGACAACCGCCGCGACGACGGAGGGCGGGGCGGGAAATCGTTCCCGCCCCGCCCGCGTGCCGGCCCGAGAGCCCGCCCGTTGCGTGTCGGCTCAGCGGGTGAACCGCTCGCGCAGCTCGGCCTCCAGCGTCTCCAGGCTGCGCCCGCGCGTCTCGGGCAGGCTGCGCGCGACGAAGACGACCGCGCCGACGCCCACGACGGCGAACAGGAAGAACGTGGGCGAGATCCCGAGCGCGTCCACGAGCTGCGGGAACAGGAAGCCGACCAGGAAGTTCGTCAGCCACAGGATGAGCGCGGCCAGCCCGAACGCCGCGCCGCGAATGCGTGCGGGGAAGATCTCCGCGAGCATCAGCCAGGTCACCGGCGAGACCGCGCCCTGCTGGAACGCGAGGAACGTCACCGTGAGCGACAGCACCACGAACGGCAGCGCGGGCGAGCCGGCGAGCAGCGCGGAGGCGCCGCCGACCAGCAGCAGCGACGTCGTCGTGCCGATCAGGCCGACGATCAGCAGCGGGCGCCGGCCCACCTTGCCGAGCAGCGCGATGCCGACGAAGGTGGCGAGCACCGAGATGACGCCGTTGGCGATCTGACCGATGAGCGCGCCCTGCTGGTCGAAGCCGGACTTCTGGAGGATCTGGACGCCGTAGTACATGATCGAGTTCACTCCGGTGAGCTGCTGGACCATCGCGATCCCGAGCCCGATGACGAAGACCCGGCGCACCCACGGCACGGCGAGCTCCGTGAGCAGGGGCGTCCGCACGGCGCGCTCCTCGTGGCGGCGGATCTCCTCGGCCTCCCGCTCGGCCTGCTGCTCGGCGCGGATGCGGCGCAGCACAGCGAGGCCTTCGGCGAAGCGGCCGTGCAGGATGAGCCAGCGCGGGCTCTCCGGCACGACGAGCATCCCGAAGAACAGCACCACGGCGGGCAGCGAGGCGACGACGAGCATCCAGCGCCACACGGCGGCGTGCTCGGGGACGACGGAGGCGAGCACGGCGTTGACGACGAACGCGGCGAGCTGGCCGGAGACGATCATCAGCTCGTTCTGCGTGACGATGCGGCCGCGGCGGGCGGCGGGGGAGAGCTCCGCGAGGTACATCGGGACCACGACGGACGCGCCGCCGACCGCGAGGCCGAGCACGAAGCGGGCGGCGATCATGACGCCGATCGTCGGCGCGAAGGCGCAGGCGAGGGCCGCGATGAAGAACACGACCGCGAGCGCGCCGATCAGCCCGCGGCGTCCGCGGCGGTCGGCGATGCGGCCACCGAGGAACGAGCCGAGCGCCGCGCCGAAGAGGAGCGACGACACGATGGTGCCCTCCTCGAGCGGGGTGAGCGGCCGCTGGTCGAACTGCATGAACGGCAGGGCGCCGCTGATGACGCCGGTGTCGTAGCCGAAGAGGAGGCCGCCGAAGGTGGCGAGCACGGCGATCCGCCGGAGGAAGCGGCGCGCGCGGGGATCGTCCGCGCGGTCGGGGTGCGGTGGTGTCGAGCCTGCGGAGGCGGTGGTGAGGAGGGCCGGGTCGGCGGCCTCCGGGTGAGGGGATGCGGTCATCGTCGCTCCTTCGCGTCTTGTTGCTATGTCTGGACAATAGAACGTGACGTGAGAAGTTGCAATGCTTTCATTACTGAGGTGTTTATACCTCATCGCAGTGTGTTCGCGACCCGCCCGGAGCGCGGCGCTGAGCCGGTGGGCGCTATGCCGCGGCGGCCAGGCCGATGCGCCCGACGCGGGCGCCGGTCAGCGCTGCGAGGTCGTCGATCGTCGCCGCGTCGTGGCGGCGCGCCGCGTGCACGACGATCGCCGCGCACGCCTCCGCGTCGGCGAGGGCGTCGTGGTGGTGGAAGTCCTCGAACCCGGCCGCCATCGCCGCGACCGGCAGGCGGTACGACTCCAGGTGGTAGGTGCGCCGGGCGACCTGGAGGCTGCACAGGTAGCGGTATTCCGGGCAGGCGACGAGGGTGGCGGCGCACGCGGCGCGGATGACGCCCATGTCGAAGCCGGCGTTGTGTGCGACCAGGTGGTCGTCCTCCGCGAACTCCACCAGGTCGGCGAGCTGGTCGACCCAGCCCGCGGCGCCGGCGACGTCCTCCGGCCGGATGCCGTGGATGCGGACGTTCCACTCCTGGAAGACGTCGTGCCCGAGCGGCGGCCGGATGAACCAGCTCGCGCGGTCGACCACGCGGCCGTCGCGCACCTTCACCAGCCCGACCGAACAGGCGGACGCCGCAGAGGAGTTCGCAGTCTCGAAGTCGATGGCGGTGAAGTCCAGTGGCACGCCCGAACTCTCGCACGGCCCACCGACGTCGCCCGGTCGCCCACGCCGCGGAGGCCGGAAGTGCTATCGGGGTGGGGCCGACGGCGTAGGGTCGCGGGTATGCGGGAGCGACGGGAGCGGGAGGCGCACGCGCGTGCGTTCGACCGGGCGGCCGAACTGTACGACCTGGCCCGGCCGGACTATCCGGCCGACGCGGTCGCCTGGCTCACGGAGGGGGTGACCGGCCCGGTCGTGGACCTCGGCGCCGGCACCGGCAAGCTGACCCGCGCACTCGTCGACGCCGGCTTCGACGTGATCGCGGTCGACCCGTCGCCGCAGATGCTCGGCGTGCTGGCGGAGCGCATCCCGGAGGCGGAGACGCGGATCGGGGCGGGCGAGAGCATCCCCGTCCCCGACGCGGGCGCAGGAATGGTCGTCGCCGCGCAGGCGTGGCACTGGGTGGACCGCGTGCGCGCCGTCCCGGAGGTCGCGCGCGTGCTGCGGCCCGGCGGCAGGATCGGGCTGGTCTGGAACGACCGCGACGAGAGCGTCGCCTGGGTGCGCGAGCTGGGCGAGCTGATGGGCGCGGGGGAGGCGACCTTCGGCGAGGAGGAGGAGCCGGCGGTAGGCCCGCCGTTCGGCGAGCTGGAGCGGCACGACGTGCACTGGGTGCAGGCGCTGACGCTGGACGGCCTCCTGGACCTGGCGCGCTCGCGCAGCTACTTCATCACGAAGGACCCGGACGCCCAGGCGGCGGTGATCGCGTCGCTGCGCCGCCTCCACGCCGGGCATCCGGAGCTGGCGGGGGCGGAGCGGATCGAGCTGCCGTACGTCACGCGGTGCTACCGGGCGACGCTGGGCTGAGGCCGGCGGGGCGGAGATCGGCGGCCGGCCACCGTTCCCGCCCGTAGAATGGACGACCGTGGCTCTCACTATCGGTATCGTCGGACTCCCGAACGTCGGCAAGTCGACCCTCTTCAACGCGCTGACCAAGAACGACGCCCTCGCGGCGAACTACCCGTTCGCGACCATCGAGCCGAACGTGGGGGTCGTGAACCTCCCCGACCCGCGCCTCGACACGCTGGCCGAGCTGTTCGGCAGCGAGCGCATCCTCCCGGCCCCGGTGTCGTTCCTCGACATCGCCGGCATCGTGAAGGGCGCGAGCGAGGGCGAGGGCCTCGGCAACAAGTTCCTCGCCAACATCCGCGAGGCCGACGCCATCGCGCAGGTGGTGCGCGGCTTCTCCGACCCGGATGTCGTGCACGTCGCCGGCAAGGTGGACGCCGCCGGGGACATGGAGACCATCAACACCGAGCTCATCCTCGCCGACCTGCAGACCCTCGAGAAGGCGGAGCAGCGGTACGAGAAGGAGGTCAAGGGCCGCAAGCTGGAGCCGGTCGTGCTCGAGACGGCCCGCGAGGCGGCGGCGTTCCTGAACGACGGCAAGCCGCTGTCGGCCTCCACCATCGACCTGGAGCCGATCCGCGAGCTCGGGCTGCTCACCGCGAAGCCGTTCATCTACGTGTTCAACGTGGACGAGGACGTGCTCACCGACGACGCCCGCCGCGCCGCGCTCGCCGACCTGGTCGCTCCCGCCCAGGCGGTGTTCCTCGACGCGAAGCTGGAGTCCGAGCTCATCGACCTCGACGCCGCCGACGCCGCCGAGCTGCTCGCCTCCACCGGCCAGACGGAAAGCGGCCTCGACCAGCTCGCCCGCATCGGCTTCGACACCCTGGGCCTGCAGACCTACCTCACGGCCGGCCCGAAGGAGTCCCGCGCCTGGACCATCCACAAGGGCTGGAAGGCCCCCCAGGCGGCCGGCGTCATCCACACCGACTTCGAGAAAGGCTTCATCAAGGCCGAAGTCATCTCCTTCGACGACCTCGTCGACGCCGGCAGCGTCGCGGAGGCGCGGGCGCGCGGGAAGGCGCGCATGGAGGGGAAAGAGTATGTGATGCAGGACGGGGACGTCGTGGAGTTCCGCTTCAACGTGTAGTTGACCGGCCTCCCGCCCACAGGAGATCAGCCCGCGACACGCCGCCCGACTCCTTCCGAACGGCGTCGGGAAGGAGTTTCGCGACGCTTCTCCTTTTCTGGGTGCGGAACGCGTAGGCCGTGGCGGAATCGACGGGCGGTTTCGTCCGTATATGCTTTCCCAGGCTGCTCGCATCTTTACTTTTCGACCAATTCGGAGTAGCCGGGTTGCTTGGAGTCCTCTGCCTATGAACGACCGTTCGCGGAACCGCCACGTCGGTCTGTCGATCGTGATCCCCATCCACAACAGTTCGATGGTGCTGGCGCGGACGATCGAACGCTGGCTCGACTATCTGACGCACGGTCACGCCGAGATCATCCTGGTCGAGAACGGCTCCACCGATCTCACCTGGGCCCTGGCGCAGGAACTGGCGCGGGACAGCGCGCACGTCACCTTCCAGCTGGCGCAGTCCGAGAAGGGCATGGGCAACGCGCTGAGGCGCGGCATCGAGCTGTCCCGCGGCGACCTCGTCCTGCTCACGGCGGACGACCTCCCCTTCGACTTCACCGACGTGGAGGGGGCGCGGGAGCTCGACCCACGCCCGCCGATCGTCATCGGGTCCAAAGCCCACCCCGGGTCCCGGATCAACCGCCAGGCGCACCGGCACCTCTACACGTTCGGGTACCGGGTGTTCCGGCGCGCCCTCCTCGGCTCGCGGGTCGGGGACTCGCAGGGGACGATCATCGCCGACGGTGAGTGGCTCCGCCGGTACGCGCCGTTCCTCGACGAGCCGGGCTTCCTGTTCACGACCCAGCTCATCTTCGCGGCCGAACTCCAGGGACTCCCGATCGCCGAGGTCCCCGTGGTGCTGTCGGTCGACCACGCGCCCAAACCGTCCACCGTGCGGTTCTCGGATGCCTGGGACATGGGGATCGGGCTGCTGCGCCTGCGCAGGACGCGCCGGGCCATGAACCGCCAGCTCGAGCCCGGGCCGGAGGCCGTCGCTTGAACGCGCGCACCTGGGCGGCCACCGCGGGCCGCTACGCTCGCGGACCCGTCGGCATCGCCCTGAGCATGGCCGTCCTGCTCGGAGCCCTGGAAGTGTGGGGCAATCAGGGGCCCGGCTACTTCGCGGGGTGGGGCGACCACTTCGTCCTGTCGCCGGAGGGGCTGAGCTGGGCGATCCCGGGGGCCTTCGCGAACGACTGGTTCATGGAGACCTCCCCTCAGCCCCACTGGTTCTTCGACATCGTCACCTGGGCCGGTCAGGCGTCCGGTCACCTGTCCACGGCTTACACGCTGTTCTGGGCCGTCGGGCTGCTCGCGTTCGGTGCAGCGACAGCCCTCATGGCCGGGCTGGTCGCCCGCCGCGCCGCCTGGCCGGTCGCCGTCGGCTTCACCTTCCTCATCTCGCAGACGCCGTGGGAGATCGGCGGGACGGGGTCGCTCGTCATCGCACAGGCCCTCCCGGCCGTGACGAGCGCGAGCCTCATCTACCTCGCCCTCGCAGCGTTGCTCGCGAACCGCCGGTGGCTCGCCGCGGTCGCAGCCGTGCTGGTCGCCATCGTGCACGTCCAGGAGGGCGCGGTCATCGCGATCGTGCTCGTCGCGTTCACCGTGGTCGACGTCATCCGCGCCCGGCGCGTCGACTGGCGCCTCGTCGGCGCGATCGGCGTCACCCTGGCCTTCGTCGTCTTCGGGCTCGCGCTCCGACCCGTCGCCTCCAATCTGACGGACTTCGTCGCGATCTGCGACGCCGTCATCCCGTATCACTGCGCCGCGCACCTCTGGAATCGGCACGAGCTGGCGTCCGCGATCGGTCTCATCGTGCTCACCGGCCTGTCGTGCTTCCTGCTTCCGCGTCGGGCGCGCGTCGCGTGGCTGGTGACGGTCGGCCTGGCGACGCTCGGTTACACGCTCGGCTTCGCGGCCGACGCGCTGAGCGTGCCGGTGCTCGGCCAGCTCGCCCAGGCCGTCAACGTCTACCGCCTCGGTGTCGTCCTGCTGCCGTTCGCCATCTGGGGGGCACTGCTGCCCGTCCTGAAACCCGAGTGGAGCGTCTGGGGATTCGTCCGTCTCGTCGCGTGGTGGCTCGCCCTGGCAGGCCTCCTCGCGAGCCCGTTCAACCGCATCCCCGCGACCTTCACTCCGGCGTTCCTGGCGATCGCCGGGACCATCGCCGTGTGCGCTCTGCTCGCCTTCCGCTTCCGTGGCCGCCTGAGCCGCCCGTTCCTCGTCGGTCTGTCGAGCTTCCTCCTGGGGCTGCTCTTCGTGTTCACCGCCGCGGGCACCGGGGCGCTCACGTTCAGGACGCCGGACTTCCGGTTCATCAGCAGCCAGACCCTCGTCCAGTGGGGCGAAGAGGTCCGCGCGGCCGTCCCGGCGGGAGCGGTGATCGTCTCCTCGCCGCGCGACGAGTGGACCAAGCTCGTCACCCAACGGGCCGTCGTGGCGGACTGCAAGGACGTCCCCTACGGTGGGGCTCCCTGGCGCGAATGGAAGAGGCGGATCGGACAGCTCGGCGGACTCGAGCAGTGCCAGACCGGCGTCCTGCTCTACAACGAGCTCTCCGCCGGCCGCCTCATCGGTCTCGCCGACGAGTTCCACTCCGACTTCATCACCCTCAACCCGTCGCTCTCCGAGACGGCGGAAGGGCTGAAGGCCCGGGGGTGGCACCTCCTGGTGCAGCCGGTCGGCACCTCGGGCGTCCTCCTCTTCGGCCGGTCGGCCTGACGCTGTCCGACCCGTTCCCCGGAGGGCGCGGCGACACCTCAGGGATCGCATCGAATCGGTGCAGGGCCAAGGACGTCCTGCCCGGCGTACCCTGACGGCGGGCAACAAGGAGGTTGCAATGCTGACCACAACGAGGATCTCGGCAGTGCTTTCCAGCACCGACCTGGCTCGGAGCCAAGAATTCTACGAGCAGCGGGTGGGGCTGACGCTTTCGCCGGAGACGATCCCGAACCATCTCGTGTTCGAGTCGCCCGACGGCTCCACCGTGCTCGTCTACGGACGACCCGGAGGAAACAAGGCCGACCACACTCAGGTGCGGTTCTGGTCGAAAGACATCGACAGCGACGTGCAGGAACTGGCTTCGCGCGGCGTCGTCTTCGAGGAATACGACTTTCCCACGCTCAAGACAGTCGGCCATATCGCCACAACTGCCGGTGTCGGCAGATCGGCGTGGTTCAAGGACCCGGACGGCAACATCCTCGCTGTGTATCAGCCGGAGTAGTCCTCACGCCATCCAGCGCAGCCGCTTATGCTTTTCGGCAACGTGACGTGGTGGAGTTCAGGTTCAACTCAATTCGCGCGCGGGCGAATGGCGGCTTGGGGCCGTGTCGGCTAATGTAGAGGCAATCGACCCCCTCCCAAGCCTCTCGAAGAAGCTCAAATGGGAGGGGCCTTTTCTTTTTCGAGGTGCCGAGTGAAACCGAGCCTGTCTTGGGACGAGCAGGTCGCCCTCATGGTCGGCCGTGGTCTCATCATCGACGACGATTCAGCCTGCGCTCGCTTCCTGGCCGCGTCGAACTACTACCGGTTTTCTGGCTACGCGAGGTACTTCCAGAAGGCCCCGCACCGCGGCGATGACGACTTCCGACCCGGGACCACGTTCGACGAGATTCGCGCTGTTTATGACGCCGACGAAGAGTTGCGCACCGCTCTCGTCCGGCCGTTGGCGCAGGTGGAGTTGATGCTCCGTTCGTACCTGGCCCGAGTCATCGCTGACCAGCACGGCGCATACGTCCGTTATCTCGAAGAGGACTTCTACACTGACATCGCCGGGCGTGAGCCAACTGTCACATCGTGCCTGCGGGACATCGACCGGAGTAAGGACCGCCACATTCTGCGATATCGGGACGGAGGCGACCGCACCGACTACAGCAGGTTGCCGGTGTGGTCAGCTGTGGAGGCCTGGTCGTTCGGGACACTCTCCAAGGCGATCGAGCGTGGTGGAAGCGGATCTTTGGCTGACGTTGTGGCCACGAGCATCGGGGTCGCCAAAGCCGGCTTCGCATACCGTGTAAAGGCCCTGGTGTATCTCCGCAATCGCTGTGCGCACCACAGCCGACTGTGGAACCACTCGGTCATCGATGCCGGGCCCACGCCGAACAATGTTCGGACTAAGGCCAAGAGGCTCGCTGGTCAGTTCAGCCATCGCTCCGTGATTGACGTGGTCGCGTCGCTCGATGACATGACGTTTCGCGGCGTCGCTGCCGAACCGTTGCTTCCGTGGTTGGTCGAGAAGTTCGTCAGCGAACCCAGTTTCTGGGGAGGCGTGACGGCGCCCGAGGGTCCCAGAGACCACACGGGAAGCACGAGATGACGTTTCAAACGGGGACGTTATTCGGCCACGGAAAGTGGTGGAGTGACCCGCTTGGGCTCGTGCGCACCTGCGATCGTCCCGCGCGACTCGGCTTCATCCAGTGCCGCGGTCGCCACTCGCCGCCCCTCGGCGATGAGACGCGGCACATCGGACATCCCCCACTGCGCCATCCCGCCCATCTCGGGCTGGATGAGCACGACCGAGGGGTCGCGCTTGAGGTCGGCGGTGCGTGTGACCATCCGCATCATCCGAACGTTCTCCCATTTCGCGTGCAGGCGCACCACGATGACGCGGGTCGCGCCGAGAGCGCGGGTGGCCTGGACCGGCACGTTGTCGACGATGCCGCCGTCGGCCAGCAGCCTCCCGTCGCGTCGCACCGGAGGGAGGAGCCCTGGCACCGCGATCGTCGACCGCAGGGCGACGCTCAGCGGTCCTTCGTCTATCGTGACGGCCTGGCGGGTTCGGAGGTCGGTGGCGACGGCGGCGAACCGGCGAGGGAGGTGCTCGATGAGCGGATCCGAGCCCAGGTGGCGGTGGAGAGAATGCCTGACCGCATGCGTGTCGAGCAGTCCCCAGCGCGGAGTGAACGACCACCGCGCGATCGCGCTCCAGCGGAACCTCCGCGCGGCGCGCTCGATCGCCGGTGCCTCGAAGCCCGCGGCATATGCTGCGCCGACCAGGGCGCCGGAACTCGTGCCGGTGATGATCCCCGGGCGGATGCCGCGCTCCGCGAGCACCTGAAGAACCCCCACATGCGCAGCGCCGAACGCGCCTCCACCGCCCAGGGTGAGACCCAGGGTGCGATCATCGCTCACGTCGTTCTCCGTCATTCCGATGCGCGCGACCCTACCAGCGAGCAGGTGAGAGACCCCTGTGCGGGTATCGCCGGCGTTCACCAGCCCAGTGACCCGGGCGACCCCTTGAAGGGCCCGACGACGGCACTCGTGATCCAGCCGCCGTAGAAGCCTCCGGGCTGCGGCGTGACGACCTCGCCGTCGACAGTGCACTCGTCCATCTGCTGCGCGTAGACAGCGACGCGGTCTCGGAGCGGCTCGAACCCGGGCGACGGATGTGGGTAGTTCCACGCGCAAGCGGACCGCACCTCGCCTCCGCCGCGCACGTCGAGATATCGTGCGGTGCCCTTGAACTCGCAGAACGACGAACCGTCGGCGTCGACCAGCGCGCCGGTCGCGAAGTCCGCGATCGGGACGTAGTAGACCGGCGGATGGCTGGTCTCGAGCACCCGGACGACGTCTCGGGATTCGACGATGAGCTGCCCGCCTAGACGGATCGTGACAGGCGCGGCGACGCGCTCGATGCGCGGGGGCCGCGGGTAGTCCCACACGGACTCCTGCCCCGTTCCTGGGATCTCGGGGCGCGGGCGGGACACCTTTTCACTCTATGCCCGCGGTGCTTCACTGGAGTATGGCCGCCTCGCCGATGTTCCCGCTCGGATCAGTGCTGTTCCCCAGCGTGGCCATCCCGCTGCGGGTGTTCGAGCCGCGGTATCTCACGCTGGTCGGGCGATTGCTCGACGAGGACGAACCGGGGTTCGAGTTCGGCGTCGTCCTCATCGAGCGTGGACCCGAAGCGGGGGGTGGCGACCAGCGCGCCTCGGTCGGGACGATGGCGCGTCTGGTGAGCGCTGCCGCGGGCGCCGACGACCTGCTGATCGTCGGCGTGGGGACCCGGAGGTTCACGGTCGAGCGCTGGGTCGACGAGGACCCGTATCCCCGGGCCGAACTCTCGATGCTGCCGGATCTGGAATGGTCCGAGGCGCTCGCACCCATGCGGGCCGAGGCCGAAGCGGTTGTCCGCCGCGTGATCGCCCGCGTCGCGGAGCCGCAGGCGGATGCCGACATCGAGCTGTCGGACGATCCCGTCGCAGCCGTGTGGCAACTGGCGGCGATCGCCCCGCTGGGCGAGTACGACAGGTACACACTGTTGAGGTCGACGTCGATGGGAGGTCTCCTGCGTCAGGTGGTCGACCTGACCCTCGACGCCGAGGAGCTCTGGTCCGCCGGGTGAGGCCCTCCCGAAGGAAGTCAGCGCGGAACACGCCGCCCGACTCCTTCCGAACGGCGTCGGGAAGGAGTTTGCGACCGCGTCTCCTTCTGACCGGGAGGTCTACCCGGGCCCCGGCTCAGCGTGCCACCGAACCCTGGTGGACATCCGCCCAGCTCGTGGCGGCCTGTGCGAGGGTGGTGTGCGGGAGCCCGGGGTAGCGGGCGCGGTGCGGGGCGGCGTCGAACGTCATGTCGGTCGTGTTCATGATCACCGCTGCGGACGCGACGCGTGCGAGGAACGGCGAAAACGGCCGGGAAGCGAGCGCCATCATGCGGAGCGCCGGAATCGGTATCCGCTTGGTCGGGCCGGCCACGCCGGTCGCCGATTGCAGAGCATCGGAGAGTTGTCCGAGGGTCAGATCCTCGCCGCCCCACTCGACGGTCTCCCCGAGCAGGTGCGGATTGCGCAGGGCTTCTCCGACCAGGGCGGCCACATCCTCGACGGACACGAAGTTCACCGGGACTGTGCCCGGTCCGAACACGAGCGTCGATCCGTTGCGCGGGAGATCGGCCCCGACCGCGTCGAGGTACGTCTCCAGGAACGCGGTGGGGCGCACGATCGTCCATCCCGCACCGGAGGCCCGCAGCGCCTCCTCGGCCGCCCACTTCATGCGGAGAAGCGGAAGCCGTGCGTCCGGAGCCGCACCGTGCATCGATATCAGGACGACGTGCTCGACACCCGCGGTGCGCGCTGCGTGGATGAGAGCGATGTTCCCGTCTCGGTCGACTCCGGCAGGCGTCGACCGCCCCATCGGCCCGAATCCGGATGCGGCGAGGACCACCGCACGGCAGCCCTCGACCGCGCGCGAGACCGTCTCCGCGTCGGCGAGGTCACCGATCACCGCCTCTGATCCGCCCTCTCGGATCCTCCCCGCGGTGACGTCGTTTCGCGTCAGCACCCGGACCTGGCCGGGTTCCAGCTCCTCGCGGACGGCAGTTCCCAGCCGCCCGGTGCCGCCGGCGATGAGGATCACGGCGACACGACCTCTGCCGTCGGCGCCACGGCCCCGGGAGGTGTGCCCGTGGGCGCATCCCGCACCTGCCGCCGCACGGCGTCGCCGACCGTGCCGCTCGCACGCTCGACAGGCTCCACGTAGAAACGCGCGGATGCGATGCTGTCGCCGTCGACCTCGAAGATGATCGTTCCGGCCATTTCGTGCGGTGTGCCGTCGCGGCGCGTCCCCGTCATCCGCCATTCGGTCCAGACCGTGAGGCCGTCGACGGTCTGCGCTTCGACCGCGACCTGGATGTCGGGCACGCCGGCGAAGATCTGCTGCCAGTTGTCCCGCACCTGAGCGGAGCCGGCGAACGAACGATTCGGGTGTGCCGGCGTCGAGTTGCGGTAGGCGGCGGCGAAGCAGCCAACGAGGGCGTCGAGGTCGTGAGCGTTCGTGGCCCGCACCAAGCGGTCGATGACCGTTGCTGGCGTCCCATCTCTACGCTCATCGTCTGTGCTCATGACAGCCTCCATTTTCGATGAAGTAGACTGTATCTGAATAGGAGTGTACGCCGCATGGAAACCGGGGACAAGAGCCGCCGACGCTACGACGCGAGCCGGCGCCGCAGCATGGCCGAGGATCGACGCCGTGGCATCCTGAGCAGTGCGGAGCGGCTGTTCCTGCAGTCGGGGTACGCCGCAACGACCGTCGCCGCCATCGCGGACGACGCCGGTGTGGCCGTCGAGACCGTTTACAAGGCGTTCGGCGGCAAGCCCGGTCTCGTGCGCGCGATCGTCGGCTCGCGGTTACTGGGATCGGCGGACGTTCCCGCCGAGACGCGGTCCGATGCCGCCCAGGCGACGGCGCCGAACGCCGCCGCACTGTTCCGCCGATTCGGGGAGTTCACCAGGGAGATCGCACCCGAGCTCGCCCCCATCATGCGGCTCATCCGGGATGCCGCGGCGTCCGGCGACCACGAGATGCGCGGCCTGCTTGCGGAGGTCGAGGACGAACGACATGCGCGCATGCTCCACAATGCGCTCACCGTGGCGGAGCGCGGGTTCTTGCGGCCCGATGTCACGCCCGCCGCCGCGGCCGACGTGATGTGGCTCTACACCGACTCCCGCTTCTTCGACGACCTGGTGGTGGCACGAGGCTGGACTCCCGACGCCTTCGCCGGGTTCATCGCCGGGGCGCTCGAGTCCGCGCTCGCCTAGCGGAGCGTCTAGTCCGGGCGCCGAGTGGTGAGTTGTTGACCGAAATCCTTCACACATTCGACACCTGGCCACGACTCGCCGGCGGGCTTGAACGCCGAGGCGCATCCGGACGCGCGACTGCTGCTACATTCGCGGGATGCTTGGTGGGTTCATCGTTGACGCGATCGGGTTGCTGATCGGCGGCGCGATTGCGTATTGGTTCATCCGCAGGGCGAAGGGTCGCCGAGCGAAGTCCGGGAGGTTCGACACCGGATTCCGAGTGATTTCTGGACGTCATCACGGATTGAGTGCCGATTGGCGCTTAGGCGTCGGAACCCTGTCGCCTGGTCGTGTGCAGCTCGAGGGTCTGACGATCGACCTGCGGGAAGTGGATACGTCTTCACGGCGACGAGCGAAGCTGCGCGAGACACTGGCCGGTGCTGACACCACGATCTTCCGGGTGAGAACCGACGAGGCAGAACTCGAATGGTCGGTGCTCACGCAGCTGGCCGACCGGGCGATCGGCCTGGTGGGTGCGAACGCGTCCGCTCGCGATGCGTGAACTCGCCGAGGCCTTCCGAATGTCGTCGGGAACGACCTGAAGCTGACCTCGGCCCCCTCCCGAAGGAGATCAGCGCGCGACACGCCGCCCGACTCCTTCCGAACGGCGTCGGGAAGGAGTTTGCGCCGTGTCTTCCTTCTGACCCGGAGATCCGGCGCCGACGGTCCTGGGCGACATACGATTGTGCCCATGTCGCCTACGGACGTGTTGCAGAACACGTCGCCTGTACTGATGGTGCCGTCGTGATCGGGCAGATCATCGCTGACCTTTTCAGCACTTTTCTCGGCCGTGTGGTTTACGACGGCGTGGCCGGACGCAAACGAGCCAAGGCGACGGAACGCCGAGTGTTCCAGGGTGGTCTGCGCGTCGTCTCCGGTACTCAGGCGGGCCTCGGCAGCGAGTGGCTGATCGGATACTGGAGTGTCAGCGCAAGTCGACTGAGTCTGGGGACTGCGACTATCCCGATCGTCGAGACGGTCGGGGGATCACGCCGCACGGCCCGTGTCGCCGACGTGATCGGCGCGACCGACACCGTCATCCACACGCTTCGCACCGAGACCGCCGAGCTGGAGTGGGCGCTTCTGCGGTTGTCCGACGCAGATGCGCTTCGAGCGCTGGGAGTTCCGGTGTCGCGGTGAGGAGCTGGTGGTCGATCCGGGCCTTCTCGAATAACATTCCTCCGATGGCAGACACCGGGGACCCGCTATTCGCTCAGATCCGTCGGCATTTCGATGCCGTGCTCTCCAGTGACGAGTCAGCTCGGGAGGCCGCGGAATGGTCCCATGAGCAACTCGATCACCAGACGTGGACCGACGAAGTCGCTTTTCAGGGCTTGATGCGTTTGGCCGACCTGGTCGGCGTGAACTGGAACTACGTCAGCGAAAGCGCGGATGCCCATGGCTATCTCTTCCGCTCCTACTGGGACTGGATGGAGGTCGTTCGGTGGTACGAAGACGACCCGGCCGCGTGGAAGGCGAACTATTTCCGAGGGCTCGTCACGTCGTTCACGGATCGATTCGGGACTGACCGTGCCGCGACAGCGGTCGCGGCGCTTGTGGAGAGCGGCGAGATCACAAGCGAAGAGGCGGCTCGCTGGTCGGCCTAGGCTCCGCGAGGATGCCCCAGCCCGGGCTCTGCAGGTGCGGAGTCCGGCGCCGCTCGAAGGAGATTCGAGGGCGACACGGCACACCTGTCCTTCCGAATGCCGTCCGGAAGGAGATTTGGGACGCGTCTCCTTCCCGGGTCAGCTACGGCTCCGTCGTCAGCCGCGCATCCCCGATCACCGTGTGCAACCAGATCCAGCTGCCGTTCGTGCTGCCGCGCACCAGGTCCACATGCACCGTCTCGTCCGGCCCGATGGGTCCGACGCCCACATGCAGGGTCCGCGCCTGCGGCGTATCCAGCGTCCAGGAGGCCGGCCCGACGCCCGCGTTCGCCGATGCCTCCACCATCAGCACCGCGCCCAGCTCGAGGAAGAATGGCGCCACCCCCCGCGAGGTCGTACGACCGCGTCTCCGTGATCCCGAAATCGGACGGCGTGAAGCGCACCGAGACACGGAACCAGTCCAACGGCTGGCTCGGGTGCACGTCCCACGAGTAGTAGAACGCCGGGTTGAGGTCGGGCGCGAAGAGGACGTCGCCGGTCGCGACGACCGACGGGAGGGCGAGGTCGGCGCCCGTGCCGAGGGTGTGGGCGAGGTGGCCGGCGTCGACGGTGGCGATCGTTCCGGGGTACTGGCCGAAGCCGGGGAGACCGCCGAGCTGGCCGCGGAGGCGGTCGGCGAAGTCCGCCAACTCGGCGCGGTCGGGGCGCCGGGGAGTGCCGCCCGGCGAACTAGGGATGCTGTTCATGGTGCCGCACCCTACGCCGACGAACCGCCCGCGGGGATAGGTCGCGGGCGCGAAAACGGCCGGGCTCAGAACTCCCGCAGCACCGTCGCCTTCGGCCCGGCCACGAGCGTCCCCGCCGGCACGTCCTCCGCGACGACGGCGCCGGCCGCGATGACAGCGTCCGGGCCGATGCTGACGCCCGGGAGGATGGTCGCGCCCGCCCCGATCCACACGTTCTCGGCGACGTCGATCGGGCCGCCGGTCAGCCAGCTGCGGCGGTCCTCCACGTCGACCGGGTGGCCGACCGTGATGAAGGTGACCCGCGGGGCGACCATGACGCGCGGGGCGAGACGGATGCCGGCGTAGTCCAGGAACGTGCAGTTCTGGTTGATGAACACCCGCTCCGACAGTTCCAGGTTCAGGCCGTGGTCGGTGAAGAAGGGCGGGTAGATCGTCGCCCGCTCCGGCAGCGGGCGGCCGAGGATCTCCTCGAAGAGCGCCGCCTTGCCGTCCTCGTCGTCGAACGGCAGCACGTTCAGCCGGGAGGTCAGCTCCGTCGCGCGCAGCACGCGCTCCGACATGGCCTGGAACTCGGGCGAGTGGATGCGCATCAGAAGGTCGCTGGACACCCCACGATCCTCCCGCAGCGCCCCGCGACATTCGCCACGAATCGCGGGTTCGGGCGCCGCAATCGCGACATTCGGCACGAATCGCCGTATCGGAAGTCGTGCGACATTCGGCACGAATCGCGGGAATGGGCGCCGCTATCGCGACATTCGGCACGAATCGCGCGAGGGGATCGCGGCACGAATCGCGGCAGGGAGCGGCGTCGGTGGTGAGCGGTACGCTTCGGGCATGGCCATCGAGGTGCTCCCCGCGACGGGACGCTGGGACGATTTCGCGACGTTCATGGTGCCGCGGAAGGCCGGCGCCGGCGGCTGCGTGTGCATGTCCTACCGCGATGCGCGCCTGGCGATGCCGGAGCGCGTCGAGTACATGCACCACGAGTGCGAGACCGAGCCGGGCCCCGGCGTCCTCGTCTACGCCGACGGGGAGGTCGCGGGATGGTGCTCGGTCGCGCCCAAGTCCACCTACCGGCGGCTGCTGAACTCCCGCACCATCCCGCACCTCGACGAGGAGCTCGACCCGTGGTCGATCGTCTGCTTCGTGGTGCGCGGCGGGTTCCGCAGGCGCGGGCTGATGCACGACCTCCTCGACGGGGCGGTGGAGCACGCGCGGGCGGCGGGGGCGCGGCTGGTGGAGGGCTACCCGGTGGAGACCCGCGGCGAGCGGGTGGATGTGATCAGCGGCTACGTCGGCACGGTCGACCTGTTCGAGAAGCACGGGTTCACGCGGCTGCAGGAGACGGACGCGCACTCCGGCGGGTCGGTGCGGTGGGTGATGCGGCGCGAGCTCGGCTGAGCCCCCACACGCAGAACAGCCGCCGACCCGAACCGGGCCGGCGGCCGTTCCACCACCGAGGGGAGGGCGGAGGACTCACCCCCGGCTGATCCGCCGCCGGTAGATCGCGGTGGCGAAACCGTACGCGACCACCAGGATGCCGACGCACCAGGCGAGGGCGATCCAGATGTCCCCGGTGACCGGCTGCTCCGCGAACAGGGCCCGGATGGTGTCCACGATCGGCGTCACCGGCTGATGCTCGGCGAACCAGGCGACCGGGGCCGGCATGGTGTTGGTGGGGACGAACGCCGAGCTGATGAACGGGAGGAAGATCAGCGGGTAGGCGAAGGCGCCCGCGCCGTCCACGCTCTTCGCCGACAGCCCGGCGATCACGGCCACCCAGGTCAGGGCCAGCGTGAACAGCACCAGGATGCCCGCGACCCCCAGCCAGGCGAGCACGCTCGCGCCGGTGCGGAAGCCGATCAGCAGCGCCACCAGGACCACCAGCACGACCGAGATCATGTTGGCGACGAGCGATGTGAGCACATGCGCCCAGAGCACGCTCGACCGGGCGATCGGCATGGACTGGAACCGTTCGAAGATGCCGCCCTGGAGGTCCATGAACAGCCGGTACGAGGTGTACGAGATGCCCGACGCGATCGTGATCAGCATGATCCCGGGGAGCAGGTAGTTCACGTACGAGCCGGAGTCGGGGCCGGTGTTGATGGCCCCGCCGAGGACGAACACGAACAGCAGCATGAGGGCGATCGGCACGATGGTGACGGTGATGATCGTGTCCAGGCTGCGCGTGATGTGCTTCATGGACCGTCCGGTGAGGACGGTGGTGTCTGCGACGAAGTTCGCGGTGGACATCAGGACTCCTTCGAGGGTTCGGGAGCCGGGGTCTCGGCGGATGCCGGGGCCGAGGGTCCGACGATGGCGAGGAACACGTCCTCCAGGCTGGGCTGCTTCTCCACGTACTCGACCTTCGCCGGGGGGAGGAGCGCTTTGAGTTCGGCGAGGGTGCCGTTCGCGATGATGCGGCCCTCGTGGAGGATCGCGATGCGGTCGGCGAGCTGCTCGGCCTCGTCCAGGTACTGCGTGGTGAGGAGGACGGTGGTGCCGCGGCCGGCGAGGCGCTTGACCGTCTCCCAGACCTCGATGCGGGCCTGCGGGTCGAGGCCGGTGGTCGGCTCGTCGAGGAACACCACCGGCGGCTGGCCGATGAGGCTCATCGCGATGTCGAGCCGGCGGCGCATGCCGCCCGAGTAGGTGCCGACCTTGCGGCCGCCCGCGTCGGTGAGCGCGAAGCGCGCCAGCAGCTCGTCGGCGATCCCGGCCGGGTTCTTCAGGTGGCGGAGGCGGGCGACCAGGATGAGGTTCTCCCGGCCGCTGAGGACCTCGTCCACCGCAGCGAACTGGCCGGTCAGGCTGATCGAGTCGCGCACCTCGTCCGGGTTGCGCGCCACGTCGAACCCGTTGACGGTGGCGGTGCCCTCGTCGCTCTTCAAGAGGGTGGAGAGGATCTTCACCGCTGTGGTCTTGCCCGCCCCGTTGGAGCCGAGGAGGGCGAAGATGCTGCCGGGCTGCACGTCGAAGTCGACGCCGCGCAGGACGTGCAGGTCCTTGTAGGACTTCTGGAGGCCGCGCACCTGGATGGCGGGGCCGGTGGTCGTGGGGCTCATGAGTTCTTCTCCTGCTCGCGTTCGGCCGCGTCGACCGCCTCGGTGAGGCGGGCGCGCTCCTTGTCGATCCAGCGGGTGCCGACGTAGGCCGCGGCGAAGGCCTCGGCGAACTCGACCGGGTCGTCCCCGACGATGTCGCGGACCGGGGTGCCGTCGGTCGCCGCGCGCTCCCACAGCTCGACGAAGTCGGTCATCATCGTGAGGATGGTGTCGCCGTCGACGATCCCGCCGTTGTACATGAGGTAGCGGTTGAGCGCCTTCGCGACGCCGTTGTACGGCTCGGGGAGGGCGTCCAGCCGGCCCTTGATCTGCCGGTACTGCTTCTTCTGCTCGAGCGATCCGGTGACCAGCTCGATCCACTTCGGTGCCATTTCAGTTTCCTCCGTCTCGGAGCTGTTCCAGTCGCTCTGCGAGGAAGCTCCACGTCCTCCAGAACTCGTCCAGGTATTCGCGTCCCGCTGCGTTGAGCGAGTACACCTTGCGGGGCGGCCCCTTCTCCGACGGGACCTTCTCGACATCCACGAGGCCGCGCTGCTCCACCCTGACCAGGAGGGCGTACACGGTGCCCTCGGCGATGTCCTCGAAGCCCTGGTCGCGCAGCCACGAGGTGATCTCGTACCCGTATGCGGCCCGGCCCGACAGGATGGCGAGGACGATGCCCTCGAGCGTGCCCTTGAGCATCTCGGTCGTCTGCTTGCCCATGACGCCCCCTTCCAACTACTCAGTGCTGTTGACTACCACTAGATAGTAACGCCGAGTACCAGTAGATAGCAACACTGAATAGTGATCTTTTTCTGGCAGGGAGAATTGTCGTGGAACGATGGCGCTCAGCGCGCAGCGAGCACGTCGTCCACGAAGGCCGCGGTCGTCGCCACCACCAGCTCGAGCACGTCGCGCGCCGTGAGTGGGGAGGCCTTCAGTGTCTTCATCCCATGATCGGCGCCCGCGACGGTCATGATCCGCACGTTCGCATGGTCGCCAGGCGCCGCCGCCACCTCACTGTGTAGAAGGTCGGCCCCGCCGAACGTGTCCCGGTCGCCCTGGAGGACCAGCACGGGCACCGTCGGCGTGAGGAGTTCCTCCAGGCGCGTGACGTCCGGGCGACCCGGGGGATGCAGCGGGAACGCCAGGCACACCACCGCGACGGCGCCCGTCTCGGTGGCGGTGCGGCACGCCACGCGGGCTCCCGCGCTGCGGCCGCCGACGATCACGGGGACGCCGCCGGCGAGCTCCGCCACCACGGGCGCGGTCTCCCGCCACGCGGCGTCGAGCGCGGGCGGCCGGGAGGCGACCTTCTTGCCGGCGACCCGCCACGGCTGCTCGTAGCGCGCGATAGTGATGCCGAGCGCGGGCAGCTCGGCGGCGAGCGCGGTCAGGTCGGCGGCGCCGATGCCGCCGCCCGCGCCGTGGCCGAGCCAGAGCAGGGCGCGGGGATGCTCGGCGGGCGCGACGACCAGCCGGCCGGGGCCGGCAGCGGTCGGAACGTCCACATCCACGCCCCTGAGGGTAGTGGGTTGGGGGCTAGTGGGTGTCGCCGCTAGCGGATGTCGTGCACTCGCCGCATCCTCCGATCGGCGCCGCGCGCTCACCTCCGCATGAGACCCACTGGGCGCGTCGCTGCCCCCTCCCGCGGGATCGCGCGCCGATATAATCGGTGTCATGCCAACACTTGCGGATACGCAATTGTATTCGACGGCATCATCGCTTCTGAGGCTGGAGTCCTGCGGATGAGTCTGAGCACCATGCTGGGGATCGACGCGCCGATCGTCCTCGGCCCGTTCGGCGGGCTGTCGTCCGTCGCCCTGACCGTGGCCGTGAGCGAGGCGGGAGGCCTCGGCTCGTACGGGCTGTACGGCTACGACGGCGCGCGCATCCGCTCGGTCGCCGCCGAGCTGCGGGAGGCCACCGGCAGACCCGTCGCCCTCAACCTGTGGCTTCCGCACCGGGAGGCGGGCGAGCAGGATGCGCTCGTCCGCGACGAGTTCGATCGGGCCGTCGCCGGGATGGCCCAGCTCTTCGCGCAGGCCGGCGTGCTGCCTCCCGAGTGGCCGGTCGCGCCGCTCCCCGACTTCGACGAGCAGCTGGAGGCCGCGCTCGACGCGCGCCCGGCCGCCCTGAGCTTCGTGTTCGGCGTGCCCGCGCCGGACGTCATCGAGGCGGCGCACGCGCGCGGCATCCTGGTGATCGGCGCGGCGACGACCGTCGCCGAGGCGCGCGTGCTGGAGGCGGGAGGCGTCGACGCGATCGTCGCGTCCGGCTCCGAGGCCGCGGGGCACAGGCCGTCCTTCCTGCTCGAGTCCGAGCGCAGCCTGGTCGGCGGGCTGGCGCTGATCCCGCAGGTGGCGGACGCGGTGAGCGTGCCCGTCATCGCGGCCGGCGGCATCGCCGACCGGCGCGGCGTCGCGGCGGCCTTCGCGCTGGGCGCGTCGGGCGTGCAGGCGGGGACCGTCTTCCTGGCGACGGCGCAGTCCGCGGCCCCCGTCATCCACCGCGAACGCATCCGCGGGGCGCTCGCCAGCGACACCGTGCTGACGCGGGCCATGAGCGGCCGGCTCGCGCGCGGCCTCCCGAACCACGCCGTCCGGGCGATCGAGAGGAGTGGAGCCGGAGCGACCTTCCCGCTGCAGAACATCCTCACCGGCGTGTTCCGCCGGGCGGCTTCGGCCGCGGGGCAGCCCGAACTGCTGTCGCTGTGGATGGGGCAGAGCGCCGGGCTCTCCCGGTTCGACGACGCGTCCGACGTGCTCGCCGAGCTCGCCGCGGGGGTGCCGGATGACGCGCGCTGAGCACTCACGCACGCACCGCGTCGTGCGGCCGCCCATCCTCTACGCGGGCACTCCGGTCATCCTGCTCTCCTCGCTGAACGGCGACGGCAGCCCGAACCTCGCGCCCGCCTCGTCGTACTGGGCGCTCGGCCAGATGCTCGCGCTCGGTCTCGAGACCGAGGGGCAGACGCTCGCGAACCTGCAGGAGCGGCCGCAGCTGACCGTCAGCTTCCCGTCGCCGCCGCTCTGGCCCGCGGTGGAGCGCATCGCGGAGTTGACCGGACGCGCGGAGGTCCCCGCCGCGAAGGCGGGACGGTACACGCACCACGCCGACAAGTTCGCCGCCGCCGGCCTCACGCCGCAGGCGTCCGACCTGGTCGGCCCGCCGCGGGTGGCCGAGTGCCTGCTCCAGCTCGAGGCGGAGGTGCGCCGCATCACGCCGGGTGTCACGGGGGAGTACGCGATCGCCGAGGCGGAGGTCGTGCGCGTGCACGCCGACCGGCGGATCATCGCGGACGGCGACCACATCGACCCGCTGGCGTGGGAGCCGATCGTGTACAGCTTCCGGCACTATTTCGGGATCGGGGAGCCCCTGGGAGCGCGCGGGGGCGCTACGCCCGCCGACGAGGACGCCGAATCCGGCTCCGGCTTCGACGTGGACGCCTGGGAGCTGTGGGAGGCCGGCGGCGACTCCGCCTGCTGGCTGGCCTCGGTCTGCCCCGAGTGCGGAGCGATGCGCGACGGCGACGACGACGGCCCGTGCCCGCGCTGCGACGCCGATCCGCCGGACTGAGAGGGGCGTCCCGCTCGTTAGGCTGACGCAATGCAGCAGGAGATCCCGTTGTCGGGCGGAAATGCGAGCGAAGGCGTGGTCAGGGTCGGCAAGACCGTCCGCAAGCCCTGGACCGAGCACTCTCCGGGGGTGCTCGAATACATGCGCATTCTGCGTGAGCGCGAAACCGACCTCCCCGAGCCGATGGGGCGCGACGCGCAGGGCCGCATGATGACGGAGTTCGTCCCCGGACCGCTCGCGATGGACTCCCCGACGCTATCCCGCGCGCAGCTCGGGAGGGTCGGCGCGATGGTGAGGGCGATCCATGACGCCAGCGAGGGCCTCGACGCCGACGCGTTGGGGCTCGGACCCGCGCTCATCCCGGTGGCCGACCCCGACCTGGTCTGCCATGGCGACCTGACACCGTGGAACCTGCTCGTCGGTGAGCGCTGGGTCTTCATCGACTGGGACGGCGCGGCCGCGAGCACCCGCCTGTGGGACCTCGCCTATTCTGCCCAGGCCTTCACGCTCAACGATCCGACGACGGACGCGCTGTCGGCAGCGGAGGATCTGCGCGCCTTCCTGGACGGCTACCGGGCCGATGCCGCGCTGCGCGCCGGGTTGCCGGAGATCCTCCCTCGGCGCGCCTGGGCGATGCACGACCTCCTCGAAAGCGCGCACCGCGACGGACGAGAGCCCTGGGGGTCGATGTACGTGGACTCCCACGGAGAGCACTGGCGGGGCATCGCCCGCTTCCTCGAAGAGAACAGCCAGGTCTGGAACGACGCACTCGCGACGGCGTGAGGCCTAGATGCCTGCCGCGGCCCCGGGGAGCAGCAGCGTGAAGCGGCCGTCCGCGCTCGGGAGGTCGCCCGCCGCGTTCGCGAAGGCCCGGAACGACGCGGCGGCCGCGTTGCGCTCGTCCGGCTCCATCACCGCGAGCACCTCGGCGAGGGCCGAGCGCCGGTGGCCGATGACGCGTTCGACGAGGGCGCGGCCCTCCGGCGTGAGGGCCACCCGGACGAAGCGGCGGTCGTTCGGGTCCTCGGTCCGCTCGACCAGTCCCAGCCGGACGAGCTTCTCGCAGGTGCGGGTGGCGTTGGACGCGTGCACGCCGAGCTCGGCGGCCACGCCGCCGAGGGTCTGCGGTCCGCGGGTGGCGACCATCACGAGCACCCGGAGCTGCGGCGAGGTGACGATGTCCTCGACCTCGGACACCGAGCGGGCGGCGACCCGCATCATCACGTCGGCCGCCTGGAGGGCGGCGTCGACATCGCCCGGGTGCTGTTCTTCGTGGTCCACCCTCCAGTTGTACCGTGCATCGCCGGGCTCGCGCATCAGTGTGACCTCGGAGGCGGGGCCGCGCGTGTCCTGAACCGGAGGTGCGAACACGCTCCGAGTGCTTCGCGACCACTACCGAACGGGGCGAAATCGCGGGATAATTGCGCTATCGCAACCAAGGAGGCGATCGTCATGGTCGAACCACAGGACCGCGACGTGATCGAAGGCCGGTACACCCAGGCCGAGCCCGAGACGGCCGAAGAGCGCGTCGTTCACGGTCAGTACACCGAAGGGGAGGGGCACCTCGGCCCCGACTCGGAAGTCGTCGGAGCCTACGTCGGCTCCGAGCGCGGGGGCAGGCCGCCCCTCGTGCGCAGCACCCACCAACGGAGTGGGAACTATCCGAAGGCGCAGCACGAGGAGGCCCACGCGGCCGCTGCACCCGACGAGGAGGGCTAGCCCTCCCGACGGAGCGCCCCGTCACCTTCCACGGGGTGCTCCGTCACCCTGACTTCGCGCGCTGGTCGACTCATTCCGCGATCGCGGCGACCAGGCGCGCCCAGGATGCACCGAACGCGTCGATGCCGGCGCGTTCGAGCTCCGCGGTGACATCCGCGAGGCGAACGCCCGCGCGCTCCAGGTCGTCCAGCACCGCGCGCGACTCGGCGTAGCTGCCCCGGATGGTGTCGGTGCGCACCACCCCATGGTCGTGCAGGGCCTCCAGCGTTTTCGCCGGGATGGTGTCCACCACGCCCGGCGCGACCAGCTCCTCGAGGTAGCGGGTGTCCCGCATCGCCGGGTCCTTCACGCCGGTGGAGGCCCAGAGCGGTCGCTGCGGGTGGGCTCCGCGCGCTGCCAGCGCCTGCCACTCCGGCCCCACCAGGGACTCCTCGAACGCGGCATAGGCCAGGCGGGCGTTGGCGACGGCGGCGAGCCCGCGGAGCCCGTCCGCCACGGGGCCGCCGATCGCGCTCAAACGCTTGTCGACCTCCACGTCGACGCGTGAGACGAAGAACGACGCGACCGAGCGGATGCCGCCGAGATCGATTCCCGTTGCCGCGGCCCGGACGAGTCCCGCTCGGTAGGCGGCCATCACCTGGCCGTACCGCTCCAGCCCGAACAGCAGCGTCATGTTGATGGAGGCGCCCTCCGCCGTCGCCTCCTCCAGAGCGCGCACGCCCGCGTCGGTGGAGGGGATCTTGACCAGCACGTTCGGCCGGTCGACGAGTGCGCGCAGCATCCGGACCTCGGCGAGCGTCGCCGCCGTGTCGTGGGCGGCGTCGGGCGTGACCTCGATCGAGACGAACCCGTCCGCTCCGCCGGTGGCCTCGTGCACGGAGCGGAGGACGTCGCAGGCCTCCCGTACGTCCGCGGCGATGAGCGCGAGCGCGGCCTCCCGCGGCTCGGCGCCGTTCGCGCGCAGCTCCGCGAGCCGTCCGGCGTACGCGTCCGGGTCGTCCTCCACGGCCTTCGCGAAGATGGTCGGGTTCGTCGTCACGCCGGTCACATCGCGCTCGCGGATCAGCTCGGCGAGCCTCCCGGAGACGAGATCGCCGCGCGAGAGGTCATCCAGCCAGATGCTCACCCCGGCGCGGCGGAGGTCGGCGGTCGCGGTCATCAGTCGGCCACTCCGTCGAGGAAGCGCCGCGGGCCGATCCCGGCGAGCTCGCCGGTGAACCGGGAGGTACGCGTGGTCGCGCCCGGCGCGCGGACGCCGCGGACCGCCATGCACAGGTGCTCGGCCTCCAGGACGACGCCGACGCCGCGGGGCTCCAGCTCGTCGTCCAGGTAGTCCGCGATCTGCACGGTCAGCCGCTCCTGCAACTGGAGGTCGTGGGAGAAGTGCTCGACCGCGCGCGCCAGCTTGGACAGCCCCAGCAGCCGATCGCCCGGGAGGTAGCCGACGTGCGCGACGCCGCGGAACGGCAGGAGGTGGTGGGCGCAGAGCGACACGAACGGGATGTCGCGCACCAGCACGAGCTCGTCGTAGCCCTCGTCGTTGGGGAACGTGGTCGCGCGCAGCGGCGGCGCGTCGAGCAGCTCGGCGAAGGCGGCAGCGACGCGCCGCGGTGTGTCGGCGAGCTGGGGGTCGGCGGTGTCGCGACCGAGGGCGCGCAGGAGCTCGGCGATCGCGGCCTCCGCGCGTGGACGGTCGATGGCGGCGGCCCACGGACCGGCCAGCGGTTCGGCTACCGAATGCACCAGGGTGTCCTCGCCGTGGGATTCTGTGGTCAGCGTCATCGTGCCTCCTCGTTCCTGCTGTGAGCGTACGTCCGCGAAATTCTATTGTCAATAATCGCAGTTTTAGAGCTAGGATGGGCCGCATGACCGATGACGACGTGGCGGCGGTCGCGGCGCTCGCCGAGCCCGCGCGCCGCGAACTGGTCCGCATCCTGACCGCGGAGGGGAGCCCGCTCGGCCGCGACGAGCTGGCCGAGCGCACCGGCCTGAGCCGGGCGACGGCGGCGTTCCACCTGGAGAAGCTCGTGGACGCGGGCGTGCTCGTCGCCGAGTTCCGGCACCGCGGCGACAAGCGCGGCCCCGGCTCCGGCCGTCCCGCGAAGTTCTACTCGCTTGCGCACGATGAGCTCGTCGCCAGCGTCCCGCCGCGGCGCTACGACCTGGCCGGCGAGCTGCTGGCGGTCGCGGTGGAGCGGTCGGACGGCACCGGGCTTCCCGTCCGCGAGTGCCTGCTGGCCGTCGCCGCCGAGCAGGGCGCCGCGCGCAGCGACCCGTCGCGCCCGGTGGCCGAGACGCTCGACGGGCTCGGTTACGACCCCGTGGACGACGACGCGGGCGGCTACGTGCTCGCCAACTGCCCGTTCCACCGGCTGTCGAGCCGCCACACCGACGTGATCTGCTCGGCGAACGCCGCGTTCGTGTCCGCGCTGAGCGCCGGGGCGAGCGACGGCCGGCAGGCCTGGCTGGAGCCGCTGGCCGGCGGCTGCTGCGTGCGGGTCGGGGCAGCGGACGCCCGGGCGGAGCGCTAACCGCGCAACGGCCCCGCTTTGACGCTCACCACGCCGTCGATCCGGCCCAGATCGGTGAGGAGGCGGTCGGCCTCGTCCTGCTTGCCGCGGATGTAGACGGCGAGCTCGAGGTCCTGATCCGGGAGGCGGCGGAGCCCGTCCACGCGGGCCTGGAGGCCGTCCGCGGTCAGCCGGTCCAGCACGACGGCGAGTGGTTCGCCCGACCGATCGACACGCACCACGAGCCGGCTCTCCGAGCGCTGCCTGATCAGCCGCTCGGCGGTCGGCAGCGACCCGAGGGCGATGAGGTGCAGGGCCGTCCCGGCGATCGCGAGCAGGGGGAGCCCGGCGCCGCACGCCATGCCGACGGCCGCGGTCATCCAGATGGACGCCGCGGTGGTGAGGCCGACCACGTTGCCGCGGTTCACGAAGATCACGCCGGCGCCGACGAAGCCGATGCCGGTCACGACCTGCGCCGCGATCCGTCCCGGGTCGGTTGCAGGCAACCCGAACGACGTGAAGCCGAAGGCCGACACCAGCGTGAACAACGCGGAGCCGAGCCCCACCAGGATGTGTGTGCGCAGCCCGGCGCTCTTGAACTGGCGTTCGCGCTCGACGCCGATGACGGCCGACAGCACGAACGCCAGCAGCAGCGCGACAAGCTGGGGGATGAGCGCGAGGGACGGCACCCAGCCGCTCATCGCATGCTCCCGCTCATGGCGCGGAGTCTAGGAGGGTGCGGCCTCCGTGGCACCCCCCGGCGCCCCGCCCGGCTGCGACCGGCGCCGCACGAACACCAGCAGGCACAGGTGCACCACCGCCAGCGCGCTCGCCACCCCCACCGCCGCCAGCCAGCTCGCCGGGGTCGTCCCCGTGCTGAACAGCAGCCCGAGCACCGTCGTCGCCACGATCGCGCCCACGTAGCGGGAGGTCTGGAAGATGCCCGCCGCCACGCCCGCGTCCTGCGGGCGGGCGGCGGCGTAGAGGGCCTGGTTCATGCCGATGCTCACCACGCAGTACGGGATGCCGAGCGCCGCGGTGATCAACAGCACCACCCACGGCGCCGTCGTCGCGGCCGCGAACCCGAGCAGGACCGCCCCGACGATCAGCGCCGCGGCGCCCGTGAGCAGCGTCGGCCGCAGCCCGACGCCTTCGATCGCCCGCGCGGCCAGCGGGGTGACCGCGATCGTCACCGCCGCCAGCGGGAACATCAGCAGCCCGGTCACGCCCGCCGAGTAGCCGCCGTGCTCCTGGAGGTACTGGGGGAGGCCGAAGAACGCCGAATAGTAGACCGTGTTGAACACCGCGAAGCACAGGTAGACCATCAGCAGCCGGTGGTTGGCGCCGAGCAGCCGCAGGTCGAGGAACGGGTGCGCGGTGCGCAGCTCGCGCCAGACGAACAGCGCGCCGGCGATCGGCACGAGCGGCAGCAGCCACCACAGCGGCTGCGGCCGGAGGTCGAGCAGGAACACCAGCAGCGCGGTCAGCGTCGCGATGAAGAGGAGGATGCCCGGCACGTCCGACTCCGCCACCACCCGGCGCAGCGGCACCCGCTCGCGCTGCGCGTCCCGTGGCGCGAAGAACCGGACCCCTAGGAAGGCCACGACGGCGAGCGGCACGTTGACCCAGAAGATCGCCTGCCAGCCGAGGAACGTGACCAGCGCGCCGCCCAGCACCGGGCCGATCGCGGCGCCCGACGTGTTGGCGATCTGGATGCGGCCGAGCAGCCGGGGCGTCCCGACGCGGGTGTGCGCCGAAACCGTCCGCAGCATCGCGATCGCCGAGGGGAAGGCCGTCGCGGTCCCGACCGCGAGCGCGACCCGGCCCGCGCAGACGGCGGCCAGCGACGACGAGAACGGCGTGAGCGCGCACGCCAGCACGACCACGAGCATCCCGAACAGGAACAGCCGCCGCGGCCCGAACCGGTCGGCGAACCGCCCCATCAGCGGCTGCCCGGCGGCGGAGGCCAGATAGAAGGACGTGATCACCCACGTCACGGTCGTCACGCTCACCTGGAAGTCGCGTTGCAGCGGCACCAGTGCCACGGCGATCATCGAGGAGTTCAGCGGGTTGAGCAGGGTGCCGAGGCTGAGTGAGGCCACCGCCCAGCCCGTGCGGGCGTTGTCGGGCGGCGCGTCGGTCACCCGTCCACCCTACGCGGCGCGCCGGCAGCCTCCGGAGTCCCCGTCCCGCCCGTCAGTCGGCGAGGTCGCCCGTGGTCAGCGGGATCGTCGAACGATACGGATAGGCGGGCATGGAGGAGTACTCCTCGTCGTCGTCCAGCTCGTAGACGTCGTAGGCGAGGGCGCCGGCGAACAGGGTGGCGACACGGATCTCGCCCGGCGGACAGCCGCCGATCAGGGGCACGACCACGACGCTGTCCAGGGTGCAGCCGTCCTCGTAGAGGAGCGCCGCTTTGATGGTTCGCGTGAGAGCGTCCATGTGCAGACGTTACGCCGCACCGGCGTGACGTCTTGACGGCGCGCGGGCGGACAGCGAAAGTGAGAACCGGAGAGGACACCAATGGGAACGCTGATCTACGACGGGGCCGACGGCTTCACCTTCGACGACCGGGTGCTCGCTCATCTCCAGGCGGTGATCGCCACGAAGCTGCGCCGCCGCGAAGGCTTCCTGCTCCTCTGGGCCGACCGCACGGGAGGCACGGAGCCGACGCTGCGCTCGATCTGGCTCGACCCGTCGATCAGCATCCAGTTCGTCTTCACCCACCCCACCCTCCCCGAGCTCAACCGGGAGTGGCTGGGCATCCTCACCGAGAAGGCCAACGGCAACGCCGGCCTGATGCTGGAGGACGAGCTCCGCGCCGAGATCCGCCAGGAAGTCCCCGAGGGCAGCTTCCGCGAGGCGCGCGGGAAGAAGCAGGCCGACTGACATGGGCAAACTGATCTACGGGGTCGGCCGCGAGTACGAGTTCGACGACAGGACCCTCTCGCATGTGAAGATCGCCCTCGTCACCAAGCTGCGCCGGCACGAGAGCTTCCTGCTCAACTGGGAGATCCCGGTCGAGCAGGGCGGCGGCCGGATGAGCCTCTGGATCAGCCGCGAGATCCCGCTGGCGTTCGTGTTCAACGGCTCCCGGCCTCCCGCGCTCAACGAGCACTGGATGGAGGCGCTGCTGCAGACCAGCCAGCGCACCGGGGGCATGATGATCATGCCGGAGGACTCGGTGGAGGGCGGGGGCCCGGTCTAGCCGTCGCCTCCGCTAGCGGAGCACGAGAGCGCGGAAGTAGGCGTCCGCCTCCGCGGACGCCGCGACGAGGTCCGAGCGCGACGCCACAGCGCGGTCCGCAGCGGCCGCGAGCTCGTCCGCCACGAACCGGCGCAGCACCGCGGGAGGCTCACCGCCGCCCAGCTCGCGGGTCACGGCCTTGATCGCGATCAGCTCGGCGACCGCCTCGGCGACGTCGGCGCCCGGGTCGCTCTCGGCGATCAACGTCGGCAGGTCCATCGGGGCCACGGCCCGGTCGGGGTGGACGCGCAGCCAGCGCAGCGTCGCGGCCGGGCGCAGCGCGTAGAAGAACCGCTTCAGCTTGCCGTCCGGCGCCGCCGCGTGCCGGGCGCCGATGTGGAGGTAGTGGTCGAGCAGGCGCTCGCGGTCGAGGATGCGGCCGGCGAGCTCCAGCATCCCCTCGCGGAACGCCGGGTCGCCGCCGTAGACGATGGGGGACCGCAGCCACTCGACCACGGTCGCGTTACCGCGCACGAGCAGCCCGAGAGCTTTGCGCACATCCCAGCCGTTCACGTCGAACACGGCGTCCAGCGGTGTCTCCACCACATCCCGCAGCGGGGTCAGCCGGAGATAGTCCTCCACCGGCCGCAGGAACAGGAACCGCGCGTCGTAGTCGCTGTCGGGCGAGGGGAAACCCCACGCCCTGCTGCCGCTCTCGATCGCGAGAGGAATGGTCACGCCGTGCGCGGTGATGACCCTTTCGAGGCGCAGGTCGATCTCGGCGACGACGGCGGGGTCGAGGGTGTCGGGGACGGCACGCATCCACCGATGCTATCGGCCGACTTACCATCGAAGCATGGACAAGGTGGAGGGCCGTCAAGGCTCTCGCGCCGAGCGCGCTGCTGAATGGCTGGACGCGAAGCTGCTCCCGGTCCTCGGTCCGCCTCCACTCGGCCCCTACGGCCAAGAGGCACCGAGGACGGAAGCCGCGACGTGCCCGCTGTGCAGCCGCCGCATCGACGAGCACGAGATCGAACGCGACCACGGTCACGCGTTCCTGATCTGCCCGGCGCCGGCGCGGACCCAGTTGCAGGTCGAATAGGCGACCGGCGGTGAACGCACGCGGCTCGGCCGCGCGCGTCAGGGAGAGGTGTGCGGCCTCCAGGAATAGGCTCGCCGCATGCGTCACGGTTACGAGTCCCCCGAGGAACCCGTCGGTCTCAATCCCGTCTTCTCGCGGGCCGGGGAGGCCACCGAGTTCGCGCGGTTCACGCTCCCGGAGGGGGAGTCGCTGCCGGACACCGCCTTCCAGGTGGTGCACGACGAGGCGATGCTCGACGGGAACGCGCGGCTGAACCTCGCGACCTTCGTCGGCACCTGGATGGAGGACCAGGCCGGGCGCCTGTACTCGGAGGCGGTGGACAAGAACATCGTCGACAAGGACGAGTACCCGCAGACCGCGGCCATCGAGACCCGGTGCTGGCGGATGCTCGCCGGGCTGTGGACCGCGCCGGATCCCGAGCGCTCGATCGGGACCTCCACCATCGGGTCGTCGGAGGCGTGCATGCTGGGCGGCCTCGCGCTCAAGCGGCGCTGGCAGCAGCGGCGGCGCGCGGCCGGGCAGTCCACCGAGAAGCCCAACCTCGTCATGAGCGCGGCCGTTCAGGTGTGCTGGGAGAAGTTCTGCAACTACTTCGAGGTGGAGCCGCGGTTCGTGCCCATCTCGCTCGACCACAAGACCCTCGACGGTGACGGGCTCGACCGGTACGTGGACGAGAACACCATCGGCGTCGTCGCCATCATGGGCGTCACCTACACCGGGATGTACGAGCCGGTGAAGGCCATCAGCGACGCGCTCGACGCGATCCAGAAGAAGACCGGGCTCGACATCCCGATCCACGTCGACGGCGCGTCCGGGGCGATGGTCGCGCCGTTCATCCAGCCCGACATCGTCTGGGACTTCCGCCTGGAACGGGTCGCCTCCATCAACACGTCCGGGCACAAGTACGGGCTCGTCTATCCCGGGATCGGCTGGGTGGTCTGGCGGGAGGCCGACCTGCTGCCCGAGGAGCTCATTTTCACAGTGAGCTACCTCGGCGGGGAGATGCCGACGTTCGGGATCAACTTCTCGCGGCCTGGCGCGCAGGTGCTGCTGCAGTACTACCAGTTCCTGCGCCTCGGGTTCGACGGCTACAAGCGCGTGCAGACCGCGTCACGGGACGTCGCCCGCTACCTGGCCGACCAGGTGCAGGCGCTCGGGCGCTTCGACATCTGGACGGACGGCAGCGACATCCCGGTCGCGGCGTGGCAGCTGAAGGCCGGCCACGATGCGCCCTGGACGCTCTACGACCTGTCGATGCGGCTGCGTACGCGCGGCTGGCTGGTGCCCGCCTACCCGATGCCGGAGGCGCTCACCGACGTGACGGTGCAGCGCGCGGTGGTCAGGAACGGGCTCAGCCGCGACCTCGCGGGCGGGCTGGTGGACGCGATCCGGACGAGCGTGCAGGAGCTGGACGAGCTGAAGGCGCCGATGCCGGGGCCGGACCGGGTGGCGTTCCACCACTGAGCGCGCGGGCGAGCCCGCAGCGGATCATGGCAGCAGCGCGATCACGGCAGCAGCGCGATCTTCCCTCCCGGATGCCCCTCGGCGAGGAACCGCAGCGCCTCCGGGGCCTCGGCCAGCGGATACGTGCGCGCGATCGGGACCTGCAGCCGCCCCTCCGCCGCGAGCGCCAGCAGCCTCGGCCGCACCGCGTCGCGGAAGGCGGCGCTCTCCGGCTGCGCGCCGAAGATCGAGTGGAAGCCCTCCGTCCCGGCGCGCCCGGCGGCGACGATGGTGACGATGCGGTCGCGGTCCTCCACCAGCTCGAGCGAGACGGCCACCGCCTCGTCGGTGCCGACCGTGTCGAGCGCGGCGGCGATCGGACCCTGCGCGGCGTCCCTGACCCGGTCGGCGAGGCCCGGGCCGTAGGCGACGGGAACGCCGCCGAACCGTCGCACGCGGGCGAAGCCGGCCTCGCTCGCGGTGCCGATGACGTGCGCGCCGAGCTCGGCGGCCTGCTGCAGCACGCTCACGCCGACCGCGCCGGACGCG
Source organism: Leifsonia sp. NPDC056824 (assembly GCF_042789575.1). NCBI lineage: Bacteria > Bacillati > Actinomycetota > Actinomycetes > Micrococcales > Microbacteriaceae > Leifsonia > Leifsonia sp. NPDC056824. Next base: position 15,358 of record NZ_JBHUAV010000006.1, on the reverse strand, counting down.
CCGTGCACCAGGATCGTGTCCCCGGCTTCGACGTGCGTGACATCGAGCATCTGCGCCGCCGTCGCGCCGGCCAGCAGCAGGTTGGCGGCCTCCTCGTCGGACAGCGCCGCCGGCTTGGCGAAGACATCGGCCGCCGAGACCGTGACCTCGGTCGAATACCCGCCCTGGATGCGGAACGCCACGACCGCGTCACCTCGCGCGCCGCCGCCCGAGGCCAGTTCGGTCCCCGGGCCGAGCTCGACCAGCTCGCCCGCCACCTCGTAGCCGATCGGCACCGGGAGGTCGAGGCCGGGCCGGGGACCGGCGACATGCTTGTAGTCGGCCGGGTTGACGCCCGCGGCGCGCACCCGGATCGTGACCTCGCCCGGTCCCGGACGCGGGACCTCCCGCTCGGCGAACGTCCACGTCTCGGGGGAACCCCACTGTTCTGCCAACCACACTCGTGCCATGCCGCCAGTCAACGCGGTCAGGCTGGGTGGGGGCTCAGTGCGGGTGCGGCTCAGGCCGCGGGCGCGCCCGTCCGGCCGTGGCCGAACCAGGTCGCTCCGCGCCCGATCCACAGCGGGAGGGCGATCGCGACCGCGAGCCCCATCGACAGGATGCCCGCGACCGGTTGCGTGGTGAGCGCCGTGTACAGCCCGACGCCGAGGTGCACGACGCTCGCGAGGAGCACGATCACCCGCGCGAAGTCCACGCCGCGGAAGACGCCGAACCCGACCGCGAGGTAGGCGACCGCGACGATCAGGTAGCCGATCGTGGAGACCAGGATGTTCCCCGTCTCGCTCGCGGGGAGGACGCCGCGGATCGCCGCGAGGACGATCAGCAGCACGCTGAGGATGAGCTCGACCGTCCCGACCAGCCAGCAGAGGATGGCGACAGCGGTCACGACGCCGGGACGGTCGGCGTTAGGCTGGTCCGCGTCGCCGGTGCTCATTGCGCCGACACCGTGTCCGAGGCCCTGCCGCTGTGCCGGACCCGGCGCGAGCGGGCCGGGGCCAGGCGCAGCACCTGGGCGGTGGAGCTGTCGTCGAGCTCGACCAGGTCGTTGCGGGACTTGATGAAGTCGCTGAACGACCGGTACCCGAGGGCCTTCTCGCTGAAGGAGGGGTCCATGCGTTTCATCTGGCCCTTCACCGTCGACGAGTGCAGCCACTCCGAGTCGTCCTTCTCGTGGCCGAGCTGCATCGCCCTCGCGAGGAGGCGCGTGGCGACGACCTGGGGGTCCTCCGCGGTCTCATCCTCGTCGACCTCCGGGTCGGGCGTCGTGGCCTTGCGCTTGCGGGTGGGACGCTTGGCGGGCTCGGCCGGCTCCTCGGCCGCCGCCGCCTCCTCCTCGTCGCCGGAGGTCGCTGCGGAGCGGGCGCCTCGTCCGCGGGAACGGGATGTGCCGCCTGCGGCAGCGGCTGCGGGAGCGGCCTCCGGTGCTGTGACGGTCTCCTCGTCCGCCGTCTCCGCAAGAGCGGCGTCCGTCTCGGCCGCCTCGTCGCGGGCGATGCCCGGGAGGTCGTCGTAGCTGACGAACTCGTCGCACGCGGCCGCCAGCGAGCGCGCGGTCGAGCCGGCGACGCCGATCCCGATCACGTACCGGCCGAGGCGCTTGATCCGCTGGGCCAGCGGGATGTAGTCGGAGTCGCCCGCCACGATCACAACGTGGGTGAGCTCGGGGAGCCGGAACAGGTCCTCCACCGCGTCGACGGCCAGGCGGATGTCGGCGCCGTTCTTCGCGTAGGCGGCGGCCGGGAAGAGCTGCACCAGGTCGACGGCGCGGCCGACGAGCTGGCCGCGGTATTCGGCGTTCACGGCGGCGGACCAGTCGGCGTAGGCCCGCGTGAGCACGAGGGTGCCGAACGAGGACGCGAAGTCGATGACCGCCCCGAGGTCGACGCGCGCCTCGGCCAGCTTCGCGACGAAGGCGGGCTTGGGCTGCGTGCCGGACTTCTGCCGATCGCGCATGAACGACCCGCGGCCATGCACCTGGTCGTACCGCGAGATGACGATGTTGTCGAAGTCGATGTAGACCGCGACACGGCCGTCCCCAGGTTCACTCATGCTGCCACGATATCCCGCCGCCCGGTCCGGCCCCAGTCGCCATGTCGGCAACGGAGGACATCGGCCGCGCCACGCCGCCCGCTTCCGCCCCGACGCAGTGTCGCCAACGGAGGAGATCGGCCGCGCCACGCCGCCCGATCGCAGGTAACGGAGGAGATCGGGGTCGGGGCGGGGTAGGAGTCCTCCGTTGGCTGCGGGGAGGGGGGATGGGTGGTCCGGACCCGGACGCCGTGTTGCCAACGGAGGAGATCGGCAGCTCCGCGCCGCCCGATCGCAGGTAACGGAGGAGATCGGGGCCGGGGTGGGGCGGGAGTCCTCCGTTGGCTGCGGGGAGGGGGATGGGTGGTCCCGCCCCATACGCCATGTCGGCAACGGAGGAGATCGGCCGCGCCACGCCGCCCGATCGCAGGTAACGGAGGAGATCGGGGGCGGGGTGGGGTGGGAGTCCTCCGTTAGCGCAGGGAGGGGGTGGGGTGGGTGGTCCGGCCCCGGACGCCATGTCGGTAACGGAGGAGATCGGGGTGAGGGCGGGGCCGATCTCCTCCGGTAGCTGCCGGTGGGTGGGGTGGTGGGCGGGATGTCCTCCGTTCGCCGCGTGAGCGAAGCGGCCGCGCGTCAGCGGGTGTGGCGGTCGGCGACCGTGAGGGCGGCGTCGATGGCGGCGAGGCCGCGGCGGAGGTCGTCCTCGGCGATCACCAGGGGTGGGGCGATGTGGATGCGGTTGAAGTGCGTGAAGGGCCAGACGCCTGCGGCCTTGCACGCCGCGGCGACCTCGGCCATCGGGGCCGCGTCGGCTCCGGACGCGTTGAACGGCACCAGAGGCTCGCGCGTCTCGCGGTCGCGGACCAGCTCCAGCGCCCAGAACAGGCCCCGGCCGCGGACCTCGCCCAGCGACGGGTGGCGGTCGAGCCAGGCGGTGATCTCGGGCTCCACGACGCGCTCGCCGAGGTCGCGCACGCGCTCCAGGATGCCGTCGCGCTCGAACACGTCGAACGTCGCGACACCCGCCGCGCACGCCAGCGGGTGGCCCGAGTAGGTGAGGCCGCCCTGGAAGGAGACGTCGTCGAAGAAGTCCGCGATCGCGTCCGAGATGACCACGCCGCCGAGCGGGACGTAGCCGGAGTTGACGCCCTTCGCGAAGGTGATCAGGTCGGGGACCACGTCGAACGCGTCGACAGCGAACCACTCGCCGACCCGGCCGAAGCCGACCATCACCTCGTCGGCGATGTAGACGATGCCGTATTTGTCGCACAGTGCGCGGACGCCGGCGAGGTAGCCGGGCGGCGGCATCAGCACACCGTTCGTGCCGACGATCGTCTCGATGATGATCGCGGCGACGGTGGCGGCGCCCTCCAGGACGATGACGCTCTCCAGGTGCTCCAGCGCGCGCTGCGTCTCCTCCTCCGGGGTGGTGGAGTGGAATGCCGAGCGGTAGAGATACGGGCCGAAGAAGTGCGCGACGGACGGGTCGCTCGGCTCGTTCGCCCAGCGGCGCGGGTCGCCGGTCAGCGAGATCGCCGTCGCGGTGCCGCCGTGGTACGAGCGGTACATGGACAGCACCTTGCGCCGACCGGTCACCCGGCGGGCCATGCGGACGGCGTACTCGTTGGCGTCCGCGCCGCCGTTGGTGAAGAACACCCGGTTCAGCGTCCCCGGCGCGACGCGGGCGATGCGGCGGGCGAGCTCGCCGCGCACGTCGTTCGCCATCGACGGCTGGATGGTGGCGAGGCGGCCGGCCTGCTGCTGGATGGCGGCGACGAGGTCGGGGTGCTGGTGGCCGAGGTTGAGGTTGACCAGCTGCGAGCTGAAATCGAGGTACGCGTTGCCCTGGTAGTCCCAGAACGTGGAGCCCTCGCCCGCGGCGATCGGCAGCGGGGCGATCTGCGCCTGGGCGCTCCAGGAGTGGAAGACGTGGCTGCGGTCGTCGCTGCGGACCTGGGTCTCCGCGTCGGCGTCCCCGAAGGGGTGCTCGACTCCGCGGCGGTCGGTGAAGCCGGTGCGGAGTGCGGTGTCGATCGTGTCAGTCATGCGTGTACCTCCGAAATCAGGAGTTGCCGGGGAACGCGAGCTCGATCTTCGAGTGCACCGGGTCGGGCCAGCGCGTCGTGACGACCTTGCTGCGCGTGTAGAAATGGAACGACTCCGGACCGTAGATGTGCGAGTCGCCGAACAGCGAGTTCTTCCAGCCGCCGAACGAGTACGCGCCGATCGGAACGGGGATCGGAACGTTGATGCCGACCATGCCGACCTCCACGTCGAACTCGAACTGCCGGGCGGCGCCGCCGTCGCGGGTGAACAGGGCGACGCCGTTGCCGTACTGGTTCGCGTTGATGAGGGCGACGGCCTCGTCGAAGGTGTCGACGCGCACGACGGAGAGCACCGGCCCGAAGATCTCGTCGTCGTAGACCGCGGTACCCGGCTTGACGTGGTCGACCAGGCTGACGCCGACGAAGAAGCCGTCGTTGTCGAACTCCTGGGCGGTGCCGTCCACGACGACGGTGGCGCCCTCGGCGGCGGCCGCAGCCACGTAGGAGGCGACCTTGTCGCGGTGCTCGCGCGTGATGAGCGGACCCATCTCGCTGGCCGGGTCGGTGCCGGGGCCGATCGCGAGCGCGCCGAGGCGGCGCTGGATGGCGGGGACGAGCCGGTCGCCGGCCTCGCCGACCGCGACGAGCACGCTGACCGCCATACACCGCTCGCCGGCCGAGCCGTAGGCGGCCGAGACGGCGGCGTCGGCCGCGGCCTCGATGTCGGCGTCCTCCAGCACGACCATGTGGTTCTTCGCGCCGCCGAGGGCCTGGACGCGTTTGCCGTTGGCGGCGGCGCGCTGGTAGATCGAGCGGGCGATCGGAGTGGAGCCGACGAACGAGACCGCCGCGACGTCGGGGGAGTCGAGCAGGGTGTCGACGGCCTCCTTGTCGCCGTGCACGACGTTGAGCACGCCCGCGGGCAGACCGGCCTCGGCGAACAGCTTCGCCAGGAAGACGGATGCCGACGGGTCCTTCTCGCTGGGCTTCAGGACGACGGTGTTGCCGCAGGCGATCGCGCTGGCGACCATCCACAGCGGCACCATGACCGGGAAGTTGAACGGGGTGATGCACGCGACCACGCCGACCGGCTGCTTGACGCTGTGCACGTCGATGCCGGTGGAGACCTGCTCGCTGTACTCGCCCTTGAGCTTGTCGATCAGGCCGGACGCGAACTCGACGTTCTCGAGCCCGCGCGCGATCTCGCCCGCGGCATCGGAGCGCACCTTGCCGTGCTCGCTCGTCACGATCGCGGCGAGCTCCGAGCGGCGCTCGGTGAGTAGGTGGCGGAGCCGGAACATCACGTCGGCGCGCTTGGTGAGGCTGGTGGCGCGCCAGCCCGGGAGGGCGGCCGTGGCCGCGGCGATCGCCGCCGACGTCTCTGCGGCACTGGCGAGCACGACGTCGTGCTGCCGGACGCCGGTGGCGGGGTCGAAGACGGGGCCGAGGCGGGCCGGGTCGCCGGACTCCTCGCCGTTCACGAAGTGGCGGATCAGGGCCACGGAATCCTCCTGGAGGTGCTGCGCCGGACGGAATGCCCGGCGGGGAAGTAGGCTTGCAATCCCCATGATCACAGAGCGGAGGAGCGAACGATGAGGCCAGATCGTCGGACGTTCGGGCAAAGCGAGACAGTTCGTCCGGCACCGGAGCGGATGCTCCTGCCGACCGTGCGCGAGGTGCTGCGGATGGACCCGATGGCCGACGCGCTGCCGGAGGTCCTGGCGGGCGACGGCGCGCTCGACACGCTGGTGCGCTGGGTGCATGTGGCCGAGACGGCCGACGTGGCGCGGCTGGTCTCCGGGGGCGAGCTGCTGCTGGCGACCGGCCTCGGCTGGCCGCGCGACGCCCGCGCGCTGCGGGCGCTCGGTCGCGACCTGGCGGAGGCCGAGATCGCCGGCCTCGTGCTGGAGCTGGGCCACCGCACGCCGGAGGCGCCGGCGCCGCTGCTCGAGGAGTTCCGCGCGGCGGGGCTGCCGTTCGTGGTGCTGCACCGCGAGGCGCGCTTCGTCGCGGTCACCGAGGCGGTGCACGCGCGGATCATCGACGACCAGACCGTCGCGCTGCGAGCCAGGGACGAGATCCGCGAGCTGTTCACCGGCCTGAGCCTGCGCGGCAGCCCCGCCGACTTCATCGTCGCGCAGGCCGCGCGGGTGCTCGGCTGCCCCGTGGTGCTGGAGGACACCGGCCACCAGGTGCTCGTCGCCGAGAACGTCGGCGACGGCGAGGCCGAGCTCGAGCGCTGGGAGCAGCGCTCGCGAGCCGCGCATCGCGGCGCGGGCGAGCCCGGCTGGACGCTGACACCCGTGGAGGCGCGCGGCATGCGCTGGGGCCACCTCGTCGCGCTGCCGGGCGAGCCGCATCCCGCCGGCCGGTCGAGCGTGCTGGAGCAGGCGGCCGTCGCGCTGGCGCTCAGCCGGCTGGCCGACCGCGACGAGCAGGAGTGGACGCGCCGCAGCCACGACGCGCTGCTCGGCGCGCTGCTGGGCCGCCGTTTCGCCGGCGACGGCGGCATGGCCGCGCGGTTCGAGGCGTCCGGCTTCCCGGTCGCCGCGCGGGTGCTCGCCGGGGTCGCCGTGCGCACCCGGTCGGGGCGGGTGGATGCTTCTTCGGGTGCGCGGGCGCTGGAGGCCGCACGCGCAGCGGGGTCGGAGGCCATCGCGGCACCGCATCCCGCGGCCCCCGGGCTCCTCGTGGTCGCCGTGTCGTCCCGGCACGGGCGGCCGGGCGCGGACGCCGTCGCCGACGCGCTCGCCGGAGGGGACGCCGCCGTCGTCGGAGTCGGCTCGGACGCCCACGGCATCCCGGGCCTGCTGGCGTCGGTGGAGGAGGCCGTGGAGCTGACCGGCCGCGGGGGCGGCGGTCGTGGCAGGCACGCCGTCGTGCAGCGCGCCGAGAGCCGTCCCCTGCTGCGGCTGGTCACGGCCTTCGGCGACGATCCGCGGCTGCAGGAGTACGCCGAGCGGATGCTGCGGCCCCTGATCGAGTACGACCTGGCCAACGACGGCGACCTGATCGAGGTGCTGCGCGCCTACCTGAGCCACCCGGGCAACCGCACGCGGGCCGCCGCGGCGAGCCACCTGTCCCGGTCGGTGTTCTACCAGCGGATCGCGCTCATCGAGGACCTGCTTGGCCTCGACCTGGACGACGGGGAGACGATCGGGGCGCTGCACGCCGCGGTGCTCGCGCGGCGCGTGCGGCGCTGAGGCGCCTCACATTCGGCACGAATGTCGCGAATCACCGCCGCTTTCGCGACATTCGGCACGAATTCGCCACGCGGCTCACGAGTCGAACCCCAACCCGACCGCATCGAGCGTGCGGAGGAACGCGTTGCGGCGTCCCTCGCGGTGGTCGGCGCGGTCGAGCGACCACCGGGTCAGATTGATGCCGAGGGAGGCCGCCGGCTCCGGCGGGAACGGCAGCGGCCTGCTGCGCACCAGCTCGAGGCTCGTCCGCTCGGTCTCCCGGCCGGCCAGCAGGTCGAGCATCACCTGCGCGCCGAAGTGCGTCGCGGCGACGCCGAGCCCGGTGTAGCCGGTCGCGTAGGCGACCGTGCCGCCGCGGGCGGTTCCGAAGAAGGCGCAGAACCGGCTGCAGGTGTCGATCACGCCGGCCCAGCGGTGCGTGAAGGTGAGGCCTTCGAGTTGCGGGAAGGTGGTGAAGAAGTGCGCGGCCAGCCTCCGGAAGGTCGCCGGCCGGTCCTCATACCGCTCGCGGACCCGGCCGCCGTAGTGGTAGACGGCGTCGTAGCCGCCGAACAGGATGCGGTTGTCCCGGGTGAGCCGGTAGTAGTGGAACTGGTTGGCCGAGTCGCCGAGGCCCTGGCGGCCCGACCAGCCGATCGAGGCGAGCTGGTCGGCGCTGAGCGGCTCGGTCATCAGCACGTAGTCGTAGACCGGAACGGTCGCGAGCCGGTTGCGCTTGAGCAGGCTCGGGAACACGTTCGTGGCGAGCGCCGTCCGCTTCGATCGCACGACGCCCTCCGGCGTGTACAGGGTCGTGCCCTCGCCGATGCCCTCCACCGGCGAGTGCTCGAACAGCTCGACCCCGGCGGCCTCGCAGGCCCGGGCAAGCGCGCGGGCGAGCTTGGCGGGGTGGACCAGCGCCGAGTCGCGGGTGCGGAGCAGGCCGCCGAGGTAGGTGGGGGAGTGCACCTGCGCCTGCACGGCCTCCGCGTCGAGGAAGCGCGCGTGCTCGCCGTCGTCGGCCTCCCGCAGCCACTCGACCTGGTGCGGTTCGGTCGCGAGGTCGATCGCGCCGTTGCGCTCGAACTCCGCGTCGAGGCCGAGCTCGGCGACGGTCGCCTCGATCTCGTCCAGGTTGGCCATCCCGAGCCGCTGCAACTCGTCGAACTCCCGGCCGAAGCGGGTGCGGCCGTTCTCGTCGCCGTGCGTGAGGCTCGCCTCGCAGAAACCGCCGTTGCGCCCGGAGGCGGCCCACCCGATCCGGCGGCCCTCCAGCAGCACGACGCGCGCGGACGGGTTCTCCCGCTTGGCGAGGAGGGCCGTCCACAGGCCGGTGTAGCCGCCGCCGACGACGGCGAGGTCGCACTCGACGTCGCCGCGGAACCGCGGGTACTGGTCGCCTGGAGCGTCCTCGATCCAGAACACGGCCTGCCGGGCCGGGGCGAGCGCGTGGCTCACCACGGCCGCCGGCGGTGCCTGTCGTTCGAACACGGTGGTCGCCACGGCGATGCCCTCCTGATGGTCGAGGTGCTGGTGAGGTGCTGTCGCCGCCCATTCTGCCGGGTGGCGCACCGGATGTCCGTCGCGAATCCGGCCCGACTCCGGGCAGACCGTCCGGCGCGCGGATGTGCGCATCCTCGCAGACGACACGAGGGCTGAACCGCTTCAGTCCGAGGTACTCTTTCCCCGATCGGCCGGAGCGGCCGCGAGAGGAGCACGACGTGGGGACAGCGACCCGGGTGACGATCGGCGGCCTCGCCGACCGGCTGGGGCTCTCCAAGGCGTCGGTGTCGTACGCGCTCAACGGCCAGCCCGGCGTGAGCGACGAGACACGGCGCCGCGTGCTCGAGCTCGCCGACGAGCTCGGCTGGCATCCCAGCTCCAGCGCCCGCGCCCTCTCCCGGGCCCGGTCCGACGCGATCGGGATCGTGCTGCGCCGCGACCCGGGACTGCTCGGCACCGAGCCGTACTACATGAGCCTGCTGGCCGGGGTGGAGGCCGAGCTCGCCGAGAGCGGGCAGTCGCTGCTGCTGCGCATGGTCGGCACCTCCAACGGGCAGGACCTCGCGGCCTACCGCCGCTGGAGCGCTGAGCAGCGCGTCGACGGCGTCATGCTCTTCGACATCACCGTCGGCGACCCGCGGCCGGCCCTCCTCGACGAGCTCGGCCTGGCGTTCGTGCTGCACGGCAACGACGAGAGCGTCGCGCCGGGGCGGGTGCTGCTCTACGACGCGTGGGGCGACGCGCGCATCGTGGTCGACCACCTGCACGCGCTCGGCCACCGCCGCATCCTGCACCTGCAGGGCCCTGCCGAGTTCGAGCACGAGCGGGAGCGGGCCGACGCGATCGCGCGGTTCGCGGGCGAGCTCGGGATGCAGGCGACCTCCGAGCCGTCCGACTACTCGATGGAGGCCGGCGAGCGGATCGCCGCCGCGCATGCGGGCGACCCGGGGCTGTCCGCGCTGGTCACCTCCAACGACCTCCTCGCGCTCGGCGCGCAGGCCGCCCTCAGTCGCGCGGGCCGCGACGATGTCGCCGTGGTGAGCTGGGACGACTCCCTGGTCTGCCGCCTGGGCTCGCGGCCGCTGACCGCGCTGGCCCGGTTCCCGGAGGAGCAGGGCAGGCGCGCCACCCGGATGCTGCTGGACGAGCTCGCCGGCGTCGAGACGGCGACGCGCACCGCGCGCGCGTCCGAGCTGGTCGTGCGCTCGACCAGCGTCCCGGCCTCCGTGTGACCAGCACACGGGGAGACCGCGCCGTATACCCTCGATACCTGAGGTGTCAACGCTGGATTAACTGAACCGGTTCAGTTATAGTCGCCCGTGGCGCCAGATGCGCTCCCCGGGGACGGGAGCGGCGGGCGCCCATCAAGAGACGAAGGAGTCACAATGAGGAAACGCGTCATCGCCGCCGCAGCGCTTGCGGCCACGATCTCGCTCGTGGCGGCGGGCTGCAGCAGCAGTGGTTCGACATCGTCGGCCAGCGGGTCGACCATCACGTACTGGGCGAGCAACCAGGGCACCAGCCTCGACAACGACAAGCAGGTCCTGACCCCGGTGCTCGACGAATTCACCAAGAAGACCGGGGTGAAGGTCAAGCTCGAGGTGATCGGCTGGAACGATCTGCAGACGCGCATCCAGACCGCCGTCACCTCCGGGCAGGGGCCCGACGTCCTGAACATCGGGAACACCTGGGCCGCCTCACTGCAGGCGACCGGCGCGTTCCTGCCGTTCGGCGACAGCGAGATGAAGGCGATCGGAGGTAGCGACAAGTTCGTGAAGACCGCCCTCGACACCGGCGGCGCGGCGGGCAAGACGGTGACGAGCGTCCCGCTCTACGGTCTCGCCTACGGCCTGTACTACAACAAGAAGATGTTCGCCGACGCCGGCGTGCAGCCGCCCACCAATTGGGAGGAGCTGGTCACGGCCGCCAAGAAGCTGACCACCGGCACGCAGCACGGCTTCTCGCTCGCAGCCGGCAGCTACACCGAGAACGCCCACTTCGCGTTCATCAACTCGGCGCAGAACGGCGGCTCCTGGTTCGACAGCAAGGGCAACCCGACGTTCACCACCCAGGCGAACATCGACGGCGTCAAGCGCTACCTCGACCTGATGCAGACCGACAAGGTGGTCAACACCTCCAACGCCCAGTACGACAACGGGGTGCAGGCGGTGAACGACTTCGCCACCGGCAAGGTCGCGATGATCCTCAGCCAGAACAACGCCGACTCGTCGATCAACGCCAACGGGATGAAGTCCGACCAGTACGGCGTCGTGCCGTTCCCGTCGCCCGAGGGCGGCAAGCCGGTCGCCAGCCACGTCGCCGGCATCAACCTGTCGATCTTCAAGAACACCAAGAACAAGGACGCCGCCCTCGAGTTCGTCAAGTACATGACGAGCGAGTCGACGCAGACGACACTCGGCAAGCCGTACTCGAGCCTGCCGGTGCTGAAGGGCGCCAAGGCCGTCTTCACGGACAACCCGGACGAGGCCGCCACGTTCACGAAGATCTACAACGAGATGTCCAAGCCGCTGCCGCTGGTGCCGGCCGAGGACCAGTTCGAGAACACCGTCGGCAAGGCCATGAACGACATGTTCGCCAAGATCGCCACCGGAGGCACCGTCTCCGACTCCGACATCAAGTCGGCACTGAGCACCGCTCAGGACCAGGTGAAGCAGTCGATCGGCGGCTAGTCCGCCACCGCGACGGCCGGGCGCGAAGCGACTCGCGCCCGGCCGCCGCACCCACCGAAGGAGTTCCATGTCGACGACGACATCCGTCCGGACCAGCCCCGCCGAGGCGCCGGCTCCGGCAAAGACCCGCCGCAAGCGCCCCAAGGGCTGGTGGCTTCCGCTGGTGCTGCTGGCGCCGGCCATCCTCTTCGAGGTGCTCATCCACGTCATCCCGATGCTCACCGGGATCTGGATCAGCTTCCTGCAGCTCACCAAGTTCTTCATCGCCAACTGGAGCGAGGCGCCGTTCGTCGGCCTGAAGAACTACCAGGTCGCGCTCGACTTCAACACGTCGATCGGCGCCGGCCTGCTGACTTCGTTCCTGATCACCTGCGGGTTCACGATCCTCGTGGTCGGGCTCTCCTGGGCGCTCGGGATGGCCGCGGCCGTCGCGATGCAGGGCCGGTTCCGCGGGCGCGGATTCTTCCGCACCCTCTTCCTCGTGCCGTACGCGCTGCCGCTCTACGCCGGCATCATCACCTGGAAGTTCATGCTCCAGAAGGACACCGGGGCGGTCAACCACTTCCTGTTCGACAACCTCGGCCTGCCCGGTCAGAAGCCGTTCTGGCTGATCGGCGACGACGCGTTCTGGTCGATCGTCATCGTGGCGATCTGGCGGCTCTGGCCGTTCGCGTTCCTGATGCTGATGGCCGGCCTCCAGTCCATCCCGGACGAGGTCTACGAGGCGTCCGCGGTCGACGGCGCGAAGCCGTTCCGGCAGTGGCGGTCGATCACCCTGCCGATGCTGCGGCCGGTCAACGCCGTGCTGCTGCTGGTGATGTTCCTGTGGACGTTCAACGACTTCAACACGCCCTACGTCTTGTTCGGCAACGCCCAACCCGCGGCGGGCGACCTGATCTCGTTCCACATCTACAACGCGTCGTTCCTGACCTGGAACTTCGGCTCGGGAGCCGCGATGAGCGTGCTGCTGCTGATCTTCCTGCTCATCGTGTCCGGCATCTACCTGATCGTGCTCAACCGGAGGAATCGCAATGCGTGAGACCGTCTCGTCCAAAGTCTTCCGCTGGGTCGTCGTCGTCTTCCTGACCCTGTTCACGGCGGTGCCGCTCTACGTGATGATCACCTCGTCGGTGAAGCCGCTGGCGGATGTCCAGGGCGCCTTCACCTGGTGGCCGACGAACATCACGTTCCAGCCGTTCATCGACATGTGGTCGACCGTGCCGCTGGCGTCGTACTTCATCAACAGCGTCATCGTGGCCAGCGCCGCGACCATCCTCAGCCTGATCATCGCCGTGTTCGCCGCCTACGCGGTGTCGCGCTACCGGTTCAAGGGTCGCGGCGTCTTCACCACGACCGTGCTGTCCACGCAGATGTTCCCCGGCGTGCTGTTCCTGCTGCCGCTGTTCCTCATCTTCGTGAACATCAACCAGGCGGTGGGCATCCAGCTCGTCGGCACCCGCTGGGGGCTGGTGATCACCTACCTGACCTTCGCGCTGCCGTTCGCGATCTGGATGCTCGCCGGCTACTTCGACGGCATCCCGCGCGACCTGGACGAGGCGGCGATGGTCGACGGCTCCGGCCCGATGGGCGCGCTCTGGCACGTCGTGCTGCCCGCGGCCAAGCCCGGCCTGATCGCTGTCGCGATCTACTCGTTCATGACGAGCTGGGGCGAAGTTCTGTTCGCCTCCGTGATGACGACGGACGAGAACCGGACGCTCGCGGTCGGCCTGCAGCTCTACTCGACGCAGACGAACGTGTACTGGAACCAGATCATGGCGGCCTCGCTCGTCGTGTCGATCCCGATCGTGGTCGCGTTCCTCATCCTGCAGCGGAGCTTCGTCGCCGGCCTCACCGCCGGCGCCGTCAAGTAGCCTGCGCACCCCCTCGAAAGGAATCATGGACCGCCCTTCGCCCCTCCTCGCCGTCGACGGAACGCCTGTGGTCTGGCTCGGAGCGAACTTCTGGTCGCGCACCGGCGGGCCGCTCATGTGGAAGCGCTACGATCCGGCGGTCATCCGCCAGGAGCTGCGCGTGCTGGCCGACCACGGCCTGAACATGACCCGGTCGTTCTTCTACTGGCCGGACTTCCAGCCGACCCCGGACACGCTCGACGAGCAGTGCCTGGCCAACTTCGCCGACTTCCTGGACGCGCACACCGAGACCGGGATGACGACCGTGCCGACCTTCCTGGTCGGGCACATGTCGGGCGAGAACTGGGACCCGGTGTGGCGGGAGGGGCGCGACCTCTACCGCGACGTCTGGTTCGTCGGCCGGCAGGCCTGGTACGTGCGGGAGCTCACCGCGCGGTTCGCCGCGCACCCGGCCGTGTCCGGCTGGCTGCTGACCAACGAGATGCCGATCTACGGCGGGGAGGCGCCGCGGCCGATCGTGGACGCCTGGGCCTCCCTGCTGGTGAACGCCGTCCGCGCGGGCGGCGGCACGCAGCCGGTCGCGGTCGGCGACGGGGCGTGGGGCATCGAGACGACCGGGCACGACAACGGCTTCTCGGTGCGCGACCTCGCGCGGTTCACCGACTTCGTCGGCCCGCACGTCTACCGGATGGAGACCGACCAGACCCGGCAGCACCTCAAGGCGGCGTACATCGCGGAGCTCTCCGGGGTCGGGCTCCCGGTGATCATGGAGGAGTTCGGCCTCAGCAGCGACTTCGTCTCCGACGAGGGCGCGGCCTCCTACTACCGGCAGCTGCTCTACACGACGCTGCTCGCCGGGGCCACCGGCTGGATGGCCTGGAACAACACCGACTACGACGACCTCGCCGACCAGCGGCCCTACTCGCACCACCCGTTCGAGATGCACTTCGGCATCACCGACCGGCACGGCGCGCCCAAGCCGCCGCTGCGCGAGCTCGCCCGGTTCGCCGCCGACCTCGCCGCGATCGACCTCCCGAACGCGAGGCGCACACCGGTGGACGCCGCGATCGTCGTGCCGTCGCACCTGGAGGCCGACTACCCGTTCACCAACGAGACCGAGCGCGCGCACATCGTCGCGACCGGCGAGCAGGCCTACCTGACGGCGCACGAGGCGCACATCCCGGTCGCGGTTGTGCGCGAGCGTGAGGACGGCGGCCTCCCGGTCGGCTACGGCCTCTACCTGCTGCCGTCGGTCAAGCAGCTCTGCGCGACCTCGTGGTTGCAGCTGGAGGAGCTGGCGCGCGACGGAGCGACCGTGTACGCGTCGTACTCGCACGGCGACAGCGGCGTGCAGCGCGGGCCGTGGTGGACGAACACCGAGGCGCTCTTCGGTGTCCGCGCGCAGAGCGCGTACGGGCTCGCCGAGCCGGTGACCGACGAGGCGGCGACCATCCGGTTCGTCGCGGACTTCGGGTCGCTCCCCGCCGGGACGGTCCTGACCTTCCCCGCGGCGGGGAACGAGAACGGCCGGACCTTCCTGCCGGTGCGGGCGACCTCCGGGACCGTCGTCGCGGTGGACGCCCACGGCCGTCCGGCGATCGTGGTGAAGGAGCACGGCGCGGGCCGCGCGGTGCTGTCGACGTACCCGCTGGAGTACTTCGCGTCCGCGCGGGCGCGCAGCAACCCCGAGGAGACCTGGCGGCTGTACGACGCGCTGGCGGCGGTGGCCGACGTGGAGCGCGACGTGCGCCTGGCTGACCCGCGGGTCTTCGTCGACACGCTCGTGCACGACGACGGACGGCGCTTCGCGGTGTTCGTATCGCAGCACGCGACGGCCGTCACGGTGCGGCCGGAGGTCGCGGGGGAGCTGCGCACACTCGCCGGCGAGCCCGGCGGCGAGCTGGCGCTCGCCCCCTACGGCGTCGCCGTCCGCGAACTCGTCCTCGAGTAAATCTCATCGCCGAAGGGCACGTAAACGCCCCTAAAACCGCGTTTTAGGGGCGTTTACGTGCCCTTCGGCGGAGGTTACGCGGGCG
>NZ_JBHUAV010000005.1:138971-266791 GCF_042789575.1 Leifsonia sp. NPDC056824 | reverse complement strand
CCCTAAAACCGCGTTTTAGGGGCGTTTACGTGCCCCTCGGCGGAGGAGAGTGGGTTAGGCGCGGCGTTTTTTCGCGGGGGCGTCGGCCTCCGCGGGCTCCTCCGCGGGCAGCGGGCGGGCGATCGGGATGCGGCTGCCCAGCACCTGCGCGACCAGGTCGCGCGCGATCTTCTGCGGGGTGAGCCCCGCGTCGTCCAGGATCTGGCTGCGCGATGCGTGGTCGATGAACGCGTCCGGCAGCCCGAGCTCGTCCACCGCGGTGTCGATGCCGGCCTCGCGGAGGTCCTGGCGCACGCGCGTGCCGATCCCGCCGACCCGGATGCCGTCCTCGATCGTCACGACGATGCGGTGGTCGGCGGCCAGGCTCAGGATGCTGCGCGGCACCGGCACGACCCAGCGCGGGTCCACGACGGTCGCGCCGATCCCCTGCGCCGCCAGCCGGTCGGCGACCTTGAGGCCGAGGTCGGCCATCGGCCCGACCGTCACCAGCAGCACGTCCTTGCTGTCCGACTCGCGCAGCACGTCCACGCCGTCCTCCAGGCGCCGCACGGCCGGGATGTCCGCCTGCACGTCGCCCTTCGGGAAGCGCAGCACGGTGGGCGCGTCGTCGACGGCCACGGCCTCCGCCAGCTCCTCGCGCAGCCGGGAGCCGTCGCGCGGCGCCGCCAGCCGGATGTTCGGGACCGCCTGCAGGATCGCCAGGTCCCAGATGCCGTGGTGGCTCGGCCCGTCCGGGCCGGTGACCCCGGCACGGTCGAGCACGAAGGTGACGCCGGCCTTGTGCAGCGCGACGTCCATCAGCACCTGGTCGAACGCCCGGTTGATGAAGGTCGCGTAGATCGCGACGACCGGGTGGAGGCCGCCGTACGCGAGCCCCGCGGCGCTCGTCGCCGCGTGCTGCTCGGCGATGCCGACGTCGTGCACGCGGTCGGGGAACCGCTCGGCGAACTTGTGGAGGCCGGTCGGCCGGAGCATGGCGGCGGTGATGCCGACGAGCTTCGGGTTCTTCTCCGCGAGCTTCACGATCTCGTCGGAGAACACGTCGGTCCAGTGCTCGCCGGTCGAGCTCTCGAGGGCCTCGCCGGTCTCCGGGTCGATCTGGCCGACCGCGTGGAACTGGTCGGCGGCGTCGCGCAGCGCCGGCTCGTAGCCGCGGCCCTTCTGCGTGATCGCGTGGACGATGACCGGGGCGCCGTAGTTCTTCGCCTGGCGCAGCGCCTCCTCCATCGCCTCGATGTCGTGGCCGTGCACCGGCCCGATGTACTTGATGTCGAGGTTCGAGTACAGCGACTCGTTGTTGGAGAACCGGCTGAGGAAGCCGTGCAGGCCGCCACGGACACCGCGGTACAGCGACTGGCCGGGAGAGCCCAGCTTGTCGAAGGCCTTCCGGCTGCTCAGGTACAGGTTGCGGTAGCCGCGGCGCGTGCGCACCGTGTTGAGGAAGCGGGCCATGCCGCCGATCGTCGGGGCGTAGGAGCGGCCGTTGTCGTTGACGATGATGATCAGCCGGCGGTTGTTGTCGTCGGAGATGTTGTTGAGCGCCTCCCACGTCATCCCGCCGGTGAGCGCGCCGTCGCCGACGACCGCGATGACGTGCCGGTCGTTCTGGCCGGTCATCTCGAAGGCGCGCGAGATGCCGTCGGCCCAGCTCAGCGACGACGACGCGTGCGAGCTCTCGACGATGTCGTGCTCGGACTCGGAGCGCTGCGGGTAGCCGGCGAGGCCGCCGCGCTGGCGCAGCCGGGAGAAGTCCTGGCGCCCGGTGAGCAGCTTGTGGACGTACGACTGGTGCCCGGTGTCGAAGACGATCGCGTCCCGCGGCGAGTCGAACACGCGGTGGATGGCGATCGTCGTCTCGACCACGCCGAGGTTCGGCCCCAGGTGGCCGCCGGTCTTGGCGACGTTGGCGACCAGGAACGCCCGCACTTCGGCAGCGAGCTGGTCGAGCTCCCGTTCCGTGAGCCGGTCGAGATCACGCGGCCCGTGGATGGTTTCGAGGATGCTCATGGATTTCAGTGTAGAACCGTGTGAATCGGAGGAGGCTCGGAACCGACGATCCCGAGCCTCCCCTTGACAACGGTCTGGTTACACCAGGCTCCGCAGGACGTACTGCAGGATGCCGCCGTTGCTTAGGTCTGAACGACTTAGTCACACGAATTCCGCCCCGCCAGGCCAGGCTGCGATGCGTACGACATCCGGTCTGCCAGGCGATGTCAGCCAAATGACCTGTTTGGCATAGCCGATCAGGCTGGTCACAAGCATCAACACCTGTACGCAGTTCCGCTTGCTGAACTGGCGAGAGGAGACACCATGTACGCTCGCGTGCCTCGAGTAGTGCCGCGGAATCTCATCACCTTTGTCCTTCCAGAACTGCTCGTGCGCGTTCCAAATCGGCAACCACACCATCGCCTCGTGGACACCCATCGCGTTGAATGACTCGGGCACATCGGCGTCCTTCTCCCGATTCGTAACCGCTTTCCGCTTGTTCCGGTCGGGATAGAACCGAGAGATCAGGGTGTCCAGCGTCACCGTAAACATCGCCTGCGCCGAACGCGTGTGTCCCCTCCGCATCGCACCGAGTCCATCGAGCGCGAAGGTGACTTCCTCCCGCAGCGCCGGGTGCGCGACGTTTGTGAGCACCGCCTCACAGTCGTCCATCAACGTGTCAAAGCAATCCCCCAGTACCCGACGTCGCGCCGACCTGTCCTTGGCGCGAAGCAACCGGGCCGCCGTCCGTCCGCGAGGGACGAGATAGAGCGGGATGCCCTCCTGCTCGATGAAATCGTGCACTTCTCTGAAGCTGATCGCGTCGCCGATGTCGCGAAGGTTCGACGGCAGGAACGACTGCTTGAGACCCTGAATCACCTTCGGGTCGATGAATGACCCGATCGACGTCTGAAGCTGGCTGAGCATGCTCTCCACCACCGGACTGACCAGTGAATTCAGCCGCTTCTGAAGGTCGGCGTTGATCGTTGCCACCAGGTCAGCCGCCGAGAATCCCCGCGCCGGGAACAGAGACTTTGTGAACCCTGTTGGCATTTGAAACCCCGTCGGAGACCCAACATTGAGTCCGATCAGCGGACTGCTACAGAATCCGCCGACCGTCTTAGGCACTCCCGGATCGATGACCTCTACGCGTTCCTCTGGATCGTAGGCAACTTCGCCATTGTCAGATACCAACTGAGCCCTCCCGGCGGCTCGGGACAGGCCTTAGTAGTGCGGACAGCGCGGCCTTACGCTGGTGTGGGCGCGCCATCTCGGCCTCCGTTCGGTTCGACAACTCTGCCCGCCTTCGTGGCTGCTCAGAGTTCAACTGATTAGGGGCTCACCCACTGAGTCCGGGCCAGAACTCGTCCTGTGCCCATCCAGCGGGGACGCCCATACCTGCGAGGTTCATCGCTGGGCGAGTGCCGATCAGGTCATGAAGTCGCGCGGACCAGTTGCTGCGCGGCGAAACGGTGCTGAGGATCGTCTGCAGGGATACGAGGACTGGGTAGAGCCGTTTGAGAGAGCGCTCCGGCAATGCATCCGGTCCGCGTAGCCACGCGATCGACCGGGACGTGGGTACCACGGGGTATACGCCGAGGCCGACGTTCCAGAGTCGGCCGTGGTGCGCGCAGACGTTGCGAACCCGGACGTAGGTCTGCAGCCAGGACTCGAGAACAGGGCTCGTGAGCCCCATGCTGGCAGCCACTGCGGTCCGGTCCGAGCGTCGCTTCAGATTCCGGTACAGGTTGGCCAACTGCCCAATCGTGAGGGTTTCGACCATCAACCACGACGGCGGCAGTTCCGGCGTCCCGTAGGTGGTGAGGTAATGCTCCAGCGCGGACCGGTGACTCACCGCCGCGCTGTTTTGCTCAGCATCCAACGTACCTGTGTCGTCGACGGGGTGACCCTCCGCGGCGTCGACAGGCTCGGCCACGGCACGTAGACGGGCATCCGAGGCATCTCGAATGATCTTCAGTAGGCCAGCATGCTTGTTCGCGTGGTGGAAGTGATCCGAATCCGTGTACCAAAATGGGTCCTCGTACACCGTCGACATGTGGTCGGTCAGAGCAGCCCTGACGGCGACCTCGACGCGCTCAAGCGCGTCCATCACCAGCAGCCGGAGGGCACGGTCGAAAACGTACAGGTCGAGGACGTCGTCGAACGATGTCCCTTTGCGGAGCAAGTGGTCTGGCCGGCTTTGCTGGAACGGGATCGCGTAGGGCGAGAGCCGGTAGTAGCCGATGTGCCGGAGATAGCGAAGCGCCCGGTCGCGATCGGGGATCACCATGCCCCGCTCAGCAAGCCGGTCGACGAGATCGTCCAACATCATCGCAGGCTTGTCGTAGTGTTGCGTCCCGCGCAGACGGGGCACGCGAGGCGGTGCAGACATCCGAAAGTCGTCCTTGGAGCTGGGTAGAGAAAATCCCCCAAGTGCGCATCGTCGAGAGGCGTGGGGGATGTAGTGCTTGAAGAGTAACACGCGGGTACGACATCAGGGAGACCTCAGCAATGGATCACACCTCGGAGAGAGGGCCTACCACCACTTACAGTCCGCTGCCGACCCGATAAGAATGGGAGGCGTCCCGCCAGGCCGAAGCCTGACGGGACGTTTGTGACGCTGCACTACCCGCGATCAGGTCCGCGAAGACGCTAGCGAGAGCCTCAGCTACCGGCAAGTCCGCGCAGGACGTACTGCAGGATGCCGCCGTTGCGGTAGTAGTCGGCCTCACCGGGCGTGTCGATCCGGACCACCGCGTCGAACTCGACGGCCTGCTTGCCGGCGGGCGACTGCTCGGTCGGCTCGGCGACGACGTGCACGGTCTTCGGCGTGCGGCCCTCGTTGAGCTCCTCCAGCCCGGTGATCGAGAACGACTCGGTGCCGTCCAGCCCGAGGGAGTCGGCGTTCTCGCCGGCCGGGAACTGCAGCGGGACGACGCCCATGCCGATCAGGTTCGAGCGGTGGATGCGCTCGAAGCTCTCGGTGATGACCGCGCGGACGCCGAGGAGGCTGGTGCCCTTCGCCGCCCAGTCGCGCGACGAGCCGGAACCGTACTCCTTGCCGCCGAGCACGACGAGCGGGGTGCCCTGCGCCTGGTAGTTCTGCGACGCGTCGTAGATGAACGACTGCGGGCCGTCGGCCTGCGTGAAGTCACGCGTGTAGCCGCCCTCCACACCGTCCAACAGCTGGTTGCGCAGGCGGATGTTCGCGAACGTGCCGCGGATCATCACCTCATGGTTGCCGCGGCGCGAGCCGTAGGAGTTGAAGTCCTTGCGGTCGATGCCGTGCTCGTTGAGGTACTGACCGGCCGGGCTGTCCGCCTTGATGGAGCCGGCGGGCGAAATGTGGTCGGTGGTGACCGAGTCGCCGAGCTTGGCCAGCACGCGGGCGCCGGCGATGTCGGTGACCGGAGTGGTCTCCAGCGTCATCCCGTCGAAGTACGGGGGCTTGCGCACGTAGGTCGACTTCTCGTCCCACTCGAAGATCGAGCCGGTCGGGGTGGCCAGCGACTTCCAACGCTCGTCGCCCTCGAAGACCGACGCGTACTGGGTGACGAACATGCCCTCGTTGATGGAGGAGTCGATCGTCTGCTGCACCTCGGCGGCGTCCGGCCAGATGTCCTTCAGGAAGATGTCGTTGCCCTCGGAGTCGACGCCGAGCGGGTCGACCTCGAAGTCGAAGTTCATCGACCCGGCGAGCGCGTACGCGATGACCAGCGGCGGGCTCGCCAGGTAGTTCATCTTCACGTCGGGGTTGATGCGGCCCTCGAAGTTGCGGTTGCCGGAGAGGACGGCAGTGACGGCGAGGTCGCTGTCGTTGACCGCAGCGGAGATCTCGTCGAGCAGCGGGCCCGAGTTGCCGATGCAGGTGGTGCAGCCGTAGCCGACCGTGTAGAAGCCGAGGGCCTCCAGGTCCTTGGTGAGGCCGGCCTTCTCGTAGTAGTCGGTGACGACCTTGGAGCCCGGCGCCAGGGTGGTCTTCACCCACGGCTTGGCCTTGAGGCCCTTCGCTGCGGCGTTGCGGGCCAGGAGGCCGGCGGCGAGCATGACCGACGGGTTCGACGTGTTCGTGCACGAGGTGATCGCCGCGATGGCGACCGCGCCGTGGTCGATCACGAAGTCCGTGCCGTCCGCCAGCTTGACCGGGGTCGGGCTGGAGGCCGTCTTCGGCGCGTGGCTGTGGTGCGTGTGGACGTGGTGGCTGTGGCCGTCCTCCGGCTGCAGCTCGCCCGGGTCGGAGGCCGGGAAGGACTCCGAGATGGTCAGGTCGACCAGATCGTGTGAGATGTCCGCGTAGTCGACCAGGTCCTTCTCGAACTGGGTCTTGGCCGCGGTGAGCTCGATGCGGTCCTGCGGGCGCTTCGGGCCGGCGATGGACGGCACGACCGTGGAGAGGTCGAGCTCGAGGTACTCGGAGAACACCGGCTCGTTCGCCGGGTCGTGCCACAGGCTCTGCGCCTTCGAGTACTCCTCGACCAGGGCGACCTGTTCGTCGCTGCGGCCGGTGAGGCGCAGGTAGTCGAGGGTCACGTCGTCGATCGGGAACATGGCGGCCGTGGAGCCGAACTCCGGGCTCATGTTGCCGATGGTGGCGCGGTTGGCGAGCGGGACCTCCGCCACACCGGCGCCGTAGAACTCGACGAACTTGCCGACCACGCCGTGCTTGCGCAGCATCTGGGTGATGGTGAGCACGACGTCGGTCGCGGTCACGCCGGTCGGGATGGCGCCGGTGAGCTTGAAGCCAACGACCTTGGGGATGAGCATGGAGACCGGCTGGCCGAGCATGGCCGCCTCCGCCTCGATGCCGCCGACGCCCCAGCCGAGCACGCCGAGGCCGTTGACCATGGTGGTGTGCGAGTCGGTGCCGACGCAGGTGTCCGGGTAGGCCTGGAGCTCGCCACCCACCTCGCGGGTCATGGTGACGCGGGCCAGGTACTCGATGTTGACCTGGTGGACGATGCCGGTGCCCGGCGGGACGACCTTGAAGTCGTCGAACGCGGTCTGGCCCCAACGGAGGAACTGGTAGCGCTCGCCGTTGCGCTCGTACTCGATGTCGGTGTTGCGCTCGAGCGCGTTCTCGGTGCCGAAGAGGTCGGCGATGACCGAGTGGTCGATGACCATCTCGGCGGGCGCGAGCGGGTTGATCTTGTCCGGGTCGCCGCCGAGCGAGGACACGGCCTCGCGCATGGTGGCGAGGTCGACGATGCAGGGGACGCCGGTGAAGTCCTGCATGATGACGCGGGCCGGGGTGAACTGGATCTCGGTGTCCGGCTCGGCCTGCGGGTCCCAGCCGCCGAGGGCGTTGATGTGGTCGGCGGTGATGTTCGCGCCGTCCTCGGTGCGGAGCAGGTTCTCCAGCAGCACCTTGAGGCTGAACGGGAGCTTCCGGTAGCCGTCGACCGTGTCGATCTTGAAGATCGTGTAGTCCTTCGACCCCACCGTCAGGGTGCTCTTCGCACCGAAACTATTTACAGCTGACACTGTGCCTTCTCCTTCGTCGGCGAGCGATGTCCCGCGAGCCTCATCCATCTTGGTCGTGCGTCGAAGCCTGTTTCCAGCAAGGTAAGCCTAAGCGGTCGGCTCAGGAAAGTATCTTGACGTCAAGATAAAATCTAACACGTTCACTCCCGGTCGAACACCAGGCCGCGCCGCCTGGCGAACCGGTAGAACAGCTCGATGCCGGCCGACCCCACGGCGCCCACCGCGATCCCCCAGAGCAGCGCCGTGTCGAGCGACAGGTGCATCTCGAAGAAGTTCGCGACGCCCGGGATGACGCACACCAGCACGAACGCCGCCGCCACCCCGCCGAGCAGGAACCACCGCCAGGTCGTGAGCGGCCGGGTCAGCACGCACAGGATCCACAGCGACACGCAGAACAGGGCGAGCGTGGTCACGCTGCGCGCCTCCCGCAGCGGGATGGAGCTGTGCAGCGGCGCGTACGCCACCACGGCGGTCAGCCCGGCGATGACACCGGTCGGGATGGAGTACCGCAGGATGCGCGACAGCACGCCCGGCGTGTAGATGCGCTTGTTCGGCGCCAGCGCCAGGAAGAAGGAGGGGATGCCGATCGCGAGCGTCGAGACCAGCGTGAGCTGCCGCGGCAGGAACGGGAACGGCCAGAGCACCACCGCGCTGAACAGCGCCAGCAGGATGCCGTAGACGGTCTTCGCCAGGAAGATGTTGGAGACCCGCTCGACGTTGGCGATCACCCGGCGGCCGGAGGCGAGCACGTCCGGCAGCCGGTCGAAGCGGTTGTCGAGCAGCACCAGCCGGGAGACCGCCTTGGTCGCCGCCGTCGCCGTCCCCATCGCGATGCCGAGGTTGGCGTCCTTGATCGCCATCGCATCGTTGACCCCGTCGCCGGTCATCGCGACCGTGCGGCCCTGGCGCTGCAGCAGGCCGACCGCCGTGCGCTTCTGCTCCGGGCTGACCCGGCCGAAGATGCTGGAGCGCCCCAGCGCGGCCTCCAGGTCGTCGTCGGTCTCCAGGGTGGAGGCGTCGACCGCCTCGCCCTCCATGTTCAGCGCCCGGGCGATGGCCTCCACCGTCACCGGATTGTCACCCGACATCACGACCACGCGGACGGCCTGCTCGCCGAAGTAGCCGAGCGTCTCCGGCGCCTCCGGCCGCAGCGTCTCGCCCAGCACGACCAGCAGCGCCGGCTGCACCCGCACGTCGCCGAGCGGGACGTGCGTGCCGTGCGGGAGCGGGTCGATCGCCCGCGCCAACGCCAGCGTCCTGCGCCCGGTCGAGGCGATGGCGGTCGCGCGCCGCAGCGCCTCCTCGTGCCCGGCGAGCACGCGCTCGGGCGCGCCGAGCACCCAGGATGTCTCCTCGCCGTCCACGCGCATCACCAGGCCGCTGAACTTCGTGGCGGAGCTGAACGGGATGCGCCTGTCGACGCGGAAGCGGTCGCTCTGGAAGCGCGTCGAGAGGATGCCGGAGGTCGCGTTGCCGGTGTCGTCGGCGCCGAACGCCGCGAGCGCGACCTCGGCGAGGCCGGCTGCGACGTCTCCGATCGGCTCGGTGCCCTCCAAGACCAGCTCGCCGCTGGTGAGCGTCCCGGTCTTGTCGAGGCAGAGCACGTCGACGCGCGCGAGCACCTCCACGGCCGCGAGCTCCTGCACGAGCACCTTGCGCGCGGCGAGCTGGATGGCGGCGACGCCGAACGCCAGGCTGGTCAGCAGCACGAGGCCCTCGGGGATCATCCCGACCACCGCCGCGACCGCGTCCAGCAGCGCGCGCCGCCAGCGCGAGTCGGTGAAAAGTTCGTTGAAGCCGCCGTACGCGAGCACCCGGCCGATGATCGTCACCAGGATGACCGGGCCGAGGATCCAGGACAGGTAGACGAGGATGCGGTTGGTCGCGTCGCGCAGTTCGGAGTGCACGAGCGAGTGCCGGCGGATCTCGCTGGTCAGCTTGCTCGCGTACGAGTCCGCGCCGACAGCCGTGACGATCGCGTAGCCGGTGCCGGTGGCGACGTGCGAGCCGGAGAGCAGCTGCGCGCCCTCGTCCTTGAAGACCGGGTCGGACTCCCCCGTCAGCAGCGACTCGTCGAGGGAGAGCCCCGTGCTCTCGGCGACGACCGCGTCGGCGGGGATCTGGTCGCCGGGGCGCAGCACCAGAAGGTCGTCGAGGACGACGTCCTCCAGGGCGATCGCGACGACCGCGCCGCCGCGACGGACCCGGCTCTCCGGCGCCGCCAGCAGCGCCGCACGGTCCAGCACGCGCTTGGCCCGCAGCTCCTGCACGATGCCGATCAGGGCGTTGACGACGACGACCCCGTAGAAGAAGCCGTCCCGGAGGTCGCCGAGCAGCAGCACCGCGATGAAGCAGCCGGTGAGGATGCCGTTGAACAGCGTGAAGATGTTCTCGCGCAGGATGTCGGAGATCGACCGCGACCCCGGCTGCCGCTGGAGGTTGACCCGGCCGTCCGCGTGGCGTTCCGCCACCTGCGCGGCGCTCAGGCCTTCCCTGGTCTGCGCGTCGAGCATCCTTCCCCCTTCTGGACGGTCCTGCGCCTAACCGGCGCTGTTGCCTTGCGGCTTCTTGGCCGCGGCCTGGGGGAACTGCCCCTTCACCACGAACCAGGTGATCAGCAGCAGCGGAGCATAGAGCGGAACGCCCATCAGCAGCTTGGTGAGGGCGAGCGCGCTGGTGGCCGCGTCGGTGTGGGCCAGGTAGAGCGGCACCTGCACGAGCAGCCGCGCCGCGAAGAGCAGGAACCAGAGGAAGGTCAGGGCCTGCATCACCCGGAACTTCGACTTCACCGAACGCCACGCCAGCCCGTCGCCCATCAGGTAGCCGGCCGCGAGGCCGATCAGCGGCCAGCGCACCAGGATCGAGGCCAGGAGCGCTGCGGCATAGGCGGCGTTCAGCCAGATCCCGAGGATGAAGTTGTCCTCGCCGCGTCCGGTGATGAGCGCGAAGATCGCGGAGAGCCCGACGCCGATCAGGCCCGCGAGGGCCTGCGTGACGGGCGTCTTGCCGACGATGCGCACCACAGTGAACACGACGGCGACCGCGACCGAGACGACGATCGACAGCGGGACGTTCTGCGTGAACGTGAAGAGGATGAGGAAGACCAGGCCGGGGAGGATGGTCTCCAGCAGTCCGCGCACGCCGCCGAGGGCGGAGAGCAGTGCGGTGCCGGTCGGCGTCTCGCCATCGACGAGCTGGCCCATGCCCGAGTTGCGCGCGGCCTTCGCCAGACTCTCGCCGAGCGTGGAGGCGACCGGGTCGCGCTCCTCGTCGCCGGGCTCCGCCCGCTCGGGGTCGCGCTGCGGGTCGTGGTGCTGGTCGGTCACGTCGTGCCCACCGCTCACAGCGAGCTGTATCCGCTGTCGCCGGTGCTCGGGGCCGACGGCATGCGCAGCGGGATGAGGTCGCGCGGCGGCATCGGGGTGGTGCCGCGCACGACGACGATGCTGCGGAAGAGGTCCTCGACCAGGGCGGCGGCCTCCGGCTTCACGGCCGCGTCGCCGGCGATCACGCCGCGCAGGAACCAGCGCGGGCCGTCGACGCCGACGAAGCGCGCGACGCGCGTCTCACCGGGCGCGCCCTGCGGCGCGGCGACGGGGATCTCCGCCACCAGCTCCGGGCCGAAGACGCCGTCGCGCTCGCTCACGCGGCCGCCCTGGCGCTGCACCTGCTCGGCGATCTGGCCGCGGATCTCGTTCCACAGGCCGGTGCTGCGGGGAGCGGCGAACGGCTGCACCTGCAGCGTCGAGTTGGCGTAGTCGAGCCCGACGGCGACGACGCGCTGCGACTCCTCCTCGACTTCCAGCCGGAGATGGAGGCCTTCTCGCGGCAGGATCTTCACGCCGCCGAGGTCGACGTAGGGACGGACCGGGTTCGCCTCGCTGTCGTCGAGGGGACCTTCCGTCTCCCGATCCTCCGGTGCGGACTTGTCCACGTCCTGTGGCTCGGCCTCGCCGGGGGTGTCGATGCTGTCGGTCAAGCGTGTTCTCCTGCCTGCGTGACGGTGTAGCCGGACGAGCCGAAGCCCGCGGTGCCGCGGTGGCTGTCCGGGAGGGCGTCGACGGGGATGAACCGGGCCTGCGCGACCGGCATGACGATCAACTGCGCGATCCTGTCGCCGACGCCGATATCGTACGGCATCGACCTGTCCGTGTTCAGGACGGTCACCTTGATCTCGCCGCGGTAGCCCGCGTCCACGGTTCCTGGCGCGTTGACGATGGTGATGCCGTGCCGCATGGCCAGGCCGCTCCGCGGGACCACGAAGCCGAGGTAGCCCTCCGGCAGCGCGATCGAGACGCCGGTCGGGACGGTGTGCCGCTCCCCCGGAGCCAGCGTCACGGGCTCCGCGGCGCACAGGTCGGCGCCCGCGTCACCGGGGTGGGCGTAGACGGGGAGGCGGTCGGCGACGATCGGGACATCCACGGTTTCGGTCACGGTGTCGAGGGTAGTGCACGAAGGATGATCGAATAGTCCTATGGACCTCTACCGCGAACGGCTCTGGGCGACTCCCTGGCTCTTCATCTCCACCATCCTCGTCGTGCCCGCCGTGATGCTGGTCTTCGCCCCGATCAACTTCCCCGTCGGCGTCGTGCTGGCGATCGTCTTCTACGCCGCGATCGTGATCGCGCTGCTCGCCACCGCCCCCGTCATCCGGGTGACCGCGGCCGAGTTCACGGCGGGGAACGCGAAGATCCCGCTGGAGTTCATCGGTGAGCCGAAGGCGTTCACCGGCGATGAGGCGACGATGGAGCGCGGGCAGCGGCTGGACGCCCGCGCCTGGCTGCTCATCCGCGGCTGGATCAAGCCGGTCGTGAAGGTGCCGCTGCTCGACGTGGACGACCCGGCGCCCTACTGGCTGATCTCGACAAGAAACCCGGACCAGCTGGTCCGGGTTCTCGATGAGGCCCGACGTCCTCTGTAGTCCTGCCTAGGTTTGTCGTCCAGTCGGGGCTACCCGGCGTCGTGGCGGTGCGGTGCGCTGCTTACGCGGCGCACTCCATGCAGATCGGTCCGAGCTTCGTCTCGTGGTCGATCTGCGAGCGGTGCTTCACCAGGAAGCAGCTCACACAGGTGAACTCGTCGGCCTGGGGAGGCAGCACCACGACGTCGAGGTCGAGGTCCGACAGGTCGGCACCAGGGAGCTCGTAGCCGCCCGGGTTGTCGGCGTCTTCGACGTCGACGACACCAGACATCTTGTCCGGAACTCGCTCCTTGAGGGCCTCGATCGACTCGGAGTCGTCCTCGGTCTTCCGCGGTGCGTCGTAATCCGTTGCCATGCCCATCCACTTCTCGTCGTAACGGCCGATTCTCGCAATCGGCGGCCATAGTTTGCATCAATCGCCTGCGAATAGCAAAACCACGCAGGAGCCTCTCAGCGTTTGCTCGGTGTTCAACTTCCGGCACGCCCGCGGTATTCCCCGGAAGTCCCCCATTCCCGTGGCATTCTGGGCCGGAACGAACGCGAGCTCGGAAGGCATCACAATGCAGGATTTGAAGGTCATCGGGGTCGAGAACGGTGCCATCGTCGCCGTCGGCGACGACGGTGAACGCTTCCGCATCGCCGTCGACGACACGCTTCAGTCGAAGATCCGGCAGGTGCGGCAGCAGGTCTCCGCCGAAGTCCCCAAACTGTCCCCGCGCGAGATCCAGGCGCACATCCGCTCCGGCATGTCCGCAGACGACGTCGCCGCCGTCACGGGCGCGCCCCTGGACTACGTCCAGCGCTTCGAGGGCCCGATCGTCGCCGAGCGCGAGCACGTCGTCGCGAGCGCCCTCAGCGTCCCGGTCCGCACCGCCGCCGAGGTCGACCCGCTGGGCGACCCCGACACGTTCGGCTCCGTCATCCGCGACCGCCTCGCCTCGCTCGGCGTCGCCGGCGAGCGCTGGGCGAGCTGGAAGGACGTCGAGACCGGCTGGATCGTGAAGCTCGAGTTCACCGCGGACGAGATCGACCACGACGCCCGCTGGAGCTACGACCTCCGCAAGCACGCGCTCGCCCCGCTCAACTCGGAGGCGACCACGCTCTCGCAGGCCGGCGAGCTGCGCGGCGGCGCCCTTATCCCGCGCCTGCGCGCCGTCCTCCCGAACGAGGGCGAGCCCGACAGCTCCCGCTTCGACAGCGGGGCCTTCACCTTCCCCGCCCCCGGTGTCGACCTGCTCGGCCCGGAGGTCACCCAGCCGCTCGAGCCGCTGGAGCCGCACGCTCCCGGCCGTGCCAGCAACTCCATCGCGATCTCGGCGATCAAGCGCGCCGACGAGACGCCGCGCGACCTGCACCAGACCGCCGACCTGCTGGAGGCGCTGCGCCGCCGCCGCGGGGAGCGCGAGGCCGCCGGCTACGACGAGCCCGCCCCGCAGGCCGACCGTGGCGACCGGACCGGCCGCCACGAGCAGGTCGAGCAGCCGACGCTCCTCGACCCGATCACGCCGTTCCGGGTCATCGAGGAGTCGATCACCGTCATCGAGGAGTTCGGTCCGCCGCCCGCGGCGCCCGCCTCCGGCACCCCGACGCCTCCCCCGCCCGCGCCGCTGTCCTCCACCCAGGAGCAGACGCCTGTCGTGTCGGGCCGCCGCAAGGGACGCGCCGCGATGCCGAGCTGGGACGAGATCGTCTTCGGCGCGCGCACGGACGACGACCTGGCCTGAGCGGCCGCTTCCCGAGGTCTAACCCGCCGCCCCGAACCGCAGCAGCGGCACCCGCGTCTCCTCGACCGTGAGCGAGCCGTGCTGGCCGATCATGCTGCGTCCGGTGCGCTGCGGGTCGCGCGAGTCGTAGTAGGCGATGCGCTTCCTGGCGGCCACGAGCACGTCGCCGATCCGCGGCGCGACCTCCGGCTCGACGGACGGGCCGAACCAGCCCGCCTCGATCGCCTCGGCGCGGGTCGCGACCCACGAACGGCCGCCCTCCATGTCACGCCAGCGCGCGGCCACGTCGTCCGCGGGCGCGCCCTCCTCTGTATAGAGGTGCAGCAGCCGCGGCTCGCCCGCGACTTCGGCGACGCCCTCCAGCAGCTCGGGAGCGGTGTCGTAGAGCACATGCCCGCTCTCGGGGATGTCGACGATGCCGTGGTCGGCGGTGACCAGCACACCCTGGCCGGGGCCGAGGGAGGCCGCGAGCCCGGCGACCAGCGCGTCGAGGGTCTCCAGCTCGGCCGTCCAGCGCGGCGACTCCCAGCCGCGGGCGTGCGCGACCTGGTCGAGCTCGGCGACGTAGAGGTAGGTGAGTGCAGGCCCAGGCGTCCGGAGGATCGTGCGCGCGGCGTCGAAGCGGTCGGCCATCGTGCGGCCGCCGATGAACTCCGCGCCGCGCAGCACAGCGTGGGTGAAGCCGGAGTCCGCGTACGCGGGGACGCCGAGCGCGTAGGAGGCGACGCCGTCGGCAGCGGCCCGCTCGAAGACCGTCTCGGCGCGCTGCCAGGTGGCCGGATCCATCCGCTCGTCCCAGCCGTTGAGCTGGTTGGTCAGCCGGCCCGCGTCGTCGCGGACCCGGTAGCCGACCAGGCCGTGCTCCCCCGGCGTCGTCCCGGTCGTCAGCGTCGCCAGCGCGGCGGCCGTCGTGGTCGGGAAGCCGGCGTCGATCGTCGTCGTCTTGGCGAGCCGGGAGGCCAGCGTCCTGGCGTGCCCTTCGCGCGCCCGCAGCGCCGCGGCGCCGAGGCCGTCGACCACGACGACGACCACATGCTGCAGCGGAGGAAGCCCGAGGTCGTTGTCCTCCCCGTGCAGCGCCCCCAGGGAACTCGGCATTACCGTGGCGAGGCTCGCTCTGGTCGTGAACGCGGCCGGTAGCATGGGGGGCATCCGGCCCAGTCTGTCACAGCTGGACGGACGGGAGCCGTCGAACCGGCGCGCCTCCTGCCGCCCCACACACCGAATGCACGAATGACACCAGCAGACGATCAGGCCCCGGCAACCGAACGCATCGAAGACGTCGACGTCACGACCGAGATGCAGGGCTCGTTCCTGGAGTACGCGTACTCCGTCATCTACTCGCGAGCGCTCCCCGACGCGCGCGACGGCCTGAAGCCCGTGCAGCGGCGCATCCTCTACATGATGACCGAGATGGGCCTCCGCCCGGACCGCGGTCACGTCAAGTCGGCGCGCGTCACCGGCGAGGTGATGGGAAAGCTGCACCCGCACGGCGACAGCGCCATCTACGACGCTCTCGTGCGCATGGCCCAGGACTTCACCCTCCGCGTGCCGCTGGTCGACGGCCACGGCAACTTCGGCTCGCTGGACGACGGCCCGGCCGCTGCGCGCTACACCGAGGCGCGCCTCGCCGCCGCCGCGCTCGCCCTCACCGAGGACTTGGACGAGGACGTCGTCGACTTCGTCCCCAACTACGACAACCAGCTCCTGCAGCCCGACGTGCTGCCCGCGGCGTTCCCGAACCTCCTGGTCAACGGCGCCAGCGGCATCGCGGTCGGCATGGCCACCAACATGGCTCCGCACAACCTGGTGGAGGTCGTCGGCGCCGCCCGACACCTCCTCGCCAACCCGGAGGCCACGCTCGACGAGCTGATGGACTACGTGCCGGGCCCCGACCTCCCGAGCGGCGGCACCATCGCCGGCCTCTCGGGCGTGCGCGACGCGTACGCGACCGGGCGCGGCAGCTTCAAGATGCGCGCCAAGGTGGGCGTCGAGTCGATCACCGCGCGCAAGAGCGGCCTCGTCGTCACCGAGCTGCCCTACGGGGTCGGCCCGGAGCGCGTGATCGAGAAGATCAAGGACGGCGTCAACGCGAAGAAGCTGAACGGCATCTCCGATGTGACCGACCTCTCCGACCGCCAGCACGGCCTCCGGCTCGTCATCGGCATCAAGACCGGGTTCAGCCCGGACGCCGTGCTGGAGCAGCTCTACCGGCACACGCCGCTGGAGGAGGGCTTCTCGATCAACAACGTCGCCCTCGTCGCCGGCGGCCCGCAGACCCTCGGGCTGCGCGAGCTGCTGCGGGTGTACATCGACCACCGGATCAGCGTCGTCACCCGCCGCTCCGAGTTCCGGCTCGCGCGCCGCAAGGAGCGCCTGCACCTGGTCGAGGGCCTCCTCGTCGCGATCCTCGACATCGACGAGGTCATCCAGGTCATCCGCACCTCCGACGACACCGACCAGGCGCGCACGCGGCTGCAGCAGGTGTTCGACCTCAGCACGCTGCAGGCCGACTACATCCTCGAGCTGCGGCTGCGCCGGCTGACGAAGTTCTCCCGCATCGAGCTCGAGACCGAGCGCGACCAGCTGCGGGCGGAGATCGCCGAGCTGGAGGAGCTCCTCGCCAGCCGCGCGCGCATCGACGCGCTGGTGTCCGACGAGCTGGAGCAGGTCGCACTGAAGTTCGGCACCCCGCGCCGCACCCTGCTCACCGAGGCCAAGCCGTCCATCGCGGGCGCGGGCTCGCGCAGCAAGGCGATGACGATTCAGCTGGAGGTCGCAGACACCCCCTGCCGCGTCTACCTGTCGACCACCGGCCGCATCCTGCGCGTCGACGCGGGCGCGGGCGAGGGCGAGGGCCTGGACCGCATCCAGCCGCCGGCCCGCCGCAGCAAGCACGACGCGATCCTGTCGCGGCTCGACACCACGAGCCGCAGCGAGATCGGCGCCGTCACCGACCGTGGCCGCCTCATCCGCTTCTCGCCGGTCGACCTCCCGGCCGCCCCGCTCAACTCGGTGCAGCTCGGCGCGGGCGTGAAGGTGGGCGACTACCTCGCGCTGGCCGACCGCAAAGAGCGCGTGCTCGCGCTCGTCTCGCTGGACGCCCCGGAGGCGATCGCCCTCGGCACACGCCAGGGCGTGGTCAAGCGGGTGACGCCGGGCGACTGGGCGAACAAGCCCGAGTTCGAGGTCATCGCGTTGAAGGCCGGCGACGCGGTCGTCGGCGCCGTGCAGTCGGCGGACGACGCCGAGCTGGTCTTCGTCTCCAGCGACTCCCAGCTGCTGCGCTTCTCCGCCGGTTCGGTGCGCCCGCAGGGCCGCGCGGCCGGCGGGATGGCCGGCATCAACCTGGCCGGCGACGCCCGCGTCGTGTTCTTCGGCGCGGTGGAGGCCGCGGAGCGCTCCGACGCGGTGGTCGTCACCATCGCCGTCAGCGACCAGACCCTCCCCGGCGCGGACCCCGGCAGCGGCAAGGTCAGCGACTTCGCCGAGTTCCCGGCCAAGGGCCGCGCGACCGGCGGCGTGCGCTCGCAGCGCTTCCTCAAGGGCGAGACCGAGCTGGCGCTCGCCTGGGTCGGCGCGGCTCCCGCCCTGGCCGTCGGCCCCGACGGCGCTGCGCGCATCCTCCCCGAGGGCGGCGCCCGCCGCGACGGCTCCGGCACCCCCCTCGACATGGTCGTCACCTCCCTCGGCCGCCGCCTCGCCTGACGCGCTAGTCGGTAACGGAGGACTCCGTCCTCCCGCCCCGGCGCGCCGCCACCCACCGGAGGACATCCACCCGAAACCGGCCCCGATCTCCTCCGTTACCGACACCGCTCCCGCCGCAAGGGCGCGGCTAACGGAGGAGCCACGGCTTGAACCAGCCCCGAACTCCTCCGTTGGCTGACATTGAGCAGCGCTCCGCGCCGGATCTCCTCCGTTGCCGACGTCAGGCGTCGATGCGGGCGCGGGACAGGTCGTCGGCGCCCGCGATGATGAACTCCTTGCGGGGCGCCACGTCGTTGCCCATCAGCAGCTCGAACACGCGGTTGGCCGCCTCGCCGTCGGAGTCACTTACGCGGCGCCGGCAGCTCGCCACGCGCCCCCAGGGCGGTGCCCGCCGCGACGGCTCCGGCACCCCCTCGACATGGTCGTAGCCTCCCTCAGCCATCAGTTGACGCAGCCAACGGAGGACATCCACCCCGCCCCTGGCGCGCCGTCCGCTACCGGAGGACTCCCGCCCCAACCCGCCCCGAATCTCCTCCGTTACCGACACCCCCACCCGTCGCGAGGGCGCGGCAAACGGAGGACATCCGGCCCGAACCGGCCCCGAACTCCTCCGTTGGCTGACCTCCGGCGGTGCTCCGCGCTGGATGTCCTCCGTTACCGTCAGGCGTCGATGCGGGCCCGGGACAGGTCGTCGGCGCCCGCGATGATGAACTCCTTGCGGGGCGCCACGTCGTTGCCCATCAGCAGCTCGAAGACGCGGTTGGCCGCCTCGGCGTCGGAGACGCGCACCCGGCGCAGCGTGCGGTGGGAGCGGTCCATCGTCGTGGTCGCGAGCTGGTCCGCGTCCATCTCGCCGAGGCCCTTGTAGCGCTGGATGGGCTCCTGGTACTTCCGGCCGCGCTTCTTGAGGTCGGCGAGCACCGCCTGCAGCTCGGCCTCCGAGTACGTGTAGATCGTCTCGTTCGGCTTGGAGCCGGGGTTGACCGCGACCACCCGGTGCAGCGGAGGCACGGCGGCGAACACCCGGCCCTCCTCGATCATCGGCCGCATGTAGCGGAAGAACAGCGTGAGCAGCAGCGTGCGGATGTGGGCGCCGTCGACGTCCGCGTCCGACATGATGATGACCTTGCCGTATCGCGCGGAGCCCAGCTCGAACGAGCGTCCGGACCCTGCCCCGATCACCTGGATGATCGCCGCGCACTCCGCGTTGGAGAGCATGTCGGAGACCGACGCCTTCTGCACGTTGAGGATCTTGCCGCGGATCGGCAGCAGCGCCTGGTACTCGCTGTCCCGCGCACGCCGAGCGGTGCCGAGCGCCGAGTCGCCCTCCACGATGAACAGCTCGCTGTTCGCCACGTCGCTCGACCGGCAGTCCACGAGCTTCGCCGG
Source organism: Leifsonia sp. NPDC056824 (assembly GCF_042789575.1). NCBI lineage: Bacteria > Bacillati > Actinomycetota > Actinomycetes > Micrococcales > Microbacteriaceae > Leifsonia > Leifsonia sp. NPDC056824. The sequence goes on along the minus strand of NZ_JBHUAV010000005.1, from coordinate 247,582 downwards.
CAGGGAGGACGTCTCCAGCGCGTTCTTGCGCCGCTGCGTCTCCTTGTGGGCGCGGGCCGAGATCCGGGACTTCATCTCGGCGACGACCTTGTCGAGCACGAGCGCCGACTGCGTCTTGTCGTCGCGCTTGGTCGACGCGAACCGTTCGGCGAGGGCCTTCTGGATGACGTTGGCCACGATCGCGCGCACCGCCGGCGTGCCGAGGACCTCCTTGGTCTGGCCCTCGAACTGCGGCTCGGGGAGGCGCACGGTCAGCACGGCCGTGAGCCCGGCCATGACGTCGTCCTTCTCCAGCTTGTCCGTGCCGGCCTTCAGCCGGCGCGCGTTCAGCTCCACCTGCTGGCGCAGGAACTTGAGCATCCCCTGGTCGAAGCCGGTCTGGTGGCTGCCGCCCTTGGGCGTCGCGATGATGTTGACGAACGAGCGCATCACCGTGTCGTAACCGGTCCCCCAGCGCAGCGCGATGTCGACCTGGCACTCGCGCTTCAGCTCGGTCGGCACCATCGCGCCGCCGTCGGAGAGCACCGGCACGGTCTCGGTGAAGTGGCCCTCGCCGGTGAGCCGCCAGGTCTCGGTGATCGGGCTGTCGGGCGAGAGGAAGTCCACGAACTCGGAGATGCCGCCCTCGTAGCTGAAGGTGGTCCGCTCGCCCTCGACCGAGCGCTGGTCGTCGATCGTGATCGCCAGGCCAGGGATGAGGAACGCCGTCTGCCGGGCACGCCCCACGAGGTCCTCCACCGAGAAGTCGGCGCCGGCGGTGAACACCTGCCGGTCGGCCCAGTAGCGGATGCGTGTTCCGGTGACGCCCTTGGCGACCTTGCCCGCGACCCGCAGCTCGCTGCCGCTCACGAACGGGGAGAATTTCGCGTCGGGGCTCGGCGCGGCCTTGCCGTCGTCGAACACGCCCGGCTCGCCGCGGTGGAACGACATCGCCCAGGTCTTGCCGTCACGGTCGACCTCGACGTCGAGCCGCTCGGAGAGGGCGTTGACGACGGAGGCGCCGACGCCGTGCAGGCCGCCGGAGGCCGCGTAGGACCCGCTGCCGAACTTGCCGCCGGCGTGCAGCTTGGTGAAGACGACCTCCACACCGGTCAGCCCGGTCTTGGGCTCGACGTCGACGGGGATGCCGCGTGCGGTGTCGCGCACCTCCACGCTGTCGTCCGGGTGCAGGATGACCTCGATAGCCGAGCCGTGCCCGGCGAGCGCCTCGTCGACGGAGTTGTCGATGATCTCCCACAGGCAGTGCATGAGGCCGCGGGAGTCGGTGGAGCCGATGTACATGCCTGGGCGCTTGCGGACGGCCTCCAGGCCCTCCAGCACCGAGAGGTGCCTCGCCGAATAGTCCGAGCTCGCCACGAGCGCTCCTTGTGTTCCGTGCAGTCGTTCCGGGTGCGGCGCGCGAATCCGCGCGCGTGCATCCTCCAGGTTACGTGCTGCGCCGGGCGATCCCCGCCCCGACACCCACGGGCCCGAAGGCTACGCGTTGAGCGAAATAGCAGCCGATACGCGCCTCGTCTCCGGGTTTACGTGGTTCTATAGACGTACCGAGTTCACCGGTTGCGACGGAAAGGAGCATCACATGTCTACTATCACCTCGGAGAACGGTGCGGTTGACGAGCTCGAGTCGGGGCCGCAATTGACGGCCGCAGACCGCTGCGACAGCTGTGGCGCTCAGGCGTACATCCGCGTCGTGGTCAACAACGGCGAACTCCTCTTCTGCGCCCACCACGGCAAGAAGCACCAGGAGAAGCTCTCGCAGATCGCGCACAGCTGGCACGACGAGACGGCTCGTCTCTTCGAAGAGCAGCGCGCCTAGGGTCCCCGCGGCACACGCGAACGGGCTGAACGAGCGATGGCAGGAGCCACCGGCGTGCGCAGGCGCGCATTCGTCGACCTCGACGTCATCCGCTCGAACGCCGCCAGCGCGGCCGCCGCACCACTCCCCGACTGCACCGCCGATCTCCGCGCGGACGCGTACGGGCACGGGCTCATCCCCGTCGCCCGGGCGCTGACCGACGCGGGGGTCGGCGGTTTTCTCGTCTCCCGGGTGGAGGACGCCGCGGCCGTCGCCGACGAGGGCATCCCGCTGCCCGTCACGGTCGGCTTCCCCGCCGGACGCCACGCCAGCGGGCCTGCGCACCTGCTCGGTCCCGAACTGCTCGGCCTGACCGACCTTCCCGGCGTCGCCCCGGCCCTGCGCCTCACCGGCGAGATCATCGCGGTGAAGCGCGTCGGGGCCGACCGCGGCGTCTCCTACGGCTACACCTACCGCACCGACCGCCCCAGCACGCTCGTGCTGGTCGCGCTCGGCTACGCCGACGGCATCCTGCGCGTCGCCTCCAACAAGGCGCCCGTGCTGGTCGGCGAGACCACCGGCCGGATCACCGGCCGCATCGCGATGGACCAGTTCGTGGTCGACATCGGCGACGCAGAAGCACAGCCGGGCGACGAGGTGGTCCTGTTCGGCGACCCGGCCCGCGGCGAGCCGACCGCGCTCGACTGGGAGGCAGCGCTCGGCGTCGCCGCTTCGGTCATCACGAGCAGACTGGGCCGCCGCATCGAGCGGCTGTACGGCCACTGGACCCGGAAGGCGGCGGCGCAGTGACCATCGTGGACGCGATCGCGGAGCCGCTCCCCCGCGCGATCATCGACCTGGCGGCACTCCGCCGGAACGTCGGGCACCTCACCGCGCTGATCGCTCCCGCCGAGACCATGCTCGCGGTCAAGGCCGACGCCTACGGCCACGGCCTGCTCCCCATCGCGGAGGCCGGGCTGGAGGCGGGAGCGACCTCCCTCGCCGTGCTGGAGGTCCCCGCGGGGCTCGTCCTGCGCGCCGCGGGCATCACGGTCCCGCTGCTGGCCTGGCTGCACGGCGACGACACCGACTGGCGCGCCGCGATCGAGGCCGACATCGAGCTGGGCATCTCGGCCGTCTGGCAGCTCGACGCCATCGCGGCCGCGGGCGCCGACCGTCCTGCCGTCGTGCACCTCAAGGTCGACACCGGCCTCAGCCGCAACGGGGCGACCCGCGAGCAGTGGCCGCACCTGATCGACGCCGCACTGGAGCTGGAGCGGCAGGGCGTCGTCCGCATCCGTGCGGCGTGGTCGCACCTGGCCGACGCCTCCATCGCCGACGATGAGGCGTCCCTCGCGGAGTTCCGCAGCGCCGTGGCGGAGGCCGAGGAGCGCGGCGCCCGGTTCGAGATCCTGCACCTCGCGGCGAGCTCGGCGGGCATCCGGATGCCGGAGGCCCGCTTCGACCTGGTGCGCTTCGGCATCGCCGCCTACGGCTTCTCGCCGTTCGACGACACCACCGGCGCCGAGCTCGGGCTGGAGCCCGTGATGCGGCTGGAGGCGCCGGTCGTGGAGGTCCATGTCGGCGGCACCACGCATGTGCGCCTCGGGATCGGGTTCGGCGACGGCGTGCCCGTCTTGGGCATCGCCAAGAGCTCGGTCCTCCTCGCCGGCCAGCGCTGCCGCGTGATCGCCGTCGACGTCGACACGATGCTGGTCGACGCGGGCTTGGCGCGCGTCGCGGTCGGCGACACCGCCGTCCTCTTCGGGTCGGGCCGCGACGGCTCGGTCACCGCGGAGAAGTACGCGGACTGGGCCGAGACCATCGCCGACGAGATGATCACCGGCGTGGCTGTGCGCGTCCCCCGCGTCTACGAGAACTGACGCCCAGGAGAGCTGACGAGCGGTCAGACCGCGACGCCGAGGCGGCCCGCGATGGCGCGGCGCGCGTTCGCCGCGTAACGGTCCACGCGCTCGGTCTGCGGCACCGGCGGGAGCTCGCCGCGCAGCGCGGTCTGCAGCATCCGGTCGGCCAGGACCGGGTTCATCGGGAGGACCGGGCCGTGCAGGTGGGTGCCGATGGCGCTCCCGAGCACGACGCCCTCCGTCTTGTCGCCGTTCCCGAAGCCGCTCACCACGTCGCCGAGGGGCATTGCACCCGCGGCGTCCGCGCTGAACGTCGTGGTCGCCGAGTGGTTCTCGAAACCCGCGAGTGTGACACCGTCGGACATCCGTACGACGACCTCCGCGACGTGACGCCGCGACCCGAGCACCGCGCGGGTCGGGAACACCCCGGCGCCGGCTAGCGTCTCGCCGTCCGGCGTCACGATCTCCTCGCCCAGGAGTTGCCAGCCGCCCGCGATCGCGAGGATCGGCACTCCGGCGTCGCGCCACTGCCGCAGCCGCGGCGCGATCAGGGCCACGTCGGCGGCGACAGCGCGCTGCGCGGACAGCGGGCCGGAGCCGATGTGCACGATGTCGGCACTGGCGGGCAGCTCGGCGCCGGGAGCGTGCGACACGATGTCGACGTCCACGCCGCGCCAGCGCGCGCGCTCGGCCAGGGCGAGCACGTTGCCGGCGTCGCCGTTGATCCCGAGCTCGCGCGGGTAGAGGTGCAGGATGCGGAGGACGGTCACTTGTCGCCGCCTTCCAGGTCGAGGAAGCCGAGCTGCTTGCGGATGGCCATCATCTGCTCGTAGTTCACGATCATCGTCTTGGTGCCGCGCGACGGCTTCGGGAGGGCGAGGAACGCCTGCAGGGCGGGCCGCAGCTCCGGCATCACCTGGTCGACCTCGATCCCGGCGTAGGCGAACCGGGTCGCGAACTGCCAGGCCTTCGTGCCGGAGACGATGTCGACATGCTCCAGCTTGGAGAGGTCGATGTCGTAGACCCAGGACGGGTCGGGCGTGCCCTCGTCGACAGCGACGAAGACCTGCTCCGGGCTGTGGCTCAGATAGTCGAGGTTGAGCTGGAGGCTCGGCGGGTTCTTCATCATGATGATCTCGATGTCCTCGTCGCCGACCTTCAGCGTCTCGCCGCGGCCGTAGACCGTGCGCAGCGAGCTCATCGCCGCGACGACGGCCTCCGACTGGAAGCGGTCGCCCAGCACCCGCCGGGCCATCGCCGTCGCGCCGGCGGCGTCCACCGCGTAGTGCAGGCCGCGCGCGGGCAGGCCGATCCGGATGGACTCGCCGCCCATCGTGAGCTGCGCGCTCTGCGTCTCCAGCTTGCTGACGAACACGGCGGGCACCGGGAGGGCGCCGGCAGCGACGCCGGAGAGGTCCGCCACGTTGGCGAGGCCGTTCGGCGAGGACTCGATGATGGCCGGGGCCACAGCGAAGGTCGTCACGTCGCGGCCCGCAGCGGCGAGCTCCGCGCCGACCCGCGCGAGGCTGTCGTCGTCGGCGTTCACCACGACGAACTCGGCCGAGCGCTCCGCGATCGTGCGGAGCATCCCGATCACGCGGGTGGGCTCGAAGAACCGGTTGAGCTGGTCGATCTGCACGTTGAGCAGCAGCGAGCCGCGCGGCTTCAGAACGGTCGCGAGGTCGACGCCGTACGCCTCGTCCACCTCGATCACCCCGACGTCGCCGCGGACGTAGCCGTCGAGCGGCACATCCGCCAGCAGGGCGGAGGCGATCCCCTGCGGCAGGTTGCCGCCGGACGGGTTGGTGAAGACGTTCAGCCCGTGCTCGCGCAGGATCGCCGTGAGCATGTTGGTGGTCGTCGACTTGCCGTTGGAACCGGAGACGAAGACGACCCCCAGCGGGAGGCGGCTGACAGCACGTTCGAGGAACTTCGGCGCGATCGCGAGCGCGACCCGCCCCGGCACCGCGGAGCCGCCTCCCCGCAGGCGCAGCAGCCAGCGGGCGAGGCGGCCGGCGATGACCGCCAGTCGGTAGCGCACCGTTTACTCGAGGTAGTCGCGCAGCGACTGCGAGCGGGACGGGTGGCGCAGCTTCGCCATCGTCTTCGACTCGATCTGCCGGATGCGCTCCCGCGTCACGCCGAAGGTGTCGCCGATCTGGTCGAGCGTCTTCGGCATGCCGTCGCCCAGGCCGAAGCGCATGCGGATGACGCCCGCCTCGCGCTCGGAGAGGGAGTCGAGGAGGCTCTCGAGCTGCTTCTGCAGCATCGTGAAGCCGACCGCGTCGGCCGGAACGACCGCCTCGGTGTCCTCGATCAGGTCGCCGAACTCACTGTCGCCGTCCTCACCCAGCGGGGTGTGGAGCGAGATGGGCTCGCGACCGTACTTCTGCACCTCGATGACCTTCTCGGGGGTCATGTCGAGCTCCTTGGAGAGCTCTTCCGGGGTGGGCTCGCGGCCGAGGTCCTGCAGCATCTGCCGCTGGACGCGGGCCAGCTTGTTGATGACCTCCACCATGTGCACCGGGATGCGGATGGTGCGGGCCTGGTCGGCCATCGCGCGGGTGATCGCCTGACGGATCCACCAGGTGGCGTAGGTCGAGAACTTGAAGCCCTTGGTGTAGTCGAACTTCTCGACGGCGCGGATCAGACCCAGGTTGCCCTCCTGGATGAGGTCCAGGAACTGCATGCCGCGGCCGGTGTAGCGCTTGGCGAGGCTGACCACGAGGCGCAGGTTGGCCCCGAGCAGGTGGCTCTTGGCGCGCTGGCCGTCACGGGCGACCCAGCGCAGCTCGCGCTCGAGCTCCTTGGGCATGTTCGGGGTGTTCGCGAGCTTGTCCTCCGCGAACAGGCCGGCCTCGATGCGCATCGCGAGCTCGACCTCCTCCGCGGCGTTCAGCAGCGGGACCTTGCCGATCTGCTTGAGGTAGTCCTTGACCGGGTCTGCGGTCGCGCCGGTGATCGTCGTGGAGTACACGGGGACGTCGTCGTCCTCGTCCACGGCGCGCAGCACGAGCGCGTCGGTGGGAAGCGGGGCGTCCGCCGCCGCCTGCACAGCCGCGCTCTCGCCCTTGGGGCCGGACCCCTCGGCGTCGTCCGCCTCGGCGTCGTCGCCCTCGGTCTCGTCGGCGTCGACGGCGTCATCGGCCACCCCGGCCGTGTCGTCCGCGTCGATCTCGACCTCGGCGTCGTCGTCGAGCTCCTCGTCGTCGTCGCCCTTGGCCTTGGTGGCGCCCTTCTTGGGCGCGGCCTTCTTCGCCGGCGCCTTGGCCGGCGACTTGGCCGTCGTCTTCTTCGCTGCCGGCTTGGCGGCCGCAGCGGTCTCTTCGGTCTCCTCGACCGCCTCGGCCTCGCGGGCCTTGGTTGCTGCACGGGTTGCCATCTGCCTACCTTTCATACAAGCGAAGGGCTTTCATACCGGGGCGGGCCGTGGTGAGCCGACCGTGCGCCCGGGCTGAGGTCGCGTGCGGACATTACTAAGACCCATGTCAAGCCTTGGGCTGTCGCGCCGGGCACCATCTAGTGCTCCGACCCCAAGAACATGAACGGGTCCAGGTATCAATTATTGCACGTTCTCGCCAGGCTCCCGACCATCTCGCCTTCGCCAAGCGTCAACGAGTGCAACCCACAAGGGACCCACTTCTATTCCCTCCTCCTCCGCGAGGCGGCGGCGGGTGCGCCGGCGGGCTCGGACGAGGAAGACGACGCCGAGGCCGATGATCGCGTACTGCAGGGCGAACGCCCAGCGGAAGGAGTCGAGAGCGTAGAGACCGGCGACCGTGTGGGCGGTGTTCTGGGCGTCCAGGGCGATGCCGATGAGGAACATCATCACGAAGCTGGCCAGGAAGCCGCCGACGTTCACGATGCCGTTGGCGGAGCCCAGGCTGTGCAGCGGATTGGAGGTACGCGCGAAGTCGAACCCGATCAGCGAGCCGGGGCCGCCGATCCCGATCGCCACCAGCACGAGGATCAGGAGCCAGAGCGGCGGCGTCCCCGGCCACAGCAGCAGCAGCGCCCAGACGATCCCCATCATTCCGACGATCGCGAGCACGAGGTTGCTGCGCCGCAGCGGGAAGCGCGCGGTCAGCAGTCCGAGGATCGGGCCGGCGATCAGGCCCGCCACGACCGACACGATGAGGAGTCCGCTCGCCTCCGCCGGGTCGATGCCGAGCGCGAACACCATGAACGGCAGTCCCCACATCAGGCTGAACACGGTGCCGGAGGACTGCGTGGTGAAGTGCGACCAGAACCCGAGCTGCGTGCCCGGCCGGGCGAGGCTGATCCGGAGCTGCCGGATCGACTCGCGCCAGGTCGCCGGGCGCGGGCCCTCGCTCGACCCGACCGGACGGTCGCGGATGGCGGCGACGATTCCGACCAGCGCGACCACCGACACCGACGCCGCGCTGAGGAAGGCCACCGTCCAGCCGGACTCGTGGAGGAGCAGGGCGAACGGGACGGCGGACAGCACCTGGCCGAGCTGGCCGATGTTGCCGATCCACTGCGAGAGCTGCGGGACGAGGCGGCCGCGGAACCAGGAGTTCACCAGCCGCATGAGCGAGGTGAACACGGTCGCGTCGCCTGCACCCACGAGGATGCGGCCGACGATGGCGAGCGCGATGGTCGGCGCGAACGCGACCGTCACCTGCCCGACGACCATCAGGGCGGTTCCCGCGATCATCAGCGCCCGCGAGCCGACCCGGTCGATCAGGACGCCGACCGGCACCTGCATCGCGGCGTAGACGATGAGCTGGACGACCGCCATCGACGACAGCACGGCGGCGGAGACGTGGAAGCGGTCGGTCGCGGCGACGCCGGCGATGCCGATGCTCGTGCGCTGCATCACAGCGACGAGGTAAGCGAAGACTCCGATCCCGAAGATGACCCAGGATCGACGCGAATTCACCCCACGATCCTATGCCCGCCGCGCGAACGGGACCGTCGCGGAGGCCGGGTCAGCGCTCGGGGCGCGGGTTCTCGTCGTCGCCGCGGCGGTCGTCGCCGTGCCGGCGGAACGCGAGGAAGTTCTCCAGCTCGGCCGCGATCTCGTCGGCGCTGGGAAGCTCGCCGTCGCGGTCGGTGAGCGGCGAACGGAGCTGGGTGTCCTCCATGTACGTGTCGTGCCGCTCCTCGAGCGTGCCGACCAGCTTGCCCAGCTCGGCGTTGCCGGCCACCTGCTCGTCGATGTTCGCGACGAACTCGCGGTCCTCCTCGCGCAGGCGGTCGGTCGGGAAGATGAGGCCGGTCGCCGCGCTGATGCTCTCCAGCCCGGCGATGGCCGCGGCCGGGTACTCGGTGTCGGCGAGGTAGTGCGGGATGAGCAGGACGAACCCGGCGATCGGGTACGACAGCTGCTGCAGCCGGTACTCGAGCAGGTGGAGGGCGTTGCCCGGCACCTGCGTCTGCGGCTTCCAGATCGACATCGCCTCGATCAGGTCGCGGCGGTTGCCGCTGACCGTCACGCCGATCGGCCGGGTGTGCGGCACCGGCATCGGGATGGAGTGCACCCAGGTGACGCTCTTGACCGAGTAGCGCTCGATCAGCCCGAGCACGGCCTCCGTGAACGCCTCCCAGCGGAAGTCGGGCTCGAACCCGGACAGCAGGAGGAACGGCTGGCGCAGTTCGTCGTAGACCAGGTGCAGCTTCAGCGTGGACGGCTGGTAGTCGGCCAGGTGGTCCTGGTCGAAGTAGATGATCGGCCTGCGCGCGCGGTAGTCGAGCAGGATGTCGGCGTCGAAGGTCGCCACGACCTCGCTGTCGAGCGTGCCGAGAAGGTAGGTGCCGAGCTGGCTGACGCCGGAGCCGGCGTCGGCGAACCCGGTGAGCCCCGCGATCAGGGGCAGGCCATCCGGCACCACCAGTGCCGGATTCAGCTCGTACAGTTCACCCGGGTCTCGCATACATCAACTCTAGGCCGCGTGCCCCGTCGGGTCGCCGCGCACAGGGCCGCTCGCAGCACGCCCACAGCGAACATACGGCCTCCGCGGTCACGCGGCGATCAGCCGTTAGGGTCGAGATATGACGCCTCCCGCCCTCAGCCTCACTTCCACTCCCTCTTCCTCCGCCGATGTCCTGGTCATCGCCGCGCGCTCCGGCGCCGACGGCGTCACCGTGCTGTCGGCCGCGGCTCCGGACGGGCTGGACGCGTCGCTCGCGGCGGTCGGCTTCGGCGGTGGCAAGGACGAGCTGGTGCGGCTGCCCGGCGTTGCGGGCGGTCCTGCACTCGCGGTCGTCGGCCTCCCCGAGCCGGTGGACGAGGACGCGCTGCGCTACGCGGCGGGCACTGCCATCCGCCAGCTCGCCGGTGTCGGGCACGTCGCGCTCGACCTCCCGACCGACGACGACGCGCAGCTGGGCGCCGTCCTCGAGGGCGCTGCGCTCGGCGCGTACGCCTTCACGGAGTACCGGTCCGCCAGCCGCGCGGGCGTCAAGACACCCGTCGAGACCATCGAGGTCGTCGGCGCGTCGGAGGCCGGCGACGACCTCGTCGCGCGCGCCCTCGCCGTGTCCGGCGCTGCCGCACTGGTCAAGGACCTGGTCAACACTCCCCCGATCGACCTCTACCCCGCGTCGTTCACCTCCCGGGTCGCGGAGGCGGTCGAGGGCCTGCCGGTCACCGTCGAGGTCTGGGACGAGCGCCGGCTGGAGGCCGAGGGCTTCGGCGGCATCCTCGGTGTCGGCCAGGGCTCGGTGCGGCCGCCCCGGCTGGTGAAGGTCGACTACGCGCCGGCCGCAGCTGAGAAGCACCTCGCGCTCGTCGGCAAGGGCATCACGTTCGACTCCGGCGGCCTGTCGCTCAAGCCGCCGTCGGGGATGGTGGGCATGAAGTACGACATGACCGGCGCCGCCACCGTGCTCGCTGTCGCGCTCGCCGCCGCCCGGCTGGCGCTGCCCGTCCGCGTGACCGCGTGGCTGTGCCTGGCCGAGAACATGCCGTCCGGCTCGGCCATCCGCCCGAACGACGTGCTGCGAATGCGCGGCGGACGCACCGTCGAGGTGCTCAACACCGACGCCGAGGGCCGGCTCGTGCTCGCGGACGGCCTAGTCGCCGCCGGCGAGGAGCACCCGGACGCGATCGTGGACGTCGCGACCCTGACCGGCGCCGCGATGGTCGCGCTCGGCACCCGTTACGCCGCGGTCATGGGCTCCGACGACCTGGTCGGCGACGTCCTCGCCGCCGCCAAGGCCTCCGGCGAGCTGCTCTGGCCGATGCCGCTCGCGAGCGAGCTGCGCGCCACCATCAACTCCGACGTCGCCGACATCGCCAACGCCAATCCCGGTGTGACCGCGGGCGGGATGCTGCTGGCCGGCGTCTTCCTCCAGGAGTTCATCGGCCGCACGGGCGAGGAGGACGACGCGCCGCGCATCCCGTGGGCGCACCTCGACATCGCCGGGCCGGCCAAGGGCCCGTCGGCTCCGTACGGCTTCACCGGCAAGGGCCCGTCCGCCGTCAGCGTACGTGCGCTCATCCGTTTGGCCGAGGACTTTTCCCAGAGGTAGTAGGGTCGTATGGGCAGGAAAATCCTGCCAATGCAACGCCTGCCTCGAGTCATCCCTCGGGGCAGGATCGTGTCACGAATCCTGATGCGCGAGGAGTAGCTGGGTGTCTGAGCAGAACTTTGACATTGTGGTGCTCGGCGGTGGGAGTGGAGGCTACGCAGCAGCGCTGCGTGCGGCCGAGCTCGGTTTCACCGTCGGCATGATCGAGAAGGAAAAGGTCGGCGGCACCTGCCTGCACCGCGGCTGTATCCCGACCAAGGCGCTGCTGCACGCGGCCGAGGTCGCGGACTACACGCGGGAGTCGGCCAAGTACGGCATCGTCACGGAGTTCAAGGGCATCGACATCAACGGTGTCACCGAGTACCGGCAGAGCATCATCGCCAAGAAGTACAAGGGCCTCCAGGGCCTGGTGAAGGCCCGCGGCATCACGGTCATCGAGGGCGAGGGCAAGCTGACCTCCCCCACGACCGTGCAGGTCGGCGACGACACCATCACGGGCAAGAACGTCATCCTCGCCACCGGCTCCTACTCGCGCAGCCTCCCCGGCCTCGAGATCGGCGGCCGCGTGATCGCCAGCGAGCAGGCCCTCGAGCTCGACTTCGTCCCCAAGAAGGTCGCGGTCCTCGGCGGCGGCGTCATCGGCGTCGAGTTCGCCAGCGTCTGGAAGTCCTTCGGCGCGGAGGTCACCATCATCGAGGCCCTCCCGCACCTGGTCCCCAACGAGGACGAGGCCATCAGCAAGTCGCTGGAGCGCGCCTTCCGCCGCCGCGGCATCGACTACCGCCTGGGCGTCCGGTTCTCCGGCGTCACCCAGAACGAGGACGGCGTCGTCGTCTCGCTCGAGGACGGCAGCACGGTCGACGCCGAGCTGCTGCTCGTCGCGGTCGGCCGCGGCCCGCTCACGGCCGGCATGGGCTACGACGAGGTCGGCGTCACGCTCGACCGCGGCTTCGTCATCACCGACGAGCGCCTCCAGACCAACATCCCCGGCGTCTACGCCGTCGGCGATATCGTCCCCGGCCTGCAGCTCGCGCACCGCGGCTTCCAGCAGGGCATCTTCGTGGCCGAGGAGATCGCGGGCCTCAACCCGATCGTCGTCCCCGACGTCAACATCCCGAAGGTCACCTACTGCGACCCCGAGGTCGCCTCGATCGGCCTCAGCGAGGTCAAGGCGGCGGAGCAGTACGGCGCCGACGCGATCTCGAGCTACGACTACAGCCTGGCCGGCAACGGCAAGAGCGAGATCATCGGCACGAGCGGCACCGTCAAGGTCGTCCGCGTCAAGGACGGCCCGGTCGTCGGCGTGCACATGATCGGCGCGCGCGTCGGCGAGCTCATCAGCGAGGCGCAGCTCGTGGTGAACTGGGAGGCGCACCCGGAGGACATCGCCCCGTTCGTGCACGCGCACCCGACGCAGAGCGAGTCGCTCGGCGAGGCCTTCCTGTACCTCGCGGGCAAGCCGCTGCACACCCTCTAAGGCGTCCGCCGCGCGAGCGGCTGCAATAAGCTACTGAACGATCAGGTTTTGAAGGAGAGAAGCTCATGAGCGAATCCGTCAGCCTCCCGGCACTCGGCGAGAGTGTTACGGAAGGCACGGTCACCCGCTGGCTGAAGAACGTTGGCGACCGTGTCGAGGTGGACGAGCCCTTGCTCGAAGTCTCGACCGACAAGGTCGACACCGAGATCCCCTCGCCCGTCGCGGGCGTCATCGAGGCGATCCTGGTGCAGGAGGACGAGACGGTCGAGGTGGGCACTGCGCTCGTGACGATCGGCGACGGCTCCGGTGCGGGCGAGGCTCCGGCCGCTGCGCCGGAGGCCGCTGCGCCGGCTGAGGCCGCGCCCGCCGAGGCTGCGCCGGCTGAGGCTGCGCCGGCTGAGGCTGCGCCGGCTGAGGCTGCGCCGGCTCCGGCCGCTGAGGCTGCTCCGGCTGCCGAGGCTGCGCCGGCCGCTCCGGCTCAGGAGGCTCCGACCCCCGCCGCCGAGGCCGCTCCCGCCGCTCCCGTTCAGGAGGCGCCTGCCGCCGCTCCCGACTCGGCGCAGGAGGCTCCGGCCGCTGCTCCGGCCCCCGCTGCTGCTCCGGCCCCGGCCGCCGCTCCGGCCCCCGCTGCTGCACCGGCCCCCGCGGCCGCACCGGCACCCGCTGCAGAGGCTCCGGCCTCGTCGGGCGGCGCGCACGCCGGCACCTCGGGCTACGTGACCCCGATCGTCCGCAAGCTCGCCAACGAGCACGGCGTCGACTTGGCGAACGTGACCGGCACCGGCGTCGGCGGACGCATCCGCAAGGAGGACATCCTCGCGGCTGCCGCTCCGGCCGCTGCCGCCGCGGCCCCGGCCGCCGCCGCTCCCGTGGTCGAGGTCTCCCCGCTCCGCGGCACCACGCAGCAGATGTCCCGCCTCCGCAAGGTCGTCGCCGAGCGCGCCGTCATCTCGATGCAGTCGACCGCTCAGCTCACCACGGTGGTCGAGGTCGACGTGACCAAGGTCGCCGCCCTGCGCGACAAGGTGAAGGGCGACTTCCTCGCCAAGACCGGCACCAAGCTCTCCTTCCTGCCGTTCTTCGCCCTCGCAGCCGCCGAGGCGCTGAAGGCCTACCCGGTCATCAACGCCACGGTCGACGGCGACAGCATCGTCTACCCGGACCACGAGAACATCTCGATCGCGGTAGACACCGAGCGCGGCCTGCTCACGCCGGTCATCCGCAACGCGTCGGACCTCGACATCGCCGGCCTCGCCGGTGAGATCGCGGACCTCGCCCAGCGCACGCGCGACAACCACCTCAAGCCGGACGAGCTCGCCGGCGGAACGTTCACGCTGACCAACACCGGTTCGCGCGGCGCGCTGTTCGACACTCCGCTGGTGTTCCTCCCGCAGGTCGCGATCCTGGGCACGGGCATCGTCTCCAAGAAGCCGGTCGTGGTCACGGCCGACGGCTCGGACTCGATCGCGATCCGCTCCACGGTGTACCTCGCCCTGTCGTACGACCACCGGATCGTCGACGGCGCGGACGCCGCGCGCTTCCTCGTCGCGGTGAAGAACCGCCTCGAGGGCGGCGCGTTCGAGGGCAGCCTCGGCATCTGAACCGCCTGACGGACGGCCCGGCTCCCTTCGGAGCCGGGCCGTTCCGCGTTCCCGCCCACCCGCGAGCGAGTGAGCGGCCGCCGAGGGGCACGTTAACGCCCCTAAAACGCCGTTTTGAGGGCGTTTACGTGCCCCTCGGCAGAGGTGGCATGGGGAGGCGGTGACAGCGCGAGCGCGGGCCAGGGGGCCCTCAGCGCGGACCGTCGTGACCCGGGATCATCAGCAGCACCGCCACGCCCACCAGCGGAGTGCACGCGATGGCGACCAGTTTCGGTCGTGCGGCGATCCAACCACGCGCCACCGCCAGCCCGCGTGTGACGGGGCGGTCGCCCAGCACGTCGAGTGCCCGCTCCAAGATGCCGAGGACATCGCGTTCGCTTCTCACCTGTAGGCGCTCGCGCCGATCGGCGACGGGGCCCCCACCGGCGCCCGGATCGCCGCGCGCCCGAGACTCCGCCTCCCCCGGAGCGCCGCTTCCCACCCCACGCACAGCCGTCGGGTCGGCAGCCCGTAGGACTCCCGCAACAGCGTCCTCCCAGCTCCGGTGCAGTCGGTCGGTCGCCGCAGCGAGGACGGCATCGCCTCGCTTCCCGGTGACAGCGCCGCACAGAACGCCCGCCAGGTCCGCGAATGCGGCGACGTCCTCCGACATCGTCTGCTGGTCGAGCTCCCGCAGCCGGTCGATCGCCGTCAGCACAGGGCAGCCGTCATCGCGGAGACCGATGTCCGCCGGCCTGAGACCAACGCCACCACGCCCGGCCGCGTGCAGGCCGGAGAGTCCGCGCGCAACCGCGACGAGCACCGTGACGGCCTCGCCGGCCGTCAACGCGCCATCGGCGGCGACCACAGTGACACCGTCGCCCGTGGTCGCCCGGCGATCGGCGGCGAGCACATCCTCCAGCGTCCCGCCCGTTGGGTGCTCCCGCAGCCGGACGACCACCCCGCCGCGGCTCGCCCGCCGGTCGCGCGGCGGCGGCAGCGACCGCGGCAGGTGCGACGACGCGACACCGTCCCACGTCAACCCGCAGACGGCGCCCGTCACCGTCAACACCGCCTGACCGCGGAGCTCGCCCCCCGCGACGACGAGCGACGCGTCGCCACTCATGCTCCCCGGCCGCCGCCCGAGCACCATCCACCCCTCCGCGTCCGCGATCGCCGCCGCACATTTGCCGGCATCCACCGGTCTCCGTCGATTCACCATGCCCCCAGTACACGCGGCCGGCCGCACCCCCGAGGCCCCCGCCCGCACATCCGTGGAGAACTCGCTCCCACCCCGAACCTGTGCAGGACTTCAGCCCCATCGGGCCCCGGTGGACATTTTCTGTACTCAGTCCATTTAGGATGCCTCTATGACGATCTTCGATGTCTCCGGACTCGGCGGGCCGCACGTCCCGTACGACGACGGTCTCCGCCTGCAGCGCAGCACCCACACCGACGTGGCCGCGGGGCGCGCGCCCGATACCGTCCTCCTGCTCGAGCACGCCCCGGTCTTCACCGCGGGCAAGCGCACCTCCCCCGACGAACGCCCCACCGACGGCACCCCCGTGATCGATGTCGATCGCGGCGGGAAGATCACCTGGCACGGGCCGGGACAGCTCGTCGGCTATCCGATCCTCCGGCTGGCCGAGCCGATCGACGTCGTGGGCTACGTCCGCTGGCTCGAGGGCGTCCTCATCGAGGTGCTCGTCGGACTCGGCGTCCCAGGCGAGCGCGTGGAGGGCCGCTCCGGCGTCTGGCTGCCGGGGCACGGCACCACCGACGACGGGAGGCCGGCCGACGAGAAGATCGCCGCCATCGGCATCCGCGTCGCCGAGGGCGTCACGATGCACGGCTTCGCGCTCAACTGCTCGAACAGCCTCGACCCCTACGAGAAGATCGTCGCGTGCGGCATCCGCGACGCGGGCGTGACGACGATCTCCCGCGTCCTCGGCCGCACCGTCACACCGCAGGACGTCGCTCCGCTCATCCAGGACGCCCTCGACCGCGCGCTGGCCGACGCGTCCACCAGCTCGGTCGCCGCCGCCGGCACGAACACCACGACGAACACCACGACCGCGACGGAGGTCGCCGCATGAGCGCAGAACCGCAGGGCCGACGCATGCTCCGCCTGGAGGTCCGCAACGCCCAGACGCCGATCGAGCGCAAGCCCGCGTGGATCAAGACCAAGGCCAAGATGGGCCCCGAGTACCGCCAGCTCCAGAACCTGGTGAAGTCCGAGGAGCTGCACACGGTCTGCCAGGAGGCCGGCTGCCCGAACATCTACGAGTGCTGGGAGGACCGCGAGGCCACGTTCCTTATCGGCGGCTCGCAGTGCACCCGGCGTTGCGACTTCTGCCAGATCGACACCGGCAAGCCGGCCGACTTCGACCGGGACGAGCCCCGCCGCGTCGGCGAGTCCGTGGCGAAGATGGGCCTGCGCTACTCGACCGTGACCGGCGTGGCCCGGGACGACCTCCCGGACGAAGGGTCCTGGCTGTACGCGGAGACGATCCGCGAGATCCACCGCCAGAGCCCCGGCACCGGCGTGGAGATCCTGGTCCCGGACTTCTCCGGCAACCCGGAGTACCTGGGCGAGGTGTTCTCAGCCGAGCCGGAGGTGTTCGCGCACAACGTCGAGACCGTACCGCGCATCTTCAAGCGCATCCGCCCGGCGTTCCGCTACGACCGCTCGCTCGACGTCATCACGCAGGGCCGCAGCGCCGGGCTGATCACCAAGTCCAACCTCATCCTCGGGATGGGCGAGGAGCGTGAGGAGATCAGTCAGGCCCTCCAGGACCTCCACGACGCGGGCACCGACATCATCACGATCACGCAGTACCTGCGGCCCAGCCCGCGCCACCTCCCGGTCGCCCGCTGGGTGCACCCGGACGAGTTCGTCGAGCTCAAGCAGGAGGCGGAGGAGATCGGCTTCCTCGGCGTGCTGTCCGGCCCGCTGGTGCGCTCGTCGTACCGCGCCGGACGGCTGTGGGCGCAGTCGATGGCGGCCAAGGGACGCGAGGTCCCTGCCGAGCTGCAGCACCTCGCCGACGCGTCGGCGGGCTTCGCGCAGGCCGTCTCCTGAGCACGATCCCCACGCCGATCCGGGAGGCCGCGCGAGCGTCTGAGCGCGGCCTCCCGATCGGCGCTACGCCTGCCGTGAACAGGTCAGCCGGGGGCCGGGCGAGCCGGTATCCTTATAGCTATGGCACGTAAGGACAAGTCCACCAAGGAGCCCGGTCGGCTGAAGCAGATGTGGCAGGTCTTCCAGATGACCCGCCGCTACGACGACCGCGCATTGCTCTACATCGTGGGCGCCATCGTGCTGCCGATCCTCGCGGGCGTCGCGATGGCGGTGTTCCTGTCGGACGGCAACGTCTTCACGATGGTCCTCTGGATCGTCGCGGGCGTCCTCCTCGGCGTGCTGCTCGGCCTCATCATCCTCGGCCGCCGCGCCGAGCGCGCCGCCTACTCGCAGATCGAAGGCCAGCCGGGCGCCGTCGGCGCTGTGCTGCGCAGCTCGCTCAAGCGCAGCTGGCGCGGCTCGGAGATGCCGATCGCCGTCAACGGCAAGACCCAGGACGCGGTCTACCGTGCCACCGGCCGCGGCGGCGTCGTGCTCATCAGCGAAGGCCCCAAGACCCGCACGCAGCGGATGGTCGACGAGGAGCGCCGCAAGATCAACCGCGTGCTGCCGAACGTGCCCGTCACCGTGATCTCCGTGGGGCCGGACGCCGACTCGGTCGCGCTGCACAAGGTCCCTCGCACGCTGTCGAAGATCAAGCCGACCCTCACCAAGGCCGAGGTCATCGCGATCAGCAACCGTCTGGCGTCGCTCGAGAACGCGATGCCGATCCCCAAGGGCGTCGACCCCATGAAGGTGCGGGCCCAGCGCGCCCGCTAAGACTGCCGAGGGGCACGTCGTTGTCGCTTTCCGACCGGAAAAGTGACAACGACGTGCCCTTCGTTCGTTAAATGGTTGAGGTGGGGGTGCGGCGGGAGGCGAGGGATTCTGTTAGCAGGACTAGCGCCAGCACCACATTCACACCCCACGCGACGACCGCCGTCGGCAGGAGGCCGGCGACCGGCCACAGCACGGCGACCACCGCCGCGCCGACCACCAGGGTGAGCGACCAGCGCATCCCGGTCGCCCGGCGGAACAGCAGCAGCCCGACGAGGTAGACGATCGCGGAGCCGCAGAGCAGCCCCGCCGTCCACGACGTCGGAGTGCCGACCGGCCGTTGCAGGACGAGGCCGTCGCC
The DNA here is from genome assembly GCF_042789575.1 of Leifsonia sp. NPDC056824. Taxonomy (NCBI): domain Bacteria; kingdom Bacillati; phylum Actinomycetota; class Actinomycetes; order Micrococcales; family Microbacteriaceae; genus Leifsonia; species Leifsonia sp. NPDC056824. The sequence goes on along the minus strand of NZ_JBHUAV010000005.1, from coordinate 229,109 downwards.
GACGGCCGAGAGCACGATGCCGAGCACCAGCAGCAACGGGATGTACGTGTACGCGGTCTGCGCGATCATCCCCCGCTCCGTCGCGCGCTCGAGGTACGCGCTCCCGCTCTGCTGGCTGTGCGAGAAGTAGAGCAGCCAGAGCAGCACGGTCCCCACGAACGCGGCGAGGAACGCCGCGAGATGGACAAAGTCGAGCGGCGCGGTCGAGAAGGCGGCGCCGGTGACCACGATCGACTCGCCGAGCGCGATGATCAGGAACAGGCTCACCCGCTCGGCCATGTGCGCGCCCGAGATGTTCCAGCTCGCCAGCGCCGAGCTGCCGAGGCCCGGCGTCCAGAACCGCGTGCGCGGCCCGATGTAGTCGACGGCCAGCGCGACCAGCCAGACCACGAGCCGGCCCTCGTCGGGGAGGAAGGCGCCGACCAGCCACAGCGTACCGGCCACCGCATGCCACACGATGATGCGCACGAAGTTCACCGCGTGCTCGGGATGCGCCCGGCCGAACGCGAACAGGGTGAAGACGCTGCGGCTGAGCTGCATGAGCACCAGGCACGCGGCGAACAGCACGGCGCGGTCGCCGAACGCCTCCGGGATCGCGGAGGCCAGCAGCAGGCCGAGCAGCATCAGCACCACGAACAGGCCGCGCACCGCGCCGCGCTCCGGGTCGAGCCAGCTCGACGCCCAGGTGGTGAACATCCACACCCACCAGACCACCATCGTCAGCATCACCGCGTGCAGCAGGGTGAGGCCGGACTGCTCGTGCAGGAGCACATGCGACACCTGGGTGACCGCGAACACAAAGACGAGGTCGAAGAACAGCTCGGTGTACGTCACGCGGTGGGCGCCGGCGGAGTCCGGCCGGAGCAGGTCGCGGGCGAAGCCGAAGGCGCGCATGCCAGGAGTGTAACGGCGCGCGGGACGCGACCGGAGCGGCTACGCGCGGATCAGCACCGTCCCGGCGACCTTGTCGTGGAAGCCGCGCTGGTCCGAGTCCCACACCAGCGCCGGGATGACGATGCAGAGCAGCACGGTGCGCACCACCGGCCGCCAGACGCCGACCCAGCCGCCGGCGACCGCGACGACGCGCATCCCGAAGATCCGGTGGCCGATGCTGCCGCCGATCGTCGGGATGAAGACGACCTGCATCAGCGCGAAGATGCCGATGTTCGCCCACGAGTCGTAGTGGAAGAACGCCAGCGAGATCAGCGACGCGAGCGCCCAGTCGACGACGATGGCGCCGAGACGGCGGCCGAACCTCCCGACCGACCGCGGGCCCGCCTCCGGGAGGCCGAGCCGCTCCCCCGGGTAACGGCTGGGAGCGAGGTCGCCGGAGCGGGAGGGCTGGGTGTTCTGCGGCACCCCTCCAGTTTACCGGGCCGTGCCGACCGATCCCTCGGCCGTACCGCCCGCCGGCAGCGCACCGCGTAACATGCCGGAAACATTTGCGTCACCGGAGGGAAACGGCCTCCCCTTAGCGTGTAGCTTGGGCTGCACGCGCAGTCCGTCACCGCAAGCCATTGGGAGTCCTCCGTATGTTCCGTGATTCTTCCGAGGTGCTCAAGTACATCAAGGACACCGACGTCAAGTTCCTTGATATCCGCTTCACCGATCTGCCCGGTGTTCAGCAGCACTTCAACATCCCCGCAGCGACCGTCGACGAGGAGTTCTTCTCGGTCGGCCAGCTGTTCGACGGTTCCTCGATCCGCGGTTTCGCGTCGATCCACGAGTCGGACATGCAGCTGATCCCGGATGTCTCGACCGCATACGTCGACCCGTTCCGTGCCGAGCGCACGCTGATCATGGTCTTCGACATCTACAACCCCCGCAACGGCGAGATCTACGCGAAGGACCCGCGTCAGGTCGCCAAGAAGGCGGAGAAGTACCTCGCCTCCACCGGCATCGCGGACACCGCGTTCTTCGCGCCGGAGGCCGAGTTCTACATCTTCGACGACGTCCGCTACGAGGTGAAGCAGAACGCCAGCTTCTACGCGGTGGACTCCGAGGAGGGCGCCTGGAACTCCGGCCGCGTCGAAGAGGGCGGCAACCTCGGCAACAAGACCCCGTACAAGGGCGGCTACTTCCCGGTGAGCCCGGTCGACAAGCAGGCCGACCTGCGCGACGACATCTCGCTGCGGCTGATCGACGCCGGTCTCATCCTGGAGCGCGCGCACCACGAGGTGGGCACCGGGGGCCAGGCGGAGATCAACTACCGCTTCGACACGATGGTGCACGCGGCGGACGACCTCCTGAAGTTCAAGTACATCGTCAAGAACACGGCAGAGCAGTGGGGCAAGACTGCGACGTTCATGCCGAAGCCGCTGTTCGGCGACAACGGCTCGGGCATGCACACCCACCAGTCGCTGTGGAACGACGGCAAGCCGTTGTTCTACGACGAGGCCGGCTACGGCGGCCTGTCCGACATCGCCCGGTGGTACATCGGCGGCCTGCTCAAGCACGCCCCGGCGGTGCTGGCGTTCACGAACCCGACGGTGAACTCGTTCCACCGCCTGGTCCCGGGCTTCGAGGCCCCGGTCAACCTGGTCTACTCGGCCGGCAACCGCTCGGCGTCCATCCGCATCCCGATCACGGGCACCAACCCGAAGGCCAAGCGCATCGAGTTCCGCGCGCCGGACGCCTCGGGCAACCCGTACCTGGCGTTCGCCGCCCAGCTGATGGCGGGCCTCGACGGCATCAAGAACCGCATCGAGCCGCACGAGCCTGTCGACAAGGACCTCTACGAGCTCCCGCCCGAGGAGGCCCGCAACATCCCGCAGGTCCCGGCATCCCTCGGCGAGGCGCTCGACGCGCTCGAGGCCGACCACGACTTCCTCATCGCAGGCGGCGTGTTCACCCCGGAGCTCATCGAGACCTGGATCGAGTACAAGCGCGAGAAGGAGATCAAGCCCCTCGCGCAGCGTCCGCACCCGTTCGAGTACGAGCTGTACTACGGGGTGTAAGCGGAATCCCGCGTAATTACGCGGATTTCAAGACGTCGCGGACGCGTTAGTCCGCAAAAAGTCCGCACGAGTTGCAGGACGGTCCGCGAAAGCGACCGGCACCGCGTCTCGTGCGGACTCTTTCTTGTCGCGGGCACACGCGCCAATACGTGTCCACCCAACCGCCGCATTTGCCGTCGCGCTGGTCGTGCGGCCAGCGTCGAGGTTGTCGTCGAAGCTGGCTGTTACTCAATCAGGGAGCAGCGCTCGCGATTTGATTTTGCGGAAGTCTGGCTCAGACCTCCATCTCAGCTCGAAGTACATGTCTGATTTCCACTTCGAGTTAGGGGTCACCTCAACGCTTGCGGAAATAGCTTCGCCTTGCTCGAGCGTCGTCTTCCTGCTGAGGACTCTGCCGCCGTTCCCTGAATATTGGTGTACGCCCCACCATTCCACGTCTCGCATCACCCCCATTCCGTGGTTAACCGCCCGAACTTGTCGACTCTCGTGCAGGCCTGAATCGAGCACTCGCAAAGTCGATCTGATGTCAAATTCCAGCTGGGGCCTAGCGCGGTAGATGATCGATCGGGTCAACGTTGTCACCGACGCGACGGCTGCGATAAGAGAAACAGTCAGGGCAAGCAATGCCATCACAAAGGCGGTCGTCGGCTCCATATCGTCACGATAGTGAGTGCGCCCCGTGCGAGGTAGCATCTCGACTCGCGTCGTGCTTCCAGCGATCGCATTTCGGTCCGGATCAAGCAGCTACCCACCGATCGGGTCAACTGGAGCTAACCTCCCGGATGCGGGTTCGGAGGACCATCCCAGTACCCGTACGGACGTTGTTGTCGTACCGCACGATGTCGTCTGCTCGCTCGAGTGATTCGCATACGGCCATGAGGCGACGCTCTGCCGGATCGAGATCCCACCGGATCAACAGATACTGGTCGCGGCCTCCCTTTCCGCGTAGCGGCGGATAACGGCTTTCGGGATCACGTTGTCGTCGCGCATGACCAGCCATGTGTCCCTGTCGTAGCGGGTTGGATTCGGACGCGTCACGCAATCATTAGAACATAGGTTCGAATGACGACGCCAGCCGGATGTCCTGTCCGAAGATATTCGGTAGTCCGCGTCTAGCTTTCTCCCGGGTCGGGAGGCTACTGTGCATTTGAAGAGGGGAGACCAGGAATGCCAATCACATCGCGCCGCGCCGCAACTAAGAGCCGTGACGAACGCCGCGTCCTCGCGTCGTCCCGCATTCGCGATATTTCAACGTACGACGAATTCTCGCGGCTGATCGATCGCACTCTTCAAGATGACAGGCTTTTCGAGCGAATTCAGAACGAGGCCTCGCCACTTCCGGCTCCCGCCCACAATTGAGTTCATGGGTGAGCGGCGAGTACAGTCACCGCGCCTTGCTGAATGAATTTCGATGCGCTGAAGCATCACCGCGCCGGCAAGTGGGCCTCGCAGGCGCTCATATTTCGGACGACCGAAAGCCCTGGGCCACTAAGGTTCAGCGCATCGTTCGGGGTATCAGAACGCCGATGCGTGATGGCGCTATTGTTCGGCTGCGACTGTCCGAGGACGGAACGCGGATTGACGCCGTGCTGGTCATGAAAGCGGCCTACGTGGAGGGCGCCATCCGATTTGACTTGGCGATCGCTGCGCGACATCTTGATTCAAAAGGGCAGGGCGTCGGCGACGACATCCTTGAATGCTTCGAGACGACGTGCCAAAAGATCCTCGCAGACAATCTCCTCCGCAGCGGACTCGCCGTTTCTCATGTCCACCGACAAAACAAGCCGATGCAGCGCCTGCTCTCGTCTCGCGGATGGACCCAACTGGCACCCGAGGCCGACGACGACCCGGACTACGAGTACTGGGGCGCAGTCATCCCCGCGAGCTAAGTGGGCCCTTGAGCACTCCGCGACAAACGGCACAGGCCAAAGGCTCACTTCTCACGCGGGCTTAGTCCGCAATTAGTCCGCAGCAATCTCGATTGAGTACCCATTCGAGCGAATGCGCCCGATCACTGAAAGCTGAGTTGACCAGCACCTTCAAACAAGGCCAATCATGCCCAATCACGTCTCGAGAGTACGAGCTGTACTACGGGGCGTGAGCAACTCTGCTGCAGAAAGGGCCGCGTCCGTCACGGGCGCGGCCCTTTCCTTGCGACATCACTTCGACGCACGGTTTGATCGCGTGCCGAGCAGATTACCCCGGGAATCCAAGTAGGCATCATCCGAAGACCGGCACGGCCTCGAAAGCGATTCACGCTTTCTGTATTCATGGGTCTATCACGAAAGCCCCCAAGCCCTAGCCAGCCGGGTGAGCGTTCGGCGGTCCATCCCAATACCCGTGCACATTGTTGTCGTACCGCACGAGCTCGTCAGCCCGTTCGAGCGACCGGCACACCGCCATTAGCCGTCGTTCTGCCGGTTCTAGGTCCCACCGGATCAGCAGGTACTGGTCCTTCCCGCGCTTGTCCGTGTACCGACGGATAACGGCCTTCGGAACCACCTTGTCGTCGCGCATCACAAGCCAGGTGTCCCTGTCATAGCGGATAGGCTTCGGGCGCGTCACGCCATAATTAGAACATATGTTCGATCAGGACAGTATGACGTCGTTCGGGCTAGTCAGAGCGGCGTTATTACAGAGTTGCGTGCGCGAGGTGTCTTCCATGCGCAGCGTTCGTCATTGAGCGGATTTCCCATGAAAGCGTTCCGTTAAGGTTCGCGCGAGTTCCTACTTGCAAAACGGGAGCACATGCGGGCATCTGTCAGCCCTGTGGCTAGTTGAACCCTCCACGACAGCCATCGATACGATTGCCGCCTATGGACATCCCCCGAATCACCATCATCCTGCTGTGCGTCGTCTCTGTCGTCCTACCGATGGTCGGACTATTCCGCCTCTTTGCAGGAGTGAAGGATGATGTCAAGAAGCTGAGCGAGGGTTCCTCTGACCCTGACGACCCTATGACTTGGCAGATCGGACCCAGCATCGCAGTGGTCATGAACGCTGCCAAACGTCGCCCCCTGGAGGTGAAGCAAGACATCTGGATCATCGGGGTCGGCCTGATAGCAGGAGGCATAGCGAACGTCTGGTCGCTGTTCGTCTGATGCCCACAAAAACCCCGCGACTGTCCGCAGTCCGCCCACAGTCCACCGGAGTCCCATCGCGGCACAATCACTCCCAACCGTCGGCTACACAAAACCTGTGGAATCTCGCGGAAGTACTACGGGGTGTGAGTAGACGTCGCGGACGCGTTAGTCCGCAGGGAGTCCGCACGGGTTGCAGGACGATCGCGAAAGCGACCGACACCGCGGCTCGTGCGGACTTTTTTCGGGATCGGCGCTGCAAGGTTCTAGCCATGACGTCGGGCGACCTCCACAGGGAGGCGAACACGGACGGCCCGCAGCCGGCACTATCGCGCTCGTGGCTGAACGAATCGGCGGCGGTCGCCATCACCCTGGGCCTCGTCGCGCTGGCTGTCGCTGCGATCACTGTCGGGATCGGCTCTCTGTGCGTCTGGGCTCAGTCGGGCGCGTTCTGACCAGAAGCCATCCCTCCGCGTGTGCAATACCTCGGCGAGGACTACCGCTGCTTCTACTCAGGCGCCGTGGATATGGGCGGCCTGACCTTGCAGGGGCACACGATCGGCGGCGGTCGGATCTACGCGCGCCCCCCGATCGGCAAACAGGCTTCGGAGGGTTTCGTCGTCGTTACGGACGGCGACCGCCATCATCAAGTCTGCACCCTCGCCGGTCCCTGAGCTCCACGCGCTCGGGTCGGAGGACGGTGCTCGAGGCGCGGGGAGTGGTGGCGTCAGGAGCGCGGCTCAGCGCGATCGCTTGGCGAACACACCCCGGACGATCTCCGGCAGCGTCCGCCGCACCTCGGCGGCAGGCCGCGGTGCTGCGGCCACCGGGACGAAGGCGGTCGTGCCACAGCGGCCGCACACAGCGACCTCCGAGTGCACGGAGAGGCCGGTTCGAAAGTACGGGTTCGGCGAGACTCGGGTGGGCCCTCCGCACTCCTGGCACTCCGGGCCATGCGTGACAGCCACAGCTTCCCCTTCGTCGGTCTGTTGTTCACCTCGGGCAGGACTGAGAGGGCCCGGCACGCGCATCGCCGCGTCCGGGCCCAGTAACGCTTCGGCCTACCCGAAAGGCCGCGCGTCGGAAAACCGCGATCGATCTCCGATAATCGATTGCGGCTGCACACATAATTTTTCATGGACCCGTGGGGATGCCAAGCCCCCAGACCGGGGGAAGGCCCGAGCAGGCACGCGGCACGCGCCATGACGTGCGCCCGCCCCGCCGCACCGCTACGGTTGTCGCGGGAGTCCGCATCCACTGCGGGACGCCGAGGAGGAGCGCATGGCCGAGAGAGACCTGACCGAGGTGCTGGACGAGGTCGGCCGGTCCCTCGAAGGGCCAGCGTGGATGCAGTTGCGCAGCGACGACCGCGCCGAGTGGTTCGGGCATTTCGTCAGCGGGATCGCGCTCGCGGTCGGGCTGCGACCGATCGAGCATCTGGACTCCGGGGTGCGCGTCGACGACGCCGGTGTGTTCTCCGCGAAGGTCGTGGTCTTCACCGACAAGACCATCGTGTTCGCCGACGCCACCGGGCGCAGCGCCGATCCGTACGACGTGGCGACGGTCGTCGTCGCGCGGCCTCGGGCCGGGCTCTCCCAGCTCACCATCTCGGACGCGAACTCGGCGTTCCGGCGCGACCTGTTCGACCCGTGGCCGGGAGACTTCAGGGTCTCCGCGGAGTGGTCGTACGGCGCGAAGGTGACCTTCCCGCTGAGCCCGATCGAGACGGACGACCACCGGGCGCGGTTCAGCGCGCTCTACGCCGCGCTCATCGACGCGCTGGGCGAATAGGCCCTACTTCACGCAGGGCACTCCCCCGGACGGCAGCGGCGCGGTCGGGTCGGTGTAGGTCCCGTTCGGGCCGGCCGGCGCCGATGCGGTCGGCGATGGGGAGGGCGCGGGCGCCGTCGTGGTCGGCGGCGGCCCGGTCGGGATGGTCGCTCCCGGAGTCGCGGTCGGCGTCGCCGTCGCGGGGTTCAGGAGCTGCTGCACCACGGCGTGGATCTGGTTCGGGTCGACGAGGTTGACGTCTTTGCCGTCCTTCACCCCGTAGCCGGTGATCGGCAGCGTCGTGAAGGTGATGTTGCCGCCCGCCAGGTGCTGCGCCTCCGACGCGAAGCTGAGGAGGTCGAAGCCGGAGTCGAGGGCGATGTTCTGCTTGGCGGCGGAGATCAGGGACTCCAGGGTCGCCGGGTTCGCGAAGGTGTCGGCCTTCTTCAGCTTCGTCGCCAGCGAGACGATGAACGCCTGCTGACGGCGCTCTCGGTCGAGGTCGGTGAAGTTCAGCGACGGGTTGTTCTCGTCCCGGCGCTGGCGGACGAAGCTCACTGCCTGCGATGCCGTGAGCTGCTGGACGCCGGCCTTGAAGTCGGCGCCGGAGTACGGGTCCTGCGTGTCCTGCGCGACGCACACGGTGACCGGCTGGACGGCCTGGGCCACCTGGTAGAACGCGGCCATCGTGACCTCGATGAAGTGGTCGATCCGCACGCCGCCGAGGAAGTCCGACACGGTCTGCAGCTCTGTCTGGCGGGCGAACGTGCGCGCCTGCTGGTAGGCGTCGGCCTGGGCGACACCCGCCTTGGTCAGCTCGGTGAGCTTCTGGTCGAGGGCGAGGCCGTACGCCTCCTTGATCTTGGAGGCGGACACGCCGTCCGGGCTCCCGGACAGCGGCGCGTAGTCGTCGCGCGGGATCGAGATGCCCACAGCCTTCTTGCCGCCGGCCGGGATGTGGATGAGCATCAGCACGTTGGCGTTGTAGCCGCCATCGCCCTGGTTCCCGGCGTGCAGGGCGTTGTAGACGTCGGTCGGGAGGGCGTTCCCGTTCTCGTCCAGCCGGCTGTCGAGGCCCATGACGAGGATGTTGCTCTCGGCGACGTTCTTCTTCGTGCCGGCGCCGGGGAGGGTGATGTTCGAGCGGTGCAGGCCGTTCGACAGGTCCACGTAGGAGTAGGCGGCGAACGCCCCGACGGCGACGGCGACGGCGGCGACCGCGCCGGCCACGGCGAGCAGGATGCGCTTGGTCAGGGAGGTGCGGCGGCGCTGCGCGTGCGCGACGTTCCGGCGGACGGGCTCGGCGGCGCCGCTGTCACCGGCCGGGAAGGCAGGGTCGGGCTGGCGGGGCGGGGTCATTGTCGGGGCTCCTCGGGATTCGGGGGTGCTCGGGGGATTCGGGGCTGCTCGGACTCGCGGTGGAGGCGCTTCGGGGGCGGCACAAGTCGGGTTCGCGGGTCGAGCGTGCTGCGGGCCTCCCGATCGTCCCACCGAAAACCGCCGTAGTCAGCGGACGCCCGATGAACTCCCAGAAACCGTGGGTGAGCGCCTGGTTCGAAACAGGTGAAAACTGTCGCAGGTTGTCCTCCGGCTGTTCCCTCCCCGCCAGCGCAGCACTAGATTCGGTGACGCCCGGGCCAACCCCGGCCCGCGCGCGAAACGGAAGGACCCCAACATGGCCCGTTACCTCCTCCTCTACCGCGCCGACCCCGAGGCGATGGCCTCGATGCCGGAGCCCACCCCCGAGCAGGCCGAGCAGATGAACGCCGCCTGGAACGCCTGGGCCCAGCAGGTCGGCGCCGGCCTGATCGACTTCGGCGCGCCGACGGCCGCCGTCTCCGAGGGAGCCGACCGCAGCGTCGGCGGCTACACCCTCATCGAGGCCGACGGCGCGGACTCCGTCGAGGGCCTCCTCACCGGCCACCCGCACCGCGCGATGGGCGGCACCATCGACGTGTACGAGCTGACGCCCGTTCCCGGGATGTGACGTATCCGTCCGGGTCGGCGTGCTTTCTGCGCGGACCCGGACGGTGCGGGCGTCAGCCGGCCAGCGGCGCGATGTCCTCGAACTCGGCCCTGTGGGTGGCGAGGGCGACCTCGATGTCGTGGTGGGCCTGCAGGTTCAGCCAGAACTCGGCCGTGGTCCCGAACGCGCGCGCGAACCGGAGCGCCGTGTCGGGAGTGATGGCCCGCTTTCCGTTCACGATGTCGCCGATGCGTTGCGCCGGGACGTGGACGGCCTTCGCGAGCGCGTACTTCGTGAGCCCGAGCGGGGCCATGAACTCCTCGGAGAGGATCTCCCCGGGAGTAATCGGATCGGTCATGATCTTATAGTAACGCGTCGCGTTATTACTGCAAGACGTTGTTAACGCGCGGCGTTTCTATTCACCCCGTCGGGGTCGGGCGCTCCGGGAGGCCGTAGAACCCGCGCTCGAACACCGCCCGCGCACGGCGGGTGACCGCGAGGTAGTCCTCCTCCAGGCGGCTGGCCGAACCCGGCGGGTACTCCAGGAGGCGGGCGACGCCCTCCAGTGCCACCCGGTCGGCCGGGAGGACGTCCGCGGTCTTGTTGGTCCAGAGCGTCATCGCCGAGCGGGCGCGCGAGGCCAGCAGCCAGGCGTCGCGGAGTTTGGCAGCATCGTCGTCCGCCACCAGGTCGTTGTCGACGGCGACCGCCAGGGCGTGCAGGGTCGACGTCGTGCGCAGCGCCGGGATCGCGGCGGCGTGCTGGAGCTGGATGAGCTGGACGAACCACTCGACGTCGCTGAGCGAGCCGCGGCCGAGCTTCAGGTGACGGGCCGGGTCGGCGCCTTGCGGGAGGCGTTCGTTCTCGACGCGGGCCTTGATGCGCTTGACCTCGCGGACCTCCTGCTCGCCGATCGCGGCCGGGTAGCGGACCTCGTCGGCCACCGTGTCGAAGTCGGCGAGCAGCGCCGCATCCCCGACGACGCCGCGGGCCCGCAGCAGCGCCTGGGCCTCCCAGGTCAGCGACCAGCGCTTGTAGTACGCGCGGTAGGCGTCCAGCGAGCGGACCGGCGGCCCGTTCTTGCCCTCCGGGCGCAGGCCGATGTCGAGGTCGAGCGGGAGGCGGTTGTCCTCCGTCAGCCGGTTGAGGTCCGCGACGATCGCCAGCGCGGCCTTGTGCGCGGCGTCCTGCTCGGCGGCGAGCGGGCGGAAGACGTACATCACGTCGAGGTCGGAGCCGAAGCCGAGCTCGGTGCCGCCGAAGCGGCCCATGCCGATGATCGCGAACTCCAGGTCGGCCGAATCGCCGCGTTCGGCGCGGATCGCGGACAGCACACCCTGGATCACGTTCTCGTTCACCGCGGTCAGCCCGCGAGCCAGCTCCTCGATGGTGGCGAAGCCGAGGATCGCCGAGAACGCCAGGCGCAGCACCTCGCGGCGGCGGACGGCACGCAGCGACGCGGCCGCGGTCGCCGCGGACTGGTGCCGGCCGAGGATCGCAGCGGTCTCCTCGCGCAGCACCTCAGCCGTGCGCGGACGCAGCTCCTCCTCCGACTCCAGCCACGCGACGGACTCCGGGATGCGGCCGAGCAGCTCGCCGGCGTACCGCGACCCGGACAGCACCCGGGTGAGCCGCTCGGCGGCGCCGGTGGAGTCGCGCAGCATCTTCAGGTACCAGTGCGTCGTGCCGAGGTCTTCGCTGAGCCGGCGGAAGGTCAGGAGGCCGTAGTCGGGGTCCGCCCCGGCGGCGAACCACTGCAGCAGCACGGGCAGCAGGTGGCGCTGGATGGTCGCCCGCCGCGAGACGCCGGCCGTGAGCGCCGCGATGTGCGCGAGCGCGCCGCGCGGGTCGCGGAAGCCGATCGCGGCGAGCCGGGCCTCGGCCTGCTCGCTGGTCAGCCCGGCTCCCCCGGTCATCCCTGCCGCCCCGGTCAGCCCGGTGTCGTCGGTGGGCATGGCGGCCACCGCGCTCAGCAGCGGACGGTAGAAGAGTCGCTCGTGGAGGCCGCGCACGCGGTGCTTGATCGCGTTCCAGCGCACCAGGAGCTGCTCGGCGCTCGGCGCCAACCCGGTCGCGCGGGCCAGGATGCGCACGTCGCCCTCGTCGCGCGGCATCAGGTGGGTGCGGCTGAGGTGGCGCAGCTGGAGGCGGTGCTCCATCAGGCGCAGCGTGCGGTAGTCCTGCGAGAAGGCGGCCGCCTCCTCGCGGCCGATGTAGCCCTGCGCGGCCAGTGCGGCGAGGGCGGACAGCGTGTCGCGCTGCCGTACGCGCTCGTCGGTCTGGCCGTGGACGAGCTGGAGGAGCTGCACGGTGAACTCGACGTCGCGCAGGCCGCCCGGCCCGAGCTTGATCTGGTAGTGGGTCTCGTCGTCGGGGATGTTGTCGGTGACGCGCTCGCGCATCCGCTGCACCGACTCCACGAAGTTCTCGCGCGACGCGCTGCTCCACACCTTGGGCGCGAGCGCGGCGACGTAGCGCTCCCCCAGCTCCAGGTCACCAGCGAGGGGCCTGGCCTTCAACAGCGCCTGGAACTCCCAGCCCTTCGCCCAGCGGTCGTAGTACGCGATGTGCGACTCCAGGGTGCGCACGAGCGCGCCGTCCTTGCCCTCCGGCCGCAGGTTGGGGTCGACCTCCCACAGGCCGGGCTCGATCGCCGGCTCGTGGATGCCGCGCTGCGTCAGCACCGCCAGCCGCGTGGCGATGTCCACCGCGCGGCCGGAGCTGAGGCCGGCCTCCTCGTCGCCCTCGGTGACGTAGATGACGTCGACGTCGCTGACGTAGTTGAGCTCGCGCGCGCCGGCCTTGCCCATGCCGATGACGGCGAACCGGGTGGCGCGCACCTCCGCCTCCGGGTACCGGCCGGGGCCGGTGCCGATGGTCTGCCGGCGGGCGACCGCGAGGGAGGCCTCCAGCGCGGCGGCGGCGAGGTCGGACAGCGCGGCGGCGACGCCGTCGAACCCGGCGACCGGGTCCTCCTGCTCCAAGTCGTAACTCGCGAGCTGCACGAGCCGGCGGCGGTAGCGCACGCGGAGGGCGGTGCGCGCGGCGTCGTCCTCCAGCGCGGCGACGCCGTCCACCGCGCCGACGGAGTCGAGCAGGTCGGCGCGCAGCTCGGCCGCGGTCGGCAGCGCGGTGACCGGGTCGTCGAGCGCGCTCAGCTCGGCCGGCTGCCGCAGGAAGAACTCGGCAGCGCCTTCGGACGCGCCGATCACCCGGAACACGCGGCGCGCGTCGTTCCGCGACGGCACGTAGCGCGCGGTCTGCACCGGCGCGTGCCGCAGCAGCCGCAGGGCCAGCGCGAGGGCAGTGTCCGGATCGGCGGCCGTCGACAGCGCCGGCAGGAGGTCGTCCACGCCGAAGCCGGTCAGCTCGACCAGTTCGTCCAGTTCGCCGCGGACCGAGCTCAGCCCCACGAAACCGGCGCGAGCCAGCGTCGTGAGGGAGAGCTGCTCGCGGGTCACGTTCGGGTCAGAGGATCTCGAGGTTCGACCGCAGCTCGAACGGAGTGACCTGCGCCCGGTACTCCGCCCACTCGCGCCGCTTGTTCAGCAGCACGTAGTTGAAGACCGACTCGCCGAGCGTCTCGGCGACGAGTTCGGAGTCCTCCATGAGGGAGATGGCGTGGTCGAGGCTGGCCGGGAGCTGGTTGTAGCCGAGGGCGCGGCGCTCGGCGTCGGACAGCGCCCAGACGTTGTCCTCGGCCTCCGGCGGCAGCTCGTACCCGCCCTCGATTCCCTTGAGGCCGGCGGCCAGCATCAGCGAGAACGCCAGGTAGGGGTTCGCGGCGGAGTCGATCGCGCGGTACTCGACGCGCGAGCTCTGGCCCTTGTTCGGCTTGTAGAGCGGCACGCGCACCAGCGCGGAGCGGTTGTTGTGCCCCCAGCAGACGAAGCTCGGGGCCTCGTCGCCGCCCCAGAGCCGCTTGTACGAGTTGACGAACTGGTTGGTGACGGCCGTGATCTCCGGCGCGTGCTTGAGCAGGCCGGCGATGAACTGGCGGCCGGTCTTGGAGAGCTGGTACTGCGCACCGGCCTCGAAGAACGCGTTGGTGTCGCCCTCGAACAGCGACATGTGGGTGTGCATGCCGGAACCCGGGTGGCCGGAGAGCGGCTTCGGCATGAAGGTCGCGTACACGCCCTGCTCGATCGCCACCTCCTTGATGACCGTGCGGAACGTCATGATGTTGTCGGCCGTGGTCAGCGCGTCGGCGTAGCGGAGGTCGATCTCGTTCTGGCCGGGGCCGGCCTCGTGGTGGCTGAACTCCACCGAGATGCCGAGGTCTTCCAGCATCCGCACGGAACGGCGGCGGAAGTCGTGCGCGGTGCCGCCTGGGACGTTGTCGAAGTAGCCGGCCGAGTCGACGGGCTCCGGGCCCTCGTCGCCGAAGGTGGAGGACTTGAGCAGGTAGAACTCGATTTCCGGGTGCGTGTAGAAGGTGAAGCCGCGGTCGGCCGCCTTCTCCAGCGTGCGCTTGAGCACGTTGCGCGGGTCGGACACCGACGGCTGCTCGTCGGGCGTGGTGATGTCGCAGAACATGCGCGCGGTCGGGTCGATCTCCCCGCGCCACGGCAGGATCTGGAACGTGGTGGGGTCGGGATGCGCCAGCAGGTCGGACTCGAACGCGCGGGTCAGGCCCTCGATGGCCGAGCCGTCGAAGCCGAGACCCTCGGTGAACGCGCCCTCGACCTCGGCCGGCGCGATCGCGACCGATTTGAGCGTGCCGACCACGTCGGTGAACCACAGCCTCACGAACTTGACGCCGCGCTCCTCGATGGTGCGAAGAACGAAGTCGCGCTGCTTGTCCATCCTGCCCCTTTCGTCGGCCCCTCCAGACTAGTGGCTCCGCGGGCGCAAACCCGTCGGATGACGGCGGGTGCCGCGTCACTAGACTGAGGCGCATGAGCGAGCAGTCACCTGTGCCCTCCGTCCACCCCGCAACACCGTCGATGGAGTCGCTGAAGCGGGTGCGGACCCGCCACTTCCAGTCGGCGAAGGAGGCGGGCGAGCCGTTCACCGGGCTGACCAGCTACGACATGCTGACCGCCCAGATCTTCGACGAGGCCGGCATCGACTTCCTGCTGGTGGGCGACTCAGCCGGCAACAACGTCCTGGGCTACGACACGACGCTCCCGGTCACGGTGGACGATCTGATCCCGCTGACCCGCGCCGTCGCGAAGGCCGTCAAGCGCGCGTTCGTCGTCGCCGACATGCCGTTCGGCTCCTACGAGACCGGGCCGCTGGAGGCGCTGCACACGGCCGTTCGCTTCATGAAGGAGACCGGCGCGCACGCGGTCAAGCTGGAGGGCGGGCAGCGCAGCGCCAAGCAGATCCGGCGCATCGTGGGCGCCGGCATCCCGGTGATGGCGCACATCGGCTTCACCCCGCAGAGCGAGCACGGCCTCGGCGGCCACCTCGTGCAGGGTCGCGGCGAGGGCGCGGAGCAGATCCTCGCCGACGCGCACGCTGTCGAGGACGCCGGGGCGTTCGCGGTCGTGATGGAGATGGTGCCGGCAGACGTGGCCCAGCGGGTCACGCAGGAGCTGCGCATCCCGACGATCGGCGTCGGAGCCGGCCCGCATGTGGACGGCCAGCTGCTGGTGTGGACGGACTGGGCCGGCTTCACGACCGGGCGCATCCCGCGGTTCGTGAAGCAGTACGCGGACCTCCGGGGCGCGCTGTCGGATGCCGCTCGCACGTACAAGTCCGAGGTGCAGGGCGGGGTGTTCCCCGGACCGGAGCACAGCTTCTAGGCGGTCTCTCCGGAGGTCGCCTGGCGCCGCTCGACCCGGCGCCGGTCGCCGGCGTGCGCGTCGCGCAGGGCCGCCAGCGCGCGATCGAGCGTGGCCGGGCCGGGGTTCACGACGCACACCCAGCCGTAGTCGCCGTACAGCGGGTGCGGGAGGAAGACGTCCTCGGCGTCGTAGCCCGTGGTGGCTCCACCCGTCAGCGCGGCCATCGCCTGCGCTCCAACGTGGATGTTGAGCCGCCAGCGCCCAGGATCATCGAGCCGGGACTCCACGTCGTCCGGGTAGTCCTTCGTGACGATGGTCGCGTACGGCTGCCGGTTGGTCGGCACCACGCCGTCGGGGGCGTAGTAGAAGAAGTGGTCGCCCCACGAGATCTCCGGGTGCTCGCTGCCGGCCTCCGGCGCGAGCTCCAGCACCCCGTCGAAGCCCCTGACCTCGGCGAGGACCCGTTCCATCGTCATGACGACAACGCTACCGACCCTCTTCGGCGTCCTCTTCGGCCCATTTGGCGCTGTTCTCGCGGAGCTTCTCGAGCGCGTGCTCGGCCTCCGCGCGGGTGTCGAACGGGCCGACGCGGTCGGGGGCGGGCGAGAGGAAACCCTGCTCGACCTGGCCGCTCTTCATGTTGTACCAGTACTTGTGCTCGGCATCCTGCTCGATGCCGTAGTCGTTCTCGCCGGTCATAAGCTTGATCCTATGCCCAAGGATTCCGCCGGTCACCTGGTCCCGGGACGCGTCACCGCGATGCGCTCCGTCCCGTCGCGCATCCCGCGGCCGGAGTACGTCGGCAAGCAGGGACCGACCCCGTCGGACCGCGGCGACGTCTACTCGCCGGCCGAGATCGAGCTGATCCGGGAGTCCGGCCGGATCGCCGCCCGCGCCATCGAGCGGGTCGGCCAGGCGGTGCGCCCCGGCATCACGACCGAGGAGCTCGACGCGATCGGCCACGGGTTCCTGATCGAGCACGACGCCTATCCCTCGACGCTCGGCTACCGCGGCTACCCCAAGTCGATCTGCAGCTCGGTCAACGAGGTCGTCTGCCACGGCATCCCGGACGACACCGTGCTCGCGGACGGCGACATCGTCAACATCGACATCACCGCCTACAAGAACGGCTTCCACGGCGACAGCAACCAGACCTTCATCGTCGGCACGGCGTCGCAGGAGGTCACCCTCCTGGTCGAGCGGACCAGGGAGGCGCTGAACCGCGGCATCAAGGCGGTCGCGCCCGGCCGCGAGGTCAACGTGATCGGCCGCGCCATCGAGTCGTACGCCAAGCGCTTCGGCTACGGAGTGGTGCGCGACTTCACCGGGCACGGCGTCGGCTCGACCTTCCACTCCGGGCTGATCATCCCGCACTACGACGCCGCGCCCGCGTTCGACGACGTGATGGAGGTCGGGATGGTGTTCACGATCGAGCCGATGCTGACGCTGGGATCGCACGAGTGGGACCTCTGGGCGGACGACTGGACCGTCGTCACCCGCGACCGCAGCATCACGGCGCAGTTCGAGCACACGCTCGTGGTCACGGAGCGGGGCGCGGAGATCCTGACGCTGCCCTGACCGTGCGTCATTCCGCCGGGTGCGTCATCCCGCCGCCGGGCCTGCTGCCGCCGCGTCGGACCGCGGGGTAGATTCGACACCATGAGCGCGCAGAACCACGCAATCGGCATCGACGTCGGCGGAACGGGGATCAAGGGGGCGCTGGTCGACCTCGAGACCGGAGAGTTGATCAGCGACCGCATCAAGCTCCCCACTCCGGAGGGCGGCAAGCCGGACGACATCGTAGAGACCACCAAGGAGATCGTCGAGAAGCTGGCCGCCGAGGAGCCGGACGCCCCGGTCGGCGTCTGCTTCCCCGCCATCGTCAGCCACGGCGTCACGCTCTCGGCGGCCAACGTGTCCAAGAAGTGGATCGGACTGCGCGCCGAGGAGCTGTTCGAGAAGGCACTGGGCCGGCAGATCCACTTCGTCAACGACGCGGACGCGGCGGGCTACGCCGAGACGCGCTTCGGCGCGGCGAAGGGTACGGACGGCCTGGTCATCATGACCACCCTGGGCACCGGCATCGGCTCGGCGCTCATCTACGACGGCGTGCTGATCCCGAACGCGGAGCTCGGCCACCTGGAGATCGAGGGCCACGACGCCGAGTCGCGTGCCGCCTACTCGGCGAAGGAGCGCGAGGACCTCTCCTGGGAGAAGTGGGCGAAACGGCTGCAGAAGTACTACTCGACGCTGGAGTTCCTCTTCACCCCCGACCTGTTCATCGTCGGCGGAGGCGTGTCCAAGAACTACGCGGACTTCCTGCCGCTGCTCGACCTCAAGACGATGATCGTGCCGGCGACGCACCGCAACAACGCGGGCATCCTGGGCGCGGCGGCTCTCGCGGTGCGCAACGAACGCCGCGACGCGGGAGCGCGCGGACGGTCGGCGGAGGTCGGGATCACGCCCGACAACTAGGCGCGAGCGCGGCGCCCGTCAGCGATCCGCATGGATCGCGCGCAGGCCCGTTAGAAAAGCGTGAGGACGCTCACCCGCGTCCTTATCCGGGTGTGGACTCTCTCTCGCCCCCGGCCATCCGACCGGGGCGTCCCGATGGATGGAGAGAGTCGTGCTTGACCTCGTCTACCTTCTCGCCGTCGCAGCGCTGGCGTTCGTCGTCGCGCTCGTCGGCCGGGGGGTCGAGAAACTGTGATCGTCATCACCCTGATCGCCGCGCTGCTCGGCGTCGCGGCGATCGGCTACCTCGTCGTCGCCCTGGTCAAACCGGAGCGGTTCTGAGATGGGGACGTTCTGGTTGTTCGTCGCGCAGCTCGCGACCCTCGTCCTCCTGCTCGCCCTCGCCTACCGCCCGCTCGGCGACTACCTCGCGCGCGTCTTCACGACCGACAGGGACCTCGCCGTCGAGCGCGGCGTCTACCGGCTGATCGGCATCGACCCGCGGTCGCAGCAGTCCTGGCCCGCCTACCTGCGCGGCGTGCTCGCGTTCTCCGTGGTCGGCATCCTGATCGTCTACGGACTTCAGCGACTGCAGCAGGTCCTGCCGTACAGCCTCGGCTTCCCCGCGGTGCCGGAGGGCACGGCGTTCAACACCGCCATCTCGTTCGTGACCAACACGAACTGGCAGTCGTACTCCCCCGACGTGACCCTCGGCTACACGGTGCAGTTCGCCGCGCTCGCGGTGCAGAACTTCGTGTCCGCCGCGGTCGGCATCGCCGTCGCGGTCGCGCTGGTCCGCGGCTTCGCGGCCCGGCGCAGCGGTGGCGCATTCACCCAGGCCGGCATCGGCAACTTCTGGGTGGACCTGATCCGCGGCACCGGCCGCGTCCTCCTGCCCCTGGCCCTGGTCTCTGCGGTCGTGCTGATCGCCGGCGGCGTCATCCAGAACGTCGGCGGCTTCGACACGGTGCACACGATCGCGGGAGCGACGCAGTCCATCCCGGGCGGGCCGGTGGCCTCCCAGGAGGCGATCAAGCTGCTCGGCACGAACGGCGGCGGATTCTTCAACGTCAACTCGGCGCATCCGTTCGAGAACCCGACGGCCTGGACGAACCTCGTCGAGATCTTCCTCATGCTCGTCATCCCGTTCTCGCTGCCCCGCACGTTCGGCACGATGGTCGGCGACAAGCGCCAGGGCTACGCGATCCTGGCGACGATGGGCTCGCTCTTCCTGGTCTCGCTCGTCGCCATGACGCTCTTCGAGCTGGGCGGGTCGATGGAGGGCAAGGAGACGGTGTTCGGGACGCTCGGCTCGACGCTGTTCAACACCGCGGCCACCACCACCTCGACCGGCGCGGTGAACTCGATGCTCGACAGCTACACCCCGCTCGGCGGGATGATGGCGATGATCAACATGATGCTCGGCGAGACCGTGCCCGGCGGCGTCGGGTCGGGGCTGTACGGCATCCTCGTCATCGCGGTCATCGCGGTGTTCCTCGCCGGGCTGATGGTCGGCCGCACGCCCGAGTACCTCGGCAAGAAGCTCGGCCCGCGCGAGATCAAGCTCGCGAGCCTCTACATCCTGACCACCCCGGCGATCGTGCTGCTGGGCACCGGGCTGAGCTTCGCGGTCCCCGCGATCCGCGCGGACGTGGAGAAGACCTCCATCCTCAACCCGGGGCTGCACGGCTTCAGCGAGGTGCTCTACGCGTTCACCTCGGCGGCGAACAACAACGGTTCGGCCTTCGCCGGCCTCACGGCGGCCACGCCCTGGTTCAACACGGCGCTCGGCGTCGCGATGTTCCTCGGCCGGTTCGTTCCGATCGTCTTCGTGCTCGCGCTGGCCGGCTCGCTCGCGGCCCAGAACAGGATTCCGGCGACCGCCGGCACGCTTCCCACGCACCGCCCGCTCTTCGTCGGGCTGATGGCCGGCACCATCCTGCTGGTCTCCGCACTCACCTACTTCCCCGTTCTCGCGCTGGGTCCCCTGGCGGAAGGGCTGCACTGACCATGACCACCATCCACTCGACGGCGGCCCGCACGGTCGCCACCCCGGCCGGGGCGTTCTCGGCCCGGCAGCTCGTCGCCGCCCTCCCCGGGGCGCTGCGCAAGCTCGACCCGCGCTTCATGTGGCGCAACCCGGTGATGTTCATCGTGGAGGTCGGCGCGGCGCTCACGACGGTGATCGCGATCGCGCAGCCCTTCCTTGGCGCGGGCGGCGCGGGACCGGCGACGCTCGCCTTCACCTGGAGCATCGCCGTGTGGCTCTGGCTGACCGTGCTGTTCGCCAACCTGGCGGAGTCGGTCGCCGAGGGGCGCGGCAAGGCGCAGGCGGCCACCCTTCGCAAGACGCGCTCCACCACGGTCGCCACGCGCGTCGCGCACTACGACGAGACCGGGGACGCGGAGGCGCTGACCGCCGCGACCGAGCAGATCACCTCCAGCGACCTGCGCCTCGGGGACGTGGTCGTCGTCACGGCGGGCGAGCTCATCCCCGGCGACGGCGACGTGATCCGCGGCATCGCGACCGTGGACGAGTCGGCCATCACGGGCGAGTCCGCCCCGGTGGTGCGCGAGTCCGGCGGCGACCGCAGCGCGGTGACCGGCGGCACCCGGGTGCTCTCCGACCGGATCGTGGTGCGGATCACCAGCAAGCCGGGCGAGACCTTCGTCGACAGGATGATCGCGCTCGTGGAGGGCGCCTCCCGGCAGAAGACCCCCAACGAGATCGCGCTCAACATCCTGCTGGCCAGCCTGTCGATCATCTTCGTGATCGTGGTCCTCGTCCTCCAGCCGGTCGCCGGGTATTCGAACGTGTCGCCGACCGTCCCGGTGCTGGTCGCGCTGCTGGTCTGCCTCATCCCGACGACGATCGGCGCGCTCATCTCGGCCATCGGCATCGCCGGCATGGACCGCCTGGTGCAGCACAACGTGCTCGCCATGTCGGGACGCGCGGTGGAGGCCGCGGGCGACGTGACCACGCTGCTGCTCGACAAGACCGGCACCATCACCTATGGGAACCGCCGGGCCAGCGAGTTCACGGCCGTCGGCGGCACCGACAGCGGCGAGCTCGTGCGGGCGGCGGCGGAGTCCTCGCTGAGCGACCCGACGCCGGAAGGGGTCTCGGTGGTCGAGCTCGCCGAGACGCTGGGATACGAGCGGCCGGAGCACATCGCAGGCGAGATCGTGCCGTTCACCGCGCAGACCCGGATGAGCGGGCTCGACCTCCCGGACGGCTCGCAGGTGCGCAAGGGTGCGGCGAGCGCCGTCGTCACCTGGGTCCGTGAGACCACGCCTCCCCCGGCTTCGGCCCTGGCCGAGTTGGATCGGGAGGTCGAGCGCATCTCCCAGGTCGGCGGCACCCCGCTGGCCGTGGCGACGCGCGACGCGGACGGCACGGCCCGCCTCCTCGGCGTCGTCTACCTCAAGGACATCGTCAAGGAGGGCCTGGCCGAGCGCTTCGCCGACCTCCGGAAGATGGGCATCCGCACCGTCATGGTCACCGGCGACAACCCGCTGACCGCCAAGGCGATCGCGGCGGAGGCCGGCGTGGACGACTTCCTCGCCGAGGCGAAGCCCGAGGACAAGCTCGCGCTCATCCGCCGCGAGCAGGAGGGCGGCGCCCTGGTCGCAATGACCGGAGACGGCACCAACGACGCGCCCGCGCTCGCGCAGGCCGACGTCGGCGTGGCGATGAACACCGGCACGTCGGCGGCGAAGGAGGCCGGCAACATGGTCGACCTCGACTCCGACCCGACCAAGCTGATCGACATCGTCCGGATCGGCAAGCAGCTCCTGATCACCCGCGGCGCGCTCACCACGTTCTCGATCGCGAACGACGTGGCGAAGTACTTCGCGATCATCCCCGCGATGTTCGTCGGGGCCTTCCCCGGCCTCGCCGTGCTCAACGTGATGGGGCTGCACTCGCCCGCCTCCGCCATCCTCTCGGCGGTGATCTTCAACGCGATCGTGATCGTGCTGCTCATCCCGCTCGCCCTGCGCGGCGTGCGCTACCGGCCGTCGGCGGCGTCTTCGCTGCTCGGCCGCAACCTCCTCATCTACGGGCTCGGCGGGATCATCGCCCCGTTCATCGGCATCAAGCTGATCGACCTCGTCGTCGCCCTCCTCCCCGGATTCTGACCACCCACAGTAAGGAATCGCAGAACATGAACCGCCTCCGCGGCGCCTGGCGCCAGTACTGGGTCGCCATCCGCGCCATGATCGTGCTCACGGTCGCGCTCGGCGTCGCCTACACCGTCGTCGTGACCGGGATCGGGCAACTCGCCTTCCCGGCGCAGGCGAACGGGTCGATGATCACGCAGGACGGGAAGACCGTCGGCTCGGCCCTCATCGGCCAGGCCTTCACGGACGAGAAGGGGAACCCGCTGCCGCAGTGGTTCCAGTCGCGGCCTTCCGCGGCCACCTCGAACGGCCCCGCCGGCTACGACGCGGCGGCCTCCTCCGGCAGCAACCTCGCCACCGGCAACCCGGTGCAGGTGAAGGCCGTGCAGGACCGCACCGCCGCGATCGAGAAGCTGGACGGGGTGCCGGCCTCGGCGATCCCCTCCGACGCGGTGACCGCGTCCGGCTCCGGGCTCGACCCACACATCTCCCCCGCGTACGCCCTGCTGCAGGTCAAGCGCGTCGCGGAGGCCCGCGGGCTGCCGGAAGCAACGGTGAAGAAGCTGGTCGAGTCTAGGATTCAAGCACGGGACCTCGGCTACCTCGGCGACCCGACCGTGAACGTGCTCCAGCTCAACCTGGCGCTGGCCCGGCTCGGCCGCTGACCGGCCGACATCGAGAAGGGGATCGAGAGCGAATGGCGCGTGGCCACCTCCGGGTCATGCTCGGCGCGGCGCCCGGCGTCGGCAAGACGTACACGATGCTCGAGGAGGGCAAGCGGCTGAAGGCGCTCGGCAAGGACGTCGTGGTCGCGGTCGTGGAGACCCACGGCCGTGCCGCCACCGCCTCGATGCTGGAGGGGCTGGAGGTCGTGCCGCGCCGCTCGGTCGAGCACCGCGGGGTGGAGCTCACCGAGCTCGACCTCGACGCCGTGCTGGCCCGCGCGCCGCAACTCGCCCTCGTCGACGAGCTCGCCCACACCAACGCGCCCGGCCCCGACGACGGATCGCACAGCAACGCGAAGCGCTGGGAGGACGTGGACGCGATGCTCGCGGCCGGCATCGACGTGATGTCGACGGTCAACATCCAGCACATCGAGTCGCTGAACGACGTGGTCGAGCAGATCACCGGGGTGCAGCAGCGCGAGACCATCCCGGACGCCGTGCTGCGCCGCGCCGACCAGATCGAGGTGGTCGACCTCGCCCCGCAGGCGCTGCGCGACCGGCTCGCCGAGGGCGTCGTCTACCCGGCGGCGCGCGTCGACGCCGCGCTCTCCAACTACTTCCGGCTCGGCAACCTGACCGCGCTGCGCGAGCTCGCGCTGCTCTGGCTGGCCGACGAGGTGGACAGCGCGCTGCAGCAGTACCGCGCGGAGCACGGCATCGCCGGCAAGTGGGAGGCCCGCGAGCGCGTGGTCGTCGCGCTCACCGGCGGCCCGGAGGGCGAGACGCTGCTGCGACGCGGCGCCCGGATCGCCGCCCGCTCGGCCGGCGGCGAGCTGCTCGCCGTGCACGTCACCAGCCAGGACGGCCTCCGCGAGGCGACGCCGGGCGCACTCGCGGCCCAGCGCGCGCTCGTGGAGCAGCTCGGCGGCAGCTACCACCAGGTGGTCGGCAGCGACATCCCGCAGGCACTCGTCGAGTTCGCGCGCGGCGAGAACGCGACGCAGCTCGTCATCGGCGTCTCCCGGCGCAGCCGGCTCGCGGCGCTGCTGACCGGGCCGGGGATCGGCGCGACGGTGGTCCGGGAGTCCGGCGACATCGACGTGCACATCGTGACGCACTCCCGGGCGGGCGGCCGGTTCTCGCTGCCGCGGCCGCGCGGCGGCC
This sequence comes from Leifsonia sp. NPDC056824, assembly GCF_042789575.1. NCBI lineage: Bacteria > Bacillati > Actinomycetota > Actinomycetes > Micrococcales > Microbacteriaceae > Leifsonia > Leifsonia sp. NPDC056824. The sequence continues at coordinate 205,199 of NZ_JBHUAV010000005.1, read as the reverse complement.
TCACGACCCGGCGGCAGGTCTACGGCTTCCTCCTCGCGCTGATCGGCGGCCCGCTGCTGACGCTGGTGCTGGTGAGCATGCGCTCGAGCGAGTCGATGACGGCCGACGTGCTCAGCTACCAGCTCCTGGTGGTGGTCGTCGCGCTGGTCGGCGGGATCTGGCCTGCGCTGTTCGCCGCGCTGCTCTCCGGGCTGACGCTGGACTACTTCTTCGTCGCCCCGCTCTACACGATCACGATCGCCGAGCCCCTGCACCTGCTGGCGCTGATCCTCTACATGGTCATCGCGGCCCTGGTGAGCCTGGTCGTGGACCAGGCCGCGCGGCGCACGCGCGCCGCCCAGCGCGCCGCCGCGGAGGCCGAGCTGCTGGCCACGGTCGCCGGCGGCGTCATCCGCGGCGAGGACGCCCTCCAGGCGCTGGTGACCCGCACACGCGAGGCGTTCTCGCTCACCGGGGTGCGCCTCCTGGACGGCGACGAGGTGGTCTCCACCGACGGCGAGCCGGACTCCGCGCACACTCAACGCATCGCGGTGGGCGACCGCGGCACGCTGGAGCTGTCCGGCCGCGACCTGGAGGCCGCCGACCGGCGCTTGCTCGCGGCGATCGTCGCACAGCTCGACGCGGCGCTCGAGCACCGCGAGCTCGCCGCGACCGCCAGCGAGCTCGGCCCGCTCGCCGAGGCCGACCGGGTGCGCAGCGCGCTGCTCGCGGCCGTCGGCCACGACCTCCGCCGCCCGCTCGCCGCGGCGACGGCCGCCGTCACCACGCTGCGCCAGCGCGACCTCGCGCTCAGCGACGGCGACCGCGAGGCGCTGCTGGAGACCGCGGAGGACAGCCTGGACGGCCTCGCCACGCTGGTCACCAACCTCCTCGACGTCAGCCGCGTGCAGGCCGGCGTGCTCGGGGTCTCGCTCGCGCCGACCGAGCTGGAGGACGTCATCCCGGCCGCGCTCGAAGAGCTGGGGCTGGGACCGGCGCAGGTGGAGCTGGACCTGGCGGAGTCCGTGCCTCCGGTCCTCGCCGACGCCGTGCTGCTGCAACGCGTGCTCGTGAACCTGCTCGGCAATGCCCTGCGGTTCTCGCCGGACGGCCGGCCGCCCGTCATCGGCGCCAGCGAGTTCGGCGGGACGGTGCAGCTGCGCGTCGTCGACCACGGGCCCGGCATCCCCGGCGAGCGCCGCGAGGCCGTCTTCCTGCCGTTCCAGCGACTGGGTGACACGGACAACGACACCGGGATCGGGCTCGGCCTCGCGCTCTCCAAGGGGTTCGCCGAGGGGATGGGCGGCACTCTGGAGGCCGAGGACACCCCGGGGGGCGGGCTCACGATGGTGGTGTCGCTGCCGGCCGCGACCAAGCCCGCCACCACGAGCACGGAGGAGACGCCATGAGGATCCTGATCGCCGACGACGACCAGCAGATCCTGCGCGCCCTCCGCATCCTCCTCACCGCGCACGGCTACGAGGTGCTCACCGCCCGCACCGGCGCGGAGGCCCTGACGCAGGCGGTCGAGCACCATCCCGAGCTGGTCATGCTCGACCTCGGGATGCCCGAGCTGAACGGCATCGAGGTGATCGAGGGGCTGCGCGGCTGGTCGACCGTCCCGATCCTGGTGGTCTCCGGCCGCACCGGCTCGGCCGACAAGGTGGACGCGCTCGACGCTGGCGCCGACGACTACGTGACCAAGCCGTTCGCGGCGGACGAGCTGCTCGCGCGCATCCGGGCGCTGACGCGGCGCCAGTCCGGGCCGGCCGACGAGCCGGCGGTGCGGTTCGGGGACATCACCGTCGACCTCGCGGCCCACCAGGTGCTCAAGCGCACGGCCGACGGGGAGTCGCCGGTACGGCTGACGCCGACCGAGTGGGCGATCCTGGAGGTGCTGGTGCGCAATCCGCGCCGGCTGGTCACGCGGCAGGCGCTGCTCACGCAGGTCTGGGGTCCGCAGTACACGAACGACACCGGCTACCTGCGGCTGTACCTGGCCCAGCTCCGCAAGAAACTGGAGCCCGTCCCGTCCAGCCCGCGCTACCTCCTCACCGAGGCCGGCATGGGCTACCGCTTCACCCCCGACCCCGACTGACCTCGAGGGGCACGCAAACGCCCCTAAAACCGCGTTTTAGGGGCGTTTACGTGCCCCTCGACGGGGGCTCGAAGGGAACGGGTCGGCCGATACGCCGGGTTCTGTCGTGGACGGCCATCTCTCTCGGGACGACGTTGCCGCCGCCCTCTAGCGGTCTACCCGGGGACGAGGCGAGCAGCCTCATGGTCCCCTGTCTGACCTTGCTCCGGGCGAGGTTTACCCAGCCGGCCGGGTCACCCCGGCCGCTGGTGGTCTCTTACACCACCGTTTCACCCTTACCGCGCACTCGCGTGCGAGGCGGTCTGCTCTCTGTTGCACTTTCTCGCGGGTTACCCCGGGTGGGCGTTACCCACCACCCTGCTCTGCGGAGCCCGGACGTTCCTCGGCGGCCCGCTCGCGCGGACCGACGCGACCGTCTGGCCGACCCATTCCGGGGCCAAGACTAGCGCACCTCTCGCCTTGGCCCACGCCCGGGGCCGGCTCACCGAGGGACTAGCGCACGCGCTAGAGCCCCGACTCCTCGTTGCGGATGAGGATCGCGCCGCTGTCCGGGCAGAGCACCACGTCGTCGTCCGCCGCGCGGCGGATGTCGGCGAGGTCGGACTCCGTGAGCTTCACGTTCGAGCCCATCGACACCCCGCGCAGCAGCAGCGCGGCACCGACGCCGTACCGCGAGCGCTGCCGCTCGTAGAGGGCGACCAGATCGGCGGGGAGCGCACCGGCGATCGTGGCGCGGTCGCGGGCGAGGGCGTCGCGCTGGGCGCCGACAGTGCCGGCCTCGCCGTCGCGGGCCGCCTCCAGCTCCTGCGCCTTGCCCTCCAGCCCCTCGCGCTCGGCGTCGATGCCGGACAGGCTGGCCTCCAGCCCCTCCAGGCGCTCCATGACCGTCAGCTCGATCTCCTCCAGGTCGCCCTGGCGCTTGGCGAGCGACGCGAGCTCGGCCTCCAGCGCCTGGACGTCCTTCACCGAGGACGTGTGCTGCAGCCGGTCGCTGTCCCTGCGCTTGCGCGCTTCCACGACCTCGACGTCGGACTCGACGCGCTTCAACTCGGTGCGGGCGTCCTCCACCTCGCCGGTCGCGGCGATCCACTTGGCGCGCAAGGCGTCGAGCTCGGGCTGCAGGGCGGCGAGCTGCGCGGCCTGCGGGAGGTTGCGGATGGTGTGGTCGAGCTGGCTGAGCCGGGTGTCGGCGGCCTGCAGCCGGAGGAGCTCGTTCTGGTCGGAGGGGCTGGCTTTCATGCTCTGCTCTCTGCTGGTTCTGTCTGGCGGATCATTGCAGGATCGCGAAATCCCAAGGGTCGGTGCGCAGCTCGCTGACGACGACCTCCACGCCGGGCAGCGCGCGGCGGAGGCTCTCGGCGGCTGTGTCGAGCCACAGCCATTCGCTCGCCCAGTGCGAGACGTCGAGGAGGGCGGGTCCGCCGCCGAGGACGGCCTGCTCGCGCGCCTCCGACGCCGGGTGGTGGCGGAGGTCGGCGGTGATGTAGACGTCGGCACCGCGCACGGCGTCGCTGGCCAGCAACGAGTCGCCCGCACCGCCGCACACCGCGACGCGGGAGACGGGCTGGTGGTAGTCGCCGGCCGCGCGGACTCCCCCGGCGGTCGGCGGCAGGAGGTCGGCGAGCGCGCGGGCGAGCGTGCCGAGCGTCGTCGGCTCGGCCAGCGTGCCGACCCGGCCGATGCCGGTGACGCCGTCGGGCGCGGGCGCGATCGGCGTGGTGTCGCGGAGGCCGAGGGCGGCGGCCAGGACGGCGCTCGTGCCGTCGGCGACCACGTCGGCGTTGGTGTGCGCTGCGATCAAGGCGCAGTCGTTGCGGATCAGGGTGGCCAGCAAAGCGCCCTTGTAGCGGTCCTCGGCGACGGAGGTCACGCCGCGCAGCAACAGCGGGTGATGGGCGATCAGGAGGTCGGCGTCGACCTCGACGGCCTCCTCGACGGTCGCGGCCACGGCGTCCACCGAGAGGAGGATGCGCTCCACGCTCGCGGCCGGGTCGCCCGACACGAGCCCCGGCGCGTCCCAGCCCTCCGCGCCGGCGACCGGCCAGAGCGATTCGACGACCTCGCAGACGGAACGGAGAGTGTGCGGCACGCAGTAGAGCCTAGCCCTGTCGCCACCGGAGGAGTTCCGGGGTGCCATGCCCGCCGTCGGCAGCCAACGGAGGAGATCGGCCGGTTTCGGGGTGGGATGTCCTCCGCTGCCAGCGGGCCGCGGCCGCGCGGCGACGCGGTAACGGAGGAGATGTGGCGGAGGTGGGGGCGGATGTCCTCCGTTGGCTGCCGGAGGGTGGGTGGCCGGCGGGGATGTCCTCCGTTGGCTACGCCACCACCACCGCTTCCTGCCGCCGCACCTCGCGCACACCCGACACCATCGGCGTCACCAAACCGATGCCGAGCGCGAGCAGCACGCCGACGTTGCTCGCGCCGATCCCGGGGTCGGCGCCGAGCAGCCGGACCAGGTAGCCCTCCCAGGCCAGCCACGGCAGCGGCGAGCTGACGAAGCCGAGCCCGATCGCGCTGGCGACCACGAGCATCGTGAGGTTGGCCCAGCGCCAGTCCGGGTAGACGCCGCCGCGGTTCAGCAGCGAGCCGTGGTGGAAGCGGCGCGTGCGCAGCATCATCTCACCGGCGAACAGCCCTGCCCACGCCGCGACCGGCACCGACAGCGCGGTCGGGATGCCGCGGATCACCACATCCAGATCGCTCACCGTGAACGCGAGCACGACGCCCGCAACCGCGATCACGGCGCCGATCACCACCGTGCTCCAGCGCCGGCCGAGCCGCACCCCGAGCGCGTCGAGGGTGAAGCCGCCCGAGTAGATCGTGAGCACGAGCGCGGAGATCAGGCTGAGCCCCACCGCCAGCAGCAACGGGACCGGGTACCAGGCTGGCAGGCCGAGCCGCACGAACCCTCCCACCGGGTCGCTGGCCAGCTCGGCGGCCATGCGCGGGTCGGAGGCCGCGAGCAGGCCGCCATAGGAGACGAGCACGAACGGCGGCACCCCGGCCCCGAACGTCGCCCACAGCATCCCCGCTGCGCCGGAGGAGCGCCGCCGCTGGTACCGGGCGACCTCCGCGCTGCTCATCGCCCAGGCCAGCCCGACGTAGCTGAACACGAGCACCGCGCCGGTCACGACATGCGTCCAGAGCGCGTCGGGGATGGCGAGCGCGCGCGAGAGGTCGACGTGCCGCCAGGTCGCCGCGACCGTCACGCCGATCAGCACCGCCGAGGCGATCGTGAGCACCAGCTGCACCCGGGAGACGAGCCCATAGCCGAAGAAGGCCACGACGCCCGCGGCGGCGATCGTCACGACCAGCGCGATCGCGGTCGGGATCGCCGCACTGTGCGACCAGCCCTCCGAGACGGCGAGTGATCCCGCGGCCGACCCGGCAAGCCAGAGCAGCACGGCGCCCCAGAACAGCTTGGTGACCAGCGCCAGCGCGGTCGGGAGGGCGTTGCCGCGCAGGCCGAAGATGGCACGCGACACCACCATCGTCGGCTGCCCACTCCACTTGCCCGCGAGCGTCCCGAGCCCGAGCGGGAGGAACGACAGCGCGACACCGAACAGCGTCGCGACCAGGAGCTGGCGCAGGCTCAGCCCGAGCAGGAACAGGGTCGCGCCCACGCCGACGCTGATCAGCGAGGAGGTGCCGGCGAACCAGAGCCAGAACAGCCGGGACGCGCGCCCCGCCCGCCGGTCGAAGGGCGTGGGCTCCAGGTCCACGGTCTCCGGTACGAACGCGGGAGGTGCGACCGGGGCGGTGTGTGGCGCCGCGGAGTCCTCGGGCGGCCGGGGCGAGGCGACGGGAGTCGGGGCGCTGTGCGCGTCGTCGCCGTCGATGTGGTCGGGGGCCGTTGCCGGGCCGAGGTCGTTGCCGGCCACCGGCGCAGGCTTGGCTCCGACCAGCGGCGCCTCGAGCGCGACGGGGAGAGCCGCGTGGATGTCGGCCGGGAGCAGCGGCACCGGCTGCGAATCGCTCGGCGCGTACTCCGCCGGCACGAGGCCGAGCGGTTCGACGCGCGGCGCGGAAGTCTCGGGAGCAGGCGTCTCCTGCGGTGCGGCGGTCGAGGTGTCGAGCGCGATCGTCGGGAACTTGGGCGGCGACACCTCCGGCCGCTGCTGAACCGGCGGCAGCACCGCAGGCGGCGCAGGAGGCTCGGGCACCGGCGGCTGCGGCACCGCCGCCCCCACCCACGCGCTGTACGTCGGCTGCGGCCCGTCGTCCCGGCGTCGCGACGGGAGGTCGTCGAAGCTGATCAGCTGCGTCGGCGGCCCGACCCAGCCGTCCTCCTCGTCCTCCTGCTCCTCCTGCTCCTCGGCGTCATCCGCCGGCTCCCCCACCAGCGGGATCGCCGCCGTCGCCCGCGCCTGCAGCACGTTCTGCAGATGCTGGATCGCCCCGAACGTGTCGTGGATGCGCAGGTCCGCGTCCACGATCGCCGTGACCTCCGCGTCGCTGAGTGCCGCCGCGCCGTCGGCGCCGTCCGCGCCCGCAACACCGTCCGCGGCAGGCAGCGGCCCCGCGATGATGGGGATGGCCGCGGTCGCCCGGTCGACCTCGACTTGGAGGGCGTCGGCGAGCTCGTCGTCGCTGTGGCGTGCTCCGCCCGGCTCCGCGACGCCATTCCCCTTCACGTCATCGGCCCGCTCCATGTTCCGAGCCTACGACCGTAACGGTCAGCGGGTCAGGGGGCATCCCCGGCGCGGGAGAAGTACCATCGTCTCGATGAGCACGCCGATCCCGACTCCGTACGAAGACCTGCTGCGCGACGTCCTCGCGAACGGCAGCCACAAGTCCGACCGCACCGGCACCGGGACGCGCAGCGTGTTCGGCCGCCAGCTCCGGTTCGACCTCGCCGAGGGCTTCCCGCTGATCACGACCAAGCGGGTGCACTTCAAGTCGATCGCCTACGAGCTGCTGTGGTTCCTGCGCGGCGAGAGCAACGTCGGCTGGCTGCGCGACAACGGCGTCACCATCTGGGACGAGTGGGCCGACGAGCGCGGCGAGCTCGGCCCGGTCTACGGCGTGCAGTGGAGGTCGTGGCCGGCGCCCGACGGAACCCACATCGACCAGATCCAGCAGGTGATCGACACGCTGCGCAGCAACCCGGACTCCCGCCGGATCATCGTCTCGGCCTGGAACGTCGCCGACATCCCGGACATGGCCCTCGCGCCGTGCCACGCGTTCTTCCAGTTCTATGTCGCCGACGGCCGGCTCTCCTGCCAGCTCTACCAGCGCAGCGCGGACATGTTCCTCGGCGTCCCCTTCAACATCGCCAGCTACGCCCTCCTCACGATGATGGTCGCCCAGCAGGTCGGCCTGGAGCCCGGCGACTTCGTCTGGACCGGGGGCGACTGCCACATCTACGACAACCACGTCGAGCAGGTGACCGAGCAGCTCACCCGCGACCCGTATCCTGCGCCGACGCTGCGGTTCGCACGGAAGCCGGAGAGCGTCTTCGACTACCGGTACGAGGACTTCGTGGTGGAGGACTACCAGCACCACCCCGCGATCCGCGCGGCCGTGGCCGTATGACGCTCGCGCTCAGCCGTTCCGTCGCGCTGATCTGGGCGCAGGCCCACGACCGCGTGATCGGCGCCGGCGGGGTCATGCCCTGGCATCTTCCAGAAGACCTGAAGCACTTCCGCGAGCTGACGGACGGCGACCCCGTCGTGATGGGCCGCCGGACGTGGGAGTCCCTGCCCGAGCGGTTCCGGCCCCTCCCCGGCCGGGTGAACATCGTCGTGACGCGCGATGCGGACTATGCGGCGACGGGCGCGACGGTCGTCCACTCCCTCGACGACGCGCTGAGCACCGCCGACGCCGGCACCGTGTGGATCATGGGCGGCGCCCAGCTCTACACGCAGACCCTCCCGATCGCAGACCGCGTCGAGGTGACCGAGATCGACCTCACCGTCGCGGGCGACACGTTCGCGCCCGCCCTCGGCCCCGAATGGCGCGGCGACCCCGGCCCGTGGCTCGATTCCGCGAACGGGACGCGCTACCGCTTCGTCCGCTACGAGCGCTAGGTCAGCCCCGCCACCAGGTTCACGGTCGCCGCGACGATGACGGTGCCGAACACGTACGACAGCAGTGTGTGCCGGAGGATGGTCCGGCGGATGTACGAGCTGGTGATGTCCGTGTCGGAGACCTGGAACGTCATCCCGAGCGTGAACGAGAGGTACGCGAAGTCGCTGTACTGCGGCGGCTCGTCCTGGTTGAAGTCGACGCCGCCGTTCTTGCGGTAGTAGATCCGCGCGTACCGCAGCGTGTAGAGGGTGTGGACGAGCAGCCAGGACAGCGCGACGCTCACGATGGCGAGCAGCGCGATGGCGAGCTGCGCGCCGCCCTTGAGGCTGCGCGCCTCGACCAGGACCCAGACGACCGCGAACAGGCTGGCCAGTGCAGTGAGGGTCAGGATCAGGTCCACCGTCCGGCGCCCCGGGTCCTCCAGGGTCGCGTGGCTGCGCGTGTCGTACGCGTCCATGCGCCAGACCGTCGTCCAGATCCACACGACGTACACCAGGCAGGCCGCCGCCCAGCCGGTGAGGATCGCGTGGTGCACCACCTCGAAGAAGGAGAGGACGACCGCCACGACGACGCCCACCGCCAGGGCGATGTACAGCTTCATCCGGGTGTGCCCGCGTCCGCGCTTCAGTTCGTCCGTCACACAACGGATGTTCGCACGTCCCGCCAGGGCGCCGAGGCCAGCGCGCCGCTACGATCGGATTGTGACCACCGCTCCCGCACCTCTCGCCGACCTCGACACCGAAGCGCTCCGCGCCGCGCACGCCGACTTCGCGCGCGCCTACGACGAGCTGAAGGCCGCCGGCCTCGCGCTCGACATCACGCGCGGCAAGCCCTCGGCCGAGCAGCTGGACCTCTCGAACGACCTCCTGCGCCTCCCGGACGGCGTCTACCGGGACGCGGCGGGAACGGACCTGCGCAACTACGGCGGCCCGAACGGCCTCCCCGAGCTGCGCGCGATCTTCGCCGACGCGCTGCGGGTGCCGGTCGCCCAGCTCCTCGCGCTCGGCAACTCCAGCCTCACGGTCATGCACGACACGGTCGCGCAGGCGCTGCTGCACGGCGTGCCGGGCGGGGACCTGCCGTGGAGCCACCAGCCGATCAGCTTCCTCGCCCCGGTGCCCGGCTACGACCGGCACTTCACGATCTGCGAGCGCTTCGGCATCCGGATGATCGCCGTGCCGATGAACGACGACGGCCCCGACATCGCGACCATCGAGACGCTGCTGGCGACCGACGACAGCATCAAGGGCATGTGGTGCGTGCCGGTGTACTCCAACCCCTCCGGCGCGGTCTACAGCGAGGAGGTCGCGCGCGCTCTGGTGTCGCTGGACGCGGCCCCGGACTTCCGGCTGTTCTGGGACAACGCCTACGTCGTCCACCACCTGAGCGACGAGCGGCCGGAGCCGATCGACATCCTGGCGCTGGCCGCCGAGGCCGGCAACCCGGACCGCCCGCTGATCTTCGCCTCCACCTCCAAAGTCACATACCCGGGAGCAGGCGTCGCCTTCATCGGCGCGTCGGAGGCCAACATCGCCTGGTTCCAGCGCAACTCGGCCGCGCAGAGCATCGGCCCGGACAAGCTCAACCAGCTCCGCCACGTCCAGTTCCTGCGGGATGCCGAGGGCCTGGCAGCGCACATGGAGAAGCACCGCGCCATCCTGGAGCCCAAGTTCGCCGCGGTGGACGAGGCGTTCCGGGCGCGGCTGGAGCCGTGGGGCGCCGGCTCGTGGAACGCGCCGCACGGCGGCTACTTCGTCAGCCTGGACGTACTCGACGGCTGCGCCAAGCGCGCCGTCCAGCTCGCCAAGGAGGCCGGCATCGCGGTGACGCCCGCCGGGGCGACGTATCCGTACGGCGAGGACCCGCGCGACGCGAACATCCGCATTGCGCCGACGTTCCCGCCGCTGGCCGAGCTGCGCGCCGCCCTCGACGGGTTGTGCACGGCCATCCTGCTCGCCGAGACCGAGGCGCTGCTGGCCGAGCGGAACTGACGTGACGTCCTGGGTCGTCCGCCCGAGCGTGGAGGCCGACTGGACCGCGTACCGCGCGATCCGCCTGGAGATGCTCGAGGACACGCCCATCGCGTTCCTGGAGACGCTGGCCGCGGCCCGGCTGCACCCCGACGAGCACTGGCGGCGGCGCGCGGCGAACACGTCGCCGAGCAGCCGGCTGTTCGCCGCCGTCGCGCCCGACGGGCGCTGGCTGGGGACGATGGGCGGCTTCCACGCGACCGGGTCCCCCCACCCACACCTGGTCGGCGTCTACGTGACGCCCGCCCAGCGCGGTCGCGAGCAGGGCGTCACCGACGCACTCCTCGACGCGGTGATCGACTGGGCACGCCTGCGCTCCGGCCGGCTGCTGCTCGAGGTCCACGAACACAACGCCGCCGCCATCCGCTACTACGAGCGCCGCGGCTTCGCCTTCACCGGCCGCACGCAGCCGTACCCGCTCGACCGCACGGCCCTCGAACTCGAAATGTCCCGACCTCTGACGTAGCCGGAGGACATCCGGCTCCCGCAACGGCGTGCCGACGGGTAACGGAGGACATCCGGGCTCGGTTGGCCGGGAACTCCTCCGTTAGCGGCGGCACCGGAGGGACCGGGGAACCGGGGGCTACCCGAGTGCTGCTGCCAACGGAGGAGTTCGGGCCCACGGAGGCCCGGATGTCCTCCGCGAGCTGCGTTTGGAGGGAGCGGCGAGCCGAATGTCCTCCGTTAGCGGCGGCGAGCTCTGCGAGCAGGCGCAGTAACCGGGGGCCTAGCGCCAGTGTCGCCAGCGGAGGAGATCGGCCCACGCCGCCAGCGTGTCGGCAGTCAACGGAGGACATCCGGGGTCGTGTGGGTGGGATGTCCTCCGTTGCCGCCGGCCGGAGGCGGGGGTAGCGGAGGAGTTTGGGGGTGGGGAGGGCCGGATGTCCTCCGGTGGCTGCGTTTGGGCGGGGCCGGGAGGTGGATGTCCGTTAGCGGCGGAAGCGGAGGGCCAGCTCGGCGAGCAGGCGGGCGCCGTAGCCGGTGGCGCCCTTGGAGCGCCAGGCGTCGTCGGCGTCGGCGTGCATCGTGCCCGCGATGTCGAGGTGCGCCCACGGCGTCTCGCCGACGAACTCGCGCAGGAACAGCGCGGCCGTCGTCGCGCCCGCATACGGGCCGCCGACGTTGGCGAGGTCGGCGATGTCGGAGTCCAGCAGCTTGCGATAGGCGGCCTCCAGCGGCAGCTGCCAGACCTTCTCGTCGGTGCTGCGGGAGGCCGCCACGATCGCGTCGGCCAGCCCCTGGTCGGACGCGAACAGCGCCGCCCTGGCCGGCCCCAGCGCCAGCAACGCACCGCCGGTGAGGGTCGCGATGTCCACGACGGCGTCGGGCTCCTCCTCCGTGGCGAGGACGAGCCCGTCCATCAGCACCAGGCGCCCCTCGGCGTCGGTGTTCTTGACCTCCACGGTCGTGCCGCCGCGCGCCGTGAGCACGTCGCCCAGCTTGTACGCGGAACCGGACGGCATGTTGTCGGTGCACATCAGGAACGCGGTGACCATCGTCGTGCAGCCCAGATCCCGGAGACTGGACAGCGCGCCGAAGATCGCGGCGGCGCCGCCCATGTCCATCTTCATCAGCAGGTGCATCGGGTCGGACGGCTTGAGGCTGATGCCGCCGGAGTCGTACATGATGCCCTTGCCGACGAACGCCAGGTGCCCGGTCGGCTCGTCCGGGACATAGCGGAGGCGGATCATCCGCGGCTCCTCCGCGCTCCCGGCGTTGACGCCGAGCAGCCCGCCGCAGCCCAAGTCGACGAGCTGCTGCCGGTCGAAGACCTCGACCTCCAGGCCGAAGTCGCCTGCCAGCTCCAGGGCGAGCTCGCCGAAGTCGGTGGCGGTCAGATGGCCGGGCGGCGTGTTGGCGAGGTCGCGGGCGATCGCGGCGCCGCGGGCGGTGACCGCACCGGCGGGGAGGCCGTCGGCCACGGCCGAGGACGGCTCCTCGTCCACGAGCAGTTCGAGCCGGGTGAGCTCGGTCACCGTCGGCGCCGACTTCAGCTCGGAGTACCGGTAGCGGCCGAGCAGCGCGCCCTCCGCCACCACCTGGCCGACGCGCTCGGGAGGGACGGCCCCCGTCACCGGCAGGCGCAGGCCGAGCGCGGCCGACGACGACGCCGCGCGGGCGAAGGTGGCGGCGAGGTCGCGGACGGCGTCCGCCGTCAGGTCCTCCGGGTCGCCCGCGCCGACCGCGTAGAGCAGCGGAGCGGCCTCGGTCGGGATCAGGAGGGTCTGGCCGGCCTTGCCCTCGAACCCGGCGCGCGTGAGCGCGTCCCGGTCGAGGCCGAGGTCGGCGTCGACCGGACCGTCCGTGCCCACGGCGATCCCGATGGCATCGAGCCCGGGCGCGAACGAGGTCACCGCCTCGAAGCCGACGACGTGCTCCGGCCGGTACGACGGAACAGGTGTGAAGGACGCGGGGATGAGCCTGCGCACCGCCGATGTCATCTCAGACCTCCCCGAATCCGCTCTCGACCAGGTCGACCAGGGCGTCGACCGCGGCCTCCCCCTCGCTGTCCGGCGACGCGATGGAGGCCGTCGCGCCCGCGGTCAGCCCGAGCGACATCACGCCGAGCAGGCTCTTGGCGTCCTTGCCGTTCACGGTCACCTTCACCGGGAAGGTGTTGGCGAGCTTGACGAACTCGGCGGCCGGCCGGGCGTGCAGGCCCTGCGGGTTGCGCACGAGCACCTCGCGCGTGTAGCCGTCCGCGCCGCGCACGGCGGCAGACGCCTGGGGCGTGGAGGCCTCGGCGACCGGCGCCGGCTCCGCGTCGGCCCACGCCGAGCGCGCGCCCTCCACGGCGGCCGCGACCCCCGCGAGGTCGGCTCCGGTCTCCGCGGCCACGGCCGCGGCGACGCCGCCCTCCACGAAGGGTCCGTCGACGACGCGCACGCGCGCGCGCTCGTCCTCCGGCAGCATGTCGAAGACGGTCTCCGCGGTCAGCAGCGCCGAGCCCAGATCGCTGACGACCACGACGCCGGAGCCCTGGTCGGCCTCCCCCACCGCGGTCATCACCTTGCCGAAGCTGGTGCCGATCCCGTCGTCGTCCGTGCCGCCCGCCGCCAGCAGCGTCACCGACGGCGCCATCTGCCTTGCGAGGGCGACGGCGCCGGCGGCGAGCTGCGAGCTGTGCGAAACGAAGACGAGCCCGACGCGCCCATCCGGATCCGCGGTCATCCGGCCGCCTCTGCGGCGGCCCGCAGGATGAGCGCGGTCGACTGCGCGCCCGGGTCGCGGTGGCCGGCCGAGCGCTCGCCCAGATAGCTGGCGCGGCCTTTGCGGGCGACCAGCGGGATCGTGGCGTCGGAGCCCTGCTCGGCCGCCGTGGCCGCCGCGTCGAGGATCGCGACGGGGTCGGACCCCGCGGCGAGCGCGGCCGAGGCCGCGTCCACCGCGGGGGTCCAGGCGTCGATCATCGTCTTGTCGCCGGACTGCGCCTTGCCCCGGGACACGATGCCGTCGCGCGCTGCCGTCAGCAGCGCGACCAGGGTCTCCCCGTCGATCGGGTCCGCGTCGCCGACCGGCTCGGCCGCCTTGAGGAAGGCCGTGCCGTACAGCGGGCCGGAGGCGCCGCCGACCGTGGAGATCAGGGTCATCGCCACCGAGCGCAGCGCCGCGGACGGCGTCGCGTCGGCGGGCAGCTTCGCGAGCGCGTCCACGGACGCGCGGAAGCCGCGGTCCATGTTCTCGCCGTGGTCGCCGTCGCCGATCTCCCGGTCGAGCGTGTTCAGCTCACCCTTGTGCTCGCCCACGGCCGTCGCCGCAGCCGAGACCCAGGAGGTGACCCAGTTCGTGTCCAGCGCCATCAGCGCATCCTTCCTCGTGTCGTATCCGGTAGTGGAGCGTACGCCGTCTCAAACGCCCCAGCGGAGCGCGGCCGTGTGCACCGGCGCGTCCCACAGGGCGGTCAGCTCGTCGTCCAGCTTCAGCACCGTGATCGAGGCGCCCTGCATCTCCAGCGAGGTGACGTAGTTCCCGACCAGCGACCGGCCAAGGACGATCCCCTTCTCGTCGAGGATCTCCGCCGCACGCCGGAACAGGATGTAGAGCTCCGAGAGCGGCGTGCCGCCCATGCCGTTGACGAACAGCAGCACGGTGTCGCCGGACGAGAACGGCAGGTCGGTGAGGATGGCGTCCATCATCCGGTCCACCAGGCGGTCGGCCGGCTCGAGCTTGATCCGCTCGCGGCCCGGCTCACCGTGGATGCCGACGCCGAACTCGATCTCGTCCTCCGGGAGCACGAAGCCGGGCTCGCCCGCGTGCGGGACGGTGCCGTCGGTGAGGGCGAGGCCGATCGAGCGCACGTTGGCGTTGACCTTCTCGGCCACCGCGGTGACGGCGTCGAGGTCGTCCCCACGGTCGGCCGCCGCTCCGGCGATCTTCTCCACCAGCACGGTGCCGGCGACGCCGCGGCGACCCGCGGTGTAGAGGGAGTCCTGGACCGCGACGTCGTCGTTGGTGACGACGGCGCGCACCGTGATGCCCTCCGCACCCACCAGGTCGGCGGCCGTCTCGAAGTTCAGCACGTCGCCCGTGTAGTTCTTGACGATGTGGAGCACCCCGGCGCCACCGTCCGCGGCCTTGGTGGCCTCCACGATCGGCATCGGCGTCGGCGAGGTGAAGACCTCACCGGGAACGGCGGCGTCCAGCATGCCCTTCCCCACGAAACCGGCGTGCAGCGGCTCGTGGCCGCTGCCTCCACCGCTGACCAGGCCGACCTTGCCGCGCACCGGGCCGTCGGCCCGGGAGACGAAGCGGGGGTCCTGCGACACCGTCACGATGTCCGCGTGAGCCCGTCCGAACCCCGCGAGGGACTCGGTCACGACGTCGGGTACGTCGTTGATGAGCTTCTTCATCGAAAACCCTTCCTTCCACTTGCTGTCAGTGCGTCGCCTCGACCCATTCCTCGAGCTTCGCGGCCGCAGCCCCGGAGTCGATCGCCTGGGCGGCGACCGCCATGTGCGAACGGAACCGATCCAGGATGGACACCTGGACCCTCGACGGGTCGGACGCGAGCTCGAATGACACGAGCCCGGCCGCCGCGTTGAGCAGCACGATATCGCGCACGGGGCCCTCCTGGCCCGCGAGCACGGCACGCACGACAGCCGCGTTGTACGCGGCGTCCTTCCCGAGCAGGTCCTCGATCCTGGCGCGCGGGATGCCCAGATCGCGCGGATCGATGTCGTGCTCGGTGACGAGGCCCCTGGAGACCTCCCAGACGTGGCTGTGACCGGTGGTCGACAGCTCGTCGAGGCCGTCGTCGCCGCGGAAGACCAGCGCGGTCGCGCCGCGGGTCTGGAACACGCCGACGATCAGCGGGATGCGGTCGAGCGTCGCAACGCCGACCGCCGACGCCTCGGGACGCGCCGGGTTGCACAGCGGCCCGAGGAAGTTGAACACGGTCGGCACGCCGAGCTGCGAGCGCACAGGCCCCGCGTTGGCGAAGCCCGGGTGGAACGCGCTGGCGAACGCGAACGTGATCCCGGTGCTCTTCAGCACCTCGGCCACCCGCTCCGGCGGAAGTGTCAGGTCGATGCCGAGCGCGGCCAGCACGTCCGACGACCCGGACGACGAGCTGGCCGCCCGGTTGCCGTGCTTGATGACCGGCACTCCGGCCGCCGCGGCGACGATGGAGGCCGTGGTCGAGACGTTCACGGTGCCGAACCGGTCGCCCCCCGTCCCGACGATGTCGAGCGCCATCGGGTCGACGGGCAGCGGGACCGCGTGGTCGAGGATGGCGTCGCGGAAGCCGACGATCTCGTCCACGGTCTCGCCCTTGGCCCGCAGAGCGATGAGGAAAGCGGCGAGCTGGGCCTCCGTGGCCTCGCCCGACATGACCTGGTCCATCGCCCACGCCGCGTCCGCCACACTCAGGTCCTCGCGGGCCAGAAGGGAGGTGAGCACGGACGACCAGGACTGCTTTTCCGTCATACAGCGATCCTATGGGGAGGCGACACGCCACGGGGAGCCGCCCGTTTGTACCAGGTTCACGGCGGCACTTTCCTGAATCGAGGCATATTCGTGCCTTTCAGGTGAGAAAACCACGGCTTCTTTTCAGCCATAATGGGTTTTGTGACGAGCACCTCCATTTCCCCTGCAACGAGTGCGCCGGCGATCAACCGGCCCAATGTCGTGGCCGTCGGCACGATCGTCTGGCTCGGCTCCGAGGTGATGTTCTTCGCGGGTCTGTTCGCGATCTACTTCACGCTCAAGTCGACGTCGCCCGATCTGTGGGCCGCCGAGACGCAGCACTTGAACATCCCGTACGCGGCCGTGAACACCACGATCCTCGTGCTGAGCTCCGTGACCTGCCAGATGGGTGTGTTCGCCGCCGAGCGCCTCCAGCCGCGGCGCACGGGCGGTGTGCTGCAGTTCTGGAAGTGGGGCCTCGTCGAGTGGTTCGCCCTCTCCTACGTCATGGGCGCCATCTTCGTCTCCGGCCAGGTGCTCGAGTACGCCACGCTCGTCTCCGAGGGCATCTCGCTCGACGCCAACGCCTACGGCTCCGCCTTCTATCTGACGACCGGCTTCCACGCCCTCCACGTCACCGGCGGCCTCATTGCCTTCCTGCTCGTCATCGGCCGCGCGTTCGCGGTCAAGACCTTCGGCCACAAAGAGGCCACGAGCGCCATCGTCGTGTCGTACTACTGGCACTTCGTCGACGTTGTGTGGATCGGACTGTTCGCGGTCATCTACCTCATCCGATAGATCAACAGGAGCTGACCTCACCTCATGCGTCCCCGCGTCCCCGGCACCCAGAAGTCCCGCGCAGCAGCGCCATCGCGTAACGCGAAGGCCGCGCGCAAGACCGGTCGCCGCCACCCGCTCGCCACCGTCGCCCTGCTCGCCATCGGCCTCGGCCTGACCGGCGGAGCCTACGCCGCGTTCACCACCACCACGGCCTCCGCCGACACCCCGCAGGTCCAGACGGCGAGCAAGTCGTCGGTCTCGCAGGGCGAAAAGCTCTTCCAGGCCAACTGCGCCACCTGCCACGGCATGTCCGCCCAGGGCACCGTCAACGCGCCGTCGCTCATCGGCGTCGGCGCCGCCGCGGTCGACTTCCAGGTCGGCACCGGCCGCATGCCCATGCAGATGCAGGGCCCGCAGGCCCAGGAGAAGCCGGTCCAGTTCTCGAACGAAGAGGTCGCGGCCCTGGCCGACTACGTCGCCTCCCTCGCTCCCGGGCCGTCGATCCCCGAGCAGACGTTCCTCGACGGCAAGGGCGACGCCGCCAACGGCGCCCAGCTCTTCCGGATCAACTGCGCGATGTGCCACAACGTCGCCGGCGCCGGTGGAGCCCTCACCGAGGGCAAGTACGCCCCGCCGCTCACCGGTGTGAGCGCCAAGCACATCTACGAGGCCATGATCACCGGCCCGCAGAACATGCCGGTGTTCAACGACCTGAACATCTCGCCCCAGGGCAAGGCCGACATCATCACGTACCTCAAGTACATCCAGAACAACCCGTCCCCGGGCGGCATCGAGCTCGGCTCGCTCGGCCCGGTGGCCGAGGGACTCTTCCTCTGGATCTTCGGTCTGGGCGCCATCGTGGCGCTGACCGTGTGGATCACGGCGAAGTCCAACTGACCGTTCTGTCGTACTTGTAGAAGCAGCACAGCGTAAGAAGGAGAACAATGGCACAGGACGAGAACGGCGGTCACGAGCTGACGCCCAGTTCGTCGGCCGTCGACGTGCACCGGACCGGCGACCCCGGCACCGCGATCGTCATCCGCGATGCCGTCGAGAACCCCGGGTTCCCGCCGCACCGGCAGCGGGTGACCGACCTCGACCCCACGAAGGAGCGGCGCGCCGAGCGCACCGTCTACACGCTGTTCTACCTGTCGATCGCGGGCTCCGTCTGGGCGGTCGCCGCCTACATGGCGTTCCCGATCAACGCCGGCGACCCGGGCTCGGTCCGCCTGAACAACCTGTTCATCGGCATCGGCATCACCCTCGCTCTCCTCGCGATCGGCATCGGCGCTGTGCACTGGGGCAAGGCCCTCATGCACGAGAAGGAGGGCGTCGACCTCCGTCACCCGGTGCGCGGCTCCGAGCAGACCACCGAGCGTGCGGCGGAGATCTTCCGCCAGGCCGACGAGGAGTCCGGCTTCAACCGCCGCGTGCTGATCCGCAACAGCCTCATCGGCGCGCTGATCGCGTTCCCGCTGCCCGGCGTCATCCTCTTCCGCGGCCTGGCGCCGCAGGGCGTCGACCCGGCCGAGCTGCTGTCGCAGACCATGTGGGCCCAGGGCATCCGCCTCACCCGCGACCCGTCCGGCACCCCGATCAAGGCCTCCGACGTCACGCTCGGCAGCGCCTTCCACGTCATCCCCGAGGGCCTCAACGACGCCCCGGACATGCTGGAGCAGAAGGCCAAGGCGGCCGTGCTGCTCATGCGCCTCAAGCCCGAGGACCTGCACGTCTCGCAGGGCCGCGAGAACTGGAACTACGACGGCATCGTCGCCTACTCCAAGATCTGCACGCACGTCGGGTGCCCTGTGGCGCTCTACGAGCAGCAGACCCACCACCTGCTGTGCCCGTGCCACCAGTCGCAGTTCGACATCACGCACGAAGCGCAGGTCATCTTCGGACCGGCGAAGCGGCCACTGCCGCAGCTGCCGATCACCGTTGACGCCGACGGTTACCTGGTCGCCCGCAGCGACTTCCACGAGCCCGTCGGCCCGAGTTTCTGGGAGCGTCATTGAGCACCTCGACCGCCGCAGCCCCTGCGGCACCCACCACGGCCAAGAGCGGCGGCTTCACCGCTGCCGCCGCCAACTACATCGAGGACCGCACCAGCATCTCGGGCGCGGTCAAGGAGTTCGGGCGCAAGATCTTCCCGGACCACTGGTCCTTCCTGCTCGGTGAGGTCGCCCTCTACAGCTTCATCGTCATCCTGCTGACCGGAACGTTCCTGACGTTCTTCTTCCAGGCGTCGATGGCGGAGGTCGTCTACAACGGCTCCTACGTGCCGCTCAAGGGCATCCATATGTCCGCGGCGATGGAGTCGACCCTCAACATCTCGTTCGAGGTGCGCGGCGGCCTGCTCGTGCGCCAGATCCACCACTGGGCGGCGCTGCTGTTCGTGGCCGCGATCGGCCTGCACATGCTCCGCATCTTCTTCACGGGCGCGTTCCGCAAGCCGCGCGAGCTGAACTGGGTGATCGGCTTCACGCTGTTCATCCTGGCGATGGCCGAGGGCTTCACCGGCTACTCGCTCCCGGACGACCTGCTCTCGGGCAACGGCCTCCGGATCATCGACGGCCTGGTCAAGGGCCTCCCCGTCGTCGGCACCTGGATCTCGTTCCTGCTCTTCGGCGGCGAGTTCCCCGGCACCGCGATCGTCGGACGCCTGTACACGCTGCACATCCTGCTGCTGCCCGCTCTGGTGGTCGCGTTCATCGCGCTGCACCTCGTGTTCGTGGTCGTCCACAAGCACACGCAGTACGCCGCTCCCGGCCGCACGCAGGGCAACGTCGTCGGCTACCCGGTCCTGCCGGTGTACGCGGCGAAGGCCGGCGGCTTCTTCTTCATCGTGTTCGGTGTCATCGCGCTCATGGCGTCGTTCTTCACCATCAACCCGATCTGGAACTACGGCCCGTACGACCCGTCCCCCGTGTCCGCCGGCACCCAGCCCGACTGGTACATCGGCTTCGCGGACGGCGCGCTGCGTCTGGTCCCGCCGGGCTGGGAGTTCGTCTGGCTGAACCGCACCTGGTCGTTCAACATCATCGTCCCCGTCGCCATCCTCGGTCTCTTCATCGTGACCGTGATGATCTACCCCTTCATCGAGGCGTGGGTCACCGGCGACAAGCGCGAGCACCACATCCTGGACCGTCCGCGCAACGCGGCCACCCGCACGGCCATCGGCGCCGCCGGCGTGACCTTCTACGCGGTGTTCTGGGCTGCGGCCTCCTCGGACATCATCGCGACGCACTTCAAGCTCACGATGGAGGGCGTCATCCACACCCTCCAGGCCCTGCTCTTCGTCGGCCCGGTCGTGGCGTACTTCCTCACCAAGCGCATCTGCATCGCGCTGGCGAAGAAGGACCGCTCGATCGCCCTGCACGGCTACGAGACCGGCCGCATCGTGAAGCTGCCGGGTGGCGAGTTCATCGAGGTGCACGAGCAGCTCAGCGACTACGAGCGCTGGCGCCTCATCAGCTTTGAGGCGTACGAGCCGCTGATGATCCGCCCGAACAAGCGCGGCAAGATCACGGCAGGCACGCGCATGCGGGCGAGCCTGTCGCGCTGGTTCTTCGAGGACCGGCTGGTCCCGCCGACCCGCGCAGAGCTCGAGTCGGGCCACGGCCACCACTGATCCAATGTGAGAGCGCCGGTGCAGCTTCTGCACCGGCGCTTTCGCGTATCCGCGTCCCCTCGCTCCCGACCTTCCTGGAGGCCCCTGTGCCCGACCTGACCCGGCTCGCGTCCTGGCTGCGCTGCCCCGTCTGCGGACAGGACCTCGAGCCGGTCGACCGCCTCACGCTGGGCTGCGCCGCCGGACACCGGCACGACGTCAACAAGCGCGGGTACGTGTCCCTCCTCGGCGGCGGGAGCAAGTTCGTCGGCGACACGGCCGAGATGCTGGACGCCCGGGACACGGTGCTGGAGGGCGGAGCGTACGCGCCGATCGCCCGGGCGCTGGCGGCGGCCGTCGCACCGGCGGAGCGTGTCCTGGATGCGGGAGCCGGCACCGGCTACTACCTGCGCGCGGTGCTCGTCGGCTCCCCCGGCGCGGTCGGGCTGGCCATGGACCTCTCCCCCGCGGCCGTCGCCCGCGCCGTGCGCTCGTCGCCGGACGTCGACGGCCTGGTGGCCGACACCTGGCGGCCGCTCCCGGTGCGTACGCACAGCGCGGATGTGGTGCTGGACGTGTTCGCGCCCCGCAACCTCCCCGAGTTCCACCGCGTCCTGCGGCCGGGCGGAACGCTCGCGGTCGTCGTGCCGCGCGTCGACCACCTCACGTCGCTGCGGGCGGCAGGAACCATGCTCGACATCCCGTCCGACAAGGCGGAGGACGTCATCGTGGCCGCAGAGCCGCTGTACGCCCCGCTGACGCGCGAACCGGTGTCGTACGAGCTAGCAGTCGACGACGCCCTCCGGGCCGCCCTGGCCGGCATGGGGCCGTCCGCCCGCCACGCGGCGGCGGCTCCCGCCGCGACCGACGCGACCACCGTCTCGGTCGACGTCCTCACCTTCACCGCCCGCTAGCCCGCGCCGCCGCGCGACCGCGGGGACCCAACACGCCGCTGCGCCAGCCGCGACGCGGCGCGTTGCGTCCCCTGGACGAACCAACTGGCAGGACACGCCGCCCGACGCGCCCTCCGGGCGGCGTGTTCTGTCAGATAGATCGCGGCACGACGTCGGCCGCCGCGCGAACGAGGGGACGCAACACGCCGCCGCGCCAGCCGCGATGCGGCGTGTTGCGTCCCCTAGACGAACCAACTGACAGGACACGCCGCCTGTTGCGCCCTCCGGGCGGCGTGTCCTGTCAGGTAGGTGGGGGGACGACGAAGGCCGCCTCCCTGAGGGAGGCGGCCTTCGTGTGGTGCGTGCGGGTCAGCGCGCGAAGTAGCCGCGGTAGTACTCGTAGACCCAGCCCACGATGGAGACGACGCTGAAGGCCACGCCGATGAAGCAGATCCAGAAGCCGACCGCGAGGCCGAGCATGACCAGCGCGGCGCCGGTCGCGAGGGCCACCGGCCACCAGCTCCACGGGGAGAAGTGGCCGAGCTCGGGGTCGCCGTCGTCGATGTTCGCGTCGAGGAGGTCCTCCGGCAACTCGCCGCCCTGGGCGGAGTGCGAGCGGCCGACATAGAACGCGATGAACGCGGCCAGGATGGCGCTCAGGGTCAGCGCGACGGTGCCGACCCACTCGACCTTCATGTGCATCGGGTCGAGCAGGCTCCACAGCGTGTAGACGATCGCCGAGAGGATGAAGAAGACCGACAGAATCCAGAAGAGGATGGAATTGGCTCTCATGGGTCACTTCACCTTGTTGTTCGAGAGGTCGAGCACCGGGGCGTCCGGGGCGTCCTTGCCGCCGCCGACGCCGATCGGGATGCCGGCCTCGGGGTGGTTGAGGTCGAACGCCGGCGACTCGGAGCGGATGCGGGGGATCGACGTGAAGTTGTGCCGCGGCGGCGGGCAGGAGGTCGCCCACTCGAGCGAGCGGCCGTAGCCCCACGGGTCGTTGACCGTGACCTTCGGGGCGTTGCGCGCCGTCAGGTAGACGTTCACGAAGAACGGGATCATCGAGACCGCCAGGATGCCGGCGCCGATCGAGGAGACCTGGTTCATCCAGGTGAAGCCGTCGGCGGGCGAGTAGGTCGCGTACCGGCGGGGCATGCCCACGACGCCCAGCCAGTGCTGGATGAGGAAGGTCGTGTGGAAGCCGATGAACAGCAGCCAGAAGTGCCACTTGCCGAGACGGTCGTTGAGCATCTTTCCGGTCCACTTCGGCCACCAGAAGTAGAAGCCGGCGAACATGGCGAACACGACGGTGCCGAACACGACGTAGTGGAAGTGCGCCACCACGAAGTAGGTGTCGGAGACGTGGAAGTCGAGCGGCGGCGACGCGAGGATGACACCGGTGAGGCCACCGAAGGTGAAGGTGATCAGGAAGCCGATCGACCACAGCATCGGGGACTCGAAGGTCAGCGAGCCGCGCCACATCGTGCCGATCCAGTTGAAGATCTTCACGCCGGTCGGGACCGCGATGAGCATCGTCATCAGCGAGAACCAGGGCAGCAGCACCGAGCCGGTCACGTACATGTGGTGCGCCCACACGGTGACGGACAGGGCCGCGATGGAGATCGTTGCGTAGATCAGGGTCTTGTACCCGAAGATCGGCTTGCGGCTGAACACCGGGAAGATCTCGGACACGATGCCGAAGAACGGCAGCGCGATGATGTACACCTCGGGATGGCCGAAGAACCAGAACAGGTGCTGCCAGAGCAGCGCCCCTCCGTTTGCGGCGTCGTAGATGTGGGCGTCGAACACGCGGTCGGCCGCGAGGGCGAACAGCGCGGCGGCGAGCACCGGGAAGGCCATGAGCACGAGGATCGAGGTGACCATCGCGTTCCAGGTGAAGATCGGCATGCGGAACATGGTCATGCCCGGCGCGCGCATCGTGATGATGGTCGTGATGAAGTTGACCGCGCCGAGGATGGTGCCGAAGCCGGAGAGGCCGAGGCCGAGCACCCAGAGGTTGCCGCCGATGCCCGGCGAGAAGGTCGTGCTCGACAGGGGCGCGTACGCGAACCAGCCGAACGACGCCGCACCCTGCGGGGTCAGGAAGCCGGCGACCGCGATCAGCGAGCCGAACGAGTAGAACCAGTACGCCAGCGCGTTCAGCCGCGGGAAGGCAACGTCGGGCGCGCCGATCTGGAGCGGCATCAGCACGTTCACGAAGCCGGCGAAGAGCGGCGTCGCGAACATCAGCAGCATGATCGTGCCGTGCATCGTGAAGAGCTGGTTGTACTGCTCCTTGGTCTGCACCACCGCGAGACCCGGCTCGAAGAGCTGGGCGCGGATGATGAGGGCCATCACGCCGCCGATGAGGAAGTAGATGAACGACGAGATCAGGTACATGTACCCGATCGTCTTGTGGTCCGTCGACGTGATGTAGTTCACGAGGATGTTGCCCTTGCGCTCCACACCGTTGGCGGTGAGGAGGGTGGGCTTCGGAGCGGGCGCGGTGGTCGCTCCGGGCGCCGGTGCTGTCGTCGTCATGCGTCTGTCCTACTCGTTGCCGGAATCACTCGTTGCCCGTGGGGGCGCCCGTGCCGGGCAGGTTGTTGTTGCGGTCGTACTGGGACCCGAGCTGGCCCGTGAAGCCCTTGTCGCGGAGCGACTGGATGTGGGCGTCGTACTCGCTCTGCGACACGATCTTCACATTGAAGAGCATCGCCGAGTGGTACTCGCCGCACAACTCCGCGCACTTGCCGACGAACGTGCCGGTGCGGCCCGTGGTCGAGAAGTACATGTAGTTGGTCTTGCCGGGGATGACGTCCTTCTTGTAGAGGAAGGCCGGCACCCAGAAGGAGTGGATCACGTCGCGCGAGTCGAGCTGGACCGTGATCTTCTTGTTCTCCGGGAGGTACAGCGTGGGGATCTGGCTCTCCTGGACGGAGCCGGGCGTGGCGTTCGTGTCGCTCGGCTGCGCCTGGATTCCCGGGTCGTACACGTTGTCGGTGACGTAGTTGAAGTCCCAGGCCCACTGCTTGGCGTACACCTGGATCTTGAGGTCGGGGTGCGCGTACGGCTGCTCGATGGCGTTCTGGTCGCGCGCGGTGAAGGCGAAGAAGCCGAGCACCAGGATGAGCGGCACGATCGTGTAGAAGATCTCGATCGGCATGTTGTAGCGCAGCTGCACCGGCAGTCCGGTCTGTCCCTTGCGGCGGCGGTACACGACGACCGCCCAGAGGATGAGGCCCCAGACGATGATGCCGACGATGAGCAGGACGATCCAGCTGGTCACCCAGAGGCCGCTGATGCGGTCGGTGTGGTTGGTGACGGGCTGCTGGCCCTCGACGAAGCCCGGCAGGAATCCGTGGAGCTGGGCCTGCGTGCAGCCCGCGAGGACGATGGCAAGTGTCGCTGCGATCGGGATTGCAACCCATCGGAAACGGCGATTGTGACGCACCGGTGACCTTTCGAGAGACTCGGGGACAGTTCACATGCAACTGTATGTGGCGTTCTCTACCCTACTCCGACGGACACCCGGTTTCGAACACAAAGGGCCGCCCACACGGGGCGGCCCAGAGCTGTTTTTTGTGTTATGTGACGCTCAGTGGAACGAGTCCCCGCAGGCGCAGGAGCCCGTCGCGTTGGGGTTGTCGATCGTGAAGCCCTGCTTCTGGATGGTGTCCTCGAAGTCGATCGTGGCGCCGTCCAGGTAGGGCACGCTCATCTTGTCGACGATGACCTCCACGCCGTCGTAGTCGACGGTCGCGTCCCCGTCGAGCATGCGCTCGTCGAAGTACAGCTGGTAGATCAGGCCGGAGCAGCCGCCGGGCTGGACGGCGACGCGCAGACGCAGGTCGTCGCGGCCCTCCTGCTCGAGCAGGCTCCGGACCTTGCCCGCTGCGTTGTCGGTCAGGCCGACGCCGTGGGCCTTGGTCGCGGTCAGCGCTGTGTCGGTCATGGGGCTCCTTACACGTTCTTCAGGACTCGATTGCGAAATCTGGGTCGATTGTACGTCCCATTCCCGCGAACTCGCTCAGTTCCGGGCGTCCAGGCGCGCGAGCAGCAGCGCCTCGGCGAGGATCGCCCTCTTGAACACCCCGAGGTGGAGCGACTCGTTCGGGCTGTGGGCGCGGGTGTCCGGGTCCTCGACGCCGGTGACCAGGATCTGCGCAGCGGGGAACTCGCGCACGAGGTCGGCGATGAACGGGATGGAGCCGCCGATGCCGGTCTCGACCGCTTCCGCGCCCCACGCGTCGGTCATGGCGCGCTTCGCCTCGCTCGCCGCCCAGCCGGCGGTGTCGACCAGGAAGGGGTCCCCGGTGTCGACGTCGCTGATCTCGACGTGCGCGCCGAAGGGCGCGTGCGCGCGCAGGTGGCGCTCCAGTGCCTCGTAGGCCTCGGTGGCGCTCTGGCCGGGCGCGATCCGGGCGCTCAGCCGCACGGCGACGCTCGGCAGGAGGGTGTTGGAGGCGTCCACGACGCTGGGCGCGTCGACGCCGGTGATCGTGACGGTCGGCTGGGACCACATCCGGGACAGGATCGGTCCGGTGCCGATCGGGGTCACGCCGGGCAGCAGCGCGGCCTCCTCGCGGAATTGCTCCTCGCTCAGCGCGGGCGGCTCGGCTGCGTCGTCGTGCGAGCGCAGTCCTTCGACCGCGACGGAGCCGTTCTCGTCGTGCAGCGTCGCGAGCAGCGCGACGAGCGCGAGCATGGCGTCGGGGGCGGCGCCGCCGTACATGCCGGAGTGCGACGCGTGCTCCAGCGTGGAGACCGTGAGCTTGAAGGTCACGTTGCCGCGCAGCGACACGGTGAGGGCGGGCGTGTCGATATCCACGTTGTCGGAGTCGGCGACCACGATCACGTCGGCGGAGAGCGCCGACTTGTTCTGCTCCAGGAAGTTCGCGAACGAGCGGGAGCCGAACTCCTCCTCGCCCTCGATGAAGACCGCGAGGCCGAGGTCGAAGTCGGCTCCGAGGGTGTCCACCAGCGCGCGGACGCTGGCGACGTGCGCCATCACGCCGGCCTTGTCGTCGGCGGCGCCGCGGCCGTAGAGCCGGTCGCCGCGCACGGTCGGCTCGAACGGCGGGGTGTCCCAGTTCTCGGCGTCGCCCTGCGGCTGGACGTCGTGGTGGGCATAGAGGAGGACGGTCGGGCGGCCGTTCTTCGCGGCGCGCGTCGCGAGCACGGCCGGCTGGCCGAGGGCCTCGCCCGCACCGGTCGACGGCCCGGAGATCGGCGCCTGCTTGATCTCGACGCTCTCGAACGCGCCGGTGTCGCGCAGCAGCTCCGCCACGGCCTCCGCACTCTTCCGGACGTTCCCCGGATCGTAGGCGGTCCACGAGACCGAGGGGATGCGCACGAGGCGCGAGAGCTCGGCGATGGTCGACGGGAGGCCGGTCTCGACGGAGGAGCGGATGCGCTCCTCCACCTCCGGCCGGTCCCCGGCTGCGGATCGGCCGGAAGGAGTCTGCTGGGTGTCTGTCATGCGGGTAATCTTAAAGGGACCCCACAAACGAAGGCGCAAGCGTTGGCGAAACGACAGAACCCGGCGGACGAGGCACAGGCGCCCGGCCCCGAGACCCCCGAACAGACCACGGCCCGGCTGCAGGGCAAGGGCGCCCCGACGCCCACCCGCCGCGAGCAGGAGGCCGCGCGCAAGCGGCCGCTCGTGCCGACCGACCGCAAAGAGGCGGCCAAGGCGGCGCGGACGCACCAGGCCGAGGCGCGCGAGCGGGCGCGCGTCGGCATGGCGGCCGGCGACGAGCGCTACCTCACGCAGCGCGACCGCGGTCCGCAGCGCCGGTACGTGCGCGACTACGTGGACGCCCGGTTCAGCATCGGCGAGTTCCTCATCCCGATCATGCTGCTGGTGATCGTGCTCAGCTTCCTCCCCTACGCGTTCATGCAGGTCTGGGGCCTGGTGGCGCTGTGGGCGTTCTTCTTCATCGCCGTGGTCGACGCCATCGTGCTCGGCCTCCTGGTGACCAGGAAGGTCGGCGACAAGTTCGGTAAGACCAAGGTGGAGCGCGGTCTCAAGTGGTACGCCGCCATGCGCGCGTTCCAGCTCCGCGTCATGCGCCTCCCGAAGCCGCAGGTCAAGCGCGGCCAGTACCCCGCCTGACGTGACGATCGTCGCAGCGGCGGACGGCTCCGCCCTCGGTAATCCCGGCCCTGCCGGCTGGTCCTGGTACGTCGACGACGAGCACTGGTCGGCGGGCGGCTGGCCGCACGGCACCAACAACATGGGCGAGCTCATGGCGGTCATCGACCTTCTGGAGTCGACCGCGCATGTGGACGAGGACCTGCGCATCCTGTGCGACAGCCAGTACGTGATCAACTCGGTCACCAAGTGGATGCCGGGCTGGAAGCGCAAGGGCTGGCGCAAGTCGGACGGCGCGCCCGTGCTCAACCGCGAGCTGCTGGAGCGGCTCGACCGGGCGCTGCAGGGCCGCACGTACACGTTCGAGTGGGTCAAGGGCCATGCCGGACACGACCTGAACGAGGCGGCCGACAAGCGCGCCCGCGCGGCGGCGACCGCCTACCGCGACGACGACGCCATCCCGATCGGGCCGGGCTGGCCCGGAGCGGCCGTGCACGAGCCGGCGCCCGCGCTGGCTGTGGCCGAGGCCGCTCCCGCGGGCTCTGCTGCCCAGCCTGCCGCCCAGACCGTCGAGTTCGACCTCTTCGACGAGCTGCTATCCGCGACCGAGACGGACGAGGATGTGGTGACGCGGCTGGAACGCGAGCTCGTGGAGCCGACCGTCCGTGCGGACTCCGCCCGGGTCGCCGCACTGCTGCACCCCGACTTCGAGGAGATCGGCCGCTCGGGCCGGTTGTGGGGCCGCGACGCGATCCTGGAGGCCCTGGCCGAGGAGGACGCGCCCGCCGCGGAGCTCGCGGTGCTCGGCGCCGAGCGGATCGGCGCCGACGCCATCCTGCTCACGGCCCGCACGGTCGACGACCGCGGCGCCAGCCTGCGCAGCTCGCTGTGGCTGCGCGTGGGAGGCCGCTGGCGCTTACGCTTCCACCAGGGCACGCCGGAGGCGTAGCAGCCCGCGGTTGATCTGCCGCGCCCACAGCGGGCCGCGGTAGAGGAACGCGGTGTAGCCCTGCACGAGCGTGGCGCCCGCGTCGAGTCGCTGCTGCACGTCCTCGGCGGTCTCCACGCCGCCGACCGAGATCACGCAGAGCTCGGCGGGGACGTGCGCGCGGATCAGGCGCAGCACCTCCAGTGAGCGCGCGGCGAGCGGTGCGCCGGAGAGCCCGCCGGCGCCGGCAGCCTCCACCACGGCGGGGTCGGTCAGGAGGCCGTCGCGGGAGATCGTTGTGTTCGTCGCGATGATCCCGGCGAGGCCCAGCTCGACGGCGAGGCCCGCGATCTTCTCGACCTGCTCGTCGGTGAGGTCGGGCGCGATCTTGACCAGCAGCGGGGTCTCCCCTGCGACGCCCTTGACGGCGGTGAGCAGCGGGGCCAGCAGCTCCAGCTCCTGGAGGCCGCGGAGCCCCGGCGTGTTCGGCGAGCTGACGTTGACGACGAGGTAGTCGGCGACCGGCGCGAGCGCGCGGGCGCTGGTCAGGTAGTCCTGGGTGGCGTCCTCGACGGCGACCACGCGGCTCTTGCCGATGTTCACGCCGAGCACGGGCCGCTGCCGGGCGCGGCGGACCTTCAGCAGCCGGTTGGCGGCATCCCCCGCACCGTGGTTGTTGAAGCCCATCCGGTTGATGACGGCGCGGTCCGGGATGAGCCGGAACAGTCTCGGCCGGTCGTTGCCCGGCTGCGGGAGGGCGGTGATGGTGCCCACCTCGACGTGGCCGAAGCCGAGGTCGCCGAGGCCGAGGACCGCTTCGCCGTCCTTGTCGAAACCGGCGGCGACGCCGAACGGGGAGTCGAACCGCAGGCCGAGGGCGTCCACGGCCAGCGACGGGTCCGGCGCGGTGAAGCGGCGGACGAGACCGCCGAGACCGAGCGCGGGGAGGGCCCGGATCACCAGGAAGGCGAGGTGGTGCGCGCGCTCCGGGTCGAGCTTCGACAGGACGAGGGAGAAGAGTGTGCGATACATGCCGGTTTGAGAATACCCCGCTCGCGCTCGTGCGCTCGTCAGCTCTGCACGTCGGCCGGCTCGCCCCGGTGCTCGACGCGGAGCTGCTGGATGGCCTCCTCGAAGTCCTCCAGCGAGTCGAACGCCTGGTAGACGCTCGCGAAGCGCAGGTAGGCCACCTCGTCCAGCTCGCGGAGCTCGGGGAGGATGGCGAGCCCGATGTCGTTCGCCTCGATCTGGGAGGCGCCGGTCGAGCGGATGGTCTCCTCCACCTTCTGCGCGAGCACCGCGAGGTCGGAGTCCGTCACCGGCCGGCCCTGGCAGGCCTTGCGCACGCCGAGCACGATCTTCTCGCGGCTGAACGGCTCCACGACCCCGCTGCGCTTGATCACGCTGAGGCTCGCGGTCTCCGTCGTCGAGAAGCGGCGACCGCACTCCGGGCACTGCCGGCGACGCCGGATCGAGAGCCCGTCGTCGCTCGTGCGGGAGTCGATGACGCGGGAGTCCGGGTGACGGCAGAAGGGGCAGAACATGAACGGAATCTTACCGGGGAATCACGGGAGGACGCCCGGAGGACGGGTCGCCGTGCGCCTCACTCGAAGCGGATGGTGACCGCCTCGCCGTGCGCGGGCAGGTCCTCCGCCGACGACAGCGCGACGATGCGGTCGGCGACCTCCCGCAGCGCGTCGCGGTCGTAGCGGATGACCTGCTGCGGCCGCAGGAACGAGTACGCGCCGAGACCGGGCGAGAACCGGGCCTGGCCGCCGGTGGGTAGGACGTGGTTGGAGCCGGCGAGGTAGTCGCCGAGGCTGACCGGGGCACTCGAGCCGACGAAGATCGCGCCGGCGTTCTGGATGAGCGCGAGCAGCGCGTCCGGGTCGGTGGTCTGCAGCTCGAGGTGCTCCGGGCCGTAGGCGTTGCTGAACGCCGCCGCCGCAGCGAGGTCGTCCACGAGCACGAGCGCCGACTGCTGGCCGGCCAGCGCCGTGCGCACCCGCTCGGCGTGCTTGGTGGCGCCGGCGAGGGCCTCCAGCTCGGCCGCGACCCGCTCGGCGAACGCCGGGCTGTCGGTGACGAGCAGGGAGGCCGCGGCCTCGTCGTGCTCGGCCTGGCTGATCAGGTCGGCGGCGACGAAGCGGGCGTCGGCGGTGTCGTCGGCGATCACGAGGATCTCCGTGGTCCCGGCCTCCGAGTCGATGCCGGCCTGGCCGCGGACGACGCGCTTGGCCGCGGCGACGTAGATGTTGCCGGGGCCGGTGATGACCTGGACCGGGTCGAGCCCGATGTCCTCCACGCCCCAGGCGAGCGCGCCGATCGCGCCGGCGCCGCCCATCGCGTAGACCTCGTCGATGCCGAGCAGTCCGGCCGCCCCGAGGATGACCGGGTGCACCGCGCCGCCGAACGCGCGCTGCGGCGGGC
Source organism: Leifsonia sp. NPDC056824 (assembly GCF_042789575.1). Classification (NCBI taxonomy): domain Bacteria; kingdom Bacillati; phylum Actinomycetota; class Actinomycetes; order Micrococcales; family Microbacteriaceae; genus Leifsonia; species Leifsonia sp. NPDC056824. Next base: position 174,417 of record NZ_JBHUAV010000005.1, on the reverse strand, counting down.
TGGCGAGCGCCACGGAGGCGACGCCCGCGACCTGCGCCGGCACGGCGTTCATCACGACGCTCGACGGGTAGACGGCCTTGCCTCCGGGGACGTACAGGCCCGCGCGCTCCACCGGCTGCCAGCGCTGCACGATGGTCGCGCCCGGCCCGATCCGGGTCTCGGCGGGCGGAGGGACCTGCGCGGCGGTCGCCTCGCGGACGCGGACGATGGCCTCCTCCAGCGCAGCGCGCACGTCGGGCGGCAACGCAACGACGGCCGCGGCGATCTCGGAGGCCGGTACGCGCACCGAGGCGGGGGCGCCGCCGTCGAACTTCGCCGCCTGGTCCGCCAGAGCGGCCGCTCCCCTGGCCCGGACGTCGTCGATCAACTCGGTTGCGACGCGCACGGCGACCTGGATGTCCACGACGGGACGGGGGACGAGGCGCTCGAAAGCGGCCCGGGTAGGCTGGACTCCGCGGAGATCGATGGTCTGCATCATGACCGGTCAAGCCTATCCGCACCACCGCTCCGCTCAGCCTGAGAGCTGGCGCGGAATTCCTCACCCCGAACGGCGCTTGATAACTGCGTATGACTGACGCGACCCCCGACCTCTCCGCCTTCCGGCAGGCGTTCCGCCGGCACGCCGCCGGTGTGGCGATCATCACCGCGCAGACCGCCGACGGCACGCCGGTGGGGTTCACCGCGACCTCGCTCGCGTCGCTGTCCGCCGTCCCGCCGCTGGCGACGTTCAACATGGCGCTGTCGGCGTCGAGCTGGCCGGCGATCGCGGAGACCGACCGGGTGATCATCCACATGCTCGGCGTGCGCAACAAGGGCGTCGCGGAGATCCTGTCGGACGACAACACGCGGCGGTTCCTCGGCGACCACTGGCGCCGCGGACCCCACGGCCTCCCGGTCGTCAACGACGTGACCGCGTGGATGGTCGGCCGCATCGTGGAGCGGTTCCACGTCCACAACAGCGCCGTGGTGGTCGTCCAGATCGAGGACGGCGAACTCGGCGCCCCCGACGAGCCGCTGCTGTACCACGAGCGCCGCTACCACCGCCCCAGCGAACTCGACTGACCCCCGCACATTCGTACCGAATGTGCACTTTGGCGTCGCCAAAGGCGACATTCGGCACGAATGTGCGAAGGCGCGATTCGTGCCGAATGTGCGCTCTCGCGTCGCCAAAGGCGACATTCGGCACGAATGTGGCGGCTACACGAGGCAGTTGGGGCCGAGGAGGCCTTTGAGCTCGCCGTAGAGGTCGGGCGACACCTTCACGGGACGCGGGACCTCGAAGACGCGCGCGACCTGGCCCTTGACCAGGCGCAGGCGCACCTCGCTGTCGCCGGGATGGCGCGACAGCACCTCGGCGAGCGAGGACACCGTGTCGGTCGTCGCGCGCTGGTCGGCCATCGTGATCATCAGCGTCCCGATGTCGTCGGCCTGGCCGAGGTCGGGCACCATCAGGCTGAACGCGTGCAGGTTCATCCCGTCGTCGCGCATGCTGACCCGGCCGCGCACGACGACGATCGAGTCGCCCTGCATCATCGGCGAGAACTCCGTGTACGCCTTGCCCATGAACATGACGGTCATCTCGCCGCCGAAGTCCTCGACCTGGATCATGCCGTACTGGTTGCCCGACGCCTTCGCCACGCGGTGCTGCACGCTCGTCACGAGTCCCGCGATGACGACGGTGTCGCCGTCCTGCACGCTGTCGGAGGAGAGCAACTCGGCGATCGACGTGCTCGCGAGCTTGGCGAGCGGCAGCTCCAGCCCGGCCAGCGGGTGGTCGGAGACGTAGAGCCCGAGCATCTCGCGCTCGAACGCGAGCTTGTCGCGCTTCACCCACTCCGGGCGGTCGGGGATGTGGTGCTGCGTCTGGTTCTGCTCGTCCTCGCCCCAGAGGCTGTCGAAGTCGAAGCCGACGTCGCCGTTCGCCTCGCTGCGTTTGATCTTGACCGCGGACTCCACCGCGTCCTCGTGCACCTCCACGAGCGCGCGCCGGGTGTGCCCGAGCGAGTCGAACGCGCCCGCCTTGATGAGCGACTCGACCGTGCGCTTGTTGGCCGCGTGCACAGGGACCTTGCTGAGGAAGTCGTGGAACGACTCGAACCGGCCCTTCTCCTCACGGGCGGCCCGCACGCCGTCCACAACGTTGGCGCCGACGTTGCGGACCGCGCCCATGCCGAAGCGGATGTCGGTGCCGACGGCGGCGAAGTACAGGTTGGACTCGTTGACGTCCGGCGGGAGCACCTTGATGCCCATCCGGCGGCACTCGTTGAGGTAGAGCGCCATCTTGTCCTTGGAGTCGCCGACGCTGGTCAGCAGCGCGGCCATGTACTCGGCCGGATAGTGCGCCTTCAGGTACGCGGTCCAGTACGAGATGACCCCATAGGCAGCCGAGTGCGCTTTGTTGAAGGCGTAGTCGGAGAACGGCAGGAGGATCTCCCACAGCTTGCCGACCGCCGCCATCGAGAAGCCGCGGTCGACCATACCCTGCGAGAAGCCCTCGAACTGCTTGTCCAGCTCGGACTTCTTCTTCTTGCCCATCGCGCGGCGCAGGATGTCGGCCTGTCCGAGCGAGAACCCGGCGACCTTCTGCGCGATGGCCATGACCTGCTCCTGATAGATGATCAGGCCGTAGCTGGTCGAGAGGATCTCCGCCAGCGGCTCCGCGAGCTCCGGGTGGATCGGCGTGATGTCCTGCAGGTTGTTCTTGCGCAGCGCGTAGTTCGTGTGCGAATTCGCGCCCATCGGACCCGGGCGGTACAGCGCGATGAGCGCCGAGATGTCCTCGAAGTTGTCCGGCTTCATCAGGCGCAGCAGCGAGCGCATCGGGCCGCCGTCGAGCTGGAACACGCCAAGCGTGTCGCCGCGGGACAGCAGCTCGTAGGCGCCGCGGTCGTCCAGCTCGAGGTCCTCCAGCACCAGGTTCTCGCCCCGGTTGTCGCGGATGTTGTCGAGCGCATCGTTGATGATCGTCAGGTTGCGCAGCCCGAGGAAGTCCATCTTGATCAGGCCGAGCGACTCGCAGGCCGGATAGTCGAACTGCGTGACGATCTGGCCGTCCTGCTCGCGCTTCATGATCGGGATGATGTCGATCAGCGGGTCGGAGGACATGATGACGCCCGCCGCGTGCACACCCCACTGGCGCTTGAGGTTCTCCAGCCCGAGCGCGGTGTCGAAGACCGTCTTGGCCTCCGGGTCGCTCTCGACGACCGCGCGGATGTCCACGGCCTCCTTGAAGCGCGGGTGCTCCTTGTCGAAGATGCCGGTGAGCGGGATGTCCTTGCCCATGACGGGCGGCGGCATCGCCTTGGTGAGCTTCTCGCCCATCGAGAAGGGGAAGCCGAGCACGCGGCCGGAGTCCTTCAGCGCCTGCTTGGCCTTGATGGTTCCGTAGGTGACGATCTGCGCGACGCGCTCCGAGCCGTACTTCTCGGTGACGTACTTGATGACCTCGCCGCGTCGGCGGTCGTCGAAGTCGACGTCGAAGTCGGGCATGGAGACGCGGTCGGGGTTGAGGAAGCGCTCGAAGATCAGGCCGTGCCGCAGCGGGTCGAGGTCGGTGATCCGCATCGCGTAGGCGGCCATCGAGCCGGCGCCGGAGCCTCGGCCGGGGCCGACGCGGATGCCGTTGTTCTTCGACCAGTTGATGAAGTCGGCGACGACGAGGAAGTAGCCGGGGAAGCCCATCTGCGAGATGACGCCGATCTCGTAGTCGGCCTGCTTGCGGACCTCCTCGGTGATGCCGCCCGGGTAGCGCTCATGGAGGCCCTTCTCGATCTCCTTGACGAACCAGCTCTGCTCGGTCTCGCCCTCCGGCACCGGGAAGCGCGGCATGTAGTTGGCCGCGGTGTCGAACTTCACGTCGACGCGCTCGGCGATGGCGAGCGTGTTGTCGCAGGCGTCCGGGTGGTCGCGGAAGATCCGACGCATCTCCTCGGGCGTCTTGAGGTAGAACTCGTCGGCGTCGAACTTGAACCGGTTGGGATCGTCCAGCGTCGAGCCGGACTGCACGCAGAGCAGCGCGGCGTGACTCTTGGCGTCGGCCGCGTGCGTGTAGTGCAGGTCGTTGGTGGCCACCAGCGGGAGGCCGAGGTCTTTGGCCAGCCGGAGCAGGTCGCTCATGACGCGGCGCTCGATGCCGAGCCCGTGATCCATGATTTCGGCGAAGAAGTTCTCGGGCCCGAAAATGTCACGGAATTCGGCGGCCGCCTTCTTGGCCTCCTCGTACTGACCGAGCTTCAGCCGGGTCTGCACCTCGCCCGACGGGCAGCCCGTGGTCGCGATGATGCCCTTCGAGTAGCGGTTCAGCAGCTCGCGGTCCATGCGCGGCTTGAAGTAGTAGCCCTCGGTGGAGGCGTACGACGAGAGCCGGAAGAGGTTGTGCATCCCCTCGGTCGTCGCCGCGAGCATCGTCATGTGCGTGTACGCGCCGGAGCCCGACACGTCGTCGCCGCCGCCGTCGCCCCAGCGCACGCGGGTCTTGTCGGTGCGGTGGGTGCGCGGGGTCAGGTAGGCCTCGGTGCCGATGATCGGCTTGATGCCGGCGTCCGTCGCCGTGCGCCAGAAGTCGAACGCGCCGAACATGTTGCCGTGGTCGGTGATCGCCACGGCCGGCATGCCCTGCTCGACGGCCGCCTCGATGAGCGGCTTGACGCGTGCGGCCCCGTCGAGCATCGAGTACTCGCTGTGGACGTGGAGGTGGACGAAGGAGTCGGTCGGCACTATTGCTCCGGGTCGAGGTGAGGGCTTAAGACTACGTCGGACCTACGACGCTCGGAGCACGTCGAGAGCGTGTTGCAGATCCGCCGGGTAGGTCGTGGTGAAGGTCACCCACTCCCCCGTCGCCGGGTGGTCGAAGGCGAGCTGGACGGCGTGCAGCCACTGCCGGGTGAGCCCCAGCCGCGCCGACAGCGCCGGGTCGGCGCCGTACATCGCGTCGCCGGCGCACGGGTGCCGCTGGGCGGCCATGTGCACGCGGATCTGGTGGGTGCGGCCGGTCTCCAGGTGGATCTCCAGCAGGCTCGCCGCCGGGAACGCCTCGATGGTCTCGTAGTGCGTGACGGACGGCTTGCCGCCGGCGACGACGGCGAACTTCCAGTCGCTGCGGGGATGGCGGCCGATCGGCGCGTCGATCGTCCCGGTGAGCGGGTCGGGGTGGCCCTGGACGACCGCGTGGTAGATCTTCTCCACCGTGCGGTCGTGGAAGGCGCGCTTGAGCACGGTGTAGGCGTGCTCGGACTTGGCCACGACCATCAGGCCGCTGGTGCCGGCGTCGAGGCGGTGGACGATCCCGGCGCGCTCGGCGGCTCCGGAGGTCGAGATGCGGAAGCCCGCGGCCGCCAGGGCGCCGAGGACCGTGGGGCCCTCCCAGCCGACCGAGGGATGCGCGGCGACGCCGACCGGCTTGTCGATGACCACGATGTCGTCGTCATCGTGCACGACCGTCAGCTCGGGCACCGCGATCGGCACGATGCGGGCCTCCTCGCGCGGCTTCCAGGAGACCTCGAGCCAGGAGCCGGCGGAGAGCCGGTCGGACTTGTCCGCCTCACGGCCGTCGATGGTGACGCCGCCGGCCTCGGCCACCTCGGCGGCGAAGCTGCGGGAGAAGCCGAGGAGCTTGGCGAGGCCCACGTCGACGCGGGAGCCCTCGAGGCCGTCCGGGACGGGGAGGCTGCGCGACTGCATCAGGGCTGCGGGTTCCGGGGCTCGTGCGCCTCCGAGGCGGGCTCGGCCTCGACGACCGCGTCGTCATCCGCCGCCTCGTCGTCCTCATCGGCCGGCCGGCCGTCGAGGCCGACGCCGCGCAGCGACAGGATGAGGAACAGCACCATGCTCGAGACGATGGCGACGTCCGCGAGGTTGAAGATGGCGGGCAGCAGCGGGATCTGCAGGAAGTCCACGACGTGCCCGACACCGAAGCCCGGCTCGCGGAAGAGCCGGTCGGTCAGGTTGCCGAGCAGACCGCCGAGCAGGAGGCCGAAGAGGATGGCCCACGCGGTCGAACGGATGCGCGGCGCGTACCAGATGACGAAGCCGAGCACGCCGACGCCGACGATCGAGAAGATCCAGGTCGACCCGCTGCCGATGGAGAAGGCCGCGCCCGGGTTCTTGACGAAGTGGAGCTGGAGGAGCTGTCCGAGGACCTGGACCTGCTGGCCCTCGTAGAGGTTCGAGACGACCAGGACCTTGGCGATCTGGTCCAGGAGGTACACGCAGAGCGCGACCACCGCCAGGATCACCAAGGCCCTGATGCTGACCTTGGCCCTCGAAGGGCTAGCCTCCAAAGCCCGGGAAGACCGGAGGCTGGGCGCCCTGGTCCTGGCCGTCGCCGGAGCCCGCGGGCACCGGGGTGGGGGCGTTGCCGCCGAGGGAGGCGGACTGGCTGTCGAGGTCGCGGAGCTGGCCCTCGATGTAGCCCTTCAGTCCCTGGCGGTAGTCGCGCTCGAAGCCGCGGAGCTCGTCGATGCGGCGCTCGAGGCCCGAACGCTCCTGGTCGAGGGCGCTGATCTGGGCGCGCTGCTTGGACTCGGCCTCAGCGACGATGCGGGCGGCGGTGGCGTGCCCCTCGGCGATGAGCGCGTCGCGCTTCTCCACGCCCTCGCGGACGTGCTCCTCGTGCAGGCGGCGCGCGAGCTGGAGGAGGTTGTTGGTCGCGTTCGGGTCGTTCGCGTCGGTGGCGCCCGCGGCGAAGCCCGCTGCGGCGCCCGCGGCTGCGGCCGGAGCGGCGGCGGAGGCCTGCTGGGCCTGCTGCTGCGCGGCGGCCAGGCGCTGCTTGAGGTCGTCGTTCTCCTGCTGGAGGCGCTGCACCTCGCCGTTGTCGGCGGCGGCGGGCGCGGGAGCCGCGGCCTGACCGGAGCCACCGCTGCGCTGCAGCTCTGCGATGCGCGAGTCGGCGGCCACGAGGCGCTGCTTGAGCTCGTCGCTCTCCTGGGTCAGTCGTCGGAGTTCGACGACGACCTCGTCGAGGAAGTCGTCGACCTCGTCCTGATCGTAGCCCTCACGGAATTTCGTCGGTTGAAACCGCTTGTTGACCACATCTTCCGGAGTCAGCGCCATGAGAAGCCACCTTAGATCTAAAAAGGACGAACAATGAGTGCGTTCAGCCAACGCTAGCAAAGTGCACGGCCGCCGCGCACTCCGCCGCACCCGTGGTGCGTCGGCCTCGACCACACTACAACGGCAGCCCAGCCCGACCCCAACCGACGCTCGGAGTGCGTCAGGTGAAACTGAGGGTCACGTAGAGGCCGATGATGACGACCAGCATGGTGAGGCTCCAGCCGAAGTCGATCGCGACCGGCCCCATCGACAGCGGAGGGATGATCCGGCGGAAGAAGCGGATCGGCGGGTCGGTGACCACGTAGGTCGACTCCGCCAGGACGAGTCCGAAGCCGCGCGGGCGCCATTGCCGCGCGAAGGTGCGCACCAGGTCGAGCACGAAGCGGGCCCAGAGGACGAAGAAGTAGATCAGCAGGACGTAGTAGAGCACGTTCGCGATGATCGAGACGACAAGCACCCCTCCAGTATGAACGACCGCGTATGCACGAAAGCGCACCGCCCTGCCGGACGGTGCGCTTTCGAAGAGTGGATCAGGCCTGCGCGAAGAAGGAGGCGTCGACGTCGGCGTCCTGGCCGCCGTGCTCGCCGGAGACGACGACGTGCGACGGCGAGAGCAGGAAGACCTTCGGGGTCACCCGCTCGATCTTGCCGTAGAGGCCCTGCGAGAGTCCGCTGGCGAAGTCGATGAGCCGGCGGGCATCGCCTTCACTCATCTGCGAGAGGTTGATGATCACCGGGATGCCCTCGCGGAACGACTCGGCGATCGCCTGCGCGTCGCGGTACTGGCGGGGGTGGACTGTGAGGATCTCGTTCATTTCCTGTACCGAAACATTCCGTGCGGTGGACGATTTGCGCAGCGGCGTGACCGGTGCGCGCCCGGCCACGGGTGCGACCGGTGCAGGGTGCGGGACGGGCTGGACGGGCGACGGGGCGGGAGCCTCGCGGCGCGGCTGGTGCTGCACCGGGTGCTGCTCCTGCGGCTCGTCGAACTCCAGCTCCTCGTCGGCGAGGCCGAGATAGACCATCGTCTTCTTCAGCGGGTTGGCCATGCGCTTCCTCCGTGTAGACCGGTGCGCCGACGCCTCGCACGCACTGAATGAACCTTCTTCTCTTCGAGATTAACGAAGGCTCGGCCGATTCCCGGTAATGGCGGTGCCGATGCGAAGGTGTGTCGCACCAGCGGCGATGGCTTCGCGGTAGTCCTGGGACATCCCGGCCGAGATGGCGGTGGCCTCCGGTGCGAGTGCACGGACCCGTTCGCTCGCGAGCCGCACGCGCTCGAACGCGCGCGCCGGCTCCTCGTCCAGCGGGGCGACCGCCATCACGCCGAGGAGGTTCAGGCCGGGGGTGGCGAGCACATGCTCGACCAGCGGCTCCAGGTCGCGGTCGGCGACGCCGCCACGGCCCGGGTCGTCGGTGAGGTTGAGCTGGACGAACACGTCCACGTCGGGCGCGTCGTCGAGCTTCAGCGCGTCGACCAGTGCGATCCGGTCGAGCGAGTGGATGACGGCCGCGTAGCGCCGCACCTGCCGCGCCTTCTTGCTCTGGAGCTGGCCGACGAAGTGCCAGCGCAGGTCCAGGTCGGCGAGCTCCGCCGCTTTCTCCTGCGCCTCCTGGTGCCGGTTCTCCCCCACGTCGCGCACGCCGAGAGCGGCGAGCTCGCGCACCAGCGACGCCGGGTGGAACTTGGTCACCACGATCGTCGTCAGCTCGTCCGGGGAGCGGCCGGCGGCCCTGGCTGCGTCGGCGACGCCCTCCCGGACCGCGGCGAGCCGCTCCGCGAGCGGGCTACTTGAGGAAGTCGGGGATGTCGAGGTCGTCATTCTCGTCGTCGAACGCCGGGTCCTTCTGCGTGGTCTCGGTCACCGGGGTCTCGCCGGTCGCGTGCCACTCGGTGGCCGCGGCCTCCGGCTCGGCGTGCTCGACCGTGGCGGACGAGGTGATCGCCGGCTCCTCGTGGCCCGACTCGACGAAGGTCGAGCGGCGGGCGTCCGCGGCCGAGGCCTGGACGGTCTTCGGCTCGCCGCCGTCGAACCCGGCGGCGATGACCGTGACCCGGACCTCGTCGCCGAGGGTGTCGTCGATGACCGCACCGAAGATGATGTTGGCCTCGGGGTGGACGGCCTCCTGCACCAGGCGGGCCGCGTCGTTGATCTCGAAGATGCCGAGGTTCGATCCGCCCTGGATGGAGAGCAGCACGCCGTGGGCGCCGTCGATGGAGGCCTCCAGCAGCGGGGAGGCGACCGCCAGCTCCGCGGCCTTGATGGCCCGGTCGGCGCCGCGCGAGGAGCCGATGCCCATGAGCGCGGAGCCCGCGCCCTGCATGACCGACTTGACGTCGGCGAAGTCGAGGTTGATGAGCCCGGGGGTGGTGATCAGGTCGGTGATGCCCTGCACGCCGGCGAGGAGGACCTGGTCGGCGGTGGAGAACGCCTCCAGCATGCTGATGCCGCGGTCGCTGATCTCCAGCAGCCGGTCGTTCGGCACGACGATGAGGGTGTCGACCTCTTCCTTGAGCCGCTGCACGCCGGACTCGGCCTGCTGCTGGCGGCGCTTGCCCTCGAACGAGAACGGCTTGGTGACGACACCGATGGTCAGGGCGCCGATCGACTTGGCGATGCGGGCCACGACGGGCGCGCCGCCGGTGCCGGTGCCGCCGCCCTCGCCCGCGGTCACGAAGACCATGTCGGCGCCTGCGAGCGCCTCCTCGATCTCCTCCGCGTGGTCCTCCGCCGCGCGGCGGCCGACCTCGGGGTCGGCTCCGGCGCCGAGGCCGCGGGTGATCTCCCGGCCCACGTCGAGCTTCACGTCGGCGTCGCTCATCAGCAGCGCCTGGGCGTCCGTGTTGATGGCGATGAACTCGACGCCGCGCAGGCCGAGCTCGATCATCCGGTTGACGGCGTTGACGCCGCCGCCGCCGATGCCGACGACCTTGATCACGGCGAGGTAGTTCTGGTTTGCTGTCACGTCCGGCCTCCACGGGAACCTTCAACCTCAACTCGAGGCTTAAAGTTATGCTGAGTATGCAATTCTCGATTTCGACGGTAGGGCCGCAGGGGCCGCTCCCGCCGCAGTTCGCAGGCGTGTCGGCAAATGCGCCGTCAACCCGGTCATCCTGTCGTCACGCTGTGCGGCGATGAGACGTCGAAACGGTTCGCCTTGGGCGCGCCCGTGAGCAGCGCCGTGAGGTCTGCCGACTTGAGCGCGGAGTCCTCCGCGCTCCCCCAGACCACGGTCGCGCCGCCCTCGCGGAGCGTGAACGACACGTCGTCCTTCGTCTTCGCCGAGATGGTGTCCACCCGGCTCAGCACGTCGGCGGGCAGCGACGACAGCACGGCGGCCGCAGCGGCGAAGCCGGAGTCGGCGTTCGCGTCGGCCGCGGCCCCCGTCGCGGCGATGACCGGATACCCGGCCGGCCGGGTCGCGCTGGAGGAGATCGGCACCTTCGCCGCGTCCACGAGCACGAACGCCGACCCGTGCTGGACGGCGCCGATCGCCTGGCGCTCGACGATGCGCACCACGAGCGTGTCCGGCGGGTGGCTCTCCAGCGTGTAGCTGCGGATGAGCGGGAAGGCGGCCAGGTCGCTGGAGATCGCGGCCTGGTCGAGCAGTGCGAGCGGCTTGCCGACCTGGTCGCCGAGCTTGGCAGAGATCGCGCCGGCGTCGAGCCGGGAGGCGCCGACGACCTGGATGTGCCGGAGGGCGAGCAGCGGCGAGAGGCCGACCAGGATCACGCCGAGCACGAGCGCGACGGCGACGCCCGCGGCGCCGATCCAGGCCATCCTGCGGCGGCGCGAGCGCTTGGTGAACCGGCGCACCTCTCCGCGCTCCACCCGCCGGCGTTCGGCGCGGGCGGCGCGGAGGGCCTTCGAGATCTCGCGGTTGCTCGGCACGCGCTCGGAGAGCGGGAGGCGGTCGGCCGCCGCGCGGGACGGGCTGGGCTTCCGCTCGGGGATCGGCTCCTGCGTGCGCACGATCGGGATCGGCTCGGTGATCGTCCCGACCGGCGACGCGGACGCCGCACGGCCCGGCTCAGGGCGCGCAGGGGCCGCGGTCTCCGGCGCGGAGGGCGCCGGAGCGCCGTTCTGTCGTGCCGCCGACCGGTCGAACCCCGCTGGACGCTTCACCGCGGCTACTCCCGGACGCGGCGGAGCGAGTCGAGGAGCTGCGGGACGATCCGGTAGACGTCGCCGCAGCCGAGGGTGATGACGAAGTCGCCCTCGCGCGCGATCCGCGCGGTGTGATCGGCGGCCTCCTGCCAGTCGGCGATGAACGCGACGTGCTCGGGATGCTGGAACCGGTCCGCGACCAGCGCGCCGGTCACCCCGGGCTCCGGGTCCTCGCGCGCGCCGTAGACGTCGAGCACGACGGTCTCGTCGGCGTAGGTCTCCAGCGTCTCGGCGAACTCCTGCGCGAACAGGCGCGTGCGGCTGTAGAGGTGCGGCTGGTGGACCGCGATGATGCGGCCCTCGCCGACGACCGTGCGCGCGGCCGACAGGGCGGCGGCGACCTCGGTCGGGTGGTGGGCGTAGTCGTCGTAGACGCTCACGCCGCCCACGTTGCCGTGCAGTTCGAAGCGGCGCTCCGTGCCGCCGAACTCCGCGATGGAGGCCAGCGCGGCGGCGGGCTCGAAGCCGAGGCCGGTCAGCACGGCGAAGGCGCCGGCGGCGTTGATCGCGTTGTGCCGTCCAGGGACGCGCAGGCGCGCCGAGTACTCGGCGCCGGCGTGACTCAGCGTGAACGCGACGGGGCCGTCCGTGTCGATCGAGTGGACGCGCACGTCGGCGTCGTCCGCCTCGCCGAAGGTGACGATGCGCTTGTCGGGCGCGACCTCCAGCAGCCGGCGGTGGACGTGCTTCGCACCCGCGTCGTCGGAGGACACGACGACGAGCTCGTCGGCCTCCCTGGCGAAGGTCACGAAGGCGTCCTCGAACGCCTCCAGCGAGCCGTAGTGGTCGAGGTGGTCCGGGTCGACGTTGGTGATCAGCGCGACCGCCGTGTCGTAGAGCAGGAAGGAGCCGTCCGACTCGTCCGCCTCCACGACGAACAGCTCGCCGGTGCCGGTCTGCGAGCTCTTGCCGAGCGAGGCGATGACACCGCCGTTGACGAAGCTCGGGTCCTCGCCGAGGCCGAGCAGGCCGGTGACGATCATGCCGGTCGACGTGGTCTTGCCGTGCGCGCCGGCGACCGCGACCAGGCGCTTCTTGTTGATCAGCCAGGCCAGCGCCTGCGAGCGGTGCAGCACCGGGATGCCGTTGGCGAGCGCGAGCTGGTACTCGGGGTTGTCCTGCCAGAGCGCGCCGGTGACCACGAGGGTGTCGGCGTCGCCGACGTTCGCCGCGTCGTGGCCGATCGCGACGGTGGCGCCCAGGGCGCGCAGCGCGTCGACGTTGGCCGAGTGGCGCACGTCGGAGCCGGTGACCGTGTGGCCGGACTCCAAGAACAGGCGCGCGATGCCGCTCATGCCCGAGCCGCCGATGCCGACGAAGTGGAGACTGCCCAGCTCGTCGGGGATGGTGGCGTTGAGGTCGGGTTTGATCGTCACAGGTGCTGCTTTCGGTCCGCGAGTCGAGTTGACAGGTTACAGGCTACGCGGCGAACCTCAGGATCCGGTCAGGGCGCTCCGGATCAGGGCGACCATCCGGTCGGAGCCGTCGCGCACACCCGTGACCGCGGCCTTGCGGGCCATCTCGACAACCGCCGCGCGGTCGGCGAGCAGCGGGAGCAGGTGCCCGTCGACCCAGCCGGGCAGGAAGTCCGCGTCGTCCACCAGGATGCCGCCGCCGGCCTCCACCACGCCCGCCGCGTTGAAGCGCTGCTCGCCGTTGCCGATCGGGAACGGCACATACACGGCGGGGACGCCGAGGGCGGCGAACTCGCAGACCGTCGCGGCGCCCGCGCGGGCGACGGCGAAGTCGGTCAGCGCGAACGCGAGGTCCATCCGGTCGCAGTAGTCGAGCAGCCGGTAGTGCTCGACGCCGGGATCGGTCAGCTCGCCGCGGCCGCCCTGGATGTGGAGCACCTGCCAGCCGGCGGCCGTGAGCTGCACGGCGCGGTCGGCGATGGTGCCGTTGAGCCGCCGCGCGCCGAGCGAGCCTCCCGTGACCAGGAGGGTCGGGCGGTCGGCGGAGAGCCCGAACTCGGCGAGGGCGGCCGGGCGGGCGGCCTGGCGGTCCAGCTCCTCGATCTCGCGGCGCAGCGGCATCCCGACGAACCGGGCGTGCCGCAGCGGGGTTCCCTCGAACGCGACGCCGACCCACGGGGTGGACCGGGCGCCGAGCCGGTTCGCGAGGCCAGGCCGGGCGTTCGCCTCGTGCAGCGCATACGGGACGTGCGCACGGCGGGCGGCCGAGTACGCCGGCGCGGCCGCGTAGCCGCCGAAGCCCACCACGACGTCGATGCCGCGCTCGCGGATCAGGTCGGTGACCGAGCGGACGGCGCGCCGGTACTCCCCGGGGAAGCGCAGGGCGGCGCCGTTCGGGCGGCGCGGGAACGGCAGCTTCGGGATGGTCGCGAGCTCGTAGCCGCGGGCCGGGACGAGCCGCGCCTCCAGCCCCTCCTTCGTGCCGAGGACCACGACCTCCGCGGACGGGTCGTCGCGGCGCAGGCGGTCGGCGACGGCGAGCAGCGGATTGACGTGGCCGGCGGTCCCACCACCGGCCAGGAGGTAGCGGCTCACAGGGCGCTGCCGGTGGCGCGACGGGCGTCGCGGGCGTTCTGGCGGGCGAAGGACATCACGATGCCGATTGCGATCATGGAACTGATCATCGCAGTCCCTCCCGCAGAGATCAGTGGGAGCGGCACGCCGAGCACCGGGATGACGCCGAGCACGACGGCGATGTTCACGAACGCCTGGAAGATCAGCCACACCATGATCGCCGCGGTCGTGACGCGCGGGAAGGTGTCGGTGGACGCGTGGATGATCCGCAGGAACACGATCGCGAGCATCACGAACAGCAGCAGCACCACGATCGCGCCGATCAGGCCGAGCTCCTCGCCGATGATGGCGAAGATGAAATCGGTGTCGGCGGCGGGCAGCCACGACCACTTCGAGTGCGAGTTGCCGAGGCCGACGCCGAACACGCCGCCAGAGGCGAGCGCGTAGAAGCCGTTGTCGATCTGCCAGTTGACGTCGGGGTTCGCGGCGCTCGTGCCGCCGAAGAGCGCGGCGATGCGCCCCATCCGGCTGGCGCTCGACATCGCCACCACGACGGCCACGACGGCGACGCCCACCAGTCCGGTGAACAGATAGCGCAGGCGGACTCCCGCGAAGTAGAGGCCGCCCAGCACGAACGCCGACATGACGATGGTCGTGCCGAGGTCGCCGCCGAGCACGACCACGCCGATGGCGCCGCCCGCGATCGGGAGCACCGGCAGCGCGACGTGCCGCCAGTCGTCGAGGAGGTCCTGCTTGCGGGCCAGGACCACGCCCAGCCAGATGACGAGCGCGATCTTGATCGCCTCCGACGGCTGGCCGACGAACCCGCCGATGCGGATCCAGTTGCGGTTGCCGCCGATCTCCACGCCGAGCGGTGTCACCAGCACCAGGAACTGCACGAAGCAGGCCGCGCCGAGGATGAACCAGATCGAGCGCTTCCAGAAGGTCATCGGGATGCGCGAGACGATGAACATCAGCGGGAGGCCGATGAGGGTGTACATGCCCTGTGACCAGAACCGCGAGAAGAAGTTGTCGGTGTCGTTGTGCGACTCGACCGCGGACGACGAGAGCACCATGACCAGCCCGAACACCACCATGAAGAGCGTGATGCCGAGCAGCAGGAAGTAGTCGGAGGACTCGCTGTTCATCGCACGGCCGAGCGAGATGCGGGTGGAGAAGCCGCGGGAGTCCGCGGACTGTCCCGGCTGCCCGGGCTGCTCCGGCTGATCGCGCGGGTCAGGCCCCCGGCGGACGCGAGGCGGGCTCGTCGTCATCCGCCTCACCTCCAAAGAACTCGTTGACGGCCGCCTGGAAGAGGCGCCCGCGCTCGGCGTAGTCGGCGAACTGGTCCATCGACGCCGCCGCCGGTGCGAGCAGGACGGTGTCCCCCTCGCGGGCGAGACCGCCGGCCAGCCGAACCGCCAGCGGCATGACCCCCTCAGTCTCGTCGGCCTCCACCTCCAGCACCGGCAGCCCGGGGGCGTGTCGCTCGAATGCGGCCAGCAGGGCGGCGCGGTCGACGCCGATCAGCACGGCGCCGCGCAGCCGGGTCGCGTGCGCGGACACGAGCTGGTCGATGTCTACGCCTTTGAGCAGGCCGCCGACCACCCACACGACCGACGGGTACGCGCGCAGCGACGCGTCGGCGGCGTGCGGGTTCGTGGCCTTGGAGTCGTCCACCCAGCTCACGCCGGCCTCCACCCGCACCAGCTCGATGCGGTGGGCGTCGAGGCGGAACGCGGTGAGCACGTCGCGGATGACCTGCGGCTCGACGCCGTAGGAGCGGGCCAGGGCGCTGGCGGCGAGGATGTTGGCGACGACGTGCGGGGCGGCGAGGCCGGCCTCCGCGAGCTCGTCGAGGGTGGTCAGCTCGATCGCGCTGTTGCGGCGGTCCTCCAGGAAGGCGCGGTCGCAGAGGATGCCGTCCACGATGCCGAAGTCGCTGGGGCCGGGGATGTCGAGGCCGAAGCCGATCGCGCGGGCGCCCTCGACCACCTCGGCCTCCTCGACCATGCGAAGCGTGTTCTGGTCGGCACGGTTGTACACGCAGGCGACCTGGGCGTTGTCGTAGACCTTGGCCTTGGCGGCGATGTA
Source organism: Leifsonia sp. NPDC056824 (assembly GCF_042789575.1). Lineage (NCBI taxonomy): Bacteria > Bacillati > Actinomycetota > Actinomycetes > Micrococcales > Microbacteriaceae > Leifsonia > Leifsonia sp. NPDC056824. Next base: position 158,615 of record NZ_JBHUAV010000005.1, on the reverse strand, counting down.
CGCCTCCATCGAGCCGTGCCAGTCGAGGTGGTCGTCGGCGATGTTCAGGCAGGCGGCCGAGTACGGCGAGAGCACGCCGCCGCGGTTCCGGTTGATCCAGTGGAGCTGATAGCTCGACAGCTCCACGACGAGCACGTCGAAGCCCTGGGGGTCGCGGATGGCGTCGAGCACCGGCACGCCGATGTTGCCGCACGGCGCGACGCGGGAGCCGCCGGCGAGCAGCATGGTCGCGGTCAGCTGGACGGTCGTGGTCTTGCCGTTGGTGCCCGTGACGCAGATCCAGTCGGCGGGCTCGCCCACCTTGTCGCGCAGCCGCCAGGCCAGCTCGATGTCGCCCCACACCGGAAGGCCACGGTGGTCGGCCCAGAGCAGCAGCGGGTGGTCCCAGTGGAAGCCGGGCGAGACGACGACGAGCTCCGGGTCGAACTCCACGAGCCGCGCGGGCGGCGCGCTGAGGTCCGGTTCCTCCAGCAGCTCGGCGCCGATGACCTCCAGCAGCATGGCGCGCTCGGCGTCGGCGCGGGAGGCGACGACCAGCACCTCCGCTCCCAGCTCGGCGAGCGTGTCGGCGACCGAGAAGCCGGTGACGCCGAGGCCGAAGACGGCGACCCGCAGGCCCGACCAGTCGTGGTGCCAGCTGGTGAGCGCCTCCAGGCGCTCCCGCGATCCGGTCACGTCGCGAGCCACTCGAGGTAGAACGACCCGACGCCGGCCGCGACGAGGAGGCCGCCGATGATCCAGAACCGGACCACGACCGTCACCTCCGCCCAGCCTTTCAGCTCGAAGTGATGGTGGATCGGACTCATCAGGAAGATGCGCCTGCCGCGCGTGACCTTGAAGTACGCCCGTTGGACGATCACCGAGCCCGCCTCGATCACGAACAGGCCGCCGATGAGGACGAGCAGCAGCTCGGTGCGGCTGAGGATCGCGAGCGCCGCGACCGCGCCGCCGAGGGCGAGCGAGCCGGTGTCGCCGAGGAAGATCTGCGCGGGCGACGTGTTCCACCAGAGGAACCCGACCACGGCGCCCACGATCGCCGTCGCGACGATCGCCAGGTCGAACGGATCGCGCACGTCGTAGCACTTGGCGAGGTTCTCGGGATTGAGGTTGGGGCTCGCGCACGACTGGATCGACTGCCAGAACCCGATGATGATGTACGCGCCGATGGCGAGGATGCTCGCGCCGGACGCCAGCCCGTCGAGGCCGTCCGTCACGTTCACGCCGTTGGAGGTCGCCGCGACGAGGAAGTTGATCCAGATCAGGTACAGGCCGTAGCCGACCAGCACGCCGATCACGCCGAACTTGGTGATCGCGCCGAAGTCGATGGGGAGGTCACGGATGAACGAGACGCTCATCGTCGCAGGCGTGTAGCCGCGCCCGTCCGGGAACCGGACGGCCAGGAACGCCCAGACCGTGGCCACGATGACCTGCCCGGCGACCTTCGCCCAGCCGGTCAGGCCGAGGCTGCGCTCCCTGCGGGTCTTGAGGAAGTCGTCCACGAACCCGACGACCCCGAGGCCGACCATGAGGAACAGCACGAGGAGAGCGGACACACTCGTCTCGTCGCCCGTCAGCAGCAGCGCCGTGAAGTAGCCGAACAGCGTGCCGAGGATGACGACGATGCCGCCCATCGTGGCCGTACCGCGCTTGGCGTGGTGGCTCTGCGGCCCGTCGTCGCGGATGAACTGGCCCCACTGGAGCCGCCGGAAGAGCCGGATGAAGAGCGGCGTCAGGAACAGCGTGAACGCCATCGACAGCGCGCCGGAGGTCAGAAGGGCTCTCACGAGAAGAATTCTCCCAGTCGGTCGCCGAGGAAGCGCAGCCCCGCCGAGTTGGAGGACTTGACGAGCACCGTGTCCCCGGAGCGCAGCGCCCCGCTGAGGTGGTCGAACGCCGCGTCCTGGGTCTCGAAGTACAGGGACTCCCCGTCCCACGAGCCCTCGTTGATGGCGGTGATGTGCATGCGCCGTGCGGACGGCCCGACGATGACGAGCTGGTCGATGCCCAGCCGGACAGCGAGCAGGCCGATCCGGTCGTGCTCCTCGCCGGAGAACTCGCCCAGCTCGCTCATCTCGCCGAGGACGGCGATGGTGCGCTCCCCCGGCTCGGCGATCTGGGCCAGCGTCTTGATGGCGGCGGACATCGAGTCGGGGCTCGCGTTGTACGCGTCGTTGATGACGGTGACGCCGCGGGCGCCGCCCATGACCTCCATCCGCCAGCGTTCGGCGCGCTGGACGGTCTCCAGGGCGCTCACGATCGTGTCGATGTCCACGCCGAGGGTGTGCGCGGCGGCCGCGGCGGCCAGCGCGTTCATGACGTGGTGCTCGCCGAGCACGCGGAACTGCACGGGACGCGACTCCCCCGCGCCCTCGCCGCCGTCGGCCGGCGGGAGGTGCAGCACGAACGAGGTGCCGCGCGCGGTCGAGCGCACGTCGGTGGCCCGCACCGCCGCGCGGTCGTCCAGGCCGAACCACAGCACGCGGGCGAGGGTCTTGTCGGCCATCGAGGCGACGCGCGGGTCGTCGAGGTTGAGCACGGCGACGTCGGACTCCAGGAGGTCGCTGACCATCTCGGTCTTGGCCGCGAGGGTCTTCTCGATGCCGCCGAACTCGCCGGCGTGCGCGAGGCCCACCTTGAGGACGATGCCGATGTCGGGCCGGGCCATCCGGACCAGCCGTGCGATCTCGCCGATGCCGCTGGCGCCCATCTCTGCGACGAGGTACTGCGTCTCCTCGGTGACCTCCAGCATCGTGACCGGCGCGCCGACCTCGTTGTTGAACGACGCGCGCGGGGCGATGGTCGGGCCGAGCTGCTCCAGGATGGCGCGCAGCAGGTTCTTGGTGGTCGTCTTGCCGTTGGAGCCGGTGACGCCGACGATCTTCAGCGTGCCGAGCGCGCGGACGCGGGCGATGACCTCGGTGGCGAGGTCGCCGAGCGCCACGACGGTGTCGGCCACGAGCAGCTGCGGCACCGGCAGGTCGAGCGCGTGGTCGACGACCAGGAGCGCCGCGCCGGCCTCGGCGGCCTGCGGGGCGAACAGGTGGCCGTCGGTCACCTCGCCGGGCTTGGCGAAGAAGATCGTGCCGGGCACGACCTCCCGCGAGTCGGTGGTGGAGAGCCCGTCCACGACGGTCTCCGGAGTAGCGCCGGTGCCGTCGAGTAGGAGCTCGCCGCGGGTCGCCGCGGCGACCTCGGCCAGGGTGAGGGCGATCATCAGAGCCACCCGGCCTCTCGCAGTGCGAGCCGGGCGTCGTCGCGGGCGGAGTACGGGAGGCGCTTTCCTGCGACCTCCTGGTAGTCCTCGTGCCCCGGGCCCGCGTAGAGCACCACGTCGCCGTCGCCGGCGAGCGAGAGCGCCGTGCGGAAGGCGGCGCGCGGGTCGGCGACCTCGTAGAGCTCGGCGTCCGGCACGGCGGCGCGGGCGCCGTCGAGCAGCGCGGCGCGGATCACGGCCGGGTCCTCCGAGCGCGGGTGGAAGTCGGTGATGACCACCGCGTCGGCGCCCCGCGCGGCGATCGCGCCCATGTCGGCGCGCTTGGTGGTGTCGCGGTCGCCGTCGGCGCCGAAGACCATGACGATCCGGCCGTCGGTGACCCGGCGCAGCGCGCCCAGCAACGACAGGAAGGCGTCGGGCGTGTGCCCGTAGTCGATGAAGACGACGGGGCCGCGGTCGCCGGAGAGCCGCTCGGTGCGGCCGGGGACGTAGGCGTCGATCCCGCCGTCGCGCTCCAGCGCGGCGCCGATGGCGTCGAGGTCGTAGCCGGACTCCACCAGCATGACGATCGCGAGCGCCGCGTTGGCGGCGTTGTACGCGCCGAGCAGCGGCACGCTGGTCTCCAGGCGCCGCCCGTCCGGGCCGGCGAGCTCGAAGACCGTCTCGGCGATGGTCTCCTCGATCACGGTCAGCGTCCAGTCGGCGTCGACGCCCGGCACGCTGGCGAGCGTGGAGACCGGGATGCGGGACTGCTCGACCAGCGAACGGCCCCACTCGGAGTCCACCGTCACGACGCCGCGGCGGGCGCGGTCGGGCTGGAAGAGCTCCAGCTTGGCCGCGAAGTAGTCGTCCATCGCGGCGTAGTCGTCGAGGTGGTCGTGGCTGAGGTTGGTGAAGCCGACGACGTCGAACTCGATGCCGTCGACGCGGTGCCGGCTGAGCGCCTGCGCGGAGACCTCGACCGCGACGGCGCGGACGCCCTCCTCGCGCATCCGGGCGAGCAGCGCGTGCAGCTCGCTGGCCTCCGGGGTGGTCAGCTTGCTGGTGATCGCGTGCTCGCCGATGCGGCGCTCGGCGGTCGAGGACAGGCCGGCGACGACGCCGAGCTGGCCCAGGATGCCGTAGAGCAGGTAGACGACGCTGGTCTTGCCGTTGGTGCCGGTGACGCCGAACAGCGTGGCCGCGTTCTCGTCGGTGCGATAGACCCATCTCGCCACCGCGCCGAGGGCGGCGCGCGGGTCGGGCGTCACGATGACGGGGACGCCCGCGTCGGCCGCGAGCTCAGCGCCCGCGGCGTCGGTCAGGACCGCGACGGCTCCCGCCTCGACGGCGGCCGCGGCGTAGCTCGCGCCGTGCGCGTTCTTGCCCGGCACGCCGACGTACAGGTCGCCCGGCTCGACCGCCGAGCTCGCGAGGGCTGCTCCGGTCACCTCGACGGCGTCGAGGTCTCCCCGGACATCCAGCCCGAACTCCGCGACCAACTGGGCGAGCGGGCGGGCGACGGGATGCTCGGGGCGCAGGGAGGAGGGCGCCGGTCCTGTCACGGGGCTCACTTTCAGTCGGGGGTTCGTGGATCACGAGACGGTCGGGGCGACGGCGTCTCGGTCGGATTCAGTAGTAGGGCGGGTAGTCGGCCGGGCTCGACGTCGAGGGCTTCACCCGGTAGGTCTTCAGCACCTGGCTCATGATCGTGTGGAACAGCGGAGCGGCGGCAGCCGACGAAGTAATGGTAGTCGGGAACCCGAGGTTGACCGAAACGACGTACTGCGGATCGTCCACCGGGGCGACCCCCATCACCGACACGTAGTACGACGGCAGATAGCCGCCCTTGCCGTCCGGCTGCTGGGCCGTACCGGTCTTCGCGGCGACGTTGTAGCCGGGGATCTTCAGCTGCTTCGAGAGCTCGCCCGTGGTCGTCACGGACTCCAGCATCCCGAGCGTCGTGGTGGCCGCGTCGGCCGAGACGACCTTCACCGGGGTCGGTTTCGGGGCATCGGTGACGGTGCCGTCGGCCTGCTTGCAGCCCGCGACCATCGTCAGCGGGATGCGGGTGCCGCCGTTGGCCAGCGCCTGGTAGGCGCTCACCATCTGGAGCTGGGTCGTCGAGACGCCCTGGCCGAACATGGTGGCGTACTTGGTCTGGTCGTCCCAGCCCTTGACCGGGTTCAGGATGCCGGACGACTCGCCCGGGTACGGGAGCCCGGTGTCGTCGCCGATGCCGAACTTCTTGAGGTAGTCGTAGCGGGTCTGGTCGGTGAGCGCGCTGCCGAGCTGGGACATGCCGGTGTTCGACGAGTTCATCAGGACGCCGGTGAGGGTCAGCCGCTCCGGCGCGTGGTACCCCGAGTCGTGCAGGTCGGCGCCGTTGCCCGACTTCCACTCGTACGGTGCCAGGACCTGGCTGGCCGGCGTCGCCTTGCCCTGGTCGATGAGCATCGCGGCGGTGAGGGCCTTGAACGTCGAGCCGGGCTCGCGCGGGTCGGTGAGGGACTGGAGGCGCCAGTACGACGGGTCGGTGGCGTCGATGTTGTTCGGGTCGAGCGCGGGCCACTGGGCGATCGCCTTGATCTTGCCGGTCTTCGCCTCCGCCACGGTCACGAAGCCGAACTTCGATCCGGTCGCGCTCACCTGCTGGGCCAGCGTCTGCTCGGCGAACCACTGCAGGTCGCTGTCGACCGTGAGCTCGAGCGTGCCGCCGTCCTTCGCCTTCTGTTGGACGACCGTGCTGCCGGGGATGGCCACCCCGTCCGCGCCGCGCTGGTAGGTCTGCAGGCCGTTCTTGCCGGCCAGGCAGCCGTTCTCGCTCGCCTCCAGGCCGCCGTTGCCGCCCTGCGAGACGTAGCCGATCAGGTTGCCGGCGACGGCGCCGTTCGGGTAGCTGCGCGCCTGCGCCTTGTCGAAGGTGAGCCAGGGGTACGGCAGCTTGTCGAGCCTGTCGAAGGTGGTCACGTCCATGCCCGACTTGATCAGCACGTACTTGGACTTGGCGTTCGCCTTCAGCGCGTCGTCGAACAGCTTCACCACCGCGTCGCCGCCCTGGCCGGTGATCGCGCCGATCTTGGCGGCGGCCTCCACCATCTTGTCGCGGCCGCCGGCGATCGCGTCGGACGGCGAGGCCGCCGCGGTGTACGTGTAGATCGTCGTCGCCAGGATCTTGCCGCTCGCGTCGACGATGTCGCCGCGGTTGCCGTAGAGGGTTTTGGAGTCCTCCTTGGCGTTCACCGACGCCCTCTGCAGAGCGTCGGCGCGGACCACCTGGATGTCGACCAGCTTGCCGCCGAGGATGGCGACGAAGGCTGCCACAGCCACGATGGTGAGGGCCGTCCGCCTCCGCAGCATCTTCCTGTTGATCACGCCCCGCGTCCGTCCCGTCGCGTCGTCAGTGCGTCACCGGTGTCGGCAACGCTCCCTGCAACGGTACGGACGGCTTCGCCGGAGTCGTGGAGGCCGCACCCGCGCTTGCGGAACTCCCAGCTTGGGCGGCCCCTGCGGCGGCCGCGGGAGCACCGGTCACGGTCAGCCCGGGAGCCGCCGCGAGCGGCACACCGTTGAGCTGCGAGTTCGGGACCAGGTTGCCCTGGCCTCCCGTCACGGTGCCGGCCGCGCCGGTCGCCGCGACGGGCGCGCCGAGGACGGCGCCGTCGGAGAGGCGCAGGTAGGCGGGGTTGCTGTTGCTCACCATGCCGAGTGCGTTGGCGTTGGCGGCGAGGTTCTGCGGCGACGTGAGCCGGTTGAGGTCCTCCGAAGCGGCTTGGTAGCTTCGCTGGAGCTGCGTCTGCTGGGCCTGCAGCGAGCTGAGCTGGTAGGCGCCCTGGGAGACCCCGATGCTGAGCAGGAGCTGCGCGACCACGATCACGAGCAGCGAGGACACGGCGGTGATCGCGTAGACGGTGCGCGGACGCGCGCGGCGCTGGCTGCGGGTCGAGACGACCTCGAGGTGGGAGCGGCGCTCGCGTGCCGGCTGCTCCGGCCGGTCGAGGAGCGGCGCGGGCGCGTCGAGCGCCTGCGCGGTCGCCGCCGCGGACGCCGGGACGTGCCAGGTCATCGTCGGACGCTTGCGGACGCCGGTCGTTCCGGTCCCCCCGGTCCGCTTGAATGCGGTGTTGCTCACGAGTCCCTCCTCACTCGTTCGGCCGCGCGCAGGCGCACCGGGGTGGCCCTCGGGTTCGCGGCCTTCTCTTCGTCGTCCGCCAGCTCCGCGCCCCGGATCAGCAGCTTCAGCTGGGGCCGGTGCTCCGGCAGCTCGACCGGGAGCCCCGCCGGTGCGCTGGAGCGCGACCGCGTCTGCAGTTCGCGCTTGACGATGCGGTCCTCCAGCGACTGGTACGCCTCCACGACGATGCGGCCGCCCACCGCCAGCGCGTCGATGGCGGCCGGGATGGCGCGCTCCAGCACGGCCAGCTCCTGGTTCACCTCGATGCGCAGCGCCTGGAAGACGCGCTTGGCCGGGTGGCCCTGCCGCTGCACCGCGACGGGCGTGGCTTTCTGCAGGATGTCGACGAGCTGGCCGGAGCGGACGATCGGCGCGTTCTGCCGCTCCTCCACGATGCGGCGCGCGTAGCGGGCGGCGAGCTTCTCCTCGCCGTAGTCGCGGAAGATCCGGCGCAGGTCCGCCTCGGAGTAGGTTGCGAGCACGACCTCCGCGGTGAGGTCGCTGGTGCCGTCCATGCGCATGTCGAGCGGCGCGTCCTTGGAGTACGAGAAGCCGCGCTCGACGCGGTCGAGCTGCAGCGAGGAGACGCCGAGGTCGAACAGCACACCGTCGATCTCGTCGAACCCGAGCCCGTCGATGGCGTCGCGGATGCCGTCGTACACGGTGTGTACCAGGTGGACGCGGTCGCCGAACCGGGCGAGCCGCTCGCCGGCGATGGCCAGCGCCTCCTGGTCGCGGTCGAGGCCGACCAGGATGACCTCGGGGAAGCGCTCCAGCACGCCGGCCGAGTGGCCGCCCATGCCGAGCGTCGCGTCCACGAAGACGGCGCCCGGCTTCTGGAGGGCGGGGCCGAGCAGCTCGATGCAGCGCTCGAGCAGGACGGGGGTGTGGATGTCGTCTGTCATGTCCGCACCCGGGAGGATCGGCTCCTGGTTCCTGATCCCCATCCATTCCGACCTGCCACCGGGGAAGTGGTGTCAGGGCGTATGGCTGGGAGTCCGGCGCCAGGCGCTAGAACAGTCCCGGGATCACCTCCTCCTCCGTGTTCGCGAATGCTGCCTCCTGCTCGGCGAGGTACGTCTCCCACGCCTCTGCGTCCCAGATCTCGGCGCGGCTTCCCGCGCCGATCACGACCAGGTCCCTGTCGAGAGCCGCATACGACCGCAGCGCCGTCGGGACGGTGACCCGGTTCTGCTTGTCCGGGACCTCCGAGCTCGCCCCCGAGAGGAAGACGCGCAGGTAGTCGCGGGCCTGCTTGCTGGTCACCGGCGCCTGCCGGATCTTCTCGTGGAGCGCTTCGAACTCGCGCTGCGAGAAGACGTAGACGCAGTGCTCCTGACCGCGGGTCAGGACGAGCCCGGACGCGAGCTCATCCCGGAACTTGGCCGGCAGGATGATGCGCCCCTTCTCATCCAGCTTGGGGGCATAGGTACCGAGGAACATCGGTGCCACCCCCCACTCTCCCGGCCACGGTTGCGGTGTGCCTCCACTTTACTCCACTCTCATCCACAAAATCTGCCCAATCGGGAATTTTGCCCCGTTTAGGGGTGTTCGTGCCGCGAAATCACGCGGGAGAACCCGGTGGAGGGAAATGGAGGGCGAATGCACTCCCAGGGAGTGCCGAGCGCACGAAAAAGGGCCGATCCGAAGATCGGCCCGAAAGGTGGGTGCGTCAGTGGAGTGCGGTGGAGGGGCTACTGCTGCCCGTCCTGGCGCTTGTCCCAGCGGTCGTTCATGCGATCCATGAAGCCGGGCTGGCCACGGGTCGGCTTGCCGGATGAGCCGGCGGCCGCCGCGTCGGGATCGATCGCCACGCGCTTGCCCGGCGCGATGGCCAGGAGCACACCGCCGAACATGACGACGAATCCGAGGATTCCGACGATGGGGAGCTGGACGAAGACGCCGGTCACGAGGACCGCAACGCCGATGACGGCGAGCAGGATTCCGAGGACGATCGACCGGTACGCGGGGCGGGCCCGCTTGCCTCCGACCTTCGCGACGAAATCCGCGTCATTCTGGTAGAGACTGCGTTCCATCTCTTCGAGGAGGCGCTGCTCATGTTCTGAAAGCGGCATCCGGGACCCCCCTCTTTCTAGCGGGTTCTAGGCGTTGTGTGGCCGATTGTAGCCGCACCACTCTGACTAGGCTATACGTGTGTCTGAAAGCATCCGGTTCGTCGACCTCATCCAGTCAAGAATCGATGGATTCTTCGATACGCGTGCATCCATTCTCGTCTCCATAGCCGACGAACTCGCCCCGATCGCGGCTTTTTCGAGGGATTTTCTCAGCGGCGGGAAGCGTTTCCGGGCGCTGTTCTGCTTCTGGGGCTGGCAGGCGGTGCGCACGGCCGCCGACGAACCGGGTGACAGCGCGGCGGTGACCGCGGGCGGGCCGCTCGACGCGGTCGTCTCCGTCGCCTCGGCGCTCGAGCTGTTCCACGCCGCCGCACTCGTGCACGACGACCTCATCGACAACTCCGACACCCGCCGCGGCGCCCCGTCCGCGCACCGCCGCTTCGAGCGGCTGCACGACCAGGAGGGCTGGCAGGGTTCGGGCGCGACGTTCGGCACCGGGGCGGCGACGCTGCTCGGCGACTACCTGCTCATCCTCAGCGACGAGCTCTTCGACGAGGGGATGACCCAGACCGTGAGCGCATCGTCGCGGCGGTCGGCGCGGGCCGAGTTCAACCGGATGCGCCTCGACGTCACCGCCGGCCAGTACCTCGACATCTTCGAAGAGATCGGCTGGGCCGGACGGCCGGACGCCGACCAGCTGGCCAGGGCCGAGCGCGTCATCGTCTACAAGTCGGCCAAGTACTCCATCGAGTCGCCGCTGCTGATCGGCGCCAGCCTCGCCGGCGCGACGGTCGGCCAGCTCGACGCGCTCCGCCGGTTCGGCCTCCCGCTCGGCATCGCCTACCAGCTGCGCGACGACCTGCTCGGCGTCTTCGGCGACGCGGAGGTCACCGGCAAGCCGAGCGGCGACGACCTGCGCGAGGGCAAGCGGACCGTCCTCATCGCGCTCACCCGGCAGGCCGTCCCCGCCGGGGCGCGCGCGACCCTGGACGAGCTGCTCGGCGACCAGGACCTGACGCCGCAGCAGATCCAGACCCTCCAGATGACGATCCGGGACTCCGGCGCCGTCGAGAAGGTGGAGCGCATGATCGCGGACAACGTCGCGAGCGCGATCGAGGCCCTCGACGAGGCGCCGATCGGCCCGGCGGCGCGTGCTCAGCTCCGCGAGCTCGCGGTTACGGTCACCCGCCGGGCGTCCTGACCGGCGGTCGGACCAGCCCAGTCGGATCAGGCCAGCGCCTGCGCGACGCGGCGCACCTCGGCCTTGCGGCCGGCGCGCAGCGCCTCGATGGGTGCCGTGCCGAGGCTCTCCTCGTCGGCGAGCAGCCAGTCGACCGCCTCGTCGTCGTCGAAGCCGTTGTCCGAGAGCACGATGAGCGTGCCGTGCAGCTCGCCCAGCGGCTCGCCGTCGCGCAGGAACGCGGCGGGGACTTTGAGGATGCCGTCGATGCGCTTCGCGGCGAGATGGCGGTCCTCGATGAGGCGGCGTACCCGGCTGACGCCGAGTCCCAGCTGCTCCACGAGGTCGGGGATGGTGAGCCACTCGGTGGCCTGGACCTGCTCGTTCACACAGACAAGCGTGCCATGTCCGGCGGCAGATCACACGATCGGGTGAATGTTACGGTTGTGTTAACTGTTGTCACAGCAGCCACACTGGTTGACTCCTTACTCACTGTGTGTCACCGTGGGCAACGGCTTTGCCACTCATAAGGGGGTCGACCATGTCTCTGAGCGAGAGCACCAACCGGCGGATGCTGGGCACGGTGCCGATCGCGATCGCCGGCTCCATCGCGGTGACGCTGAACCTCCTGGCCCCCGCGCAGGCCGCCACCGGCGAGGTGCGCGACCGGGCCCCGGAGAACCGGGCGCCGGGCACGGACACCATCCGTGCCGCCGCAGCCCAGGAGGGCGTTACGGCCACCCCGGGCCAGATCGAGATCGCGGCCGCCCCCGCCAGCTACCGGGTGCAGACCGGCGACACCGTCTCCGGCATCGCCGCCCGCTTCGGCATGTCCACCGCCGCTGTGCTCGCGCTCAACGGGCTGAGCTGGAAGAGCCTGATCTTCCCCGGCCAGGTGCTCGCGCTCAGCGCCGCGCCGAAGCCCGCGGCCCCCGCTCCGGCCGCGCCCGCTCCGGCGGCCGCCCCCGCGCCGTCCAAGACGGCGTACACCGTCGCCCGCGGCGACACGGTCAGCGGCATCGCCGCCAAGTTCGGCCTCCGCACCTCCGCCGTCCTCGCCGCCAACGGCCTGAGCGGCGCGAGCATCATCTACCCGGGCCAGAAGCTCGCCATTCCGGGCATGACCACGGCGGCAGTGAACACGCCGATCGCTGCGGCCGCCCCGATCCCGGCGCCCGCTCCGGTCGTCACGGCGCCGGCTCCGCCGCCGGCCCCGGTCATCCAGCCGGGTCAGGTGGTCGCGCTCAGCGACGAGATGCGGGTGAACGCGCAGCTGATCATCCGCATCGGCCACCAGGAGGGCGTCCCCGCCCAGGGCATCGTCATCGCCCTCGCGGCGGCGGCCCAGGAGTCCGGGCTGAAGAACGTGCGCTACGGCGACCGCGACTCCCTCGGCCTGTTCCAGCAGCGGCCGAGCACCGGCTGGGGAACGCCCGCCCAGGTGCTCGACCCGACCCGCGCGACCCTGGCCTTCTACGGCGGGGCGCACAACCCCAACAAGGGCCACACGCGCGGCCTCCTCGACCTCCCCGGGTGGACGTCGATGACCGTCACGCAGGCCGCCCAGGCGGTGCAGATCTCGGCCTTCCCGACCGCATACGCCAAGTGGGAGGCGTCGGCGCGGGCGTGGCTGGCGCAGCTCGGCTGACGCGCGCGGCGCGCCGAAGGTCACAGCCGGGTCACAGCCCCGGCGCACACCGGTGTTTTGCAGGTTTCGCGAGCGCCCCGTTCCCTAGACTCGATCCGTGACCACGAGCCAGACAGACCCGATGATCGGCCGTCTTGTCGACGGCCGCTATCAGGTGCGCTCGCGGATCGCCCGAGGCGGCATGGCAACGGTGTATCTGGCCACCGATCTGCGCCTGGAGCGACGGGTCGCGATCAAGGTCATGCACGGCCATCTCGCCGACGACAACACCTTCAAGAGCCGCTTCGTGCAGGAGGCCCGCTCCGCCGCCCGGCTCGCCCACCCGAACGTGGTCAACGTCTTCGACCAGGGCCAGGACTCCGACATGGCGTACCTGGTCATGGAGTACCTGCCCGGCATCACGCTGCGCGACCTGCTCAAGGACTACGGCAAACTGACGCCCGAGCAGACCATCGACATCATGGAGGCCGTGCTCAGCGGCCTCGCCGCCGCCCACAAGGCCGGCATCGTGCACCGCGACCTCAAGCCCGAGAACGTCCTTCTCGCCGACGACGGCCGCATCAAGATCGGCGACTTCGGCCTCGCGCGCGCCGCGAGCGCCAACACCGCGACGGGGCAGGCCCTCCTCGGCACGATCGCCTACCTCTCCCCCGAGCTCGTCACCCGCGGCGTCGCCGACGCGCGCAGCGACATCTACGCCCTCGGCATCATGATGTACGAGATGCTCACCGGCACGCAGCCGTTCCACGGCGAGCAGCCGATGCAGATCGCCTACCAGCACGCGAACGACCCCGTCCCTGCGCCGAGCAGCGCCAACCCGGCCGTCCCGCCGGAGCTCGACGAGCTCGTCCTGTGGGCGACCGAGAAGGACCCGGACCGCCGGCCCTCCGATGCCCGCGAAATGCTCGACCGGCTCAGGGAGGCCGAGAAGTCGATCCGCGGCGACGCGGTGATGCAGCCCACGATGGTGCTGTCCCCCGCGTTCGACATCGCCGACGGCGACACCCAGATCATCAACCCCGCCATCCGGCAGCAGGTCGCCTCCAGCACGCCGACTGCGACGGACACGCTCACCCAGGCCGCCCGGCTCCGCCGCGGCAAGGGCTGGTGGCTGTTCGCGCTCGTGCTGGTGCTGGCGGCGGTCGCCGGCGGGACGGGCTGGTACTTCGGCTCCGGGCCCGGCGCGTTCGTGACGGTGCCCAACGTCGTCTCGCAGGCGCCGGCCGCGGCGTCCACGACATTGGTGAACCTGGGCTTCAAGACCGCCCAGGCGCAGGAGTACAGCGTCACGATCCCGGCAGGGCAGGTGTCCAGCACCGACCCGAAGGCCGGCGCCTCGGCGAACCGCGGCAGCACCATCACGGTCCGGGTCTCGCAGGGCCCCAAGCCGGTCACCATCCCCGCACTCGCGGGCGCGGGCCTCGACGCGGCGAAGTCCGCGATCACGGGGACCGGGGCGAAGGTCGGCGACGTCGCGCAGCAGTTCGACGCGAAAGTCCCTGCGAATACGGTCATCTCCGCGACCCGCGCCTCCGACGGCAGCGACATCTCCGGGGGCGGCGGCTACTTCCAGGCGGCGGCGGTGAACCTCGTCGTGTCGGTCGGGCCGATCCCGGACGTCGCAGGCAAGTCGGTCTCGTCCGCGACGTCCGCGCTCGAGAAGGTCGGCCTGCACGCCACGGCGGGGCCGCAGAGCTACAGCGACACGATCGACAAGAACGACGTGATCTCCGCCCAGCCGCAGGGCCAGCCGGTGCGCCCGGGCGACACGCTCGCCCTCGAGACGTCCCGCGGGCCCGCCCCGGTGCCGGTGCCCGATGTGGTCGGCCAGACCTGGGACAAGGCGAAGGCGGCCCTGCAGGCAGCCGGCTTCCAGCTCACGTACCCACCCATTGGCGATTTGCCAGGGTCTGGGCCACTCCTCGTGGTCTCCAAGGTGTCGCCCGCCCCAGGCACGGAAGCGCCCAAGGGATCCACCGTCACCGTCAACTTCTCCGGCTTCTGACCCGCGCCCCTCGCAGACTCCCGCACACACGCTCGAGGGGCACGTTGTTGTCACTTTCCGGGCGGAAAAGTGACAACGACGTGCCCCTCGGCGGTCGCTGTGGGGCGGGTCAGCCTTGGCTGAGCTCCTCGGCTACGAGGAAGGCGAGCTCCAGGGACTGCATGTGGTTCAGGCGCGGGTCGCACAGCGACTCGTACCGGGTCGCGAGGGTCTCCTCGTCGATGTGCTCCGAGCCGCCCAGGCACTCCGTCACGTCGTCGCCGGTGAGCTCGACGTGGATGCCGCCCGGGTGCGTACCGGCGGCGCGGTGCGCCTCGAAGAAGCCCTGCACCTCGTCCACGACGTCGTCGAAGCGGCGCGTCTTGTAGCCGTTCGGCGTGGTCAGGCCGTTGCCGTGCATCGGGTCGGTGACCCACAGCGGGTTCGCGTCGGAGCGCTTGACGGCCTCCAGCAGCGGCGGCAGCGCGTCGCGGATCTTGCCGGCGCCCATCCGGGTGATGAACGTCAGCCGGCCCGGCTCGCGGTTCGGATCGAGCTTGTCGATGAGCTCCAGCATCGTCTCCGGCGTGGTCGCCGGGCCGAGCTTGACGCCGATCGGGTTACGGACGCGGGACAGGAAGTCGACGTGCGCGCCATCCAGGTCGCGGGTGCGCTCGCCGATCCAGACGAAGTGCGCCGAGGTGTTGTACGGCGTGCCGGTGCGCGAGTCGATGCGGGTCATCGGGCGCTCGTAGTCCATCAGCAGCCCTTCGTGGCTGCTGTAGAACTCGACGCGGGTGAGCTCGTCGAAGTCGGCGCCCGCGGCCTCCATGAACTTGATGGCGCGGTCGATCTCGCGGGCGAGGCCCTCGTAGCGCTGGTTGGCCGGATTCGCCGCGAAGCCCCGGTTCCAGCTATGCACTTCGCGCAGGTCGGCGAAGCCACCCTGGGTGAACGCGCGGATCAGGTTCAGCGTGGAGGCCGCCGTGTGGTAGCCCTGGATCAGCCGGCGCGGGTCGGCCGCGCGCGACTCCGGCGTGAAGTCGTAGCCGTTGACGATGTCGCCACGGTAGGCCGGCAGCGTCACATCGCCGCGGGTCTCGGTGTCGCTGGAGCGCGGCTTGGCGAACTGCCCGGCCATCCGGCCCATCTTGATGACGGGCACCGACGCGCCGTAAGTCAGGACGACGGCCATCTGCAGCACCGTCTTGACGCGGTTGCGGATCTGGTCGGCGGTCGCACCCGCGAAGGTCTCGGCGCAGTCGCCGCCCTGAAGCAGGAACGCCTTGCCCTCGGCCGCACGCGCGAGCCGGGTGCGGAGCTGGTCCACCTCGCCGGCGAACACCAGCGGGGGCAGGGTAGCGATCTCCGCCGACGCCGCTGCTGCGGCCTCCGCGTCCGGCCACTGCGGCTGCTGCTTGATCGGGAGCGTGCGCCAATAGTCCAGGCCCTCGATCACGGAGTCGTCAGCTTTCACGACGGGATCTGTGGTCTGCAGCACTGTTCTGGGTCCGCTCGGTCGGGAGGATTGGGATAACCGAGCCTATCGCGCCGGACGTGCCTCCGGCGTCGTGGGGGCGGATTGTGACGGGACCGCCACCGGCGGCGGGGAGGCCGAGTCGGCGAGCGCCGCGCGCTTCTCCTTCACCGTGCTGGCGTAGACGTCGACGTACTCCTGCTGGCCCAGAGCGTGCAGCGCGTACATGATCTCGTCGGTGACCGAGCGGAGGATGAAGCGGTCGCCCTCCATGCCCTCGAACCGGGAGAAGTCGATCGGGTCGCCGATGACGATGCCGATCCGCCCGATCCGCGGGATGCGGCGGCCGATCGGCATGATCTCGGCGGTGTCGATCATCGCGACCGGGACGACCGGGACGCCGGCCTCCAGGATCATCCGCGCGACGCCCGTGCGCCCGCGGTACAGCTTGCCGTCGGGGCTGCGGGTGCCCTCCGGATAGATGCCGAGGATCTCGCCGCGCGCGAGGACCGCGAGGCCGGTGTTGAGCGAGGCCTCGGAGGCCTTGCCTCCCGAGCGGTCGATGGGGAGCTGGCCAGTGGCGTTCATGAACGCCTTGGTCGCCCAGCCCTTCAGGCCGCGCCGGGTGAAGTAATCGCTCTTGGCGAGGAAGGAGACGTGCCGGTCGACGACGATCGGCAGGAAGATCGAGTCGATGAACGAGAGGTGGTTGCTGGCGAGGATGACCGCGCCGTCCGCGGGGACGTTCTCGAGGCCGACGACCCACGGGCGGAAGACGCCGCGGAGCAACGGCCCCGCGATCAGGTTCTTCATCAGCCAGTAGAACATCGATCGAAAGCCTAGTGCCCTGCTCTGCTCTGCGGGAGGACCGGCTCAGAGCGCCGCGTGCAGGCGGGCGAGGTCGGCCGCGCCGACCACGCCGGCGTCGTTGACCAGCTCCGCGATCTTGAACTCCGGCTCCGGGTGGTAGCCGCGCGCCGGGAGGTTCTCCAGGTAGGCCTGGCGGATCGGCTCCAGCAGCAACTCCCCCGCCTGGGCGACGCCGCCGCCGAAGACGAAGAGCTGCGGGTCGAGGACGGCGCCGAGGCTCGCGCAGGCCTGGCCGAGCCAGTCGCCGAGCTGGCGCAGGGCGGCGAGCGCGCCGGGGTCCCCCGCCATGATGAGGCCGGAGATGTCCGTGCCGGTCAGCTCGCCGGTGCGGGTGCGCACGTCGGCGAGCGACTGGCCGATGCCGCCGGCGTCGGCGAGCTCGTTGGCCATCCGCTGCAGCGCCCGGCCGGAGCCGTACTGCTCGATGCAGCCGTGCGCGCCGCAGCCGCAGGGCAGGCCGCCGGGGACGACGCGCATGTGGCCGATCTCCGCTCCCGCGCCGAAGCCGCCGCGGAACAGCCGGTCGTTGCTGACGATCGCGCCGCCCACGCCGGTGCCGATGGTGAGGATGACCATGTCGCTGACCAGCCGGCCGGCCCCGTAGCGGAACTCCGCCCAGCCCGCCGCGTTGGCGTCGTTCTCGATGAGCACCGGGAGGTCGATGCGCTTCTCGAGCTTCTCCCGGAACGGCTCGTGCCGCCAGTTGATGTTCGGGGCGTAATACACGGTGGACTGCGCCGCGTCGATGAAGCCGGCGGCGGCGACGCCCGCGCCTGCGATCTCCTCCGGCCCGTCCGACAGCCGCTCGATCATCGCGACGACGGCGTTCTCGATCTCCTCCGGACGCGTCGCGTCGGTCGGCACGCGGTCCTCGCGGACGATCGCGCCGAGCTCGTCGACGACCGCTCCGGCGATCTTGGTCCCGCCGATGTCGATTCCGATGGCATGCACAGGCGGGCCCCTTCCGGATGGGCGTGGGTCGGGCGAAGTGGAAGTGCGCGGACCGGGCCGTCTCGGAAGACTCCCTGCCGCACCATCTAGAGTGTAATCAACCACTGCGAGCCGGAGCGATTCGGCCCGGACCCCCGCCCGCCCGGTATCGAGGGAGCTACCGTGAACCAGTTCGAAACCCCCGCCGTCGTCCCCGCCGACCCGGAGGCCAACGCGACGGACCTGCTCGTGCAGCGGGTCGCCGCCACTCCGGACGCCGCGCTGTTCAGCCTCCCGGACGGCGAAGGCTGGAAGGACGTGACCGCCGCGGAGTTCCACCGCCAGGTCGTCGCGCTCGCCAAGGGCCTGGTCGCCGCCGGCATCCAGCCGGGCGACATGATCGGCCTGATGTGCAAGACCCGCTACGAGTGGAGCCTGATCGACTTCGCGGCCTGGTTCGCCGGCGCCGTGCTCGTCCCGATCTACGAGACCTCCTCGCCCGCGCAGGTGCAGTGGAACATGGCGGACTCCGGCGCGAAGGCCGTCATCCTGGAGACCGCGGAGATGTTCTCCCGGTTCGACGAGGTGCACGCCGACCTGCCGCTCATCGAGAAGGTCTGGCAGCTCCACCTGGGCGACCTCGACAAGCTGGCCGCCGCCGGCGTCGACGTGCCGGACGCCGAGATCGAGCGCCGCAGGAACCTGGCACGCGGCGAGGACATCGGCACCCTGATCTACACCTCCGGCTCCACCGGCCGCCCCAAGGGCTGCGTGCTCACGCACGCGAACTTCGTGGAGTTGTCGCGCAACGCCACCGAAGCGCTCGGCGAAGTCCTGGAGGGCGCCTCCACCCTGCTCTTCATCACGACGGCCCACGTATTCGCCCGGTTCATCGCCGTGCTGTGCGTCACCGCGGGCGTGAAGGTGGGCCACCAGGCCGACACCAAGCAGCTGCTGCCCGCGCTGGCGAGCTTCAAGCCGACGTTCCTGCTCGCGGTGCCCCGCGTGTTCGAGAAGGTCTACAACTCGGCAGAGCAGAAGGCGGAGGCCGGCGGCCGCGGCAAGATCTTCCGCGCCGCCGCCGAGGTCGCCGTCGAGCACTCCAAGGCCGTCGAGGCCGGCTCGGTGCCGTTCGGACTCAAGCTCAAGTTCGCCCTCTACGACCGGCTGGTGTTCTCCAAGCTGCGCGCCGCGATGGGCGGCCGTGTGAAGTACGCCGTCTCGGGCTCCGCGCCGCTCGGCTCGCACCTCGGCCACTTCTTCCACAGCCTCGGCATCAAGATCCTGGAGGGCTACGGCCTCACCGAGACCACGGCGCCCGCGACCGTGAACCGGCCCGACATGTTCAAGATCGGCACCGTCGGCCCCGCCCTCCCCGGCGTGGACCTGCGGCTGGCGGCGGACGGCGAGATCCAGGTCAGGGGCATCAACGTCTTCAAGGAGTACTGGAAGAACCCGGAGGCGACGGCCGCGGCCTTCGACGACGGCTGGTTCCGCACCGGCGACCTCGGCTCCTTCGACGCGGACGGCTACCTGACCATCACCGGCCGCAAGAAGGAGATCATCGTCACCGCCGGCGGCAAGAACGTCTCCCCCGCGGCGCTCGAGGACCCGATCCGCGCCAACCCGCTGGTCGGCCAGGTGATCGTCGTCGGCGACCAGAAGCCGTTCATCGCAGCCCTGGTGACGCTCGACACCGAGATGCTGCCGACCTGGCTGGCGAACAACGGCGAGGACAAGGACATGACCCTCGCCGAGGCGTCCGTGAATCCGGCGGTGAACGCCGAGATCCAGCGCGCGATCGACGCGGCCAACCAGGGCGTCTCCCGCGCGGAGAGCATCCGCAAATTCGTCATCCTCGCCACGGAGCTGACGGAGGCCAGCGGCCACCTCACGCCGAAGATGAGCATCAAACGCAACGTGATCCTCGCCGACTTCGCCGACGTCATCGACGGCGTCTACAGCGGCAACCCCAGCACGCAGGGCATCTCGCTCGCGCACTAGCGCTGCGATTCGTGGGGGGATGGGCCAAGGGCGGCGGGCCACGGGGCGCCTGCGGCACCAGAGTTGAGCAGATGCGCGGAAGACAGTGGGCGGACCAAGACAACAGATG
>NZ_JBHUAV010000005.1:102768-138961 GCF_042789575.1 Leifsonia sp. NPDC056824 | reverse complement strand
GGCCCCCGCCCCCGCCCCCGCCGCCGCTTTGCCGGCCCTCCGGCCGCCCGCGCCCCCCCACCCCCCCACCGCCCCCACGAATCTTTTGAGCCGTTCCGCGAAAGCGTCGCGATCCCCGAAGAGATCGTGCGCTGTCACGCGGACGACGCGCCAGCCTTCGGCCTCGAGAAGGTCCCGTCGTTCGATGTCGGCGTGCCACTGACGGCGTTCCACGCGGTGTCCGTCACCTTCGTACTCGAACGCGAGCCGGCGCTCCGGGATGCTGAGATCCGGATGAAGCACGAGACGCCTCCCCACCGGGATCGGCCGGTTGACCTGGAGACCTCCGTAACCCTGAGCCTCCAGGAAGAGGCGCAGCAGTGACTCGGGTCGCGAATCCGCGCCCGGGCGAATCCGAGGGAGCGCCCAGGCACGCGCCCGTGCACCCTTCGTGCGGCGCAACTCCGCGGACACGGCGGCGAGCTCGTCGAGGGCGGCGAGGGCGGGGCGCTTGCGGGCACCGACGAGATGGTCCCCCACGGCCACGAGGTCCTCACGGGTGAGCACTCCGGAGAGCTGACACCAGAAGTGCGCCGGAGTGCTCACCGGGAGGCCATCGACCACGGAGCCACTCACGGCGCCCAGGCTGTGTCCCACCACCCCGCGCGCTCGAGGAGGCGACCGCGGGAACTCCACGGCCACCTGCAGCGGTCCGTTCTGAGCCGACTCCGGAAGCGGGACTCCGAGCAGCACCGCGGCGGTCTCGTGACTGAAGCAGACGCCTTCGGCCAACAGCGGACGGTAGGCGAGGCACCGTTCCCGAACCGTGATCGCCGAAACCGACAGGTGAACGCCGTGGAACGGATTGTGGAGGTCGCGCGCTCGCAGGCGGGAAGCACTCAGTCCGGCGCGACGCGCCTCCGACGGCGTGAAGGCGACACCGACCAACGAGGCCGGAAGGGGCTGTGGAGTTCGCATGCACCCATCGTTGCCGCCGTACGCGGCGCCCTACCGCCGATCCCCGAACCCGTGGAAAACCCGAGTTATCCCCACCCGCACGCGCCCAACACGATTCGTCACGAATCGCGCATCCCTCACCCCCGCACATTCGGCACGAATGTCGCGAAACGCGCGGCCAATCGCGACATTCGGCACGAATGTCGGTGCGGCCCCTGTCGCGGATTCGTGCCGAATGTCGCGAAACGTGTGGGTATTCGCGACATTCGGCACGAATGGCGTTAGAGGTGGTCGCGCCAGGAGTGCTGGGGGGCGTAGCCCAGCACGCGGCGCGCCTTGTCGATCGAGAGGAGGGTGTCGGTGTTGTCGAGGTCGTCGCGCTTCAGCGGGACGCCGGGGAAGACCTCGGCGACGAGTTCCGCGTTGGGGCGGCTCATCACGGTGTCGGCGGCGGCGATGATGAAGCGGTCGAAGCCGGTGGTGTCCCACTCCAGGGCCTTCTGGATGGCGTGGGCGCCGTCGCGGGCGTCGATGTAGCCCCAGAGGTTCCACTTGCGCCCGCGGGCGTCCGCGTCGTACGACGGGAAGGCGGCGTAGTCGGACGGGTCCATCACGTTCGAGAAGCGCAGCGCCACGATCTTCAGGGACGGGTCCCAGCGCACCAGCTCGATCGCCATCTGCTCCTCGAGGTGCTTGACCAGGGAGTAGGTGGACTCCGGGCGGGCCGGGTAGTCCTCGTCCACCGGGATGTAGGGCGGCGGCACGTCGAACGGGAGGCCGAGCACGGTCTCGCTGGACGCGTAGACGATGTTCTTGATGCCGGCCCGGCGCGCGGCCTGGAAGACGTTGTAGGTGACGCGGATGTTGTTGTGGAACGTGGCGACGTCGCTCAGGATCGCCGGGGCCGGGATCGCGGCGAGGTGCACGATGGCGTCGAAGCCGCCGTGCGCGTCGTCCACCCCGAGGATCGCGTCGATGGTCTGGCCGTAGTCGGTCAGGTCGACGCGCACGAAGCCGGGGCGGCGGTCCCCCGTCGCGTCCAGGTTGACGACGGTGTGACCCGCCGCGCGTAGTTCGCGGACGACTGTGCGCCCGAGCTTGCCCGATCCTCCGGTGACTGCGATGTCCATGCGGTCGAGTCTACGGACTCAGAACCAGTCGCTCTCCCGGACCTGGCGCATGGCCTCGCGGCGGGTGTCCTTGTCGAGCCGGTCGAGGTAGAGCTTCCCGTCGAGGTGGTCGGTCTCGTGCTGCAGCGCCTGCGCCATCACACCGGTGCCACTGAGCTCGATCTCCTTGCCGTCGAGGTCGACGCCGCGGACCCGCGCGAACGGGTAGCGGGCGGTCTTGAACCAGAGGCCGGGCACGGAGAGGCAGCCCTCGTCCACCAGCTCGGGCTCGCCGGAGACCTCCACGAGCTCCGGGTTGAGGATGTAGCCGACCTCGCCGTCCACGTTGTAGCTGAACGCCCGCAGGCCCACGCCGATCTGCGGGGCGGCGACACCCGCGCGGCCCGGCGCGATGACGCTGTCGATCAGGTCCTCGACCAGGCCGCGGACGCCCTCGTCGATGGCGCCGACGGGCGCGGACGGGGTCTTCAGGACGGGGTCGCCGAACAGGCGGATCTGACGTTCGGTCACGGGGATCTCCTCGGGCGCGGGATGCGCGGGGTGGGACGGGAGCGGATCAGGCGCGCTCGGCGGGCAGGCCCTCCACCACGAGCGCGGCGAGCGCCCGGGCGGACAGCTTGGTCAGGGGCTTGAGGTCCTTCCAGTTGACCACGGAACCGGCGGCCAGCTGCGGGTCGTACGGGATGCGGACGATCTCGCGCACGCGCGAGCGGAAGTGCGACTCGATCTCCTCGAGCTTCACCAGGTTGGTCGCGTGCGTGGCGGTGTTGAGGGCGACGACGGCGTTGCGGACCAGGTCCGTGTAGCCGTTCGCCTCCAGCCAGGTGAGGGTCTCGGACGCCAGGCGCGCCTCGTCCACGCTGCCGCCGGAGACGATCACGATCTCGTCCGCGCGCTGCAGCGTGGCCCGCATCACCGAGTGGACGATGCCGGTGCCGCAGTCGGTCAGCACAATCGAGTAGAACCGCGCGGCCAGATCGGCCACGACGTTGTAGTCGTTCTCGTCGAACGCCTCGGACAGCAGCGGGTCGGTGTCGGAGGCGAGGATGTCGAGCCGGGTCTCGTCGCGAGAGACGAGCGCGGAGAAGTCGGTGAAGCCGCCGATGCTCGCCGCCTTGTGCACGACGTCGCGCACGGTCGCGCGGGTCTGCTTGGGGACGCGCTCGGAGAGCGTGCCGCGGTCGGGGTTGGCGTCGACCGCGATGATGCGGTCCTCGCGCGCGTCGGCCAGCGCCATCCCGAGCAGTGTCGTGACGGTGGTCTTGCCGACCCCGCCCTTGCGGGTGAGGATCGGCACGAAGCGCGTGCCGCCCTCGAATGCCTTCTGGATGCGGTGGTCGAGCTCCTTGCGGGCGCGCACCTTGGCGGAGTCGCCCAGGTTCACCGTGCGGAACGTCGTGTTGTAGACGAAGCGCTGCCACGGCCCTTCCGGGCCCGGTCGCGTCTTGCGGTTGACCTCCAGCAGGCGGTCGGCGGTCAGCATCGCGGCCGGCTCGGGCTGCGGCGAGTGCTCGCCGCGGAGGCGGTCGCGGCGCGACGGGGCGTAGGCGTCCTGGCCGGGCAGCGGCGCGACGCCGTCGCCCTGCGCGGTGTCCTGCGTCGGCGTCGGGCCGGTCGCCAGCCGCGAGGCGACGATGGCGACGGACATCGTGGTCGGCTCGGTCGGCGAGGCGACGAAGCCGGGGTCGACGGGGACGTCGTCGATCGCGACGGCGGCCTCGTCCTCGGGCACCTCCTGGGGCGGAGCGGGAGGCAGGTCGACGGCGATGCTCAGCTTGGTGTCGATCTCGAGCGGGGACGGCCTGAACGCCGGCTCGACGTCCCGGGCGAGGTCGCCGTGTTCCGGCTCCTCTGGCTTGTCTGCCACGCGTGCACTCCTCCTGCCGCTCGACGGCGGCGACTGCGACAGTTTACCGGGCGGCCGTCCGCGTCGACAGCGGACGATCCCCGCCCTGCACGCCGCAGCGCTCCCCGCGTGGGCGGAGAGCGCTGCGGACCGGCCGGTCAGGCGGGGGTGATGACGACCAGGAGGTCGCCCGCGTCCACCTGCTGGGTCTTCGGGATGGCGAGCCGCTCGATCGTGCCGGCGACGGGGGCGGTGATCCCCGCCTCCATCTTCATGGCCTCGATCGACGCGACCGCCTGGCCTGCGGCGACGACGTCGCCGGGGACCACATGCAGCGTCACGACGCCGGAGAACGGCGCGGCGACGTGACCGGGCTTGGCGGAGTCGGCCTTCTCGGCCGCCTTCGTCTCGACCGTGATGCTGCGGTCGCGCACGAACACCGGCCGGAGCTGGCCGTTGAGCGTGGTCATGACCGTGCGCATGCCCTTCTCGTCGGCCTCGCCGATGGCCTCCAGGCCGATGTAGAGCCGGACGCCCTTGCTGAACTCGATGACGTGCTCCTCGCCGGCGCCGAGGCCGTAGAGGTAGTCGATCGAGTCGACCACCGACAGGTCGCCGAACAGCTCGCGCATCTGCTCGTAGATGCGCGTGGGAGCCGGGAAGAGCAGTCGGTTGAGGGTCGCCCGGCGCTCGGCGCTGGAGCCCAGCAGGGCCTGCGCGTCGGAGGCGGGCAGGTCCTCGACGCCGACCTTGACGGTCTTGCCCGCCAGCACCTTGGTGCGGAACGGCTCCGGCCAGCCGCCGGGCAGCTCGCCCAGCTCGCCCGCCATGAAGCCGACCACCGAGTCCGGGATGTCGTAGTTCTGCGGGTTCTCGGCGAAGTCGTCCGGGTCCGCCCGCACGGCCGCCAGGTGGAGGGCGAGGTCGCCGACGACCTTCGACGACGGCGTGACCTTGGGGATGCGGCCCAGGATGCGGTTCGCCGCGGCGTACATGTCCTCGACCAGCTCGAAGTCCTCCGCGAGGCCCAGCGCCTTGGCCTGCTGACGCAGGTTGGAGAGCTGGCCGCCGGGGATCTCGTGCTTGTAGACGCGACCGGTGGGGCCGGGCAGGCCCGACTCGAACGGGCGGTAGACCTGGCGCACGGCCTCCCAGTACGGCTCGAGGTCCTCGACCGCGGTCAGCGAGATGCCGGTGTCGCGCTCGGTGTGGGCCAGGGCCGCGACGAGGGCGGAGGCGCTCGGCTGGCTGGTGGTGCCGGCCATCGGCGCGCTCGCCACGTCGACCGCGTCGGCGCCGGCGCGCGAGGCCGCGAGCAGCGTCGCGAGCTGGCCGCCGGGGGTGTCGTGCGTGTGGACGTGCACCGGGAGGTCGAACCGCTCGCGGAACGCCGCCACCAGCTTCTCGGCGGCGGACGGGCGCAGCAGGCCGGCCATGTCCTTGATCGCGAGGATGTGCGCGCCGGACTCCACGATCTGCTCCGCGAGGCGCAGGTAGTAGTCGAGCGTGTAGAGGTCCTCGGCCGGGTCGAGCAGGTCGGCGGTGTAGCAGACCGCGACCTCCGCGATGGCCGAGCCGGTGGCGAGCACCGACTCGATCGCCGGGCGCATCTGCGACACGTCGTTGAGCGCGTCGAAGATACGGAAGATGTCGACGCCGGTCGCCGCGGCCTCCCGCACGAACGCGTCGGTCACCTGGGTCGGGTACGGGGTGTAGCCGACGGTGTTGCGGCCGCGCAGCAGCATCTGGATGTTGATGTTCGGCAGCGCCTCGCGCAGCGACGCCAGGCGCTCCCAGGGGTCCTCGCCGAGGAAGCGGAGGGCGACGTCATAGGTCGCGCCGCCCCAGGCCTCCACCGAGAGCAGCTCGGGGGTGAGCCGGGCGACGTAGGGCGCGACGGCCAGGAGGTCCTTGGTGCGCACGCGGGTCGCGAGCAGGGACTGGTGCGCGTCGCGGAAGGTGGTCTCGGTGACCGCGAGCGCGGTCTGGGCGCGCAGCGCGTCGGCGAAGCCCTTCGGGCCGAGCTCGAGCAGCCGCTGACGCGAGCCGGACGGCGCAGGAACGCTCAGGTCGAGGCGCGGCAGCTTCTCCACCGGGTCGGCGACCTCCGGCCGCGGGCCGTTCGGCTGGTTGACGGTGACGTCGGCCAGCCAGTTGAGCACCTTGGTGCCGCGGTCCTTGGACTCGCGGCCCTTGAACAGCTCCGGACGCTCCTCGATGAACGAGGTGGAGACGTTGCCGGCGATGAAGTCCGGGTCCTCCATGACCGCCTGCAGGAACGGGATGTTGGTGGCGACGCCGCGGACGCGGAACTCCGCCAGCGCACGCCGCGCGCGCAGCACGGCGGCCGGGAAGTCGCGGCCCCGGGTGATGAGCTTCGCCAGCATGGAGTCGAAGTGCGGGCTGATCTGCGCGCCGGGGTTGATCGTGCCGCCGTCGAGGCGGATGCCGGCGCCGCCGGGCGAGCGGTAGGTCGTGATCTTGCCGGTGTCCGGGCGGAAGCCGGCGGTCGGGTCCTCCGTGGTGATGCGGCACTGCAGGGCCGCGCCGCGCATCTGGACCGTGTCCTGGCTGAGGCCGAGGTCGGCGAGGGTGTCCCCCGCCGCGATGCGGATCTGCGACTGCACCAGGTCGACGTCGGTGATCTCCTCGGTGACCGTGTGCTCCACCTGGATGCGCGGGTTCATCTCGATGAAGACGTGCTCACCCGCACGGTCACCCGCGGTGTCGAGCAGGAACTCGACGGTCCCGGCGTTCTCGTAGCCGATCGACTTCGCGAAGGCGATGGCATCGCGGTAGAGCGACTGCCGGATGTCGTCGGACAGGTTCGGCGCCGGCGCGATCTCGACCACCTTCTGGTGGCGGCGCTGCACCGAGCAGTCGCGCTCGAACAGGTGGATGGTGTCGCCGGTGGAGTCGGCGAGGATCTGCACTTCGATGTGCCGGGGGCGCAGCACGGCCTGCTCCAGGAACATGGTCGCGTCGCCGAACGCGCTGTCCGCCTCGCGCATGGCCTCCTCGAGCGACGCGCGCAGCTCCTCCTTGGTGGCGACCCGGCGCATGCCGCGGCCGCCGCCGCCCGCGACGGCCTTGGCGAAGATCGGGAACCCGATCGCGTCCGCTCCCGCGAGCAGTTCCTCGATGTCGCGCGACGGCGGGGTGGACTTCAGCACAGGGACGCCGGCGGCGATCGCGTGCTCCTTTGCCGTCACCTTGTTGCCGGCCATCTCCAGCACTTCTGCGCGCGGGCCGATGAACGCGATGCCCGCCGCGCGGGCCGCCTCGGCGAGCTCCGGGTTCTCGGAGAGGAAGCCGTAACCGGGATAGATCGCGTCAGCGCCGGACTCCTTCGCGACCCTGATGATCTCCTGCACATCCAGGTACGCGCGCACCGGGTGGCCCGGCTCGCCGATCTGGTACGCCTCGTCCGCCTTCAGCCGGTGCATCGAGTTGCGGTCTTCGTACGGGAAGACGGCGACTGTGGCCGCGCCCAGTTCATAGGCGGCGCGGAAGGCCCTGATGGCGATTTCACCGCGATTGGCAACGAGGATCTTACGGAACATGGGGACCTTTCGAGCAGGGGTCGGCACCACACAGCAAACGGTTAGGTAGTCCAAGACTAGTGAAGGTAACGTGGCTGTCGTGCACGTACTCAGCGTTAGTTCCCTCAAGGGCGGTGTCGGAAAGACCACGGTGACACTTGGTCTGGCCTCGGCGGCGTTCGCGAAAGGGCTCCGTACGCTGGTCGTCGACCTCGACCCGCAGTCCGACGTCTCGACCGGCATGGACATCCAGGTCGCCGGTCACCTCAATGTCGCCGACGTACTCGCCTCCCCCAAGGAGAAGATCGTCCGTGCGGCGATCGCGCCCTCCGGCTGGACCAGGGGCCGCGCCGGCAAGGTCGATGTGATGATCGGCAGCCCGTCCGCCATCAACTTCGACGGCCCGCACCCGAGCATCCGCGACATCTGGAAGCTCGAGGAGGCGCTGGCCAACGTCGAGCACGACTACGAGCTCGTGCTGATCGACTGCGCCCCGTCGCTGAACGCGCTCACCCGCACGGCCTGGGCGGCCAGCGACCGTGTGGCGGTCGTCACCGAGCCCGGCCTGTTCTCGGTGGCCGCCGCCGACCGCGCCCTGCGCGCGATCGAGGAGATCCGCCGCGGCCTCTCCCCGCGCCTCCAGCCGCTCGGCATCATCGTCAACCGCGCCCGCGTGCAGTCGCTGGAGCACCAGTTCCGCATCAAGGAGCTGCGCGACATGTTCGGCCCGCTGGTGCTCGCGCCGCAGCTGCCCGAGCGCACGTCGCTGCAGCAGGCGCAGGGCGCCGCGAAGCCGCTGCACGTCTGGCCGGGTGAAAGTGCGCAGGAGATGGCGCACAACTTCGACATGCTCCTGGAGCGCGTCCTGCGCACCGCCAAGATCGGCGAGTACGCCGTAGCCGGCAACTGACACCGCGGCTCGGCCGGGGAACCGGCTGGCGCGCGTCGAGCTTCAGGCGCGCTCGGACTCAGGCACGCTGAGGCTCAGGCGGGGTGAAGCTCAGGAGGCCTTGGACTTCGAGGCCCGGCGGGCGGCGAGCTCGTCGAGGTCTTCGCCCTGGGTGTCCAGCTCGACGAGGGAGGACTCCACCTCGCGGAGCACCTTGCCGACGGCGATGCCGAACACGCCCTGGCCGCGGCTGACGAGGTCGATGACCTCGTCGTTGGACGTGCACAGGTACACGCTCGCACCGTCGCTCATCAGCGTGGTCTGGGCCAGGTCGTTGACCCCCGACTCGCGGAGCTGGTTGACGGCCGTTCGGATCTGCTGCAGCGAGATGCCGGTGTCGAGGAGGCGCTTGACCAGCTTGAGCACGAGGATGTCGCGGAAGCCGTACAGGCGCTGCGAGCCGGAGCCGGCCGCGCCGCGGACCGTGGGCTCCACGAGGCCGGTGCGGGCCCAGTAGTCGAGCTGGCGGTAGGAGATACCGGCCGCGCGGGCCGCGACGGCGCCGCGGTAGCCGTTGGCGTCGTCCATCTCGGGCAGACCGTCGGTGAACAGCAGCCCCATATCGTACCGGGCGGCGTCGTTGTCACGACTCAGTTCGCTCATGATGACTGCCCCTCGGTTGACGGATCGTGCGCTTCATGATGAGGCGCTTCAACCACGGTACCCATCCCCTGGTCGCCGGGCAACGACATCCGGAAAACGTCCTCGGCGTGTCGAGCCGGTCAGGGCTGGAGGCGGGTCAGGGCCGCGCGGATGATGCTGCCCCTGACCACGTCGAGCTGACCCGCGATCTCGCGGGCGAGTTCGGCGCTCTGCGGTCCCGCGGTCACGTCCTTGCGGCGCGCCAGCGGCACGAGAGCCGTCTCGATCAGCCCGATCTCGCGCTCGGCGGCGGCGCGGAAGCCGCGCAGGTGTCGCGGGCCGATGCCGGTGCGGGACAGCTCGGCGAGCGCACGGAGGACGGTCAGCGTGTCCTCGCCGTAGACCTCGGCCGGCACGATCAGCGACGCGCTGACGGCCTCCTGCAGCAGCTCGAGCGTGGCGCCCGCCTCGCGGAGCAGCTCGTCGCGCTGGAATCGGCGCCCGGCCGGGAGCATCGACCCGGAGCCCTCGCGCGCACCTCCCGGCAGCGGCGGGTTCTCGCCCGCGTCGACCGCGGCGAGGTACTTCTTGATGACCTTGAGCGGGAGGTAGTTGTCCCGCTGCATCGCCAGCACGGTGTGCAGCCGCTCCACGTCGGCGGGCGAGAACTTGCGGTAGCCTGACGCCGTGCGCGACGGCGCGATGAGCCCGCGCTCCTCGAGGAAGCGCAGCTTGGACGACGACAGGTCCGGGAACTCGGGGGTCAGGCGCGCGAGCACCTGGCCGATCGAGAGCAGTGCGGGCGAGGCCGTGTGCGCCCTCGCTGCTTGCCGGGCCACTGGTTCGTTAGTTCTTCGCCGCGGCGGCGAGGTCTTGCCGTGAGGCGTAGAACGTGAGCCGGAACTTGCCGATCTGGACCTCGGACGAGTCGCTGAGCAACGCGCTCTCGATGCGCACGCCGTCGTAGTACGTGCCGTTGAGCGAGCCGAGGTCGCGGACCTCGAACGCCGTGCCGCGGCGGGTGAACTCCGCGTGCCGGCGCGAGACGGTCACGTCGTCGAGGAAGATGTCGGCGTTGGGGTGCCGACCCGCGCTCGTGACGTCGGCGTCGAGGAGGAACCGAGCGCCGGTGTTGGGACCGCGCCGCACGATGAGCAGGGCCGAGCCACGCGGCAGCGCCGCGATCGCCTCCTGCTCCTCCGGGCTGATCTCCCCGTCCATGGGGAACATCTTGGAGATGAACTCCTCGCCGAAGCGCGCGGTCGTGTCCTCGTTCCCCGTCGCGGCGTCGCGCAGGGGGTTCTCGGCGTCGCGGCCGTCGTCATCGGCAGCAGAAGCCCATCCAGGGTAGTTCTCGTCAGGCACCGTCAACCTCCTCGTGGTCAAGCCTATCGGAATGTGGGCCGCTGTCATCGGCCGGGAGGCGGATGACCCGCGCGGTCTCCCGAATGTAGACGATGCCGGCCCACCAGTAGAGGAAGGCGCCCCAGAGCGCGAAGGCCCAGCCGAGCGGCAGCGAATAGGCGGCGAGCGGGTCGAACGCCTCCCCCAGCATGAGCAGCGGGAGCGCGCAGAACAGGCAGAATGTGGCGACCTTGCCCAGGCGGTGGACGGGCAGCGGACCGAAACCGTGGTTGGCGAGGATGACGCCGAGCACCGCCAGCATGACGTCGCGGGCGAGGATCACCGCCACCAGCCACCAGGGGATGACCTCCCGCCAGGCGAGGCCGACGAGGGCGGCGAAGATGTAGAGCCGGTCGGCGGCCGGGTCGAGGAGCTGCCCGAGCCGGGACACCTGGTTCAGCCGCCGGGCCAGCCAGCCGTCGAGGAAGTCGGTGACGCTGGAGACGACGAGGACGAGGAGGGCGAGGGCGTCCTCCCCTGTGATCACGAACACCAGGAACACCGGCACCAGAGCGAGCCGGAAGAAGCTGAGGACGTTCGGGATCGTCCACACGCGCGAGCTCACCGCGCCGACTGCATCCACGTTTCCACTCTACTGACCGTGGTCCTCCCGTCGAGGGAGGTCTACGACCCTAGGATGTGGGGCGTGGAGCCCTTCTTCGTGTGCCTCTGGGTCCTCGCGGGCGTGTGCGCCGCGACCTGGGTGCTGTCGCTGGTCACCGGCGAGCACTCCTGGGTGGACCGGATCTGGTCCGTCGTGCCGGTCGTCTACGTCTGGGTGTTCGCGATCGCGGCCGGCCTCCAGGACGCCAGGCTCGACCTGATGGCCGGGCTCGTGACGCTGTGGGGCGCCCGGCTGACCTTCAACTTCGCACGCAAAGGCGGCTACGCGCCGGGCGGCGAGGACTACCGCTGGGAGGTGCTGCGCGGCCGGATGGGCCGTGGCGCCTTCGCGGTGTTCAACCTGTTCTTCATCGTGATCTACCAGAATGTGCTGCTCCTGCTGATCGCGCTGCCGGCCTGGACCGCGTTCCCGCACTCGACGGCGCTGAACGGCTTCGATCTCGCGTGCGCCGTGCTGTTCCTTGTGCTGCTCGTAGGCGAGACGGTCGCAGACCAGCAGCAGTGGGTCTTCCAGAACTGGAAGAGGGCGGAAGTCGCCGCGGGCCGGCAACCGAGCCCGCGCTTCCTGCAGACCGGGCTGTTCCGCTACTCCCGGCACCCCAACTTCTTCTGCGAGCAGGCCCAGTGGTGGGTGGTCTTCCTGTTCGGCTGCGTCGCCGCAGGCTCGCTGCTGCAGTGGACCGTGATCGGGCCGCTGCTGCTCACCGGGCTCTTCATCGGCTCGACGGTCTTCACCGAGAGCATCTCGCGGTCGCGGTATCCCGAATACGCGGAGTATCAGCGCCGCACGTCGCCGATCGTGCCGTGGTTCCCGCGCCGGGGCGGGGAGGCCGTCACGGCGCGGTCGTGACGGCGCGCGCCGGCCGCGGGAAGGCCTCCCGCATGTGGTCGGAGTCGAGGTAGTCGGCGACGCCGATCAGGATGAGGCTGAACACGATCTGCTCGGTCACCATCCAGAACGGGTAGAGCCCGGGGATCGCCGCGATGACGAGCGTGACGACGGGGAAGATCTTCGAGAACAGCCGCAGCCGCGAGTAGGCCCAGTAGTAGCCCTTCTGCGCGCGCCAGGCGAAGTAGAACAGCGTGACGGTCATGCCGAGCACGACGACCGAGCGCATCCAGACCGCGAATGGGACGGGCGCGCCGTCGAGGGTGAGCACCGAGGCGATGACGACGGCCGTGGTGCCGACGACGAGCTCGGCGACGAGCAGCCACGCGATGACGACGAACGCGCGGCGCGTCCGCGGGTGGTCGCGCCCCTCCTCCGGGACGGTGTAACCGGCGTGGCGTCCGCCCGCGATCCGGTCGAGCCGTCGGAGCAGTGAATCCATGTATTCACGGTAACGTGACGCGGCTGGGAGATGCTTCCACCTTTCGATGGATCCAGCGCGTACGGTTGGTTTCATGTCCTGCATCCGCTTCAACACCCCCGCCCAGCGCCAGGCCATGCGCGACCACCGCCCCGCGATGCTGACCGCGGAGGAGGCCGCGGCGCTGCACCCGGCGCCGGAGTTCACGGAGAGCAAGCTGCGGCGGCTGCGGCTGCTTGCGACCGACCCGAACCCGAAGATCCGGGAGGCCGTCGCGTCCAGCTACAACACTCCTCTCGACCTGTTCGAGACGCTCGCGAAGGACCCGGACGAGGGCGTGCGCGGCTGCGTCGCGAAGAACGAGGCGACGCCGTGCGACATCCTGCGCGAGTTGGCGGGCGACCGGTCGGAGACGGTGCGCGGCTGGGTCGCGGTCAACTATTACGTGCCGGCTGACGTCATGGAGACGCTGGCGAAGGATCGCAGCCGCACGGTTCGCAGCCTGGTGAAGTGGAAGGCGCAGCTCGCCGAGGAGGAGGGCGCGCCCGTGCGGGCCGACGAGCCCGCCCTCCAGCCATGACGGGCCCGGCCATGACGAGCGTCCGCGTCGACGCCTGGGCGTGGGCGGTGCGGCTCTACAAGACGCGCTCGGCGGCCTCCGACGCCTGCAAGGCGGGTCACCTGAAGGTCAACGGCGACCGGGCGAAGCCGTCGCAGCAGGTGAAGGTGGGCGACGAGGTGCGCGCCTTCGTCGGCGGCTCGGAGAAGATCTACATCGCCAGGAGGCTGATCGTGAAGCGCGTCGGCGCGGCGATCGCCGCGGAGTGCTTCGAGGACCTGACGCCTCCCCCGCCGCCGAAGGCCGAGACGCCGTCGGACATCACCCGCGAGCGCGGGTCCGGCCGCCCGACCAAGCGCGACCGGCGCCTGCTGGACCAGCTCCGAGGCCATTGATGGCGGTGGCGCGGGTCGGGATCTCGGGGTGGACGTACGCGCCGTGGCGCGGCGTGTTCTACCCGAAGGGCCTGCCGCATCGCGCCGAGCTCGAGTACGCCTCCCAGCGGCTGAACTCCATCGAGCTCAACGGCAGCTTCTACGCGCTGCAGAAGCCCTCCAGCTACCGCACCTGGGCGGCGAACACGCCGGACGACTTCGTCTTCTCGGTGAAGGGCGGCCGCTACATCACGCACATCCTGCGGCTGAAGAACGCGCGGGCGGCCGTCGCCAACCTGTTCGCCTCCGGGGTGCTGACGCTCGGCCCCAAGCTCGGCCCGCTGCTCTGGCAGCTGCCGCCGAACCTGCAGTTCGACCCGGAGGCGCTGGACGCGTTCCTGGGGATGCTGCCGAAGACGACCGCAGAGGCGCGGGCGCTGGCCGCGGACACGAGCCTGGAGCAGGACCGGACGGACTACTCCGGCGCGGACGACCGCCCGCTCCGGCACGCGGTGGAAGCACGGCACGCGAGCTTCGTCGACCCCGCCTTCCCGCGCGTCTGCCGCGAGCACGGCGTCGCCGTCGTGCTCGCGGACACGGCGGGACGCTATCCCGTGCTGCGCGAGACGACGGCGGACTTCGCCTACGTGCGCCTGCACGGCGACGAGGAGCTGTACGCGAGCGGGTACACCGACGAGGCCCTCGACCGCTGGGCCGGCGAACTGGGCGAGCGGCTCGCAGACGGGCTGGACGTGTACGCCTACTTCGACAACGACCTGAAGGTGCGGGCGCCGTACGACGCGATGGGGCTGCTGGAGAGGCTGCGCTAGCCCGCGAGCACCGACATCACGTTGCCGGCCGGGTCGCGGAACCACGCGATGTCCGGGCCGCGGTTGACGGCGCGGCCGCGCGCGATGCCCTTCTCGTCGGTGTGGAGGTCGGCGTCATCGTAGATCTTGGTGACGACGCCCTTCCCGTTCAGGTCGTCGACGGCGGCGTCGATGTCGTCGACCGCGAGGTTCAGGATGGTGAAGCTCGCCGGGGTGTGGTCGGGCTTCGGGTAGACGAAGACGTGGCCGCCGCTCGGGAGGGCGAGGTCGAGGTTGCCTCCTGGACCCTCCGTCACCTCCAGGCCGAGGGCGTCGCGGTAGAAGTCGCGGGCGGCGTCGATGTCGTTCACGCTGAAACCACTGAAGATGTCGATTGCGTTGACCATGCCGCCCACTCTGCCCCAGCGGGCCGACGGAGTCTAGACGAAGCGCACGGCCTCCTGCAGCCGCGGCCGCAGCTCGAAGGCGCGGTCGACGCTCGCGCGGCCGGCGGCGTCGGCTCCGTCGCGGAGGATCTTGGGCAGCAGCGAGCGCCGCACCACCGTCGCGCCGGACAGCCTCCCGCGCTGCACGACGTCGAGCGGGACGGCGAGGACGTCGTCCGGGACGACCACGATCAGGCCGGTGAAGCGCACGCCCGCCTGGCGGCCGAAGCTCTTCGCCGCGTTGTGCAGCTCGTGGAACGGCTCCTCGTCGTGCCCGATCCCGGAGCCGACCAGCTCGCCTTTCGCCAGCTTGACCTGGCTCCCCCAGTCGGCGGAGCGGATCGCGAACAGGCCGGCCGGGCCGAGGACGATGTGGTCGAGCTTGGCGTCGGTCGCCGGGTGCACGGCCACGTCGTTCCAGATGGTGAAGCCGATGCCGAGGCCGGAGACGGCGCGGGCGGTCGCCTCCTCGGCGAGCGCCTCGGCCAGCAGCATCCGGATCTCGCGGGGCGCGGAGCGCACCAGCCCGGGATCGTACGGGTCGGCGAGGTCGGTGCCGCGGCCCATCCACTCACGCATCAGCGTGAGGAAACGCTCGCGGGCACGGCCGCCGGGGTGGCCGTAGCTGCGCGCGCGCACGGTCGGCCCGCGGCCCGCCGAGCGGGTGGGGTGCACGGTCGCGCTGAAGCCGCCGCCGCCCGACTCGCCGGAGACGGCGTCCACCACGAAGGACTCGCCGCGGTCGTACCGCGCGCGGTCCTCCGGGTCGCCGACCTGCTCCCAGGCGAACTGCACGGCCTGGAACGCCTCGGCGGTGCCGCCGGTGTCGGGGTGCGTGAGCCGGGCGAGCCGGCGGTAGGCACGCCGCAGCTCCTCCTGGCTGACGGTCGCGCTGACGCCGAGCACCTCGTAGGCGCTCGGCGCGGCGGGACTGTCACTCATGGTTCACGAGAGTAGCGGGCGGATCCGCGAATTCGCTCGATTTCGATTGAGGACGGAAAGTGACCGCATGCGGTCATAGCCTGGGATCACACCGAAACCGAAAGGCAGGAATCATGGCCATCAGCGACTGGCGCATCGAGCTCATCATCCTCCCCGTCACCGACGTCGACCGGGCCAAGGAGTTCTACGTGGACAAGCTGGGCTGGAACGCGGACTTCGACCAGCGCGTCTCCCCCACCCTCCGGTTCGTGCAGGTGACGCCTCCCGGCTCGGCCTGCTCGATCGCGTTCGGCGAGGGGCTGACCGACATGGCGCCCGGCACGATGAAAGGGCTGCAGATCGTGATCCCCGACGCCGACGCCGCGCTCGATCACCTGCGCAGCAACGGGGTCGAGGCGCAGGGCGTGGACGAGCAGTCCTGGGGGCGCTTCGTGTACTACACCGACCCGGACGGCAACGGCTGGAGCCTCCAGCAGCTCGTGCCGCAGAACCGCTAGCGGAGCGCGTACGCGATCAGCAGCAGGGTCACGACGAACCCGCACGCGTAGTTGATCCAGAGGAAGCGCCGCCAGCCCCGGTTGGCGGCGCTTGCGCGTTCGTCGGGGACCGAGCAGTACGGGGCGGCGGTGAGGATGTACGGGACGGCGAGCACGGCGGCGAGCGGCCCCGGCCACGCGGTGCCGAGCATCGCCACGCCGGCGGCGGCCCAGGCGAGGATGGCGAGCCGTGTGGTGCGGGCGGCGCCGAGCGCGGTCGCGATGGAGGCGATGCCGGCCTCCCGGTCGGGCACGACGTCCTGCACGGCGCCGAAGGCGTGGCTGCCGACGCCCCACAGGAAGAACGCGAGCAGCAGAAGCCAGAGCCCCGGCGTGAAGACGGCGCCGGCGAGCACGAGCCCGTAGAGCGCCGGGCTGACGAAGTGGAAGCTCGACGTCGCCGAGTCGAGGAACGGGACCTCCTTGAACCGCAGCCCCTTCACCGAGTACGCCAGCACGGCGAAGACGCTCGCGGCGAGCACCAGCCACGACAGCGGCGAGCCGACCACGACGAGGAAGACCAGGAACGGCACGTTCGTCACCCCGGCGGCCACGAGCGTGCGGCGATGCATTCCCGGGTCGAGGAGGGCGCCCTCCGCTCCGCCCTTGCGCGGGTTGCGCAGGTCGGACTCGTAGTCGAACACGTCGTTCACCCCGTACATCGCCAGGTTGTACGGGATGAGGAAGTAGAGCGTGCCGACGACGAGCACGGCGTCGACCCGGCCGGTGGTGATCAGGTACGCCGCGGCGAACGGGAAGGCGGTGTTGATCCAGCTCAGTGGGCGCGAGGCGATGAGGAGCTGGCGGGCGGCGGACGGCGCGACGGCGGTGGTCATCGGCTGCTCCGGTCGTGCGTGCGGGCGTCGGCCGCCGATCCGCGGGCGCCGGTCGACTCCTGACGCCGCGGTCGCAGCAGCAGCCAGAGGCCGGGGAGCAGCATGAGCCCGGCGATCGGGTAGGCGAGATCCTCGACCGGGACGAGCCCGAGGTGCGCGCCGGAGATCGCGGCGGCGGCGTAGGTCATCAGGCCGGCCGCGATCATCAGGTTGTCGAAGACGGCTGTGAGCACGACGAGCACCACACCCGTGACACTGGCCGGGACGGTCCAGCGCGCGAGGAGGCGGGCCCTGTCCGGCGCACGCACGAGACCGGCGACGAGCACGGCGGCGGCGAGCGCGAGGAAGGCCGCGCTGAGGATGGGGTAGGTGCTGAGGAGCGGGTAGGTCATCCGCGCTCCCTCCGGTCGAGCAGCGCGCGCGTCCCGAACAGCAGGACGAGCGTCAGATAGCAGAGGAACGCCAGGAAGACCGGCTCCTCCAGCGGGAGCTGCGGCGCGAGCTCGATCCCGGTCATGAACGGCGACCGGCCGCGGGCGAAGACGCCGAGGGCGATCCCGAGCACGTCCCAGGCCAGGAAGAAGACCAGCCCGGCCGCGAGCACCAGGCCGGCTCTGCGGGCGGCGCCGCCCCGCCAGAACACCAGGCGGAAGCGCCGGTCGAGGAGCACCAGCGCGCCGAGCGCGACCAGCAGGCAGGCGAGGTAGGCCACGCTCACGGGACCCGCTCCCCCGCTTTCGCCGGCCGCAGCGGCTCGGGCAGCGGCCCCGCGGTGTCGTCGCCGCGCAGGCGCTTGAGGACGAGCTCGGCGCTGATCAGGCACATCGGGAGGCCGATCCCGGGGATCGTCGACGACCCGGCATAGAGGAGGCCGTCGACCCGCTTCGAGGCGTTCCCCGGACGGAGGAAGGCGCTCTGCCGGAGGGTGTGGGCGAGTCCGAGCGCCCCGCCCATCCAGGCGTTGTAGTCCTGCGCGAAGTCGTCGGGCCCGACCGTGCGGCGCACGACGATCCGGTCGGCGAGGTCCGGGATGCCCGCCCACGCGCCGACCTGCGCGATCGCCGCGTCGACCGTCTTCTCCACGAGCCGGTCGCCTGCGCCGTCGACGCCGCCGCGGCCGATCGAGACATCGGCGGCGACGGGGACCAGCACGAAGAGGTTCTCGGACCCGTCCGGCGCGACGCCGGGGTCGGTCGCACTCGGCTTGCAGACGTAGAGCGACGCGGGATCGGGGATGACCGATCCCCGGCCCCAGCCGCGCCGGGCGCCGTAGATGCGCGCGAACCCGGCCTCCCAGTCGGTCGTGAAGAACAGGTTGTGGTGGGTGAGCTCCGGGAGGGCGCCGCGGACGCCGAGCATCGCCAGCACGGCGCCGGGTCCGGGATCGCGGCGGTCCCAGCTGCGTTCGGGGTGCGTGCGCAGCTCCGGCGGCAGCAGCTCGGTCTCGGTGTGGTGCAGGTCGGCGGCCGAGACCACGACGTCCGCCGCCGCGACCCGCGGGTGTCCCGCGGCGTCGACGTACTCGACACCCGTCGCGCGCGCCCGCCGGTCCCGTCCCGGCTCGGTCCGGATCGCCGTCACCCGCGCCCCGGTCACCAGTTCGGCGCCCGCGGCCTCGGCGAGCGCCGCGATCCGCCGGATCAGCTCGGCGAAGCCGCCCATCGGGTAGCGCACGCCGTCGTCCAGGTCGAGGTGACTCATCAGGTGATACATGCTGGGCGCCCGGCCGGGCGAGGTGCCGAGGAAGACCGCAGGGTAGCCGAGGAGCTGGCGGAGCCGGGTGTCGCGCACGAAGCCCGCGGCGTACCGGTCGAGCGGTTCGAGCAGGAGCCGTGCCAGCCTCCCGGCGCGG
This sequence comes from Leifsonia sp. NPDC056824, assembly GCF_042789575.1. Lineage (NCBI taxonomy): Bacteria > Bacillati > Actinomycetota > Actinomycetes > Micrococcales > Microbacteriaceae > Leifsonia > Leifsonia sp. NPDC056824. The sequence continues at coordinate 120,284 of NZ_JBHUAV010000005.1, read as the reverse complement.
CGCAGGACGGCGGGGTCCAGCAGCGGGCCCGGAGTCGCGAACGTCGCATAGAGGAAGCGGTCGACCGCCAGGCGGTAGGTCTCCGCCGCGCTCGCCAGGTAGCGGTCGAGCGCGGCGGCGGCGCCGGGCTCCACGCTCTCGAACAGTGCGCGGTTGCCGCGGCCGTCGGCCCGGACGTCCAGCGGGGCCTCGCCCGACTCCGCGAACAGGCGGTAGCCCGGGTCGAGGGTGACGAGGTCGAGCTGCTCGGCGGCGCTCGTGCCGAGCAGCCGGAAGAAGTGGTCGAACACCTCCGGCATCAGGTACCAGGACGGGCCGGTGTCGAAGCGGAACCCGTCCGCCTCCCACAGCCCGGCCCGGCCGCCGAGGACGTCGTGCTGCTCGAGGAGGGTGACCCGGCGGCCGTCGCGCGCGAGCAGCGCCGCGGTGGCGAGGCCGGCGATCCCTCCCCCGACGATGACGACCCGATCGGCGGGCATCGCTCGCCCCGTCACCGCACGTACCCGGTGGTGGCGCGCAGCAGGATCGCGAGCTTGGTGCCGTTCGGCACCCGCACCCGGCGCACCAGGAGCTCGGCAGCGGGGGTCCTTCTGATCCGGTCGCTCAGCTCGGAGAACAGGCCGTGGGCGGCGGCGATCGCGCGCCGGCAGTTCTCCGGCAGCTCCGGGATGGCGTCGGCGGCGGCGCCCAGGTCGCAGTCGATGTCCACCACGAGAGCGAGCTTCTGCCGCTCGGTGAGGCGCGCGGGATCGATGCCAGGAAAGTAGCTGCGGCCGAGCTCGGCGTAGTCGACGGCGAGGTCGCGCAGGAAGTTGATCTTCTGGAACGCCGCACCGAGCCGCCGCGCACCGGCCTCCAGCCGGCGCCGGGTCGGGTCCGGCACGGGCGAGTCGGCGAGGAAGACGGCGAGGCACATCAGGCCGACGACCTCCGCGGAGCCGTAGACGTAGGCGCTGAGCTCGTCCGCGGTGAAGTCCACCGGGTCGAGGTCGCGGCGCATGGAGGCGAAGAACGGCCGGGTCAGCTCGGCGCCGAAGCCGGCCGAGCGCGCCGTCCGGGCGAAGGCGTGCACGACGACGTTGGCGCTGTAGCCGGTGCGCAGCGCCTGCTCGGTGTCGTCCTCCAGGGCGGCGAGCACCTCCCTGATCTGGTCGGTGGTCAGCCCGGCCTCCGCCGCCGCCCCGTCGACGATCTCGTCGGCGACCCGGACGAGCGCGTAGACGTCCTCGACCCGCGGCCGGACGGAGGGCGACAGCAGCCGCGTCGCCATCCCGAACGAGGTGGAGTACTCGTGGATGATCGTGGCGGCGCTGCGGTGCGCGGCCCGGCCGTAAAGCGTCAGGTCGGTGTCGGAGACAGGGGCGGAGGGCCCCTCTGGGGAGGTCTCCGACGCCGACGGCTCTGTTCGCGTCATGCCGTCCTCCCGACGCAGCCGAGGGCGACGCGGGTCAGCGTCGCGGCGAGCGCGGACGGCAGCAGGGGCGTGTCCAGGGTGGCGACGGCCGCAGCGACGTGGTCGGCCAGGAGGCGCTCGGCGAAGACGCGCGCTCCGCAGCGCTCGAGGCCCCTGGCCAGCTCCGCCGTCGCGTCGGGGCCGAGGTCGTCGCGCCCGAACAGCGGCTCCAGGTCGGGCCACTGCGCCGTTCCGCGGGCGAAGGCGATGAGCGTCGTCTCCTTACCCTGCTTCAGGTCGCCGACCACGGTCTTGCCCGTCACGGTCTCGTCGCCGTACACCCCGAGCAGGTCGTCGCCGAGCTGGAAGGCGACGCCGACGAGCCGGCCGTAGCCGGCCAGTAGCTCGACGACCTCGTCGTCCGCGCCCGCGAGGAGGGCGCCGGCGGCGAGCGGCCCGGACACCGAGTACTCCGCGGTCTTGTACGCGGTCATCGCGAGGACGTCGGGCAGCCCGCTCGCGGACATCCCGGTGGCCAGTCCGACATCCGCCAGCTCGCCGGCGGCGGTGACGAAGACGGACCGGTCGATCAGGTCGAGCAGCCGGGAGCGGGTGGCCTCCCCGACCCGCAGCCGCGCGACGCGCTGGGCGGCGGCGTGCAGCAGCAGGTCGCCGGCGAGGATGGCCGCCGACTCGCCCCAGAGCCGGGCGCGGGGGCCGCCGGCTCCCCGGAAGAGGGCGTCGGCGCTGAACTCGCCGGCGACGTTCGGACGGCCGCGACGCACCGTGTCGCCGTCGATCACGTCGTCGTGCAGCAGGAAGGCGCTGTGCAGGAGCTCGAAGGCGAGCGCGGTCTGGACGGCTGCGGTGCGGTCTTCGACCTCGCCGCGGCCGAAGCCGGCCAGGCCGTGGAACGCCGACAGCACCAGCCGGGGCCGGAGCCGCTTGCCGCCGCGGGAGGACTCCCCCGTGGCCTGCCAGAGGCGGGTGTACTCCTCGCCGTACGTCGCGGCGTCGCGTTCGCGGGCGCTGAGGAAGGCGGTCAGCTCGCTCTCGACGGAGTGCAGGTCCTCGTCGACGGGGTCGGGGGCCGGGACCTCCGCGACAGTGTGCTGCTCCGTGAGTTCCGGGCGAAGCTGGGTCATTTCGACCTCCTTTACCTAGCCTGGTTAGCAAATAACTTAGCACGCTTCTTACAAGGGGCAATAGGATGTGCGCATGAGTTCCAAGGAGGAGGCCCGGCGCATCTCCGGGTCACTGATCGATCCGCGTGTCATCGACCCGCGGCAGGAGCTCGTGCGCCACGACGACCTGAGCGACGAAGAGCTGCAGGAGGTCATCGGCGTCCTCGACGCCGTCCGCGGCTGGCGGGAGGCCGAGCAGCGCCTCAGCTTCGAGTCCCGCACCGCGATGCAGCTCAACGAGACCGACATGAAGGCGCTGCGCTACATCATCGCGTCGATGAACGCCAACGTCGCGGTGACCGCGGGCGCGCTCGCCGAGCACCTGCACATCTCGACCGCGTCCGTCACCAAGCTGCTCGACCGGCTCGAGCGCGCCGGTCACATCGTGCGCAAGCCGCACCCCACCGATCGCCGCGCGGTCACGGTCGAGATCACCCCGGAGACCCACCGCCAGGTGCGCCGCACGATGGGCCTGCAGCACGCACGGCGCTTCGAGGTCGCCAGGGCGCTCAGCCCCCAGGAGCGCGAGGTCGTGACGCGGTTCCTCCACGACCTCAGCGCGACGACCCTGGTCACGGCTCCGCCGGAGTGACGCCTTCCGACCGCTCGGCGCGCGCGGCCCGCTCGGCCTCCACAACGATCCGCTCGGCCATCCCGGCGAAGATGATCCCGTGGAACGGCAGGATGGCCAGCCAGTACAGCCGGCCGGCGAGCCCCTGCGGGAAGAACACGGCGCGCTGGCGGTAGCGGGACCCCGCTCCCTCCGCTGTGACGCCCAGCTCCAGCCAGGCGAGGCCCGGCACCCGCATCTCGGCGCGCAGCCGCAACGCCGAGCCGCGCTCGATCGCCTCGACGCGCCACCAGTCGAGGGCGTCTCCGGTCTGCAGGCGATCGGCGTCACGCCGGCCGCGGCGCAGGCCGACCCCGCCGGCCAGCTTGTCCAGCCAGCCGCGCAGCGCCCAGGCGAGCGGGAAGGAGTACCAGCCGCGGTCGCCGCCGATCCCCTCGATCACCCGCCAGAGTTCCGCGGGCGGCGCGGTGCTGGTCCGCTCGCGCACATCGGTGTAGACGGTGTGGCCCGACCAGTCCGGGTCGCTCGGCAGCGGATCGCTGGGCGCGCCGGACACCGAGGCGTCCTGCCAGCTCGTCTCGACGGTCCCGGCACGCAGCCGCGCCAGCGCCAGGCGGACGGACGCGCGGTAGCGGGTGAGGCCGCCCTCCGGCGGGGCGATGACGGCGTCGATGTCGTGCTCGCGCATCACGCAGTCGTACTGCAGCGACTCGATGATCGGCACGGCGAGCGCCCGCGGGATCGGCGTGACCAGGTTCACCCACTGCGACGCCAGCCACGGGGTGAACACCGGCAGCGACGCGATCGGCCGTTGCCGCAGACCGGCCTCCAGCGCGTAGCCGTTCATCATCTGCCCGTAGCGGAGGATGTCGGGGCCGCCGATGTCGAAGGCGCGGGACACCTCCGGCGGCAGCTCGGCGGCCGCCAGCAGGTAGTGCAGCACGTCGCGCACCGCGATCGGCTGGATGCGGTTGCGGACCCACCGCGGCGCCGGCATGTAGGGGAGGACGTCGGTGAGCTGCCGGATCATCTCGAACGACGCCGAGCCGGAGCCGATGACGACGCCGGCCTGCAGCACGACCGTCGGCACGCCAGAGTCCAGGAGGATGCGGCCGACGGCGACGCGCGAGCGCAGGTGCCGCGAGAGCGGGCCGTCCGGGTGCAGCGCGCCGAGATAGACGATGCGGCTCACGCCGGCCGCCGCCGACGCCTCGGCGACGGACCGCGCGCCGTCCGCCTCCTCCTCGTCGAAGTCGCCGGTCGCGCGCATGGAGTGCACGAGGTAGTAGACGATGTCGACATCGCGCACGGCCTCCTCGACCGACGCCCGGTCGTGCAGGTCGCCCCTCACCACCTCCACGTCCGGCGCCCAGGGCACGTCGGTGAGCTTGAGCGGCGACCGCACCAGCACCCGCACCCGGTAACCGCGCTCCAGGAGGCGGGGCACCAGCCGGCCGCCGATGTAGCCGGTGGCGCCGGTGACGAGGACGCGTCGAGGTTCCACCGTGCGACCATACCCCCGGCGCACGAAAAAACCGCAGGGCCGTTTTCTCGCGCCGAATGCATGCATTCACCGGGATTCAGGTACGGTTTTCGCATGGGCAAGCTCGTTTACGGTGGTTCGACGGAGATCGGATTCGAGGACAGGGTCCTCGCACACCTGCAGATCGTCGTCGGGCTCAAGCTGCGGCGCAAAGAGGGCTTCTTCTTCTCCTGGCGCGACGAGCAGGGCGTCGGCGACGGCCGCAGCGCCATCTGGGTCGACCCGGCCATCCCCCTGCTGTTCCGCTACAGCGGCGGACGGCCGCCGATGATCAACAAGAAGTGGCTGGAAGCGCTCACCCTGTCCTCCAACAGCGCACAGGGCCTCCAGCTCACCGAGGAGATCGGCGCGCTCGGCGCCGACGAGGTCAACGCCGACTCGCCTCCCGGCCGCTGATCCAGTAAGGCTTGAACGTCTCCCAGCCCGCGCCTAGTGTTGGCCGTGAACATGGCAGATGGGAGGCGCGCCATGGCACCGGAATCAGAAGACCCGCTCGTCGCTGCCGCTCCGGCGGAAGCGCCCGTGGCGGAGACCGTCGCCGCCCCCGCGGACGCGGAGGCCGGTGCGGATGAGGCCGCCCCCGGGGACCGTCCCGGGGACATCCCGTTCGACGAGGCGGTCGCGATAAACGAGAACCCCGAGCTCGGCTGAGCCCGGGGTTCCCCTGGTCGTGGTCTCTGCGCCGACTCAGCGCAGGTATTCGAGCAGCTCGGGGCTGCGCAGGCGCTTGAGGCTGCGGGTCTCGAGCTGACGCACGCGCTCGCGGGTGATGCCGTAGACCGCGCCGACCTCGTCGAGGGTCATCGGCTTCTGGCCGTCCAGGCCGAAGCGCATCCGGACGACCTTGGCGTCGCGGGGCGGCAGTTCGCGCAGGCGCTCCTCCAGGTCACGGTGACGGAACTCGACCTCCACCGACTCCGACGGGCCGGGGGCGTCGCCGTCCTCGATCAGGTCGCCGAGCTCTGCGCCCTCGTTCTCGCCGACCGGCACGGCCAGCGACACGGTCTCGGAGTCGCTCATCCGCAGCTTGTGCACCTCGGCCGGGGTCAGGTTGGCGGCCTCCGCCATCTCCTCCAGCGTGGGCGTGCGGCCCAGCTCGCCGCCGAGGTCGCGGCGGATGCGGTCCAGCTTGTCGATCTTCTCCACCGTGTGCACCGGGATGCGGATCAGGCGGGCGGTGTCGGCGATGCCGCGCAGGATGGACTGGCGGATCCACCAGGTGGCGTAGGTGGAGAACTTGTTGCCCGTGCGGTAGTCGAACTTCTCGACGGCGCGCACCAGGCCGAGGTTGCCCTCCTGGATCAGGTCCATCACCGCGAGGCCGCGGCCGGCGTAGCGCTTGGCGATGCTGACGACGAGGCGGAGGTTCGCCTCGATGAAGCGCTCGAAGGCGCGCTTGCCGTCGTCGGCCAGGTACTGCAGCTCGCGCTTCTCGCGCGGCGTCAGTCCGGGGCGGGTGGCGAGACGCTCACCGGCGAGGACGCCGACCTCGATCCGCTTGGCCAGGGAGACTTCCTCGTCCGCCGTCAGCAGGCGGGTCCTTCCGATGGAATTGAGGTAGTCGCGAACTGGATCATTGGTCACTTCGAGCGTCGTCATCGTGTCATCCCATCCCATCGTGCGCAGGCGTTTTCTGCCTCGATTCGTGGGTACAGGCAATCAGAATGCTCACACCCCCAACAAGGGGTTGACAACGGTGGTAGTGCCAGCTAGGCGTGTCGCTTGCTATGGCGCAATCACTAGCTTGTCAAGGGCCTAGCGCCAGAACCGGACGCTCGTACCGTCACGGCAATGAGCGTGAATTCATCCGATTCCCAGGGTTCCGGTGATTTTTCGGGTCCGGCGGGCCTCAAGACCATCCGCACCCGCATCCCTGCGCGGTTGGACCGCCTCCCCTGGTCGCACTTCCACTGGCTCGTCGTCGTCGGGCTCGGGACGGTGTGGATCCTGGACGGGCTCGAGGTCACCATCGTCGGTGCGATCGCCAGCCGCCTGACCGAGAAGGCCTCCGGACTCGGACTGACCACCCCGCAGGTCGGCCTCGCCGCGGCGATCTACGTCGCCGGCGCGTGCGTCGGCGCCCTGGTCTTCGGCTACCTGACCGACCGGTTCGGCCGCAAGAAGCTCTTCATCGTCACGCTCGGCCTCTACCTGCTCGCGACCGTGCTCACGGCGTTCTCGGTCGCTCCGTGGATGTTCTTCGTGTTCCGGTTCTTCACCGGCGCGGGCATCGGCGGCGAGTACGCGGCGATCAACTCCGCGATCGACGAGCTCATCCCCGCCCGCCGCCGCGGGGTCGTGGACCTCGCCATCAACGGGTCGTACTGGCTCGGAACCGCCTTCGGCGCCGTCCTCACGGTGTTCCTGCTGAACACCGCGATCTTCCCGGCGAACATCGGCTGGCGCATCGCCTTCGGCCTCGGCGCGGTGCTGGGACTGGTCATCCTGCTGGTCCGCAGGAACGTGCCGGAGTCGCCGCGCTGGATGTTCATCCACGGCTGCGACCAGGCAGCGGAGAAAGAGGTCGCCGAGATCGAGCGCGGCATCGAGAAGGAGACCGGCTCCGAGCTCGAGACCGTGCCGGACGACCAGGAGATCGAGATCCGCCAGCGCCGCTCGACCGGGTTCGGCGAGATCATCCGGGTGGGCATCCACCAGTACCCGAAGCGGTCGATCCTCGGGCTGTCGCTGTTCATCGGCCAGGCGTTCCTCTACAACGCGGTGTTCTTCACGTACGCGCTGGTGCTGACGAACCTGCTGAAGGTGCCCGCCGACGTCGCGCCGTGGTCCCTGCTCCCGATCGCGGTCGGCAACTTCCTCGGGCCGCTGCTGCTCGGCCGGCTGTTCGACTCCGTGGGCCGCCGGTTCATGATCACGCTGTCCTACGTCGGCTCCGGCGTGCTGCTCGTCGGCACCGCCCTGCTGTTCTCCGCCGGCGCGCTCAACGCCGTCGGGCTGACGGCCTGCTGGGTGGTCGTGTTCTTCTTCGCCTCGGCGGGCGCCAGCGCGGCCTACCTGACGGTGAGCGAGATCTTCCCGATGGAGACCCGTGCGATGGCGATCGCGTTCTTCTACGCGGTCGGCACGGCGGCGGGCGGCATCATCGGGCCGATCCTGTTCGGCCAGCTCATCGGCGGCGGGGTCCAGGCGATCTCGCTCGGGTACTACATCGGCGCCGGGCTGATGATCGCGGCGGGGCTGGTCGAGCTGTTCCTCGGCGTGGACGCGGAGGGGAAGTCGCTGGAGGACATCGCGGCGCCGCTGTCGGCGGAGACGCCGGCGCAGTCGGCGGCGAAGCGGTAGGCCGCGAAGCGGGAGGGCGTCAGGCCAGTAGGTCCAGCAGCGCCGGCTCGGGGGCGCGACCGCCGCGGGTGTCGATGACCTCCCCGGCCCGGTACCGGTCGAACACGCGCGGGTCGATGTAGCTGTTGCGCGCGATGGTCGGCGTGTTGCCGAGGGCGTCGGCGGCCTCGGCCACCGCGGCCGTCACCCGCTTCGCGCGCTGCGCCTCCCTGTCCGCGACGCCCAGCCCGGCGAGCGCCTCCGCCGCGACGATCGTGCCGTGCAGGGTGCGGAAGTCCTTGGCCGTGAACTCGCCGCCGGTCTGCCGCTGGATGTACTCGTTCAGCGACGCCGGACGGATCGTGTGCCAGGTGCCGTCCTTCCAGGACAGCAGCCGGGAGCGCTGGCCGCGCACCGCCACGATCTCCGCGAACAGCGCGGCCAGGTCGGCGTCCTCGATCGTGCTCGCCCACTTCTGCGCCGACTTGGCCGGGAAGGTCAGGGTCACCTCGTCGCCGTCGATCGCCGCGTGCCGGCAGAGCAGCGTGGTCAGCCCGCGGCTGCCGTTGGCGTGCAGGTACTCCTCGCTGCCGATCCGCAAGGAGCCGAGGTCGATGACGCGGAACGCCGCCGCGAGGATGCGGTCGCGTCCGAACCCCTCCTGCCGCAGGTCCATCGTGACCTTGCGGCGAGCGCCGGGCAGCGTCTCCGCGAGCTGGGCGGCCCGCTCGAACTTGATCCGGTCCTGATGCAGCCGCCACGACTCGTGATACAGGTACTGCCGCCTGCCGGCCGCGTCCGTCCCCACCGCCTGGATGTGGCCGCGGGCGTCCGGCGAGATCCAGACGTCCTGCCAGGCGGGCGGGATGACGAGCGAGCGGATGCGCTCCAGTTCGCGCTCGTCGACGATGCGGTTGCCCGACTCGTCCTGGTACACCGGGCCCTTCGCGGTGCTGCGGCGGGCGTAGCCGGGCCCGGCGGGGTCGCTGCGGCGCAGGCGCGTCACGCGGGTTTCTTGGCCTTCTTCGCGGGCGCCTTCTTCTCCGCCGCGCTCGTCCCCTTGGTAGCCGGCTTCTTCTCGTCCGCCGCCGAGGACCCGCCTCCCCTGCTGCGCTCGACGCTGCGCTGCAGCGCCTCCATCAGGTCGATGACCTCGCCGCCGCCCTTCTTCGCCTCCTCCGCCTCCTCGCCGAATGTGACGGCGGTGTCGATGCTCTCGCCCTGCTCCAGCTTCGCGTCGATCAGCCTGCGCAGCTCCTCCTGGTACTCGTCGCTGAACTTCTCCGGCTCGAAATCGCCCGCGAAGCTCTCCATCAGGGCGGAGGACAGCGACAGCTCCCGCTCGGTGATCCGCGGCGTCGTCTCCAGCGACGGGAACTCGGCCGCCCTGATCTCGTCGTGCCAGAGCATCGTCTGCAGCACCAGGACGTTGCCGCGCACCCGCAGCGCGCCGAGCCGGGTCTTCTGCCGCAGCGCGAAGTTGACGATCGCGGTGCGGTCCTCGTCCTCCAGCGTCTTGCGCAGCAGCGCGTACGCCTTGAGCGACTTGGAGTCCGGCTCCAGGTAGTAGCTGCGGTCGAACATGAGCGGGTCGAGCTGGTCGTTCGGCACGAACTCGACCACGTCGATCTCGCGGCTGCGCTCGGCGGGCAGCGACTCCAGGTCCTCCGGCGTCAGGATGACCGTCCGCTCGCCGTCGTCGTACGCCTTCGCGATGTGCTCGTACGGGATCGTCTTGCCGTCGATCTCGCACACGCGCTTGTACCGGATGCGCCCGCCGTCGGCGTCGTGCACCTGGTGCAGCGCGACATCGTGGTCCTCGGTCGCGCTGTAGACCTTCACCGGCACATTGACCAGCCCGAAGGTGATGGCTCCCGTCCATATGGCCCTCATGGGACCATCGTGTCCGCGCGACCGCGGAAAAACAACAGGGGAAACGGTATCTGCCGCGGGACGGCGCGGGCGCGTACGGTGATCGCATGGTTGCGGAGGACACCGAGACGGTCTCGATCGACGGCCACCGGCTGCGGCTGACGAACCTCGACAAGGTCATGTACCCGGAGACCGGGACCACCAAGGCCGACGTCATCGGCTACTACAATGCGATCGCCGAGGCGATGATCCCGCACACCCGCGACCGCATCGCCACCCGCAAGCGCTGGGTGCACGGGGTCGGGACGCCGGAGCATCCCGGGCAGGTGTTCTTCCAGAAGAACCTCGACCCGGCCTCCACCCCGGGGTGGGTGAAGCAGCGCACGATCACGCACAAGACCAGCGCGAACACCTACCCGCTGGTGAACGACACGGCGACACTGGTCTGGCTCGCCCAGATCGCCTCGCTGGAGCTGCATGTGCCGCAGTGGCGCGTGGGCCGCGGCGAGACGCGGCACAACCCGGACCGGCTGGTGCTCGACCTCGACCCGGGCGACGGCGCGACGCTGCAGGACTGCGCGGAGGTCGCCCGGCTGGCCCGCGCCATCCTCGCCGACATGGGGCTCGACCCGCTGCCGGTGACGAGCGGGTCCAAGGGCATCCACCTGTACGCGCCGCTCGACGGCTCGCAGACCAGCGACCAGGTCTCCGCGGTCGCGCACGAGCTGGCGCGCGCACTGGAGGCCGACCATCCCCACCTCGTCGTCAGCGACATGAAGAAGGCGCTGCGCACGGGGAAGGTGCTGGTCGACTGGAGCCAGAACAACGGCGCCAAGACCACGATCGCGCCGTACTCGCTGCGCGGGCGGTTCCGGCCGACGGTCGCGGCGCCGCGGACCTGGCGGGAGCTGGCCTCGAAGGACCTGCGGCAGCTGGAGTACCCCGAGGTGCTGGAGCGCGTGAAGCGCCGCGGCGATCCGCTCGCCGACCTGTCGGTCGGGCGCGCGGCGGCCGAAGGGACCGACCGACTGACGACCTACCGCTCCAAGCGCGACGCCGACAAGACCCCGGAGCCGGTGCCGGAGGTCAGCCCGGACGCCGCCGACGGCCGCTCGTTCGTCATCCAGGAGCACCACGCCCGGCGGCTGCACTGGGACTTCCGCCTCCAGCACGACGGCGTGCTCGTCAGCTGGGCGCTGCCGAAGGGGCCTCCGACCGACCCGAAGCAGAACCATCTCGCCGTGCATGTGGAGGATCACCCGCTGGAGTACGGCACGTTCGCCGGCGACATCCCGCACGGCGAGTACGGCGCGGGCCACGTCGACATCTGGGACCACGGCGAATACGAGGTGGAGAAGTGGCGCGACGACGAGGTGATCGCGACGCTGCACGGGCAGCCGGACGGCGGCCTCGGGGGCGAGCCGCGGAAGTTCGCGCTCATCGCGACGAAGCAGGGCGGGGACGAGAAGAACTGGCTCATCCACCTGATGAAGGAGGCGGGTTCGGGGAAGACCGCGGCGAAGCCCGCGGCCGAACCCGAGAAGAAGAGCACCGCGAAGCCCATCACCGACACCCCGGTCTCCCCCATGCTCGCCACGCTCGGCTCCCGCGCCGACATCCACGACGAGTCCGAGTGGGCGTTCGAGATGAAGTGGGACGGCATCCGCGCCATCGCCGTCGTGCGCGACGGCGCCCTGCGCCTGACCACCCGCAACGGCAACGACGTCACCGCCACCTACCCCGACCTCGCCGGCCTGGTCGGCCTCGCGGGCGACCACGACCTGATCCTCGACGGCGAGATCGTCACGCTCGACCCGAAGGGCCGGCCCGACTTCGGCCTCCTGCAGACCCGGATGGGCCTCACCCGTCCGGCGGAGGTGCGCGCCGCGGCCGAGCGCGCGCCCGCGAACTACTTCGTCTTCGACCTCCTGGAGCTCGACGGGACCGACCTCCGGAAGAAGACCTACGACGAGCGCCGCGCCGTGCTGCAGGACACCCTCCGCCCGCCCAAGGACGACCCGGTGCAGGTGCCGCCCGCTTTCGCCGGCGACGTCGACCACGCCATCTCCTCCTCGAAGGAGCTGGGCCTGGAGGGCGTCATGGCGAAACAGCGCGACGGCACCTATGCGACCGGACGGCGCTCCCGCACCTGGATCAAGATCAAGCACCACCTCGCACAGGAGGTCGTCATCGGCGGCTGGACCCCCGGCAACGGCCGCCGCGCGAACGGCATCGGCGCGCTGCTGCTCGGCATCCCGGACGGCGACGGGCTGCGCTACGTGGGCAAGGTGGGCACCGGCTTCACCGACGCGATGCTCGACGACCTGGCGAAGAAGCTCGCCGCGCACCCGCGCGCGACTCCGCCGCTGGAGGGCGTCCCCTCGCTCGACGCGCGCGGCGCCCACTGGGTGCGGCCGGAGTACGTCGGGGAGGTCGAGTTCGCCGAGTGGACCGGCACCGACCGGCTGCGTCAGCCGTCCTGGCGGGGCCTGCGGCCCGACAAGCGCGTCGACCAGGTGGTCAAGGAGAACTGACCGCGCTGCGGCCGGGAAGGTGTGCTGACCGACGCCCGGTCGGGCGGTAGGATCGTCGTCGTGACCACGCACATCATCGCTGAGCCCCGCACCGAGAACGAGATCGATGACGAGCACGGCGGGCTCGTCCGCAGCCTGAGCGCCACCGTGCCGCCCATGCTCGGCAACCTGCTCGCGACCCTCGTCGTGCTGGTCACCCTCGTGCTCGGCGTCATCAGCCTGGTCGCGACCTGGTCGGGCAACGCGGAGGCCTTCCTCCCGCTCTTCCAGGTGACCGTCGCCGGCACCGTCGTGTCGCTCAACGCGCTCTACGCGCGCCGCACCTTCAGCTACGTCATCACGCTGATCGGCGCCATCCTCTGGCTCTGGGTCTCCGTCACCCCGTTCATGCCGTTCTTCCAGGTGGTCCTCCAGGCCGTCACCGTCACGATCATGCTGTTCGGCGTCGTCTTCTCGCTCGCAGCGGTGACGCTCAGCAAAAAGCCGCGCTTCTGAGCGCCGGGCAGGCTCCGGGCACCAAGGAGCCCGACGATACGAGCGAGCCGCGGCTCGCGCACGCCAAGCACTTCGTCGACCTCAGCCCGCTGAGGGAGTCGCCGGCGTTCGCCCGGCTCTGGATCGGCGGCGCCGTCTCCGGCATCGGCAGCCAGATGACGATCGTGGCCGTCGGCCTCAACATCTACGACCTCACCCACTCGACGCTGGCCGTCGCGCTCGTCGCGCTGTTCGCGCTCGGGCCGATGATCGTCTTCGGGCTGTACGGCGGTGTGCTCGCCGACGCGTTCGACCGGAGGAAGGTCGCCCTCGTGACCGCGATCGTCGCGTGGGCCTCCACGGCCGGGATCGCGGTGCTCGCCTGGCTGCACGTCGAGGTGGTGTGGCCGCTCTACGTCCTCACGACGATCAACGCGGTGGCCGCGGTGATGATCGGCGCCACCCGGCAGGCGATCACGCCGCGCCTGCTGCCCGCGCGGCTGCTGCCCGCGGCGAGCGCGCTCGGCGGGATGAGCATGGGCGTGATGGTCACCGTCGGACCCGCGCTCGCCGGCCTCCTGGTCGCGAGCGTCGGCATCCCGTGGACGTACACGGTCGACGTCATCCTGTTCACCGCGGCGTTCCTCGGCATCTTCACGCTGCCCTCCATCGTGCCGGAGGGCGAGCGGCAGAGCGCCGGGCTGTCCTCCGTGCTGCAGGGGCTTCGGTTCCTGAAGTCGGCGCCGAACCTGTCGATGACCTTCGTGCTCGACCTGATCGCGATGACGTTCGGCCAGCCGCGGGCGCTGTTCCCGGCGGTCGGCGCGCTGCTCATCGGCGGCGGCCCGGTGACGGTCGGCATCCTGACCGCCGCCGGCGCGGTGGGCACCTTGGTGTCCAGCGTCTTCTCCGGCCGGCTCGGCGGAGTCCGGTGGCAGGGGCGCGCGGTGGAGCGGGCGATCATCGTCTACGGCGCAGCGATCCTCGGCTTCGGCATCGTGCTCGCGGTCGTCGCCTTCAGCGGGACGACCGGCGGCAGCGCGTCGATCGCCGACGCGAACCTCCCCGCGCTGATCGCGGCCACGGTGCTGCTCGCGGCTTCCGGCGCGGCCGACAACGTCAGCTCGATCTTCCGGATGACCATCCTGCAGGCGTCGGCGCCCGACGTCATGCGCGGGAGGCTGCAGGGCGTGTTCACCGTGGTGGTGACCGGCGGCCCGCGGCTCGGCGACCTCTACATCGGCGTGCTCGCGCTCAGCGGCGCCCTCTGGTTCCCTCCGCTGCTCGGCGGCCTCCTGATCGTGGTGCTCGTCGCGACCATCGTCCGCATCCGCAGCACCTTCCGCGCCTACGACGCCCTCGCCCCCACCCCCTGAACCCCCTTCCCTCCATCGCCGAGGGGCACGTTAACGCCCCTAAAATCGCGTTTTAGGGGCGTTAACGTGCCCCTCGGCGGATAGAGATCAGCTCAGCGGGTGCGGATGCGGCGGGCGAGGCGGGGGTAGTCGATGACGAGGCCGTCCTCGTCGACGCCGAGATCGGCGGTGAAGCCGCTGCCGACGCTGCGGTAGCGGACGACGGAGCGCCCGGCCCCGGCGTCGAACGGCTCGGCCGCGCTGTACGCCTGCCGGCTGGCGACCACCGCCAGCGACGGGAGGTCCACCCACGCCATCGTGAGCTCGGTCTCCTCCAGCCCCGCCAGCGCCCCCAGCCGGAGGATGGGCATCGTGTTCGTGACCGGGCAGAGCGCCAGGTCGCAGTCGAGCGCGCCGTCTAGGCTCCCGGCGTCCACGATCCCCGGAGCCGCCATCGGCTCGTCGTGGAAGCGGTCGTCGCCGTGCGTGTACGACTCCGCGGCCCAGCGGCCGTGCCCGTCGCGGGTGAGGACGAGCCAACGGGTGAACCCGCGGCCGTCGACCGCGACCGACAGCCGGGAGGTCACCCAGCCCGGCCCGGTCTCCAGCGCCCAGCTCGTGACGTAGTCCGTCGTGCGGGAGGTGCCGAGCGCGTCCAACCGGTCGGGCGCGAAGGTGACGACGGCCGCCTCCAGCCGCTCCGGGTCCTCGTCGCCGACCCACTCCACATGCCGCACCGCTCCGCGCATGGCGTCCTCCGTCGCTCGTGCGGCCGCTGAGGAGGCCGCCCGAGCAGCACGATACGCCCCGGACCCGCCCGCGGTCAGGCGGCGATCGGCCTCCCGGGCAGCGGCTCGGGCGCGGGCGGCCCGACGTAGCGCGACGACGGCCGCAGGATCTTGCCGTCCGCCGCCTGCTCCAGGATGTGCGCGGTCCAGCCGACGACACGCGCCACCGCGAACGTCGGTGTGAACAGCTCGCGCGGGATGCCGCACAGCTCCATCACGACGCCCGCGTAGAACTCGACGTTCGTGTGCAGCCCGCGCCCCGGCTTGAGCTCCTCGAGGAGCTGCTGGACGCGCTCCTCCACCCGCACCGCGAAGTCCACCCGCTCGCCGCCGAAGCCCTGCGCGACCTCCCGCAGCAGCACCGACCGCGGGTCCTCCGTGCGATAGACCGCGTGGCCGAAGCCCATCACCCGGCCGCCGGAGCGCACGGTCTCGGTGATCCATCCGTCGATCCGGTCGGGCGTCCCGATCGCGTCGAGGGTGTCCAGTGCGCGGCTGGGCGCGCCGCCGTGCAGTGGGCCGGACAGGGCACCGAGCGCGCCGTCCACCGCCGCCGCGACATCCGCACCCGTCGATGCGATCACCCGGGCGGTGAAGGTGGAGGCGTTGAAGCCGTGGTCGATCGCGGCCGTCAGGTAGGCGCTGAGCGCGTGCTCGTGCGCGGCGTCCGGCGTGCGGCCGGTGATCAGGCGCAGGTACTCGGCGACGTGGCCGAGGTCGTCGCGCGGCTCCGGCGGCGTCCGGCCCTCCGCGTGCGCGTGCAGCGACGCGAGCAGCACGGGCGTGACCGCGGCGACCCGGATCGCGTCGTGCAGCCGGGCGTCCTCGTCCTGGTCGTAGACGGGACGCATGCCGTCGGCGGCGGCGACCGCGGCGAGCGCCATCCGCAGCCCCGCCAGCGCGTCGTGCGCCGTCAGCCGCGCGATGGCGGGCAGCAGCTCGCTGACCGGCTCCGGGAGGCGGCGCGCCTCGGCGATCCGCGCCCGGAACGCCGCCAGCTCCTGCGCGGACGGCAGCTCACCGAACAGCAGCAGATACCAGGCGTCCTCGAACGTGCGCTCGCGCGCCAGGTCGATGGCCGAGTACTGGCGGTAGTGGTAGAAGCCCTCCTGGCCGCGGACGTCGCCGAGCGCCGTGGTGGCGGCGACGACATTGGTCAGTCCGCGCGGGACGTCGATGAGGGTGTCGTTCATGCGGTCCATGCCAGTAGTGTGAACGTGGATTGTACGCACGTCAACGTTGATCGGATCAATATGAGCGACCTCCCGCGGCTCACCGCCGAGCAGACCGCCGAGCGCCTCGGCGTCAAACGGGAGACGCTGTACGCGTACGTCGCGCGCGGCCTGCTCACCCGCGAGCGCACCGCGGCCGGTTCGAGCTTCGACCCGCTGGAGGTGGAGGCCTTCGCCTCGGCACGCCGCCGCAGCGCCGCCCCCGCGCCGGCGCGCTCGGAGGGCCGCCCGCTGATGGTGATCGAGACGGACTTCGCGCTGATCGACGACGGCGAGCTGTACTACCGCGGCCGCCCCGCCGCGGAGCTGGCGCGGGAGCCGTTCGAGGTCGTCGCGCACTGGGCGCTCACCGGGCGGTGGGAGGCGTCGGTGCGCTTCGCGCCCGGCGCCGGGCTGGACGCCGCCCGCAGGGTCGCGGACGCCCTGCCGCCCGGCGCGGGCGACCGCGACCGACAGCTGGTCGCGGTCACGGCGCTGGCGGCGGCCGACCCGCTCCGCACCTCCCTCGATCCGGAGGCCGTGGCGGGCGCCGCCGAACGGCTGATCGCGGGCATGGTGGCAGTGCTGCCGCTGAAGTCTGCGCCCGCCGGCCCGGCCCTCGCCGGCGAGCTCTGGTCGCGCCTCTCCCCGCAGCCCCCATCCGCCGAAGCCCTCCGTACCCTCGACGCCGCCCTGGTCCTCCTGCTCGACCACGACCTCGCCGTCTCCACCCTCGCGGCCCGCGCCGCCGCGTCCGCGCGCGCGACCCCGTACGCCGTGGTCGTGGCCGGCCTCGGCGCGCTCGACTCGCCGCTGCACGGCAACGCCAGCCGCGCCGCCCACCGGATGCTCGCCCGGGTCGCCGCCGGCGAGGAGCCCGCCCGGGTCGTCGCGGACGCCGTAGTCGACGGCCGCGGTCCCGTCCCCGGCTTCGGCCAGCCGCTCTACCCCGTCGGCGACCCGCGTGCACGCATCCTGCTCGGGATGCTCGCCGGCATCCCCGGCGCCGAACCGGTGGTGGCGGCCGTCGACGCCCTGGCCGCCCTGCTGCGCGACCGCACCGGCGCCGCCCCGAACGTGGACCTCGCCCTCGCTGCCCTCTCCCTCACCGCCGGCATGCCCGACGACGCCGGCGAGGTCATCTTCGCGACCGCACGCACCGCCGGCTGGATCGTCCACGCCCTCGCCGAATACCGCGAACCCCCGCTCCGCCTCCGCCCCGTCGGCCGCTACACCCCGCCGAGGGGGGGGGGGTGTGGGGGGGGGGCCCCCCCCCCAGACGGGGGGAGGAAGGGGGGCGGGGGCGCGC
>NZ_JBHUAV010000005.1:29294-102758 GCF_042789575.1 Leifsonia sp. NPDC056824 | reverse complement strand
GCGGCGCCCCCCACCCCGCCCGGTTGTGGTACATTCGGGGCCACCCCCCCCCGTTTTTGCCTTTTTTTACCCCGTTCTCGGCGGCCTCAGCGGCGGAGGGCTCGGCGGGCGAGGGTGTTGCCGAGGAACTGGGCGAGCTGGACGAGGACCACGATCGTCAGGACCGCCACCCAGGTGACCACCCAGTCGTAGCGCTGATACCCGTACGAGATCGCGAAGTCGCCCAGGCCCCCTCCGCCCAGGCTGCCGGCGACGGCCGACAGGTCCACGATCGCGACGAACACGAACGTGTAGCCCAGGATGAGCGGGCCGAGCGCCTCCGGGATGAGCAGCGTGGAGATGATCCGCCACGGGCTCGAACCCATCGCGCGCGCCGCCTCGATCACACCGGGGTCGATCGTGACCAGGTTCTGCTCCACGATGCGGGAGATCGCGAACGTGGCCGCGATCGTCATCGGGAAGATCGCCGCGGGCGTGCCGAGGAACGTGCCCAGCACCGCCTGGGTCAACGGCGCCACCGCCGTCATGAAGATGATGAACGGGATCGGTCGGACGAAGTTCACCAGCACGTTGAGCACCGCCGACAGCACCCGGTTCTCCAGCAGGCCGCCGGGCCGCGTCGAGTACAGCAGCACGCCGAGCGCCAGCCCGAGCACGCCGCCGAGCACGAGCGTCGCCACGACCATCCAGAGCGTCTGCCCGATGGAGGTCAGGTAAACCGGCCAGAGCGTCGACCAGTCCGTCATGCCGCCACCTCCTCGACCTCGGTCACCGTGCGCAGCTCCGCGACCAGCGCGTCCACCGCCTCCGGCTCGCCGAGCAGTTCGAGGGTGAGGCTCCCGAACGACCGGCCCTGCAGCGCGGAGATGCCGCCGTAGACGATCTCGAACCGCACGCCGTGCCGCCCGACCGCGTCGGAGAGCACCGCGCCGAGGCGGCCGTCGTCGTGGATGCGCGCCGAGACGATGCGGCCGGCGTGCTTGCCGCGCAGCCGCTCGATGTCGGCCTCCCCCGGCTGGTTGCGCAGCACGGTGCCGACGAAGCGCTGCGAGGTCGCGGTCTGCGGGTTCGAGAACACGTCGAACACCGTCCCGAGCTCGATGATCCGGCCGGAGTCGAGCACGGCGACGCGGTCGGCGATCGAGCGGACGACCTCCATCTCGTGCGTGATGACGACGATGGTGACGCCGAGCTCGGCGTTGACCCGCTTGAGCAGGGCCAGCACATCGGCGGTGGTCTCGGGGTCGAGCGCGCTGGTCGCCTCGTCGGCGAGCAGGATGGCCGGGTTCGTCGCCAGCGCCCGGGCGATCCCGACGCGCTGCTTCTGGCCTCCCGAGAGCTGGTCGGGGTAGGCCCAGGCCTTCTCGGTCAGGCCGACGAAAGCGAGCAGCTCGGTCACGCGCTCCCTCCGCTTGTCGGCGGGCCAGCCCGCGACCTTCAGCGGGTACGCGATGTTCGCGAACACGGTGCGCGAGCGGAACAGGTTGAACTGCTGGAAGATCATCCCGATCCCCGCCCGCACGCTCCGGAGGTCGCGCTCGCGCAACGCGGTGAGGTCGCGGCCGTCGACCACCACCGAGCCGGAGGTCGCGTGCTCCAGCGCGTTGATGAGCCGCACCAGCGTGCTCTTGCCTGCGCCGGAGTAGCCGATGATGCCGAAGATCTCGCCGCGCTCGATGGTCAGGTCGATGTCCTCGACGGCGGAGACCGCGGCGTCGCCCGAGCGGAAGCTCTTGGTGACGCCGCGGAACTCGATGAGGGCGCTCACGCCTACTTCGCCGCCCTGATGGACTTCTCGAGCGAGTGCAGGATCGAGATCAGGTCGGCCTGCGGCTTCTGCACGAGCACGGCGGTGTTCTTCGAGTCCTCGAGCACCGCGTCCTGGACGGCCTTGGTGTGGTACAGCTCGGCGACCTTGAGGTAGGTCGCGTTGTCCTTGTCCTTCGCGCGGGCCACGAACGCGTTGATGTACGGCTCGGCCGCGGAGCTCTTCGGGTCGTCGTGGAAGAGCGCCGAGTTCGGGTCGATCCCCGCCGGACCGACGAACGTGTTGTTGATCACGGCCGCGGCCGCGGAGTCGAGCGCGGGGGCGGTCTGGGCGGCGTCCACCGGGATGACCGTCACCTTCGACGCCGCGGCGTCGATGTCGGCGGGCGTGGACAGCGTGTTTCCGCCGTTCTTCAGCTTCAGGAGGCCTGCCTGCTGGAGCACGAGCAGCGCGCGGGCCTGGTTGGTGGGGTCGTTCGGGATGGCGACTTGGGCTCCGGCGGGCAGCTCTTTGAGCGCCGAGTACTTCTTGGAGTACAGCGAGAGCGGGACGACGAGCGTCGACGCGAGCGGCACGAGGTCCTGGTGCGACTGCACGTTGTAGTTCGCCAGGAACTGCAGGTGCTGGAAGAGGTTGAGGTCGAGCTGCCCGTCTGCGAGGGCGGGATTGGCCTGCGTGTAGTCCTTGAACCCGACGACCTGGACGTCGATACCGTCCTTCGCTGCCGCCTTCTCCAGCACGGGCCAGTACGGCGCGGACTGCTCGGTCGTCCCGATCTTGACCGTGACGGTCGTGCCCGCGGCGTCGGCCGAGCCGCTGCTGTTCGCATTCACGACGGCGACGACGCCGCCCGCGATGGCGAGGACCGCGACGACGGCGATGCCGACGATCCACGGTGTCTTCGAGCGCTTCGGCTTCTCGGGGAGCGCGGGGACGGGTCCGGGCGGGGTGGCGTCGGGCATGGCTGTGCCTCTCTTGTGAAGGGGTGGGATGTGCCGGCGAACGGTTGGCGGCACATCGAGCCTTCCAAGGCACGAGCGGGAGGGCAAAACGCGTTCCGAAATATGACGACCCGAGTCCGCGCCGTCAGATTTCGCATCTTAGGTGCGAACACTCTGGCCGGGTGCGGCGGCTTTCGAAAGAATCGGGGGTACGTGTGCGCCGGAGGCCATTGGGGGACCTCCGGCGCACACCGCACTCCTGCGGATTACGCGGGCTGCGCCGCCGACGCCAGGATGCGCACCATGTTGCCCGACGGGTCGCGGAACGCGCAGTCGCGCGGGCCCCACGGCTGGTCCTTCGGCTCCTGGAGCACCTCGGCGCCGCTGGCGCGCACGCGCTCGAACACGCCGTCGAGGTCGTCCTCCGTGCGGAAGACGACGTTGGTCAGCACACCCTTGGCGACGAGCTCCTGGATGGCGTCGCCGTCGGACTGCGAGCGGCCGGCGTACGGGTCGGAGAGGACGATCTCCGTGCCCGGCTGCCCGGCGACACCGAGGGTGATCCAGTGGTGGCCGCCCGACTCGACGTCGTTGAGGACGTCCAGGCCCAGCGCGTCACGATAGAACGCGAGAGACTCCTCGGGGTTCGTGACGGTGATGTGCGAGTACTGAAGCGAAATGGTCATACGGCCACTTTAGGAACGCGGCGCCGGCGGCGCTTCTCCATTCCTGCTCGATGCCCGGCCAGGGATCGGCTCAGCCCGGGATCGGCTTCGAGCGCACCGGCCGCGTGCGCTGCTTCGCGATGCAGTTGGGCATCGCGAGCACGGCGCGGTGCTCGCGGGTGCGGTAACTCGTCGGCGACTCCCCCACCACCTCGGCGAACTTGGAGCTGAACGAGCCGAGCGACGTACAGCCGACCGCCATGCACGCCTCGGTCACCGTCATCCCCTCGCGCAGCAGCGCCATCGCGCGCTCGATCCGCCTGGTCATCAGGTAGCTGTAGGGGGTCTCGCCGTAGACGGCCCGGAACCGGCGCGAGAAGTGCGACGGCGACATGAAGGCGGACGCGGCCATCGTCGGGACGTCGAGCGGCTCGGCGTACTCGCGATCGATCTTGTCGCGCGCTCGTCGCAGGATGACGAGCTCCTCCAGTTCCTCCGGGGACACGCCTCCACCGTAGCTCTCAGGCCCGCGCCTCAACAGCGGCTTCACCCGCGGCGACGGTGGGGACCTGCTGCTGGCGCGGCTCGACCAGCCGGATGAACGCGCTGAGCTCGCCCACCCCGGCCGGTGTCGTCGGCAGGAACTCGGTCAGCTCCGGCGAGTGGATCAGGTATGCCGCCCACTTCGCCCGCGAGATCGCGACGTTGAGCCGATTCTTCATCAGCAGGAAGGACATCCCGCGCGGCACGTCGGCGGCCGACGATGCGGCGAGGCTGACGATCGCGACGGCGGCCTCCTGGCCCTGGAACTTGTCGACCGTCCCGACCCGCAGCTGCGGGAAGCCGGCCGCGTCGAGCAGCTCGCGTACCTCGGCGAGCTGGGCGTTGTACGGGGTCACGACGATGACGTCGTCCTGACCGAGCGGCGCGTCCTCCACCCCCGCGGCGGGGTCGCTCCAGGAGCGGCCGATCAGGTCGTCCACGATGCGGACGACGGCCGCGGCCTCCTCCGGCGACGCCGTCGCGTTGCCGACGTGCTCCACCGGGATCGGGTGCAGGCCGGGTTCGACACCGCCGAGCTCCCGGTCGCGGGTGCTCTCGTAGGCGTGCAGCCGGCCTTCGTACGACAGTCGGGACACCGACTCCGCCAGTGCGGGGTGCATCCGGCGGCTCTCGGCGAGGAAGTAGCCGAGCTCGGCGGGGAGCACGTCGTGGCCGGCGCTCACCCAGCCCAGGGCGGAGCCGTCCACCGGCTCGGGATGGCTGCCCTGGCTCACCTGCGGGAGCTGCTGCGGGTCGCCGAGAAGCAGCAGGTTGCGCGCCGACACGCCGACCGCGATGGTCGACGCGAGCGAGAACTGGCCGGCCTCGTCGATCACGAGCAGGTCGAGGCTGCCGCGCGGGATGCGCGCGGCGTTGGCGAAGTCCCAGGCCGTGCCGCCGACGACGTAGCCGCGTCCCTCGCGCTCAGCCGCGAATTCGAGGTGCCCGTTCCGGCGCAACGGCGTGAACCGGGGCTCCTCGGCCGCACCGCTGGGTACTTTGCCGACGAGGGCGGGGTCGAGCCCGGTGTCCACGACGCGGTCGAGCAGGTTCTCGACCACCGCGTGCGACTGCGCCACCACCCCGACGCGCCAGCCGTGCGCGGCCACGAGGCGGGCGATGACGTGGGCTCCCAGGTAGGACTTGCCGGTCCCGGGAGGTCCTTGCACCGCCAGGTAGGAGGCGTCGAGGTCGAGCAGGCTCGCGGTCACGGCCGCGATGCGCCCGGTCCCGTCCTCCGGCCCCTCGGGCGCCAGCACGCCGGACCGCGTGCGCGGCGGGGTGCGCCGGAGCAGGTCGACCGTGGCGTTCACCGGCCAGCGGTCGTGCTGGCGCGCGGCCAGCAGGTCCGTGCCCCACTCGCGGACCGCTTCGGCGAGCGGACGCGTGTTGGGCGGCGGCGCCGGGGTGAGCGCCATCGGGAGGTGCGGGTAGGCCTCCACGTCCTCCGGCAGCGTCTCGCGCACCAGCACCGAGCCGTCGTCGGCGACCGCGATGACGGCGGCGCTGCGCACCGTGCGCGCGCCGGGCTGCGCGCGCAGCAGCCGGAACGGCCCGGGGTACTCGTAGAGCAGGAACGGTCCGGAGTTCTCGCTCACCCGGATCGCGCTGCCCGCGCCCCACTGGCCCGACAGCTGCAGCTCCCGCCGCTCGACACGCTGGCCCTCGTCCAGATACCAGTCGCGCACCACGCTTACGGACTCCACCACCAGCACGTCGCGGGTGTCGGCCCACTCCTCCACCGGCTGGATGAGCCGGGAGAAGTGGCTCTGCCAGAAGCTCTTCTGCTCGCGCCGGTGGAAGTCGATCGCGGCCGCGGCGAGCGCCACCGCCTCCCGGTCGGGCGTGCGGTGCGGGTCGAGCGGGTCGCCGGCGAAGCCGAGCAGGCTCGCCCGCAGCGGGGACTCCTCGG
Organism: Leifsonia sp. NPDC056824; assembly: GCF_042789575.1. Taxonomy (NCBI): domain Bacteria; kingdom Bacillati; phylum Actinomycetota; class Actinomycetes; order Micrococcales; family Microbacteriaceae; genus Leifsonia; species Leifsonia sp. NPDC056824. Next base: position 96,929 of record NZ_JBHUAV010000005.1, on the reverse strand, counting down.
GTGTCTGCTCCAGCTCCTCCAGCGGCGCGGCGCCGATCGGGACGCCGGCCTCGGCGGCGCGGGCGAGCAGCCAGTCGCGGAGGCGGAGCGTGGACACGCAGTCGTAGCGGTTGTAGTCGCCGAGCGCGTCGAGCAGCGGCTGGGCCTCGTCGAAGCGTCCGAGCGCGATCAGGTCGCGCGCGTTCGCGTACTCGGTGATGGAGTCCGCGCCGTTCGTCACCTCGCTCTGCCGCAGCTCGGTGCCCATGTAGAGCGGCTCCAGCTTCTTGATGGAGTACGACCGCGATCCGACGCGCACCGACTTGCGCACGAGCGGGTAGAGGTCGACCATCACGTTGTCGCGCAGCAGGCCGTCGACCTCCGCCTCGCCGACCCCGTGCCGGGCGGAAATCGACAGCAGGTGAGTCTGCTCGTAGGCCGCGTAGTGGTAGATGTGCATGCCGGGATACGCGGCGCGGCGTTCGCGGACGAACTCCAGGAAGCGCTCCAGCGCCACGCGCTCCTCGGCGAAGTCGTGCGCCCAGAACGCCGTGAACCGCGCGTCCTGGTCGACCAGCCCGAACAGGTAGTCGAGGTTCCAGCGCTCGCCCGCGCCCTCGGTGTAGAGCGGGTCGCCCTCGAAGTCGAAGAAGATGTCGCCCGCGTCGGGCTCCGGCAGGATCGCCAGCACGGGCGCGTTGAAGACGCGCACCGGCGGCGGCGCGCCCTCCACGGCCTCGAGCTGCAGCCTCGCCTGCTCGCGCAGCCCCGACAGCGTGCCCTCGGGGATGCCCTCGACCGGCCCGGTGGAGGCCGCGAGCGCGTCGATGGTCGTGATGCCCGCCGCGGCGAGACGCTCGCGCTGGGTGACGCGCATCCCCGCGACCAGCAGGACGTCGTGGGCGGCGATGATCTCCGCGTCGCAGGTGTCGCACCGGCCGCAGACCGTGAACCGCGGGTCGCCCCACTCCACCGGTCCGGGGTCGGCGACGTGCGCGGCGATGATGTCGAGCAGCCGCGCGCGGCGCTTGCGGTAGACCGGCTCGATGTCGGACAGCCGGTGCTCGCTGATCGAGCCGTCGCCCAGCAGCAGTTCGACCGTGCCGTCGACCTCCACGCCCGTCCGCCGCAGCTGCTCGGCGTAGGCCGCGAGCTGCAGCAGCGCGGTGACCCGGGCGCTGCGGGCGAGCTTGGAGTCCTGCACGCGGTAGCGGCCGTCCGGCAGCCGCACGATGAAGTCGGCGAAGCCGACGAACGACCCGTCGAAGAAGGTGGCCTGGAAGACGACCTCGCTGCCGCGGGCGAACGCGTCCGCGGTGAGGCGCACGGCCTCCGCCAGGCTCTCGGCGGTCAGCGACTCGGGCCGGGCGATCTCCGCCACGCCGTCGCCGAACCGCTCGCGGTAGCGCTCCAGGATGTGGTGCTCCTGCTCATCGCCCAGCCGCGACGAGCGCACGTACATCGGGTCCTCGACCTCTTCGGTCTTCTCCAGCCGGCCCAGCTTGACGTCGAGCGTCCGCAGGAAGGCGAACTCGCACTTGGACGCCTCGGTCAGATCGCTGGCACTGGTGACGATCACACCGTCGAGAAGGAACACACCGCTACGCTATCGGCCGCCGCCGACATCCCGGGCTGCTGGCGGGTCAGCCCTTGGCGGCGGCCTTCATCGCGCGCTTGTGCTCGCGCACCTTGGTGAGCGACTCCGGGGAGACGATGTCGGCGACCGAGCGGTAGCCCTCCGCGCCGTAGTCGCCCGCGGCCTCCCGCCAGCCGGGCGCCTGGAGGCCCTTCTGCTTGCCGAGCAGCGCCAGGAAGATCCGCGCCTTCTGGTCGCCGAACCCGGGCAGCGCCTTCAGCCGGCGCAGCACCTCCGCACCGCTGGGGTCGCCCTGCGTCCAGATCGCCGCGGTGTCGCCGCCCCAGTCCTCCACGATCGCGGCGGACAGCGACTGCAGCCGGCCGGCCATCGAGCCGGGGAAGCGGTGCACCGACGGCGTCTGCTTCATCACCGCGACCAGCTCGTCCGGGTCGAGGGCGGCGATCCCGGCCGGGTCGAGCGAACCGAGGCGGTCGCGCAGCTTGGCGGGGCCGGTGAACGCGGTCTCCATCGCGATCTGCTGGTCGAGCATCATCCCGACGAGCAGGGCGAACGGGGACTGGTCGAGAAGGGCGTCGGCTTCGGCGTCGCCGGTGATCGTGATGGGCATGGACTCATGCTCCCATCCGGCTCAGGCGACGAGCAACAGCACTCCAGCGACCGCCGACAGCAGCGCGAGCAGGAGGGCGATGCCGAGCAGGGTCGCGTGCACCCGGAGGAAAGTCGTCGCGCGGCCCGCGGCATCCCTGGCGCGCTGGTCGGAGCGGACCCGGGCGAAGAAGCGCGGCCAGGCGATCACGTTGAAGACGGCGTTGAGGAGCAGGACGACGGCGGCGAAGACGGTCATGGTGTCTCCAGCGTAGGCGACCGGTCTCCTGACCGTTCCGCGATCGGCTCAACCAGGAAGCGCGCTCTCCCGCTCCGGGAGGGGATGCACTACGGGTCAGGAGGCTGCGACGAGCTGCACCCGCAACGAGTCGACCCTCGTCGCGATCGCGTCATCCGCCGCCCAGCGCTGCGCCAGCCGGGACAGGATGGCGTTCAGCTCCTCCGCGGTCAGGCCCGCGGTGAGCGCGAGCCGCACCACCAACTCGTCGCCGGCCAGGCGGTAGCCGGGGTCGCCCGCCGCCAGCTCCACGTCGAGCACGCCGAGCTCCGACCCGATCGACGCCCGGAACGCCGCCAGCACGACGGGGTCGCGGTCGCTCGGCAGCCACGCCTGCCCCTGCGCGAGCGCCCAGACGGCCGGGCGCCGCAGTACGAACTCGGTCTCGGAGGTGGGGTCGAGCACCACGAGCTCGGTCTCCTCGGAGGCGGCGGCGAGCGCGGCGCGCGGGCCGGCCGCCGGGACCGGTCGGGCCTCCGGGTTCCACGCCTGCATCGCCGTCACCGACGAGAACACGGGGAGCACGCGGCGGCCGTCGGGAGCGGCGACGGTGACGATGGACAGCTCCTGCGTCTTGTCGATCGTGAGTCCGGCGTCGCTCTCGCCCTCCTCGCCCAGCTCGGCGACGAGCGGGATGAGGACGCGCACGGCGCGCATGGCGTCCACCACGGCCTCGGCGCCGACCTCGCCCGCACGGAACGCGGCGAGCGCGCCGAGCAGCTCGGGAGGCGCCGACCCGTCGTCGTCGCCGAACGGGTTGTCGTCGAACTCGCGGCCCTCCCACGGCTGGCCCGCGGAGTCGCCGGCGGACGCGGTGAGGCCGGCGAGCGTCGCCGCGAACCCGGCCAGCCGGTCGGCGCCGGTGGCGGACGGACCGGGCGACGTCTCCCGACGCTCGCCCTCGTCCTCGCCCCCCGGCTCAGTCGCCGGCGACATCCAGCGCCTCGGGCAGGGTGAACGCGCCGGAGTAGAGCGCCTTGCCGACGATCGCGCCCTCCAGGCCCAGCGGCACCAGCTCGCGCAGCGCGGCGATGTCGTCGAGGCTGGAGATGCCGCCGGAGGCGACCACCGGGCGGTCGGTGCGCTCCATCACCTGGCGCAGCAGGTCGATGTTCGGGCCCTTGAGGGTGCCGTCCTTGGTCACGTCGGTCACGACGTAGCGGGCGCATCCGGCGTCCTCCAGCCGTGCCAGGACATCCCAGAGGTCGCCGCCGTCGCGCGTCCAGCCGCGCGCCGCGAGCGTCGTCCCGCGCACGTCCAGGCCGACCGCGATCGCCTCGCCGTAGCGGCCGATGACGTCCGCCGCCCACTCGGGGTTCTCCAGCGCCGCCGTGCCGAGGTTGACCCGGGTCGCGCCGATCGCCAGCGCGTGCTCCAGCGACGCGTCGTCGCGGATGCCGCCGGAGAGCTCGATGTTGACGCCCGTGGTGTGGTCGATGACCTTCTTGAGGAGGTCGCGGTTGTCGCCCCGGCCGAACGCGGCGTCCAGGTCGACCAGATGGATCCACTCGGCGCCGGCGTCCACCCATTCGGCGGCCGCGTCGACCGGGTCGCCGTAGCTGGTCTCGCTGCCGGCCTCGCCCTGCGTCAGCCGCACGGCCTTGCCGTCGGCGACGTCGACGGCGGGCAGCAGGACCAGCTTGGGCGTGTTCGTGAGTTCGCTCATGTCGTGTGTTTCCTCTGTCGGGGTCGTTCGGGTCCGCGTCGCGGACGCCGGGATCGTCGCTAGAGCGAGCCGATCCAGTTGCGCAGCAGTCTCAGCCCCGCCTCGCCGGACTTCTCCGGGTGGAACTGGGTCGCGCTGAGCGGCCCGTTCTCCACCGCGGCGACGAAGCGCGAGCCGTGCTCGGCCCAGGTCACCCGCGGCTTCGGGAACGGCCCGGTGGCCTCCAGCGTCCACTCCTGCGCGGCGTACGAGTGGACGAAGTAGAAGCGCTCGTCGCGGATGCCGTCGAAGAGCACGGAGTCCTCCGGCGCCTCGACCGTGTTCCAGCCCATGTGCGGGACGACATCGGCGCGGAGGAGGTCGACTGTGCCCGGCCACTCGCCGAGCCCCTCGGCCTCGGTGCCGTGCTCGACGCTGCGCTCGAACAGCACCTGCATGCCGACGCAGACGCCGATCACCGGCCGGCCGGCCGCGAGCCTGCGGTCGATGACCTCGTCGCCGTGCGAGCGGCGCAATGCGTCTGCGACCGCGGCGAACGCTCCGACGCCGGGGACGAACAGGCCGTCGGCCTCCTGCGCGCGCCGCCGGTTGCCGGTGAGCTCGACGTTCGCCCCCGCGGCCTCCAGCGCCTTGACCGCCGAGTGGACGTTACCCGTCCCGTAGTCGAAGACGACGACGTCCGGTGCGCTCACAGCGCGCCCTTGGTCGACGGGATGCCGGACACCAGCGGGTCGAGCGCCTTCGCCTGCCGGAACGCGCGCGCGAACGCCTTGAACTCGGCTTCCGCGATGTGGTGCGGGTCGCGGCCGCCGACCACCGTGACGTGCACGGTCAGCCCGGCGTTGAACGCGATCGCCTCGAACGCGTGCCGCACCATCGACCCGGTGAAGTGGCCGCCGATCAGGTGGAACTCGAACCCGGCAGGCTCGCCGCCGTGCACCAGGTAGGGGCGGCCGGAGATGTCGACCACCGCCTGCACGAGCGCCTCGTCGAGCGGGACGAGGGCGTCGCCGTAGCGGGAGATGCCCGCCTTGTCGCCGAGCGCCTTCCTGATGGCCTGGCCGAGGACGATCGCGACGTCCTCCACCGTGTGGTGCACGTCGATGTCGGTGTCGCCGCTCGCCCGCACGGTCAGGTCGGTGAGCGAGTGCTTGGCGAACGCGGTCAGCAGGTGGTCGTAGAACGGGACCGACGTGTGGATGTCGGACGCTCCGGTGCCGTCGAGGTCGAGGCTGAGCTCGATGCTCGACTCGCTGGTCGCGCGCTGAAGCTGGGCGGTCCGATTCGTCATGACTGCGAGCTTACCGACTGGGCGGCGGCCGCCACGGCTCCGGCCCCGCTGGTACCGGCCGGGCGCCCGAGGGAGCGCAGCGCCTCCAGGAACGCGGTCGTCTCGGTCTCGGTGCCCGCGGTGACCCGGAGGTGGTGCGGGATGCCGACGTCGCGGATGAGGACCCCGCGCTCCAGCAGCCCCTCGAACACGGCGTGCGGGTCGTCCACCCCGCCGAACAGCACGAAGTTGCTGCCGCTGCGGTGCGGGAGGTAGCCGAGCTCGGCCAGCTCCACCACGAGCCGGTCGCGCTGTGCGCGGATCTCGCCGACCATCGCGAGCATCTCGTCCGCGTGGGCGAGCGCCCCGAGGGCGGCGGCCTGCGTGATCGCGGACAGGTGGTACGGCAGCCGCACCAGCCGCAGGGCATCGACCACGGCGGGATCGGCGGCCAGGTACCCGACGCGCGCCCCCGCGAACGCGAAGGCCTTGCTCATCGTGCGCGAGATGAGCAGCCGCTCACGCCCGGGCAGCAGCGTGATGGCGGACGGCTCGCCCTCCGGCATGAACTCGGCGTACGCCTCGTCCACGATCACGATGCCGCGCGCCGCGGCGTAGACGGCCTCGATCGTCTCGAGCGAGAGCGGCGTCCCCGTCGGGTTGTTCGGTGAGCAGAGGATGACGATGTCCGGATCGTTCTCCCGCACGGCGGCCGCGGCGGTCTCCGGCGACAGCTCGAAGTCCGCGTCGCGCCCGGCCGCGATCCAGCTCGTCCCGGTGCCGGAGGCCAGCAGCGGATACATGGAGTACGTGGGAGCGAACCCGAGGAGGCTGCGCCCCGGGCCGCCGAACGCCTGAAGGATGTGCTGCAGCACCTCGTTGGACCCGTTCGCCGCCCAGACCTGCTCGGCCCCGACCCCGTGCCCGAGGTAGCGCGCGAACGCTTCCCGCAGCTCCGTGAACTCGCGGTCCGGATAGCGGTTCACCCCTGTCACCGCGACGGCGACCCGCGCGACGATATCGGCGGCGACGTCCTCCGGAACCGGATGCGTGTTCTCGTTCACATTCAACGCGACGGGCACGACCTTCTGCGGCGCCCCGTACGGGGTGCGACCGCGCAGGTCATCACGGATCGGAAGATCGGAGAGGGAGGTCACCCCTCAATGCTAACCAGCGCCGCTGAACGCTCCCGCCGTATGACGCCCCGCGGCACCCCGCCACACCGCCGCCACGCGCCCGTCCCCGCAGAAAGGAGAACACCGCCAAATCTCCTGCCGAACCCCCAACCGCAGGAGATCCTCGGTCATGTCGCGCCATTTCTCCTTCGGACGGCGATGGCGAGGTTGTGGTGGTGGTGGTGGCGCGGTGCTGGCGGCAAGGTAGTGGTGGTGACGCAGCGCTGGCGGCGAAGCCGCACCATCCCGTGCCCGCCACTCTCGCTCACTCCGCAGAAAGGAGAACCCAACCAAATCTCCTGCCGAACCCCTCCTGCAGGAGTTCCCGGGGCATGTGGCGCCATTTCTCCTTCATCCGACGCCGACGAGGTGGCGGGGCGCCGGTGGCGAGGTAACACAGGAGACGACCCGGCACTTCCCACCATTTCTCCTTCGAGCGGGGGGTGGGGTGTTGGCGGCGGCGAGGCGCCGGCTCCCCTTACTTCCCGTCGTACTGCGTCGGAATCGCCAGCTGCTGCCCCGGCGTCACAACCGCCGACGACAGCCCATTGAGGTCCACCAGCTCCGCGATCACATCCCGCGGGTCCGCGTTCGGCGCGATCCGAGACGCCACCGACCACAGCGAGTCCCCCGACTGCACCGTCGCGTAGTGGAAGGTCACATGCGTCTGCTCCCCCGTGGCCGCCGCGCCTCCGCCGTTGAGCGCGAACACCATCGCCCCGATCACGATCGGCAGCGCGATGAGCATCGTCAGCACGACCCGTCCGCGCCGCGTGAGCCGCAGCCGGACACGTCCAGCGGCCTGCGCGCCACCCACTGCAACGTTGTTCATCCCAACGTTGTGCATAACCACTGCGCTCATGTCGTGACCTCCAAAGGCTCCGGTCGAAGCTCTGTTCCGAATATATCTTCGAATGTTCGAGACCGCAATCCTCGCTCGGCCGAAAAAACTGGCATGTATTTCGAGACACACTCGAACACATGTTTGTCGGGCAGCCGTACTGTGGATACAGTTTCGATTGTCTGGACGTAAGACAACCAGGCACCACCGACATTCGGTTCCCCCGGGTGACGGCGACGGTCACGAAGGGACGAGCGTGTCGAACGAGAACCAGGCTCCGCGCACGCGGCGCCGCAAGAACCTCAGCGAGAAGCAGCTCGCCATCCTCGACGTGATCCAGCGTTCCGTGAGCTCGCGAGGCTACCCGCCGAGCATGCGCGAGATCGGCGACGCCGTGGGCCTCTCCAGCCTCTCGTCCGTCACCCACCAGCTCAACCAGCTGGAGCTGAGCGGCTACCTGCGCCGCGACCCGAACCGGCCGCGCGCGCTGGAGATCCTCATCGACGTCCCGTCCGCGACTCCCGACTTCGAGAGCCAGACCCCGGTCGGTGACGCCGCGATGGTCCCGCTCGTCGGCCGCATCGCCGCCGGCGTCCCGATCACCGCCGAGCAGCAGGTGGAGGAGGTCTTCCCCCTTCCCCGCCAGCTCGTGGGCAACGGCGAGCTCTTCATGCTCAAGGTGGTCGGCGAGTCCATGATCGACGCCGCCATCTGCGACGGTGACTGGGTGGTCGTCCGCACCCAGAACACCGCGGAGAACGGCGACATCGTGGCGGCCATGCTCGACGAGGAGGCCACCGTCAAGGTGTTCCGCCAGCGTGACGGCCACACCTGGCTGCTCCCCCGCAACTCGAACTTCGAGCCGATCCTCGGCGACTACTCGACCATCCTCGGCAAGGTCGTCGCGGTCCTTCGCGCAGTCTGACCCGGGCGATTCGTGCCGAATGTCGCGTTAGCCACGGCCAGAGTCGACATTCGGCACGAATCGCACCGCGGTCAGGCCCAACCCAACTCCTGGAGGCGGGCGTCGTCGAGGCCGAAGTAGTGCCCGATTTCGTGCACGAGGGTGATCCGCACGCGGGCGCGGAGCTGCTCGACCGTCTCGCAGCTCGCCTCGAGGTTGTTGCGGAACAGCGTGATCCGGTCCGGGAGCTCCCCGAACCCGTAGACCCCGCGCCGCGTCAGCGGATGCCCGGTGTACAGCCCGTACAGCCGCGGCCGCGCGCCCGGCGGCTGGTCCTGGATGATGATCGCCACGTTCTCCAGCGGCCGCACCATGTCGTCCGGCAGGCCGTCGAAGACATCGTCGACGAGCGCCTCGAAATCCTCGTCCGGGATGCGCACCATGCGCTCATCATCGCCGAACCGACCGAGGCCGCGCTCCCCCGTCCGCGCAGAGCGGAACAGAACAGCGCGGCCTCGCCGGCAACAGAACTCAGGCCGTGACGGCCGCCCGCTCCCGCACGTCGCGCGTCGCCGCGAGGATGTTGCGCAGCGACGCCACCGTCTCGTCGTACCCGCGGGTCTTGAGCCCGCAGTCCGGGTTCACCCAGAGCTGACGACCCGGGATCGCGCTGAGCGCCGTCTCCAGCAGCTCGGTCACCTCGGCGACCGACGGCACGCGCGGCGAGTGGATGTCGTAGACGCCCGGCCCGATGCCGTGCTCGAAGCCGGAGCGCTGGATGTCGTGGACGACCTCCATCCGGCTGCGGGCGGCCTCGATGCTGGTCACGTCGGCGTCGAGGTTGCGGATGGCGTCGATGACCACGCCGAACTCCGAGTAGCAGAGGTGCGTGTGGATCTGCGTCGCGTCAGCGACCCCGGAGGTCGCCAGCCGGAACGAGCCCACCGACCAGTCCAGGTAGGCGCCCTGGTCGGCCTTCTTGAGCGGCAGCAACTCGCGCAGCGCCGGCTCGTCCACCTGCACGACGCGGATGCCCGCGGCCTCCAGGTCGCCGATCTCGTCGCGCAGCGCGAGGGCCACCTGCCGCGCGGTCTCGCCGAGCGGCTGGTCGTCGCGGACGAACGACCAGGCGAGGATCGTGACCGGCCCGGTCAGCATGCCCTTGACCGGCTTCTCGGTCAGCGTCTGGGTATAGGTCGACCAGTCCACCGTGATCGGCTTCGGCCGGGAGACGTCGCCCCACAGGATCGACGGGCGCGTACAGCGCGACCCGTACGACTGCACCCAGCCGTTGCGGGTGACCGCGAACCCGTCCAGGTTCTCGGCGAAGTACTGCACCATGTCGTTGCGCTCCGGCTCGCCGTGCACGATGACGTCGAGGCCGATCTCCTCCTGGAGGTCGACGACGCGCTTGATCTCGGCCCGCATGCGGCCGAGGTACTCCGCCTCGCCGATGACGCCGGCGACGAGCTGTGCGCGCGAGCGCCGGATGTCCGCGGTCTGCGGGAACGACCCGATCGTGGTCGTCGGCAGGAACGGCAGGTGCAGCGCCTCGTCCTGCGCGGCCACGCGCGCGCCGTACTCGCCGCGACGGAAGTCCGCCCGGGTCAGCGCGGCCTCCCGCGAACGCACGGCGTCGACGCGCACGCCCGGGGCGGAGGCACGGTCGGCGAGCGCCGCTGTCGCCGCGGTGAGCTCGTCCTGCACGGCCTCGTGGCCGTCCACGATGCCGCGCGCCAGCACCGCGACCTGCCCGACCTTCTGGTCGGCGAACGCGAGCCAGGTCTTCAGGCGCGCGTCGAGGTCCGGCTCGTCGTCCACGTCGTGCGGGACGTGCTGCAGGGAGGTGGAGGTCGACACCGCCACGTCGGGGCTCAGCGAAAGCAGCTCAGTCAGCGTCCCGAAGGCCTTCTCCAGGTCGCCGCGCCAGATGTTGTGGCCGTCGATCACCCCGCCGACGAGGGTCTTGCCCGCCAGCGCGGTGCGGGTGGCGGCGTCGAGCCCGGTCGGTACGGAACCGCGCACCAGGTCGAGGGAGATCGCCTCCACCGGCGACACGGCGAGCACGGGGAGGGCATCATCCAGGCTGCCGTACGGCGCCGCGACGAAGATCGCGGGGCGCTCGGCCGCTCCGCCCAGCTCGGCGTACGCGGCACGGACCGCCTCCAGCACCTCGGTGCGCGGCTCGTCGATGCTCTCGGAGACGAGCGCCGGCTCGTCGAGCTGCACCCACGGCGCGCCGGCGGCGGCCAGGCGGGCCAGCAGCTCGCGGTAGACCGGCAGGAGGTCGCCGAGCCGCGACAGCGGGCGGAAGCCCTCCGGCGCCTCGTCGCTCGGCTTGCTGAGCAGCAGGAAGGTGACGGGGCCGACGATCACGGGACGGGTGACGAACCCGGCGGCGCGGGCCTCCTCGAACTCCCGCACGATGCGGTCGGACGCGAGCCGGAAGGCCGTCTCCGGGCCGAGCTCCGGCACGAGGTAGTGGTAGTTGGAGTCGAACCACTTGGTCATCTCCAGCGGCGCCTTGTCGCCCTCGCCGCGGGCGATCGTGAAGTAACCGGCGAGGTCGACGGAGCCGTCCGCCGCGGCGAGCCCGGCGAACCGGGGCGGGATGGCGCCGACGGTCACCGCGGCGTCGAGCACCTGGTCGTAGAAGCTGAAGCTCTCCGGGATCGCGGCGTCGTCGCGGCCGAGGCCGAGCGCGGCGAGCCGCTCCCGGGTGGTGGCGCGCAGCGCGGCGGCGGTGGCCTCCAGCTCCTCGGCGGTGGTCTGCCCGGCCCAGAACGCCTCGACGGCCTTCTTGAGCTCACGGCGCCGGCCGATGCGCGGGTAGCCGATGATGGTGCCCATCGGGAAGGCGGAACGGGTGGTGGTGTCGGTCATGCGGGGTCGCCTGCTTTCTGCGCGGGGGTGGAGGTGGTCGTCGTGGTCGGGTCCAGCAGCCCCACCCTCTCGAGCACCGAGAGGACAGCACTGTGCTGGTTGAACGTATAGAGGTGGATGCCGGGGGCGCCGCCGTCGAGCAGCCGCTGCGCCAGGCGCGCGGTCCACTCGATGCCGAGCTCGCGCCTGCCCTCCTCGTCCGGCTCGACCTCGAGCTGGATGGCGAGGTCGCTCGGGAGGTCCTCGCCGCTGAGCTCCAGCATCCGGGCGAGCCGCGCGGGCGAGGTGACCGGCATGATGCCGGGGAGGATCGGGAAGGCCACGCCCGCGTCCTTCGCCCGCTGCGCGAACGAGAGGTAGTCCTCGGCGTGGAAGAAGAGCTGCGTGATGCCGAGATTGGCGCCGGCCGCCTGTTTGGCGAGCAGGGCGTCGATGTCCTGCGACACGGTGCGGGACGGGTGGCCGTGCGGGAACGCCGCGACCGCGATCTGCACATGCTCGCGGTGCGAGAGCACGGCCTGCGCCCGCAGCCCCGGCACGGGGAGCGCGTCGTACGGGACGCGCTCGGCCTGCACCCGGTGGATGAGCTGCACGAGCTCCCCGGAGCTCTTGATGTCGCCCAGGCCGTCGTCCCCCGGCGCGAGGCCCGCGGGCGGGTCGCCGCGCACCGCCAGGAAGCGTCGGATGCCGGCGTCCAGGAACTCCCGGATCATCCGGTTCGCCTCGGTGTGCGTCGACCCGACACAGGTCAGGTGCGCCATCGGGCTGACGTCGGTCTGCTCCAGGATGTAGCGCAGCACCTCCAGCGACGACGAGCGCGACGAGCCGTTGGCCCCGTAGGTCACCGAGATGAAGTCGGGGTGGGCGGCGGCGAGCCGGTCGATCGTCGCGGGCAGCGCGGCGGCGGCGCGTTCATTGCGCGGCGGATACAGCTCGAATGAGAACCGCGCGTCGGTACAGTCCATGATTCCTCGGTGTCGATCAGCGTCACAGGCGGCCTCCTCCGGTCGACATCGGGACGTCGATGGGAGGGGGCGGGCGGGTGCCGGGCTCGGCTGTCGCACCACGTCGGCGGTCGCCCGCTTCGGTTGTGTAGGCACAGTAACAACGACGGAGGCCGGACGGTACCCGCCGTGTCATCTGGCGACACAGTGGGTCCGCCCGGCCTCCTACGCCGGTGCGCTCGCCCGCTCTAGACGGCGAACGGCTCGAACACGGACTGGTACTCCGGCATGATCCGCGCCCGCACCCGCGTGCCGTCCTCCACATACTCGGTCGACAGCACGCGGCCGCGCTCGTGCAGCGCCGACACGAGGTCGCCGCGGTCGTACGGGACGACCAGCTCCACCTCGACGGACGGGTCGGGCAGCAGGCGGGCGATCGCGGCGAGCACCTCGTCGATGCCCTCCCCGGTGCGCGCCGACGCGAAGATCGCGCCCGGCTCCAGGCCGCGCAGCACGAGCCGGTCGTCAGCCGGGATGAGGTCGGCCTTGTTGAACACCACGATCTCCGGGATGTCCCGCGCGCCGACCTCGCCGATCACGTCCCGCACGGTCGCGAGCTGCGACGCCGGGTCGGGGTGGGAGCCGTCCACGACGTGCAGGATGACGTCGGAGTCGGCGACCTCCTCCAGCGTCGAGCGGAACGCCTCCACGAGCTGGTGCGGCAGGTTGCGCACGAAGCCGACCGTGTCGGCCAGCGTGTAGAGCCGGCCGTCGGCGGTCACCGAGCGGCGCACGGTCGCGTCCAGCGTCGCGAACAGGGCGTTCTCGACGAGCACGCCCGCCTTGGTCACCCGGTTCAGGAGGCTGGACTTGCCCGCGTTCGTGTACCCGGCGATGGCGACGGACGGCACCGAGTTGCGGTTGCGGTTGGCCCGCTTCGCCTCGCGCGCGGGCTTGAACCCGGCGATCTGCTTCCGCAGCTTCGCCATCCGCGAGTGGATGCGGCGGCGGTCGAGCTCGATCTTCGTCTCACCCGGTCCGCGCGAGCCCATGCCGGCGCCGGCGCCGCCCACCTGGCCACCGGCCTGGCGGGACATCGACTCGCCCCAGCCGCGCAGGCGCGGGAGCAGGTACTCGAGCTGCGCGAGCTCGACCTGCGCCTTGCCCTCGCGGCTCTTTGCGTGCTGGCTGAAGATGTCGAGGATGACGGCCGTGCGGTCGATCACCTTCACCTTCACCACGTCCTCCAGCGCGCGCCGCTGGCTGGGCGCGAGCTCGGTGTCGGCGATGACGGTGTCAGCGCCGAGCGCCCGGACGACTCCGGCCAGCTCCTCCGCCTTGCCGCGGCCGAGGTACGTGCTGGGGTCGGGATGCGGCCGCCGCTGCAGGAGGCCGTCGAGCACCGCGGCGCCCGCGGTCTCGGCGAGCGCGGCGAGCTCGCGCAGCGAGTTCTCCGCGTCTTGCAGCGAGCCCTGCGAGTACACGCCGATGAGCACGACGTTCTCCAGCCGCAGCTGCCGGTACTCGACCTCCGTGACGTCCTCGAGCTCGGTCGAGAGCCCGGAGACGCGGCGGAGCGCCGCTCGCTCCTCGCGCTCGTACTGCTCGCCGTCGTGGCCGTCGCCGTCGGTGTCGTTGGACTGGAGCGCCTGGGCTCCGGAGCCGAACAGCGTCACCGTCGCGCGGTTCTGCTGGGTGGCGAGCACGCGCGCGACGACGTCGTCGACGGTGTGCCCGGCGGTGTGTTCTGCGGTCTGCTCTGCCGTCTCTTCGGCGGTCTGCTCTTCGAAATCTGTTCGTTCGGTCATTCACTGTCCCCTGATCCAGGTGGGGTACACCCTAGTCGGTCTGTTTACCGTGTTTGTCTGATGGTCCGCGTCCTGTACGGTCCTCTATATGGCCAGCGGAGATCACTACTTCTCACCCGCTCCCGAGAGCGAATTGAACCTGCGGCCGTTCACCGCACGCCTGGCGGGCCAGACGTACGAACTGGTGACGGCGAACGGGATCTTCAGCCCCGAGCGCATCGACATGGGTACGCGAGTGCTCCTCGACCATGTCCCCTCCGCGCCGCCCGGCGGTCAGTTCCTCGACCTCGGCTGCGGCTGGGGACCTCTGGCTCTCACACTTGCTCTCGAATCCCCTCATGCGACCGTCTGGGCGGTCGACGTCAACACCCGAGCACTGGACGTGGTGCGCCGGAATGCGCAGAAGCTCGGTCTTACGAATGTTAACCCCGTGACGCCGGATGATGTTCCCGCGTCGCTGGAATTCACCACGATCTGGTCCAATCCGCCCATCCGCGTCGGCAAGAACGAGCTGCACGACATCCTGCAGCGCTGGCTGCCGCGGCTGGAGCCGGGCTCGGACGCGTGGCTGGTCGTGCAGCGCAACCTCGGCAGCGACTCCCTGCAGCGCTGGATCCAGGCGACGATGCCCGAGCTGACGACGACGCGCGCCGCGATCTCGAAGGGCTACCGCGTCCTCCGCACCCGCAAGCCCGCCGCCTCCTGAAGCCTCAGGCGAGTTCGAGGGTGCCGGTGTAGACCAGCTCGGCCGGGCCGGAGAGCGCGACGTGCTCGCCGTCCTCGGTCGGGAACATCCGCACGCCGACCGTGCCGCCCGGCACCTCCACGCGCCACTGGTCGGGTGCGCCGGAGCCGGCCCAGTGCCGCACCGCCAGTGCCGCCGCGGCCGCGCCCGTGCCGCAGGAGAGGGTCTCGCCGCTCCCCCGCTCGTGCACGCGCATCCGGATGCGGCCGATGCCGTCGCGCACCAGCGGGTCGTGCGGAACGACGAACTCGACGTTCGCGCCGTCCGCGGGCTCCGGCTCGATGCGCGGGATGTAGCTGAGGTCGGCGGCCTCCAGCTCGGACTCGTCCGCGACCGCGACGACGACGTGCGGGTTGCCCATGTCGATGCCGAGGCCCGGACGCGCGACCGGCAGCTCCTTGGCGCGCACCAGCGGCTCCCCGCCGTCGAGGCGCCACCGGCCGAGGTCGACCTGGAACCCGGTGAGGTTGCGCTGCACGTCGCGCACGCCGGAGCGGGTGCCGATCGGGAGGGTGTCGCCGTCGGCGAGTTCGGCGAGCCCGGACGCCAGCAGGTAGCGCACGTACACGCGGATGCCGTTGCCGCACATCTCGGCGACCGAGCCGTCGGCGTTGTAGTAGTCCATGAACCACTCGGCGCCGTCGTCCTCCGCGAGCGCCTCGGCGCCCTCCGGCAGGTGCGTGGAGCGGACCGCGCGGATCACGCCGTCGGCGCCGATCCCGAAGTGCCGGTCGCAGATCGCGGCGATCTGCTCCGGCGTGAGCGGCTGACGTCCGTCCGGGTCGGAATAGAGCACGAAGTCGTTACCGGTCCCCTGACCCTTGGTGAAGTGGAGCGTCGCCATCGCACCAGCCTATCGGCCGCCGGCTCTCGGTCGTCTGCTCAGCGAGTGCCGAGCGCGTCCAGGGCGGTGGCCGTCAGGTCCGCGTCATCGTAGCCGAGCCAGTGGATGCCGGCGTAGCGCTTGAACCAGCTCACCTGCCGGCGCGCGTACCGCCGGGTGAGCTGCTGCGTGGCCGCGATGGCCTCGGCACGGGTCAGCTCGCCCTTCACCTCCGCGAGCGCCTGGGCGTACCCGATCGCGCGGCGGGCGGTCACCCCGTCCTCCAGGCCGAGCGGGATCAGCCGCCGCACCTCGTCGGTGAGGCCGTCACGCCACATCCGCTCCACGCGCGCGTCCAGCCGGAGGACGAGCTCGTCGCGCGGCGCCGCGAGCCCGAGCACGACGGTCGGCCGCCAGTACTGCGGCTCGTCCGGGAGGGCGCCGCTGACGGACTGACCCGTGAGCTCGGCGACCTCCAGTGCGCGGACGATCCTGCGCCCGTTGGACGACCCGATGCGTTTCGCCGCCTCCGGGTCCACCTCGACCAGCCGCCGGAACAGCATCCCGGGCCCCTGCGCCGCCAGTTCGGCCTCCAGCCGCGCCCGCAGCTCCGGGTCGGTGCCGGGGAACCGGAAGTCGAAGATCACGCTGGACACGTACAGCCCGGACCCGCCCACGAGGATGGGCGTCGCCCCGCGCCCGAGGATCTCCTCGACGACCCGCCGTGCCTCCGGCTGGTAGCGCGCTACCGTCGCCTCCTCGGTCACGTCGAGGACGTCGAACAGGTGGTGCGGAACGCCGCGCCACTCGGCCTGCGGAAGCTTGGCGGTGCCGATGTCCATGCCCCGGTAGAACTGCATCGCGTCCGCGTTGACGACCTCGGCCGCGCGACCGTTCGCGCGGAGGGCCTCCGCGAGCGCGAGCGAGAGCTCGGTCTTGCCGGTGCCAGTGGCGCCGACGATCGCAATGATGGCGGAGTCGCGCAGAGCCGCGGCGGGCGCGCTCAGCGCTGGCCGTCCGACGGGTCGTAGATCGGCATGGTGCCGACGCCCGGGGAGGTCAGCGGCGCGCGCGGCCGCAGCGTCGGCAGGCCGAGCGACACCGGTCCGGCCGCCTGCGCGCCGTCGCCGTGGGACGGTACCGCGCACGACTCGGCCTCCGCGCGATCCCACGCGTCGCCCGCACGGGTGCGGCGGATCGCGAGGGGCGCACCGTCTGTGCTGTCCGCGATCAGGTAGTGCGGCGCCGCCTGCGTGATCCGCACGGTGACCACGTCGCCGGGGCGCGGGACGTCGGACCCCTCAGGCAGCTCGAAGTGGACGAGGCGGCTGTCGCGCGCCCGGCCGGTCAGGCGGTGGGTGTCTGCGTCCTTGCGGCCTTCCCCGTTGGCCACCAGCAGCTCGACCTCGTGCCCGATCAGGCGCTCGTTCTCCTCCAGGGAGATGCGCTCCTGGAGGGCGATCAGGCGCTCGTAGCGCTCCTGGACGACCTCCTTCGGCACCTGGTCGGCCATCTCGCCCGCCGGCGTGCCCGGGCGGATCGAGTACTGGAACGTGAACGCCGACGCGAACCGGGCCTGCTCGACGACGCGCATCGTGTCGAGGAAGTCCTCCTCGGTCTCACCGGGGAAGCCGACGATGATGTCGGTGCTGATCGCCGCGTCCGGCAGCTTGGCGCGCACGCGGTCGAGGATGCCGAGGAACTTCTCCGACCGGTACGAGCGGCGCATCGACTTGAGGATGCGGTCCGAGCCGGACTGCAGCGGCATGTGGAGCTGGGGCATCACGTTCGGCGTCTCGGCCATCGCGTCGATGACGTCGTCGGTGAACGCGGCCGGGTGCGGACTGGTGAAGCGGATGCGCTCGAGGCCGTCGATCTCCCCCGCGGCGCGCAGCAGCTTGCTGAAGGCCTGGCGGTCGCCGAACTCGACGCCGTAGGAGTTGACGTTCTGGCCGAGCAGCGTGACCTCGATGGCGCCGTCCTCGACCAGCGTGCCGATCTCGGCGAGGATGTCGCCGGGCCGGCGGTCCTTCTCCTTGCCGCGCAGCGACGGCACGA
Organism: Leifsonia sp. NPDC056824; assembly: GCF_042789575.1. Classification (NCBI taxonomy): domain Bacteria; kingdom Bacillati; phylum Actinomycetota; class Actinomycetes; order Micrococcales; family Microbacteriaceae; genus Leifsonia; species Leifsonia sp. NPDC056824. The sequence continues at coordinate 79,350 of NZ_JBHUAV010000005.1, read as the reverse complement.
TGCAGAAGGTGCAGGTGTTGTTGCAGCCGACCGAGATGGACACCCAGCCCGAGTAGGACGAGTCGCGCTTGGTCGGCAGCGTGGACGGGAACGTCTCGAGCGACTCCAGGATCTCGATCTCGGCGGCGTCGTTGTGGCGCGCACGTTCCAGGAGGCCGGGCAGCGACCCCATGTTGTGGGTGCCGAAGACGACGTCGACCCAGGGCGCCTTCTCGAGGATGACGTTCTTGTCCTTCTGGGCGAGGCAGCCGCCGACGGCGATCTGCATGCCCGCGTGCCGGCGCTTCACGCCGGCGAGGTGGCCGAGGTTGCCGTAGAGCTTGTTGTCGGCGTTCTCGCGGACCGCGCAGGTGTTGATCACGACGATGTCCGCCTCGGCGCCGTCGGCCGGGACGTAGCCGGCGGCCTCCAGCGAGCCGCTGAGCCGCTCGGAGTCGTGCACGTTCATCTGGCAGCCGAACGTGCGCACCTCGTATGTCCGCGGACGCCCGTCCTCAGTGAGGGCGGCCGGGGACGGCTCGAAGACGCGGGAGTGCTCGGCGGTGCTCGACTGTGCAGTCCTCAACTGGGCGGTGCTCGGCTCGGCGCTGATCGACTCGATGGTGCTCATGATGCGTACGATTCTACGTTCGACCGGGACCGGAATCGAACGACCGCCCGGCCCCCGTTCGCGCCTACTGGAACCGCACTCCACCGCGACGCCCACGCGTGGCGAACGCCGCGTCCATCGCCTGCCGCACCACCGAGGAGTCGTACCCCTTGCGCGCGAGGAACGCGTGCAGCCGCCGCCGAGTGGTCTCGTCGTCGTACGACGACAGCTGACCGATCCGCTTGACCGCCAGCTCGGTCGCCCGCTCCACTTCGTCCTCGTCCGCGATGTCGGCCAGCGCCTCCTCGATCAGTTCGGGAGCGATGTGCCGCCGCTTCAGGTCGAGCTCGATCGCCGAGCGCCCGAGCCCCTTCCTGCTGTGCTGCGTGAAGGCCAGCGTCGCCGCGAGGGACGCGTCGTCGATCACGCCCATCGCCTGGAGCCGGTCGAGCTCGGGAGCGAACACCTCCGGAGCGATCTCCCGCTTGGTGAGCAACTGCTCCAGCTCCCACCGCGACATCCCCCGCCGCGCGAGCTGGCGGATGGTGAGCCCCGACGCCTTGCGCGTCAGCCGCTCGGTCTCCTCGTCGTCCGCGGAGGCCGCTCCGGCGCCGGATTCCGAGCCGGCTTCCGGCACCGGGGTCGCACCGACCGCGCCGGAACGAACCGCCCCGGAACGCTGCACAGGCTCAGCAGCCCACGTATTGTTCCACCGCTCAGAGTCGTCGCCCGAGCCCGCGTCCCGCGACTCCTGCGTCCCCGGGAGCTGTGCCCCCGGAAGCTCCGCGACCGGCCGCACCGGCCGCGCGACCCCCGGCTCAGCAAGCCGCTCCCGCTTCGCCGACCCCGACCCCGGCGCACGACGCAACGGCGTCACCGGAGCCACATGCTCAGACCCCTCGGCCTCCGCACCCGACGATTCGGAAGGAAATCTCACGACCACAACGGCCCCTCCTCATTCTTCTCCCGCTGGCGTCAGTGCTGCTCGCTCTCGCCGCCCGACTCGCGCCGAGCGCACGATCACGCCCCCTTGCGAGCCTGCAGCTTCTTCTCCAGCGAGTCCACGTTGTCCGCCTCCGCCGGCGCCGCGGCCGCGTTGGGGTCCGCGACGATGCCGAGCTTGATCAGGATCTTCTTCTCGATCTCGGCGGCGATGTCGGCGTTCGCGATGAGGAAGTTGCGCGCGTTCTCCTTGCCCTGGCCGAGCTGGTCGCCCTCGTACGTGTACCAGGCGCCGGACTTCTTGACGATGGCGTGCTCGACGCCGAAGTCGATCAGGCTGCCCTCGCGCGAGATGCCGACGCCGTAGAGGATGTCGAACTCGGCCTGCTTGAAGGGCGGCGCCATCTTGTTCTTCACGACCTTGACGCGGGTGCGGTTGCCGACCGCCTCGGTGCCGTCTTTCAGGGTCTCGATGCGGCGGATGTCGAGTCGCACCGACGCGTAGAACTTGAGCGCCTTACCGCCGGCGGTGGTCTCGGGGCTTCCGAAGAAGACGCCGATCTTCTCGCGCAGCTGGTTGATGAAGATCATCGTGGTGTTGGTCTGGTTGAGCCCACCGGTGAGCTTGCGGAGCGCCTGCGACATGAGGCGTGCCTGGAGGCCGACGTGGGAGTCACCCATCTCGCCCTCGATCTCGGCCCGCGGCACGAGCGCGGCCACGGAGTCGATGACGATGAGGTCGATGGAGCCGGAGCGCACCAGCATGTCGGCGATCTCCAGCGCCTGCTCACCGGTGTCGGGCTGCGACACGAGGAGGGCGTCGATGTCGACGCCGAGCTTGCGGGCGTACTCCGGGTCGAGCGCGTGCTCGGCGTCGATGAAGGCCGCGATGCCGCCGGCCCGCTGGGCGTTGGCGATGGCGTGCAGGGTCAGCGTGGTCTTGCCGGAGGACTCCGGACCGTAGATCTCGACGATGCGGCCACGGGGCAGACCCCCGATGCCGAGGGCGACATCCAGCGCGATCGACCCGGTGGGGACGACCTCGACGGGGGCGCGCTCGTCGCTGCCCAGTCGCATGACCGAGCCCTTGCCGAACTGACGGTCGATCTGGGCGAGCGCGGTCTCGAGCGCCTTCTCGCGGTCTGCGGGTGATGGCATTGCGGTTCTCCTTCGTGGGCTTCGCTGACGAGATCGACTGTACGGGCGACCGCCGACACTCCGGGCGTCGGTCGATGGATCCGTGGACAACTCGTTTTCGATTGCTGCCTGTGCAGGAGTCTACCCAGTTCCGAACATATCTTCGAGCGATTCACGACGGCGTGTCGGCCGCACATTCGTCACGAATGTCGCCTTTGCCGCCGCTTTTCGCGACATTCGTGACGAATGCGCGGCGGGCGTCAGCGCTTCGGGGCGGGCATGCCGGCGCCGTACCAGTGCGACTGGGGCACGCCGGTCTCCCGGCAGAGCGCGAGCCACACGTCGCGCGCCGGGATGCCGGCGTTCAGCGCGTCCTGCGCCGTGCGTCCGCCGAGCTCCCCAAGCACGAGGTCGCTCAGCAGCGCCTGTCCGTATCCCGAGCCGAACTCGTCGGTGACGGCGCGCTGGAACTCGCTCAACTTCATGGCTTCACCTTAAACGAGGGACGCCCCGCATCGTGCGGGGCGCCCTCGAGAATGTCGTGGATGTTCAGCGGGAGACGAGGTTCGCGTCCATGGCGGAGACGAAGTCGTCGGGGATGGTGTCGGGGATGACCGGCTCGAGGCCCTCGAGCACCGCGATGCGGTCGCCGACCTCGCGCATGATGACGGAGACCGGGGTCTCCAGAGCGTCGGCCACCGAGGCGAGGATCTCGCTGGAGGCCTCCTTCTGACCGCGCTCGACCTCGCTGAGGTAACCGAGGGCGACACTCGCCTTGCTCGCGACCTGGCGGAGGGTGCGGCCCTTCTGCAGGCGGAAGTCCCTGAGCACGTCGCCGATTTCCTGACGTACAAGAATCATTTCGGAGCCTCCTTCTTCTACCCTGCCGACGTATCGAATTGGATGCCAACTGTACCGCATCCATGTCAGTCACGATATCCGCGACGACTGGGCTTTCGTTGTGAATGCAAGGAGGTGTAACCGAACGGAAACACCAGCTATTCCCTGGCCTGCAGCGGAGTCCGGAAGCACCCCCGAAGGGGTGTCAGCGCGCCACGATCCCGAGCTCGACGGCCAGTTCGCGGACCGCCCGCGCGACCGTCTGCGAGCGGATCGACTGCCGGTCCCCCGCGAGCCTCAGCTCGACCGAACGCACTCCCGCGGCCGACGCGACACCGACGTAGACGGTGCCAACCGCGTGGCCGCCCTGCGGGTCGGGGCCGGCGACACCGGTCGTCGAGAGGCCGAGGTCGGCGGGACGCCCGTCGACGGCGAGCCGCTCCCGCACGCCGGCCGCCAGCTGCCGCGCGACCTCCGGGTCGACCGGCCCCTCCCGCTGGAGCAAGTCGGCGTCCACCCCGAGCAGTGTGTGCTTGAGCTCGGTCGCGTAGGCGACGGCCGCACCGAGCACGACCGCCGAGGCGCCCGGGACGCGGGTCAGCTCGGCCGCGAGGCCGCCGCCGGTCAGCGACTCCGCGACGGCGATCGTCTGGCGGCGCTCGATGAGCGTGCGCACGACGCGGAAGGTGAGGTCGGCCGCGGCGACGTCGTCAGGCCCCGGCACGCTTGGCCCTCCGGCCCCGGTAGGCCTGCCAGAGGTAGTCGAAGCCGGTCACGACGGTCAGGATCACGGCGGCGGTCATCAGGATGCCGTTCACCCAGTAGATCCAGTCGCCGAAGATCGTCCACAGCGGGAACAGCGCGAACGAGATGGCCACCGACTGCACGATGGTCTTGATCTTGCCGCCGCGGGAGGCCGCGATGACGCCCTGGCGGATGACGACGAACCGGTAGACGGTGATGCCGATCTCGCGCACGAGGATGACGATGGTGACCCACCAGGGCAGCTCGCCGAGGATCGACAGCGACACCAGCGCGCCGCCGGTCAGCACCTTGTCGGCGATCGGGTCGAGCAGCTTGCCGAGGTCGGTGACCAGGTTGTTGCGTCGGGCGATCGCGCCGTCCACGCCGTCCGTGGCGATGGCGAGCACGAACAGCACCGCCGCCGTCCAGCGCAGCGGGCCGTCGTGGCCGTCGTCGGCGAGCAGCATCCAGACGAACACGGGCGCGAGGAGGATGCGCACCACCGTGATCAGGTTGGGCACGTTCCAGTTGCTCGCACGGTTCGTGCTGCCGTCCGCCGCGGCAGGCGGAGGCGTGTCGGGCACCGACATGCGATCTACTCCCTGTCGGTCAGCTGCCAGGCGTCCTCGTCCGAGTCGCCGTCCACCTCAGGATAGCCCTCGGTCATCGCGGCGACGGGGTCGGCTCCGTACCGGTCGCCGTCGTCGTGCGCGCCGGCGACGGGCTGCGGGGCCGGCTGGCCCGACGGCGCCGGGGCGGCGGCGGGACGCGACGGCGGCTCCTCCCCGCGCAGGCGCGCCAGCACCTGCGGGAGCTGCTCCGCCGTCGCGAGCACGTCGCGGGCCTTCGAGCCCTCGGACGGCCCGACGATCTCACGGGACTCCAGGAGGTCCATGAGCCGGCCCGCCTTGGCGAAGCCGACCCGCAGCTTGCGCTGAAGCATCGACGTCGACCCGAACTGCGACGAGACGATGAGCTCGGCGGCCGCGAGCAGCAGCTCCAGGTCGTCGCCGATGTCCGAGTCGATCTGCTTCTTCTCGGCGCCGACCGTGACGTCCTGCCGGTACTCCGGGCGGGCCTGGCGGGTGACGTGCTCCACGACCTTCTGGATCTCGTCCTCGTTCACCCACGCGCCCTGCACGCGCAGCGCCTTGGAGGCGCCCATCGGCAGGAACAGCGCGTCGCCCTGGCCGATGAGCTTGTCGGCGCCCGGCTGGTCGAGGATGACGCGCGAGTCCGTGACGCTGGTCACGGCGAACGCGAGGCGGGACGGGACGTTGGCTTTGATGAGACCGGTGACGACATCCACCGACGGGCGCTGCGTCGCGAGCACCAGGTGGATGCCGGACGCGCGAGCGAGCTGGGTGATGCGGACGATCGAGTCCTCGACGTCGCGCGGGGCGACCATCATCAGGTCGGCGAGCTCGTCGACGACCACGAGGAGGTACGGGTAGGGCTTGAGCTTGCGCTCGCTGCCCTCCGGCAGCACGATCTCGTTGTTGACGACCGCCTTGTTGAAGTCGTCGATGTGCCGGAAGCCGAAGCTCGCCAGGTCGTCGTAGCGCATGTCCATCTCTTTGACGACCCACTGCAGCGCCTCTGCGGCCTTCTTGGGGTTCGTGATGATGGGCGTGATGAGGTGCGGGACGCCGCCGTAGATGGTGAGCTCGACGCGCTTCGGGTCGATGAGCACCATGCGAACCTCCGACGGCTTCGCGCGCATCAGGAGGCTGGTGATCATCGAGTTGACGAAGCTCGACTTTCCGGAGCCGGTGGAGCCGGCCACCAGGAGGTGCGGCATCTTCGCGAGGTTCGCGACCACGAACCCGCCGCCGACGTCCTTGCCGACGCCGATGGTCATCGGGTGGACGCTCTTGGCGGCCGCCGGGGAGCGGAGGATGTCGCCGAGCGAGACGATCTCGCGGTCGCTGTTCGGGATCTCGATGCCGATGGCGGACTTGCCCGGGATGGGCGAGAGGATGCGGACCTCGTTGCTCGCGACCGCGTAGGAGAGGTTCTTGCTGAGCGCCGTGACGCGCTCCACCTTGACGCCCGGGCCGAGCTCGATCTCGTACTGCGTGACCGTCGGGCCGCGGGAGTACCCGGTCACCTTGGCGTCGACGCCGAACTGGGTCAGCACCTCGGTGATCGCGGCGACGATCTCCTCGTTCGCGCTGGAGCGGGTCTTCGCTGGCGTGCCCGCGGCGAGCATGGATGCCGAGGGGAGGTTGTACGGCGCGGTCGGCTGCGCGACACCGTCGTCGACCGCGACGGTCTCGTCGAAGTCCTCGGCGCCGGCCTGGAAGCCCGGCAGCACGGCGGGAGCGGTCGGCACGAGCGGCGCCGCGGCCGCTGTCGGCGGCAGCTCGCCGGTGAAGCGCTGCAGAACGGTCTCCGCGTTGGCGAGCTCGCTGAGCACATCGGTGTTGTAGTGGTCGCTCGCCGGGTCGGGCTCCAGTGCGGAGGCGAACTCGCCCTTGCCGCGCGCGGGGGCGCCGAACACCTCGGTGAGGTCGGCGGGCGCCTCGTAGTCCGGGTCCTCCTCGCGCTGGGACTTGTTGCGCCGCCACCAGGGCAGCGCGGTCTCGCCCTCCGGCTCGTCCAGCCCGTCGAGCTCGACCTGCTCGGTGCGCTGGTTCTTGCGCTCGTCCTTGGCCTCCTGACGCTCCTCCTCCGTGGGGAGCTGCGCGCCGAACAGGTAGGCGTACAGCTCGCGGATGCGCGCGGGCAGCTTGTTGGGCGGCGTCTTGGTGATGATGAAGAGGCTGAGGATCAGCAGCAGGATGATGACCGCGGCGGCCCCGTAGGGCGTGATCAGCCAGGAGAGCGGGGCGGCGATGAGCCAGCCGAGCATGCCGCCGGCCTGCGCCAGTGCGGCGACGCCGTCGGTGGGCGACGGGTGGTGGCTGAACAGGTGGCAGAGGCCGGAGACCATCAGCAGCAGGATGCCGAGGCCGATCCCGATGCGCGTGTTGTCGTGCACGGAGCTGGGATGCCGGAACAGCCAGGCGGCGAAGACCACCATGATCACCGGGAGGGCGAACGAGACCCGCCCGAAGAGGAGGCCGAACGTCCAGGAGTCGAGCGTGCGGGCGACCTGGTCGTTGATCAGGAACCACTCGACGACGACCCCCGCGATGGCCAGCAGGACCATGAAGAAGGGGAACCCGTCGCGGCGCTCCTCCTTGCTGAGCTTCTCCGGCCCGAGCGCGCGGAACGCGCCGCCGGTGAGGTGCGCCAGGCCCATCCAGGCGCGGACGAGCGGGCTCGGCGCGTCGTCGGCGGCCGGGTACGCGACGGTCCTCTGGTTCTGCGTCTTCGTCGGGGTCTTGGCGGCCGTCTTGCGCGCCGTCGAGCCGCCGCGACCGGACCCCCGGGCGGACGAAGTCGACTTGGTGCTCGTAGCCATAGGATCAACGCTACTTCGGACCCCCGGCAGGGGGACGGATCACGCGCTGATATCGGGGAAAATCGGCAGCGGGGCGCGGGCTGTGGAGGACAGGCCGTGAGGGAGTGGCGGCGCAGCTCAGCGCACCGCACGCATCATCGTGTCGGCCGTCGCCCGCGACTGGACCGTCACGTAGCCCTCGCTCACGTAGAGCCGCTGGGCGAAGTTCGCGCGCTCGACGCTCAGGCTCAGCCGGTTCGCGCCGGAGGCGGCGGCCTGCCTGCCCAGCTCCTGCAGCAGCGCGCGGCCGACGCCCTGTGCGCGCCACTGCGCGTTGACGCCGAGGGTCAACTCGGGCACGCCGACGGCGACGAACCCCTTGCCGGGCTGGTCGGCCGGGAACAGCCGGGCCCAGCAGGCGCCGACCGCCGCGCCGTGGGCGTCCTCCGCGACGCAGCCGAAGTCCCCCGGCCGCTTCCAGCCGGCGACGTAGCGCAGGACGGCCGGGTCCTCCAGGACGGCGACGCGCGGACGCGCGCGGGCGACGTTCCAGTTCGCCGCCTCGACCAGCATGTCCGAGAGGACGCGCGCATCCTCACGGTTCGCCGGGCGGATCAGGAACCCTGTCATGGCTGAACGCTACTCGCCGGCGTGTTTCGTGCGGGTTACAGCGGCGGCCATCAATACCGGATGGCGTCGATCACCTTGACGCGCACGGCCACGAGCGCCGGCAGCAGCCCCGCCAGCGCCCCCACCGCCGTCGCGGCCACCAGGCCGAGCACGGCGGCTTCGACCGGGAACGGCGGCATGTCCGAGATCATCCCCTGACTGAGCCGCTCCTCCACCCACGGGTTCTTCACGACAAGAACAGAGAGCGCGACGCCCGCCGCGCCGGCCACGACCGTCGCCACGACACTCTCCATCATCACCGCGAAGAAGACCCGGGCGCTGGTCGCCCCGAAGCTGCGGCGGACACCGATCTCCCGGATGCGGTGCCGCACCGTCACCATCGCGATGTTGACCAGCCCGAGCGCGCCGAGCAGCAGGATGAGCACGGCGATGCCGCCGACGCCCAGCTTGAGAGGCAGGAGGGGGTCCCTGTCACGGTTCGCCATATAGTCGGTGCGGTCGACGCTCACCACGTCCTTCCCGAGCGCCTGATCGAACTCGGCGGTGATCGCGGAGACGAGCGGCGTCGCGACCTCCGGAGGCACCCACGCCTCCCGCGACGGTGGCTCGAAGGGACGGGTCTGCGATGCCGCAAGCCGGTCGAGCGAGGAGTTCAGGACGATCGCCGTCGCGTCGTCGGGCGACTCCGGCGTCTTCACGACGCCGATGACGAGCGCCGTCACCTTCAACTCACCGTCGAGCACGGTCGCGGTGGGATGCGTGGCGAGCGCCGGCGAGCCGAGCCGCCGCCAGAAGGCTTCGTTGACGATGATCGGCGGCGCGAGCACGGCCTCGTCCGCGGACCGGAACCACCGGCCGTCCTTCACGACCGTACGGTGCATCGTCGCGAAGTCAGGGTCGACGGTCTGCGCCATGACCGAGGTCACGCCGTCGCGGAACTGCACGGGGAGGGAGGTGTTCCCGACCTTCGAGGAGTACTGGATGTCGTGACGCTTGAGGATCGTGGCCCAGGTGGCTTGGATGCGCTCCTCGCTCGCGGCGTCCTCCCCCATCGGGTGAACCGCGATCAGCGCAGGACGACCACCCCAGCGCTCGTCGCTCTCGCGCATCGCCTGCTCGACGATGCCGGCGAGTCCGACGACCGAGCTGAGCGCGCACACGGCGACCCCGACCCCGATCAGCGACAGCAGCACGCGGGTGCGGTGGATGCGCACCTCCTGCCAGGCCTCGACGAGCGCGCCCCACAGGGCGGAGAGCGCGTTCATGCCGCCGCCTCCGCGGTCGCGGCGTGCAGGCGGCCGGCGTCGAGCCGGTGACGGACCTGGGAGCGCGCGGCCACCGCCGGGTCGTGCGTGATGACGACGAGGGCCGCGTCGTTCTCGGCGGCGACCTCCTCGAGCAGGTCGATGACGCTCGTGCCGGTCTCGACGTCGAGCGCCCCGGTCGGCTCGTCGGCGAGGATCAGCCGCGGCCCGCGCACCAGCGCCCGGGCGATGGCGACGCGCTGCTGCTCGCCGCCGGAGAGCACCTCGGGCAGCGAGCCGAGACGATGGCCGAGCCCGACACGCTCGAGCATCTCGGTGGCGAGGAGTCTGCGCCTCCAGAACCGCCGGCCGCTCGCGTAGAGCAGCGGGGTCATCACGTTCTCGAGCGCCGTCCGGCCGGAGAGCAGGTTGAACTGCTGGAAGACGAACCCGACGTCGGCGCCACGGCGCCGGTCGCGCTCGCGTCCGCCGATCCGCTCGACGGGGACGCCCTCGAACTCGAACTCCCCGCTGCTGGGCGAGTCCAGGAGGCCGAGGATGTTGAGCAGGGTCGACTTGCCCGACCCGGAGCGCCCGACGACCGACACCCGCTCCCCCGCCGCCACGACGAGGTCGACGCCGTGCAGGATGGTGAGCGGCTCGGCGTCGGGGACCTGCACGGTCTTCGTCACGCCGCTGAGGCGGAGCAGTTCCGTCACGGCCCCGCCGTCCCGGGGCCCGTGCAGATCATGCCGTTGCCGCTCGGCACGCAGCCGCCCTCGGGGGTCTGCGCGCCCGGCACGAACTGCAGCACGGTGTCGCCCTCTTTCAGTCCCTCCGTCACCTCGACGGAGGTGCCGTCGGTGAGGCCGAGCCCGACCTGCACCTCCGTGGGGTCGCCGCCCTTCTCGTCCGGCACGAAGACGACGCCCTTCTCCGCGGAGCCCTTCACGGCCGTGGTGGGCACCGTGAGCACGCTCTCGGCGCGCCCGGCGGAGATCGTGAGATCGGCGCTCAGCCCGGCGAACACGGTGACGTCTGCAGGGACGGCGCAGCGGACCGTCGTGGTGGAGTCGGTGCCGCCGTTGTTGCCGCCCGTCCCCCGCTCTGTGTTCGGGGCGGCGTTCGCGGCGGTTGCGGGCGGCGTCGTGATGGTCAGCCCGGTGCAGGTGAACGGGGCGGGACCGCCCGTGACCGTGACGGTGGCCTCGCTCGGCCGATTCACCAGGCGATACTGCTGCTCGGCCGGGAGCGTGGCCGAGACCGAGAAGCTCGGCGGTGCGACCGAGCCGACCGTGTCGCCGATCGCGACGCTCTGACCGGCGAGCACTGAGAGCTCGCTCAGGACGCCCGCGATCGGCGCGGTGACCTCCACGTAACTGATGATCGGCTTGCGCTCGGTGACGGTCTGCGAGCCGTCCGGCCCGGTCTCGGTGACCGGGTCGCGCGGCGTCTCCACTGTGATGTCGAAGAGCACCGCCCCGGCCGCGACCGGCTGACCGACCGTCGCCTGGACCGTGTTCACCGTTCCGGCCGCGGTCGCCCGCGCCGGGACCGCGTCGTCGGCCACGACCGACCCGGTCACCGTCACGTCGTTGACGATCGTGCCTGTCGTCACGGCCGTGACCGGGTCGGTCAGCCGACCGGTCGGCGTCGCCGGATCGGCCGCGGTGGACTCCCCGCTCGGGAAGAACGCCAGCTTCACCAGCGCGACGGCGATCGCCGCCACGATCACGATTCGGATCGCCGGGAAGACCCAACGTCGCATGACCCCCACATGCAGCCCTTCATTCAGTGTGCGCCGACCCCCGACGTCACCTGAATTCCATCTTACATGTAGCCAGTGATACTCCGAATCACGCCTCGATGACGAGCGGGACGATCATCGGACGGCGGCGGTAGCTGGTGTTCACCCAGCGGCCGACCGTGCGGCGGACCACCTGGGAGAGCGCGTGCGAGTCGCGGACGCCGCTGTGCGCCGCGTCGGCGAGCGCCGCCGCGATCTTCGGCTTGACGGCGTCGAACACCGCGTCGTCCTCCGCGAAGCCGCGGGCGTGGATCTCCGGGCCCGTGACGATGCGGCCGCTGGCGGCCTCCACGACCACGATGATCGAGATGAAGCCCTCTTCGCCGAGGATGCGGCGGTCCTTGAGGTCGGCGTCCGTGATCTCGCCGACGCTGGAGCCGTCCACGTAGACGAAGCCGAGGTCGAGCTGGCCGACCACGCGGGCGACGCCGTCGCGGAGGTCGATGACCGTGCCGTCCTCGGCGATGATCGTGTTCTTCTCCGGCACGCCGGTGTCCATCGCGAGCCGCGCGTTGGCGACCAGGTGGCGGTACTCGCCGTGCACGGGCATGACGTTGCGCGGCTTCAGGATGTTGTAGCAGTAGAGCAGCTCGCCCGCGGCCGCGTGACCGGAGACGTGCACTTTGGCGTTGCCCTTGTGCACGACGTTGGCGCCGAGCTTGGTCAGCCCGTCGATCACCCGGTAGACCGCGTTCTCGTTGCCCGGGATGAGGCTGGAGGCCAGGATGACCGTGTCGCCGTGGCCGACCTCGATCTGGTGGTCGAGGTTCGCCATGCGCGCGAGCACCGCCATCGGCTCGCCCTGGGAGCCGGTCGACATGTAGACGATCTCGTCGTCCGGGAGGTCGGCGGCCTTCTTGTAGTCGATGAGCACGCCCTCGGGAACCTTGAGGTAGCCCAGCTCGGAGGCGATGGTCATGTTGCGCACCATCGAGCGGCCGAGCAGCGCGACGCGGCGGCCGTTGGCGGCGGCGGCGTCGAGGACCTGCTGCACGCGGTGGACGTGGCTGGAGAAGCTGGCGACGATCACCCGGCGCGGCGCCCGTGCGATCACGTTGTCGAGCACGGGGCCGATGGAGCGCTCGAGCGGCGTGAAGCCGGGCACATCGGCGTTGGTGGAGTCGGCCATGAACAGGTCGACGCCCTTCTCGCCCAGGCGGGCGAAGGCGCGCAGGTCGGTGATCCGGTCGTCGAGCGGGAGCTGGTCCATCTTGAAGTCGCCGGTGTGCAGCACCGTGCCGGCCGGCGTGGTGATGGCGACGGCGAGCGCGTCGGGGATGGAGTGGTTGACCGCGACGAACTCCAGGTCGAACGGGCCGAGCTGCTCGGTGCGGCCCTCCTTGACCGTGAGCGTGTACGGCTGGATGCGGTGCTCCTTGAGCTTCGCCTCCACGAGCGCGAGGGTCAGACCGGAGCCGATCAGCGGGATGTCCCGTCGCAGCTTCAGGAGGTAGGGCACCGCGCCGATGTGGTCCTCGTGCCCGTGCGTCAGCACCACGCCGAGCACGTCGTCGAGGCGGTCGCGGACCGGGGTGAAGTCGGGCAGGATCAGGTCGACGCCCGGCTGGTCCTGCTCGGGGAACAGGACGCCGCAGTCGACGATGAGGAGCTTGCCTTCGTATTCGAAGACGGTCATGTTGCGGCCGATCTCGCCGAGACCGCCGGTGGGGATGATTCGGAGCGTTCCCGGTTCGAGAGCCGGGGGCGCGGAGACGAGGTTGGGCATCTGCCCTCCAATGTTCAGGTGTGTACGTACATCCGGGCGTCGGGCCCGGGGTGGAACCGGCCGCAGAGCGGCCCTAGCGTGTGGCGCCGGCGATCTTGGGCAGCGCGCCGCCGGCGGCGGCGTTGCGATCGGGGCGGAAGTTGCGGAAGTCGGCGCCGGGGATGTCGCGGACGAGGTCGAGCTCGTCCTCGATCTGCGCGGCCTCCCACTCCTCCGGGCCGACCAGCGGGAGACGGACGCGCGGGCTGGAGATACGCCCGAGGCCGTGCAGGATGTACTTGGCCGCCACAGTGCCGGGGACGTGCGTCATGACGGCGCGGACCAGAGGCTCCAGCTTCTGGTGGGCGGCCGTGGCGGTGGTCAGGTCGCCGGCGTTGACCGCGTCCACGATCTGGCGGTACGGGGTCGCGGTGATGTTGGCCGTGACGCCGATGAGGCCCGTGGCGCCGATCGCCAGGTGCGGGAGCACGTTGGCGTCGTCGCCGGAGAAGTACATCAGGTCGGTCTGGTTGAGCACCCGGCTGACCTCGCTGAAGTCGCCCTTGGCGTCCTTGATGGCGAGCACGTTGGGGTGCTTGGCGATGCGCAGGATGGTCTCGTACTTGATCGGGACGCCGGTGCGGCCGGGGATGTCGTAGAGGATGACCGGCAGATCGGTGGAGTCCGCGATCATGCGGAAGTGCGTGAGGATTCCGGCCTGCGTCGGCTTGTTGTAGTACGGCGTGACGATCATGACGCCGTCGGCGCCGGCCTTCTCGCTCTGCTTGTAGAGCTGGATGGCGTGCGCGGTCTCGTTGGAGCCGCCGCCGGTGATGATCTTGGCCCGGCCGCCCGCGACGTCCTTGCCCACCTCGACCAGGCGCAGCTTCTCGGCGTCGGTGAGGGTGGAGGTCTCCCCCGTGGTGCCGGTGACGACGATGCCGTCGGCGCCCGCGACGATGACGTCGTCCATGTGCTTCTCCACGCCGGCCCAGTCGACCTCGCCGTCGGCGGTGAAGGGCGTGACCAGGGCGACGAGCACCTGGCCGAAGGGATTAGCGGGAGCGGCCATGGAGTCAAGGCTATCGGGTCGGGCCAGGCGACCGCCTCCCCGCCTGCCGATCTGTGGAGAGGTCGTCCCAGGGCCCGGCCTGTGGAGGACAGGCTGTGGAGGACAAACGCCGTCATGTTCGTTCACACTGACTTCAGCCGGTGGCGCGGCGCGCGTATCGTCGCGCTCACCATGTCCGCACCCTCCGCCCTCCTCGTCCTGCTCGGACTGGTCGCCGTCTCGACGGTGGCCGGAATCCTCTGGCGCGCCCGCACCGGCCGGGTCCGCTCGGCACGGGCCGACCGGGTGACTGCCGCCGAGGTGGGCGCGGCCGGGCTCGGCTCGCGCGCGACGCTCGTCCAGTTCTCCACGGCCTTCTGCGCCCAGTGCCCGTCGACCGCGCGCGTGCTGCACGGCCTCGCCGGCGAGCACGACGGCGTCGAGCACCTGGACGTCGACCTGACCGTCCGCCCGGAGCTCGCCCGCCGGTTCGGCGTGCTGCAGACCCCGACCACCCTGCTGCTCGACGCCCGCGGCACCGTTCGCGGCCGCATCGCCGGGGCCGCACGGCCCGGCGACGTCCGCAGCGCCCTCGACCGCATCCTGACGGAGTGACCATGACCGACGCCCCGAAATCTCCCGCCACCGGAATCGACCCGCGCTCGCCGCGGTTCGGCGCCGCGATCACGGCCGTCCTGCTGCTGATCGACCTCTTCCTCGCCCTCACCGGCGCGACCGCCGCCGCCGCGGTGCTGCTGCTCCTGATCGCCGCCCTGTTCGCCTGGGGAGCCTTCGCGGGCGTGCGCCGCCATCCGTACGGCCTGCTGTACCGCGTGGCGGTGCGCCCCCGGCTCGCGCCGCCGACCGAGCTGGAGGACCCGGCTCCGCCGACGTTCGCGCAGGGTGTGGGACTCGTCGTCACCGGGCTCGGTCTCCTCCTGTTCGTGCTGGGCGTGCCCGCCGCGCTGCCGATCGCCGCCGCCCTCGCGTTCGTCGCGGCCTTCCTCAACGCCGTGTTCGCCCACTGCCTGGGCTGCCAGATCTACCTGCTGCTCGTGCGGGCCGGCGTCATCCGGAGGCGTGCGAGCGCGGTCTGATGACCGAAACCGGGAATCCCCCGGACGGGGGTCGACGGGTCGGACGCCGCCAGTAGTCTGGTCGGACCCGCGCGCATTCAGCGGCGTGGACAACAGGAGGTCTCATGGCAGTCACCAGCGAATCCACCACGGTCTGGACCGGCGATCTGAAGTCCGGGTCGGGGACGGTCTCGCTCGACTCGTCGGGAGCGGCGACGCTCTCGGTGAACTGGAAGGCGCGCTCGGAGGGCGGCGCGGAGACCTCCACGCCCGAGGAGCTGCTGGGTGCCGCCCACTCCGCCTGCTTCTCCATGGCGTTCTCCAACGTCCTCGCCGCCTTCGGCACGGCGCCGGAGAGCATCCGCACCACCGCCGCGGTGACCTTCGACCCCGCGGAGGGCATCACCGGCAGCCACCTCCTGGTCGAGGCGACCGTCCCGGGGCTCGGCGAGGAGGACTTCCAGCGCCTGGCCGACGAGGCCAAGCGCACCTGCCCGGTCTCGCGGGCGCTGGTCGGCATCCCGATCACGATCGAAGCCACGCTGGCCTGAGCCGATGAGGCCTCAGCCGATGCGGGTGCTCGTGGCCGGCGCGTCCGGCATGATCGGCACCGAGCTCGTCCGCGCGCTGCGGGCGGAGGGCCACGTCGCCCTCCGCCTGGTGCGGCGGGAGCCGGCCGCCGCGGACGAGCGCGCCTGGGCCCCCTCGGCGCGGAGCATCGACCTGCGGCTGCTGGACGACGCGGACGCCGTGGTGAACCTCTCCGGAGCCTCCCTCAACCGGCTGCCCTGGACCGCCGCGCACAAGCGCCGCATCCTCGACTCCCGGCTGGCCGCGACCGGCACGCTCGCGGACGGGATGCGCCAGGCCGCGAACCCGCCCGGCGTCCTCATCAGCGGCGCGGCGGTCGGGTACTACGGCGACCGGCCGGGACAGACCCTGACCGAGGACTCCACCAAGGGCACCGGGTTCCTCTCGGACGTGGTGGAGGCCTGGGAGACGGCGGCGCACCTCGCGCCGACGACGACCCGCGTCGTCACCCTCCGCACCGGCGTCGTCGTCGGGCCCGGCGGCGCGATGACCCCGCTGCTCCGGCTGGCGAAGGCCGGGCTCCTGGGCCCGATCGCCGGCGGCCGGCAGCACTGGCCCTGGGTGAGCCTGCACGACGAGGCCGCCGCGATCGTCCACCTGCTGACCTCCGGCCTGAGCGGGCCGGTCGACCTCGTCGGGCCGCAGCCCGCCACCGCCGGCGAGGTGCTGCGCGCGCTGGCCAAGGCGGTGCACCGTCCGTACGGCCTCCCATTGCCGCGGCCGGTCGTGACCCTCGGGCTCGGCGAGGCCGGTCGCGAGCTGCTGCTCGCGGATCAGCGGGTGCTGCCGCAGCGCCTGCTCGACGACGGGTTCGTTTTCCGGGACGCGACGGTGCAGGAGGCGATGGCGCGGCTGGTGGAGCGGGCAGCCTAGCCGGCTGCGCGCTCCTGCGCCCGGTACAGCCCGATCGCCTGCCGCAGCGCCGCGCGCGCCCGGCGCCGGTCGCCGCTCGCGTCGTAGGCGAGCCCGAGCCGGAACCACGCCCGCCAGCTCTCCGGCGCCGCCTCCACCTCGGCCTTGAACTGCGGGAACTCCGCGTCGGCGGCGTCGCGCAGCGGACGGCCGGAGGCGCGGTGCGGGAGGTCGTCCACCGGCAGCGTCCCCTCGGCGGCCATCAGCTTGACGATCTTCTCGGTGCGGACGCCGAACAGCACCTCCCGCACGAGCGCCCAGCCCGCCACCAGCCCGATCACGACCAGCGCGACACCCATCGCGATGCCGACGGCCGACCCGGAAGCGAACAGCAGCACGGCGCGCTGGAACACCAGCACCAGGTAAACGACGAGCAGCAGCGCCATGAACAGCGCCGCGAGACGGTTGCGCATCGGAGCCCTACACCTCGCGGACGGTCGGGCGCGGCGGCTCCCCGTCCGGCTCGGAGATGCCCAGGTCGACCAGCTTGTCCAGGCCGACGAGCACCCCAGTGGTCGTCGCGGCGGCGCGGAGCGCGAGCAGGATGCCGGTCTCATAGGCCTCCTGGCCGACCGCGTCGTGGCGGATGGTGAGGGTCTCCCCCGCCCCGCCGAAGATCACCTGCTGCTGGGCCGAGACGCCGCGCATCCGGAGGCTGTGGATCGGTACGCTGCCGACCTGCTGGCCGCGCGCCCGCTGGTCGGTGTGCGGCGCGTCCACCGGGCCGCGCTGCAGCCGGGCGGCCGCGATCAGCTCGGCGGTCCGCACCGCGGTGCCGGAGGGCGAGTCGACCTTGCCCGGGCCGTGCGTCTCGACGATCTCGATCGAGTCGAAGAACCGGGCGGCGACGGTCGCGAACGCGGTGCCGAGCGCGGAGCCCAGGGAGAAGTTCGGGATGACGACGGCGCCCGCGCCCTCGTGCTCGGCGACCCGGCGCTCCAGGTCCAGGATCCGGTCGGCCGACCAGCCGGAGGTGCCGATCAGCACGTTGAGGCCGTGGTCGACGGCGAAGGCCACGATCCCCGGGCTGACCGGCGGGAGTGTCATGTCCACCAGCACGTCGGCGCCGAGCATCTTCTCGAGGGGGGTACGGGAGTCGAGAGCGGCCACCAGCTCCAGGTCGTCGGCCGCCTCGATGAGACGGACCGCCACCGATCCGAGCTTGCCGGTCGCCCCGGCTACGGCCACGCGAATAGTCACCCGTCCACCCTACCCGCGCACATTCGGCACGAATGCCGAGTATCGCGCCGCCGAACGCGACATTCGGCACGAATGTGCGCCGGTTACGCTGGGACGATGGTGTCCTTTGCCGATGTCTCCGTCACCGACGCGACCGCCCACCGGATGCTCGCGGACTACTTCGCCGAGCGCGCCGAGTCCTTCCCCGCCACCCAGGGCGCGTACCGCACGACCTTCCCCGACCCCGGCCAGTTCGTGCCGCCGGCCGGCGTCTTCCTGCTGGCGTACGACGACGGGGAGGCCGGCTGCGGCGGCATCCGCGAGCTGACCGTCCCGCTGTCGGAGACCGACGACGGTGAGCAGCTCGTCCGCTACGAGATCAAGCATCTCTGGGTGGCGCCGGCGCACCGCGGCCGGGGCCTCGGCCGCGCCATCCTCGGCGAGCTGGAGCACCGGGCGCGCGGCTTCGGCGCGACCGAGGTGGTGCTGGACACCAACGCGAGCCTGGAGGCCGCCGGCGGCCTCTACAGCTCGCACGGCTACGAGAGCATTCAGCCGTACAACGACAACCCGAACGCGACGGACTGGTTCCGCAAGCGGCTCGGCCCGAACCACACGCCGGCGTGAACCGCTAGACCGGCTGCAGCTCCGGCAGGCCGGTGCGCAGCTCGACCGGCAGGTGGCCGAGGTCGTTGTGCACCACCAGCACGGGCGGCTTCGCCGAGCGCACCCGGATGATGGTGAGCCCGCAGTTGGCCTGGTTGAGGCCGAGCCAGCGCCAGGCCGGCGCGTCGAAGACGTGGCGGACGAACCAGCCGATCACGAAGTTGTGGGTCACCAGCAGGTCGTGCCGGTCGCCCATGGCGGGCGTCAGGAACTCGTTGACCGCGTCGTCCATCTGGGCGCGGCCCGCATCGATCTCGGCCTCCGTGACGGGGCCGAAGAACGACTCGAACGCCTTGGGCATGTCGGGCGTCGGACCGGACGGGATGCAGTCGAACAGCAGACTGGAGGGCTCCGGCACCACCGCGGGCATCCGCTCGGCGATGATCGAGGCCGTCTGCTCCGCGCGCACGAGCGGCGAGTGGTACATGCCGGTCAGCGGCAACCCGCTTAGCCGGTCGGCGATGAGCTGCGCCTGGCGCTTGCCGCGCGGCGAGAGCGGGCCGTCCGGCAGGCCGTGCTCGGCGTCCTGCTGCTCGCCGTGACGCACCAGGTAGAGGTAATGGGGCACCGGTAGACCTTTCGAGGTAACGGAATGGAGACGGGCGGTCAGGCCACCAGGCCCGCGAAGACGTCATCGTCGACGCCACCCACCGCGGAGATCGAGACCGGGCGGTCGGCCAGGTCCCGTGCGAGTTCTCGGACGTCACCGGCGGTGACGAGGTGCAGCCGCCGGAGGCTCTCGTCGAGGTCGGCGAACTCCCCCAGGCTGATCTCGGCGCGGCCGAGCCGCGACATCCGGGTGTCGGAATCCTCCAGCGCGAGCGCCGCCCCACCGGAGAGCTGGCCGACCGCGCGGCGGAGCTCGTCCGCCGTCACACCGCCGTCGGCCAGGCGGTGCAGCTCGGAGAGCATCAGCTCGGCGACCTGCCTGGCCTTCGCCGGGGCACAGCCGGAGAACAGGCCGAAGACGCCGGCGTCGGAGTACGAGCCGGAGAACGAGTAGACGGCGTAGGCCAGGCCGCGCTTCTCGCGGACCTCCTGGAACAGCCGGCTCGACATCCCGCCGCCGAGGATGGAGTTGAGCACGCTCATCGTGGTGCGGCGCTCGTCGGTCGCGACGATGCCGGGCATCCCGATGATGAGGTTCGCCTGCTCGATCGGCCGCGAGACGGTCACGACCGACGCGCCGCGCTCGACGGTCGCGGCCACGGTCGGGCGGCGGTCGACCGGCGCGGCCTCCTCGTCCCGGTCCCAGCCTGCGGCGTCGAGCGCGCGCCGAACGCCCGCCACGAGCACGTCGTGGTCGACCGCGCCCGCGGCCGTGACGACCAGGTCGCGCGGCCGGTAGTTGGCCCGGTAGTGGCTCCAGACGGCGTCACGGGTCGCGGCGCGGATGGTGTCGGGGCGGCCGCCGATCGGCCTCCCCAGCGGATGGCCGCCGAGCACCGCGGTGAAGAGCCGCTCATTGGCGACATCGGCCGGGTCGTCCTCCGCCATCGACAGCTCTTCGAGGATGACCCCGCGCTCGTTCTCGAACTCGGTCGGGTCGAGCACCGACGAGGTGAGCATGTCGCCGATGACCTCCACCGCCATCGGGAGGTCACGGTCCTGCACCTTGGCGTAGTAGCAGGTGTACTCCTTGGCCGTCATGGCGTTGTGCTCACCGCCGACCGAGTCGAAGGACACCGCGATGTCGAGGGCGGTGCGCGTGCGCGTGCCCTTGAAGAGGAGGTGCTCGAGGAAGTGCGTGGAGCCCAGGCTGCCCGCCACGTCGGCGGTCTCGTCGCGCGAGCCGACGGCCACCCAGTAGCCGAGGGTGGCGCTTCGCGCGCCCGGAACCTGCTCGCTGAGGATGCGGACGCCGTTGGGCAGGATCGTGCGGCGGACGAGGGCCTCGCCGGAGGCGGCGAATGCGAGGTCGGCCAAACCGAGCGGGAGGTCGACTGCGCTGTTCATCCCCTCCACCCTACGCCAGCGCTCCTTCTCTCGCGGAGACTGGGAAATTGAGGACAAACAGACTGGTCTGTCTACCACTATACTGAAGTGACCACCCCGACCGGTCGTCCCCCCTCGGACCGGTCGGGGGGTTCTCATAGACGAGCGGAGGCCATAGCCTCCCGGAGAGAGGAGACGACCAGATGGTCATAAGTGCCCGCGCCACCATCCGGCCGCCCGCACCGTCGAAGATCAAGATCCTCGCCACCGCCGACGAGCTCTTCTACGAGGAGGGCATCCACACGGTCGGCGTCGACCGCATCATCGCGGGCGCCCGGGTGACGAAGGCGACGTTCTACAAGCACTTCCGCTCCAAGGACCTCCTGATCATCGCCTACGTCGAGGGCCGGGACCGCCAGGTGCGCGACTGGTTCGCCGAGAAGGAGGCGGAGCTGTCCGACCCGACGGCGGTCGCCCGTGCCCTCGTGGACTCCATCAACTCCGAGGCGGTGCGCCCCGGCTTCCGCGGCGACCCGTTCATCAACGCCGCAGCGCAGTTCTCCGATGAGACCCACCCCGTGCGCGTCGCCGTGACCGCGCACAGGGACTGGTACGCCAAGCACATCGAGGAGCTTTTCCGCCAGATCGGTCACCCGCGGCCGGGCGACGCGGCGGACGACCTCATCCTCGCGCGCGACGGCGCCCTGGCCGGCGGCTACGTCGGCGACCCGATCGCGGCGGGCGCGGCCCTGCACCGCGCGCTGGACCACATCCTCTCCGAGGCGTAGCCCGCCGCCGGAGGACATCGCGCGCGCCACGCCGCCCGATGTCGGCTAACGGAGGAGTTCGGGCCGGGATCGGGGCTGAAGTCCTCCGTTGCCAACGGGCCAGCGGAGGAGTTCGGGCCGAGATCGGGCGGAAGCCCCCCTTGCCGACGGGCTAACGGAGGAGTTCGGGCCCGGATTGGGGCTGGAGTCCTCCGTTGGCTGTGTGTGGGGTGGAATCGGGGCGGAAGTCCTCCGTTAGCTGCGCGCGGCGCGGAAGCGCGGCGGAAGTCCCCCGTTGGCTGCGCGCGCGGGGTTACTCGGAGACGCGGCGGGGATCGCGGAAGTGAATTGGCGCGCTAACGGAGGACATCGGGCGCGACACGCCGCCCGATGTCGGCTAGCGGAGGAGATCCGGCCCGAGTCGGGGCGGAAGTCCTCCGTTGGCGACGCGCGCTGAGGAGATCGGGGCGGGATCGGGGCGGAAGTCCCCGTTGCCAACGGGCTTGCGGAGGAGATTCGGCCGGGATCGGGGGCGGAGTCCTCCGTTGCCGACGCGGTTAGCGGAGGAGGGCGGGCCGGGATCGGGGCCGGAGTCCTCCGTTGCCGACGCGGCTAGCGGAGGAGGTCGGGGCGGGATTGGGGCGGGAGTCCTCCGTTGGCCGTCGTCGGGCGGCGGTTCGCCCTTGGAGTCCTCCGTTGGCTACGGACGCGGCGCGCTACTCGGAGACGCGGTCGAGGTCGAGCATTTGGGCTCGGGTGAGGCGGATGCCGGCGGCGGCCATCAGGCCGTCGACCTGCTCGGGGCGGCTGGCGCTCGCCACCGGGGCCACGATGGTGCGCTTGGCCAGCAGCCAGGCGATCGCGACGCTCGCCGCGGACACGCCGTGCTCGGCGGCGATGCGGTCGATCACCGCCAGGACGCGCATGCCCTTGCGGTTGACGTAGGCCGAGGCGCGCACGCTGCGGGCGTCGGCGCTCAGGTCGGACTTCGAGCGGTACTTGCCGGTGAGGAAGCCGTTGGCCAGCGCGTAGTACGGCATCACGGCGAGGCCCTGGGCGGCCGCCACGATGCGCAGAGCGCTCTCGAATTCGGCGCGGTGCATGAGGTTGTACTGGGTCTGGATGGCGACGAACTTCGGCAGGCCGGCCGACGCCAGCACACGCGCTTCGATGAGGCGGTCCGCGCTGAAGTTGGACGCGCCCAGGTAGCGGACCTTGCCGGTCTCGATGAGCCACTCCGCGGTCGCCAGGCTGTCCTCCAGCGGGACCTCCGTGTCGTCGTCGTGAAAGTACAGCAGGTCGATGTGGTCGGTCTGCAGGCGCTCGAGGGAGGCCTCCACGGCGCGCACGATGCTCACCGAGCCGAGGCCCTGGTTCTCGTGGTGACGGCCGACCTTGGTCGCGACCACCATGTCGTCGCGGTTGCCGCGCTCGTGCATCCACTTGCCGATGAGGACCTCGCTGCGGCCGCCGACGTAGCTGTCCGCGGTGTCGATGAAGTCGCCGCCGCGCGAGGCGAAGCGGTCGAGGATCGCCAGGGACGTGTCGCCGTCGGCCGTCCAGCCGAAGACGCTGGCGCCGAGCGACAGCGGGTACACGGCGAGGTCGCTCTCGCCGATGCGGCGCGGGGCGATGATCGAGAGCGGGCCGGTGAGGCCCAGGCCGCTGTCGATGTCGAGGGGGCCGCCGGTGTCGGTAGACGGCTCGGAGAAGGTCACGGTCGGCTGCGCGCGGGGCGCGGGTGCGGGCTCGACGGGCCGCTGCGAGGTCGTCGCCGGCCGCGCGGGCGCCGGAATCGACGTGCCGTCAGCGTCCGCCGCGGCCGCTACGGCGGGGGTGCGGAGGCCGACGCTCTCGAGCAGGCGCAGGGGAAGGAGCTGTGGCATCTCGTCCCCCTTCCAGACGTTCGAGCGGGTGTTCACGCTGCCGACCGATTCGTGGCTCGAATCGATTCGAGGGTGCTCTTCTCTGGAACGTTAAGGGCAGAGTACGGCATGCCGCCGACACGGCACGACCAAACCGGTGAACGGCGTAAAAATCGTTCATCACGGTTTCATCACAACGTGCTGGTCGCCCTCCGGAGCACCGATCGGGCGTGCGAAAGCACCGGTCCGTCGACCATCTTGCCGTTGTGGCGGAACACTCCCCCGCCTGCCGCGCGTGCCGCCTCCAGCAGCTCGACGGCCTCCGCCACCTGCGCCTCGTCCGGCCGGTACGCGGCGCGGACGGTCTCCACCTGCGAGGGGTGGATGCACGCGGTCGCGGCGAACCCGACGGCGACTGCGTCCTCGGCCTCCGCGGCGAGCCCGTCGAGGTCGGCGATGTCGAGGTGCACCGTGTCCACGGCGGGTTTCCCCGCAGCTCCAGCGGCGAGCAGCACCGCGGAGCGCGCGTGTGTCGCCACGTCGCGGTAGCGGCCGTCCGGATGCCGGCTCGACGTGCCACCGAGCGAGGCGACCAGATCCTCCGCTCCCCACATCAGCGCGATGACCTGCTCCGCCGCGGCGAGCTCGGCCGCCGCGACGACGCCGGCCGCGGTCTCGCACAGGGCGATCACGCGCAGCCCGGCGAGGGCACGCAGGTCCGCGGCACGCTCGGCCTTCGGCAGCATCACCGCGGTGTACGGGGTGAACGTGAGCGCGGCGAGGTCGGCGGCCAGGTCGTCGCTGCCTGCCGGATTGACCCGCACGATCACCCGCGCGGGGTCGAGGTCGGAGGCGGCGAGCGCCTCCCGGGCCGCCGGCCGGCGCACAGGGTCGACGGCGTCCTCCAGGTCGAGGATGACCGCGTCCGACCGCTCCAGCGCCTTGGCATAGCGGTCGGGCCGGTCGGCCGGACAGAACAGCAGCGCGGGGCCCCACGGGAACGGAGTCATACGTCGCTCGTCCCGAGGTGCGCGTCGCGGCACCACACCATCACCTGCCGGATCGCAGTGGCGACGACGACGCCGTCCTGGTTGCGGCCGGTGTGCTCCAGCGTCACGATCCCCTGGCCGGGGCGGGAGGCCGACAGCCGCTTGGCCGTCACCGCCGTCTCCGAGTAGAGCGTGTCGCCGTGGTACAGCGGGTGCGGGAAGGAGACCTCCGAGAAGCCGAGGTTCGCGACGATCGTGCCCTGGGTGAGCTGGGCTACCGACGCGCCGACGACCGTCGCGAGCGTCCACATCGAGTTCATCAGCCGCTCGCCGAACGGCTGCCGCGCCGACCACGCGGCGTCCAGGTGCAGCGCCTGCGTGTTCATGGTCAGCGTGGTGAAGAGGACGTTGTCGGCCTCCGTCACCGTGCGGCCGGGGCGGTGCAGGTAGCGGGTCTCCAGCTCGAACTCCTCGTAGTAGAGGCCGCGCTGCTCGATTTCTTTCATGACGCTGCCTCCAGTTCCACCGCGAGCGGCGCGCCCGTCGCGGCCACGACCTCCTCGACCGTCACGCCCGGCGCGGTCTCGCGCAGCACGAGCCCGTCCGGCGTCACGTCGATCACGGCGAGGTCGGTGATGATGCGGTCCACGCAGCCGGTGCCGGTGAGCGGGAGGCTGCACTCGGCGAGGATCTTGGGCCGGCCCTCCTTGTCGACGTGCTCCATCATCACGATCAGCCGCTTGGCGCCGAAGACGAGGTCCATCGCGCCGCCCATGCCCTTGACCATCTTGCCGGGGATCATCCAGTTGGCCAGGTCGCCGGTCGCCGAGACCTCCATTGCGCCGAGCACGGCGACGTCGACGTGGCCGCCGCGGACCATGCCGAACGACAGCGACGAGTCGAAGTAGGCCGCGCCGCGCTTGACGGTGACGGTCTCCTTGCCCGCGTTGATGAGGTCGGGGTCGACGTCGGCGTCGGCCGGGTACGGGCCGACCCCGAGCACGCCGTTCTCGGAGTGCAGGATGACCTCCACGCCCTCCGGGATGTAGTTCGGGATGAGCGTCGGCATGCCGATGCCGAGGTTGACGTACTGGCCGTTCTCGAGCTCCAGCGCCACGCGGGCGGCGAGCTCGGTGCGGGTGAGGCTCATCGGGCATTCCCTTCCTGGGCGGTGGCTTCGGCCGGCGCGGCGACCGTGCGCCGCTCGATCCGCTTCTCCACGTCGGGCGCGAGCACGACGCGCTGGACGAAGATCCCGGGCAGGTGCACCTCCCCCGGTGCGAGCTCGCCGGGCTCGACCAGCTCCTCCACCTCGGCGATGGTGATGCCGCCGGCCATCGCGGCGAGCGGGTTGAAGTTCATCGCGGCGGCGTGGAACACGAGGTTGCCGTGCCGGTCGCCCTTGGCCGCGTGAACGAGCGCGAAGTCGGGGCGCAGCGAGCGCTCCAGCACGTAGGAGGCGCCGTCGAACTCGCGCACCTCCTTCGGCTCGCTCGCGACCGCGACCGACCCGTCGTCGTTGTAGCGGCGAGGGAGGCCGCCGAGCGCGATCTGCGTGCCGACGCCGGCCGGGGTGTAGAACGCGGGGATGCCCGCGCCGCCCGCCCGCAGCTTCTCGGCGAGCGTGCCCTGCGGGGTCAGCTCCACCTCCAGCTCGCCGGAGAGGAACTGCCGCGCGAACTCCTTGTTCTCGCCCACGTACGAGCTGATCATCTTGCGGATGCGGCGCTGGGCGAGCAGGAGGCCGAGCCCCCAGTCGTCCACGCCGCAGTTGTTGCTGACCACCTCCAGGTCGGTCGTCCCAGCCTCCAGCAACGCCTGGATGAGCGCGCTCGGGATGCCGCACAGCCCGAAGCCGCCCACGGCCAGGCTGGCGCCGCTCGGGATGTCGGCGACGGCGTCCGCCGCGCTCCCCACCGTCTTATCGATCACGCTGCACTCCCTTGTCTCTCACGATCCAGTACGCCGAAAAGTACCGCCGAAACCGCCGAGTCGCCAGTTCGGCGGCGACTCGGCGGCCGGCGACGGGTCAGTCCTCGAAGCCGAGGGCCCGCGAGATGATCATGAGCTGGACCTCGGTCGTGCCCTCGCCGATCTCCAGGATCTTCGAGTCGCGGTAGTGGCGGGCGACCGGGTTCTCGTTCATGAAGCCGTAGCCGCCGAAGATCTGGGTCGCGTCGCGGGCGTTGTCCATCGCGGCCTCGCTGCCGACGAGCTTGGCGATGGAGGCCTCCATCTTGAAGGGGACGCCGGCCATCAGCTTGAACGCGGCGTCGTAGTACGCGAGGCGAGCCGCGTGCACCCGGGCCTGCATCCGCGCGATCTTGAAGGCGATGTACTGGTTGGAGCCGATCGACCGGCCGAATACATTGCGCGACTTCGCGTAGCGCATGGCCTCCTCCAGGCAGCCCTGCGCGGCGCCCGTGCAGAGGGCGGCGAAGGCGACCCGGCCCTCGTCGAGGGTCTGGAGGAAGTTGGCATAGCCGCGGCCGCGCTCGCCCAGGAGGTTGGCCTCCGGAACGTGCACGTCGGTGAGCGTCAGCGGGTGGGTGTCGGAGGTGTGCCAGCCGACCTTGTCGTAGACCGGCTCTGCCACGAAGCCGGGCGTGCCGGTCGGGACGATGATCGCCGAGAGCTCCTTCTTGATGGAGCCGTCCGCGCGCCGCTCCTCGCCGGTCACGGCGGTGATGGTGACGAGCTTGGTGATCTCCGAGCCGGAGTTGGTGATGAACTGCTTGGTGCCGTTCAGGACCCACTCGCCGTCGCGCAGGACCGCCGTGGTCTTGGTGCCACCGGCGTCCGAGCCGGCGTCGGCCTCGGTCAGCCCGAACCCGGCGAGCGCCTCGCCGCGGGCCAGCATCGGCAGCCACTCCTGCTTCTGCTCCTCGGTGCCGCCTCGGAAGATCGGCATCGCGCCGAGGCCGACACCGGCCTCCAGTGTCACGCCGATGGACTGGTCCACCCGGCCGAGCTGCTCGACCGCGAGGCAGAGCGAGAGGTAGTCCTTGCCCTGGCCGCCGTACTCGACGGGGAACGGGAGGCCGAAGAGTCCCATCCGGCCCATCTCGGCGATGATCCCGTACGGGAGGCTGCGCTTGGTGTCGTACTCGTACGCGGCGGGCGCGACGACGGTGTCGGCGAAGTCGCGCACCTCGTCGCGGAGGCGGCGCTGCTCGTCGGTGAGCTCGAAGCCGGCGACGGCGAGGTCGGGGCTGGACATCATGGTCATCGGAGATTCCTGTCTGTTGTGGTGACGGTCCCTGCCGCGGCGTGCTCGCCGTGGGATGCGGGGGCCGATTCTGTCGGCTCTGGGGTGTCCGCCGGGGTCGGCGGGACGTTCGATGTTGTGACGGCGTCCGGTGTGGTGACGGCGTCGTCCGGCTCCGGCGCGTCGACGACGGCCACGAGCTGGTCGAGCTTCACAAGGTCGCCGGGCGAGACCTTCACGGTCACGGTTCCCGCGATGGGGGCGAGGAGGCGGTGCTCCATCTTCATGGCCTCCACGACCGCCACGGTGTCGCCGGCCGCGACCTCCACGCCGGACGCGACCGGCACGGCCACGACGGTGCCCGGCATGGGCGAGCGCACCTCGGGATGCGCGGCCGCCTCGCCCCGCTCCCGGGCGGCGAGCGCCGCGGCCAGCCGCTCGGCGGGCGTGCGCAGCCGCAGGGCGCGCGAGCGGCCCCCGTGCGCGAGCCAGACGGCGCCGCCGTCGCGGGCCGCGTCGAAGCGGGTGACCATGCCGTCGAGGTCGAGCACGACGGAGTCCGGCTCGCCGGCCGCTCCGGGCTGCACCGCGATCCGGGCGGTGTGCTCGTGCATTTCGCCGTCGGGTCCGGTCAGGGTCACCCGGTCGCCGTCCACCTGAATGGCCGACCCGTCCACGTCGTAGCGGACGGGTCGCGCCGAGCCGAGCCGCCAGCCGCTGGGCGCGCCCCACAGCGCGCCGACCCCGCCGGGGGTCGCGGTCTCCCGCTGCAGGTGCGCCAGCAGCGCCGCGGCGGCGAGCTCGGCGGTGGAGGCCGGGACCGGCTCCAGTGCGGAGAAGCGCCGGTCGATCAGCGTGGTGTCCATGCTGCCCGCGCGGACGTCCTCGTCGGCCAGGAGGTCGCGCACCCAGGCGATGTTGGTCACGAGACCCAGCACGGCGGTGCCGGCGAGGGCGCGGTCGAGCCGGGCCAATGCGCCTGCACGGTCGGGCGCCCAGGCGATGACCTTCGCGAGCATCGGGTCGTAGTCGGTGACGACGCGCATCCCCGCCTCGAGGCCGCTGTCCACCCGGATGCCCTCGCCCGCCGGCTCGCGCAGCGCGAGCACCGTGCCGTCACCGGGCAGGAACTCGCGCTCCGGGTTCTCCGCGTACACGCGCGCCTCGACGGCGTGGCCGGAGAGCCGGATGTCGTCCTGCACGAAAGCCAACGGCTCCCCCGCGGCGACGCGGAGCTGCCACTCGACCAGGTCGACGCCCGTCACCAGCTCGGTGACCGGGTGCTCGACCTGCAGGCGGGTGTTCATCTCCATGAAGAAGAACTCGTCCGGTCGCGCGGCGGAGACCAGGAACTCGACCGTTCCGGCCCCCACGTAGCCGACGCTCGCCGCGACCCGGCAGGCGGCCTCGCCGATGCGTGAGCGCGTCGCCGCGTCGAGCAGGGGCGACGGCGCCTCCTCGACGACCTTCTGGTGGCGGCGCTGCAGGGAGCACTCGCGCTCGCCGAGGTGGACTACCGCGCCGTGCCGGTCGGCGATGATCTGCACCTCGATGTGCCGCGGCGACTCCACCAGGCGCTCCAGGAAAAGCGTGTCGTCGCCGAAGGCCGAGGCCGCGACGCGACGGGCTGCACGCAGCGCCTCGGGGAGGTCGGCGGCGGCGTGGACCGCCTGCATCCCCTTCCCGCCGCCGCCCGCGGAGGGCTTGACCAGCACGGGGTAGCCGATGTTCTCGGCCGCCGCGACGAGCTCGTCGTCGCCGAGTCCGGGCTCCGCGATGCCGGGGATGGTCGGCACACCGGAGCGGCCGACCTCCTGCTTGGCGGAGATCTTGTCGCCCATGACCTCCAGCGCGTGCACGCCGGGGCCGACGAACACGATGCCGGCGGCCTCGCAGGCGTCGGCGAGCGCGGCGTTCTCGGAGAGGAAGCCGTAGCCGGGGTGCACCGCCGCGGCGCCGGTGCGGCGCGCGGCGTCGACGATGGCCTCGACGGAGAGGTAGCTGTCGCGCGCCGGCGCGGGTCCGATGCGGACGGCCGTGTCGGCGAGCCGGACGTGCGGGGCGTCGCGGTCGGCGTCGCTGAAGACGGCCACCGAGCGGATGCCGAGGCGGCGCAGCGTGCGGATGACGCGGCAGGCGATCTCGCCGCGGTTGGCCACCAGCACGGACTCGAACGGAACAGAGGAGTAGTCGGTCATCGTCGTCACATCCGGAAGAGGCCGAAGGCCGTGTCGGGCAGCGGGGCGCGGGAGCAGACGTCGAGCGCCAGCCCCAGCACGATGCGGGTGTCGGCGGGGTCGATCACGCCGTCGTCCCACAGCCGGGCGGTGGAGTAGTAGGGGTTGCCCTGGTCCTCGTACTGCGCGGTGATCGGCGCCCGGAAGGCCGCCTCGTCTTCGGCGCTCCACTCCTCGCCGCGCGCGTCGAGCTGGTCGCGCTTGACGGTGGCGAGCACGCTGGCCGCCTGCTGGCCGCCCATGACGGAGATGCGGGAGGCCGGCCACATCCAGAGGAACCGGGGCGAGTACGCCCGGCCGCACATCGAGTAGTTGCCCGCACCGAAGGAGCCGCCGATCACGACGGTGAGCTTGGGCACCCGGGTGGTGGCGACCGCGGTCACCATCTTGGCCCCGTTCTTGGCGATGCCGCCCGCCTCGTAGTCGCGGCCGACCATGAAGCCGGAGATGTTCTGCAGGAAGACGAGCGGAATCCCGCGCTGGTCGCACAGCTCGATGAAGTGCGCGCCCTTGAGCGCCGACTCGCTGAACAGCACGCCGTTGTTGGCGACGATCCCGACCGGGTGGCCGTGGATGTGCGCGAAGCCGGTCACCAGCGTGGTGCCGTAGTCCGGCTTGAACTCGC
The DNA here is from genome assembly GCF_042789575.1 of Leifsonia sp. NPDC056824. Classification (NCBI taxonomy): domain Bacteria; kingdom Bacillati; phylum Actinomycetota; class Actinomycetes; order Micrococcales; family Microbacteriaceae; genus Leifsonia; species Leifsonia sp. NPDC056824. The sequence continues at coordinate 49,223 of NZ_JBHUAV010000005.1, read as the reverse complement.
TGAACTCCCCCGCGTCCACCAGGCGGCCGATGACCTCGTGCACGTCGTAGGGCGCCTGCACGTCGACGGGGACGACGTCGTAGAGCTCCTCCTGGTCGGCGATGGCGGCGCGGGTGGCCAGCACCTCCCACGCCGGCGCGGCGGGCTGCGGGAGGGTGGCGACGATCTCGCGGACGATCCCGAGCGCGTGCTCGTCGTCCTCCGCCAGGTGGTCGACCACGCCGGAGGTGCGGGCGTGCAGGTCGCCGCCGCCGAGCTCCTCCGCCGTCACGATCTCGCCGATGGCGGCCTTCACCAGCGGAGGGCCGCCGAGGAAGATGGTGCCCTGGTTGCGGACGATGACCGTCTCGTCGCTCATGGCCGGGACGTACGCGCCGCCGGCGGTGCACGAGCCGAGCACCGCGGCGATCTGCGGGATCTTCGCCGCCGACAGCCGGGACTGGTTGTAGAAGATGCGGCCGAAGTGGTCGCGGTCGGGGAAGACCTCGTCCTGCATCGGCAGGAACGCGCCGCCCGAGTCGACCAGGTAGACGCAGGGGAGGCGGTTCTCCAGCGCGATCTCCTGCGCGCGCAGGTGCTTCTTGACGGTCATCGGGTAGTACGTGCCGCCCTTCACCGTCGCGTCGTTGCAGACGATCATGACGTGGCGGCCCTCGACCAGGCCGATGCCGGCGATGACGCCGGCGGCCGGGCTCTCGTCGCCGTACATCCCGGTCGCGGCCAGCGGGGCGATCTCGAGAAAGGGGCTGCCCTCGTCGAGCAGCGCGTCGATGCGGTCGCGCGGCAGCAGCTTGCCGCGGGCGACGTGGCGCTCGCGGGCGCGCTCCGGGCCGCCGGCCGCGGCGACGGCCAGGCGCTCGCGGAGGTCGGCCACCAGCGCGCGCTGGGCGGCGCCGTTCCCCGCCGGCGCGCTCGCGCCCGCGGTGGTGCTCTGGTCGGGCATCGTGCTCAGGGCAGGCATCGTGCTCCCGTGTCCTCGTCGACATGAGTTAGTGGTCACTAACTCGAATTTAGGTTAGTGTTCATTAACCCGAATGTCCAGCCCGCACTGGAGAGTCCTAGAGAGATGACCGAGACCGTCCCGGCCGACCCGCTCGCGCGGCCGACCCAGCGCAGTCAGGCGAAGGCCGACCGGCGCGCGGCGCTGCTGGAGGCCGCGGCAGGCAAATTCGCCGAGCGCGGCTTCAACGGCGTCTCGATCGAAGACCTGGGCGCCGCCGCCGGCGTCAGCGGCCCCGCCGTCTACCGGCACTTCGCGTCCAAGCAGGCCGTGCTCGCCGCCCTCCTGGTCGGGGTCAGCGAGAACCTCCTCGACGGCGGCGCCGCCGTCGTGCGGGAGGCCGCCGACCCCGCAGGCGCGCTGCACGGGCTGATCGCGTTCCATGTGAACTTCGCGCTCACCGAGGCCGACACCATCCGCGTGCAGGACCGCGACCTCGACGCCCTCGCCCCCGAGGACCGCCGCGCGGTGCGCACCCTGCAGCGCCGCTACATCGAGCTGTGGATGCGCGTGCTCGGCGAGCTGCACCCGTCGCTCGCCGCCGACGAACTGCGCGTGCGCGTGCAGGCGACCTTCGGGCTCATCAACTCCACGCCGCACTCAGCGCGCGCCGGCGCAGCCCACACCACCGACGCCTCGGTGCGCCCGGTGCTCGAACGGATGGCCTGGTCGGCGCTGACCTCCCGCTGACACCGCGCTCGCCTCCCTGACCTCGGGACGACCCGAACCGCCTCTTCGGTACGACACCCGCGTCGGCTAGAGTCCGAACACGCGCCGGGCGACGCCCCCGGCGGATTCGACGGGAGGCGACGTGGGCGACGACACCCCCCGGCTGAGGTTGCACCACCGTGTGCTGCGGACGCTCGGAGTCATCCTCGCCGTGATGCTCGTCCTCGTCCTCCTCGCGGGCGGCCTCGCGGTGTGGACGGTCACCCTCTCGTTCCCGCAGACCTCCGGCTCGCTGCACCTCAACGGCCTGAGCGCTCCGGTGACCGTGACGCGCGACTCCGCCGGCGTCCCGCAGATCACCGCGCGCACCGCCGACGACCTCTTCCGGGCGCAGGGTTACGTGCACGCCCAGGACCGGTTCTGGGAGATGGACTTCCGCCGCCATGTCACCTCCGGCCGGCTCTCCGAGCTGTTCGGCGCGAGCCAGCTCCCCACCGACACCTTCATCCGCACGCTCGGCTGGAAGGACGTCGCCGAGCAGGAGGTGAAGCAACTCGACAAGACCTCGCTGCGCTACTACCAGGACTATGCCGACGGCGTGAACGCGTACCTGAACACGCACTCCGGCCCGCAGCTGTCGCTGGAGTACGCGATCCTCGGCATCCAGAACCCGGACTACCACCCGGAGCAGTGGACGCCGGTCGACTCGGTCTCCTGGCTCAAGGCGATGGCCTGGGACCTCCGCTCCAACCTGGAGGACGAGATCGACCGGGCGCTGCTGGCCACCAAGCTGACGCCCCAGCAGATCGCCGAGCTGCATCCCGCCTACGACTACAGCGCGCACCCGACGATCACGGCGCTCGGCGGCGGCACCCCGGCCACGACGACCCCGGACGCCGCCCCGGCCGGCTCGAAGGCGCCGGCCTCCTCCGCGGCCGGCGATGCGGACGCGACGGCCGCGCTCGCCGCTGTGCCCGCCGCCCAGTACCAGAACCGGCTGGAGCAGGTGGCGTCGAGCCTCGACGCCCTCCCGACCCTGATGGGCCCGGCCGGCGACGACATCGGCTCGAACTCCTGGGTCGTCTCCGGAGCGCACACCGCGACGGGGAAGCCGTTGCTCGCCAACGACCCGCACCTCGGCGCGGTGATGCCCTCGGTCTGGTACCAGGTCGGCCTGCACTGCGCGGTCGTCGACGCGCAGTGCCCGTTCGACGTCGCGGGCTTCAGCTTCTCCGGGCTCCCCGGCGTGATCATCGGCCACAACGACCGCATCGCGTGGGGGTTCACCAACCTCGGGCCGGACGTGGCCGACCTCTACGTCGAGAAGGTCACCGGCAACACCTACGAGTACGACGGCGCGCAGGTGCCGCTGACCATCCGGCACGAGACGATCCACGTCGCGGGAGGCCCCGATGAGCGGATCACGATCCGCTCGACCCGGCACGGCCCGATCATCACCGACCTCAGCGACGGCTACGGCGTCATCGCGAAGGACCAGGCCGGCAAGCTCGGCGTCCCCGCGCAGGAGTTCCAGCTCTCGCTGGAGTGGACCGCGCTCACGCCCGGGCCGACCGCCGGGGCGATCTTCGCCTTCGACACCGCGCACGACTGGGCGAGCTTCCGGGCCGCCGCGGCGTCGTTCCAGGTGCCGTCGCAGAACCTCATCTACGCCGACGTGGACGGCAACATCGGCTACCAGGCGCCCGGACTCATCCCGGTGCGCGCGAAAGGCGACGGGACCATCCCCGTTCCCGGCTGGACCAGCGCGTACGGCTGGGTAGGGACCATCCCCTACGACCAGCTCCCGAGCGTGCTGAACCCGCCGAGCGGGTACATCGTGACGGCCAACAACGCCGCCGCCGGCCCGCAGTTCCCCGCGATGATCACGCAGGACTGGGACGCCGGCTACCGCGCGAACCAGATCCAGCTGCGCCTCACGAAACTGCTGGACGCGGGCCACACGGTGACGTCGAAGGACATGTCCGCCATCCAGGCCGACACGTACGACGCCAACGCGGCGACGCTCACCCCCCTGCTCATCGCGGTCGGCGCGAAGGCGGATCCGGCCTCCGGCGTCGCCAAGGCCGCGGCGCTGCTGCGCGGCTGGAACTACCACGACGACGGCGACAGCGCCGCCGCGGCCTACTTCGCGGTGTTCTGGAAGAACCTGCTCGCCGACGCGTTCGGGCGCAAGCTCCCGGCCGACGCACCCCCGGCCGGCGGCGACCGGTGGTTCCAGGTCGTCCAGGCCCTCGTGAAGCAGCCGGACTCGGCGTGGTGGGCGGACAGCCGGCTCGGCACGCTCGACCGGGACGACATGATCGAGTACGCGGCGAACCAGGCCTGGAAGGAGACCGAGAGTTCCCTCGGCGGCGACCCGAAGAGCTGGCGCTGGGACTCCCTGCACACCCTGGAGCTCACCAACGCGTCGTTCGGGTCGTCCGGCGTCGCGCCGATCGAGTGGCTGTTCAACCGCGGGCCGTACCCGGTGGGCGGCGGCTCGAGCGTCGTGGACGCGACCGGCTGGGACGCCTCCGACGGCTATAAGGTCGACCGGGCGCCGTCGATGAGGATGGTGGTCGATCTCTCCGACTTCGACCGCAGCACCTGGATCAACCTCACCGGCGCATCAGGGCACGCGTTCGACTCCCACTACGCCGACCAGGCCCCCCTCTGGGCCTCCGGCCGCACGCGCCCGTGGCCCTTCACCGCCCCAGCAACCGACGCCGCCGCCACCCAAACCCTCACCCTCACCCCCTGAACACCGCCGAGGGGCACGTCGTTGTCACTTCTCGGCGTGAAAAGTGACAACGACGTGCCCCTCGGTGGAAGGCTAGGCGCGGGTCAGCGGGTGCTGGGCCAGGTGCGCTCGGCGTCGCCGACGTAGAGCTGCTGCGGGCGGCCGATCTTGGTGCTCGGGTCCTGCGTCATCTCGCGCCAGTGGGCGATCCAGCCCGGGAGGCGGCCGATGGCGAACAGGACGGTGAACATCCGGGTCGGGAAGCCCATCGCTTTGTAGATCACGCCGGTGTAGAAGTCGACGTTCGGGTAGAGGCGGCGGTCGACGAAGTACTGGTCGGCGAGCGCGACCTCCTCGAGCTCCTTGGCGATGTCGAGCAGCGGGTCGTGCACGCCGAGCGCGGCGAGCACCTCGTCGGCGGACTGCTTGACGAGCCGGGCGCGCGGGTCGAAGTTCTTGTAGACGCGGTGCCCGAAGCCCATCAGCTTGACGCCGGACTCCTTGTTCTTGACCCGCTCGACGAACTTTTGGACGCTCTCGCCGGAGTCGCGGATGTCCGCGAGCATCTGCAGGACGGCCTCGTTGGCGCCGCCGTGCAGCGGGCCGTAGAGGGCGTTGATGCCGGCCGAGACCGAGGCGAACAGGTTCGCCTGGGTGGAGCCGACGAGGCGGACGGTCGACGTGGAGGCGTTCTGCTCGTGGTCCTCGTGCAGGATCAGCAGGCGCTCCAGCGCGCGCGAGAGCACGGGGTTCACCTCGTACGGCTCGGCCATCGTGCCGAAGTTGAGCCGCAGGAAGTTGTCCACGAAGCTCAGCGAGTTGTCCGGGTAGATGAACGCCTGGCCGATGCTCTTCTTGTGCGCGTAGGCCGCGATCACGGGAAGCTTGGCGAGGAGGCGGATGGTGGAGAGCTCCACCTGCTCCGGGTCACTGACGCTGAGCGAGTCCTGGTAGAAGGTCGACAGGGCGGACACCGCGCTGGAGAGCACCGACATCGGGTGCGCGTCGTGCGGGAGGGCGCTGAAGAAGCGGCGGAGGTCCTCGTGCAGCAGCGTGTGGCGGCGGATGCGCTCGTCGAAGTCGGCCAGCTCGGCCGGCGTCGGCAGCTCGCCGTGGATGAGCAGCCAGGCGACCTCGAGGAACGTCGAGTTCTCGGCGACCTGCTCGATCGGGTAGCCGCGGTAGCGCAGGATCCCCGCGTCGCCGTCGATGTAGGTGATGGCCGAACGCGTGGCGGCGGTGTTGACGAAGCCGTAGTCGAGGCTGGTGAGCCCGGTCTGCCGGGTCAGGCTGGAGAGGTCGATGCTCGACGCGCCCTGCGTGCTCGGCAGGATCGGGAACTCCGCCACGCCGCCGGGGTAGCTCAGCCGGGCGGTGGCCGCCTCCTGGGCGGGGCCGCGCTGCTCCGCCTGCGGCTGCGCGGCAGTCCGATCGGTGCCGGCCTGCTCGGTGCCGAGTCCGCTCACAACGCCTCCTGAGTGGGTTTGGGATGCTTCGCGTGCCGATCGTGTCGACCACGCAGTGAAGCCGTGCTCGTACAGCCTAGCCAACCCACGCGACAACTGTGGCATCGGGCAAAGGCTGCGGAGGCCCTTTAGAGGGTGTCTCCAAACGCGCGCAACCGGGAGGCCGCGGCGCCGATCCGCTCGTCCGTCGCCGTGAGCGAGAGGCGGACGTGCTCCGGATAGTGGTCGCCGTAGAAGACACCGGGACCGGCCAGGATGCCGAGGTCCGCCAGCCGCCCGATGCTCTCCCAGGCGTCGCGCCCCTCTGTCGCCCAGAGGTAGAGCCCGGCCTCGCTGCGGTCGACGCGGAAGCCCGCGGCCTCCAGCGCCGGCTTCAGCAGCTCCCGCCGCGCCCGGTAGCGACCGCGCTGCTCCGCGACGTGCGCGTCGTCGCCGAGCGCGACGACCATCGCGGCCTGCAGCGGCGACGGCAGCATGAGCCCGGCGTGCTTGCGCACCGTGGTGAGGCGCGCGATCAGCGCGCGGTCGCCCGCGACGAACGCGGCCCGGTAGCCGGCGAGGTTGGACTGCTTGCTCAGCGAGTAGACGGCCAGCACGCCGCTGCGGTCGCCGCCGACCACGCGCGGGTCGAGCACGCTGGGGGTCGGTGCGGCATCCCACGGCGCGTCCCAGCCGAGCTCGGCGTAGCACTCGTCGCCCGCGACGACTGCGCCCAGCTCGCGGGCCCGCGTCACGGCCGCCCGCAGCTCCTCCACCGACAGCACGCGGCCGTCGGGGTTGCCCGGGCTGTTGAGCCAGACCAGGCGGGTGTTCTCCGGCCACTCCGCGGGGTCGTCGCTCGCCACGGCCTCCGCGCCGGCGAACGCCGCGCCGATCGCGTAGGTCGGGTACGCGGCGCGGGGGTGCACGACGGCGTCCCCCTCGCCGAGGCCGAGGAAGAAGGGCAGGAAGGCGACGAGCTCCTTGGAGCCGATGGTCGGGAGGACGTCCTCCGGCGCGAGGCCGGGCACGCCGCGGCGACGCGCGAACCACGCGGCGATCGCCTCGCGCAGCGCGGGTGTGCCGACGGTCTGCGGGTAGGCGTGCGCGTCGGTCGCGTGCGCGAGCGCGTCGCGGATCAGCGCGGGCGTCGGGTCGACCGGCGATCCGATCGAGAGGTCCACGATCCCGGAGGCGTCGCCGAACGGCACTGCTTCACGGGCACGCGCCGCGTACGGCGCCATCAGGTCCCAGGGGTAGTCGGGCAGGGCCCCGAGCGCCACGTCAGTGCGCCTGTGGCGGCAGGGCGACGATGAGCGGGTGATCCTTCGCGATCACGCCGACCTTGGCCGCGCCGCCCGGCGAGCCGATGTCGTCGAAGAACTCCACGTTGGCCTTGTAGTAGTCGGCCCACTCCTCGGGGAGGTCGTCCTCGTAGTAGATCGCCTCGACCGGGCAGACCGGCTCGCAGGCGCCGCAGTCGACGCACTCGTCGGGGTGGATGTACAGCGAGCGCTCGCCCTCGTAGATGCAGTCGACGGGGCACTCGTCGATGCAGGCGCGGTCTTTCACATCGACGCACGGGAGGGCGATGACGTAGGTCACTGTTGTTCGGATTCCCTTCGGACGGCGGGTGGCTGTCCCTCTAGCTTAGGCCGTTCCGGTCCGGCCCGCCGCCCGCTTCACATCCGGCCAGGAGACGACGACGGCGGCGATGAGGATCGGCCCGACCAGCCAGATCTGCCCCAGCAGGTTGTTCGGGATGAGCACGGAGCCACCCGCGCTCTGCTGGGTGAAAACCAGGATGACGGCGATCGCGCCGAGCGCTGCGCACAGCGCGGGCCAGCGGGAGTGGCCGAGCAGCCGCAAGCCCACCAGCAGCGCGGTGAAGCAGAGCAGCGAGCCGATCAGCCCGAGCGGGATCGTGACGCCCCAGGTGACGGTGAGCTGGTGCGCGACCGTGCCGATCCCGCCGATCACCGCTCCCGCGACGACCAGGAGGACGGCGTTGACGATCCGGCTCAGCATGCTCGAATCCTAACTGGACACGGCAGCCGGACGTGTTCTAGAGTCGAGCAGGTAAGGTTAGCCTTACCAACATTCCCCACCTCCACTCGAAGGTCCTCTGTGCTCGCGAACTATCTGATCGGCCTCCGCGAAGGCCTCGAAATGGCGCTCATCGTCACCATCCTCGTCGCGTACGTGGTCAAGATCGGACGGAACGACGTCCTCTCGAAACTGTGGATCGGCGTCGGCGTCGCGCTCGTCGTCCCGCTCGGGATCGGGGCGCTGCTCACCTGGGGCCCCTACGGACTCAGCTTCGAGGCGCAGGAGATCGTCGGAGGGACGCTGTCCCTGATCGCGGTCGGCTTCGTCACCTGGATGATCTTCTGGATGGGCAAGACCGCCCGCAGCATGAAGTCCACCCTCCAGAACCGGCTCGACTCCGCGCTCGTCGGCGCGGGCTGGGGCGTCGTGATCCTCGCCATGCTGAGCGTGGGCCGCGAAGGCATCGAGACGGCGCTCTTCGTCTGGGCGACGGTCGCCAGCATCGGCGGCGGCTGGGAGCCGGTCATCGGCGCGGTCCTCGGCCTCGTCACGGCGGCGGTGCTGGGCTTCCTTCTCTACCGCGGCATGGTCAAGATCAACCTCGGGTCGTTCTTCACCTGGACCGGGGCGTTCCTCATCCTCGTCGCGGGCGGCGTGCTCGCCTACGGTATCGGCGACCTGCAGGAGGCGGGTGTGATCCCCGGCGCCGGCATCCACGCCTACGACATCAGCGGCCTCATCCCGTCGTCGAGCTGGTACGGCACCGCGCTCGCGGGCATCCTCAACTTCAACCCGTCGCCGACCTGGCCGCAGGTCGTCGCCTGGGCCGGCTACATCGTGGTCGTGACGTTCTTCTACGTGCGGCAGCACCGGGCGTCGCACGCGCGACCGGCCGCCACCGCGGCTCCGTCCGCCCCCGCGCCACGGACGCCCGTCCACTCCTGATCCGCGGTCCCGCCGCCGCGCGGGCCACCACAGCATCCACCAGAGCAGAAAGCACAGCACCGCCATGCCCCGACACCGTCAGCTCGGCACGATCGCCGGCACCCTGGCCGCCGCCGCGGCCGTCGCGCTCGCCCTCACCGGCTGCGTCCCGAACAAGGCCGTCGCCGAGGCGGAGGCCATCCAGGTCACGCTGACAGACACCGCGTGCACCGTGAAGACGGCGACGGCGCCCGCCGGCCCGATCACCTTCCAGGTCACCAACACCGGCAGCGACGTCAACGAGTTCGAGGTGCTCGCGCAGGACAAGCTGCGGATCGCGGGCGAGAAGGAGAACATCGGCCCGGGCACGACGGTCAACTACGTCGTCCAGCTCGCCGAGGGCAGCTACTTCACCGCGTGCCGCAAGGGGATGGTCGGCAACCCGACCTCTGTCGCGAAGTTCACCGTCACCAAGGGCTCCGGCGACACGAAGTCCGTCAGCGAGAGCACGCAGGTCGCGCAGGCTGTGACCAACTACGTCTCCTACGTCAAGGACCAGGCCGGGGAGCTCCTCACGTCGACCAAGGCGTTCGCGGCGGCCTACGAGGCCGGCGACGACGCGGCGGCCCGCGCCCAGTACCCCGTCGCGCGCTCCTACTACGAGCGGATCGAGCCGACCGCCGAGCAGTTCGGCGACATCGACCCGGCCCTCGACCTCCGCGAGGCCGACCTGGAGCAGGGCCAGGAGTGGACCGGTTGGCACCGCATCGAGAAGGACCTGTGGGCGCCCGCCGGGTTCACGGCCTCCGACGCCGCCGGCCGGAAGACCCTCGGCGACCGGCTCGTCGCCGACACCCAGCGGCTGTACGACCTCGTCCACGCCAAGGACTTCGGCCTCACGCTCGACCAGATCTCCAACGGCGCCGCCAGCCTGATGGAGGAGGTCTCGCGCAGCAAGATCACCGGCGAGGAGGAGATCTTCTCGCACACCGATCTGTGGGACTTCAAGGCCAACGTGGAGGGCGCGGAGGTCGCCTACGGCAACGTGCGCGCGATCCTGCTGGAGAAGGGCGCGACCGGGAAGGCCACGGCGAAGACGCTCGACGCAGAGTTCGCGACGATCGACACGCTCCTCGCCCAGTACACGGAGGGCGCCGGGTTCGTGAGCTACACGCAGCTCACGACCTCGCAGGTCAAGGAGCTGTCCGACTCGGTCAACGCCCTGAGCGAGCCGCTCAGCCGGCTCACCTCGATCCTGGTCAAGTAGCGGTGGCCGACGACACGACCTCACGCCCCGGCCTGTCCCGGCGCGGGATGCTCGGCCTCGCGGGCGCCGCCGTCGGCGCCGGCGTCGTCGGGTTCGGTGCCGGTGCGGCCGTGGGCCACGCGGTCGCCTCCTCCCCCGACAGCGCGACCTACCCGTTCTACGGCGCGAACCAGGCCGGCATCGTCACGCCCGCCCAGGACCGGCTCCACTTCGCCGCGTTCGACGTGGCGGCCGGGCTCGACCGGGACGGGCTGATCGAGCTGCTGCAGGACTGGACCGTCGCGGCGGCCCGGATGACGCAGGGCAAGCCGGCCGGAAAGTACGGCCCCGCCTCCGGCCCGTCCGACGCTCCCCCGGACGACACCGGCGAGGCGCTCGACCTCCCGCCCGGCGGCCTCACGCTCACGTTCGGCTTCGGCCCGACACTGTTCACGGCCGCCGACGGCGCCGACCGGTTCGGGATCGCAGGCAAGCGCCCGGCCGCGCTGGTCGACCTCCCGCACTTCCCCGGCGACGGGCTGCTCGACAGCCTCACCGGCGGCGACCTGTGCGTGCAGGCGTGCAGCGAGGACCCGCAGGTGGCCGTGCACGCCATCCGCAACCTGTCCCGCATCGCGTTCGGCCGGGCCGCCATCCGCTGGTCGCAGCTCGGCTTCGGCCGCACCTCATCCACCTCGCGCAGCCAGACCACGGCCCGCAACCTGTTCGGCTTCAAAGACGGCACCGCGAACATCAAGGCGGAGGACTCCTCGATCGTGGCCGACCAGGTCTGGGCCGACCGCGGCGACGGCGCGGCGTGGATGCACGGCGGCTCGTACCTGGTGGCGCGGAAGATCCGCATGGTCATCGAGACCTGGGACCGCCAGCAGCTCGGCGAGCAGGAGCGCATCGTCGGGCGGGACAAGGGCGAGGGAGCGCCGCTCTCGGGCGGCACCGAGTTCAGCGAGCCGAACTTCCTCGCGCTGTCACCGGCCGGCGGCACCAAGATCGACCCCGACTCGCACGTCCGCCTCGCGCATCCCTCGATGAACGGGGGCGCGCAGCTGCTGCGCCGCGGCTACAACTTCGTGGACGGCAACGACGACCTGGGGCGCCTGAACGCCGGGCTGTTCTTCATCGCGTTCCAGCGCGACCCGCGCACGCAGTTCATCCCCATCCAGAACCGGCTCGCGAAGAACGACCTCATGAACGAGTACCTCAAGCACGTCGGCTCCGCCGTGTTCGCGGTGCCGCCCGGCGCCCGCGAGGGCTCCTACGTCGGCGCCGGGCTCTTCGCCTGACAACATTCCCCACGAATCGTCGGAATTTCCCCGACGACATTCGTGCCGAATCGCCGAAATGCGCGCGCTTTTCGCGACATTCGTCACGAATCGCAGAAGCGGCGCTGGTCACGACATTCGGCACGAATCGCGCGATTGGCGGCGCTTTTCGCGACATTCGGCACGAATCGTGGAGGGGGTTACGGCGTCGAAGTCGGGGTCGGGGTGTCGACGGCCGCGCGCGATACCGAGTAGTTGGCCACCCAGCCGTTGCTGCCGGCGTCGCTGACGACGACGAGGACGCCGAACTCGCTGTTGGAGAACGTCCCGGTGCCACCACCGTCGGGCCCCTGGGCGCCGAAGCCGCCGTCGAAGCCCGCGTCCGCGAGCTGCTTCGCGATGTCCTGGTACGCCTTCGCGTCCGGCACCTTGATCGTCACGTTCCAGACCTTGCCGTGGCCGCTTCCGACGCCGGCGCCGAAGACGACGGCGCCCTTCGCGAGCGGCACGGCCTTCGGGAAGTCGGACGGAACCTTGTTCCCGCCCAGATCCACGTTGCCGCCGGTGACGTTCTTCACGACGGTCTGGAAGCTGCAGCCCGCGAGCGCCGGCGCGACCCCCACGAAGAGGAGGGCCGCGACCGGGAGCGCGAGCAGGCGGGAGCGTCTCATGAGTCGATTATGCGCGTCGCCGACCCGAGGGTGGCGCTTACGCGTCCTGGCGCTTGAGGCGCGACGCGGCGCGACCGCGGGCGGTCGCGTCGAGCTCCACCTTGCGGATGCGCACGGCCTCCGGGGTGACCTCCACGCACTCGTCCTCGCGGGCGAACTCCAGGCACTCCTCCAGCGTGAGCTGGCGGGACGGCGTCATCGACTCGAAGTTGTCGGCCGTCGACTGACGCATGTTGGTCAGCTTCTTCTCCTTGGTGATGTTCACGTCCATGTCGTCGGCGCGCGAGTTCTCGCCGATGACCATGCCCTCGTAGACCTCCTCGGTGGGGTTCACGAAGAAGGTCATCCGCTCCTGGAGCGCGATGATGGCGAACGGGGTGACCACGCCGGAGCGGTCGGCCACGATCGAGCCGTTGCTGCGGGTGATGATCTGCCCGGCCCACTCGTCGTAGCCGTGCGAGATCGCGTTCGCGATGCCGGTGCCGCGGCTGATGGTGAGGAACTCGGTGCGGAAGCCGATCAGGCCGCGCGAGGGGACGATGAACTCCATGCGCACCCAGCCGGTGCCATGGTTCGACATGTTCTCCATGCGGCCCTTGCGCGCCGCCAGGAGCTGGGTGATCGCGCCGAGGTACTCCTCCGGCACGTCGATGGTCAGGTGCTCGAACGGCTCGTGCGTCTTGCCGTCCACCTTCTTGGTGACCACCTGCGGCTTGCCGACCGTCAGCTCGTAGCCTTCGCGGCGCATCTGCTCGACCAGGATGGCCAGCGCCAGCTCGCCGCGGCCCTGCACCTCCCACGCGTCGGGGCGGCCGATGTCGAGCACGCGCAGCGACACGTTACCGATCAGCTCGCGGTCGAGGCGGTCCTTGACCATGCGCGCGGTGAGCTTGTGGCCCTTGACCTTGCCCACGAGCGGGGAGGTGTTGGTGCCGATCGTCATCGAGATCGCTGGGTCGTCGACGTGGATGAGCGGCAGCGGGCGGATGTCGTCCGGGTCGGCCAGTGTGTCGCCGATCATGATGTCGGCGAAGCCCGCCACGGCGACGATGTCGCCGGGGCCGGCGCTCTCGGCCGGGTAGCGGTCGAGGGCCTTGGTGATCATCAGCTCGGTCACGCGCACGTTGTGCACGTCGCCGTCGTGACGCACCCAGGCGACGGTCTGGCCCTTGCGCAGCGTGCCGTTGAAGATGCGCAGCAGCGCCAGGCGGCCGAGGAACGGCGACGCGTCGAGGTTGGTGACGTGCGCCTGGAGCGGAGCCTCCGGGTCGTAGGTCGGCGCCGGGATGTGCTCGAGGATGGCCTCGAAGAGCGGCTCGAGGTCGCCGTTGTCCGGCAGCTCGCCGTTCTCGGGCTTGTTCAGGCTCGCGGCGCCGTTGCGCCCGGAGGCGTAGACGACGGGGACGTCGAGGATCGCGTCGAGGTCGAGGTCCGGCACGTCGTCGGCGAGGTCGCTCGCGAGACCGAGCAGGAGGTCCTGGCTCTCGTGCACGACCTCGTCGATGCGGGCGTCCGGACGGTCGGTCTTGTTGACCAGCAGGATGACGGGGAGCTTGGCCTCCAGCGCCTTGCGCAGCACGAAGCGCGTCTGCGGCAGCGGGCCCTCGGACGCGTCCACCAGCAGGACGACGCCGTCGACCATCGACAGGCCGCGCTCGACCTCGCCGCCGAAGTCGGCGTGACCCGGGGTGTCGATCACGTTGATGGTGATCGGGCCGTCGGCGGCGTGCTTGCCCTTGTAGGAGATCGCCGTGTTCTTGGCGAGGATCGTGATGCCCTTCTCACGCTCCAGCTCGTTGGAGTCCATGGCACGCTCTTCGACGTGCTCGTGGTCGCCGAACGAGTTGGTCTGCCGCAGCATGGCGTCGACCAGCGTGGTCTTGCCGTGGTCGACGTGGGCGACGATCGCGACATTGCGCAGATCGTCGCGGTGGGCGACGGCGTTCTCGGACATGCGTGAGGGCTCGACTCTCGTCAGAAGGAAGAAGGGGAACGGTCCATTCTATCCCAGCGGCCGGGCGCCTCCGTTTACGGCCGATGACCGAGCGGGATGGCCGCACCGGGCACGGCGTCGAGCAGGGCGCGCGTGTACTCCTCACGCGGCGAACCGAACACCTCCGCCGTCGTGCCCTGCTCCACCAGCCGGCCCGCCCGCATCACGCAGACGTCGTCCGCGATCCGGCGCACCACCCCGAGGTCGTGCGTGATGAACAGGTAGGTCAGCGCCAGGTCGTCCTGCAGTTCGGCGAGGAGGTCGAGCACCTGCGCCTGGACCAGAACGTCGAGCGCCGACACCGCCTCGTCGAGCACGACGATGCCGGGGTTCAGCGCCAGCGCCCGGGCGATGGCGACGCGCTGGCGCTGGCCGCCGGAGAGCTCGTTCGGGTAGCGCGCGGCGAACGCGGCGGGCAGTGCCACGCGGTCCAGCAGCTCGGCGACGCGCCGCCGACGGGAGGCCCGGTCGCCGACCCGGTGCACGGCGAGCGGTTCCGCGATGCTGGCGCCGACGCTGCGGAGCGGGTCGAGCGACCCGTACGGGTCCTGGAACACCGGCTGCATCCGGCGGCGGAGGGCGAAGACCTCCCTGGCGTTCAGGGCGCCGGTGTCCCGGCCGTCGATCGCGACGCGGCCGCTGGTCGGCTCCTCCAGACGCAGGATCAGCTTCGCGACCGTGGACTTGCCGGAGCCGGACTCGCCGACGAGGGCGGTCGTGGTGCCCGTCGGCACGGCGAAGCTCACGTCATCCACGGCCGTGAGGGAGGACGATCGGAGGCCGCCGCTGCGCACCGGGTAGACCTTGGTGAGCCCGTTGACCTCGATCGCCGGGGTCGCCTCCGCAGCCGCCGCCAGACGCCGGTCCGTGGTGCGCAGCGGCCCCGCGGCGACGATCGGCGCGGCCTCCACCAGCCTGTGCGTGTACGGGTGCGCAGGACGCTGAAGCACCTCGCGGCTCGGCCCGGCCTCCACGACCCGGCCCTGGTGCATCACCACGACCCGATCGGCGCGCTCGGCCGCGAGCCCGAGGTCGTGCGTGATCAGGAGCACGGTGGTGCCGAGCTCCCGCGTGAGCGTGCCGAGGTGGTCCAGGATGCCGCGCTGCACCGTCACGTCGAGGGCGGAGGTGGGCTCGTCGGCGATCAGGAGCTTCGGGTCGCCGGAGAGGCCGATCCCGATCAACGCGCGCTGGCGCATCCCGCCGGAGAACTGGTGCGGGTACTGCTTCAGCCGGCTGCCCGCGTCGGCTAAGCCTGCCCGCTCGAGTACCTCGATCGCCTTCGCGCGCACCGCACGGCGGCCTCTGGCGACGCCGTTCGCCCGGATGGCCTCCTCCACCTGGAATCCCACGCTCCAGACCGGGTTCAGGCTCGACATCGGGTCCTGCGGCACGAAGCCGATCTCCCGTCCGCGCACGGACTCCAGCTCCCTGCGGCCCAGCGTCGTGAGTTCCACGCCGTCGAGCACGATCGATCCGCCGAGGACGCGGCCGGCGCCGGGCAGGAGCCCGATGATCGCGTGCGCGGTCGTGGACTTGCCCGAGCCGGACTCCCCCACGATCGCGACCGTCTCCCCGCGACGGATGGTCAGGTCCACGCCGTCGACCGCGGTGGTGACGCCGCCGCGCGAAGGGAATCCCACGCGGAGGCCCGAGACCACCAGGAGCGGGCTCGCGTCGGTCTGCGTGGATGCTGCGCTCACCGGCGTGACCTCGCCTTCGGGTCGAGCGCGTCCCTGACCGCCTCGCCGAGCATGATGAAGCTCAGCACGGTGACCGAGAGCGCCAGGGATGGATAGATGAGCGTCTGCGGGGCCGTCCGAAGGTCGTTCTGCGCTTGGCTGATGTCGTTGCCCCACGACATCACGTCGCTCGGCAGTCCGACGCCGAGGAACGACAAGGTCGCCTCCGCGACGATCGAGCCCGCGAGCGACAGCGTGGTCACGACGATGACCGGCGCGAGCGCGTTGGGCAGCACATGGCGCAGCATGATGCGGAAGCGGGACAGTCCGATCGCCGTCGCGGCCAGCACATGGTCGGCCGTCCTGACGCGGAGCACCTCCGCCCGGAGCACCCGCGCGGTCGCTGGCCAGGCGAAGACCCCGATGGCGAGCGAGATGACCCAGACGCTGGCGAACTTCGCGAACACCGACATGATCACCACAGCCGCCAGGATGTACGGGATCGAGAAGAAGATGTCGCCGACGCGCGACAGCACAGTGTCGATCCAGCCTCCGTAGTAGCCGGCCAGCGCTCCGAACACGACGCCGAGGATCGCCATGAGCGTGGTCGACAGCACACCGACCGAGAGCGACGTCCCCGTGCCGTGGACGATGCGCGAGTAGATGTCGCAGCCCTGCTTGGTGAACCCGAGCGGGTGCCCGGGCGCCGGTCCGCCGTTGCTGTTGCCCAGCAGGCAGTCGTTGTTCGGCGCGGCCTGCGCGAAGAGTCCCGGGAACAGGGCAACGGCGGTGATCAGCGCGATGAGGACGACCGAGCACCAGAACATCGGCCGCCGGCGCAGGTCGTCCCAGGCGTCCGACCAGAGCGTGGCGGCCCGGGCCGACGGCTCGTCACGACGCATGGCGAATCCTCGGGTCGAGCACGGCGTAGAGGAGGTCGACGAGCAGGGTGACGACGAGATAGAGCAGCACCATGACCGTCACGAACGAGACCACGGTCGGCCCCTCCCCGCGGATGATCGCCTGGTAGAGCGTGCGCCCGACGCCGGGGACGTTGAAGATGCCCTCCGTCACCGTCGCCCCGACGAGCATCACGCCGAAGTCCGCCGCGAGGAACGTGACCACCGGGATGAGCGAGTTGCGCAGCACATGGACCGGCACGATCCGGCGACGGGCCAGCCCTTTGGCCGCTGCGACCCGGACGAAGTCCATCCCGTTCGTGTCGATGACGGACGAACGGGTCAGCCGCACGATCTGGGCGACGCTGATCGCCGCCATCGCCAGCGCCGGGAGGACGAGGTCCTGCAGCGGCGCCCCCGGTCCGGCGGTCGGCCGCGCCCAGCCGAGCCAGATCCCGAACACGTACTGGAGGACGAACGCGATCACGAAGATGGGGGCCGAGATGAGCAGCAGGCCCACCACGAGCGCGCTCGCGTCGAAGAGCCGGCCCTTCCGCAGGCCGCTCACGAGCCCGACCGCGATGCCGACCACCATCTCGATCGCGAGCGCGAGCAGCGCGAGCCGCAGCGTGACCGGGAACGTGCGCGCCAGGATCTCGCGCACCGGCTCGCCGGAGAACGACGTGCCGAAGTCTCCGCGGAGGATGCCGCCGAGGTAGTTCAGGTACTGGACGAGGAACGGCTGGTCGAGGAGGTACCGGCTGCGCAGCTCCGCGAGCACCGCCGGGCTCGGCGCCCGGTCGCCGAACAGGGCGACGATGGGGTCCCCCGGCATGGCGAACACCATGAAGTAGATGAGCAGCGTCGTGCCCAGTAGGACCGGGACGGCCTGGAGGAGGCGGAAGCCGAGGAAGCGGATCATCGGCGCTACGGCGCGGAGTGCTTGGTGACCTGCTCGTAGAGCGGCACGGAGTTCCACCCGAACGTGACGTGCTCGACCGAGGCGCTGTAGCCGCCGGTGACGTTCTGATACCAGAGCGGGATCGCCGGCAGATCGCGCAGCAGGAGCTCCTGCGCGGCACGGAACTCGGCGTTGGCGGCCTCCACGTCCGGCTCGGCGAGCCCCTTCGCGAGCAGGGCGTCGAACTCCGGGTTCGCGTACCCGGAGTCGTTGGACAGCGCGCCCGTCCCGTACACCGGCCGGAGGAAGGTGAGCAGTCCCGGGTAGTCGCCCTGCCAGCCCTGGCGGAACGCCGAGTCGATGGTGTGATCGGTGACCGCGGTGCGCAGCAAGGCGAACGTCGGCGAGGCCTCACCCTTCGCGTCGATCCCGAGAGTGTTCTTGAGGTTGTTCGCGACCGCATCCACCCAGCCCTGGTGGCCGCCGTCGGCGTTGTAGGCGATCGTGAACGTCCCCGTCCACGGCGAGAGCGTGTCCGCGTCGGCCCAGAGCTGCTTGGCCTTCTTCGCGTCGTGGTCGAGCACGCCGGAGCCGTCGAGCCTCCCGGACCAGCCGGGGATCGCCGGCGACGTGAAGTCCTTGGCCGGGGTCCGCGTGCCGTCGAAGATGACCTTCGTGATCTGCGGCCGGTCGATCGCCAGCGAGAGGGCCTGACGACGCAGCCTCCCCTCCTCGCCCGCGAAGTGCACGATCCGCTCCGGGATGGCGATGTTCTGGAACACCGCGGCAGGCTGGTTGATCGCCCGGCCGTCGAGGTCCTTCTCGAAGGTCGCGATCGCCGCGTCGGGGATCGCGTCCAGGACGTCGAGCGTCCCCGACCTCAGGTCGGCGTACGCGGAGTCCAGCGAGGCGTAGAACACGAAGCGGAGCCCGCCGTTCTTCGCCTTCCGCGGGCCGGTATAGCCGGGGTTCACCGCGAGGTCGATGCTCTCGTCGTGCTTCCAGGTCTTCGCGCTCGCCAGTTTGTATGGACCGTTCCCGATCGGGTGCGCGCCGAAGGCCGCCATGTCGTCGAAGGCGATGCTGGGCAGCGGATAGAACGCGGAGAAGCCGAGCCGCAGCGGGAAGTCGGACACGGGGGTCTTCAGGTCGAGCGTGAACTCCGTGTCGCTGACGACGGTGAGGCCGGTCAGCTCGCTGTCCGTCTCGGCGGAGAAGCCCTCGATGTCCTCGAAGAACGAGTTCAGGAGCTGCGCGTTGCTCTTCTTCGCCCCGTAGTTCCAGGCGTCCACGAACGACCGGGAAGTGACCTTCTCGCCGTTGCTGAAGGTGCGGTCGCCGTTAATCGTGATGGTGAAGTGCTGCGAGTCGCTCGTCTCGATCGACCGGGCGACATCGTTCACCGGCTTCCCGTCGGCCTGGTAGGCGAGCAGCCCGGAGAACACGGCGTCGATGATCTTGCCCCCACCGGTCTCGTTCGTGTTGGTCGGGACGAGCGGATTCTGCGGCTCGCTGCCGTTCGCGACGACGATGGCGGTCGTGTCCGCCTTCGACGCGGTGTCGGGGCTGCTGCAGGCGGTGAGCACGAGCGATCCCGCCGCAGCCAGAGCAGCGAGCGAACGGCCGAGAAGTCTGATGGACACGAATTCCTCCTGAGCGGGTCGACTTCAGACCATATGGTCTCCGCGCTGGAGTTGCAAGTTCTTCTGGTTACATTGAAATTCCTGATTCAACCCGTTACGATCACTACCGTGCGAACCACAATTCCCTTCCTCAGATCCGCAGCGTTCAGTGCAATGGCGCTCGCGGCCCTGTCGGTAGGGTTCCCCGGCGCCCCCGGTGCCGCATCCCCCGAGCGGTCCGAAAGGACCTCTGTCAGCGAGAGGCAGACGGCGGGATGCGGCGCGGGGGTCGTCGAAGTGTCGTGGCAGAGCGACTCAGCCGTTCGTCTCACGGTCTACGAGAACAACACCGCGGGCGCGAGAGCCACGGTGGAGGTTCCGGCATCTCCCGGCGAGCACTCGTACGCCAGCGCACACCACACGCTGACCTGGGCGTTCGTGGACGATCACGGCGAACCGGTCCCGGTCGTCAGTCACGGCCGCTGTGCGACGTATCACTAACGAAGGGAATCCCTCCAACACGGCGTGGTCGCAGGACACTCTTGTTCGCCAGGTCACGGCGAACGGTTCGTACTCGTACAACAGCGGGAAGAGCACGCTGAACTGGGGCTTCGGAGTATCGTCGGGCAACGTGAGCAGCTACACCGAGAAGTGCGTCGCCTTCAACCGCTAGCAGAATGAAAGTGGGGCGCGGCGGGCGACGCGGCCCCCAGCCGCACAACAGCCCTAAAGCCCCCGCGCCCCCCGCGGGGCCGGCGGGGGGGGGGGGGCCGCGGGGTGCGGCCCGCCCGCGGCCGGGGGCATGTAG
>NZ_JBHUAV010000005.1:0-29284 GCF_042789575.1 Leifsonia sp. NPDC056824 | reverse complement strand
TTACAACTGGGGTATTTCCACGTTTATGGGGGGTTTGGTTTTTTCGGGGGCAATGTTTAGAACATACACCTTTTTGTGGTCCGCATTAAACCGTAAGCATATTTATTGGGGGCGGTTTTTGCCCCCGGGCCCCACTTCCTCACTACAGCCTTACAGCCCCTGCGCCACCGGCGGCTCCGGCTGCTGCGGGAGCCCCTCGTTGACCGGCACGACCTCGTCCGAACCTGCGGCGAGCAGCTCCAGGCGCAGGGTACGGCGGGCGCGCTGCTGCTCCGGGTCGGGCAGCGGGACCGCGGCGAGGAGGCGCTGCGTGTAGGCCTCCTTCGGGTAGCGGAGGATCTCGTCGCGCGTTCCGACCTCGACCAGGCTGCCGTGGTGCATCACCGCGATGCGGTCGGCGAGGACGTCGATGACGGCCAGGTCGTGGGTGATGAACAGGCACGCGAAGTTCATCTCGCGCTGCAGCTGCTGCATCAGGTCGAGCACGCGGGCCTGCACCGACACGTCGAGCGCGGAGGTCGGCTCGTCGGCGATCAGGACCTGCGGCTTCAGGGACAGCGCGCGGGCGATGCCGACGCGCTGCTTCTGGCCGCCCGACAGCTCGTGCGGGAAGCGGCTGCGGTAGGCGCGCGGCAGCTCGACGCTGTCGAGGAGGCGGTCGACCTCCTTCGCCAGGCCGGCGCCCTTCAGGCCCTTCGCCAGGCGCAGCGGCTCGCCGATCGAGTCGGCGATCTGGAGGCGCGGGTTCAGCGACGACGACGGGTCCTGGAACACGATGCCGACGTTGCGGTGCAGCTTGCGGATCTCGTCGCGGCCCGCCTTGCTGATGTCCTGGTCCGCGACGACGAGCTTGCCGGAGTGGATCGGCAGCAGACCGATCGCGGCGCGGCCGAGGGTGGTCTTGCCGGAGCCCGACTCGCCCACCAGGCCGACGACCTCGCCCTCGTGGATCCTGAGGTCGATGTCGGTCGCCGCGCGGAACGCGGGGACACGGCCGTGCTTCGGGTACTCGATCGCGACCTTCTGGAAGTCGACGACGACCTTCCGCTTGTCCATCTCCGCCTCTTCGGCGGCCGCGGCGGCGAGACGCTCGTTCACGCGGATGCGCTCGGCGTACTCGGCGTCGGGGTTCTCCGTGCTGGCGGCGAGGGCGGCGGTGGTGTCGATCTCCTCGTCCTCGCGCTGGCCGAGGTGCGGCACGGCTTCGAGCAGGGCGATCGTGTACGGGTGCTGCGGGGCGTCGAAGACCTGCTTGACCGTGCCGGACTCGACGATGTCGCCCTTGCGCATCACGACGATGTTGTCCGCCAGGTCGGCGACGACGCCCATGTCGTGCGTGATCAGCAGGATCGCGCTGTCCAGGCGGTCGCGGAGGCTGCGGATCAGCTCCAGGATCTCGGCCTGCACGGTCACGTCGAGCGCGGTGGTCGGCTCGTCGGCGATGAGCAGCTTCGGGTCGCACGAGATCGACTGGGCGATCATCGCGCGCTGGCGCTGGCCGCCGGAGAGCTGGTGCGGGTACGAGTTGAACGCCTTCACGGGGTCGGGCAGCTCGACCATGTCGAGCAGTTCGAGGGCGCGCTCCTTGGCCTCGTGCGGCGACATGCCGAAGTGGATGCGCAGCGTCTCGATGATCTGGGAGCCGACCGTGTAGACGGGGTTCAGCGCCGTCATCGGCTCCTGGAAGATCACGGCGACCTGGCGTCCGCGCACGCGGCGCATCTGCGGCGGGGTCAGGCCGGTGAGCTCGCGGCCCTCCAGCTTGATCGAGCCCTGGACGCGGGCGTTCTCGGGCAGGAGGTCGAGGATCGCCATCGAGCTCGCACTCTTGCCGGAGCCGGACTCGCCGACGATGGCGAGCACCTCCCCCGCCTTGATCTGGTAGTTCAGCTTCTTGGCCGCGGGCACCCAGACGTTGTCCACGCCGAAGTCGACGGACAGGTCGGTGACCTCGAGCACGGGGGCGCCGACGACGACCCCGGCTTTGCCGGTGGTGTTCTCGGTCATGATTCGTGGTTCCTTTCGGGGGCGCGCTCGGGCGAGGCGGAGACGGTGCGGGATGAGAGCATGGACCCATGCCCTACGTCTCCCCCACCGAGCGCGAGGTTTTCGTGTCCCGGTTCAACCGGGTCCTTGCCGTTCTGATCTGGGCGGCCGCTGCCGCCCTCATCGTCGGCCTTCTGGTGAGCGTGCACGATGTGCGCCTGCTCTACGTCGTGCCGTGCGCGCTGTTCGCGTTCATCGGCTGGGCGCTGCTCTGGCGTCCGCGCCTGACGGTCGCCGGCGACGGCATCGAGGTGATCAACGTCACGCGGACCGTCGACATCCCGTGGCAGGCGCTCATCCACGTCGACACCAAGTACGCGCTCACCCTCTACACGCCGGGGCACAAGTTCCCGGTGTGGTCCGCGCCCGCTCCCGGCACGGCGCGCACGCTGCGCGCCACCCGCCGGGAGACCACCGGTCGCGTCGGCAAGCCGAACGTCGCGGACAGTGTGCGCCGTCCGGGCGACCTGCTGTCGACCGAGTCCGGCGCGGCGGCCGAAGTCGTGCGCCGCCGCTGGGTCGAGCTTCAGCAGAGCGGCGTGGTCGACAGCGGTCTCGCGGATGAGACGCCCGTGACGGTCCGCTGGCACGTCGTGTCGCTGGCCGTGCTGGCCGCGCTGGCGGTCGGCACGCTCGCCGCCCTGCTGGTGGCCTGAGGAGGCCACCAGCAGCACAGCGCGGGCGGATGTCACAGCACGTCCTCCGCGAGGGCCGCGCCCGTGCGGGGTCCGGACTGGTCGTCCTCGCCGGGCTCAGGCTCCTGCTCGCGCATCTTGCGGAGGTTGAACCGGCGGTGGCGCGGGTCGAACGCGTCGCGCAGACCGTCGCCGACGAAGTTGACCAGCAGGGCCAGCGTCACGATGAACGAACCGGGCCACCAGAACAGCCACGGACGGGTCTGGAACGCCGACTCGTTCGAGCTGATCAGCAGGCCGAGCGAGACGTCCGGCGGCCGGATCCCGTAGCCCAGGAACGACAGCGCGGTCTCGAGCAGGATGGCCGAGGCCATGATCAGGGTCGAGGCGACGATGACGACGCCGATGGCGTTCGGCAGGACGTGCTTGAAGATGATCCGGGCGTCCGAGGCGCCGGCGACCCTGGCCGCCTCCACGAACTCCCGCTCGCGGAGCGACAGGAACTCGCCGCGCACCAGACGCGCGATGCCCATCCAGGAGAAGAAGCCCAGCATCAGCGCGAGGAAGAACGCGCCGAGGCCGCCGAAGGTGTGACCGACGACGGAGCCGATGACCAGCGCCGGGATCACGATGAAGACGTCGGTGATGCGCATCAGGATCGCGTCGACCACGCCGCGGAAGTAGCCCGCGATGGCCCCGACGACGACGCCGACGACGCTCGCGATGAGACCGAGCACGATCATCACCAGCACCGAGTTCTGGATGCCGCGCATCGTCAGGGCGAAGTAGTCCTTGCCGATGCGGTCCTGGCCGAACGGGTGCTCCCAGGTCGGGGCGCCCTGCTGGACCTGGTTGTTCAGCTCGACGTAGTTGTACTTCCACCAGCCGGGGATCGGTCCGAGGCCGATCGCGGAGATGGAGAACAGCACGATGAGGATGAACAGGATCGCGCTGGCGACGGCGACCTTGTTGGACAGGAAGCGCTTCCAGATCAGCTTCCCCTGGCTGACGGGCGGGGAGCTCGGCTCCTGCAGCTCGTCGGCGATGACGGTTTCAGTGGTGGACATCAGCGGACCCTCACTCTCGGGTCGAGTGCGGCGTAGGACAGGTCGGCGAGGAAGTTGAACAGGATCGCCATGATCGCGATGACGAGGAAGTACGCCATCACCGGGTTCAGGTCGCCGCGCGACAGGCCCAGGTTGAACAAGGAGCCCATGCCCGGGATCGCGAACACCTTCTCGGTGATGATCGCACCACCGAGCAGCGCGCCGACGTCGAAGGCCACCAGGGTGGTGATCGGGATCAGCATGTTGCGGAACGCGTGGCGGACCACGACCGTGCGCTCCGGCAGGCCCTTGGCGCGCGCGGTGCGGATGAAGTCCTGACCGAGCACCTCCAGCATCCCGGCACGCGAGTAGCGCGTGTACGACGCGAACGAGATCAGCAGCAGCGCGACCGTCGGGAGGGCCAGGTGCGTGAACGTGTCGAGACCCGTCACCCACATATCCCCGGTGAGACCGGGCGTGGAGGAGCCGACGGTCGCGATCGGGCGGCCGTTGGTGTCCTGGAAGTACGCCGGCCAGGCCTGCATGAAGCGGTCGACGACGATCAGGAACCCGGACACGATGGTCACGATGACCGCGACCCGCATGTTCTGGCCGCGGTCGTAGCCGCCGACCAGCCAGCCGATCAGCAGGCTGACGCCGATCGCGACGATCGCCAGGATGACGATCGTGGAGGGCGTCGAGATGTTGAACAGCCACTGCAGCCCGAAGTAGCAGACCAGCGCGACGGCGCCGGCGATGCTCGCGGAGATCAGCGCGCGGCGGTTCTGCAGGCCGGCGGTCAGCGCGGTCGCGCCGATGATCGTCGCGGCGATCAGGATGATCATCACGACCGGGCCGAGACCGGGGTGCAGGAACCAGTTGGTGACGCTCATCAGCAGCAGAACGCCCGCGGTCGCGACGCCTGAGACACCGAACGTGACCGCGCGCCTGCGCAGATCACCGCCGATCAGCGACTGCCAGATGAGTCCGGCCACCACCCCGATCAGTATCGCGACCCACCAGGGGATCGTCGGGTTCGCCAGGAAGTTGTTGAAGCCGATGGCCACGAACTCCTTGAGGAGCACGGCCACGAGGAACGCCGGCAGCGAGTACAGGAAGAAGCTGAGGAACGTGACGACGTTGTCGAGTCCGCTGTACTGCCGCAGGGCGGTCACGATGCCGATCGTGACACCGAGGAGGATCGCGAGGATGAGCGCGACGGTGACCAGCTGAACGGTGGAGGTGAGCGCCTGCGGGAGGATGTCCACCACCTTCGCGTTCGAGACAGTCGATCCCAGGTCGCACGAGTTGGCGAACGGGATCAGGCACTTGGCCGCGCCTCCCAGCCAGAGCAGCCACCGCAAGGGCGGTACCACGTCGAGCTGGAGGAGCTGGATGCGCGCATTGATGAGCTGCACCTTGTTGGGGGAGCTGCTGCTTCGCAGATCCTGAAGCGGGTCGGCGCTGTACGCGACCAGCATGTACATCAGGAACGAAGCGGCGATGATGATGAGCACTGAGACAAGGAGACGTCTCAGGATGAAACTCGCCATAGGTTCAAAACCTTCACTGACAGGGCGCGCCATTGCGGGTTGGCGGCGAGGAGCTCGCCTGGCGCGATTCGGGGGGACGACCGGATCACGGCCGTCGACTTACATGATAACGGGGCGCCGACTCGAAGCCGACGCCCCGTCGCAGCGGAGTGCCCGGGGGTCACCCGGGCACTCTCACTGTCGAGCGTTACTTCGCGGTGGAGGACTTGACAGTCCACTCCCAGAAGTTCCAGAACGGGCCGTTCTGGTTGCCCATGTACTTCACGCCGTCGACGCGCGAGGTGGCGCCGAAGACACCCGGGAGCTGGAACAGCGGCAGACCGTAGCCCTGCGCGAACGCGGTCTTGTCGATGTTCTTCTCCAGCGAGGTCAGCTTGCTGGTGTCCAGAGTGGTCTGGGTAGCCAGCGCGTCGCTGTTCGAAGCGGTGAAGTTGTTGTAGTTGCCGCCACCGCTGGTGGTGAACAGCTGCGGGATCTGCGAGGTGCCGGCGCCCGGGCTGATCCAGCCGAAGAGCGACGCGTCGTAGTTACCGCCCGGGAGGAGCTTGCTCCAGTCCGGCGAACCGGCGTCGACGACCTTGAAGCCGGCCTTCGCTGCGGAGGTCGAGATCGCCTGGAACTCGTCGACACGGTTCGGGTTGTTCGTGTTGTACAGGATGCGGACGGTCGGGGTCGCACCGGCGAGCAGCGCCTTGGCGCCCGCGATGTCCACCTTGTCGTACGCGGACGAACCGTTGTTCTTCACCGAGTCGCCGTACATCGGCTGCTGGTTCGGCAGCCAGATCTGCGAGTCGAGGACCTTGGCCTTCGGGTTCACCGGGGTGACGATCGAGTCGAGGATCTGCTGACGCGGGATCGTCTTCAGGAACGCCTCACGGACCTTCTGGTCCTTGAACACCGGGGACTTGAAGTTCAGGTCGAGGTGGTCGTACGACGCCTGGTCGCCGGTCAGGACCTTCGCGCTGGTCTGCTTGAGGGCAGTCAGCGTGTCGGCCGAGGCCTGCGGGTTGATGATGTCGACCTCACCGTTCTGGAGAGCGGTGACCTGAGCGTTCGCGTCCGGGATGATGCGGAACACGATCTTGTCCACGGACGGCTTGAGACCGCCGTCGTAGTACTTGTTCTGCACCATGGTGAGCGACTGGCCCGGAGTCCACGACGACACGACGAACGGGCCGGAGGAGACCAGCAGGTCGGGGTCGGTCGGGAACGCGGTCACGTCGTAGCCGGTGTTGACGAAGTTGGCGGCCTTCATGAGGGTCGCGTCGGCCGGAGCCGGCTTCGTCGGGTCGCCCGCGGGCAGGCCCTTCAGCAGCTTGGTCAGGTCGGCGGCCGAGGACAGGCCCGCCTTCTTGGCGACGATGTGCGCGGGCTGTGCGATCGGGTTGACGAGCTCCCAGTCGACGTACGGCGTCGAGTACTTCAGCGTGATCGACGTGTTGTTGTCGCCGATGGTCGGGAAGGCCGTGGCGTTGATGCCGGCGGTCGAGCCCGCGATCTGGAAGTACTGCGTGCCACCCGGGACCTTGTTGCCCTGGGCGTCAGGCGACGAGTCGTAGTGACCGGACGCGATCGCCCAGCCGAGGACCATGTCGTCGGCGGTGACGGGCTGGCCGTCGGACCACTTGTCGTTCTTGTTGAGGGTGTACTTGACCGTCAGCGGGTTGTCCGAGAGCTTCTCGTACTTTCCGAACTGGTTGTCGTGGACGATCTTGTAGTTGTTGTCGATGTACTGGAAGCCAGTACCGTACGACCCGTCCAGGTAACCGACCTGGCCGTTGGTGTCCAGGTTGCCCTGGGGGGTCTGTGAGTTGAACGAGGTGAAGTCGTTCACGACAGCGACCGTCACGGTGCCGCCCTTGGCTGCGGACGAGGTCCCCGTGCTGCCGGTCGTGGTGCAGGCAGACAGAGCGAGCGCTGCAACGCCGGCGACGGCGACGGCGCTGACCGCGTACCTGACCTTTCTTCCCTTGATGTGCAATGTTCCTCCTGTGCGAAGTGTGCGGCAGCACGGGCATGCGAGAGCCCCGTACCCCGCGGGATAAGACTGACCCTAAGTACCGTTGAGGGTGAATGCAAAATGGGGCTGGAAAACGTTACACAGTGGTAACTCAGTCGGTGGATTATTGCGTCTACGCCACGGATTCGGTGGTCTACGAGCGCCAGACGCAAGAAACCGCGCGGTTCCATCGATTCATGAGCCCGATTCACGGACGCGTGTGCTCCCCGCGCAGCCCCCTCGGGCCTGGCAGGATGCACATATGAGCACTGAAGCGGTCCGGACGGGTCGAACCACGCCCGGTCCACCCACCTGGTCCGGCGAGGTGCCCGTCGAGCGCGCGGAACGGCCGCGGCTGTGGTGGGAGGTCGCCATCGTCCTCGGGCTGTCGCTGGGCCAGTCCGCAGTCTATTCCATCGTCACGATCATCGACCGTTCGACACAGAGCACTCCCCTGGCGAACCAGACCGCGCAGGTGAACCCGTCGCAGTCCAGCCGGGAGGTCTTCGACTTCCTCTACCAGTTCCTCGGCAACGCGTTCCCGCTGTTCGCGGTGGCGCTGGTGATCTTCCTGCTCTGGCAGCCGCGCCGCACCGGGTTCCGCCGGATCGGCTTCGACCTGAGCCGGCCGGGCCGCGACCTCGGCGGCGGCCTCCTGCTGTTCCTGGTGATCGGCGTGCCCGGCATCCTGTTCTATGCCCTCGGCCGGGTGCTCGGCCTGACCGTGCAGGTGCAGGCGTCGCCACTCGACACGCACTGGTGGACGGTGCCGATCCTCGTCTTCGCCGCGCTGCGGGCCGGCCTCCAGGAGGAGGTGATCGTGGTCGGCTACCTGTTCGCCCGGCTGCGCCAGCTCGGCTGGGGCAAGTGGTGGACCATCGTGGCCGCCGCGCTGCTCCGCGGCAGCTACCACCTGTACCAGGGCTTCGGGCCGTTCGTGGGCAACGCGATCATGGGCGTGGTCTTCGGCTGGTGCTACACCCGCTGGGGCCGGGTCATGCCGCTCGTGGTCGCCCATGTCATCATCGACATCGTGTCCTTCGTCGGCTACCCCCTGGCCGTGGCCCTGTTCCCGCACATCTTCGGTTAGTTCTTCTCGCGGAAGCTCTCGATCTCGCGCGCGTGACGCGACTGCAGCTCCCGGTAGTCCTCATCGAGGCGCGCGACCACGGCCGCCGCCGCGCGCACGTTCTCGTCGGCGTCGTGCGAGACCTGCGCGTAGACCGCTCTCAAGCGGGGGTCGTCTGTCGCGCCGAAGCGGGAGGCGAGCTCGAAGAAGCCCTCCTCCAACGACCGCATCCTCGACCGGTAGTAGGAGACGTACTCGTCGGCCTGCTCGATCCGGCGGCGCGCGGTCGCGCTCTCCTCGCGCTGCGCCTCCTCCAGCTCGCCCCGGGTGCGGTGGTCGTGCTGCGTCATGGTGTGATGCTCTCCACGCCGCGGGCGTAGTCGTTGGTCGCCGCGATGCGCGCGAGACCCGTCGTCACCTTCTCCTCGACCGCCCCGGAGAGGGCCGCAGCGACGTCGGCGCCGCGCAGGGTGACGTTCACCGCGGTGACGGCTCCCTCCATGGCCACCCAGTTGCCGCCCTTCACGATCGCGTACTGCGCGTGGACCATCGGCGGAAGGGCCGCGTCGAGCATCCTCCTCGCCGTCTCGTGGACGGCGCCGTCGATCGCGTGGATCGTCGAGTCCACCGTGTTCGCCACATCCTTCACCGCCTCGCCGATGAGGTCGCCAAGCCACGACATCACGAACCTCCCATCGGACCCGATACGTAGGCTTGCGCCCACCGCGCGTCCTGCGCCGCTGCGTTCCTGACCGTGTTCATGATCCCGTGCGAGATCCGCCCCACGATGTCGATGTGCTCATCCACGAGGTTGTTCACAGCCACAACCGCCGACTCGTCGATGTTCTTGTCCACCTGAAGCTCGTGCGCTCGCACGCACTCCTCGATGTCCGCCTCGGTCACCAACGGGTACAGCTGGGCGGCGGCGGTCTTCACGTCCGTCAGCGCCGTGGTCATCGCGGGAACAAGTCCATTGTTCACATCCTTGATCGTCCCGAGGTGCCAGGCGACACCGCCGACGCTCGACGCCAGCCCCAACGCCCCCACCGTGTCCACGGCGACGACGAGACCGGACAACACCGCGCCCGCGGTGATCGCGCTCACCCCGTTGACGACCGACACGACCCCGTGGAGAGCCCGGAGCGTCTGTCCTTGACCGGGACTGGCGATGTCCGCCAACTCGGCCAGCTCTTCGATGGTCAGGCCCTCCCCGCCCAGTCCGAGCATGGCGCCGAAGGGATCGAAGTCGAACGCGTCGCCCAGGTCATGATGCTCGATCACGCCCTTCCACAATTCGTCATCGACGAACACGCCCGCGCCCGTCCCGTGCCCGAGGAAGTTGCCGACCAGGTCGAACCGGTTCACGTAGTTGGTCAGCGGAGGCCGCCCATGCTTGCGCTCCGCCCGGA
Source organism: Leifsonia sp. NPDC056824 (assembly GCF_042789575.1). Classification (NCBI taxonomy): domain Bacteria; kingdom Bacillati; phylum Actinomycetota; class Actinomycetes; order Micrococcales; family Microbacteriaceae; genus Leifsonia; species Leifsonia sp. NPDC056824. Next base: position 19,527 of record NZ_JBHUAV010000005.1, on the reverse strand, counting down.
CCCACTCCTTCGCCTGCGGGGACAACACGTCCCACGGGTCGGGGGCGTTGAAGGTGGTCGACGACCAGTGGTTCTCCGCGGCGACATACAGGGCGAGGAACCCGCCGAGGGAATGCCCCACCGTCTCGATCCGCGCCGCCGAGTGCCCCTCCGCCGCGAGTCTCTTCTTGACCTGTTCCGCGAACTTCTCGGCCTCGGCGACCTGGGTCCCCTCCCCCGTCCGGCGGCCCACCACCGAGACGAGGTCCGCGACGACGTCGGCGCGGTCGTCGGGGTTCGTGCCGGCGAACGCGATGAAGACCTGGGAGTGGTCGGGGGCTCCGTCGATGATGGGGACGACCGCCATGCCTTGGAAGCCGGTGGTGGGGTCGGTGGCGGTGTCGTAGACCTGGAACTTCTGCCTGTCCTTTGGCGTCAAGACCTCGTCGCCGTTCACGAGGGTCGGGTTGCGATTCAGTGGATCTACCCAGTACGACTTCGCGGCAATCGCTGCATAGTCCTCGGGAGTCATTCGATCACCTCGGATGACTCATCGCTGTAGATCACGGTCACGGGTGCGGGCGCAGCCCCCGGAGCAATGCTCGGCAACGGGTTACCCGCTCTCGAGTAACTCTCGGTACCCAAGATCTCGTTGTAATCCTCACCGTTCATGGTGACCACCGCATTGACTGCCCACGGCGCCCCGAAGCCTGACAGGCCGCCCTCCTGCGTGAATCTGATCTTCTCCACACCCCCCTGTGTCTCGAGGAGGGCGATGGCCGCCTTTCTCTGATTCGCGAGATTCGCTTCCTTGTTCACGCCATTTCCTCCGAACCCACAGCCGCTCAAACTCAGCGCAAGCGCGACCGCGATCACGGCGATGCAGGGCCGCGTGCGGGAGCCCCGCGTCCTCACGAATCGCATCCGAGCCTCCCGCATCACCGCCGCGAGCACAGCCGCCACGCCCCCACAGTGCGATCAGGCTAACACTGATCCGATGGAATCACACCTGTTGAAATTTATTACCTCACGCTTTGCAAGCATTGTTGAGCGCAAAACAAAAACCGCCGAGTCACGGATGATCCGTGACTCGGCGGTTCGAGCGGTTCCCAGCGTGGGCCTAGGCGAAGGCCTCCGGCGGCGGGCAGGCGCAGAACAGGTTGCGGTCTCCATACGCCTGGTCGATGCGGCGCACCGGCGGCCAGTACTTGTTCCGCACCAGGGTCGGCACCGGGTAGACGGCCTGCTCGCGGGAGTAGGCGTGGTCCCAGGTGGAAGTCGCGACCGACTCCGCGGTGTGCGGCGCGTTCCGCAGCGGGTTGTCGTCGGCCGGCCAGTCGCCCGCGGCGACGGCGTCGGCCTCGGCCTTGATGGCGATCATCGCGGTGACGAAGCGGTCGAGCTCGGCGAGGTCCTCGCTCTCGGTCGGCTCCACCATGAGCGTGCCGGCGACCGGGAACGACATGGTCGGCGCGTGGAAGCCGTAGTCGATGAGGCGCTTGGCCACGTCGTCCACGGTCACGCCGGTGCGCTCGGTGAGCGGCCGGACGTCGAGGATGCACTCGTGCGCGACCAGCCCGTTGTCGCCCGCGTACAGCACCGGGAAGTGCTCGCGCAGCTTCGCGGCGACGTAGTTGGCCGAGAGCACCGCGGCGCCGGTGGCGTCCGCCAGGCCCTGCGCGCCCATCATCCGGACGTACGCCCACGAGATCGGGAGGATGCTCGGGCTGCCGTACGGGGCAGCGGAGACCGGGGCGCCGCCGTGCTCGATCCGGCCGTCGGGGCCGTCCGCGCCGACCAGGACGTGCGTGGCGTCCTGCGCGAGCGGGTGCCCGGGCAGGAACGGCGCGAGGTGCGCCTTCGCCGCCACCGGGCCCACGCCGGGGCCGCCGCCGCCGTGCGGGATGCAGAAGGTCTTGTGCAGGTTGAGGTGGCTGACGTCGCCGCCGAAGTCGCCGAACCGGGCGTAGCCGAGCAGCGCGTTCAGGTTGGCGCCGTCGACGTAGACCTGTCCCCCGGCCTCGTGCACGGCGGAGGTGATCGCGACGACCTCGTGCTCGTAGACGCCGTGCGTCGACGGGTAGGTGATCATCAGCGCGGCGAGGGTGTCGGCGTTCGCGGCGATCTTCGCGCGCAGGTCGTCGAGGTCCACGTTGCCGAGCTGGTCGGTCGCGACCACGACCACGCTCATCCCGGCGAGGACGGCGGAGGCGGCGTTGGTGCCGTGCGCCGACTGCGGGATGAGGCAGACGGTGCGCTGCTCGTCGCCGCGCGAGCGGTGGTAGCCGCGGATCGCGAGGAGGCCGGCGAGCTCGCCCTGGCTGCCCGCGTTCGGCTGCAGCGAGACGGTGTCGTAGCCGGTGACGTCGGCGAGCCAGCCCTCGAGCTGGTCGATGAGCTCCAGCGAGCCCGCGACGTCCGCCGCCGGGGCGAACGGGTGCAGTGCGGCGAACTCGGGCCAGGTGACGGCCTCCATCTCGGTGGCGGCGTTGAGCTTCATCGTGCACGACCCCAGCGGGATCATGCCGCGGTCGAGCGCGTAGTCGCGGTCCTGCAGCTGGCGGAGGTAGCGCATCATGGCGGTCTCCGAGTGGTGCGTGGAGAACACCGGGTGCGTGAGGAAGTCCGACGTGCGGGTGAGTGCCGCGTCGAAGGACGGCTCGGAGCCGAACGCGAGCGCGGGCTCGCCCTCCACCGTGCCGCCGAGCACCTCGATGAGGTCGCCGAGCGGGAAGACGCCGTCGCGCAGGTCGGCGGCGGTCTCCTCGTCCAGGCTCAGCGAGACCAGGCCGGCGTCGACCGCGTGCAGCAGGAGACCGCGCTCGTGGGCGCGCGCCACGACCGTCGCCGCGTCGTCCGCCTCCACCACGAGGGTGTCGAAGAACGAGCGGGACACGACCTCCACGCCGGCGGCGCGCAGCGCGTCCGCGACGGCGACGGCGGAGAGGTGGACGTGTCGGCCGATCGCGCGCAGGCCGGCCGGGCCGTGGTACACCGCGTACATCGCGGCCATGACGGCGAGCAGCACCTGCGCAGTGCAGATGTTGGAGGTCGCCTTCTCGCGGCGGATGTGCTGCTCGCGGGTCTGCAGGGTGAGCCGGTAGGCGGGCTTGCCGATCGCGTCCTGCGAGACGCCGACCAGGCGGCCGGGGAGCTGGCGCTCCAGCCCCTTGCGCACGGCCATGTAGCCGGCGTGCGGGCCGCCGAAGCCCATCGGGACGCCGAAGCGCTGGCTGGTGCCGACGGCGACGTCGGCACCGAGCTCGCCCGGCGAGGTGAGCTGCGTGAGGGCGAGGAGGTCGGCGGCGGCCACGACGACCGCGCCGGCGGCCTTCGCGGCGGCGATCACGGCGGACGGGTCCCAGACCCGGCCCGAGGCGCCGGGGTACTGCACGAACAGGCCGAAGGCCTCCTGCAGCTCCGGGGCGTCGGCGGGCGTCGAGGCGAGGTCGAGCACGACGAGCTCGATGCCGACGGCCTCTGCGCGGTTGCGCAGCAGCGCCAGGGTCTGCGGGAACGTGTCGGCGTCGACCACGAACTTCGCGCCGGGGGCCCGGGAGGCGCGGCGCGCCAGCAGCATGCCCTCCACCACGGCCGTGCCCTCGTCGAGCATCGACGCGTTGGCGGTGTCCAGCCCGGTCAGGTCGGAGACCATCGTCTGGAAGTTGATGAGCGCCTCCAGGCGGCCCTGCGAGATCTCCGGCTGGTACGGCGTGTACGCGGTGTACCAGCCCGGGTTCTCCAGGACGTTGCGCTTGATCACCGCGGGGGTGATCGTGCCGTAGTAGCCGAGCCCGATCAGGGTGCGGTTCACGGTGTTGCGCGAAGCGAGCGCCCGCAGCTCGCGGATCGCCGCGCGCTCGCTGATCGGTGCGGGCAGCGCGGAGACGCGTCCCGGGGCGATGCGGATGGTGTCGGGCACCGCGGCGGAGACGAGCGCCTCCACCGATTCGTAGCCGAGGGCGGACAGCATGGTGCGCTGCGCGTCCCCGTCGGTGCCGATGTGACGCGTCTGGAACTGGTCGCTCATGTCTAGCGGTAGCCTTACTCGCCCGTGAGGGCCTTGTACTCGTCGAAGGAGAGGAGGCCCTCGGGGAGGGCGCCGAAGGTCACCTTGATGAGCCAGCCCTCGCCGAACGGGTCGCTGTTGACCAGCTCGGGTGCGTCGACCACGGCCTGGTTGGCCGCGGCGACGGTGCCGTCGACCGGCGCGAAGAGCTCGCCGACCGACTTGGTCGACTCGATCTCGCCGACCACGCGGCCGACCGCGACGTCGCTGCCCTCCGCGGGGAGCTCGACGAACACGACGTCGCCCAGCTTCTCGGCCGCGTAGCTCGTGATGCCGACCGTCGCGGTGTCGCCCTCGATGAGGAGCCACTCGTGCTCTGCGGTGTACTTCAGGTCCTGCTCTGCGGCCATGTCAGTGCTTCTTTCTGCTGTAGAAGGGGAGGGCGGTGACGGTGAAGGGGAGGCTGCTGCCGCGCACGTCGACGTGCAGCTCGGTTCCGGGCTGGGCGAACCGCGGCGCGACGTAGGCCATCGCGATCGGGACCCCGATGGTCGGCGAGAGGGCGCCGGAGGTCACGACCCCGACCTCCTCGCCCGCACCGTCGGCGGCGGGGGCGACGACCGGGTAGCCGGCGCGGGCGGCGCGCTTGCCGTGGCCCATCAGGCCGACGAGCACGCGCGCCTCGGCGTCCGGGCCGTCCTCGCTGGCGGCACGGCCGACGAAGTCGGTGTCCTTGGCGAGGTTGACGACGCGGCCGAGGCCGGCCTGAGCGGGCATGGTGTCCACTCCCAGCTCGTGGCCGTAGAGCGGCATGCCGGCCTCCAGGCGCAGCGTGTCGCGGCTGGCGAGGCCCGCGGGCACGAGGCCCTGCGCGGCGCCGGCTTCGAGGAGCGCGTCCCAGAGGGCGCGCGCGTTGTCCGGGGCGGTGTAGAGCTCGAAGCCGTCCTCGCCGGTGTAGCCGGTGCGGGCGACGAGCACGGGGTGCGTCTCGAACTCGCCCGGGATGCTCCAGTAGTACTTGAGGTCGGTGACCCGCTGGGCGAAGTCGTCGCCGTCGAGGTGGAAGCCGGGGGTGGCGAGCAGGACGCTCAGCGCGGCGGGGCCCTGGACGGCGATGAGCGCGATGTCGTCGCTCTCGTCGTAGACCTCGACGTCGAACGGGGCGGTGCGGTCGCGCAGCTCCTCGGCCACGGCCTCCCGGTTGGAGGCGTTCGCGACCACCATGTAGCGGTCGTCGCCGGTGCGGTAGACGACCAGGTCGTCGAGGATGCCGCCTGCGCGGGAGAGCAGCATGCTGTACTTCGCCTGGTCGAGCGCGAGCGACGACAGCTTGCCGGCGAGGGCGTAGTCGAGAGCCTGGCCGGCCTCCGGGCCGATGAGGACGATCTCGCCCATGTGCGACAGGTCGAAGAGCCCGGCCGCCGTGCGGACCGCGTGGTGCTCGGCGAGGTCGCTGGAGTAGCGCACCGGCATCTGCCAGCCGGCGAAGTCGGTGAACGACGCGCCCGCGGCGGTGTGGGCGTCGTGCAGCGGGGAGGTGCGCTCCGTTGCGTCGGTCCCTGCGTTGGTCTGGCTGTCCTGCGAGCTCATGAGTTCTCCGTTCGCCGGCCGTGCCGGAGGGATGAACGGTAGCGCGGCGCGCGCTCCGTGTGAAGAACTCCCCCTCTGTCATCCGGCCTGAGAGTTTCACCGCGATCGCAGACGCGGTCGTGGCTTTCACCGTGGGCGAGGGTACCCGCGTGTGCGGTGCCCTGCTTTTCAGAGTGGCCAGTCCGATGCGGTACGCGTACCTGAGAGATTGTCGGGGAGGATTGCTCCTTCGGTGCCGCCCGCTCGCGCGCTCGGCTCTCCCGCATCGGCCTGAATGGCCCGGTATTCAATTGACTGGGCCAGCATAACGGGTCCGCGCGGCCGGTGCGCGCGCGGCAACCGTTGCCGCCGGTTTTGCGTTCTGGTCAGAGTGACACTAAGATGGTCTGCAACTTAGGGTCACGGTGACCTTTAGTCGGACGGGAGGCCCGCGATGGCCGAACACGAACGCGCGAGTGCGATGCTCGCCGTCTCGACGGTCATCTTCGCGCTGCGCTCCGACGAACTGACCGGCGGTCGCGCCCAGGTCTGGCTGCCGCTCGTGCGGCGCATCCGGGCGCCGTTCGAGGGATGCTGGGCGCTGCCGGGCGGCCCGCTCCGGGTGGGCGAGGACCTGGCCTCCGCGGCCTCCCGCACCCTCGGCGACACGACCGGCCTCTCGCCGCGCTACCTGGAGCAGCTCTACACCTTCGGCGACGCGGTGCGCTCCCCCGGCGACGACCACGGCGAGCGCGTCGTCTCCATCGTCTACTGGGCGCTCGTCGGGAGCGCCGAGGCGGAGGCCGCGTCCTCCGGCGAGAACGTCGGCTGGTTCTCGGCCGACGACCTCCCCGAACTCGCTTTCGATCACAACGTGATCGTCGAGTACGCCCTCTGGCGGCTGCGCACCAAGATGGAGTACTCCCGGATCGCGCACGCGTTCCTCGGCGAGCGCTTCACCCTCGCCCAGCTGCGCGAGGTGCACGAGGCGGTGCTCGGCCGCCCGCTCGACCCGGCCAACTTCCGGCGGACCATCGAGTCCTCCGGCGCCGTCGTCGCCACCGGGGACTACCTGACCGGCACGCGGCACCGGCCGCCCCGGCTCTACCGCTACAACGACTCGATCGACCTCGCCGACGCGGGGCCGCTCCCCCGGCAGCAGCCACCTTTCGGCACGCGCCAAACACGTCCCACCCCGGAAAGCGAGCAGTCATGACCATCGCATCGGTCGACACCACCATCCAGCTCATCTCGAGCGGCAGCCTCGACGGCGCCACCTGCGCCCCGGAGCTCGTCGACGGGCCCTGGCTGTTCGATGCCGCTCCACCCTCGTACGGTCCCGGCGCCTCGCAGGACGACCCGATCCCCGCGTTCACGCCGAAGCAGGGCGAGCTGCCCGAGGAGTACCGCACCGCGTCGAAGGAGGAGCTCGCCGAGCGCATCCGCGCCGCCAAGGCCACCCTCGGCGACCGCGTCGCGGTGATGGGCCACTTCTACCAGCGCGACGAGGTCGTGCAGTTCGCGGACTTCGTGGGCGACTCGTTCCAGCTGGCCAACTTCGCCAAGGCGCGCCCGGAGGCCGAGACAATCGTCTTCTGCGGCGTGCACTTCATGGCGGAGACCGCGGACATCGTGTCGCGGCCGGAGCAGAACGTCATCCTCCCGAACCTCGCCGCCGGCTGCTCGATGGCCGACATGGCCGACCTCGACTCGGTGCAGGAGTGCTGGGAGGCGCTGGAGGAGCTGTACGGCACGGAGCCGGACGCCGACGGTCGGGTGCCGGTCATCCCGGTCACCTACATGAACTCGTCGGCGGCGCTCAAGGCGTTCTGCGGCGAGCACGGCGGCATCGTCTGCACGTCGTCCAACGCGGCGACCGTGCTGCAGTGGGCGTTCGAGCGCGGTCAGCGCGTGCTGTTCTTCCCCGACCAGCACCTGGGCCGCAACACCGCCAAGGCGATGGGCGTCCCGGTGGAGCGGATGCCGCTGTGGAACCCGCGCAAGCCGCTCGGGGGCAACGACGAGGCGGCCCTCGGCGAGGCGCAGGTCATCCTGTGGCACGGCTTCTGCTCGGTGCACAAGCGCTTCACGGTCGGCCAGATCGAGCACGCCCGCGCCGAGTTCCCCGGCGTCCGCGTGATCGTGCACCCCGAGTGCCCGATGGAGGTCGTGGACGCCGCCGACGAGTACGGCTCGACCGACTACATCGTCAAGGCGATCCAGGCGGCGCCCGCGGGCTCCACCTTCGCCATCGGCACCGAGATCAACCTGGTGCAGCGGCTCGCGGCCGAGTACCCGCAGCACACGATCTTCTGCCTCGACTCGGTGGTCTGCCCGTGCTCGACCATGTACCGCATCCACCCGGGCTACCTCGCCTGGGTGCTGGAGGGGCTGGTGCGTGGCGAGGTCGTGAACCAGGTGCGCGTGGCCGACGAGGTCGCGGCTCCCGCCCGGGTGGCGCTGGAGCGCATGCTCGCCGCCCGGCCGGACACCACGATGGCGGCCTGACATGGCCCGCGTCGTCGTCGTCGGGAGCGGCATCGCCGGGCTCGTCGCCGCGCTGCGGGCGGCCGAGCGCCACCAGGTGACGATCGTGACCAAGGGCGGCATCGCCGACGGCAGCACCCGGTACGCGCAGGGCGGGATCGCCGCTGCGGTGTTCTCCGACGACAGCGTGGCCGACCATGTCGCCGACACCCACCGCGCGGGCGCCGGCCTCAACGTAGTGGAGGCCGTCGAGGCGCTCTGCGGCGACGGGCCTGCCCGCGTGCGCGAATTGATCGCACTCGGCGTCGCCTTCGACCGGGACGGGAACGGCCTCGCCCGCGGGCTGGAGGCCGCGCACTCGAGCGCGCGCGTCCTGCACGCGGGCGGCGACGCGACCGGCGCCGAGATCGAGCGGGCGCTGGACGCTGCCGTGCGCGAGGCCGGCATCCGGGTGGTGACCGGGGCGTTCCTCCGGGACGTGCTCGTGTCGGACGGCGCGGTCTCCGGGGTCGCCCTGCGGCTGGCCGACGGCACGGACACCGACCTGGACGCCGACGCCGTGGTGCTCGCCACCGGCGGCTGGGGGCAGCTGTACGCGCACACCACCAACCCGGCCATCGCGACCGGCGACGGCGTCGCTGCCGCATACCGCGCCGGCGCGCTGCTCGCGGACCTGGAGTTCACCCAGTTCCACCCGACCGCGCTGCGGCTCCCCGCGGCGGACGGCGGCGCGCGCACCTTCCTGGTGTCGGAGGCCGTCCGCGGCGAGGGGGCGGTGCTGCGCAACGCCCGCGGCGAGCGGTTCATGCTCGACGTCCACCCCGACGCCGAGCTCGCGCCGCGCGACGTGGTCGCCCGCGGGATCGCCGTCGAGATGGCCGCGCAGGACGGCCTCCCCGTGGTGCTCGACGCCACCGCGCTCGGCGCGGACTTCCTGGCGCACCGCTTCCCGACCATCGACGCCGCCTGCCGGGCGGCCGGGATCGACTGGTCCCGCAAGCCGGTGCCGGTGACGCCCGCCGCGCACTACGCGATGGGCGGGGTCGCGACCGACATCCACGGCCGCACCAGCCTGCCCGGGCTGTTCGCGGTCGGCGAGGTCGCCTGCACCGGGGCGCACGGCGCGAACCGGCTGGCCTCCAACTCGCTGCTGGAAGGGCTGGTGTTCGCGCACCGCGCCGCCGAGGCGATCGGGGAGGAATGGCCGGAGCCGCCCGCGTGGGTCGCGGAGCCGGGCCTCGCCGCAGCGGCGACGACCGAGCTCCAGGAGGGCGACCGGCCGTTCGACCGCGCGCGCCTCCAGTCGATCCTCTGGACCGGCGCCGGCCTCCACCGCGACCGCGCCGGCCTCGACCGCGCTGCCCGCGAACTGGCCGCCTTCCGGATGCCGGAGCCCGGCGAGGACGCGAACCTCCTCCAGCTCGGCCGCCTCGTCGTCGCCTCCGCCCTGTCGCGCGAGGAGTCGCGCGGCGCCCACTTCCGTTCCGACTTCCCGCTGCCGGCGGCGGGCACGCCCCGCCACACGGTGCTCGCTCCGCTGTCCGTTCCTACCGAGGTGACCGTCCCATGCTGACCCGCCAGACCATCCACGACGTCGTCCGAGCCGCTCTCGCCGAGGACGCACCGTGGGGAGACCTGACCAGCGAGCTGCTCATTCCCGAAACGGCATATGCCACCGCGCGGCTGTCTGCACGGGAGCCGGGCACGTTCTCGGGAGGCGCCGTGTTCGCCGCGGCGATGACGCTGACGGACCCGGCCATCGAGGTGGACCTGGCCGTCGCGGACGGCGACGCGTTCGAGGCGGGCGACACGCTCGCGACGGTGAGCGGCCCCGCCCGCTCGGTGCTGCAGGGCGAGCGCGTCGCGCTGAACTTCGTCCAGCGGATGTCGGGCATCGCGACCCTCACCGCGTCGTTCGTCGCCGAGGTGGCGCACACCTCCGCCCGCATCGTCGACACCCGCAAGACCACGCCCGGCCTGCGCGCGTTCGAGCGGCACGCGGTGCGCAGCGGCGGCGGCCACAACCACCGCTACTCGCTCTCCGACGCCGTGATGGCAAAGGACAACCACCTCGCGATCCTCACCGCGCAGTCCGGGCTGTCGGTGACCGACGCCCTCCGCCGGGTGCGCTCCGAGCTCTCGCACACCACGCACCTGGAGGTCGAGGTGGACCGGATCGACCAGATCGAGCCGGTGCTCGCCGCCGGGGTGGACACGATCATGCTCGACAACTTCAGTCTGGACGAGCTGCGCGAGGGCGTGGCGATCGTCGGCGGCCGGGCGATCGTGGAGGCCAGCGGCAACGTCAGCCTCGCCACCGTGCGCGACATCGCGGAGACCGGGGTGGACGTCATCTCGTCCGGCGCGCTCACGCACAGCGTCCGCTCGCTCGACCTCGGCCTGGACGTGGTGCTGGGGAACGCATGACCGGACTGCCCTCATGACCGGCCTGTACCTCGACGCCGCCGCGACTTCCGCGGTGCGCCGCGAGGTCCTGGAGGCGATGTGGCCGTACCTCACCGGCGACTTCGGCAACCCGTCGAGCCACCACGCGGTCGGCGAGTCGGCGGCGCGCGCCCTGGCTGCCGCGCGCGCGACGGTCGCCGAGTGGCTCGGCTGCCGGGCGTCGGAGGTCGTCTTCACCTCGGGCGGCACCGAGGCGGACAACCTCGCCGTCAAGGGGATCGCGCTCGGCGCGCCCCGCGGCCGCCACGTCGTGACCACGCCGATCGAGCACGAGGCCGTTCTGGCCTCCGTCGACTACCTGGTGCGGGTGCACGGGTTCGAGGCGACGTACCTCCCGGTCGGGCGGGACGGGCTGGTCTCCCCCGACGACTTCGCGGCGGCGCTGCAACCGGACACGACGCTCGCCAGCGTGATGCTCGCCAACAACGAGGTGGGCACGATCCAGCCGGTCGCGGAGCTGGCGGCGCTGGCCCACGCGCAGGGCGTCCCGTTCCACACCGACGCGGTGCAGGCGGCGGGCTGGCTCCCGCTGGACGTGGGCGAGCTCGGCGTCGACGCGCTCAGCGTCTCCGGGCACAAGATCGGCGCGCCCAAAGGGATCGGGGCCCTGTACGTGCGGGGCAGGCTCCCGCTCGAGCCGGTGCTCCACGGCGGCGGCCAGGAGCGCGGGCGCCGCTCCGGCACCGAGGACGTCGCGGGCGCGGTCGCGCTGGCCACGGCCGCACGGCTCGCGATGCGCGACCGGGAGGCCAATGCCGCCCGTGCGACGGCGGCGCGCGACGCGTTCACGGCCGCGGTGCTGGAGCGGACCCCCGGCGCGGAGCTGACCGGTCACGCGTCGGCGCGGCTGCCCGGCACAGCCTCCTTCGTCTTCCCCGGCACCAACGGCGAGACGGTGCTGCTGGAGCTGGAACGCCGCGGGATCGTGTCCTCCAGCGGCTCGGCGTGCGCGGCCGGCAGCGAGGATGCGTCGCATGTGCTGCTCGCGCTGGGCTACGACGAGGATGTGGCCCGCACGGCGGTGCGGTTCTCGTGGGGACCCGAGGTCACGGAGGGCGCCCTCCTCGCCGTCGCGCCGGCTGTCGCGGAGGCCGTCCGCGAGGTGCGTGGCCTCGCCTCCTGACATTCGTGCCGAATGTCGGGTTTGGAGCGGGGAAACGCGACATTCGTGACGAATGTACGGCGGACGTGTTAAGCGGTGAGTGAACGCGGGCCTGAGTTCATCTGTTCGAAACCCACGATGTCGGGGGTCGTGGATAGTGTGGACCAGTGACTGAGAAGACCTCACCTGCGCCCGCCGACGCCATCGACACCGGAGCGCTCGCCGGGTCCCCCAGCGACGCCACAACACGGGAGGCGGCCCAGCCGCGTATCGCGCCGCGCGACCAGCGCGTCATCTGGCTGCTGCTCGCGGCCACGTTCGTCGTGATCCTCAACGAGACGATCATGAGCGTCGCCATCCCCAAGCTGATGGACGACCTCCACATCGACGCGCTCGCCGCGCAATGGCTCTCGACGGCGTTCATGCTGACGATGGCCGTGGTCATCCCGATCACCGGCTTCCTGCTGCAGCGGTTCACCACCCGGCAGGTCTTCGTCGCCGCGATGTCGCTGTTCTCGCTCGGCACGCTGGTCGCCGCCCTCGCGCCCGGCTTCAGCATCCTCGTGGTCGCCAGGGTGATCCAGGCCTGCGGCACCGCGATCATGCTGCCGCTGCTGATGACCACGCTGATGACGCTGGTCCCGCCCGCGCTGCGCGGACGCACGATGGGCAACGTCTCGATCGTCATCTCGGTCGCGCCGGCGATCGGCCCGACCATCTCCGGCGTCATCCTCAACTTCCTGGCCTGGCGCTGGATCTTCCTGATCGTGCTGCCGATCGCGCTCGTGATGCTGCTGGTCGGCGCCAAGTTCGTCGAGAACGTCACCGAGACCCGGAAGAGCCGGGTGGACGTGCTCTCGGTCATCCTGTCGGCGCTCGGCTTCGGCGGCCTCGTCTACGGGCTGACGCTGAGCGGCGAGACCGGACCGGCCGCGGCCGGCAACGGGCCGATGCTGTGGGGCTCGCTGGCGGTCGGCGTCGTTGCGCTCGCGGCGTTCATCACCCGGCAGCTCCTCCTGCAGCGCAAGGACCGCGCGCTGCTCGACCTCCGGACGTTCCGCAGCCCGATCTTCACGGCCGCGATCGTGCTGATGGCGATCACCACGGCGTCGCTGTTCGGCGTGATCATCGTCCTCCCGCTCTACCTGGAGCGCGTCCTGCATCTCGACGTGCTCGGCACCGGACTGATCCTGCTGCCCGGCGGACTGGTGATGGGCCTCGCGGCGCCGTTCGTCGGCCGGCTCTACGACCGGATCGGCCCGCGTCCGCTGGTGATCCCGGGCGCCATCCTGGTGAGCCTGGTGATGTGGTCGCTGACGATGGTGACCGAGACCACCCCGATCTCCCTCGTGCTCATCGCGCACATCACGATGAGCCTCGGACTCGCGCTGATGTTCACGCCGCTCTTCACGGCCGGCCTCGGCGCGGTGCCTCCGCACCTGTACTCGCACGGCAGCGCCATCCTCGGCACCATCCAGCAGGTCGGCGGCGCGGCGGGCACAGCTTTGCTGGTCGCGGTGCTCTCGGCGCAGAGCGCGGCCCTCGCGGCGGGCGGCGCCTCGCTCGACGCGGCCACCGCGGGCGGCATCCGCTCGGCGTTCTTCGCGGCGGCGATCATCTCGCTGTTCGGAGTCGTCGGCTCGTTCTTCGTCAGCAAGCCCGCCGACGCCCCCTCCGAGGCCGCCTTCGCGCACTGAGCAAACCCCCGCCGAAGGGCACGTCGTTGTCACTTTCGCGCCCCAAAAAAGTAAAAACACATCCCCACGGCGGGGGGGGCCGCGGCACAGGCACCGCCGCGGCGGCGGGGGGAGCCATGTGGACGCAGGCGACGCGAGGAGGCAGCCGTGACCATCATCCAGACCCCCGATCCCGACGAAGCGACGGGAGACGTCGCGGAGATCTACGCGAAGGACCAGCGCGACCTCGGCTACGTCGCCGAGTACACCCGGGTCATGGCGTTCAATCCCGAGGCGTACCGGGCCTGGGAGCAGCTCGTCCGCGCGATCATCGCCCAGCTCGGCGTGCGCCGCTTCGAGCTCGTGACGCTGGCCGCGGCGCAGGGCACGCACTCCCAGCACTGCCGCCTCGCCCACGGCCGCAAGTCGCTCGCGGTCATGGACGCGGACGATGTGGAGGCCGTGGCCCGCGACTTCCACGAGGCCGGGCTCTCCGAGGCGGAGGTCGCGATGATGGAGTACGCCGAACGCATCAGCACGGACGCGGCGTCGATGACCGAGGCCGACTCGCTCCGCCTGCGCGAGCTGGGTTTCACGGACCGCGAGATCGTCGACATCACGCTGGCCGCCGCGGCGCGAAACTACTTCAGCCGCGCCATCCAGGCGCTCGGCGTCGCGGTCGAGGTCCCGCCTGGGATCAGCGACGGCCTCCGCGACGCGCTGCTGGCGCCGCTGTGAGCGCCGAAACGCTCCCTCCGGTCGAGCGGGAGATCGTGCAGGACGTGACGCTCGCCAACCCGCGCCCGGTCGGCCGCATCCAGACCCGCCGCATCACGATGCAGCCGGACGTCGTCGGCGGCCTCCACCTCCACAACGGCCCGGTGGTCGGCTCGATCGAGCGCGGCTCCGCCCTCTACCAGGTCGAGGGCGGATCAGTGGTCACCCTGGAGGCCGGCGACACCTTCTACGAGGAGGAGGGCGCCAGGATCGCGCGGTTCGACGCCGGCCCCGACGGGGTCGTGTTCCTCGCCCACTTCCCGGTCAGCACCCACGAAGAGCCGACCCTCACGATGCTGTAGGAGCCCGTCATGGTCTACCGAGTCAAGCGCGTGTACGACGCGCCCGCCGTCGAGGACGGCCTCCGCGTGCTGATCGACCGCCTGTGGCCGCGCGGCCTCACCAAGGAGAAGGCGAAGGTGGACCTCTGGCTCAAGGACGTGGCGCCGTCCACCGAGCTGCGGCGCTGGTTTCACCACGAGTCGCCGCTGTTCGACGAGTTCACCGCGCGGTACGACGCCGAGCTCGACGCGAACCCGGCGGTGGCCCAGCTCCGCGAGCTGGGCGACACGCATCCGGTCGTCACGCTGCTGGTCGGCGCGCGCGACCCGGAACTGAATCAAGGGGTGGTGCTCGAGAGATATCTCGAGCACCACCCCCGGTGACGGCAACCACAGCCGTCGACGCCGGCCACGCCCGGTTCAGACGGCCGGCGCCAGCTCCTCCTCGGTCTCCCGCTCCGCCTCGTCCACGAGGAACCAGGTGTACGCCGGGATGGTCAGGAAGGTCGGGAACTCCTCCGCGAGCGACACCTCGGCCAGCAGTTCGGCCGCGTCGTCGAAGCGGTCCGCGACTCCCGCGGTGCGCGCGACGGAACTGAGCCGCATGCACTCCTCGGCCAGGATCCCGGCGACCAGCGCACGGTCGACCGGCGTCCCCTCGGCGGTGACGACCCGGTTCTCGATCCACTGCCGCAGCAGCGAGCGGGAGATCTCCGCGGTCGCGGCGTCCTCCATCAGCCCGTCGATCGCGACGGCGCCGGTGCCGCGCAGCCACGCCTCGATGTAGCGGAGGGCCACGGAGACGTTCGAGCGCACGCCCGCGTCGGTGACCGTGCCGCCCGCCGTCGTGACGTCCAACAGGTCGGCGGCGGTGACGTGGACGTCCTCGCGCAGCCGGGTGACCTGGTTCGGCCGGTCGCCGAGCACCGCGTCGAACTCGGCGAGCGCCGTCGGGATCAGGTCGGGATGAGCGACCCAGGTCCCGTCGAAGCCGTCGCCGGCCTCCCGGCGCTTGTCGTCCGCGACCTGGCCGAGGGCGCGCTCGGTCGCCTCGGCGTCGCGGCGGTTCGGGATGAAGGCGCTCATCCCGCCGATCGCGTGGGCGCCGCGCTTGTGGCACGTCGCGACCAGCAGCTCGGTGTACGCGCGCATGAAGGGGACGGTCATGGTGATGCCGCTGCGGTCGCCGAACGCGAAGCGCTTGCCGCGGCCGAGGAACGTCTTGATGATCGAGAAGATGTAGTCCCAGCGGCCGGCGTTGAGGCCGGCGCAGTGGTCGCGCAGCTCGTAGAGGATCTCCTCCATCTCGAACGCGGCCGGGATGGTCTCGATCAGGACTGTCGCCCGCACCGTGCCGACCGGCATCCCGATCCGCTGCTGGGCGAAGACGAAGATGTCGTTCCAGAGCCGCGCCTCCCGATGCGACTCCAGCTTCGGGAGGTAGAAGTACGGCCCGCGGCCCGAGGCGACCAGTTCCTCGGCGTTGTGCCAGAAGTACAGGCCGAAGTCGGTGAGGGACGCGCTGGCCGGGGCGGTGCGGCCGGCTCGGTCGGTGAACGCGAGGTGCTTCTCGACCAGGTGCCAGCCGCGCGGCCGCATCACGATCGTGGGCGTGTGCTCGTGCGGGGTGGTGACCCGGTACTCCTTGCCCTCGGGACTGGTGAAGGCGAGCTGCCCGCGGACCGCGTCGTGCAGGGTGCGCTGGCCGCCGACGACGTTCGCCCAGGTGGGGCTGGTGGCGTCCTCCTGATCGGCGAGCCAGACCCGTGCTCCCGAGTTGAGGGCGTTGATCGCCATCTTCGGGTCGGTCGGGCCGGTGATCTCCACGCGGCGGTCCTCCAGGCCGGGGCCGGCGCCGGCGACGCGCCAGTGCGGGTCCTCGCGGATCGCCTCGGTAGCGGAGAGGAAGCGTGGGTCGCGGCCGTTGCCCGCCTCCCCGCGGCGCAGCTGACGCTCCAGCAGGAGCTCCTGGCGGCGTGCGGCGAAGGCCTGGTGCAGGTGGTCGACGAAGGCGAGCGCCTCCGGGGTCAGGATGTCGTCGGTCCCCGTCACGCGGGCACCTGTCATCTCAATCATGGTCGTTGTCCTTTCGCTGGTCCCCCCGCCATCGATTCCGGAGTTGTGCACGCTTCGCACGGCGTGTCGGCGTACATAACTCCGGGAGAGATGGCTGGGGGTGCGGGGGTGGGAGGTTAGAACTGGTGCTGTTCGGTGCTGCCGACGAGGGCGAGGGTGGCGCTGGTGGGGTTGAGCGCGGTCGCGATGCGGTCGAAGTAGCCGGTGCCGACCTCCCGCTGGTGGCGGGTGGCGGTGTAGCCGGAGCTCTCGGAGGCGAATTCGGCCTCCTGGAGGTCCACGTACGCGCTCATCTGCCGGTCGGCGTAGTCCTTGGCGAGCGTGAACATGGAGTAGTTGAGGGCGTGGAAGCCCGCGAGGGTGATGAACTGGAACGCGTAGCCCATCGCCGCCAGCTCGCGCTGGAACCGGGCGATCGTCTCGTCGTCCAGGTGCTTGCGCCAGTTGAACGACGGCGAGCAGTTGTAGGCCAGCTTCTTGCCGGGGAACTGCGCGTGCACCGCCTCCGCGAACCGACGGGCGAGCTCCAGGTCGGGCTCGGCGGACTCCACCCAGAGCAGGTCGGCGTACGGCGCGTAGGCGAGGCCGCGGGCGATGACGGGGTCGATGCCATTGCTCACCTCGTAGAAGCCCTCCGCGGTGCGCGTGCCGGTGAGGAACGGCCGGTCGCGGTCGTCGTGGTCGCTGGTCAGCAGGGTGGCGGCGAGCGAGTCGGTGCGGGCGATCACGATGCTGGGGACGCCGGCGACGTCGGCGGCAAGGCGTGCGGCGTTCAGGGTGCGGATGTGCTGCCCGGTCGGGATGAGCACCTTGCCGCCCATGTGGCCGCACTTCTTCTCGCTGGCGAGCTGGTCCTCCCAGTGCACCCCCGCGGCGCCGGCCTGGATCATCCCGTGCATGAGCTCGTAGGCGTTGAGCGGGCCGCCGAAGCCGGCCTCCGCGTCGGCGACGATCGGCGCCATCCAGTCGGACACCGGGCCGTCGGTGCCCTCGACCTGGCCGGCGCGCAGAAGCGCGTTGTTGATCCGTCGGACCACGGCGGGCACCGAGTTGGCCGGGTACAGGCTCTGGTCCGGGTAGGTCTGGCCCGACAGGTTGGCGTCGGCCGCGACCTGCCAGCCGGAGAGGTAGATGGCCTCCAGGCCCGCACGGACCTGCTGGACGGCCTGGTTGCCGGTGAGGGCGCCGAGCGCGGCGACCCACTTCGGGTCCTCCCCTGCGCCGTCGCGCTGGATGAGCTCCCAGAGCTTCTCGGCGCCGCGGTGGGCGAGCGTCTGCTCCTCGCGCACCGGGCCACGGAGCGCCACCACGTCCTCGGCCGTGTAGTCGCGGCGGATGCCGGACCAGCGCGGGTCGGCGTCCCACTCGAGGCGGAGCTCGGCGGCGGTCTGCGTGGTGTCGCCGGGGCGGGCTTCGGGGTTCATGGTGACCTCCATCGGTCGGATCGTTTGACACGATCGTGGCCCGGTCGCAACAGGTCTGGAGAAGATCCGTCGACAGAAATTCAGGGGTTCTTCTGTTTGCTAGAACTTCGCCGGAGTGTCAGCATGGCCTGCATGACCGACACCGCTGTCCGGATCGACGACGAGCCGACCGGAGCCGACGCGCTCATCCTCGGCCGGCGCGTGCGCGCGTTCCGCCTCGAGCGGGCCATGACCCTGGAGGCGCTCGCCACCGCGATCGACCGGGCGCCCTCCCAGGTCTCCGCGATCGAGAACGGCAACCGGGAGCCGCGCCTCGCCCAGCTCCGCGCCATCGCCACCGCCCTCGGCGTGACCGTGGACGACCTCCTCGCCCCCGACGCGCCGGACGAGCGCGCTGCCCTGGAGATCGCGGTCGAACGGGCCCAGCGCGGACCCGTGTTCGGCGCCCTCGGGATCGACCCCGTGCGGGTGTCGAAGTCCGTCCCCGACGCGACATTGCGGGCGATCCTGGCCCTGCACCAGGAGGTCGCCCGCCTGCACAAGGAACGGGCGGCGACCCCCGAGGAGGCCCGCCGCGCCAACGCCGAGCTGCGCGCGACGATGCGCGCCCGCGACAACTACTTCGCCGACCTGGAGGCCATCGCCGCCGACCTGCTCGGCGCCGTCGGGCACACCGGGGGCCCGGTCTCGCACCAGACCGTCGCGGACATGGCCGACCGCCTCGGGTTCTCGCTGCACTACGTCGGCGACCTCCCGCACTCGACCCGCTCGGTGACCGACAAGCGCAACGGCCGCATCTACCTGCCGACCGAGCAGTCGGCCTCCCGGGACTCCCGCTCGCCCATCCTGCAGGCCTTCGCCTCCCAGCTCCTCGGTCACGACGAGCCGGGAAATTACGCCGACTTTCTGCGCCAGCGCGTGGAGACCAACTACCTCACCGCAGCGCTCCTGCTGCCGGAGAAGGACGCGGTGGCGTTCCTGACCGAGGCCAAGAACTTCCGGCGCATCTCGATGGAGGACCTCCGCGACGCCTTCGCGGTGTCGTACGAGACCGCCTGCCACCGGTTCACCAACCTGGCGACCGCACGGCTCGGCATCCCGGTGCACTTCATGAAGGTGCACGAGTCGGGCACCATCATCAAGGCGTACGAGAACGACTCGGTCGCCTTCCCGTCCGACGCGCTGGGCGCGATCGAGGGCACCCCGGTCTGCCGGAGCTGGACGGCCCGCACGGTCTTCGACGTCGCCGACCGGTTCAGCCCCTACTACCAGTACACGGACACCCCGCGCGGGACGTTCTGGTGCACCTCCCGCATCGAGAAGGCCAAGGAGGGCGACTACTCGGTGAGCGTCGGCGTGCCGTTCGCGCACGTCAAGTGGTTCCGCGGCCGCGAGACGACGCACCGCGCCGTGTCGCGCTGCCCCGACGAGTCGTGCTGCCGCCGGCCGTCGGGAGCGCTCGCCGACCGCTGGGAGGGGATGGCCTGGCCCGCGGCGCGCACGCCCACGTCGCTGCTGGCCGCCCTGCCGACGGGCACCTTCCCCGGCGTGGACTCCACGGAAGTCTTCGACTTCCTCGAGCGCCACGCGCCCGCGTAACCTCCGCCGAAGGGCACGTAAACGCCCCTAAAACGCGGTTTTAGGGGCGTTTACGTGCCCATCGGCGTTGAGATTTACTACG
>NZ_JBHUAV010000004.1:245779-355660 GCF_042789575.1 Leifsonia sp. NPDC056824 | reverse complement strand
CGTAAACGCCCCTAAAACGCACTTTTAGGGGCGTTTACGTGCCCCTCGGCGGGGTTGCGGGGGTTGGGGCGGCGGCGATGGGGCCGGGGCGGTCGGCGTAGGTGCGGCCGGTGACGACCAGCCGCAGGATCGCGGGCGCGACGTCGTAGCGTTCCGCCAGCTCGGTGAGCGGGGTGCCCTCCGCATACGCCTCCCGGATGCCGCGGACCTCCTCGTCGCCGAGCCGCCTCCGGTGGGCCTCGACGATCGGGCCGCCGTGCCCGGCGTGGGAGCTGCCGCGGACGATGAGGCTGACCCGCTGCTGGCTGGTGCCGAACCGGCGGGCGATCTCGGTCTGCGACACCCCTGCGCTGTGCAGCCGGCGCATCTGGACGACCTCGTCGTCCTCGCCGGTCGCCTCAGCCACCCCCGTCGTCGCGCCGCGGACGACCGACGCGATGGTCCAGTGCGAGACGCCGAAGCTGTCCGCGATGGCCTGACGGTCCTCCCCGGCGCGGACGCGCTCGCGGATGCGCTCCACCTGCTCGACGGTCAGCGGCCGGGCGCGCGTCGCCGCGGTGCTGGTGAGCGGTCCGCCGACGTCCGCGAACGCGCGGCCGGAGGCGATATTGGAGACCATCTGGTGCGAGATGCCGTAGCGCTCGGAGACCTCCGCGCGCGGCGCGCCGGCGGCGACGGCCTCCCGGATCGCGACCACCTCGGCGCTCGTGACCTTGCGCGCCTTGCCCGGCATGATCGGGCCGCCCGCCTCCTGGCGCGACCTCCCGGTCACCAGGCTCGACACCGTGTTCTGGCGCACGCCGTACTCGGCGGCGAGCTGCACCTGCCGCGCACCCGCGGCGTACTTCTCGCGCAGCTCGCGCACCTGCGCGTCGGTGAGCGGGACGGAGGCCATGAGCCGAGAGTATCGGTGCGGGCGCGCGCGGAAAAGGTTCCGCGCGCGGCCGCCGCTCAGTCGGGCCGGACGCGCTTGGCCAGCGGAGGCAGCGGGTCGCCGCCGGCTGCGAGACGCGCCCGGTTGGCCTCACGCAGCACCGCCCAGGCGTCGGCGACCGGGCCCACATGCGTCAGCTTGTCGGGGTTGATGACGGTACGGATGGTCTGGATGCCGCCACCGGCGATCTCCAGGACCATCGTGTTCACCACCCGGCCGTCGCGGTCGCGGAACACGGCGCCCGGCTGGCCGTTCACCTCGTGCGGCTCCACCGAGCCGCCGATCGTCGCGAACGGCCCGGCCATCGCGACCAGCACTCCCGCAACGTCGCCCGCCCCGACGATGCGTCGCGCCCACTGCGGCGCCTTGCCCCCGCTGTCGCCGACCAGCTCGACATCGGCGAGGAGCAGCGCGCGCAGCGCCTCCACGTCGCCCGCGCGGAAGGCGTCGAAGAACCGGGCGGCCAGGTCCTCCCGCTCGGCCCGGTCGGCGTCGAAGCGCGGCCGGCCCGCGTCCATGTGGCGGCGGGCGCGCACCGCGAGCTGGCGGCACGCGGCCTCCGACCGCCCGACGGCCGCCGCGATCTCCGGGAAGTCGAACGCGAACACCTCGCGCAGCACGAACACCGCGCGCTCCAGCGGGGTGAGCCGTTCGAGCAGCAGGAGGGCGGCCATCGACAGCGAGTCCGCCAGCTCGGCCGACCGCTCCGGATCCTCGTACGGGTCGGAGAGCAGCGGCTCGGGGAACCAGGGACCGACGTAGGCCTCGCGGCGCACCCGGGCGGAGGAGAGCACGTCGATGGAGACGCGGGTGACGATGGTCGACAGGTACGCCTTGACCGAGACGGGCTCGACGCCCGCCGCTTCGTAACGCAGCCAGGTCTCCTGCACGGCGTCCTCGGCCTCCGTCACGCTGCCGAGGATGCGGTACGCGATCGAGAAGAGCAGCGGGCGCAGCTCCTGGAACGTCTCCTGCGTGCCCTCGGTCACCTCAGCCCCTCCGCGAACCCCTGCCGCCACGACGGGTAGCGCAGCTCCCAGCCCAGCTCGCGCTTGGCCTTCGCGTTGGAGAAGCCGCGGCCCTCGGTCATCATGATGACAGCCTGGTCGCCCGCGGCGATCCGCGCCAGCCACACCGGGATGCGCAGCGGAGGCTTCGCGCCGGCCGCCTGCGCGAGGGACGGCAGCCACTCGCTCGCCGGCGCCGGTTCGTCGTCCACGATGTCGAACACGCCGGTCGCACCCTGCTCCAGTGCGAGGACGGTCGCCGACGCGGCGTCGTCCAGGTGCACCCACGAGCTGTAGCCCTGGCCGCGGCCGACGAGCGGATACTGCCGCCGGCGCACAAGCTCCACCTGGTCGTCGGTCGCGCCGGGGCCGTAGAAGGCGCCGTAGCGCAGGACGGTCCCGCCGAACGCGGTGACCGCGTCTTCGACGTGCTTCATCGCCCGCATCCCCGGCTCGGCCGGCGTGCCGGGCAGCAGGTCGAGCGGGTCGGCCTCCGTCTTCACCCAGCCGCCCTCACGGAGGCCGTTCCAGCTCGCGTAGCCCTGGGCGAGGAACCGCGTCACGCCCTGCGCCTCGGCTGCGGCCAGCAGATGGTCGGTGCCCTCGGTGCGCAGCCGGTTGGTGCCGGCGAACCACTTGTCCGGATGCTTGAGGTCCGGCTTGCCCGCGTGCGCCGGGTTGATCGCCGTCATCTGGTGGATGACCGCCTCCGGCTCGGCCGACGCCACGGCCCGGCCCACGGAGGCGCCGTCCAGCCCGTCCATGACGACGCCCGCCGCGCCCATCGCCTCGATCGTCCCGAGCTTCGCCGCGCTCGTCGTCGACGCCGTCACCGCGTGCCCGCGCGCCACGAGCTGCGGCACCAGCCGCCGTCCGAGCACGCCGCTCCCACCTGCCACGAAGACCCGCATCCTGTCCACCTTCCACTGTGTTCCCTGCGTACACCCCTGCAGACGGGACAGCGGTCGCGCGTGTGACATCGCACCGCTACCCGGCGCGCGCTCGGCTCGCTACGCTGACGGCCATGAGCGAGAACGGGCGGGGCCGGGTGGTCGTGCAGTCGGCGCAGTGGGGCTTCTTCTTCTTCATCGCCTACATCGGCGCGGCGGTCTACTTCGTGTCGGTCTCCGACGGGTCGTTCTGGGGCGTCGTGCTCGGCCTGCTGCAGGCGATCGTCTGGCCCGCGTACGTCGTCTACCACGCGCTTGTGCTGCTGCACGCGTGAGGCGGCCGCCGGTGTCGGCGGCGGTCGCTAGGGTTGCGGAATGGGGCAGGAGACGATGACCGAGCTGATCGTCGCCGACGCCGCGGCGTGGCGTGCGTGGCTCAACGCGAACGAGGATGCGTCGGACGGCGTCTGGCTCGTGCTCGCGAAGAAGGGCACGACCGACCCGACCTCCCTCAGCTACGCGCAGGCGGTGGACGAGGCGCTGTGCAGCGGCTGGATCGACGGGCAGAAGCGCAGCCGCGACGCGACGACGTTCGTGGAGCGGTTCACGCCGCGACGGGCGGCGTCGCTGTGGTCGCAGCGCAACATCGGGCTCGTGGAGGCGCTGATCGCCGACGGCAGGATGCGGGACCGCGGTCACGCCGAGATCGAGCGCG
This sequence comes from Leifsonia sp. NPDC056824, assembly GCF_042789575.1. Taxonomy (NCBI): domain Bacteria; kingdom Bacillati; phylum Actinomycetota; class Actinomycetes; order Micrococcales; family Microbacteriaceae; genus Leifsonia; species Leifsonia sp. NPDC056824. Next base: position 352,114 of record NZ_JBHUAV010000004.1, on the reverse strand, counting down.
CCAAGGCCGACGGCCGCTGGGAGCGCGCGTACGCGCCGTCGAGCACCGCGGAGATCCCCGAGGACCTCGTGGCGGCCCTCGAGGTCTCGGCCGCGGCCGCCGCGACGTTCGCGACGCTCAACGCGGCGAACCGCTACTCCGTCATCCACCGCGTCATCACCGCGCCCAGCGCGACCAGCCGCGGCAACCGGCTCGCCAAGCTGATCGGGATGCTGGAGGCGGGCCAGACGCCGCATCCGCAGTGACGCCGCATCCGCTGTAGCGCTGACACCCGAACCGGGGAGCATCGGTCTGCGCCGTCGCCCCCTAAGCTCACTCCGTGACCGACACCGCACCGCAGCGGACCCAGTACGAACTGGTTCCCGGGATGACCGCCTACCGCCTCAACGTCATCCTGAAGAAGGCGCAGTTCGGGGTGTACGCGGCAGCCATCGCCGCGGTGATCTGGTACGTCTTCGCCCACTCGACACATGGTGCCTCCGCGGACCGGATCGTCACGTACCTGATCGTGGCCGTTCCGTCGCTGATCTGGATCGCCGTCAGCATCCTGCTCGTGCGGCGACGCGATGCCGCGGAGACGGCTGCCGGGTACACGACCCGTGCGGGCGTCCTCCATCGGCTCGACCAGGTGGACCCGGTGACCGGCGTCGTCATCCGGCGCGCGGGCTCCGCCGTGCTCACGAAGCCGGGACGCCAGGCAGACGGCGACGCGACCGGACTGTCCGCGGGCGCGGTGCTCAACGGCGGGTCGTCGGGCGGGGTGCGGTTCGAGGGGACGGTCAACAAGCCCGCCCGGCTGCTGGTCATCGTCGTCGTGGTCGTCCTCATCCTGCTCGTGATCGGCATCCCCCTCATCGTGGCCTCGTCGAACGGTGGCGACACCGGAGTGGCGCTCGCCGTGGTCCTGCTCGTGCTCGGCATCACGGTGGTGGCGATCGCGATCGGCTACGGAGGTCCTGCGCTCCTCACGCGCCAGAAGATGAGTGCGGTCCTCCGGCGACGCCCCGACGCGTTCGTCTTCCTCAGCCGGCGCACGCCCGAGCTGGAGGATGCGCTCGACGAGTTGCTGGGCAAGCACGGCACTCTGGGGCAGTCCGTCGCGGTGTCGGTCGGCGCGCTCGGCGTCGAGCTGTGGCGCGGGTCCGCCGACGAACCGCGTGTCGTCATCCCGTGGAGCGCGATCGGTCACGTCCATCCGGGGCGCCTGCTCGTGACCCTCGGCCGTCGCGAGTACGCGGCCCGAACCATCCACATCTTCCTGGGCGACGGAGCCAGGCTGGACGCGCCGCTCCCGGTCTACGGCCGCCACGGGATCACCGTCGCGGGCGCCGACCACGCCAACGAGGTGCTGGACGCCTTCCGCCGCTACACGACGGTCGCCTGAGCGGCGGCCTCCCCGCTACAGTTCGCGGTATGAATCAGCGCACCGCACGCCCCGACGACGTGGACGCGGTCACCGCCACCATCGCGCTCGCGTTCAGGGACGACCCGGTGTGGGGTCCCGCGCTCGTCTCCGCGGACGGCAGCACTGGCCACCTCCTCCCGTTCTGGCGGTTCTTCGTGGAGGGCGCGGTCGGCCACGGGACCATCTCGCTCGTCGACGGACCCGACGGGGAGGTCGCGACCGTCGCCGTCTGGCTGCCGCCGGGCGTCGACGAGCTCACGCCCGAGCAGGACCGCGACCTCGACGCCCTCCTGGTCGCGGCCCTCTCGCCGGAACGGTACGCCGCGTACGAGCAGCTCTATGCGCTGTTCGACGACGCGCACCCGCACGAGACCGCCCACATGTACCTGAGCCTCCTGGCGACGCATCCCGACCAACGCGGGCACGGGATCGGGCAGCGGCTGCTCGCGGAGGACCTCGCCCGGTTCGACGCGGACGGGCTGCCCGCCTACCTGGAGTCGACCAATCCGGCCAACGACCACCGCTACGCGCGCGCCGGCTTCCGGCCCGTGGGCGGCTTCCGCGCGGTGCTCGACGGAGCCCCGGTCACGACGATGTGGCGCGATCCGGTGGGTCGGGACTAGACGCTCCGGTCGTCCCTGAGGAAACCTCGGCGGTGACGGTGCGCACTGTGCGCCGCCTGGCCCGAGGGAGACCCGATGAATCAGAACGACTCGACCGCCTCCGTCGCCGACGCCAACCGCGCGCTGCTCGACGCCCTGCCGTTCGCCGACACGGACGACTTCGCCGACGCCGACCGGGGCTACCTCGGCACGCTCGAGGACCCGGTGATCCGCGACGCCGACGGCAAGGTCGTCTGGGACGCGGCGGCGTACGACTTCGTCGACGGGGACGCGCCAGCCACGGTCAACCCGAGCCTGTGGCGGCAGTCGAAACTGGTCGCCAAGCACGGCCTCTTCGAGGTGGTCGAGGGGCTGTATCAGGCGCGCGGGCTCGACCTGTCGGTCATGTCGTTCATCGAGTCGGACAACGGCGTGATCGTCGTGGACCCGCTCATCTCGAAGGAGACCGCGGCAGCCGCGCTCGGCCTGTACCGGGCGCACCGCGGCGACCGTCCGGTGGTCGCCGTGATCTTCACGCACAGCCACATCGACCACTTCGGCGGTGTGCTCGGGGTGGTGGAGGCCGCCGACCTGGAGGGCCGCACCGTGCAGATCGTGGCGCCGGACGGCTTCCTCGGCCACTCCATCGCCGAGAACGTCTACGCCGGCACCGCGATGGGCCGCCGCGCCGGCTACATGTACGGCGCGGCGCTCGACAAGGGGCCCGCGGGACAGGTGGGCGCGGGCCTCGGCCAGACGACCTCCACCGGTGAGGCCGGCATCCTCGTCCCGACCGTGGACATCCGGGAGACCGGCCAGACGCACACCATCGACGGCGTCGAGTTCGAGTTCCAGCTGGCGCCCGGCACCGAGGCGCCGGCGGAGATGCACTTCTACCTGCCGCGCTACCGCGCGCTGTGCATGGCCGAGAACGCGACCCACAACCTCCACAATCTGCTCACGCTGCGCGGCGCGCTGGTGCGCGACCCGCACATCTGGTCCGCCTACCTGACCGAGGCGATCGAGCGCTTCGCCGACCGCTCCGATGTGCTGTTCGCCTCCCACCACTGGCCGACCTGGGGCGGTGACCGCATCCGGCACTTCCTCGGCGTGCAGCGCGACCTCTACGGCTACCTGCACGACCAGACGCTGCGCGGCATCAACCGCGGCTACACCGGGGCGGAGATCGCGGAGGACTTCGAACTGCCTCCGGCGCTGGTCGCCGAGTGGAGCACCCACGGCTACTACGGGTCGGTGTCGCACAACGTCAAGGCGGTCTACCAGCGCTACATGGGCTGGTTCGACGGCAACCCGGCGCGGCTCTGGCCGCACCCGCCGCAGGCGCTGGCCGAGCGTTACGTTGCGGCGATCGGCGGCGTGGACCGGGTGGTCGAGCTCGCGCGGGAGGCGTACGACGCCGGCGACTTCCGCTGGGCCGCGACACTGCTCGACCACGCCGTGTTCGCCTCCCCGGAGCACGAGGCGGCGAAGGGGCTGTACGCCGACACCCTGGAACAACTCGCCTACGGTTCCGAGAACGGCACCTGGCGCAACTTCTTCCTCTCCGGGGCGACCGAACTGCGCGAGGGCAACTTCGGCACCCCGACGGCGACGGCGTCGCCCGCCATCCTCATCCAGCTCTCGCCGGAACAGCTCTTCGACTCGGTCGCGATCCGCGTCGACGGCCCGCGCGCGTGGGACCTCGACCTGGAGTTCGACATCACGCTGACCGACCTGGGCCGCAGCTTCCACCTCGCCCTGCGCAACGGGGTGTTCGTGTACGTGGAGCGGGAGCCGTCGGGGAGGGCGCCGCTGCACCTGACGTTGACGAAGCCGCGGCTGCTGCGGCTGGTCGGCGGCGACACGGCGTCGGAGGGGCTGACGGTGGAGGGCGACCTCGGTGTGCTGACGGCGCTGGTCGGGGTGCTGGATCAGGGGGACCCCGGGTTCGACATCGTGGTGCCATAAGGGCGGTTTCTTCGCGCCCGACGTCAGCTCTCGCCCGGCCCGTCCTCCCTGCCACCGTCCGCGTCCGCTCCCTCGCCGCGGCCTTCCGCCAGCGCCTCCGCGACCGCCTGCTCCACGGTGAGCTCGCGCCCGTCCGCGATGGCGGCCGCGACCAGATCACCGTGCGGCCCCTGGAGCAGGTCGTCGAGGTATCGCCGGTGAAACGTGAACGTCGGCCCGTTGTGGAGGCCGCTGCGCTCGCGGAGTGCCTGCGCCGCGCCGGCCAGCTCGCCGGCACGCTCGTCGTCGTGCAAAAGCGCCGCGACCGCGACCATGCCCTCCAGGCCGTACGCGATGCCCTCCGGATGCCCGACCGCCGCGGAGATGGTGACGCTCAGCGCGAAGTCCGACCGCGCCGCCGCGACGTCGCCGAGCATGAGCTCGGTCCAGCCGAGGTGGTACGACGCGATCCGCTGGCCCACGCGGTCGCCGGACCGGTTCGTGAGCGCGAGGCTCGTGGTGAAGTGGTCCTGCGCCTCCGCCAGGTCGCCCTCGCGCAGCGCCACACGTCCCAGCAGCACCAGCGCCATCGACTCGCCCCACACGCTGCCGGTCGACCGGTAGAGGGCGAGCGCGGCCTCCATCACCCGCCGGGCGCGCGCCGTGTCGGGCGGGGTGCCGGCGAGCAGGGCGAGGGCGAGGGAGATCGACGCGAGCCCCTCCCCGTTCGAGTCGCCGGTGCGCCGGAACAGCTCGATGCTCTCGGCGAGGTCGGCGGCGACGCTGCCGTCCGGGTCCTTCCAGAACATGATGGTGCGGCTGAAGTAGAGCGCGATGGCGCGGGTGTGCGGGTCGAGCTCGTCGCCGGACGCCAGCGCCTCCTCCATCCAGGTGCGCACCTCGCCGAGGAGGCCGGTGACCCACCAGTACAGGTAGAGGCTGAAGGCGAGGCGCGCGGCCCGATCCCAGTCGCGGCCGTCGAGCAGGAACCGCTCGGCCGCGCGCAGGTTGTCGCGCTCGTCGCCGAGCCGCTGCATCCACCGGCGCTGGCCTGCTCCGCGGAGGTCGTCCTCCGCGTCGTCGCCGAGCGCGAGGAAGTAGCGCGCGTGCGCGTCGCGGGTCGCCGGCTGTTCGCCGCTGCGGGCGAGCTGCTCCCTGGCGTACTCGCGGACGATCGCCTGCATGGAGAACCGCGGCCGGTCGTCGCTGTCGTGCTGGCCGACGAGGCTGCTGTCGACGAGCGCGGCGAGGTTCTCGAGGACGTCGGGGTCGGTGGGGGAGGTGCTGTCGTCGGGGATGTCGTCGTCGGTGTCGCCGCCGTGCCGTTCCGCACTCGCCGCCCCCACGAACTCCGCGGCCTCCAGCGTGAACCCGCCCTCGAACACCCCGAGCCGAGCGAGCAGTTTCCGCTGGTCGCTGTCGAGGAGCTGCGTGCTCCACTCGATCGTCCGCCGGATGGTCTGTTGCCGGGCAGGGAGGTCCCGCGGGCCGCCGACCAGCACGGACAGTCGCCGGTCGAGCCGGTCCAGCAGTTCGGCGGGGGAGAGCACCCGCACGCGCGCCGCCGCCAGCTCGATCGCGAGGGGCACACCGTCGAGCGCCTCGCAGACCCGTTCGACGGCGTCCTCGTTGTCTGGCGTGATCTCGAAGTCCGGTTTGACGGCGTGGGCGCGTTGGACGAAGAGGTCGACCGCCTGCTCGTCGGCGAGCGGCTCGACGTCGTAGCTCTGCTCGCCGCTGATCCGCAGCAGCACCCGGCTGGTGACCAGGATCGCGAGCTCGGGCGCCTCCGCGAGCAGCGTCGTCAGGGCGGGGGCGGCCTCCACCACCTGCTCGAAGTTGTCGAGCACGAGCAGGATGCTGCGCTCCCGTAGCGCGGTCGCCAGGTTCTCCATGATGGGCGCGTCGCCGGTGTCGCGGACGCCGAGGGACTGCGCGATGCGGCTGGGCACGCGCTCGGGGTCGTGCACGGCGGACAGGTCGACGAACACGGAGCCGTCCTCGAAGTCCGGCGCCGCCGAGCGGGCCGCCGCGATCGCCAGCCGGCTCTTCCCGATCCCACCGGGGCCGACCAGTGTCACGAACCGGGTCCCTGCCGCGAGCATCCCGTGGATCGCGGCGATGTCCCGCTCGCGCCCGACGAGCCCGGTGAGCGGCGCAGGCAGCCGGACGGGGTCCGCCACAGCCGGGTCGGGCCCCGACCGCCCGATGGTGGCGCGCGCGGAGTCCACCTCGTCGAGGAACAGGGGCCGGCTCTGATCGAACCGCTCGGCGAGGAGGATGGCGAGGTCGGCCTCCACCAGCCGTGCCAGCTCTTTGGAGGTCTCGAAGTACTTGTAGGCGGCGCGATCGTCCTCGCGGATGCGGTTCAGCAGGCCGGTGAGCCGCTCGTCGCGGTGGTCGGACACCTTCACGTAGAGCAACCGTGGCACGTCGTCGGGGCAGAGGTTGTACTCGTCCTCGAGCCCGGAGACCTGCTCGTCGGGCGCCACCCAGCCGTAGCGCTCCCAGTACAGCCCGAGGAAGACGTCCGACTGCTGGAGGTACGAACGATAGAGCTCCCGAGGCGGGTGCGGCCGCGCGCCGAGCTCGAACATGACGGGCGCGAGGTGCAGCCGCTCGATGGCGGTCCTGGCGGCACGGCGCTCGGCGGCGAGCTCCTGCAGTGTGGACGAGACGAAGATGCGTAATCGCTGATCGGGAGTCCGGATTACATGAGGTTGGCTCATGTTATGTCATTGTGTTGCGTGCGTATGGAAATGTACAGGGAGGCGAGCCAACCAATTCGCCCGGGTTGCGCCTTACGCTTTCCGGCCCTGCACCTTCCCGCCCTGCACCTTCCCACCTTGCGGTGTCGCGTCCGCACCCTTCACCGGACCGCATCGCACTTGGGCTGTGTCGCAGGCGGCCACGTCGGCGTCCATCCGGCTCTGCTGCCAGCCGCTCACGAAGTCGGCGTGACCGGTGACCGGCTGACCCTGACTCCGCGGCCCGGTCGAGAGAGTGATCCCCGCACCGCTCGAGGTGGGATACGTGACGTGGAGGACGAGCTGCGGGATGTGCACGGGATGCGATGCCGGGCATCCCGTGCTCGTGGCGTAGACCGCGCCGGAGCGATCGCGGCCGTCCATCGTGTGGCCGTCCCAGCAGTTCGGGAAGGTGATGACGAGCCGGAGCTGAGAGCCGGACGGGCAGCCGTGCGGCAGCGACGCCCTTCCCGGTCTCGGGTTGGACGCGGTCGTGGCACAGGTCCAGTCGACGATCGAGGTGCTTTGCGGAGCTATCGCCGTCTCGTTGCCGGCGATCAGGCTGATGCCTTGCGGCATGGTTCGCGTGGACGACGCGATGCCGGCCGGGGTGCGCCAGTAGAGCAGGGTGCGCTGCGGCACCAGGGCCGTGCCGTGCTGGTAGACCACGGGCGTCCAGTACGCCGACGCGTCTGCGGATGTCGAACACGTCGTCGAGCCCGCTCGGAGCATCGCCGCGGTGGAGGAGGCGTTCACCGCGGGGTTGCCGAAGAAATCGTGCTGCATCGACATCCCGGTCATGCCCGGCATCATGATCGGATCGTTCGGCGCGGTCGTGGACCGCGTGCAGGTGTCGGTGAAGATGCCCGGATTGGAGCCGCCGGAGGGGAAGCCGGTGGTGTCGACGCGGGGAGGCGGCGCCGAGGATGCGACAGCCGCAGCCGTCGCCGCCGCCGCGCCTGCTGCGAGCACGAGCGCGGCGGCGAACGCGATCAGCAGCGCGATCGGGCTGCGGAGGCGGGTGGAAGTGGACATGGTGAGAGTCAACGCGGCGAGTGTTCGGTGTGTGCGAGCGGAATGTAAGGAAACGGTAAGGGGGCGCCGAAACGGCGGCGCGGAGCCGCGCGACCAGGGAAGATGGACAGGTGAGTGAGGAGAGAGGGCTGGTGCTCGTCGTGGAGGACGAGGCCTCCATCGTCGAGCTCGAGAGGCTGTACCTGTCCGGCGCGGGCTTCGGTGTTCACGTCGAGTCCAACGGGCGGGAGGCCTTGGCGGCGGTCGAGCGCCTCCGGCCCGCGGCCATCGTTCTCGACGTCGGGATTCCGGGCCTCGACGGCATCGAAGTCTGCCGTGCCCTGCGTGCACGCGACGACTGGACACCCGTCATCTTCGTGACCGCGCGCGACGACGAGGTGGACAGGGTCGTGGGCCTCGAGCTGGGCGCCGACGACTACCTCACCAAGCCGTTCTCGCCGCGAGAGCTCGTCGCGCGCGTCAAAGGAATGGTGCGGCGTGCGGCCGGGCCGGTCGCGGCGCCGAGCCGCACAGTGGGCGGCGTGCATATCGACGGCGCGCGCCGGCGGGTGGAGACTGCGGCGGGCAGGGTGGAGTTGACGGCGACGGAGTTCGACCTCCTCGACCGGTTGATGAGCCAGCCCGGTCGCGTGTTCACACGCGAACAGCTCCTGTCGTCGGTGTGGGGGGTCGCGAATTACAGCAGCAGCCGCACCGTCGACGTCCACATCGCGCAGTTGCGGGTCAAGCTCGGCGACGCCGCAGGGATCGTGCGCACGGTTCGCGGGGTCGGCTACAGCGTGGCGGACGAGGGCTGAGCGGCATGGCGAGACGCCAGCGCCTGCTCACTTCGCTGAGCGCGCGATTCGTCCTGGTGACCTTCGCCGTCGCCCTCATCGCCGTGCTCGTGACCGCTCTGGTGGCGGTCCAGGTGGTGCAGACGGTCGAGCAGAACCAGGCGCGGCAGCAGCTCAAGGCGCAGGCGACGGCGCTCATCGCCTCCGGACGCGCGGCTGCGGGCCGGGTCGGTGTCGTCGGCGACCGGTTCGCCCTCGTCTCGCCCGACGGCACGGTCACCGGAGCGGCGCGGGGCTCCGTCGGCGCAGAGGTGGTGCGGAAGCTCCAGGCCGGCGAAGCGGTCTCGGCGACCACGACGCTGAACGGCAAGGACGCGGTGCTCGTGGGCATCCCCGGCCCGAACGGCGGCGGGATCGTCGGCGTGCGCAAGGTGGCGGACATCGCGGCGGGCGACGCGGAACTGCTGCGCGGCATCCTGCTCGCGCTCGCGATCGGCCTCGCGGTCGCCACCGTGGCGGGCGTGCTGCTCGCGCGCCTGCTCGCCCGCCCGCTCCGCCGGCTGGCGGACGCCGCCCGGGCCCTCGCCGGGGGCTGGCGCGACGTCCAGATCGAGCCCCAGTCGGTCGCCGAGATCGACGACATCGCTCAGGCGCTGCGCACGCTCGACTCCGCGCTCGCGACGAGCGAGGACCGTCAGCGCGAGTTCCTGCTCTCCGTCTCCCACGAGATCCGCACGCCGCTCACCGCGATCCGGGGCTATGCGGAAGCGCTGGCGGACGGCGTCATCCCTCCCGGCGACGTGGCGGAGGCGGGGCGGACGCTCTCGGCGGAGTCCGAGCGGCTGCGGAGGTTCCTCGACGACCTCCTGGAGCTCGCCCGGCTGGAGGCCGACGAGTTCACGATCTCCAAGACGCACTTCGACGCCCGCGAGACGGTCGGCGCCGTCGTGCGGGCATGGGCGGGCGCGGCGGGAGGAGCGGAGGTGGCGTTGCACGCGGCGCTGCCGGACGACCCGATCCCGGTGCACACCGACGAGATGCGGCTGCGGCAGGTCTTGGACGGCCTCGTGGAGAACGCCCTGCGGGTCGCACCGGCCGGCACGGAGATCGTCATCGTGGGTGGGCTCTCCCCGCAGCGGGTGGTGGAGCTGGCGGTCCGTGACCGTGGGCCCGGGCTGAGCCCGGAGGACACCGCCGTCGCGTTCGATCGCGGAGCGCTCCACACACGCTACCGGGGCGCCCGACCGGTCGGAACCGGGCTCGGCCTCTCGATCGCGCGGGCTCTCGTCGGCCGGCTGGGCGGCTGGATCAACGTGTCCGCCGTCGAGGGCGGCGGGACCGAATTCCGGGTGGCTTTACCTTCCTCTGACATTCCGTGAGTATCGCCCTGATCTGCGCCTGTCACCGTTGAGGCATGGACACGAATGACGCCGAGAACGGCTCCGGGAACGACGCCTCGAAAGACGCGGGGAATGATGCTGACAACGCCGCGGGGGGAGACGTGAGCGACCCGGAGAATGGCCGGGAGCTTCCGACGGAGCCACTGCCGTGGTGGGTGGAGGCGCACGATGGCGTTGCGGGGGACACGGCGCCGTTGGGGACGGTGGCGAGCGCGCCCACCGCGGGCAGGACGGTCACGGACTCCATGAAGGCGGGCGAGCCGGAGCGCACCTCGTTCCTGCGTCGGCACGTCGTCGGGCTCTCCATCGCCGCGGCGGCACTCGCGATCGTGGTGGTCGCCGGAGGGACGGCATGGGGGGTCTCCGCGGCGATCGCCGGGGGAGACTCCGCTGCGCCCGCGGCGATGAACTCGGCCATGCACGCCAAGAAGGGCGGCGCCGGCGGCAGCGCCGCGAAGCAGAAGCGCTCGCATGGCACCGTCGGAACGCTGACGGGCATGTCCGGGGGCACCTGGACGATCCAGTCCGCGGCGGGCGCCACGGTCACCGTCACCGTCGGCTCCGGCACCACGTTCGGCACCGCGAAGAAGCCGGCCACCGAGTCGTCGTTCGCAGTGGGGGACAGGATCGGAGTGATCGGGACCCGCAGCGGCGACTCCGTCACGGCCACGCGCATCGTTCACGTCGGGGCAGCGAAGAACGGCACGATGGCCACCGCGGCGCCGACCCCGAACACCTGACCGCTGTGTGGGCGATCCCGGCGCGTGCTGATGGGGTCGCGATGTGACGGTCCGTGTCCGCGGACCGCACAGGGCAGGATGGGGGGATGGAGACGGTGCTCGAACTGCGCGACGTGACCTTCCGGCGTGGCGGCCGGCACATCCTGGAGGACATCGGTTTCGCCGTGCGTGCCGGGGAGCACTGGGCGCTGCTCGGCCCGAACGGTGCAGGCAAGAGCACGGTGCTCGGCTTCTGCGGCGCCGTCGCGTTCCCCACCTCCGGTACGGTCGACGTGCTCGGGCGGCGGCTCGGGCGGGTCGAGCTGCAGGAGCTCCGGCGTCACATCGGCCATGTGAACCCACGTCATCCCGTTCGCTCGCCGCTCACCGTGACGGAGGTCGTCCTCACCGGGATCACCGGAACGCTGGAGCCTCCGATGCGCTGGGAGCCGGCCGCAAGCGAGGTCGCCCGCGCCCGCGACCTGATCCGCACGATCGGGCTCGACGAGCTGCGCGAGGCCCGCTGGCCCACGCTATCGCAGGGTGAGCGCGGCCGGGCCCTGATCGCGCGGGCACTTGTGTCCGAGCCGCGGCTCCTGCTGCTCGACGAGCCGACTACCGGGCTCGACGTCGCCGCGCGGGAGCAGCTCCTGGAGACGATCGACGGACTGTCCGTCGCCGTGCCCGACCTCGCCAGCGTGCTCGTCACACATCACCTGGAGGAGCTGCCGGAGACGACCTCGCACGCCCTGCTCCTGTCGCACGGGCGCATCGTCGCCGCCGGCCCGATCGCGGAGGCCGTGACCACCGAGACGGTCAGCGCGGCGTTCGAGCACCCGATCCGGGTGGAGCGCGAGGAGGGACGTTGGAGCGCGCGAGCGGTGCGGGGCGAGCGCCCAGGCGACCACGGGAATGCCGCTCAGCGCAGCTCGAGCAACAGCTCCTCCACGGGCCTGCCGGCTCCCGCCGCGTAGGACGTCTCCCGCCCGGTCTCCACGAACCCGGCCCGGGCCAGCACCCGCTGCGACCCGATGTTGGCCGCCGCGACCCGCGCGTGCAGCGGCCGGCCCGGCTCGCCGGCGACGAGCAGGAGGAGCGCCGCGGTCGCGATGCCCCGGCCCCAGAGCTCGCGGCGCACCCAATAGGTGACCTCCCGGTCGCCGTCGAGGGTGAACGCCGCGACCGTTCCCGCGAAGCCGCCGTCGGCCTCCACCGCGCGCATCGTGATCGCCGGATCAGCGAGGTGCCGTCGCCACCGAGTGTCGAAGTCGGCCCGGTCGTCGGGGTCGGCGGCAGTGAACGCCGCCATCCGCACGGCCTCCGGGTCGCGCATCATCTCGAAGGCGGCGTCAGCGTCGGCGGCGGTCACCGGGCGCAGTCGCACATGCATGCCGCGATGCTAGCGGGTGGCGGCAGGTAGACTCACACGCCGTGCCCCCTCTCGCGACCGCCGACGACGGTGTGCCGATCGCGTTCGAGGAGCGGGGGAGCGGCGTCCCGCTGCTGCTCATCGCCGGGCAGGCGACCGGGATGCACGGCTGGGGGCCGTTTGCGGACGCGCTCGCCGACGACTTCCGCGTGATCGTGTTCGACCATCGCGGGATCGGCGAGAGCGGCGCGGGCGACCCGGCCGCCTACAGCACCCGGCAGTTCGCCGACGACGCGCTCGCCGTGCTCGACGAGGCGGGCGTGTCCGCCGCGCACGTCCTCGGGCACTCGATGGGCGGGCGCGTGGCGCAGTGGCTCGCGGCCGAGCACCCGTCCCGGGTCCGCCGGCTGGTGCTCATCGGCACAACGGCCAGCGACCGGGCCGGGGGACAGCACGGCCGGCGCGACCCGGCCGTCATCGGCGACCTCCTGAGCGGCGACCGGGAGCGGATGCTGCCGCTGTTCTTCGACGCGGACTGGGCGCGCGCCAACCCGGAGGCGGTGGCCGGGTTCTTCGACCGGGTCGCGTCGCGGGCGGCGCTGCGCGGGCACTTCGCCGCGAGCCGCGACCACGACGCGCGGGAGGCGCTCGGTCGGATCCGCGCCGAGACACTTGTGATCCATGGCCGGGAGGACGCGCTCACGCCGGTCGCCCACGCGCGGCTGCTGGCCGAGCGCATCCCGGACGCGCGGATGCTGGAGCTCGACGCCCGGCACGGCCTCCACCTCGACACCCCCGAGGTCGTGGAAGCGGTCCGAACGTTCCTCACCGCTCGCTGAACCGCGGCAGCGGCCGCCGAGGAGAGCGCGCCTGCTCAAATGAGCATTTTTCAGTTCGGGGTGGTGCGAGGCCGGCGCGGAGGGGCATCCTTGCTCCCGTCGCCGTGCGTGCCCGGCCGTCGGCGGCCTTCACCAGAAACCCGTACCCGAACAGGAGCACCACCATGTCTCTCACCGAGACCGCCGTCTCGGATCGATTCCGAGATCTCGCCGCCCGGCTGACCGGCCGTGTCGTCACCCCCGCCGACCCCGACTGGGACCTCGAACGGCAGGGCTGGAACCTCGCCGCCGACCAGCGCCCGGAGGCCGTGGTCGTGGCGGCCGACGCCCCCGACATCGCCGCCGTCGTCGGGTTCGCGCGCGACCACGGCCTGCGCGTCGTGCCGCAAGGCACCGGCCACCTCGCGGCGCCGCTCGGCGACCTCGCGGGCTCCATACTGCTGCGCACCTCGCGGCTGTGCGAGGTGAACGTCGACGTCGCGGGCGCGACGGTCCGCGTGGGCGCAGGCGTGCTGTGGGGCGAGGTCACCGCCGCCCTCGCGCCGCACGGCCTCGCAGCCCTCGCGGGCTCGTCGCCAGACGTCGGCGTCGCCGGCTACCTGCTCGGCGGCGGCTACAGCTGGATGGCGCGGGAGCGCGGGCTCGGCTGCTCGGCGGTCACCGCGATCGACGTGGTCACGGCGGACGGCCGGCAGCGGCATGTGACGGCAGCCACCGAGCCCGACCTGTTCTGGGCGCTGCGCGGAGGCGGGGGCAACGTCGCGGTCGTCACGGCGCTCACCTTCACCGTGTTCCCGGTCGCGACCGTGTACGCGGGGATGCTGCTCTACCCGATCGCTCGCGCCGGGGAGGTGCTGCGCGCCTACGAGGAGTGGACGCGCGACCTGACCGAGACGGCGACGACCTGCGTGCGGCTGCTGCACGTCCCGCCGCTGCCCGACCTCCCTGACTTCCTCCGCGGGCAGGCGTTCGTCGGCGTGGACGGCGCGATCGACCTTCCGGAGGACGAGGCCGCGGCGGTCCTGGAGCCGTTGCGCGCGCTCGGCCCGGCCATCGACACGTTCGGCGTCCTCCCTGCCGCTCAGCTCGGGCTCGTCCACCTGGACCCGCCGCAGCCGGTGCCGGCAATCGGCGATGGGCTGATCCTCGACGACCTCCCCGAGGCGGCGATCGAGGCGCTGGTCGCGATCGCCGGCCCCGAGGCGGACACCGCGCTGCTGGCGATCGACCTTCGGCACCTCGGCGGCGCCGCCGGCCGCCCGGCCGAGAACGGGGGAGCGGTCGACCACTTCCCCGGCCGTTTCCTCGCTTACGCGGTCGGGATGCTGCCCGATCCGGCGCTCGCCCCGGTGCTCGTGTCCCAGGTGGCCGCGATGCGCGCGGCGCTGGAGCCGTGGACGAACCCGCGCGACTACTCCAACTTCCGCGAGGTCCCGGCCTCGCCGTCGCGGTTCTACGACGCGGCGACGCTGGAGCGGTTGCGCGCGATCAAGCAGGCGTTCGACCCGGAGCGCGTCATCCGCACCGCCCACCCGCTCGACTGACCCCGAAACGCCCGCCGAGGGGCACGTTGTTGTCGCTTATGCGCGTGGAAAGTGACAACGACGTGCCCTTCGGCGAGGAGTGAACGCCGCTCAGTTGAAGTCGCCGGCGCGGACTGCGTCGACGAAGGTCGCGTAGTCCGCCTCGGACTGGTTCGCGTACGAGTGCGCCCACTCGGACACCGCCCGCACGAACGTGCCCCCCGTCCCCATGTACCCGGCCGCGAACTGCGCCTTCGGCGAGCGGGCGTGCGCGCGGCCCAGGACGACGGCGCACGACTGCGCGTAGTCGCCGAACTGGGCGCGGTTCATGTCGGCGATCTCGAACGAGGCGTTCCGGTTGCGGAAGATGCGCATGTAGAAGCTGAAGTCCTCCACGTTCAGGTAGCCGAGGAACGGGTCGGACACCGCCTGCAGGATGCGCTGGCAGCCGACGACTCGATACCCCTGGTGCAGAGCCTCCAGCTCCGGGTCGAGATAACCGATGACGGGTGCGATCCCGCCGTACTGCTGGACGACGGAGCGGCTGGCCTCCTTGAGCTGGAGGATGAGGACGTCGCCGGTCGGGTCGCCGAGCGCGATGATGAAGCAGCGCGTCCCGACGCTGCCGACGCCGACCACGCGACGCGCGGCGTCGAGCACGGTGTACTGCGACAGCATCAGCGCGAGGTTCGTCGGGACGGTCTTGCGGTACGCGCTGAAGACCGATTCGATGAGCGTGCGGATCTCCGGCTCCAGCCGGGTGAGCACCGGCGGGTTCTCGACGAACTGCACGGTCCCGTCGCCGCCCTCCTCGAGGGAGCGCCGGGCGACGCGCTCACTCGTGCGCTTCTCCGACTCCTTGAGGGTGCGCTTGATCATCCGCTCGCTGTCCGGACTGAGGATCTGTCGGTCCACCAGGCTGGTCGGCCGGAAGTACCGGCCGATGAGCGTCTGTGTGAGGGCGTTCCGCAGCGAGTTGCGGTACATCGCCGCCGCCGAGATCACGACGGAGCGCAGGTCGGAGCCGCCCATCCCGAGCGAGCGCCCGGCTAGGACGACGCTGGCCAGCAGCCGCCGCACGTCCCACTCCCACGGGCCGACGGACGCCTCGTCGAAGTCGTTGATGTCGAACACCATCGCGCGCTCCGGCGAACGGTAGATGCCGAAGTTGCTGATGTGCGCGTCGCCGCAGATCACGACCTCGGCGCCGGAGGTCGGCCCACCGCGCATGTCGGCGGCCTGGAGGGCAGCCGTGCCCCGGTAGAAGGCGAACGGGTCGGTGCTCATCCGCTGCATGCGCAACTGCACGAGGTTCGGGAGCCGCGACTCGTTCTGCTCGTGCAGGATGCCGAGGGGGTCGCGCCCGGGCGGCGGTGTGTACTCCGCCTGCGCGGACCGCGGCACCTGTGAGCGGGCCTGGCGGCCGGCGTCGTAGAGCTCGGTTTCGGTGAGCGGGGTCGCGATCGTCGTCATGACGCACCTCCTGGGGTGGCGCTCATGCTAGCTCTGTGCGCGGCGGGCGGGTAGACGGTTTCCCGTTCACGGTGGAGAGCCTGCGCGCTGCGGCGCTGAGCGCGGGTCTGGTGCGGCGCAGCGGCCGCGGGCTACCATCGGGCAGATTTTCCGGAGGTGGCGGTCATGGCGAATCGGTGGGGCGCGGTGACGGTGCTGGCGTCGGCGCAGTTCGTGATGACGCTCGACAGCACCGTGATGAACGTCTCCATCTCGACCGTCGTCAAGGACCTCCACACGACCATCTCCGCCATGCAGGCGTGCATCACCTTCTACACGCTGACGATGGCGGCCTTCATGCTGCTCGGCGCGAAGCTCGGCGACGTCTGGGGCCGCCGGCGGGCGCTCGTCATCGGCTCGATCGTGTACGCCGTCGGCTCCGGCACCACCGCGCTCGCGCCGAACATCGTGGTGCTGTTCCTCGGCTGGTCGGTGGTGGAGGGGCTGGGCGCCGTGCTGGTCATCCCGGCCATCGCCGCGCTCATCGCGGACAACTACTCGGGGCACGCGCGGGTGACGGCGTTCGCCGCGATCGGCGCCGCGTCCGGCGTGGCCGTCGCGGTCGGGCCGCTGATCGGCGGCTTCCTCACCACCTACGCGAGCTGGCGGTACGTGTTCGCGGGCGAGGTCGTCATCATGGCGATCGTGCTGCTGTTCCGCAAGGTCGTCGCCGACAACGGTGCGCGCCTGCGCATCCGGATCGACATCCTCTCTGTGCTGCTCTCGGCCGCCGGCCTCGTGCTCATCGTCTACGGCCTCCTGCAGACGAAGACCTGGGGCTGGATCCTGCCGACCCAGCAGGACATCAAGCTCCTCGGGATCTCGCCCGTGCCGTTCATCGTCGGGATCGGCGCCGTGCTGCTCTGGCTGTTCTTCCTCCGCCAGCGCCGGTTGATCCGGCTCGGGAGGCCTCCGCTGCTGAACACCGCCATCCTGCGACTCCGGCAGCTCCGCGCGGGGGTCGGGAGCCTCGGCATCCAGTACACGGTGACCGCGGGCCTGTTCTTCATCGTGCCGATCTTCCTGCAACTCTCGCTGGGGCTGGACGCGCTGACGACCGGGCTGCGGATCTTCCCGCTGTCGGTCGCGCTCGTGCTGTTCTCCATCCTCGGGACCGTGCTCGCGCGGAGGCTGTCGCCGAAGCTCATCGCCCGGATCGGCCAGTACGGACTCGTGCTGTCGAGCCTCGTGCTGCTCGGCTCGGTGGACTCGACGCTCGACAACTGGATCTTCGGTGCAGGGATGTTCCTGGCCGGCGCGGCCCTCGGGCTGCTCGCGTCCCAGCTCGGCAACGTGACCATGTCGGCGGTGGGCGACGACGAGCTCAGCGAGGCCGGAGGCGTGCAGGGGGTGTACCAGAACCTCGGTTCGTCGCTGGGGACCGCGCTGATCGGCTCGGTGATGATCGCTTCGCTCACCACGCTGTTCAGCGGTGGGGTGGCGGCGAGCACCCTCCCGGACTCCGTGCAGCAGCAGATCGCGCAGGAGACGCAGGCCGGCGTCGCGGTCGTGCCGGTGGCCGACGTGCCGAAGATCGCGACCGACGCGGGCCTCTCGCAGGATCAGGCGAACGAGCTCTCGTCCATCTACAGCACGTCGCAGCTCGACGCCCTGCGGCTGTCGTTCGCTGCGTTGGCGATGGTCTCGCTCGGCGCGGTTTTCTTCTCCCGCAACCTGCCGTCGAGCGTGCTGGGGAAGCCGGAGGGCGAGGCGAGCGAGGATGCGGAGGAGGAGGCGCCCTCGCGCTGACAGCTCCTGACAGGTCTGGTGCCGCGCTCGCGCCCGGAGCTAGCATGCGGCCGTCGGCGCCGGGCGGCGCGGCACGACGGGAGGAGACCCGCATGGAGGCGTTCCCCGACATCGCGGACCACGGTCTGATCGGCGACCTGCAGACCGTGGCGCTGGTCTCGACCGGCGGCTCGATCGACTGGTTCTGCGCTCCCCGGTTCGACTCTCCGACGATGTTCGCGGCGCTGCTCGACCGCGAGAAGGGCGGCTTCTTCCGCATCCACGCCCTCGCCGACGACGTGCGCATCCGGCAGATGTACTTCCCGCAGACCGCCGTGCTGATCACCCGGTTCATGTCCTCGGCGGGCGTCGGGGAGGTCATCGACTTCATGCCGGTCGCCGACGAGCCGCGGATCGCGACGGCCCGGCGCATCATCGTGCGCGCCGTGCGGGTGGTGCGCGGCGAGCTGACCTTCCGGCTGGAGTGCCGGCCGCGGTTCGACTACGGCCGCAGCGCGCACACGGCCACGGCCTCCGACAACGGGGTGCTGTTCGCCGACGACACGACCAGCGCGGCCCTGCACGGGGTGCCGGCGGACGCGCTCAAGGACGGCGACGTCGACCTGGAGTTCACGCTCGGCGCAAGCGACCTCCGGATCTTCGCTTTCGAGACCGAGCCGCGCGGCGAGCCCCGCGACATCGGCCGTGCCCGCGGCAACCGGCTGTTCCGGGAGACGGTCGCCTTCTGGCGCGACTGGATCGACCGCAGCGGCTACTCCGGCCGCTGGCGGGAGGATGTCGAACGCTCGGCGATGGTGCTGAAGCTGCTGCAGTACGCACCGAGCGGCGCCCTGGTGGCCGCCCCGACCGCGGCTCTGCCCGAGCAACTCGGCGGCGTGCGCAACTGGGACTACCGCTACACCTGGATCCGCGACGCCTCCTTCTCGGTCTACTCGCTGCTCGCCCTCGGGTACGAGGAGGAGGCCATCTCGTTCGCGCTGTGGACCGCCGACCGGGTCTCCGAGGCCGTGGGCGAGAGCTCCGGCCCGCTCAAGATCATGTACCGGATCGACGGCTCGTCCGACCTGGAGGAGCTCACCCTCGACCACTTCGAGGGCTACGCGGGCTCGACGCCGGTGCATATCGGCAACGGCGCCGCCGACCAGCTCCAGCTCGACATCTACGGCGAGGCGATGGACGCGCTGTCCATCGCCGAGGATCATCACCCGATCGGGCATCCCGGCTGGGTCAAGCTCGTCGGCGTCCTCGACTGGCTGGCCGACAACTGGGATCAGCCGGACGAGGGCGTCTGGGAGACCAGGGGAGGCCGCAAGGACTTCACCTACGGCCGGATCATGTGCTGGGTGGCGTTCGACCGCGCCATCACCATCGCCCGCGAGCGCAGCCGCCCGGCGCCGCTGGAGCGCTGGATCACCACCCGCGACGCCATCTACGAGCAGGTCTTCACGAGGTGCTGGAACCCGGAGCGCAAGGCTTTCACGCAGCATCCCGGCACCGACGTCGTGGACGCGATCACACTGCTGATGCCGCTGGTCGGGATGATCTCGCCGAAGGACCCGATGTGGCTGTCGACGCTCGACGCGATCGGGGAGGAGCTGGTCACCGACAGCCTGGTGTACCGGTACAACCCGTCGGCGTCGCCGGACGGCCTCCCCGGCGAGGAGGGCACTTTCTCGCTGTGCTCGTTCTTCTACGTCTGCGCCCTGACCGACGCCGGCCGCCTGGACGAGGCGCAGTACGCCTTCGAGAAGATGCTGACCTACGGCAACCACGTCGGGCTGTTCGCCGAGGAGATCGACCCGGCCGGCCTCCAGCTCGGCAACTTCCCGCAGGCCTTCACCCACCTCGCGCTCATCCGGGCGGCGATCACGCTGGACGCCGCCCTGACCGCCCTGAGCGCCACCAACCGGAAGGCGGCACGATGATCCCGCTCACCATCGGCACCACCGTCGACGCCCCCGAGCGTCCCGCCGTCATCGACGGCTCGCGCTTCAATCGCCACACGTTCTGGTGCGGGCAGAGCGGGTCGGGCAAGACCTACGCGCTCGGCGTCGTGCTGGAGCAACTGCTGCTGCAGACCGAGCTGCCGATGGCGGTGCTCGACCCGAACGCCGACTTCGTGCGGGTGTCGCAGACCCGGGAGGACGCGTCGGCCGAGGAGCGCGAACGGTTCGCGGCCTTCGACATCCGCGTCTTCCACTCCAGCACCCGCGCCGAGCCGCAGCTGCACGCCCGCTACGTCGACCTCCGGGTGCGGTCGCAGGCCGCGGTCGGCAGGCTCGACCCGATCGCCGACGAGGAGGAGTACAACGCCCTCCTGCACCTCGACAAGTCGCCGGGGCAGCACTTCGACAAGCAGCGCTTCCTGGAGATGCTCGCCTCCTCGGACGACCCGGCGCGCCAGCGGCTCGGGATGCGGATCGACAACCTCCAGATCCTGGACTGGCCGCTCTGGTCGTTCGGTCGTTCCTCGGTCGTCGACACCATCGACGAGCGGCCCCGCGTCACCGTGCTCGACGTCGGGGGTTTCGCGCACCTGGCCGAGCCCCAGGCGGCGGCGCTGTGCGTGCTGGAGCACCTCTGGGAGAAGCGGATGGACCGCGACCCGCTGCTGATCGTGCTGGACGAGGCGCACAACTTCTGCCCGCCGACGCCGCGGAACAGCGTGGAGGCGCAGCTCACCGAGCAGCTCATCCAGATCGCCGCGGAGGGCCGCAAGTTCGGGCTCTGGCTGTTCCTCTCCACGCAGCGGCCCACCAAGATCCACCCGAACGTGCTGTCGCAGTGCGACAACCTCGGCCTGATGCGGATGAACTCGCCGCGCGACCTGGACGAGATCGGCGACGTGTTCGGGTTCGTGCCGCAGCATCTGCTGGAGCAGTCGCCGACGTTCCGCAAGGGCGAGGCGCTGTTCGCGGGGGCGTTCTCGGACGAGCCGCAGCTGGTCCGGATCGGTCGGCGCATCACCGTCGAGGGCGGCAGCGACCTGTCGGTGGAGCCGAGCGCGGTGGGAGTCGGATAGCCGAGGAGGCAGCATGAGCCAGGAGCAGACCCGCAGGGACGCCGCGGAGGCGCGCGGGATCATGAACGACGTCGTCCACGGTCGGCTGATGCATGTGCCGACGTCGATCGAGCAGTCCATCGAGGACTTCCACGACACGTCGCAGGAGTGGCGACGGCTGTTCTCCGAGCTGCTCGGCACCTTCTTCCTGGTGCTGGTGGCCGCCGGCGGCGGGATGATGGGCCAGGCGTTCCCGAACACGATCTCGCGCACGGCGGCGGTGACCGCGCCGGCGCTGATGGTGTTCGCGATCATCCTGTTCATGGGCAAAGTCTCCGGCGCCCACCTCAACCCGGCGGTCAGCGTGGCGTTCGCGCTGCGCGGGGACTTCCCGTGGTCGCGCGTGCCCGGCTACATCCTCGTGCAGCTGGGTGGGGCCTCCCTCGCCGCGTGGTTCCTGGAGGGCGTCACCCATGTGTCGGCGCGCTACGGCTCGAACTACCCGGCGTCCGGCTTCAGCTCGTGGGACGCGCTGCTGATGGAGACCGTGCTGACCTTCGGCCTGGTGAGCGTCATCCTGGGCACGGCCTCCGGAGCCCAGAACCTCGGCATCATCGGCGCGTTCGGCGTCGGCGCCTACATCGCGCTGGCCGGGCTGTGGGGCAGCCCGATCTCCGGCGCCTCGATGAACCCGGCCCGCACCTTCGGTCCCGACCTGGTGAGCGGGCACTGGGACGCGTACTGGGTGTACATCGTCGGCCCGGTGGCGGGCGCGGTGATCGCGGTCGGCGCGGCGTTCCTGCTGCGCGGGCGCGGGGGAGGCCTCTCGGGGTCGGCGGCGGCGCAGGGCGGGCTCGGGACGGAGGCGCGGTTCCCGGAGAAGGAGTGAGTGCTCCGCGACGGGACTGACGCTGCGACTCGCGGCGGACCATGATGTCCTCATGGACTCGATGGACCTCAACGACGCCGGGGCGGAGGCCTCCGACGGCGGCGTCCGGGTCCAGCGGGCACTGTGGCGGCACTGGGGCACGCCGGCGGGCATCTACGGCACCATCGTCTACGCGAGCGTGGTCGCCGCGAGCTCGGGCGGCGCGACGGACCAGGCGGACGCACTCCACGTCCTGGTCTTCACCCTGGTGAGCATCGTGGTGTTCTGGCTGGCCCACGTCTACTCAACAGCCCTCGGCTTCCACGCCGACGACGACAGCGTCCGCGGTCGCATCGTCGACTCGCTCCGGCACGCCCTGTTCGAGTCGAGCGGCATGCTGGAGGCGGCCGTCGTCCCCAGCATCCCGCTGCTGCTGGCGGCGCTCGGCATCCTCCCCGCCGAGGTCGGTGTGTTCGTGTCGCTCTGGCTGACCGTGCTCCTGCTGGCGCTGCTGGGATACCTGGTGTTCCTGATCCGCGGCAGGTCGGTGCTGGTGTGCCTGACCGGCGCCCTGGTGACGGGCCTCTTCGGCTTCGTCGTGATCGCGCTGAAGACGACGCTGCAGCACTGATCGGCCGCAGCTGGACCCGCGAGACGTGAGTCGTTGCGGAAATCGCCGGTGCGAATTCCGCAATTACTCACGTTTCGGGGTCCTCTTTCCGCTCGTCGATCGCGGGGGTGTGCTTCGCGTCCTTCGCCGACTTGCGTTCGGCCTTCGCCGCGTCGGACTCCACCTTCATCAGGTCCTTCGTCTCCCGGAGGTCGCCGATGAAGGCGCGCCAGATCCGGGCCCGCGGGTCGGAGTCCACCAGGATGGCCCGGGCCAGCAGCGTCAGCGGGATGGCGAGGATGGCGCCGATCGCGCCGAGCACGATCGCCCAGAGCAGCACGGAGAAAAAGGTGAGCGTCTGGCTGAGCGCCACAGCGTTGCCGACGACCTTCGGCTGCACGACCGACTGCACGACCGCGTTGACGACCCCGTAGATGACGATGATCGCGATGACAGTGCCCCAGCCTCCGATCAGGTAGCCGAACACCAGGGGTGGCACCAGTGCCAGGAAGTAGCCGACGTTGGGGATGAAGCTGCACAGGAACGACAGGATCGCCCAGAGCAGCGCCGCGGGCACGCCGAGGATGAACAGCGCGACGCCGTTGATGACGCCCTGCACGACACCGAGCACCGTGGTGACGACCATGTACCGCCGGACGCTGTGGGCGAAGCCCGTGAGCGCGTAGACCAGGTTGGGTTTGGTCGGCTTCAGCTGGCGCAGCAGCGTCGGCGTGTAGGCGGCATCGGCGGGCATGAGGATGAGCATGGTCAGCACGATCACGCCGAAGGTGATGAGGCCGAAGGCGCCGCCGAGCACGCCGCTGAAGAAGTTCAGCAGCTTGGTCGGGTCGAAGCCCTGCGTCACGACCTTGAGGTCCTGCGGGCTGATGCCGATGCTCGTCAGCCAGCTCGCGAACTGCTGGCCGATCTGCTGGAACTGCTCCTTGTACTGCGGCAGCATCGCGACGAACTGCGCCATCGCGATGATCAGGAGGGCGGCGAAGCCGGCCAGCAGCGCGAAGGTCGTCAGCGCGACGGCGCCGGTCGCGACGCCGCTCGGCGTGCCGTGCCGCTCCAGCCACACCCGCACCGGCTGCACGCAGATGACGAGCACCAGCGCCAGCAGGGTCGGGGCGAGGATGCCGGAGATCGCGTGCAACCCGATCAGGATGACGACGCCGGCTGCCAGGGCGAGGAGGATGCGGACGCTGCGGCCGTTCGCCGCGGTGGCCTCCTGGTCGGGGTCCGGCCCGGCCGGCGGCGGGGGCTCGGGCGCGCGGGTGCGCCGGCGGAACGGCCAGATCCCGCTAACGGCGGCCATGATCGGTTCCTGCGATCGGTGTCTGGAGCGCCATGATGGCCTCCCGGTTGGTGTCGAAGAAGCGCACCCCGTCGAGGAGCTCGAGGTGCTGGAGGCGGTCGCGGATGCCGGGGCGCACCCGGCTGAGGGCGAGGTCGCCCTCGTGCGCGGCCAGGAAGGTCTGCACGGCCTCCCACGATTCGGCGCCGGTCACGTCGACGTCGGTGACGGCCTCCATGTCGAGCACGACGTGGGTGGCGCCGGTGTCGCCGACGGCGCGCTTCACCGCCTTCTCGAAGGAGGTCGAGTTCGCGAAGAACAGCGGCGCGGCGAGCCGGACGACCACGACGCCCGGGACGGTCGGCTCCCCGGCGGGAGCGGCCTCCAGGAGGGAGTGCTCCGGGTCCCCGTCGGCGGCGAGAGTGTCGATCGGCGGGTTGGCCGCCCGGCGCGTGACGTTGATGACCGCGAGCACGAACGCGATCACGATGCCGGCGATCGGCCCGATGATCAGGGCGCCGAGGAAGCACGCGGCGCCGATCGCGAACTCGAACCGGTCGAGCCGCCAGAGCCGGATGAAGTCGGGGATGCCGAGCAGCGGGACGACCGCGACGGCGACGATGGTGCCGATGGCGGGGGAGGGAATGTCCGCCAGCAGGGCGGTCCCGAAGATCAGGAGCAGCAGGGTGCCGAGGGCCGTGATCAGGGAGGGCAGCTGCGTGCGCGACCCGGACTGGTCCATCGCGGCGGTGCGGGAGGTCGACGACCCGACCGCGAAGCCGCCGCTGACGCCCGCCCCGATGTTGGCGAGCCCGAACGCGAACAGGTCGCGGTCGGGGCGGGTCGGGTAGCCGCGCTTCTCGCCGTAGGAACGGGAGACGAGCAGTCCCTCGCCCATCGCGACCACGGTCAGGGCGATAGCCGAAGGGATGAGCGCGAGCCACTGCCCCCACACGATGATCGGCCAGGTGAGTGTCGGAGGGCCGGCATCGACGTGGCCGAGAACGGCGACGCCTGCCCGCTCCGCGCCGGAGAACACGACCACGACGGTCGCGACGATGAGGACCAGGAGCGCCCACGGCATGGAACCGGCGAGCCGGCGGCCGACCAGCAGGACGACGAGGGCGCCGAGCGAGATGAGCAGCGACCAGACGTTGAGCGTCGGCAGCCCGGTGATGAGCCCGCCGACCTTCTCCAGGAACTCCCCGCCGGAGTTGATCTTGACGCCCAGCATCTTGGCGATCTGCGACACCAGGATGTCGAGAGCGAGGCCGCCGACGAAGCCGACCAGGATTGGCTTGGAGAGGAAGTTGGCGAGGAAGCCAAGCTTGAAGAACGAGCACAGCAGGAAGAGCACGCCGCTGATCAGGGCCTGCGCGAGGGCCAAGGTTATGTAGTCCTGATGACCAGCGACCGCGAGGCCGCCGAGCGAGGAGGCCACGAGTGCGGCGGCCGCGGCGTCCGGCGACGCGACGAGCTGCCGCGACGAGACGGTGAGCGCGTAGACGACGGCGGGAATGACCAGCGCGTACAGCCCTGCAGTGGCGGGGAGGCCGGCGATCTGCGCGTAGCCGATGTTGAGCGGGATGGCGATGGCCAGCAGCGTGACCCCGCCGAGCACCTCGCGGACCGCGTTCTTCGCGGTCAGGCCGGCGAGCGGCCGGATGCGGGTGCGCGACGGCGCCGGAGCCCTGGAGGACTCCGGCGCCGTCGCGGTCGGGTCGGTCACGTCGGTCACCGATCCCGTTCGGTCACGCCGTGGGCGCTGCCGGCGGCGGGGTCGGCGCGGACGGGGCGGCGGGGGCCGCTGGCGCTGCGTGCGCTCCGGACGCGGCCTGGTGGCCGAGGGCGACGCTCTTCAGGTGCGCGAACTCCTCCGGCGTGATGGTGCCGGCGTCGAGGAGGGCCTTCGCCTTCGCGATCTCGTCGGCCGGGCTGGACGTCGCCACCTGGCGGATGTAGGCGTCGGTGCTCTGCTGGACCTGGCGCGCCTCCTTCTGGCTGCGCTCCGCCATCCCCGGCCCGCGGGCGATGAGGTAGACGAGCGCGGTGAGGAAGGGCACGAAGATCAGGAAGATGATCCAGACCGCCTTCCACCAGCCGTTGAGCTTGTGGTCGCGGAACAGGTCGCTGATGATCGCGAACAGTGCGAACAGGTACGCGATGAAAGCGAAGCTCCAGAAGAACAGCCAGATGATGTTCCAGAAGTTGTTCCAGAAATCCATGTCGTTTTACCTTTCCCCCGGGGCTCGGGCCGAGCCTGGATGTGCGCTGAGAGTAACGCCGCGGGGGGAGATGCGTCTAGAGGTCCTTGGGGTGGTGAGGAGGTGAAAATAAGGTAGGCCGTTATTTACACTTAGGCCGCTAAGTGTAAATAAGGACCGCGCCGCGACACCCGTCTAGACGCCACTGGCCGCCTCGCCTAGCGTGACCCGTGAATCGAGGGGGTACACGCTGTGACCAGAGATTTCCGGGGAAAGATCGAACTCGATGTGCGGGATTCGGTGTCCGATTGGGACGCGTTCCTGCCGCCGAAGGCGCGGGAGGGGTCGCCGAACGTGCTGCTGGTGCTCTACGACGACACCGGGCAGGCGGCATGGTCGACCTACGGCGGCCGCATCCAGATGCCGACGATGGAGCGGCTTGCGCAGAGCGGTCTGACCTACACGCAGTGGCACACCACAGCCCTGTGCTCCCCGACGCGGTCCACCTTGCTCACCGGGCGCAACCACCACTCGAACGGGTTCGCGACCATCTCCGAGTCGTCCACCGGGTTCCCCGGCTACAACTCGCACATCCCGGCCTCCAACGCGACCATGGCGAACCTGCTGCGGGACGCGGGCTGGGCGACCTTCTGGGTGGGCAAGAACCACAACGTCCCGATCGACGAGTGGACGGCGGGCGCCAGCAAGAAGAACTGGCCGCTGGCGCAGGGCTTCGACCGGTTCTACGGCTTCATCGGCGGCGAGACCAACAACTGGTACCCGTCGCTGGCGGAGGACAACCACTACATCGACCAGCCCTACCTCCCGGAGCAGGGTTACCACCTGTCCAAGGACCTCGCCGACCAGGCGCTGCGGATGCTGCGCGACGTCAAGCAGACCGAGCCGGACAAGCCCTGGTACCTGTGGTTCTGCCCCGCCGCCAACCACGCCCCGCACCACGCGCCGCAGGAGTACATCGACAAGTACAAGGGCGTCTTCGACGACGGCTACGAGGCGTACCGGGAGTGGGTGCTGCCGCGGATGATCGAGCGCGGCCTCCTGCCCGAGGGCACCGAGCTCACCGAGCTGAACCCGATGCCGCCCGGGACCTTCTCGGAGACCGACGAGGTGCGTCCCTGGGCCGATCTGAGCGCGGAGGAGCGTGCGCTGTTCTGCCGACTGGCCGAGGTGTACGCCGGGTTCTCCGAGTACACCGACGCCCAGGTCGGCCGCATCATCGACTACCTGGAGGAGTCCGGGCAGCTCGACAACACGCTCATCATCTACTGCGCCGACAACGGCGCCTCGGGCGAGGGGAGTCCGAACGGGTCGGTCAACGAGGGCAAGGTCTTCGGCGGCTACCCCGACGATCTGCAGGAGAACCTGACGATGGTCGACAAGCTGGGCTCGCCCGACACCTACAACCACTACCCGACGGGCTGGGCGGCCGCGTTCTCCACTCCGTACCGGATGTTCAAGCGCTACGTCTACCAGGGCGGCGTGTGCGATCCGCTGGTGATCTCCTGGCCGAAGGGCATCGCGGCCCGCGGCGAGGTGCGCAACCAGTACCACCACTCGACCGACATCGTCGCGACCATCCTCGACGTCTGCGGGGTGGAGCTGCCGGAGACCTACAACGGCGTCGAGCAGCGCCCGCTCGACGGCGTGCCGATGACGTACAGCTTCGACGCCGGCCCCGACGGCGCGACCACGAAACGCACACAGTACTTCGAGATGTTCGGCAACCGCGGGGTGTGGCACGACGGCTGGAAGGCGGTCACCGAGCACGGGCCGGTCAGCGGCCGCGGTGACTTCCCGAGCGACACCTGGCAGCTCTTCCACACCGACGTCGACCGGTCGGAGGCCCACGACCTCGCGGCGGAGCATCCGGACAGGGTGGAGGAGCTGAAGGCGCTGTGGCTGGAGGAGGCGAAGCGCAATGACGTGCTGCCGCTCAACGACCTCCAGGTGATCGGCAATCCGAAGGACTACGAGACGTTCCTCGCAATGGAGTTCAAGGTCCCGGTACCGCCGAGCGGGCAGTACACCTACTATCCCGGCACGACCGAGATCCCGGAGCGGTCCGCGGCGAACACGCACGGCGTCTCGTACAAGGTGCTCGCGGAGGTCGACACCACGTCCGACACCGAGGGCGTGATCTTCGCGCACGGCTCGCGGTTCGGCGGCCACAGCCTGTTCGTGAAGGACGGGAGGCTGACCTACGTCTACAACTTCCTCGGCATCCCGCCGGAGAACGTCATCTCGGCACCCGTCCCCGGCCCAGGCAGGCACATCTTCGGCGTCTCCTTCACGAAGGAGCGGATGGGCGAGTACCGGGAGAGTATCGGCCCGCTGGCGCTCTACATCGACGACGAGAATGTCGCCGAGCAGGAGATCCGGACGATCCTCGGCCACTTCTCGCTCTGCGGCGAGGGGCTGTGCATCGGCTACGACTCCGGCGACGCGGTGTCGAAGCTGTACGAGGGCTCGCACTTCGAGTACAGCGGCGGCGGGATCGTCAAGGTCGTCTTCGACATCGCCGACGACGCGTACGTGGATGTGGAGGCGCACCTGGCCGCCGCGATGGCCAGGGACTGACGGCTGCGGGGGCCGACCGTGAGCACCGCGCCCCCGGCCGTCCGGCGGTCGTGGCTGCTGCCGACCCTGGCGGGGTACCGCCGGGAGTGGCTGGGCCGCGACATCCTCGCCGGGCTGTCCGCGGGCGCGGTGGTCGTTCCGCAGGCGATGGCGTACTCGACCATCGCCAACCTGCCGGTGGAGGCCGGCCTCTACACGGCCACGGTGCCGATGGCGGTGTACGCGTTCCTCGGCGGCTCGCGCGCCATGAGCGTGTCCACGACCTCCACCATCGCGACGCTCACCGCCACCACGTTCGTGTCGGCGGGCGTCGTCGCGAACTCGCACGCGATCCCGCGCGACCTGGTGACGCTGACCCTGCTCGTCGGCGTGGCCCTCCTGCTGGCGCGGCTGCTGCGGCTCGGCACGCTGGTCGAGATCATCAACAAGCCGACGCTGCTCGGCATCCAGATCGGCGTCGGCGCGACGGTGGCGGTCGGCCAGCTCCCGAAGCTGCTGGGGGAGACGGACGCGCCGACCGGCGGCGGCTTCGTCCACAGCATCAACGCGGTGATCGCCGCCGTCCCGCACGCGAACCCCGTCACGACCGTGCTGTCGGTGCTGTCGATCGCGGCACTGTTCCTGTTCAAGCGGTTCCTCCCGCGGGTGCCGGGAGCGCTCATCGTGGTGGCCGCCGGGATCGTGCTGGTCGCGTTCGGCGGCCTCCGCTCCGCCGGCGTCGCGCTCATCACGCCGGTGACGCGGGCGTTCCCGCTGCCGGCGCTGCCGAGCCTCGACCACGTCTTCCAGCTCATCCCCGGCGCACTGGCCATCGCAGTGATGGCGTTCCTGGAGTCCGCGGCCGTCGCGCGGGGCATCCGCGAACTGGACGACCCGCGCATCGACAGCAATCGCGAGCTGCTCGCGACGGCGATGGCGAACCTGGTCGGCGGCTGGTTCCAGACGCTGCCGGCGGCTGGCGGGTTCTCGCAGAGCGCGGTGAACAAGGCGGCGGGAGCGCGCTCGCAGCTCGCCGCGCTGGTCACGGTCGTGCTGGCGCTGCTGATCGGGCTGTTCCTCGGGCCGGTGATCAGCCTCCTGCCGCAGGCGACGCTCGCCGCCCTGGTGTTCGTCGCGGTGTTCGGGCTGATCGATGTCAAGGATCTGGTGCTGCTCTGGCGGATCAGCAGGCGCGACTTCGCCATCTCGATGGCGACCGCGGTGATCGGCTTGACCGCCGGCCTGCTGGCGGCAGTGGCAGTCGGGGTGCTCTTCACCCTCGTGCTGGTGCTGGCGGCGCTCAACAAGCCGCGCGTCCGGGTGCAGGAGACGGCGGGAGGCCGCATGGGCGTCAGTCTGCTCGGCCCGCTCTACACGGCGAACGTGCTGGCGACCGAGCAGGCGATCCTCGACGCGACCGACGCCGCGCGCACTGCCGGCGAGGTCACCGAGCTCACCCTGGACTGCTCAGCGCTGCAAGACATCTCGATCACGGTCATCCTCGCCCTCCAGAACCTCGACCAGGAGCTCGCGGGGCGCGGCGTGCGGCTCCGCGTCGGCGGCCTCCCCGCCGCCGCGCACGCGGTCGCGGCGCGGACGAAATGGTTCCAGGGGCTGGAGGCGGAGGGACGGGTCGTGGACTAGTCCCGCTGCGCTCCGGCCCACTCCAGCACGCGTAGAGCCCGCAGCGTGTTCCAGCGGCTGGGCTCGCCGACCGTCTCCATGTCCAGGAGGGCGCGGCCGGAGTGCTCGTGGTCGAGCAGCCAGCGGCCGTCGGGCTGCCGGCGTTCTGCGACGACGGCCACGGCCTCGGCGACCCGCTCGTCCGCCGGGACGCCGGCCGCCCGCAGGTGGTCGAGGCCGCGCAGGAGGTCGAACGACCAGTAGTACGGGAACGAGAACCGGAGCCAGCTGTCCTTGATGATCGAGCCGTCGCTCTGACGCCGCATCAGGCCGCGCGCCAGCAGGTACCCGTGGCCGCGCCCGATCGCTGCGGACACGTCGGTCGGGCCGCCCGCGTCGCGGTACGCGGTAAGGCCCTCCAGCGCGCAGATCGTGCTGTGGAACGACCCGGGGTCCTGGCGGGTCTCCGCGTAGCAGTTCCAGCCGCCGTCGTCCTGCTGCTCGTTCAGCAGCCGCTCGACGATCAGCTCGCTGGGGTGCCCGAACCGCGCACCGGCGACGAGCACCCGGCCGTTGATGCACGCCTCCACCTCGCCGTCGAAGAAGGCGTGATTCCACCACTCCTCGCCCCAGTCGACCTGGCGCGCAACCCGGTCGACGGCCAGCCGCGTCCGCTCGCCGTCCGCGGGAGCGCCCAGCACGGCAAGCATGAGCATCGCGTCGTCCACGCCCACCCGGTCGCGCTGCGTCCAGACGCCCTCGCCCCAGCTGCCGTCCTCGCGCTGCCGGTCGAGCAGGGCGGCGCCCCAGCCCTCGGTCTCCACGTTCGCGCGCTCCGCGGCGACGGCGTCGTCCGGCTCGTGCAGGAGGTCGCGACGCACCTGCCAGCGGATCGAAGGGTCGCCGTCCAACAGCCAGCCGATGACATCCACGGCGCACAGGCTACCCGGCGAACGACTGCGTGCCCAGTACCGCCAGCGAGTCCGCTGCGTAACCGTCGCCGAGGGGCACGTAAACGCCCCTAAATCGCGGTTTTAGGGGCGCTTACGTGCCCCTCGGCGACCGAGCTTCGGGCGCGTGCTCGGGGGCGAGGTTCAGCCAGCTCGCGAGGGCGTCGATCTCGGCGCGCACCTCGTCCCGGAGCTCCGGGGTGAACGGCTCGTCCTCGTGGATCGCGGCCACGCGCAGCACGCCCGCCTTGCGGTCGGCGGCGGCGTCGAGCTTGCCGACCAGCCGGTCGCCGTGCAGGATCGGCAGCGCGAAGTAGCCCCAGCGGCGCTTGGCGGCGGGCTTGTACATCTCCAGCAGGTAGTCGAACCCGAACACCTCCTTCGTGCGCACCCGGTCGTGCACCAGCCGGTCGAACGGGGACAGCAGGGCGGTGCGGCCGGCGAACGGGAGGCCGACGGCGGCCGGGTCCACCCGCCACTCCAGGGCGCTGCCGTCGACGGTCGCCGGCTCGCCCGCCTCGCCGACCAGGGCGCGGCGGGCGATGCCGAGCGAACGCAACCTGCGCTCGTCGCGTAGCGGGGCGGCCTCCGCCTCCGGCACCACCTCGATGCCGGCCGGGTAGACGCGCTCGCCGAGGTCCCAGGTGCGCTGGCGGCCGATGCGGCCGGCAACGGCGAGCTCCCCGCGGCCCTGCAGCAGTTCGAGCAGGCGGGTGACGTTCTGGTTGTGCGTCCAGCCGGTCGACTCCCACGGCACGGCGGCGGTGTCCGGGATGTCCTTGGACAGCGTCGGCCCGTGGTCGCGCAGCAGCGCGAGCACGTCGCGGCGGAACGCGTCGTTGGCCTCCAGCCACTGCTGGGCGCGCGGCAGCCTCTCCGACGGCCAGCGCGACATCCGGTCGAGGTGGAGGCCGAGGTCGGACACCGGCCGGACCATCGCGAACGGCGGTGTGACGGGATCGTCCATCGCCTTGACCTCGTAGAGCAGCCGGTCGGTCTCCAGCGCCGCCACCAGGGTCTCGGGCCGGTAGGCCGCGCCGAGGCGGGTGTAGGCGATGAGGTCGGCGCTCGGGGCGATGACGGCGGTGGGGTCGAGCTGGAGGAAGGTCAGGCTCTCCGCGAGGGACACGAGCCCGGACACCCGGTC
This sequence comes from Leifsonia sp. NPDC056824, assembly GCF_042789575.1. Lineage (NCBI taxonomy): Bacteria > Bacillati > Actinomycetota > Actinomycetes > Micrococcales > Microbacteriaceae > Leifsonia > Leifsonia sp. NPDC056824. The sequence goes on along the minus strand of NZ_JBHUAV010000004.1, from coordinate 320,211 downwards.
GGCGGCGGCACTGTCGGCGGCGGCACTGTCGGCGTCCAGGCGCTGCGCGCGCACGGCGATCCGGCGCGCTTCGTCGCGGTCCAGGGTGACGACCATGCCCCTACGCTAGCGGCGGCCGCCGACGGCGGACGGGCGCCTTACGACTCGACGCGCGACTTCCGCCGCCGCAGCGCGATCGCGCGCACCAGCACCGGCCCGACCGAGAGCACGACGATCCCGATGAGCACGAAGTCCAGGTACTTCGACACGAAGTCCGCGACGCCGGGGATGTGGCCGAGGCCGAACCCGATGAGCGTGACCCCGGCGGCCCAGACCGCGGCGCCGATCACGTTGAAGAGGCTGAACACGCCGTGCCGCATCCGGCCGACGCCCGCGGCGACGGGCGCGAAGGTGCGGACCACCGGGACGAAGCGGGCGACCACGACGGCGCCGCTGCCGTACTTGTCGAAGAACGCCTGCGTGCGCAGGACGCTCGCCCGGCTGAAGACGCCGGACTCGCGCCGGTCGAACACCGCGGGGCCGGACTTCCGGCCGATCAGGTAGCCGACCTCCCCGCCGGCGATCGCGGCGACGGCGACGGCGACGATCACCACCCAGAGCGGCTGCGAGATGTGGCCGGTGAGCGTGAGCACGCCCGCGAAGAACAGCAGAGTGTCGCCCGGCAGGAAGAAGCCGAGCAGGAGGCCGGTCTCGGCGAAGACGATCGCGCAGATGCCGACCAGTGCCCAGGGACCAGCGGCCTGGATGAGACCCTGCGGGTCGAGGAGGCCGGTATGGACGAGGGCGCCGGCGGCGGCCAGTGCGTGGGGGATCATGGGGTCCTTTCGTACAGCGAGATCAGCTCGCGATGCGTCGCGATCCGCGTGGTGGTCTCGTGGAAGCCGAGAGTGGTGAGGTCCGCGACGCCGTAGTCGTCGACGGAGCCGGGGGTGGGGGCGTACTCGATCAGCCAGACCCGGTCGACGCCGTCGAACCGGCCGCGCGCGGCGGCCTGGCGCACACTGTACGCGCTGTCGTGCCACGAGCTGGTCGTGGCGGCCGGGAGGTCGAGGGCCACGTCCGTCGTGTCCGCGAAGCCCGCGGGGTAGGTGTGCTCGGCGAGCCGGGGGCGCTTGGACGGCTTGGCCGACTCGTCGAACACGACCGCGTCGCCGGGACGGGCGTGCGCTCCGACCGCGGCCGAGACCTCCGCCCAGTCGCTCTGGTTCTTCGCGTATGGCGTGCGCTCGGCCACATAGACGGGGACGCACAGCGCGAGCACGAGCACGCCGGCGACCGCTCCCGCCCAGCGCCGCCAGCCGAGGATGTCGTCCACACCGCACGCGATCAGCAGCGCAGCCGCCGGGGCGCAGAACGACACGTACCGGGCAGTGAAGTCGGGCACGACCGACTGCACAGCGATCAGGATGACGGGCGGCAAGAGCAGCCAGACCAGGGCGACGCCGACGAGGGACGGGAGGCGCGACTCCGTGCGGGCGAGGAAACGCTCCCCGCGGGCGTGCGCCGCCACCACCCGCTGCCGGATCGCGACCGCCACGGCCAGGACGATGAGCGCCCAGGCCACGATCGCGAGCGGCCAGGAGTCGCCGAACCACAGCCCGCTGAACAGGGTCTGCGGCGCGAGCTGCGGCACAGCGCCGAGGTAGGAGATCTGGTTGTGCTGGCCGATCGCGAAGACCAGCACGGGAGCGGCGGCCAGCACCGCCCCGCCGACCGCGATCAGCAGGCCGCGGACGGTGCGGCGCGGCGGGCGGCACACGGCGACGATCACGCCGTGGACCACCACGAACAGGATCGTGTAGAGGAAGACGTACGTCCCGACCGCGAGCAGCAGGCCGTAACCGACGAACCACACGGCCCGCGGGCGCTCGCGGTCGAGCGCGGCGACCAGCAGCACGGTCAGCCAGGCGACGACCGCCGCCGAGAACGCGAACGAGCGCGCCTCCTCGCCCATGTAGGTGACGCGGGGGAGGATCGCGCAGACCAATCCGGCGATGACCGCCGTGCGCGCGTTCCGCAGGCGCGCCGCCAGCAGCACGACGGCCGCGGTGGCGAGCCCCACCACGATCGCGCTCGGCAGCCGCACGGCGAACGGGGAGAACCCGACCAGGTCGCCCCAGAAGTGCAGGCCGAGATAGTAGGTGCCGTGCACGGCGTCGACGTTCCCGAGCATCCGGAACAGCGAGGGCAGCGGGCGCTGCGCGGACATGATGCTGGTGGCCTCGTCGCCCCACAGCGACGGGATGCCGGAGCCGACGGCGGAGAGCAGGGTCGCGAGCACGCCGAACAGCGCGGCGAGCACCGCGGGGCGGGTGAGCGGGGCGGCACTCCTGGTCGGGGCCGGCCGCAGCATCGTGACAGACAGGTCGGCACCGTCCTTTCGAATCAGCGTCCGTCCCCAGTCAATCCCAGTCCTCCCAAGAAAAGTCCAAGACGGTGGTGAACGCCGGAAGGATACCCGGTGAAGTGCCGGTCAGGCGAGCGATGCGAGGATGCGCTCCGCGAGCAGGTCGCCGATCAGCGGGCCCATCGTGAGGCCGCCGGCGCCGAACCCGGTGTTGACGAAGAGGCCGGGCCGGTCGTCCACCGGGCCGGCGGTCGGGAGGCCGCTCTCGGCGACAGGGCGCAGTCCGACCCGCGTCTCGATCACCGTCGCGTCGGCCAGGCCGGGCGCGATGGCGAGCGCGTCGTCCAGCACCTGCCGCACGCCCGCCGCCGTCACCCGCGCGTCGAACCCGGAGCCGGCCTCCCTGGTCGCGCCCACGATGATCCGCCCGGCGTCGAACGGCACCAGGTAGTGCGCAGCGACCGGGTGCACGGACGGCCACTCGCGGGTGTCGGCGTCGACCCGCAGGTGCACGAGCTGTCCGCGCTGCGGCTCGACGGGCACGCGGACGCCGAGCGGGTGGAGCACCCCGTCGGTCCAGGCGCCCGCGGCGACCACGACTGCGTCGGCGGGGACGGTCTCGCCGTCGACGGTCACGACCCGGTCGGCGTCGAGCGCGGCGGTGGCATCCAGGTGCGTCGCGCCGAGGGCGGTCGCCGCGGCGAGCAGGCCGGTGCGCAGCGCGCTCCCGTCCACCCGGGCGCCGCCGGCGATGTGGAGGGCGTGGAGGCCGTCGGCCAGTGGCGGGAACAGCTCGCACGCCTGGTCCGCGTCCACCCTGCGCACCTCGCCGGCGGTGCGGGACGCGGCGGCGCGTCCGCGGACCCGGGCCTCCACCTCGTCGACGACGGCCGCATCCCGGTTGACGACGAGCGCGCCGGAGCGCCGGTAGCCGATGTCGTGCACGCCCGCCTCGGCGAGCCGGTCGATCAGCTCCGGGTAGAAGTCGGCCCCTGCCGCGTAGAGCTCGTAGTAGTCGCCGCCCGCGCTGCTGCTCCACGGCTGCACGATGCCCGCGCCCGCGTCGGTCGCACGGCCGGGGAGGCCGGCGTCCACGATCGTGACCGCGGCGCCGCGCCGCGCGAGCGCGAAGGCGGTGGCCGCGCCCGCGACGCCGTCGCCGATCACCACGACGGCCGGATCGGAACTGTTCGAGACGCCATGCTTCCCCATGCGGGCGACGGTACACGTCGCCGGGGACGAATTCGTCCTCGCCTCCCGGAATAATGGCTCCCCCTGAACGTTGAACTTGAGTGCAACCAACTCAACTTTAGGAAAACAGGAGATCAGGTGCCCGAGAACTTCACCCCTGAGAGCGGCAGCGAGAACTCGTTCGACGAGTTCCTCTCGCGCTACCTCGCGGGCGAGCGCGCCCGTGCCGCGCGCTCCATCGACATCAGCCGGTTCCTCAGCCGGCGCACGCAGGAACTCCTCGCCGAGGCGGGCCGTTACGCCCTCGAGCACGGCCACCGCGAGCTCGACGCCCTGCACATCCTCCGCGTGATGGCCGGCCAGGAGCCCGCGTCCGACGCCATGCGCCGCATCGGCGTCGACCCGTCCGCGGTCGCCGACGCCGCCGAGCAGCGCCTCCCCGCGTCCGGCGAGCCGATCGACGCCGACGGCGCCTCGATCACCGCGTCCGCCCAGCGCGTGCTGTTCCACGCCTACCAGGTGGCCCGCGCCTCCGGTGCGACCTACATCGATCCCGAGCACCTCTTCTTCGCGCTCGTGATCGGTCAGGACGCGCCCGCCGGGCAGGTCCTCCAGGCCGCGGGCGTCACCCCGGACTCCCTCACCAACGCCATGCGGCAGTCCGCCACGGTCGGCGCAGGAGCCCAGGAGGCCCCTGAGGCGGCCGGCGACTCCGAGACCCCGATGCTCGACCAGTTCGGCACCGACCTGACCGCGCTCGCGCGCGACGGCAAGCTGGACCCGGTGATCGGCCGGCTCGACGAGATCGAGCAGACCGTCGAGATCCTCTCCCGCCGGACCAAGAACAACCCCGTCCTGGTCGGCGAGGCCGGCGTCGGCAAGACCGCGATCGTGGAGGGCCTGGCCCGCGCGATCGTGGCGGGCGACGTCCCCGAGCAGCTGCTCGAGAAGAGGGTGGTCGCGCTCGACCTCGCCGGGATGGTCGCAGGGACCCGCTACCGCGGCGACTTCGAGGAGCGGCTCACGAAGCTCATGGACGAGATCAGCGCGGACAAGGACGAGCTGATCGTGTTCGTGGACGAGCTGCACACCGTGGTCGGCGCCGGAGGGTCCGGCGAGTCCGGCGGTATGGACGCGGGCAACATCCTCAAGCCCCGTCTGTCGCGCGGCGACCTCCACCTGGTGGGGGCCACCACTCTCAAGGAGTACCGCCGCATCGAGAAGGACCCGGCGCTGGAGCGCCGCTTCCAGCCGGTGATGGTCGGCGAGCCGAGCGTCGAGGACGCCGTGCTCATCCTGGACGGCCTGCGTTCCGCCTACGAGGAGCACCACGCCGTCACGTACACGCCGGAGGCGATCCGCGCGGCCGTGGAGCTGTCCAACCGCTACATCTCCGACCGATTCCTGCCGGACAAGGCGATCGACCTGATCGACCAGGCCGGCGCCCGGCTGCGGCTGTCGCTCGGCAAGCGGGTCGACGCGTCCGCGCTGATGCAGCGCCTGGCGACCCTGGAGTCCGAGAAGAACTCCGCCGTCGCCGCCGAGCACTACGAGGAGGCGTCCCGCCTGCGTGACGAGATGGAGGCCGTGCAGCACGGGATCGACGAGCTCGGCAACGCCCCGCGCCACGCCGCGGAGGCGGTCGTGGACGAGCCCGAGATCGCGGCCATCGTCTCCCGGGCGACCGGCATCCCGGTGTCCCGCATCGGCGACGCCGACCGCGAGCGCCTCGCCGCGCTGGAGTCGGAGCTGCACGCCCGCGTCATCGGCCAGGACGACGCCGTGACGGCCGTCGCGAAGGCCGTGCGCCGCAACCGCACCGGCCTCGGCGACGAGCGCCGCCCTGTCGGCTCGTTCCTGTTCCTCGGCCCGACCGGCGTCGGCAAGACCGAGCTGGCCAAGTCGCTGGCGGAGTCGCTGTTCGGCGACGACAAGGCGATGATCCGGTTCGACATGAGCGAGTTCGGCGAGCGCCACACCGTCGCCCGCCTGGTCGGCGCCCCTCCCGGATACGTCGGCTACGACGAGGCCGGCCAGCTCACCGAGCGCGTGCGCCGCAACCCGTACTCGGTGGTGCTGTTCGACGAGATCGAGAAGGCGCACCCGGACGTGTTCAACCTGCTGCTGCAGGTGCTGGACGACGGCAGGCTGACGGACGGCCAGGGCCGCACGGTCGACTTCCGCAACACGGTCGTCATCATGACCTCCAACCTCGGCTCGGAGTTCCTGGCCTCCCGCAGCGGCGCCCTCGGCTTCGTGCCGGTCGGCTCCGGCGGGTTCGCCTCGGACAAGGACATCCGCGACCGGGTGATGGGCAAGCTCCGGGAGGCCATGCGTCCCGAGTTCCTGAACCGCATCGACGAGATCGTGCTGTTCCGCAAGCTGGACGCCGAGCAGCTCCGCGACATCGTCCGCCTGCTGCTGCAGGCGACGGCGGCCCGGCTGGCGCACCGGTCCATCGGATTCGAGGTGACGGAGGCCGCCGTGACGTGGATCGCCGAGGCCGGCTACGAGCCCGAGTATGGCGCCCGCCCGCTGCGCCGCGTCATCCAGCGCGAGGTGGACGACCGGATCGCCGAGCTGATGGTGGCGGGGAGCGTCGCGGACGGCGGGAGCGTCGTGGTCGACGCCGTCGACGGGGTGCTCCAGGTGCGGCCGCGGGTGGTGTTCGCGGCCGCGGCGTAGTCGCGTCGCTGAGCGACGGAAGGCGCCGGCACCCTGTGGGGGCCGGCGCCTTTCGCATCCCCTTCCTGAAAGTCCCCATAGGGGTACAGTGCATGTCTCAACCCCTCCCACAGCAGACCCTGGAAGCGTGGATACGTGCCCAACCCGGACAGATTCCCAAATTCCCCGCGCCTTCAGGCGATCGACGAGCGTTTCGAGCCACTCAAGCGGTTCGAGCTGCGTACTCCGCGCTCGCGAAACGCCGCGATCGTGCAGTGGGTGGCGCTCGCGCTCGTCGCTGCGGTGCTCTCGACCTTGTTCTTTCTTCCGGGTTTCCTGGGAGCCGGCGTAGCGGCCGCTGCGGGCATCAGCGACTTCAACAAGCTGCCGGCCGACCTGAACATCGGGCAGTTCGCGCAGAACTCCACCGTGTACGCCAAGCAGGGCGGCAACGACGTCCCGATCGCGCAGTTCTACGCGCAGAACCGTAAGGATGTCGGCTGGGCCGACGTCGCGAACGTCGCCAAGGACGCCGCCACCTCCGCCGAGGACCCCCGGTTCTACAGCGAGGGCGCCGTCGACCTGTTCGGCACCGTGCGCGGCGCGCTCTCGACCGTCGTCGGCGGGGGCGTGCAGGGCGGGTCCTCCATCACCCAGCAGTACGTCAAGAACGTCGAGGTGGAGCACTGCGAGGGCCTCACCGACCAGAAGAAGGTCACCGCCTGCTACAACGACGCGGCGGGCGTGACCCTGCAGCGCAAGATCCAGGAGATGCGGTACGCGGTCGGCCTGGAGAAGAAGTACAGCAAGCAGGACATCCTGCTCGGCTACCTCAACGTCGTCGGCTTCGGCGGCCAGGTGTACGGCATCGAGGCCGCGTCGGAGTACTACTTCAACACCAGCGCCGCCAAGCTGACCCTCCCGCAGGCGGCGACCCTGATCGCCATCGTCAACAACCCGTCGAACCTGCGCATCGACGAGCCGAACAACAAGGACAACGGCGCCGCCGACGGCTACAAGCTCACCAAGGCGCGGCGCGACTACGTGCTCGACCGCATGTACGTGAACCACAAGATCTCGCTGGCCGACCGGGACGCCGCCAAGAAGACGCCCATCCAGCCCACCATCACCGCCACCGCGTCCGGATGCGCCGGCGCGCAGCAGGTCAACGCGGCGTTCTTCTGCGACTACGTCCGCGACGTCATCCTCAACGACCCGGCGTACGGCAAGACCAGCGCCGAGCGCTGGACGACGCTCAACCGCGGCGGGCTCAAGATCTACACGACCCTGAACCTCGACCTCCAGACCGCGGCCCAGCAGTCGATCTCCAAGTACATCCCGTCGGCGCGGCCCGACATCGACGTGGGCGCGACGAACGTGTCCGTCGAGGTCGGCACCGGGCGCATCGTCACGATGGTGCAGAACAAGACCTTCAACAACACCGACCAGCCCCAACCCGGCACGACGGCGGTGAACTACAACACCGATGAGGCCTACGGAGGCTCGGAGGGCTTCCAGACCGGTTCGACGTTCAAGGCGTTCGACCTCGCCGGCTGGCTGGAGGGCGGCCACAGTCTGTACGAGACGATCGACGCCTCCCAGCACAACTTCCAGATGTCCGACTTCCACAGCACCTGCGGGACGGTCTCCGGCCCGCCGTGGCCGGTGTCCAACGACGAGGGCTCGGCGAGCCGGCTGTCGGTGATGTCGGCGACGGCGCAGTCCGTCAACACGGCGTTCGCCCAGATGGCCACCAAGACCGACCTCTGCTCGATCCTCAAGGCGGCGCAGAGCCTCGGCGTGCACCCGGCCAAGACCGGCGCGCAGCTCAACTCGTACCCGTCGATGATCCTCGGCACGAACAACGTCGCGCCGCTGACGATGGCGACCGCCTACGCGGGCATCGCGAACGGCGGAACGGTCTGCTCGCCGATCGCGATCGACAAGGTCGTCAACGCGGACGGGACGCCGCACAAGGTGAGCCCGTCGACCTGCACGCAGGGCCTCCAGAAGAACATCGCGTCCGGCATCACCTACGCCCTGCAGGGCGTGATGCGCGGCGGCGGAACCGCGGCCAGCGCGAACCCGTACGACGGCACCTCCATCATGGGCAAGACCGGTACGACGGACGACTCGCTGCAGAACTGGATGATCACCTCCACCACGAAGGTCGCCCAGGCCACCTGGGTGGGCAACGTGTCCGGGTCCGTCCCGCTGCGGAGCCTCGACTTCAACGGCATCGGCGGCGGCAACGTCAAGTTCTCGATCGCCAAGCCGATCCTGAAGGCGCTCGACGACGTCTACGGCGGCGACTCGTTCCCGAAGCCGGACAACTCGGTGCTGTACGGCAGCCAGGTGACCGTTCCCGACGTGAGCGGCAAGACGCCCGACCAGGCGACGACGCTGCTCCAGGGCCTCGGGCTGACGGTGACCGTCGATCAGACGCCGGTCCCCAGCGACCAGCCGGCCGGCACCGTCGCGGGCACCGACCCGTCGTCGGGCTCCAGCGTGGACGGCGGATCGAGCATCACCCTCCAGATCAGCTCGGGTCAGAACACCTCGACGCCGGCGCCGACCACCACCCCGACACCGCAGCCGACCGGCGGCGGCCTCCTCGGTGGAGGCAACGGCGGAGGCACCGGTGGTGTCGGTGGCGGGAAGGGCAACGGCGGCTAGGCCGGGACGCGGTCCAGGGTGGGCGTGACCTGACGCCCGCCCGGCCACGCGTCGAGCACCCGCGCGCGCAGCGCGTTCGACCGCTCGGCGAACGCGCGCTGCCGTCGCACGTACTCGGCCTTGCCCTCCGCGGTCTCGATGCGCACCGGCTCCGCGCCCCACGGCCGCATGTCGTAGGGGGAGGCCTGCATGTCGAGCAGCCGGATGTCGCGGGCGAGCTCGAACGCGTCGAGCAGCACCTCGCCGGGGACGAGCGGGCCGAGCTTCATCGCCCACTTGTAGACGTCCATCCCGGCGTGCAGGCAGCCGGGCTGCTCCAGCTCCGGCTGTGTCGCGCGCGTGGGCGCGAAGCGGTTGCGGGGCGCGGCCTCCGGCGTGAAGAAGCGGAACGCGTCGATGTGCGTGCAGCGCAGCTCTGCGGCCTCCACCACGGCGTCGGTGCCGCCCTGGCCGAGGCGCAGCGGGACGTCGTGACGGTGCTCGTCCTGCCGGTACACCATCGCCCACTCGTGCAGGCCGAAGCAGCCGAACCGGCCCGGCCGTGCGGCGGTCGAGCGGAGGATGCGCTCGATCGTGGTGAGCAGTGGCGCCTTCTCGCGCTCCATCGCGGCGCGGTCGACGACGAGGCCGCCGGGCGTCGCGCCTGCGGTGTACCAGCGCCAGGACGCGCGCGGGTCGCCCGCGGCCTCCAGGAGCTCCACCCCGGCGCCGGGATGCCAGCGGCGCAGCACCGACGGCGAGTAGGCGTAGTAGGTGAAGAGGAAGTCCTCGATCGGGTGCTTCTCGCCGCGGGAGGCGCGGGCGCGGTGACCGGCCGTGAGCGCGTCGGCGCGCTCGGCGTGCGCGGCCTCGCGGGCGCGCCAGTCGGCGGCGGGGAGCTGTAGGGGCACCAGACGAGGATACGTCGCCGCGTCAGCCGAGGGACTCCAGCGGGTTGCGCCGCAGCTTCTCGGCGACGCCGCGATCGACGATCCGCTTCGCCGCGGTGTCCGGCTTGCGCTCGGCCTGGTCGGTCACGCACGCGGTGAACTCGGCGGCCACGCCGAGCCGCGGGAACGCGGCGACGACCTCCCGCCGGAACTCCACCGGCAGCACGTCGGGCCGCACGCCGGAGATGTCGAGTGCGGTCGCGACCTCCAGCAGGTGGCCCTCCGGGTCGAAGTCGGGGTCGACCTCCGGCCAGTTGTGGCGGACGATCACCTCGTGCGCGCGGGTCCGGCGCGCGGCGGACCAGCCGGCGCCCGCGGTGAGCGCCTTCGCGACGTGGCCGCCCGCGTCCTCGTAGGCGAGGGTGTGGTTGTCGAAGGCGGGCACGATCCCGATGTCGTGGAGGACGGCGGAGACATAGAGCAGCTCGCGGTCGACGCCGTGCAGGCCTTCGACGGTCGCGAAGCCCTCCGCCCACAGCCACGACCGGAGCACATGGTTGAGCAGGGACGGCGTGTGGTACTCGGTGGCGAGCTCGAGCGCGGCGCGGGCCGCCGCGGAGTCGGGCGCGGGGATGTCGGACAGTCGCATGCCCCCATCCTGCCGCCCCCCACCGCACACATCCGGCCCCGCACCACCCGTTTCCGCCGACTTGCCGCCCGCCCGCCCGCGCCACGGCCACCCGCCGCACGGCTGTCCCGCCCTACCGCCATCCCACCGCCGCCCACCCCACCGCCGGCCGACCCCTGCGGCTAACGGAGGAGTGGACGCCCCGGCATCCCCGAATCTCCTCCGTTAGCCGTCCTCGGCCGGTGTCTCGCCACGGATCTCCTCCGTTAGCCGTCCCCGACCGGCGCGTCGGTGTGGATCTCCTCCGTTCGCCACGCCTGTCGAGAACGGAGGACATCCGCTGCGGCGGGCACACGAAAGTCAGTTAGCGGAGGAGGTTCGGGGGATTCGGGGTGGATGTCCTCCGTTGGCTGCGGGGTGGGAGGGAGGAGGCAGGGGAGGGCGGAGGCGGGGCTAGGGGTGGCTGGGGTTGAGGACGGTGATGCCGGGGGTGGGGGCGGACGCGGCCAGGGGGAGGAGGCGGGCGGCCTCGGCCAGGCCGACGATGCGGGTGACCAGCAGGTCGGGTCGGAGGGCGCCCGAGGCCACGAGCGCGAGCATCCCCGGGTAGTCGGCGGCCGCCATCCCGTGGCTGCCGAGGAGGTCCAGCTCCCAGGCGATAGCACGGTCGAGCGGCAGCACGGGCATCCCGCCGGCCAGGAGGCCGATCTGCACATGCCGGCCGCGGCGGCGCAGCGACAGCACGCTCGCGGTGGCGGTCTCGGCCGAGCCCACTGCGTCGACCGAGACGTGCGCGCCGCCGGAGGTCAGGGCGGCGACGGCCTCCGGCGCGTCCGGGCCGGCCGGGACGGTGTGCTCGGCGCCGAGGCGTGCGGCCTCCTCGAGCGCGTCGGGCGAGCGGTCGATCGCGATCGGGCGGGCGCCGAGTGCGCGGGCGATCGCGATCGCGCTCAGCCCGACGCCGCCCGCGCCGTAGACCGCGATCCACTCGCCGGGGCGCAGGGCGGCGCGCGCGGTCAGAGCACGGTAGGCGGTCGCGAACCGGCAGCCCAGCGCCGCAGCAGCGGAGTCCGGGAGGCCGTCGGGCACCGCCACCAGGTTGAGGTCGGCCGCCCGTACCGCCACCAGCTCGGCGTGCGAGCCCCAGTGCGTGAAGCCGGGCTGGGTCTGCTGCGGGCACACCTGCGCCTGGCCCGACCGGCACCACTCGCACGTTCCGCAGCCGTTGACGAACGGGGCCGTGACGCGGTCGCCCGGCCGCCAGCCCTCGACGCCGGCTCCGACCGCCTCAACGACCCCGGCGAACTCGTGACCCGGGACGTGCGGCAGCCGCACCGAGTCGTCGTGGCCCGCCCAGGCGTGCCAGTCGCTGCGGCAGAGCCCGGAGGCGCCGACGCGGATGAGCGCGCCGCCGTCCGGAAGCTCGGGCGAGGGGAGGTCGCCGACCCCGACCGGGCCGGAGAATGTCTCGTAGTGCAGTGCTTTCATCGGGTCTCCTCCTCCACAGGTGCCGCGGCCGCGGCCAAGTCGGAAGCCCCCATCCTCCCCAGCACCGCGACCACCGGCCGGTCGGCATCGGCCCACTCCAGACCCTCGAGGTCGTCCGTCGCGCGCCATTCCAGCGCGTCGTGATCGGTGGAGGCCGTCGGCGCCGCGCCCGCCAGCGTCACCGCGTAGCAGGCGAGCTCCACACCCCCGGTCGCAGTCCTGTCGAGCAGCGCGCCCACCAGCACCGCGGCGCCGAGCTCCTCGCGCAGCTCGCGGCGCAGCGCCTCCCGCGGCGTCTCACCGGCCTCCACCTTGCCACCGGGGAACTCCCACCGTCCCGACGCGTCCTTGTGCGCGGCGCGCCGGCAGGCCAGCACGGCGCCGTCGCGCACGATCACGGCGGCGACGACGGGGAGGGGACTGCTCGGGGAGGTCACCGTCCCATCCTGCCCCGTCCGGGATGCCAGGATGGTGACGTGACCGACTCGAACCCCACCGCTCTGCTCGTGATCGACCTGCAGAAGGCGGTGCTGCCCGGCTGCCTGGACGCGGACGGCGTCGTCGCCCGCACGGCCGCGCTCGTCGACCGGGCGCGCGCCGCCGGCACCCCGGTGGTGTGGGTCCAGCACGAAGGGGAGGACCTCCCGTGGGAGAGCGCTCCGTGGCAGCTCGCTGACGGCCTGGTCCCGGCGAAGGGCGAGTCGCGCGTGCGCAAGGAGTACCGCGACGCGTTCGCGGGCACCGACCTGGACGAGGTGCTGGAGTCCCTCGACGCCACCCGCCTGGTCGTCGCCGGCGCGCAGACCGACTTCTGCATCCGCACCACGACACAGAGCGCAGCCGTGCGCGGCTTCGACGTCGTGCTCGTCGGCGACGCGCACACGACCACCGACGCGGAGTGGGAGGGCGTGACCATCAGCGCGCAGCAGATCGTCGCGCACACCAACCGCTACTTCTCGGGGCTCCGCTACCCGGGCCAGGAGTTCGCGGTGGTCGCGGCGGTCGACGTCGAGTTCTGAGCACTCACGGCGTCCAGCGCAGTTCGATGATCTCGTGGGCGTCGCTGAGGTAGAACACGTTCTGCGTGCCCTCGTCGACCTCCACGAACGCCACCGGGTCCCCGACGATCGCCGGGGCGCCGACCAGCGGCCCGATGTCGTTCGAGTGCCAGGCGCCCTCCCGCCACCAGAGCTCGTGGACCGCGTTGTCGTGCCCCGTGAAGATCACATGCTGCGTCGCGACCGGCTGGAACAGTCCCGCCTCGAAGGCGTAGCCCGCCGGGCTGGAGGTGGCGTACGGCGTGACCGCGGAGGCCGCGGTCGTGAGGTCGTTGGTGTGCCAGCCGGTGGCGTCCCACCACAGTTCGATCAGCCGGCCGTTGCCGCTCACGTAGTCGATGTGCTGGGTGCCCTGGCCGCGGAACACGTACCCGGTCACGGTCTCCGCGTCGCTCACGATCGGCGCGCCGGTGACCGCGGTGAGGTCGCCCCAGTGCCAGGCGGAGGCGTCCTTCCAGAACTCCAGCAGGTGCCCCACGTCGGTGCGCACCAGCACATGCGCGGTCTGCTGGTCCTCGAACGAGTACCCGGTCGGTGCCGCGTCCGGAGCGCATGGCGGGGCCCCGGTCGCCGCGGTCAGGTCGAGGTCGTGCCAGCCGTTCCCCGAGTTGCTCAGCTCGTGGATGTGGCCGCCGCCGCGCGCCTGGTAGACGACGCGCTGCGTGCCGTCGTAGTACGTCTCGTAGCCGAACGGCTGCGAGAGGGTGAGCGGCGCGCCCGCCGACGCGGTGAGGTCGTTGGCGTTCCAGCCGTCGTCCTCGGTGTACCAGAGCTCGTGGACGTGGCCGTCGAACCGCTGGCCCTGGTACACGACGTGCTGCGATCCCTGGTGCGCCCAGATGTAGCCGTTCGCGTTGGTCGCGGCCGCCGCTCCTCCCGCCTCGGAGACGAGGTCCTTGACGTTCCAGTCGTCGCTCTCGCTGCAGTACAGCTCGTACAGCTGTCCGTCGCCCCCGGTGGTGGGGTTGTACCCCTGGAACACGACGTGGCGCGTGAACTGCGCGAACAGCCACGCGGTCGGCTGGTACACGGCGTGCGGCGCCCCGGAGGTGGCCGTCGTCAGGTTCTTGAGTCTCCAACCCATGATCCGCTCCGATCCTGCGGTGTCAGCGTCGGGAATCGGCGTCGACAGCACCCAGGGTAGGCGCGAGCGGGCCGCTGCGGGATGGCCGATTCGTGGTACTTTTCCCCCGGCGAGGGGAGTGCCGTGTACACATCGACCTTCATCTTCGAGGCGAAGCCCTACGACGACGAGTTCCACCGGTTCAACGACGAGATCGCGGCGCGCGCCCGCGTCATCCCGGGCTTCCTCGGCGAGGAGGAGTGGCACAACGAGGCGACCGGCCTCCACGCCGAGGTCTACCACTGGGAGACGCTGGAGGCGCTGCACCAGCTCATCGGGATGCCGGTGCACAAGGAGGCCAAGAGCATCCATGAGCGCTGGATCGGGCGGTACCGCGTGGTGATCGCGGAGGTCGTGACCGTGTACGGGGAGCGGGGGCTGGGGTTGGAGCATGTGCCGCCGGAGGCGACGCGCGTCTGAGGGCCTGATGCCGCAGCCGATATGCTTAGATTTCTGATGGCGGTGTGAAGGTCGCGCGGCCGGGGGAGGAGCCGGCATGTTTTTCGAGGGTGCGCACGAGGTGGACGGGTGGCCCCGCGAGATGCTCATCCGCGTCTCGGACGGGTCGAACCTGCTCGAACTGTTGTGGCTGCGCCATCATACGGTGGCGAACGCGGAACCGTCGCTCCCGGCGGCGGCGCTGTCGGGTGATCCCGTGCCCTCCGACGATCACCGGCTCGTCGGGTTGTGGGAGGTGGCGTGGAAGCAAGCCCTGGAGAGCTCGCGCCGGCTGCAGGAGGCCGATCCGCTCACGATGCCTGAACGCTCGGACCTGTGGGTGGCGCCGGACATCGAGCCGCTCGCGGCGGAACTCGGCGTGGACGTACGTTCGGGTGCTGGGTCCTGGCGACAGTCGCTCGCGTTCCACGACGCGGAGAGAGCGGTGACGGGCAGCACGCGCGGCGCGTGGGAGCGGGGGCTGCGGGTGGTTCTCGACGTTCCTTTGGCCGGCCCGTATGCGCGGCAGCTGTCCGGCGAGACCTTTCTGGTGTCGAGCGCGACGCGCCGCGATCATGTCGCATATGCGGCAGCGCTGGATTCCTTCGGGCGGAATTCCTGAGCGGGCGCCATCACGGCGATGACGCCCGCCCCGGCGATCGGCGTGATCAGGAGTGGAAGTTCTCTCCCGGTGACCCGGAAGCGCAGACTGTGCCGTCGCTCATAACGACATTGGAGCCGGGCAGAACGTTCGCGAAGCCGTCCCCAGGCATCGAGAACGACCAGCTGCTGCTCCAGGAGGGCCCGCTCGCGCCTCCCCACCAGGTCGAGGGCATCCCGGACCATCCCCACACCTGAACCGTCCAGTTCTTGGCGATCACCGGTCTCGGGACGACATAGCCGGTCGAGATGAACTTCGAATTGCCGCGACTGACGGCATTGATCCACGAGTTGCCGCAGGGTCCGACCACGTAGGTGGTCCGCGCCCTCGCGAGTGTCCGTTCGAATGCAATCGCTTCTGGGCTGACGGCGACGGACCGCTGTACGCCATCGCTGTCCGTGATGACCCGATACCCGTTGGCTTCCGCGACAGCGACATCGAAGCCGGACGGCACCATGGCCGTCGAGACCGTCTCCGTTGCCGGGGCCGGCTCGTCGGCCGCGGCGGCGAGAGCGCCGGAAAGGACGAGAGCTCCCGTCGCGGCTGCGGCTATCCCGGCACGAATCGCGGTGCGTCGAATGCGCATGTGATTTCCCTTCGTCGTTGAAAGCGTGCTCATATGTGTGAGCACCGATTCAGGTTACTACAGGCGCTAGATGTGAGATAGATATTTCTGAATCGTACGACGACCGAGACTCGGGCCTGTCTGAGCGAGCTACCCCCTACAACTGCGCCCCCAACTTGAACCCGTGCTCCGTGTCGTCCTTCCGCGTGTACGAGAACCCGTCCGCCCCGATCGTGACTGCCATCTCCGAGTCGTCCGTGCGCGCCGTCAGCGGTTGCACGTTCCCGTCCAGGTCGAGCACGGGCGACGCGTCCGTGTACCACGACGGCACCACCGGGTTGCCCCACCAGTCGCGGCGCTGGTTGTCGTGGACGTCCCATGTGACGACCGGGTTGTCCGGGTCACCGGTGTAGTAGTCCTGCGTGTAGATCTCGACGCGGTGGCCGTCGGGGTCGCGCAGGTACAGGTAGAACGCGTTGGAGACGCCGTGGCGGCCGGGGCCGCGCTCGATGGCGTCGCTCATGCGGAGGGCGCCGAGCTTGTCGCAGATCGCGATGATGTTGTGCTTCTCGTGCGTGGCGAACGCGACGTGGTGCATGCGCGGGCCGTCGCCGCCGGTCATGGCGGTGTCGTGCACGGTGGGCTTGCGGCGCATCCACGCCGCGTACGTCGTGCCCGCCTCGTCCTGGATGTCCTCCGTCACCCGGAAGCCGAGGTCCTCCATGTACTTCACGGCGCGCGGGACGTCAGGGGTCACCTGGTTGAAGTGGTCGATGCGCACCAGCTCGCCCGGCGTGTGGATGTCGTACCGCCAGGTCAGCCGCTCGACGTGCTCGACGTCGTAGAAGAACTCGTACGGGAAGCCGAGCGGGTCCTCCACGCGGACGCTGTCGCCGACGCCCTTCGTGAAGCCGTCCGGGCGGCGCTCGACCCGGCAGCCGAGCTCGGTGTAGAACGCGTCGGCGCGGTCGAGGTCCTCCGGGGTTCGCACGCGGTACGCGAACGCGGCGACGGCCGCGACCGGGCCCTTCCGCAGCACGAGGTTGTGGTGGATGAACTCCTCGAGGCTGCGCAGGTAGACGGCGTCCTCGTCCTCCTCGGTGATGTGGAGGCCGAGCACGTCGACGTAGAAGTCGCGGCTGGCCTGCAGGTCGGTGACCACGAGCTCCATGTACGCGGCGCGGACGACGTCCGGCGGCGTGGCGGCGGGGGTGGGGATGGGCGTGCTCATGCTGACTCCTTCGTCATTCGGCGCCGAAGCGCGGCGTGTGGACCGGGCCCAGCGTGATGTGGACGGCCTGCTGGTCGGTGTAGAAGTCGATGGAGCGGTAGCCGCCCTCGTGCCCGAGGCCGGAGGCCTTCACTCCGCCGAACGGGGTGCGGAGGTCGCGGACGTTGTGCGAGTTGAGCCAGACCATCCCGGCCTCCACGTTCTGGGCGAAGGTGTGGGCGCGCTGGAGGTCGTTGGTCCAGAGGTAGGCGGCGAGGCCGTACTTCACGCCGTTGGCGAGGTCCAGCGCCTCGGCGTCCGAGTCGAACGGCGTGATCGCGACGACCGGGCCGAAGATCTCCTCCTGGAAGATGCGCGCGTCGGGCGCGACATCGGCGAAGACGGTCGGCGCGACGTAGTTGCCGTGGTCGATGCCCTCAGGGCGGCCGCCGCCGGCGAGGAGGCGGCCCTCCTGCTTGCCGAGCTCGACGTAGCTCATCACCTTCGCGTAGTGCTCCGGGTGCACCAGCGCACCGACCTCCGTCGCAGGGTCGTGCGGGTCGCCGACCACGATGCGCTTCGCGCGCTCGGCGTACCGCTCGCAGAACTCGTCGTAGACCGCGCGCTCGACCAGGATGCGGGAGCCGGCGGTGCAGCGCTCGCCGTTCAGCGAGAACACGCCGAACAGGGTGGAGTCGATCGCGGCGTCCAGGTCGGCGTCGGCGAACACGATCGCGGGGGACTTGCCGCCGAGCTCCATCGACAGGCCCTTGAGGTAGGGCGCGGCGTTCGCGAAGATGAGCTGCCCGGTGCTGCTCTCGCCGGTGAACGAGATGAGCGGGACGTCGGGATGCTTCACCAGCGCGTCACCCGCCTCCTCGCCGAGGCCGTTGACCAGGTTGAACACGCCGTCCGGCACGCCGGCCTCGCGGAAGATCTCGGCCCAGAGCGAGGCCGACAGCGGGGTGAACTCGGCCGGCTTGAGCACGACCGTGTTGCCGGTCGCGAGCGCCGGGGCGAGCTTCCAGCTCTCCAGCATGAACGGCGTGTTCCACGGCGTGATGAGCCCGGCGACGCCGATCGGTTTGCGGTTGACGTAGTTGAGCTGGCTGCCCGGGACCTTGAAGGCGTCGTCGGCCTGCGCCACGATCAGGTCGGCGAAGAACCGGAAGTTCTCGGCCGCGCGCTGCGCCTGACCGAGTGCCTGGGTGATCGGGAGGCCGGTGTCGAACGTCTCCAGCTCGGCGAGGCGGGCGTCCTGCGCGGCGACGGCGTCGGCGATCCGGTTCAGGACGCGGGCGCGCTCGCGCGGCTTCATCCGCGGCCAGTGGCCCTCCCGGAACGCGCGCTTCGCGGCGGCGACGGCGAGGTCGATGTCCTCCTTCTGCCCGGCGGCGGCCTGCACGTAGGTCTCGTTGGACACCGGGTCGAGCACGTCGAACGTCCTCCCGGAGACGCTGTCGACGAACCTCCCGTCGATGAAGTGCTGGATCTTCGCCGGAAGATCGGTGGGGACGTGGTGCTGCGGCATGCGCGGCCTCCTGTCTGGTGCGTGGTTCTGTGGGGACGTCAGTGTTGGCGCTCGGCCTGGTAGTGCTGGAGCGCGTCCAGGGTCGCGAGCCGGTGGTCGCGGGCGGCGAGCTCGATGTCGATCGGGTCGGCGTCGGTCTCGATCAGGCGGAGGATCTGCTCGTGCTCGGCCACCGACTCGCGGGCGCGGCCGGGCACGAAGCTGAAGGTGGAGTCGCGGAGCACGGTCAGGCGGTTCCAGCCGCGGTGCACGAGGTCGAGGATGTGCGGGTTCGGGCACTCCTCGAACAGCACCGAGTGGAACCGCTGGTTGAGCTCGGTGAAGCGGTGCGGGATGAAGTCGTCGAGGCATGCGATCAGCTCGCGGTTGATCATCCGGGCGCGATGGAGGTGGTCGCCGTCCAGCAGCGGGGCGGACAGCCGGGTGGCGGCGCCCTCCACCAGCGCGAGGGTCTCCATCGTGTACGCGTACTCGGCGTCGTGCAGCAGGGCGACCTGGGCGCCGACGTTCTTCTCGAACGTCACGAGCCCCTCGGCCTCCAGCCGCCGGATCGCCTCCCGCACCGGGACGACGCTGATGCTGAGCTCGCCGGCGATCTGGCCGAGGACGAGCCGGAATCCGGACACGTACCGGCCGTCGTCGATGCGCGCGCGGATGAAGTCGTAGGCGAGCTGGGATTTGCTCGGCGTCCCGGACGACTTCGCCGGCGCCGCGGCCTTCACTGCTGCGTCAGCCATGCCCGGTACCGCTCCTTCCAGGCGGCGTTCATCGGGAACAGGCCGTCGACCTTCTCGCCGGCGCGCACCATCTCCGCGATGAACACTTCCTCGCGCTCCTGCTCGATCGCGTCCGCGACCACCTCGGCGACGAGCGCGGGCGGGATGACGAGGAGGCCGTCCGCGTCGCCCACGATGACGTCGCCGGGCAGCACGGTCGCGCCGCCGCAGGCGATCGCCACATCCGCGTCCCACGGCACATGCTTGCGGCCGAGCACCGCCGGGTGCGGGCCGGCGTGGTAGGTCGGGATGTCGAGGGCGGCGACCTCCGCGAGGTCGCGCACGCCGCCGTCGGTCACGATCCCCGCCGCGCCGTTGACCTGGGCGCGCAGCGCCAGGACGTCGCCGACGGTGCCGCTGCCGCGCTCGCCGCGCGCCTCGATGACGAGCACCTCGCCGGCGCCGACCGCGTCGAACGCGCGCTTCTGGGCGTTGTAGCCGCCGCCGTGCGACGCGAAGAGGTCCTCGCGGCCGGGGAGGTAGCGCAGCGTCCGCGCGGTGCCGACGAGGCGGGCGCCGGGACGCGTGGAGGCGAGGCCGTCGATGGAGACCGCGTTGAGGCCGCGCTTGCGGAGCTGAGAGCTGAGGGTTGCGGTGGAGACGGAGGCGAGCTGGGCGCGAAGCTCGCCGGTCAGTGCGAACGCGGGCGCCGGAGGCGTACCCCACGCTTCGGACCGCTGGGTCTCGTCCACGCTCGGCTTCGACCCGAACTCGCCGAACGCGACGGTGCCTTCGGTGATCCGGGTGACCAGGCGTCCGGAGGTCGGGGCGCCGGGCGCGGTCGGGGCGTCGACCTCGACCTCCACCGTGTCGCCGGGCTGGGTGACCGACGACCCCGCCGGCGTGCCGGTGAGGATGACGTCGCCGGGCTCCAGGGTCATCAGCTGCGAGAGGTCGGCGACCAGGCGGCCGAACGGGAAGAGCAGGTCATCACTCGTGCCGTCCTGCACCAGCTCGCCGTTCAGCCAGGTGCGCACCCGCACGGCGCCCGGGTCGACAGCGGCGGCCGGGATGATCGCGGGACCGAGCGGGGTGAAGCCGTCGCCGCCCTTCGAGCGGACGTTGGAGCCCTTGTCGGCGGCGCGCAGGTCGTAGAGGCCGAAGTCGTTCGCGGCGGTGATGCCGGATACGGCCGCCCAGCCCTCGTCGGGGGAGACCCGGCGGGTGGACCGGCCGATGATGAGCGCGACCTCGCCCTCGAACGCGAGCAGTTCCGTCCCGGCCGGACGCTCGAGCACGTCGCCGGAGGCTGCGACTGAGGAGGCCGGCTTGAAGAAGTAGGAGGGCTGCGCGGGGGTGCGTCCGCGCTGCGCGGCGCGCGAGCGGTAGTTGAGGTGCACCGCGATGATCTTGCCGGGCCGGCCGATGTCGCTCACAGCTCAGGTCTCCTCCTCGTCGGGGATGGATGAAACGTATTCGAAATTGTATACGATCTGGCGAGCCTCCGGAAGGGCGTCAGTACGACGCGGGGGCCGGACCGCCGTCGGCGTCGCCGATGAACCGCGACGCGAGCCCCTCGGAGGCCCGCGCCAGCAGCGTCACATCGCTGCCGACCAGCACGTACGCGGCGCCGGCCTCCGCATACCGGGCGGCCATCGCCGGGTCGAACGCGTTGACGCCCACCGGCGTCCCGGCCTCCCGGCCCGCGCGGATGACGCTCTCGACGGCGGCCACCACCTCCGGGTGGTCCTGCTGCCCGAGCAGGCCCATCGACGCCGCGAGGTCCGCCGGGCCGACGAGCAGGGCGTCCACACCCTCCACCGCAGCGATGGCGGCTGCCGCGTGGAGGCCGTCGGTGGTCTCGATCTGCACGGTCAGCGACACCAGCTCGTGGGCGCGCGCCAGGTAGTCCGGGATGCGGCTCCAGCGCGACGACCGCGCTAGCGCGCTGCCCACGCCGCGGACGCCGAGCGGCGGGTACCGCACCGCCCGCACCATCTCCTCGGCCTCCCGCACGCTGGACACCATCGGCACGAGCACGTTCTGCGCGCCCAGGTCGAGGAGCTGCTTGAGGATCACCGCGTCCCCGATCGGCGCGCGCACCACCGGGACGACCGGGTAGGCGGCCGCTACCTGGAGCTGCGCCAGGATCGACTCCAGCCCGACGGGGGAGTGCTCGCCGTCGATCAGGAGGATATCGAGCCCGCTGCCCGCGCAGATCTCGGCGACGAGCGGGCTGCCCGCGCAGGACCACATCCCGTACAGGCTGCGGTCGGCCGCGCGGAGGCGGTCGGCGAAGGTGGGTGCGGGGGTCAGGCGAATCGGCATGTCACGGCTCCCAGGGTCCCGTAGTCGGCGTGGATGGTGTCGCCGCGCTCCACCCAGAGCGGGCGGGTGAACGAGCCGGCGAGGACGATGTCGCCGGCCTCCAGGCGCGTCCCGTGCTGCGCGAGCTTGTTCGCGAGCCAGGCGACCCCGGCGGCGGGATGGTCGAGCACCGCGGCGGCGACGCCGGACTCCTCGATGGTCTCGTTGCGGTAGAGCAGCGCGGACACCCAGCGCAGGTCGACCGCGTCGGGCGCGACCGGCCGCCCGCCGACGACCATGCCGCCCATCGCGGCGTTGTCGGAGATCGTGTCGACGATGGTGCGGCCCTGCAGCTCGATGCGCGAGCTCAGGATCTCCAGGGCGGGGACGACGTACTTCGTCGCGTCGAGCACATCGAACAGCGTGACGTCGGGAGCCGCCAGCGGCTCGGCGAGCACGAAGGCCAGCTCGACCTCGATCCGCACGTTCGAGTACCGGTCGAAGGAGATGACCGCCCCGGTCTCGTTGACCATGTCCGCGAAGATCGCGCCGTAGTCCGGCTCGGTGATCCCGGTCGCCTGCTGCATCACCTTCGAGGTCAGCCCGATCTTGCGGCCGACCAGGCGACGCCCGGACGCGAGCCCGCGCTCGACCCACACACGCTGCACGGCGTAGGCGTCGTCCACCGTCATGCCGGGGTGGCGGGCCGTCAGCAGCGGGACCGTCGTGCGCTCGCGCTCGGCGTCCGCGAGCTCGTCCGCGATCGCGTGGATGGTGGGGGTGTCGAGCATCGGCGGCTCCCTGTCGTCGTCGGAGGGCGTCATCCGGGCCCGGAGAAGGCCCGCTCTGGATCGTATATCATCCGGCCGCACCTCGTGTGATAGCGTTAGTAGCTACGTAGCTACATTGGGGAGGCGAACATGGCGATCATGACGGCCAGAGCGTTCAACCAGGACACCTCGGCGGCGAAACGGGAAGCGGCCACGGAGCCGTTGATCATCACCGACCGCGGCGAGCCGTCCTTCGTGCTGCTGACCTACGCGACCTACAGGCAGATCACCGGGACGGCCGACAACATCGTCGATCTCCTCCGTCAGGACGACGACGGGGATTTCGACGTCGAGTTCCCGCCGATGACCTTCCAGGCGAAAGAGATCGACCTGTGAAGTGGCTGCTCGACACCATGACGCTGTCGGCGACGCGCCGCCCGGAGCGTGAAGACCCGGACGTCATCCGCTGGCTCGAACGGCAGAACCCCTTCTCGCTCCATCTCTCGGCGATCACGATCTTCGAGCTCGAACTCGGCATCCAGCGCAAGGAACGCGTCGACCCTGCGCAGGGGATCATGCTCCGGCGATGGCAGGACGACGTGATGATGATCTTCCACGAGCGCATCCTCCCCGTCGACGCCGAGGTCGCCGGACTCGCCGCCGGCTACCATGTGCCCGATCCGCGACCCGAGCGGGACGCGCTGATCGCCGCGACCGCCGAGGTCGGCAACCTGACGCTGGTCACCCGCAACGCGCGCGACTTCGAGCCGTTCCGCGTGAGTATGTTCAACCCGTGGAACACCCGGCTCGCGAAAGCTCCGAGCCGGTAGGCCCTACGCCTCCGTCGCCGGCCGTCGCCGCAGCGCCCAGAACACGACCGGCACCAGCAGCGCGGAGAGCACCCCGCCCGCGATCGACAGCAGCGCGTAGCCGGCGTTCGCCATCACGACGCCGGACATCGCGCCGCCGCCCGCGCCCGCCAGTGCGATCAGCACATCGATCGTGCCCTGCGTCCTGGCCCGGTTCGCGGGAGTGGTCGCGTCGATCACGAGCGCGGTGCCGGAGATCAGCCCGAAGTTCCAGCCGAGACCGAGGAGCGCGAGGGCCAGCACGAGAAGGCCGAGCGAGTCCGCGGGGGCGACCGCGCCGATGATGCCAGCGGCGAGCAGCGTGACGGCGGCGGCGATGGCCATCGGGATGCGGCCGACCCTGTCCACCAGCAGACCGGTGAGCGGCGACGGCAGGTACATCGCGGCGATGTGGATTCCGATGACCACGCCCACCTCTGCCAGGTCGTGGTGGTGGGCGCGCATCTCCACCGGCGTCATGGTCATGATCGCGACCATGGCGATCTGAGTCAGGATCATCACGGCCGCGCCGACGACCGCGCCGCGGCCGACCGGGGGGACCTTCGTCGCCGTCGTCCCCTGATCCGCAGGCGCCACCGCTTCCTGCTGTGTGCCCGCCGCCGCGTCCGCTGCAAGCCGCCGCGCGAGCAGCAGCGGGTCCGGCCGCAGCAGCAGCACGAGCACGAGTCCCGCAGCGAGGTAGGCCGCCGCAGCGAGCAGGAACGGGCCGGCGAGCGCGGGGATGCCGAAGGCGACGGCGACGGAGCCCATCGGCGCGACGAGATTCGGCCCGGCCACCGCGCCGAGCGTCGTCGAGACCAGCGCCACGCTCACCGCCGTGCCTCGGGCGGACGGCGCGGCGAGGTCCGAGCCTGCGTAGCGCGCCTGGAGGTTCGTCGCGGTCCCCGCGCCGTACACCAGGAGGGCGACGAAGAGGAGCGGGACAGTGTCGGTGGCCGCCGCGACCACGACGCCGAGGGCGCCGAGCCCGCCTGCGCAGAAGCCGATCCCGAGACCCACGCGCCGTCCTCGTCGCTGGCTGACCCGGCCCACGACGAACGCGGCGCCAGCCGAGCCCAGCGTGAACAATGCGGCTGGGAGGCCGGCGAGCGAGTCCGCGCCGACCAGTTCCTGAGCCAGCAGAGCGCCGACCGTGACTCCCGCGGCGAGTCCGGCGCCGCCGAGCACCTGGCTGGCGACCACTACGGCGAGCGTGCGGCGCTGGACCCGGCGGCGCAGCGCCTCGTCTGCTTCGAGGACCCGCTCGTCGGGCATCACGATAACTCCATGCGCTTCAGCGTAGGACCCCCGTCCCGCTAGCCTGAACCCGTGCCGGACCGTCTCCATCGCGTCGCCGTCCTCGTGCTGGAGGGCGCCAAGCCGCTGGACGTCGGCATCCCGGCGCAGGTGTTCACCACGCGCGCGAGCATGCCGTACGAGGTCCGCGTGTGCGGCGCGGCGCCCGGGCTCGTGACCGGCGGCGACGGGCTCTCCTACCATGTGGCGCACGGCCTGGAGGCGCTCGGCTGGGCGGACATCGTGTTCCTCCCCGGCTACCGGCATCCCGACCGCGACGACCCGCCCGCCGCCGTGGTGGAGGCCCTACTCGCGGCGCACGCGCGCGGCGCCCGGCTGGCCGCGATCTCCACCGGCGCCTTCGCTCTTGCGGCGACCGGCCTGCTCGACGGCAAGCGCGCGACGACGCACTGGCACTACACCCGCGCGCTCGCGCAGCGCCATCCGCTGATCCGGGTGGACGAGAACGTGCTGTTCGTCGACGAGGGCGACGTGCTCACGTCGGCGGGCGCGGCCAGCGGGATCGACCTCTGCCTGCACATCCTCCGCGGCGACCTCGGGATCAGCGCCGCCAATCACGCGGCCCGCCGCCTGGTCGCCGCGCCCTACCGCAGCGGGGGACAGGCGCAGTACGTCCCGCGCAGCGTGCCGGAGCCGCTCGGCGAACGGTTCGCGGCCGTCCGCGAGTGGGCGCTGCACCGGCTCGGGGACCCGCTCACGCTGGAGGTGCTCGCGCGCAGGGCGGCGGTGTCGCCGCGCACCTTCTCCCGCCGCTTCGTGGAGGACACCGGCTACACGCCGATGCAGTGGGTGATGCGGGCGCGCATCGACGTCGCCCGCGAGCTGCTGGAGCGCTCCGAGCTCGGCGTCGAGCAGATCGCGGCGGACGTCGGCCTCGGAACCGGCGCCAACCTGCGCCTGCACTTCCAGCGCATCCTCGGCACCACACCCAGCGAGTACCGCCGCACCTTCAGCGGCGACGCCGGCTGACCCGTCGCGATTCGTGCCGAATGTCGCCTCTGGCGGCGGTATTCGCGATATTCGTGCCGAATGTAGCGGCCAGGGGATTCGTGCGGAATGTGGTGAATGGCGGCAGCATTCGCGACATTCGCCACGAATGTCGCGCCATGGCGGGATCCTTTTGAACCGTGGCGATTGCGCCGCTGGCGGGAGCGCGACAGCGCGGCGAGGCTGTCAGGGAACGAAAGGACCACTCCGCATGACCCGCATCGCCATCAACGGCTTCGGCCGCATCGGCCGCAACGTCCTCCGCGCCCTCCTGGAGCGCGACACCGACCTGGAGGTCGTGGCCGTCAACGACCTGACGGACCCCGCCGCCCTCGCCAAGCTCCTGGCCTTCGACTCCACCGCGGGTCGCCTCGGCCGTCCGGTCTCCGTGGACGGCGACGTCCTCGTGGTCGACGGCCACCGCATCCGCGTGCTCGCCGAGCGCGAGCCCGCGCAGCTCCCGTGGGGCGAGCTCGGTGTGGACATCGTGCTCGAGTCCACCGGCCGGTTCACCTCCGCGACCGCCGCGCGCGCCCACCTGGAGGCCGGCGCCAAGAAGGTCCTCATCAGCGCCCCCGCCGATGGCGCGGACGTCACCCTCGCGTACGGCGTCAACACCGACGCCTACGACCCGGCCGTCCACACGATCGTGTCGAACGCCTCCTGCACCACCAACGCGCTCGCGCCGCTCGCCGCAGTCCTGGACGACCTGGCCGGCATCGAGCACGGCTTCATGACCACGGTCCACGCGTACACGCAGGAGCAGAACCTGCAGGACGGCCCGCACCGCGACCCGCGCCGTGCCCGCGCCGCCGCGGTCAACATCGTGCCGACCACGACCGGCGCGGCGAAGGCGATCGGCCTCGTCCTGCCGAACCTGGACGGCAAGCTGTCCGGCGACTCGATCCGCGTGCCCGTCCCGGTCGGCTCGATCGTGGAGCTGAACACGGTCGTCGCCCGCGATGTCACCCGTGAGGACGTGCTCGCCGCGTACCGTGCCGCCGCCGGGGGCAAGCTCGCCGGCGTTCTGGAGTACTCGGAGGACGCCCTGGTCTCCTCCGACATCACCGGCAACCCGGCGTCGTCGATCTTCGACTCCGAGCTCACCCGCGTGGACGGCCGCCACGTCAAGGTCGTCGCCTGGTACGACAACGAGTGGGGCTTCTCCAACCGCGTGGTCGACACGCTGGGGCTGCTCGCCGGCTGAGGTCTCCGCAGTGCTGACGGACCGCGCCCTGGTCGGGGCGCGGTCCGTTTGCTGTCGGCTACCGTGAGGGGATGCCGTCGCACTCCGCCGCCGACCCCGCCGAGCCGATCGCGCCGGGCGTCCGTCGCGTGCGCGTCCCCATGCCGCCGGGCACCGGCCTCCCATTCAGCAACGCGTACCTGATCGAGGACGCGGACGGACGCGTCCATGTGATCGACCCGGGCTCCCCGACCCCGGAGGCGCGCGAGACGCTGCGGGCGGCCCTCGGGGCGGCCCCGGTCGCCTCGATCGTGCTCACCCATCTGCACGCCGACCACTCCGGCGGCGCCGCGGCGCTGGCGGCCGAGACGGGTGCCCCCGTGCTCGTCCACGAGCGCGAGCGGGCGGCGCTCGGGCTGATCGCCGCAGGCCTTCCCGCGCCGGACCTGGAGGCGTGGGGCGTCCCCGCCGGCCGCCGCGCCGAGCTGCTCTCCGCTGCGGCCGTGCCGACGGGCCCGGCCGCACAGCTCGTCGACGGGGTGATCACGGGCGTGCTGACGGACGGCGACCTGCTCGACCTCCCCGGCCGTCGCCTCCGCGTCATCGGGACGCCCGGCCACACCGGCGGACACCTCTGCCTGCACGACGAGGAGGCCGGCCTCCTCCTCACCGGCGACCATGTGCTGCCGACGATCAACTCGGGACTGGGGCTCGGCGGGCCCACCGAGAGCAACCCGATCGCCGACTACCTCGAATCGCTCGACAGGGTCGCGCAGCTCGACAGCAGGGGCTTACGCGCCCTCCCCGGCCACGAGGACCCCTTCACCGGCCTGCGCGAGCGCTGCTCCGCCCTCGCCGCCCACCACCTCCGCCGCGCGGACGAGGTCGCCGCCCACCCCGGCGGCACCGTATGGGAGACCGCGCGCACTCTGACCTGGACCGGCGGCTGGGACGGCCTCGCCGGCTTCACCCTGCTCTCCGCGCTGCGGCAGACGGCCCAGCACCGGGAGTTCGTCGCCCGGCGGAAGTGAGGGCCTACAGCGTGAGGGCCTACAGCGTGAGCGCCTACAGCATCGTCTCCACGCCCAGCGTCACCCGGTCCCCGAGTCCGACGCCCTCGCGTCGGCGCACGTCGCCCTTGATGGCCACGACGTAGGCGCCCTCCGCGCTCTCCGGGAACACCGAGGTCGACCAGCGCGAGCCGCCGAGCGTCACCATCACCTTGACCGAGCCCCAGCCGGCCGGCGGGTGCGGCTGCAGCCGGATCTCCTCCGAGATGTCGTCGGGCAGGCGGGCGAACACCCACAGGTCGCGCCGCGCCTCCCAGCGGAACAGCTCCGTCTCGAACTCGTAGCGCACGCCGGCCATCACCCCAGCCTGCCACCGACCGCCGACATCCGCCCGGACCCACGACGGACGGACCCCTGCCCGCCGGCGCACCCGTGGCGCTATCCTCGCACCGACCGTCAGGAGGACCCATGCCAGCCACCCGCCCCGGCACCGTCACATTCGTCGCCGTGCTCGCCTACATCAACGGTGTCCTCAACATCGTCGGGGGCGTCGTCATCCTGTTCACCCGCGACCAGATGGTGCGCGCGTCCAACGCGGGTGCCATCGCCGGGATCACCACGGCCGCGATCCTGTCGATCATCCTCGGGATCGTGATCCTGGTCGTCGCCCGCGGCCTCCTGAACGGCAGCCGCTTCGCGCGCGGGATCGTCACCGTCGTCATGGTCCTCAACGCGGTCGGCGGGTTCCTGCTGCTGTTCAGCGGGCAGTTCTTCAGCGCGATTCTGGAGCTCCTCTGGGCCGTGGTCATGCTTTCGCTGCTCTACACGCAGCGCGCCAACGCGTTCTTCGCCTCCCGCGCCTGAGCGGTCGGTGGGATCGGTAAGAATGGGAGGTGGCGCCGACGCCGGCGTCCGTCCTCCATCCCGACCCGACCCGAAAGGCTGTGGCCATGCGCTGGCCCAACTGGCTCAGGAAGCCCACGGTGAAGACCGTGCGCACGCGTCCCTTCGACGAGGACGCCCTGCCGGAGCCCGCCGCGCCCACGCTGGAGCAGACCGTCGACGAAGGTATGCTCCTGGCGGAATACGCCACCAGGATGGCGGTCAAGAACCACATCGTGGTCGACACGCTGCAGTACGGGAACGACTTCGACCCGGCCAGGCACACCGGCGAGGCGGCGCACCTGCTGCGCGAGCTCGCTTCCGAGCAGGGCGAGGCCGCCGGCCGGATCGATGCGGACCTGGAGGTCGCGCAGGGACTCCGCGGCGACGCGACCCACCCGCACGACTACCGCGACGTCGACGTGGCGAACCTGCGGTTGCGCCGGGACGCGGCGGTCGCACTGGCGAGCGCGCTTCGGGCGAAGGCCGATTCCGAGGAGGAGCTGCTCGCGCTGGTGGAGCGCGGCAGGGTGGACGCCTGGGACGAGGTCGGCCGGGCGATCGAGGCCGGGCTGGACGCGTTCTCCGGTGTGGAAGCACTCAAGGCCGACTACGAACGCGAGAAGCCGGGACGGCTCAACCTGCTGATCCGGCGCGACCTGGCCCGGCTGCAGGAGGAGCGCACCGGGTACTGAGGGCGGCGAGCCCGCTCAGCCGCCGTCGCGCAGCGCAACCGGGGGCACCAGCGTCCCGACCTCCGACCGCACCCAGCGGTCCCCGCTCGAGCGCTTCTCCGCGTGCGTGGCGAACCGGTACAGGAACATCCGCGCCCGCACCGACCGCGGCGCCCTGCCGCCGAACGGGTCGTCCCGCAGCAGCCGGAGGGTCGGCCGGTCGGCCTCCAGCAGCCGCAGCAGGAAGACCTCGAACCACGGCGAGTCCCGGGAGCCCAGCGCGAGGAACCACATCAGCCAGTCCAGCCGCAGGTGGTACGGCGCGTACTGGCGCGGCAGCCTCCGCACGTCGCCCGGTTTGCCCTTGAAGCCGTACTCGCGCCACTCGGCGCCGGGATCGTGCGGGTCGTCGGCCGTGCCCTCCACGACCACCTCGTAGCGCTCCTTGGTGACGCTCCCGAACGCGCCGTACGCGTTGACCAGGTGCCAGCGGTTGAAGCTCGCATTCATCAGCTGCCGCCGGCGGAACAGGTTCTGCAGCGGCCACCAGCTCAGCGCGACCAGGAACGCGCTCACCAGGAGTACGACGACGGCGTACCAGAGCGGTACGTCCGCCGCGCCGATCCCGCCGTGGAGGGCGCCGCCGCTGATCCACCGCCAGGCGTCGTCGCTCACGCCCGCGAAGGCGAGCACGATCGTGATCCAGTTGAGCCAGGCGAAGTTGCCGGTCGCGACGAGCCAGAGCTGGGTCAGGATGACCACCGCGGCCGCGGCGCTCGCGACCGGCTGCGGGAGGAACAGCAGCCACGGCACGACCAGCTGCGCGAAGTGGTTGCCCAGCACCTCCACGCGGTGCCACCACTTCGGCAGCAGGTGCGCGGTCCGGCTCAGCGGGTTCGGCATCGGCTGGGTCTCGTGGTGGTAGTACAGCGCCGTCAGGTCGCGCCAGGACCGGTCGCCGCGCATCTTGATCATCCCGGCGCCGAACTCCAGCCGGAACACCAGCCAGCGCAACAGGATCACGATCGTGATCGGGGGAGCGGTGTCCCACGAGCCGAGGAAGGCGACGGTGAAGCCGGCCTCGCAGATCAGACTCTCCCAGCCGAAGCCGTAGAAGGTCTGCCCGATGTTCGCGATCGAGAGGTACAGGAACCAGATGACCAGGAACACCGGCACGAACACGTACGTCGGCGTCAGTTGCAGCACGCCGAGCACGACGAGCGCCGCGAGAACGGCGCCGGTCCAGGCGACGGCGCGCAGCAGCCGGTCGGAGTACCGCCAGCGGAACAGTGTCGGCTGCCTCCTGGCGTAGGTCGACCGCAGGAAGCGCGGCGCGGGCAGGAGGCCGTGCTCGCCGAGCAGCGCGGGGAACTGCGCGACGGCCGAGAGGAACGCCACCACGTAGAGGGCGGCCACGCCGCGCTGCAGGATCTCCCGCGCGATCGTGTAATCGGTCCCGGCCAGCCAGCCCAGCGCATCCATCGGACCTCACCGTACGCTCGCCGCGGCGGCGGGCGAACGCCGGATCGGGCCCCGGACCGACCGGCAGGAGGACTAGGCCGCCAGCTCCGCGTCCAGCCGGATCGCCCGGTGGTCCGACGCGCCGGCGGGAAGCACATCCACCCGGTCCACATCGAAGCCGGTGGAGGTCACGAAGTCGAAGTAGCCGCTGAAGAACTTGTAGCGCAGGTAGGTCGGCTCGTCGGTGCGCTTGAGCGTGTAGCCGGAGGTGGTCAGGTGCCGCTCCAGCCCGCGGATGAACCACGGGTAGTTGAAGTCGCCGACCATGATCGCGGGCGTCTCGGGCGCAAGCGAGCGCATCCCCTCGTGGGCGGCGGCGATCTGCTTGCGTCGCAGCGAGTTGGAGGCCGTCAGCGGCGCGGCGTGGAACGAGCCGACCAGCACGCGCTCGCCGGAGTCGCGGTCGCGCAGCAGCACGGCGAGCAACCGCTCGCTGGCGGGGGCGAGCACGCGGTCGTGGAGGGACTTCTGCACGGCGAAGACCTGTGTGTCCAGCACCTCCCAGCGCTCGTCGCGGACGTACACGGCGAGGCCGAGCCGGTTGGCCCGGGTGGCGTCGGCGAGCTGGAGGTCGTGCAGCCGCGGCGCGAGCGCCTCGCTGTCGCACTCCTGCAGGCACAGCGCGTCGACGTCGTACGTCTTGGCGATGTCCTCGAGCTCGTGACCGGCGGCGTGCTTGCGCAGGTTGTAGCTGATGAGCCTCAGTGTCCTGCACCTCCTCGCGTCGTAGGGTCCGGGGAACACCCGGGTCACCGCTCATTGTGGCCCAACCTTCCTGGTGCGCAACGATGACCTCCTGCATCCCACACGGAATTCACACCCTGGTCATCGCCCGTTGTGCCGGTACGGTGGGTCGCATGGCAGGCGACGCAGTCATCCTCACGGTCCCCGGTCCGCACGGGGAGCGGGAGATCCGCATCTCGAGTCCGGGCAGGGTGCTCTACCCCGAGCTCGGGATCACGAAGCTCGACCTCGCGAACTACCTGGTGGAGGTGGGGGAGGCGTTCGTTCGGGCGAACGGCGACCGGCCGCTGTCGCTGCAGCGCTTCCCGGACGGGATCGACGGCGAGCAGTTCTTCTCCAAGAACCCGCCGCGCGGCACGCCGGACTTCGTGCGCTCGGTGATGGTCGTCTACCCGAGCGCGCGGTCGCACCCGCAGCTCGTGATCGACGAGCCGGCCGCCGCCGTGTGGGCCGCGCAGATGAACACGGTGGTCTTCCACCCGTGGCCGTCGCGGGCGGAGGACTCGGACAACCCGGACCAGCTGCGGATCGACCTCGACCCGCAGCCCGGCACGGACTTCACCGACGCCATCCCGGCCGCGATCGAGCTGCGCGCGGTGCTGTTCGAGGCGGGGCTGGAGGCCTACATCAAGACCTCGGGCAACCGCGGCCTGCACGTGTTCGCGCCGATCGAGCCGAAGCGGGAGTTCCTCGACGTGCGGCACGCGGTGATCGCGGCGGCACGCGAGCTGGAGCGGCGGATGCCGGAGAAGGTGACGACGGCGTGGTGGAAGGAGGAGCGCGGCGAGCGGATCTTCGTCGACTTCAACCAGGCCAACCGCGACCGCACGATGGCGGGCGCGTACAGCCCGCGGGCGCTGGCCCACGCGCCGGTCTCCACACCCGTGACCTGGGACGAGCTGCCGGAGGTCGACCCGCGCGACTTCACGGTGCTCACCGTCCCGGAGCGGCTGCGCAGCACGGGCGACCCGTGGCAGGACTTCGGCGAGCGCCCCGGCACGATCGACGCCCTGCTCGGCTGGTGGCAGCGCGACCTCGACAACGGTCTCGGCGAACTCCCCTTCCCGCCCGACTACCCCAAAATGCCCGGCGAGCCCCCGCGCGTCCAACCCTCCCGCGCCAAAAAGCCGTAGCCCAGCCATCAGTTCCGGAGTTGTGTACGCCCGACTCCGGCGTGTTGCGTACACAACTCCGGAAAAGATGGCTGCGGGTCAGGACATGACGTCGGCCAGGTCGTAGGCGATGGGGCGGTCGAGTTGGTCGTAGGTGCAGGAGGCGGCGTCGCGGTCGGGGCGCCAGCGCTCGAACTGCGCGGTGTGGCGGAAGCGCCAGCCCTCCATCTGGTCGTAGCGCACCTCCATGACGCGTTCGGGGCGCAGGCGCACGAACGACACGTCCTTGCTGGCGGAGAACCGGCTGCGGTCGGTCGCGCCGGTGACCATCGCGCCGCTGTCGTCCCGCTCGACCAGCGGCTCCAGGTCGTCGACGAGCTGGAGGCGCACCTTGTCGCTGAACGCGGAGACCCCGCCGACGTTGCGCAGCACCCCGTCCTCGCCGTAGAGCCCGACGAGGAGCGACCCGACGCCCTGGCCGCTCTTGTGCACCCGGTAGCCGAGCACGACGACGTCGGCCGTGCGGTGGTGCTTGATCTTGAGCATGGTCCGCTTGTTCGGGGCGTACACGCCGTCCAGCGGCTTGGCGACGACGCCGTCGAGCCCGGCGCCCTCGAACTCGACCAGCCACTGCCGGGCGCGCTCGGTGTCGACGGTGGTCCGGGTGACCTTGATGGGGTCGGGGAGGTCGCCGGCGAACTCCTCCAGGGCCGCACGCCGTTCGGAGAACGGCCGGTCGAGGTACGACTCGGGGCCGAGGGCGAGCAGGTCGAACGCGACGAACGTGGCGGGCGTCTGCTCCGAGAGCAGCTTCACGCGGCTGGCGGCCGGGTGGATGCGCTGCGAGAGCGCCTCCCAGTCGAGCCGCTGCGCGCCGGGCTCGCCGGTGGGGACGACGATCTCGCCGTCCAGGACGCACGGCCCGGGCAGCAGCTCCCGGAAGGCGGCGATCAGCTCGGGGAAGTAGCGGGTCAGCATCTTGGAGCCGCGGCTGCCGATCTCGATCGCGCCGATCGTGCCGTCGCCCGCGTCGTCCGCGTACACGAGCGCGCGGAAGCCGTCCCACTTCGGCTCGAAGCTGAGACCGCCGGGGACGCTGCCCTGTTCGGGAACGGCGGGCAGCGCCTTGGCGAGCATGGGGGCGACGGGGGAGCCGGAGGTCGGACGCATGTCTCGATCATGCCGTGACCCGGGACCAACTGGAAGGGCGCTCTGCGCGGGCCGGCGCCCCGAGGACGTCAGGCCCGCTCCGCGACCCCCGTGAGCCCTTCGCTCAGCGTCCAGAGGTCGCGGGCGAGCTGCGGGTCCTTCGCCTGGGCGGTCACCCGGCCGTTGGCGGTGAACTGATCGAAGTAGGTGCCGCTCGGCGCCCCCACCGGCACCGGGCCGGTGAGCCGTTCTAGAGGGGCGGACCCCTCTTCCGGGGTGATGCCGTAACGGCCGCCGGTGACCGCGCCGCCGAACCGGATGAGTGGGGAGCTCGCGCCGAAGCGGGTCACGACCGTGCCCGGGTGGAAAGAGTAGGCCAGGACACCGGTGCCGGTGAGCCGCTCCGCGAGCTCGGTGACGAACAGGATGGTCGCGATCTTGGACGTGCCGTACGCCCGCCAGCCGCCGCGCCAGCGCCGCCGCTCCCAGTCGAGGTCGTCCAGCCGCAGGCTCCCGAACCGGTTGGCCATGCTGGCGGTCGAGACCACGCGGACGTCGCGCCCGGCCGCCGCCGACTCCAGCAAGCGCGGCTGGAGGAGCCGCGTGAGCAGGAACGGGGCCAGGTGGTTGAGCTGGATGGTGCGCTCGTGCCCGTCGACCGTGACGCGCCGCTCGTGGTACAGCCCGCCCGCGTTGTTCGCGAGCACGTCGATGGTGTCGTAGCGGTCGAGGAGGGCGGCGGCGAGCGCGCGCACATCGTCCAGCCGCTCGAAGTCGGCGAGGAACGGCGTGGCACCGATCTTCTCAGCGACCGCGCGCGTGCGCTCCGGGTCGCGGCCGACCACGGCGACATCGTCGCCGGCCGCGGCGAGCCGTCCGGCGGCGACGGCGCCGATGCCGGAGCTGGCGCCGGTGACGACGACGGTGCGCCGTTCCTTCGCGTTCATCGGTAGCCGCCTTTCTCGAGGCCGGCTTCGATCTCGAACCGGTTGCGCAGCGGGTCCCGCCCGGCCAGCAGGTAGAGGAACGGGAAGAGCATGCCGTAGCGCTGCCACTGCCGCTTGTGGACGGCCTCGTGCTCGAGGACGTCGTCGCTCACGTTGCGGTCGGTGAGGTAGCACGCGCCGACGCACGACCCGCCGCGGCCGAACGTCCGCTTCGGCATGCCGCGGAACACGAACAGCCCGGCGCGGCGCTCCACCCGCCCGGTGCTCCAGGCGAAGCCCCAGACGATCCCGACCGCGGTGGCGTACAGGTAGCCGAGCCTGCTGATCGGCGAGTCGAAGAAGACCGCCGAGAGCGACCGCACCAGATCTCCGCGCGCCATCACCTTGGGCGTCGTCACTTGGTGGGCCGGCCGTACGTCTCGAGCAGCCGCAGCCAGACCTCGCTGACGGTGGGGTAGGACGGGACGGCATGCCACAGCCGCTCCAGCGGCACCTCGCCCACGATCGCGACCGTCGCCGAGTGCAGGAGCTCGCCGACGTCCTGCCCGACGAAGGTCGCGCCGAGGACGACGCCGCGGTCCTCGTCCACGACCAGGCGCGCCAGGCCGTCGTAGTCGTCCGCCAGCACGTAGGCGCCGCTCACCGAGCCGATCGGGTGGTCCACCACGCGGATGCGGTAGCCCGCCTTGTCGGCCGCGGCCGCGGTCAGCCCGACCGAGGCGACCTCCGGCTCGGTGAAGGTGACCTGCGGGACCGCCTGGTGGTCGGCGGTCGCGACGAACGCGCCCCACGGCGCGAGGGACACCTCCTGACCCTTCGCCCTGGCGGCGATCGCGTCGCCGGCCGCGCGGGCCTGGTACTTGCCCTGGTGGGTGAGCAGCGCACGGTGGTTGACGTCGCCCGCGGCGTACAACCAGCCGCCGTCGACCGGCTCGCCCGCCGCGTCGAGCACCCGCATGCTGTCGTCGACGGTGAGCCAGCCGCCGTCCTCCAGCCCGAAGCTCTGCAGCCCGAGGCCCGAGGTGCGCGGCAGCCGGCCGGTCGCGACCAGGAGTTCGTCGGTCTCGACCGCTGTGCCGTCGCCGAGGCGGACGATGTACCGGTCGTCGTCGGTGCGCTCGACGGATTCGGTCGCGACGTCGAGGTGCACGGTCACGCCGAGCTCCGTCAGCGCCGCCGCGACGCGTTCGCCGGCGAACGGCTCGGCGCCGCCGAGCAGCCCGTGCCGCGCGATGAGGTGCACCTCGGTGCCGAACCCGGTATACGCGGTCGCCATCTCGCTGCCGACCGTCCCACCGCCCAGGATCGCCAGGGACACGGGCACGCGCTGCACGCTCGTCGCGTCCCGGCTCGTCCACGGCTCGCTCTCGCGCAGGCCGGGGATGTCGGGCAGCAGGGATGCGGAGCCGGTGCACACCGCCACCGCGTGCTTCGCGGTGAGGACGGTCGTCACGCCGTCCTCGCCCGTGACGCTGACCTCGCGAGGTGCGGAGATGGTGGCCCAGCCGCGGACCAGGTCGATCCCGGCGCTCTGCAGCCATTTCACCTGGCCGTCGTCCGTCCAGTCGCTTGTCATGTAATCGCGCCGGCGGAGCACCGCGGCGACGTCGAGCGGCCCGGTCACTGCCTCCCTGGCGCCGCCGACGCGTTGCGCCGCCCGGAGCGCGGCGGCGGAGCGGAGCAGGGTCTTCGAGGGGATGCAGGCCCAGTAGGAGCACTCGCCCCCGATGAGCTCGGCCTCGACGATCACCGTGCGCATGCCGCCCTGCGCTGCACGGTCGGCGACGTTCTCGCCGACGGTGCCTGCGCCGATGACGATGACGTCGTACTCGGTCGTTGCGGTCATCTCTCCTCCTCAGTGATTCTGGTCCCAGCGCTTCGTGGTCGCTGGGCTTCGTGGTGCCGGCCGGATGGCCGGGCGGCGTCAGCGCCCGACGAACTCCGCCGGGGTGCGGGTCAGGAAGGCCTGCATCCCGATGCGGGCGTCCTCGCTGCCGGCCATCCGGACGAGCGCAGGCTGCAGCGCGGCCTCGGCCGCCGCGTCGCCGTCGCGCACGGCGGTCACCGCGTTCGCGAGTGTCGCCTGCACGGCCAGCGGCGCCTGGGCGGCGATGCGCTCGGCAATGGCGAGCGCGGCGTCGAGCTGGGCGCCGTCGTCGACGACCTCCTGCACGAGGCCCATCCGGTACGCCTCGTCGGCGCCGAACGGGTCGCCGGTGAGGATGTACCGCATGGCGTTGCCCCAGCCGGCCGCGCGCGGGAAGCGGATGGTCGCCCCGCCGAACGGCAGGATGCCGCGGGCGACCTCGATCTGCGCGAACGTCGTGGATCGTGCCGCGACAGCGACGTCGGCGGCGAGGATGAGTTCGATGCCGAGCGTGAGGCAGGTGCCCTGCACCGCGACCACCACCGGCTTGCTGACGCGAGGCCCCGACACGCCCCACGGGTCGATGCCGGTGTCGCCGACGAACGAGAGCCCCTCCGGGCCTATGCGCGGCCCGACGTCGGCGAGGTCGAGCCCGCCGGTGAAGTGGTCGCCGATCGCGTGGACGACGCCGACCCGCAGCTCGGGATCGCGGTCGAGCTCCCCGTAGGCCTCCGCCAGCGCGTTCAGCAGTTCGAAGTCCGCCGCGTTGCGCTTGTCGGGACGGTTGAGGCCGATCAGCAGCAGGTGACCGCGCCGCTCGGTCAGGATCTTGGGTTCGCTCATGCCTCTCAAGCTACCGGCGGGATCAGCGGACGTCATCCGGCGGAGCAGTATCCGTGGATAAGTGGCGCGGCCGGTGATCTGTGGAGGAACCTCCGTCGACCGGGCTGCCGGCCGCTGCATCGTTCTTCAGCGGCGCCGTCAGGCTCCCGAGCACCCGCAGGATCACGCTCAGGTCGCGCCCCGCCGCGTCCGGCGACTCCGGCGCGAACTCCGTCACCGCGGCGCCGGCCAGCTCGAACCGTGTGCGCAGCGCCCGGATGGCGTCCGTGAGCTGCTCCGGCGACACCCCGAACGGCTCGGGGAACCCGATGCCGTCGATCGCGGACGGGTCGAGCACATCGAGGTCGACGTGCAGGTACACGGACGTTGCGCCGGTCGCCTCCACCGCGCGCACCAGCGCCTGCGGGTCCTCGAACTCGTCCGGCGCGACCACCCGGATCCCCATCCGCTCCACGAACGCCGACTCGCCGTCGTCGAGGGCGCGCGTTCCGGCGAGGATGAGCTGCTCGTGGTGCAGGCGCGCCGCCCCGGTCGCCGCCAGACCGTCCGGCCCGTCGCCGAGGAGGGCGCGCACGACCATGCCGTGGAAGGCGCCGGAGGGCGACGTGGACACGTTGTTGAGGTCGCCGTGCGCGTCGAACCACACGACGGCGACCGACCCGGCCGGATGCGACTGGATCGCGTGCTGCACACCGGCGAGGTCCGCGCCGCAGTCGCCGCCGATCGTGACGACCGGCGCCTCCAGCACCGCCAGCTCCGCCGCCGCGAGCTCGCGGACCAGGCTGAGCGAGGAGTACCGCAGCACGCCGGTCCCGAGCGCCTCACCCGCCGCCGAGGGGACTGCGACACCGTGGGTCGCTGCCGCGGGGAGGTCGCCGCGGATGGCCTCCGCGCCGTCGATCAGCCGCATCGCCCGGGAGGAGCCGGAGCCCTGCCACTGCGGTACGACGAGGAACGATGCCGGGCTCATCCTTTTTCCTTCCGTGTCGCCGCCGCGGCCGCGCTGCGCAGGCCGGAGGCGGTCAGGTGCTGGCCGTAGGCGGGCATGTCGCGCTCGAAACGCCAGCCTTCGGCGAGCGGGCCGAGGTCGACCACATCGAAGCCGAACTCGTCGAGCAACTCGGAGACGAGGGCCTTCGCGTCGCCGTCGTCGCCCGCGATCGCGAGGGCGCGGCGCCCCGGGGTGCCGGGCGGCGCGGCGTCCGCGGTCAGGTTCGCCGCCGGGATGTGGTTGAACGCCTTGACGACGCTCGCCTGCGGCAGGACGCGCTGCAGCAGCCCCGACACCGTCTCGCGGCCGTCCTCCAGTTCGGGGATGACGCCGTCGCGGGCGGGGTAGTAGTTGCCGGTGTCGACGACGACCTTGCCCGCGAAGGCGGCGGACGGCAGTGACGCGATCGAGCGCAGCGGGATGGCGACGACGACGATGTCGCCGGCCTGCACGGCCTCCGTCACCGTCCCGGCGCGCGCGTGCGGACCGAGCTCGCCGACCAGCGCGGCGAGCGACTGCGGCGCCCGCGAGTTGCTGATGACCACCTCGTAGCCGTGTGCGATGCCGAGGCGGGCCAACTGGCTGCCGATCCGGCCGGCCCCGACCAGGCCGAGAGTGGTCATGCTGCGCCCTCCCTGTGCTCCACGTCCCTGTGCTCCACGTCCCTGTGCTCCACGCTCTGCCGCACGCCGCGCCTGCGCCGGAACACCAGCCACAGCACGACTCCGCCGACGATCAGGACGACCGCCAGCGCGACCCAGAAGATCACGGTCCCGCCGCTGTCGCCGACCGCCGCGCCGAGCCCCTGTGCCGCGGCGACGGCGGCGGGAGTCCAGTCCTGCGTGCGCAGCTTCGGCTCGACCTGCGTCTGCTCGATGGTGGTCAGCTCGCGGTCGCTGACCGGGCCGCTGCTGTCGCCCGACAGGTAGTAGGACTGACCGTCCGTCGCGACGGCGAGCAGGTAGTCGGTCGGACCGAGACCGTTGCGGGCGGCGGTCTCGTTGGCCCAGTCCTCCTCGTCGGTCGGGTTGGTGAACTGGTCGACGTAGGCGACGTAGAGGCGGATGCCGTGGCTCTTGTAGAGGGAGGCCGACGCCGCCTCGATCGTGTCGACGTCGGCGTCGGAGAGCACGCTCGCCTGGTCCACGACGTGCCCGGAGCCGAAGTCGACCGGGTCCGCTGTGCGCGCCGCCTGCGCCGCCGGAGCGGACAGGACGAGCGGGGCGGAGACGACGCCCACCGCGAGCGCGAGGGCGATGAGCGCGCGGCGCCCGATCAGCGAACGGAGCACAGACATTCACCCACTCTCCCGAGCTTTCCTGTCATCGAGCCGAGTCTAGGAGCGCGCTCCGTGCCCTGTCACTGTTTCGACCTGTTACACCCCCGGGTGCGCCG
The DNA here is from genome assembly GCF_042789575.1 of Leifsonia sp. NPDC056824. Classification (NCBI taxonomy): domain Bacteria; kingdom Bacillati; phylum Actinomycetota; class Actinomycetes; order Micrococcales; family Microbacteriaceae; genus Leifsonia; species Leifsonia sp. NPDC056824. The sequence goes on along the minus strand of NZ_JBHUAV010000004.1, from coordinate 280,496 downwards.
AAGCGCAGGCCGCCGCAGAATGGCTGTCATGTCCCCGGCCGCCCGCACCCTCGCCGTCGTCGAGGCGACGCGCTTCCGCGGCCACGACCCCGAGTACCACGCCTACGTGCAGCTGCTCGTCGGAGGGGTCGTCCGCGCGGCGGAGGCCGACGGCTGGGCCGTCTCCCGGCTGGCGGCCGACGGTGGCACGGACGCTCTGCTCGCCGCCACCGAGCGCGCCGACGCCGTGGTAATTGTCGGCGGCGAGGACATCGCGCCGCGGTTCTACGGCGCCTCGCCGGGCTACCCGCACGAGAGCCTGCACCGCGAGACCGCGGACGCCGCCCAGCTCGCGCTCGTGCACCGCGCGATCGAGCGCGGCCTCCCGCTGCTCGGCATCTGCCGCGGCCTGCAGATCGTCAACGTCGCGCTCGGCGGCACGCTCATCCAGGACCTGGGGGAGTCCGACCACGTCCGTCGCGGCGTCCCCATCCCGGAGGTGCTCACCACGCATCCCGTGCTCCTGGAGCCGGACAGCCTCGTGGAGGAGCTGCTCGGCGGTCCCGTGGTCGCCGTCCGCAGCGCCCACCACCAGGCGGTGGATGTCGTCGGCGCGGGCCTCCGCGTCACCGGCCGTGCGCCCGACGGGCACGTCGAGGCGATCGAGCACGAGAGCGCTCCGATCCTCGCCGTGCAGTGGCACCCCGAGGACCCCGCCGCCCCGGCGGGCCAGCTGACGGCGCTGCTGGGCGCGCTGTGCGCACCGGTGCACGCCTCCGTCGCCGCCTGAGCGCCGGCACATTCGTGCCGAATGTCGCGAATGCGGCGGCGAAAGGCGACATTCGGCACGAATGTCAGGCGGTCCAGCCGTCGTCGCCGATGAGGGGGACGAACGCGACGGCGCCGAGGTTGCGCTCGCGCAGCGAGCCGTCGGCGGCGCGCACGAACACGGCCAGGTGCTGGGCGCCTCCCGGATGCCCGACCGGCATCACGATGCGGCCGCCCGGCGCGAGCTGCTCGGGCCAAGCGCGCGGCACGGTCGGCCCGGTCGCCGCGGCGACGATCGCGTCGTACGGCGCGCCGGCCGGCCAGCCGAGCGTCCCGTCGCCGGTCACGACGTTCACGCGGTAGCCGAGCGCCTCCAGCGTCGCCGCCGCGGTGATGGCGAGCTCGGAGTGCCGTTCGATGCTGACCACCCGGTGGCCGAGCTCCGCGGCGACCGCGGCCGCGTAGCCGGAGCCGGTGCCGACGTCGAGCACGGCGTCCTCCGGGCCGATCCTGGCGGCCTCCAGCATGAGCGCGACGATGTAGGGCTGCGAGATGGTCTGGCCGTCGCCGATCGGCATCGGATGGTCCTCGTAGGCGTACCGCTCCGCGCCCTCCGGGACGAACTCGTGCCGCGGCACGCGTCTCATCGCGTCGAGCACCCGTTGGTCCTCGATCCCGCGGAGGCGGAGCTGCTCCTCGACCATCCGCTCGCGTTCTGCGCTGAATTCCCTGTTCGTACGGCTATTGAACCACCGCGGGGCGCCGGTCCTGAAGCCCGGTCAGACCACGGAGCGCGCGTGGTCGACGAGGTGGTCGAACGCCGCGTCCAGGTCCGGGTCGAGGCGCTGACGGGACGCGTCGGCGAGGTACCAGTCGACGATCTCGCCCGCGCCGTGCGCGAACGTGACCCTGGCCTGGTACTCGGGCACCAGCGCCTTCACCTTGGCGTTGTCGAAGTGCATCGAGTGCGCCTTGTCGCCGAGGAGGCCGGGTCCGAGGTCGGGGATGACGGCGGCGATGGTCTCGCTCGCGACGTGCACGAGCTCGGCCTCCACACCGAGCGCCTCGGCGAGGTAGCAATAGATCTGGTCCCAGGTCGGCGCCTCGTCGGAGGTGATGTGGAAGGAGTCGCCGACGGCCTCCGGGCGGCCGAGCAGCCCGACGAACGCCACAGCGAAGTCCGTGTTGTGCGTGATCGTCCACCGGCTCGAGCCGTCGCCGTGCACCACGACCGGAGCGCCGCGGCGCATCCGCTCCAGGTCGGTCCAGTGCCCGCTGGTCGGGATCATGGTGCGGTCGTAGGTGTGCGACGGGCGCACGATGGTGATCGGGAAGCCGCGCTCGCGGTAGGCCTCGACCAGGAGGTCCTCGCACGCGATCTTGTCCCGGGAGTACTGCCAGAACGGGTTGCGCAACGGCGTGGACTCGATCACCGGCATCCGGGCGGGCGGGGTCTGGTAGGCCGACGCCGAGGAGATGAACACGTACTGGCCGACCCTGCCCTCGAACAGGTCGAAGTCGGTGCGGATGTGCTCCGGCGTGAAGGCGAGGAACTCGGCCGCGACGTCGAAGCTGCGCTCGCCGAGCACACGGTGCACGCTGTCGGCGTCGCGGATGTCGGCGTGCAGGACCTCGACGCCGTCCGGGAGGGGACGCAGGTCGCTGTTCCCGCGGTTCACGACCGTGACCTCGTGACCCTGCTCGAGGGCACGGGCGACGCACGCGGAACTGATGACCCCTGTGCCGCCGATGAAGAGTGTCCGTGTCGCTGTCATCCCTGCTCCTCGCATCGTCGCCGGCGGTCCCGCACAGGTTTCGCGGCCGTCGCCGGCCACGCCCCCAGACGACCCAGACTAACGCTCGGACGGCCCTCGAGGTTAAGGTCCTGTCGCCTCCCGGGTACAGTGCAGGTCGTCCACCCGTCGACCAGGGAAGGGGTCCACCGGCCGTGCCACTGCGAACCTGGCCTTCACTCGTGATCGCGTGCCTCATCGCCATCGTCGCCGCCGTCGTGGTAACGGCGATCGTGGGGCTGATCCTGCGCGGTGTCGGCCGCCATCGCCAATGGCCCGCTGTGCTGACGAAGCGTGCACGGGTGCCGTTCCGGCTGTTCCTGGCGGTGATCGTGCTGTGGATCGCGGTCGCGCTGACACTTCCGCCGGACGTGCCGGCGGACTGGAGGGGCGTCATCCAGCACGCCTTCCTGATCCTCGCCATCGCGACCGGCACCTGGTTCCTCGCGGCGCTCGTCGTGTTCGCGGAGGACCTCGGGCTCGCCCGCTACCGCGTCGACGTCCCGGACAACCGGTACGCCCGCCGGGTGCGCACGCAGGTGCTGGTGCTTCGGCGGTTGACGGTCGTGGCGGCCGTGGTGATCGGGCTCGCTGCGATCCTGCTGACCTTCCCGGTGCTGCAGGCGGCGGGGGCCAGCCTGCTGGCGTCGGCGGGGATCATCGGTGTGATCGCGGGTGTCGCCGCGCAGTCGAGCCTGGCGAACCTGTTCGCCGGCATCCAGCTCGCCTTCAGCGACGCCATCCGGATCGACGACGTGGTGGTGGTCGAGCAGCAGTGGGGGACCATCGAGGAGATCACCCTCACCTACGTGGTGGTGCACATCTGGGACGACCGCCGGCTGGTGCTGCCGTCGACCTACTTCACGACGAAACCGTTCGAGAACTGGACGCGCCAGCACAGCGAGCTGCTCGGCGCGGTGGAGTTCGACCTCGACTGGCGGGTGTCGCCGGCCGGAATGCGCGCGGAGCTGAACCGCATCCTGGCCGCCACTGACCTGTGGGACGGCCGCACCGGCGTCCTCCAGGTCACCGACGCGACGCAGGGCTGGGTGCGCGTGCGGGTGCTGGTCACCGGCAAGGACGCCCCGACCCTGTTCGACCTGCGCTGCCATGTGCGGGAGCGCCTGATCGACTGGATGCAGCGCTACTCCGCCGCCGCGCTGCCGCGCAATCGTGTGGAGATCGTGGACACCCCGGAGACGCAGGTGCCGAGCTCCCGCGCCCGCAGCGCCCAGGAGGCCGAGGGCCGCCTGTTCGGCGGCAGCCCGGAGAAGGAGCAGCGGGCGTCCCAGTTCACGGACGCGATCCCGGTCGTGCAGGACCCCTCCCGCACCGACGAGCGCGCCGCCGACCCCGCCGACGACTGAGCCCCCCGCGGCCCCGCAAACAGGAGAATTTCCCGCGACACCCCCTGTATCTCCTTCCGAACCCCCTTCGGCAGGAGATCCAGATCGTGTCCCCTGTTCACACCAGCCGCCGCCTGCGGCGGGTTGTCCACAGATTCGGGCGACAGGCCCCATCGGCGGCCTTCGGCGCTCAGGATCGATCCATGACCTGGATGAATCGGCTCAGAGAACTCGGTGGCGCGGCCACCACCCATCAGCTCCGGATGGCGGGCGCCACACCGGACGATCTGAAGCGCGCGGTGCGCGGCGGCGCGGTGGAGCGCGTGCGGAGAGGCGTCTACGTGTCTCCGCTCCTGGACGGAGTGGCGCTGGAGGCCGTCCGTGCGGGAGCGCGTCTGTCGTGCGTCTCGGCGTGCGCCAGTTACGGGCTCTGGTCCGGCTCGGATCGGCGGACGCACGCGACGCTGTCTCCGCAGTCGCGCCGTGCGCCGCCCGGTCTCGTCTGCCATTGGCGGCCGGTCGAGGAGCATCCCGAGCTTTGGCGGGTGTCGCTCGCCGACTGCCTGCGGTCGGTGGCGCGGTGCGCGGACGAGGAGACGGCGGTCGCGGCGTTCGACACGGCGCTCACGGCGGGGCTGGTCAGCCCGTCCGGGCTGCGGCGGATTCTGGAGGACGCGCCGAGGGCCGCGCGTGAGCGGGCGGCGCTCGCGCGGCCCGGTTCGGACTCCGGGGTCGAATCGCTCGTGCGGCAGCGGCTGGAGCGGCGTGGGCGCAGGGTCGAGCAGCAGGTGCATGTGCGCGGCGTCGGCCGTGTGGACATGCGGATCGACGGCGAGTTGTATCTGGAGATCGACGGGTACGCCTTCCACAGCGACACAGGCGCGTTCGAGCGCGACCGGCTGCGGGACGCCACCCTCGCCGAGCTCGGACACCGGCGGCTCCGGGTGACCGCACGGCAGGTGGTGGGGGACTGGCCGAGGGTGGAGGCTACGATCGACCGCATGGTGCAGCGGGCGTGACCCCCAGCGGCACAGCCCCTCAGCGAACTCACAGCAACCCAGGGACCATCCCGGCGCCTTCCGCTGTTCTCCTTACTGACGGCGCCGCAGCCAGCGCTCGCCGCACTCAGGAGGAAACGTGACACAGGACTACCGCAAGAGCCAGGACGCCGTCGCGCGGCTCACCCCCGCGCAGTACGCGGTCACCCAGGAGGCGGCGACAGAGCCGGCCTTCCGCAACGAGTTCTGGAACAATCACGAGGCAGGGCTCTACGTCGACATCGTGTCGGGGGAGCCGCTCTTCGCGTCCGTGAACAAGTACGACAGCCGTTCCGGTTGGCCGAGCTTCACCGTGCCGGTCGAGCCGGGCAACATCGTCGAGAAGAGGGACCGCACCTTCGGGATGGTCCGCACCGAGGTGCGTTCCGCCCACGGCGACAGCCACCTCGGCCATCTGTTCGACGACGGGCCCGCCGAGGCGGGCGGCCTGCGCTACTGCATCAACTCCGCTGCACTCCGGTTCGTCCCGCTCTCCGAGCTGGACGCGCAGGGCTACGGCGACTACCGCCACCTTTTCGAGAACGACGACAACCACACCGAGGAGAACCACTGATGACGACCGAGAAGGCCATCCTGGCCGGAGGATGTTTCTGGGGCATGCAGGACCTCATCCGCAAGCGCCCCGGCGTCGTGGGCACGCGCGTCGGCTACACCGGCGGCGACGTGCCCAACGCCACCTACCGCAACCACGGCACCCACGCCGAGGCGATCGAGATCGAGTTCGACCCCGAGAAGGTCAGCTACCGCGACCTGCTCGAGTTCTTCTTCCAGATCCACGACCCGTCGACCAAGAACCGCCAGGGCAACGACGTCGGCACGAGCTACCGGTCGGCGATCTACTACGAGAGCGCCGAGCAGCGCCGCGTCGCCGAGGACACCATCGCCGACGTGGACGCGTCCGGTCTCTGGCCGGGCACGGTCGTCACCGAGGTCGAGCCCGCGGGGCCGTTCTGGGAGGCCGAGCCCGAGCACCAGGACTACCTGGAGCGCATGCCGTGGGGCTACACCTGCCACTTCGCCCGCCCGGACTGGAAGCTGCCGCGCCGGGAGGCCGCCGCGAGCTAGTAGACAGCTAGTCCCGGTCAGACCCGGTCCAGCAGCACCGCCACCTCCTGGTGGCCGGTCTGCGGGAACATGTCGAGCACGCGGCCGGTGCGGATGCGGTACGACGGCATCCGCGCCAGGTCGTGGGCGAGGCTCTTCGGGTTGCAGCTCGAATACACCACGCTCGGAACGCCGGAACCTTCGAGCCAGCCGGCGAGCTCCGCGCCGATGCCGCGCCGCGGCGGGTTGACGATGACCAGCTCCGGCGCGGTCTTCGCCGCCAGCGCGAACGCGGTCGCGTCGCCCGCCCGGAATGCAACCAGTGGCAGCCCGGCGGCGGAGGCCGTCGCGCGGGCGCTCCGCACCGCCTCGGTGCTGGTCTCCACACCGACCACGCGACGACCCGGTGCCGCCACGTTCAGGGCGAAGCCGCCCACGCCGCAGTACAGGTCCCACACGCTCGCCGGCGACACCTCGTCCACCCAGGCGGCGACCTGTGCGTACAGCGCCTCCGCGACGGCGGTGTTGGTCTGGAAGAAGCTCTGCGGACGCAGCCGGAGCGGGATGCCGCCCACCCGCATCACGAGCGACGACTCCGCGGTCAGCACGATCTCGCGCTCGCCCTCCACCACCGCCTTGTGCTCCGGCTGGAGGTTCACGGTCACGACCCGCGCGTTCGGCAGCGCGGCCAGCAGCTCGGGCAGCAGCGCGCGGATGCGTCCGACCGACTCCTCCGACCGGACGACGAACCGCACCATCAGCTCGTCGTCGGGGGAGAGGGTCACCAGGACGTACTTGAACTCGCCGCGGCGGTCGGGCACGCTGTACGGCTCGATCCGGGCGCGCGTCACGAAGTCGGCGAGCACGGGCAGCGCGGCCCGGACGCCCGGCGCGCAGATCCCGCACTCGCGGAGGTCGACGCCGCGCCCCGCCTCGTCGAGGATGCCGATGGTCGGCGCATCCACAGTGCCGGAGACGACCATCTTGGCCTTGTTGCGGTAACCGGACTCGGCGCTCGCGACCGGCGGCAGCCAGACCGCGTCGCCGAACGGCGCCAGGAGCTCGCGCGAGTGGCGGTCCTTGCCGGCGAGCTGCTCGGCGTATGCGACACCCATCAGCGTGCACGAGCGGCACACGCCGGCGTCGAAGTACGAGCAATCCATTCCGCGAACGATTGTACGTGGGGTCGCCGGTCCCGACAGTTCGTCGCGATTCACGGTCGGCGCGATGTCGCTCCCCACGACAATCGCGCGGTCGTCACCGGCCAGCCCAGGGACTACTTGGACTGGGACGCGATGAACACGACCGCCCAGTACACGAACCCGGCCGCCCCGATGATCATGCCGGCGATCGCCAGCCCCTTGCCGCGCGCACGACCCTGCGCCGCCGCTCGGAAGCCGCGGCCGGAGAGTGCAGCGCCGAGGACGCCGATGAACCCGAACGCGAGCAGGCTCACGCATGAGATCACGAAGCCCCAGATCGCCAGCTGACTGAACGGCAGTCGCTGAACCGGCTGGGCCGCCGCGGCCTCCGGGCTGAACGGTTGGCCTGCAACGGATTCGGACTCGTCCATGTGTCTCCCCTCATGCGACGCGTCGCGTCGGCTGGCCCGACTGTAGCGGGAGGTGACGCGCTCTCGTGACGGAAACGGGCAAGCCTGCCGCCATTCCCACACGGCCGCACGAAAACACAGAAACAACCACAAAGAATTCTCTTGCTAGATGTTGTTTCGTGTTGTAATGTGTGGGAAACCAAAGGAGGTCTCGCGTGTATGCAACGGAGCGTCAAGAGCTGATCGAGCGGCTGCTGCTCGAGGAGGGTCGCGTCGCCGTGGTCGGGCTCGCCGAGCGGTTCGGGGTGACCACCGAGACCGTGCGCCGCGACCTCGACGCCCTGGAGACCGCCGGTGCGCTGCGCCGCGTGCACGGCGGCGCCGTCGCCCTGGAGCGCGTGAGCACCGCGGAGGCCTCCGTCTTCGAGCGCACCGGCCTCCGCGCCGACACCAAGCAGCGCATCGCCGCCCGCGCCCTCGACGTCCTCGGCGACGGCTTCCGCGGCTCCCTCTACCTCGACGCGGGCACCACGACCGCGGCTGTCGCCCAGCTCCTGCCCGCCCGGCTGTCCGCCACCGGGGGAGAGGCGGAGGTCGTCACCCACTCGCTCACCCTCGCTCCCGCCCTCGCGGCGGCCGATCGCGTGGCCCTCACCGTCGTCGGCGGCCGCATCCGCGGGGTCACCGCGGCGGCGGTCGGCGCGGCGACGGTCCGCTCCATCCAGTCGTTGCGGCCCGACATCGTGTTCGTCGGAGTCAACGGCGTCTCCGCGGGCTTCGGCCTCAGCACGCCCGACCCGGAGGAGGCCGCCGTCAAGGAGGCCATCGTCCGGGCCGCCCGCCGCGTCGTCGTCGTCGCGGACTCCACCAAGTTCCAGCAGGAGTCCCTGGTCTCGTTCGCGCCGCTCGACGCGGTGGACGTGCTGGTGACCGACCGCGCACCCGACGGTGAGCTCGCCGATGCGCTCGCCGCCTCCGGCGTGGAGGTCGTGCAGGCATGATCGTCACCCTGACCGCCAACCCGTCCCTCGACCGGGCCGTCACGCTGAGCGCGCCGCTGCGCCCCGGCGAGGTCCAGTCCGCGGCGTCGTCGCGCGAGGACGCCGGCGGCAAGGGGATCAACGTGGCACGCGTCGTCGCGGCCTCCGGGGTGCCGGCGCTCGCGGTGCTCCCCCTCGCCGCCGACGACCCGTTCGGTATCGTGCTCCAATCCGCCGCCGTGCCCGTCCGAACGGTCGCCATCCACGGCCACGCGCGCGCCAACCTCACCATCACCGACCCCGCAGGCACCACGACCAAGCTGAACCTGCCCGGCGCCGCCCTCAACACCGCCGACGCCGCCGCGCTGGTGGAGGCCGTGGTCGAGGCCTGCGCCGGCGCCAGCTGGCTGGTGCTCGCCGGCTCGCTGCCGCCCGGCGCGGGCGACGACTTCTACGTGACCGTCATCCGCGCCGTGCGCGAGCGCTGGGCGGACGCCGCCCCGCTGATCGCGGTGGACACGTCGGGGGAGGCCCTGCGGGCCGCGGTATTCGACGGCCACCCCGACCTCATCAAGCCCAACGAGGACGAGCTCGCCGAGCTCACCGGCTCCCCATTCACGTCCGGAGAGCTCGGCGAGTCCGGCGAGCTCCCGGAGGCGGTCCTCGCCGTCGCCCGCACGCTCGTCCCCGAGCAGGCCGGCGCCGCGCTGGTCACGCTCGGCGCCCTCGGCTCCGTCCTCGTGACCGCCGACGGCGGCTTCGTGGCCGACGCCCCGCGCATCCGCGTGCGGAGCACTGTCGGCGCAGGCGACAGCGCGCTGGCCGGCTTCCTGCTGGCCGACGTCGCGGGCGCCACCCCTTCCGAGCGGCTCGTTCACGCGATCCGCTACGGCTCGGCCGCGGCCTCGCTGCCCGGCACCCAGGCGCCCCGACCGGCCGACCTGCCCATCGGCGACCTCAGGGTCGCCGCACTCCATCCCTGAACCCGAACCCGAACCCGAACCCCCCGGAATCCATCTCCCCGGAGTTCATCCCCCGACCTGGAGGACACCGTGTCACTGAAGACAATCACCCCCGCACTCGTCAGCCTCGACAGCGTCGCCGGCGACAAGAGCGACGTCATCCGCGCACTCGCCGCGCGCGTCGTCGCCGAAGGCCGTGCCACCGACGCCGACGCGCTCTACGCGGACGCCTGGGCCCGCGAGCTGAAGGACGAGACCGGCCTGCCGGGCGGCATCGCCATCCCGCACGCCAAGAGCCCGTCCGTAACCGTGCCGACGCTCGCGTTCGCGCGGCTGGAGCCCGGCGTGGACTTCGGCGCACCGGACGGCCCCGCCGACCTCGTCTTCCTGATCGCCGCTCCGGCGGACGCGGCCGAGGCCCACCTCGCCGTCCTCTCGAAGCTCGCGCGCAGCCTGATGACCGAGGAGTTCACCTCGGGACTGCGGGCCGCGAAGACCCCGGAGGACGTCGTGGCGCTCGTGGACGAGGCCATCGGAGAGGGCGCGGCGACCGCCGCGACAAAGCCGGCGGCGGCATCCACCGACTCCGCACCCGAGGCCGACGCCGCCCTCCGCATCGACGGCCGCCGCGCCCGCATCGTCGCCGTCACCTCGTGCGCGACCGGCATCGCCCACACCTTCATGGCCGCCGACGCCCTCACCGCCGCCGGCACCAAGAACGGCGTCGCCCTGACCGTCGAGCCGCAGGGCTCCAGCGGCTACCAGGCCATCCCGCAGAGCATCATCGACGACGCCGACGCGGTGATCTTCGCCAACGACGTGGATGTGCGCGAGGAGGCCCGCTTCGCCGGCAAGCCCGTCGTGCGCTCCACCGTCAAGCGCGGCATCGAGCAGCCCGACCAGCTCATCGCCGAGGCGGTCGCCGTGGCGGCCGACCCGAACGGCGCCCGCGTCACCGCGTCCGGCGGCTCCTCCGCCGCGTCGGCGGCGACGAACCTCTCCTGGGGCGCGAACCTCAAGCGCATCCTGCTCACCGGCGTCAGCTACATGATCCCGTTCGTCGCCGGCGGCGGCCTGCTCATCGCGATCAGCTTCCTGCCGTTCCTCGGCGGCTACGGCATCGCGCTCGCGCACGGCACCTCCGGGATGAACAACGCCGTCTACACGCTGACGCACTTCGCGATCTGGAACCTCCCACCCGAAGGCCTCGGCTACTACCTCGGCGCGATCGCGTTCGAGATCGGCAGCGTGAGCCTCGGCTTCCTCGTCCCGGCGCTGGCCGGCTACATCGCCTTCGCGATCGCCGACCGGCCGGGCATCGCACCCGGGTTCGTCGCCGGCGCCATCGCGGTCTTCATGAACGCCGGTTTCCTCGGCGGCCTGATCGGCGGCCTCCTCGCCGGTTACGCCGCGTGGCTGATCGGCCGCCCCGCCGTGCCGCGCTGGCTGCGCGGCCTGATGCCGGTGGTGATCATCCCGCTCGGCGCCTCGATCATCGCCTCCGGCCTGATGCTGCTGATCCTGGGCGCGCCGATCGCGTGGCTGATGACCCAGCTCACCGCCTTCCTGAACGGCCTCTCCGGCGCCGGCGCCATCTTCCTCGGCGTCATCCTCGGCCTGATGATGTGCTTCGACCTGGGCGGCCCGGTCAACAAGGTGGCCTACGCCTTCGCGGTCGCCGGCCTCGCCGCGCAGACCGACGCCAGCTTCCACATCATGGCCGCGGTCATGGTCGCCGGCATGGTGCCGCCGCTCGGGATGGCGCTGGCCTCCACGGTGCTCTACCGCCGCGGCTTCACCGAGGTGGAGCGCGAGAACGGGGCGGCCGCCTGGCTGCTTGGACTGTCGTTCATCTCGGAGGGCGCCATCCCGTTCGCAGCCGCCGACCCGCTGCGGGTGATCCCGGCGAACCTCGCCGGCGGCGCCGTCGCCGGAGCGCTGGCGATGGCCTTCGGGGTGGGGTCGCGCGCTCCTCACGGCGGGATCTTCGTCTTCTTCGCGATCGACCCGGTCTGGGGCTTCCTCCTCGCACTCGCGGCCGGAACGCTCGTCACGGCCTTCCTCGTGGTCGGTCTGAAGCGCTTCGCGGCGCCCCGCATTGTTACCCGTGCCGCGGCGGAGGCCGAGCAGCCCGTCCCCGCCACCGTCGCGGCCTGACCGGCACAGCGGCCCCCACCCCGTCACCACCCACGACCAGAGAAGAAGAGAACCATGACCCAGCGCACCGCCACCGTCGCCAGCTCCTCCGGGCTGCACGCCCGCCCCGCCAAGCTGTTCGTGAAAGCCGTCCAGGAGAAGGGCATCCCGGTGACGATCGCCGCCGGCGACGGCCCCGACCTCAACGCGGGCAGCATCCTCTCCCTGATGGGGCTCGCCGCGAGCAAGGGCACCGTGGTCACCCTGAAGTCGGACGCCCCTGGCGCGGAGGTCGCATTGGACGAGCTCGTCGTCCTGCTGGAGACCGACCTCGACGCCGAGTAGCGGCCGAGCAGCCACCCTCCCCGGGCCGACGCGGCCCGCCGCCTCCCCGCCCTAGCGTCGAAGGACACGACCGCTCCCCAGTCGCGTCCGGCGGGGACGCAGGGGCGGGAAGGGGGAACAGGATGCGCACGCTCACTCGAGGACTGGCCGCGATCGCGGCGGCGGCCGCGCTGACGGCGGGAGGTCTCGTGCCCGCCACGGCGGCGGAGCCGGTGATCGATCCGCAGGGGTACTGGTCGGAGGCGAGGCTGCGGGCGGCGGCGGCGGACGAGCTCCCGGCCGACCAGCTCCCGGCGGACGGGCTCCCGGCGGACGGGCTCCCGGCGGACGGGCTCCTGGCCGACGACGGATCGGCGGCTCGTGCGGGCGATCGGACGCTGGTCTGGGGAACGATCACGCCCGCCAACCACACCATCGGGAGGCTGTTCCTCCGAACCCCGACCGGTGACACCTCCTGCACCGCCTCCGTCGTAGACAGTGCGACGAAGAACCTGCTCATCACCGCCGCGCACTGCGTGCACCCCGGCGGCCCGGGCAACGCGTACTACACGAACTTCCTGTTCGCCCCCGGCTGGAACAACGGCCCGTCCGCGCACGGCTACTGGACGGGCACGGCGGTCGGCGCCCCGGCCGAGTGGACGCAGAACAAGAAGTGGGACCACGACTACGCCTTCGTCCGGCTCGCCGCCAGCGGAGGGCAGCAGCTCGCGAACCGGGTGGGCGGCAACGCCGTCGTGGCGGGGGCCGGGCAGGCCCAGGCGAAGGTGCAGGTCTGGGGCTACCCCGTGCTCGCGCCCTACACCGGGCAGACCGCGCAGCGCTGCGATGTCTCCACCACCCGCGTGAACAGCTACGCCCCCGACGCCAGGGCCGCATGCGGTTTCACCCACGGCGCCAGCGGAGGCCCCTGGCTGAAGGACGTGCAGTCATCCGGGCTCGGCTCCGTGTGGGCCGTGACCTCCCGCTGCGAGAGCCCGCCGGCCGGCGGGAGCGCCTGCGCGGGAACGGCGCTGTTCGCGGCGCCGTTGCCTCCCGCGGTGTTCGCGCTGCGGGATGCGGTGGGCGGCTGATCGTCCAGTGCGAACGGCGAAGCCCTCTCCGGTCGGAGAGGGCTTCGCCGTCGTTGCGCGTTATCCCCTCAACGCTCACCCCTCACTGACCGAGGCGATCGCCTCCAGGGCGAGCCCCTGTCCCCACGGCTGCGCTCGGTCGTCGCAAATGACCGAGTAGCCGAACGGGATGATCTGGAGGACGGTGCCGGCGCTGACCAAGCTGGACGGGCCTGGCGCCTATGGAATGAAATCCCGCGTCGACAAGACCGTCCCGCTGCGCACCACGGCGGTCGGCAACGCCCTGTTGGCGTGTCTCCTGCCGGCGCAGGTGCGCTCGCTCGCCCGAACGACCGGCCTCTCCTCGGTGACAGCCCGCTCGATCACCGACCCGGACACCCTGCTCACCCACCTCGATTTCGTGCGCGCCCCGCGCTTGGCGAAGGACGACGGAGAGAACCCCGAGCGGCGGCATCTCGCTCTCCGGCCTCACCAACGACATGCCGCACGGGCCCGTCGACGTCCTGATTGCTCCGCTGCTCGAGGCCGCGTTCCGCATCAGCGCGGCCTTCGGGGCCCCGCGTATGGAGAGCTAGCGCGTGGCTGGCAAATGTCTGGTTCAGGCGACGACAATGTTGAGGATCACAGCTGCACGGTGGGTGACCCAGATGCGCTCGGATCACGCGGGAGGAGTAGTCTTTGTCCCCCCCCCGGACCGCGGCGATCATGGCGAGCGCCGATGCCTGGTTGCGCGGGAGCTGAGGCGAAAAAGGCGATCCATTCAGCGCCGTGGCGGCCGCTGTTCTACCTCACCCGTGACTGCGTTGATCAGGCTGTATTGCTGACTAAGAATGGTTTGTTGCATTGGCGCAGGGCAGGCGCCGTTGGCCATGGTCGTGCGTGGTTTGGCTTCGTAGGTGACGGTAATGTCCGCACACGCGAAGAGATGTGCTTCCGCGTGGGCGAATCCGTTCAGGTTTGTTCCGGCGTCAGTGTAAAAGCTGCTGGTCCCGGTCTGACCTTTTTCGTCAGTAGCGACCGCGTAGAGCACGCTTCCACTGGATACGGCGTCCGTTGAGGACAGCGCTTCCGGTGCGGCTTGCGTGAGGTCCAGAATGACCGTGATCGGACGCTTGTCGCGGAGATAGTCTTCGGTGAGCGGGATCCCTTTCGCATACGCCTCGGCGGCGTTCCTGCGGATTTCGTCTGCAAAGTTGTTGAACTCTCTCAGGATTTGGCCACCGACTTTCCCTTCGAATGTCGGGCGCGCACAGCCGCTCAGGACCAGCAAAACAGTGGCGCTCAGCAGGGTGAACGTGCGAATCGGCGTTCTTTTCATGCTCGCTTTCGATTGCGCGAGACTCAGCCGGCGTAGGTCGGACGAGAAGCCCGAGTGGCCTGCGCGTCCCACCGCACCGCCTATTTTTCTCGGAGTGTTCGGTTCATGGCATTGGCGTAGAGGTCAGTTCCGAGCTGATTCGGGTGGACGGATTGCGCGGAAGGTCCCATGCCGAAGTTGGGGCCTCCGGGGACGCCGAGCTCGAAATATGCGCCGTAATCACCGGGAGAGAGGGTGAAGGTGAGCGTGTTGATCGCGGTTCCGTTGGTGCAGAGCGCCTTTCCGGAGAAGTCGGAGACAGGGTTGGCGAACCGGGCTGGCGGTTGTGTGGGGTTTTGTAGGTTCGATTTGGCTACTGCATCCGCGAGGGACTTGTTGAGATCTCCGGACATGTCACTGAGCCAGCCACCGAGTCCGCCTGCGAACGTGCAGGGGACGATGTTCTCGAGCCCACGATTCTCGAACAGATTGGGGTAGCCCATGAGCATGATTTGCGCGCTGGGGGCTTTCTTCCGAATCTCCCGCAGGATTGTGTCCAGCGAGGTCGGGAGTTCGACGGTTGTGCGCTGCTTCGTTGCCTGGCTGAGGGTCTTCCCGGGCTTACTGGCGTCCTTGACGTACTCGCAGGCCCAGAGCGTGCTCAGACAGGTCGTGATGACGTTCTTGAACCCGATGTCGTTCCCGCCGATCGAGAGAGTGACGAGGGTGGTGTTCTCATCCAAGAATCCCGTGTCGAGCTGGCTCACCTCACCCCATTGGCCCTTCTCACCGGACTGCCCGATTGCGTTGACTGGTCGCTGGCTATCGGGAACCGTGTAGTACGGGAGCAGGTTCTCCGACTCGGCCCCGGAGCAGGCGATGAATTGGAAGTCGAGAGTGTTGTCCCAGGTATCGCTGCGGGCGCCGTTGCTCTTTGAGGCGCCGGGTAGCGTTGCTTTGCGTGCCCACGCTTCGGCGGAGCGGTGGCAAGCGTTCATTGTGTCAGAACTCATGCTGTCTTTGTTGCCGCCGTGATCCGTGCTCCGGTAGTAGTTGGCGCCGTTCAAGTCCGATGCGCCCTCTCCTGAGGAGAATGAGTCACCCATCGCCACCACGATGTCTTTCGGCTTCCCCGGCAACGGCTGGAATGCGACGGCGTCCCAGGCGATGTCGATGACGCCGTTGTTGTTGTTATAGTCGGCGGCCACACCGGTTTCCGCGTCACGGGGCGCCGCCCGATCCTGAATCGGCTCCCCGGCGGTGGTGATGGGGGTGTTGTCGAGGGTTACCTTGGGAGTCCCCGCGATGTTGAACACGCCAAGCGAAACCCATGTATTCGCGAAGTGGCGTTGCAGAACGACTCGCTGCTTGACACCGTTGCCGGTGTCCACCAGATAAGCGGCCTGTTGCGTCCATGCGCCGTGGTCAGGCATATGGACGAATACACGGGTCCACTGCTTCAGAGATTGGCCCAGGGTCCAGGTCCCAGTAATCTTCATCCGGTTGTTCAGGTAGCCCTCATCGTAGTTGTGGGAGAAGTAGAACTGGCCGTTGAAGCCGCCACCGAGTTGGTGGAGGTCCATTTTCGCGGGAACCGTCCCGTTCGGTCCCTGGTTGAAGGCGAACTGGAAGCTGCCCTTGCTGGCAACCGGGCTGCAGCCGCCCCGAACGGCGGAGGTGCCGCTCGGAAGGTTGTCAACGATGAGGGAGCCGGAGGGCAGGCCGGTCGCTCCGCAGTTGGGCGGGAAGCTGTTCGCGTCCGCCTGCTCGGCATACTCTCCCGGGTCAAAGCGGATGAATTCGTATCCGCAGGTTTCATCGCAATTCTTTTTCCAGGTCGCACTGTTGTGGTACCAGCAGTTGGAGTTGTCATCCGGGCAGGCACCGGTCGTTTTTGGATTGCACTTATTGCTGGTGTCGCAGAACAACCCGAGCGGAGGCTTGACATTCGCGCGGTTCACGACGCCACTGGCGCCGTCGGTTCCGGGCCACCAAGCTGTGCGGAAACCAGGGACAACGTTGTTCGCATCCTCCTGCAGTTCCAGCGAGTGCGCAGCGAATCCCAGGGCTTTCTCCGGGTAAGGCCAACGCTGCGGGTTCGCCGCGTCCGCTGGGCTGCGATCGAGGAACGGTCCGCGTGCCGGATTGTACGTAGGGTTGATCGGATTGTTGAACCATCCGACACCCCAGTTTCCGCTGCTGTCAGACCCTTTCTGATAAAAGCCGGTGTTGTACGCCCAGAGTGCATAGAACCAGTTCTCGAGCCGCTCTGGGTCGCCGTTGTTGATTTTCATCCCGGCCTTGGTGACCTGGTTCCACTTGTCGCTGAGCATCTTCACTGCTGCAGCAACATTGACGGTGTAGTCCAGGGCAATGGCCCGTTGCGTCTGATACGGATATGCGGTCTCGCCCGGCTTCTCCTTACCGGCAAGCCGCATCCCGTCGGTGATCTGCCCGACCCCGTACCCGCAGTCCGCGTCAGCCCAGTTCACTGTGAAAAACTTGTCGTCGCTGCTGCTGGTGCTGTCGTTACCGTAGAAGTTGCCGATCAGTGGGTTCCCGGTCACACCCGGCGTCGTATATCTGGAGGCTTGCCACAGGTTCGACTCTTGGGCGAGGACCCCGAGCACGACCTGGGCTGGCACAGAACCGCCACCGATCAGTGCGGGCTTCGGGAAGAGTCCCTGAGGCGAGTAGGACCCTATGCCGAGGTTTTTCCAGTTCTTGTCGCGTGTGAACGTTAGACCACCAGAGACAGCTTCATCGACGGCCCATTCGACCTGGCGCGGCTTCGGCTGCAACACCTGATTCTTCGGGTCATTGCGCGGTACGGAACACGACCGCTCGGCCTCCACTGGATCAGTCAACGAGCCGGATGACGGGAGACCGCGTGTCCTTGGCGAAGGAACCTCTGGCGCTGCCGCGTCTGCGTCCGCTGCGCCAGACGCGATCGGAACCGTGAAGTGCAGCTTCTTGCTGGTCTTCAAACTCTGCCCTTCGACATCGACAAGAGGCTTGAGTTCGCCCGGGCTCTTTGCTCGCTCTGTCTCGAAGGCATAGATCGACGTCACGGCCAGTTCACCCATCGATGAGACCTCGGAATTCGCGGGGACCGCCTGGTCTGACAAGACCGCGCCGAAGTCGCGCGTCTTCTTCTTCGGCTTTCCGGTCAGGTAGAGCTTTCCCCTCGTGTCGCGTGTGACGCCGACTTCGGCCAGGTCTCCCGTCGCCAGTTCCGTGGCCTGGTTAGCCGTGGCACCGGGGGCGACATAGCGAACTCGCGAGGACTTCGTGTCGTGATCGACAACGACCAAACCGCCATCCGCGGTCGGCTGCAACCGGTGAGAAACACCCGTCGTGTTCGTCAACGTGCTCGTGGATCCAGTACTTTCGATCCGGACCACTTCTCCTGGTACCGCACCGACGAGACCTACGCTGTCCGCGGTCGCGGAGGTGATGTGCCTATCCAGGGTAATCTCGGCCCCAGCCGTGCCAGTGGTGGCGTCGAAAGGCATCAACCGGGTTCCCCCAGCCTCCGAGAACGCGGTCATCACGATCGTATTGTTCGTTCCGCAACCGGGATTGAAGTACGCCAGCGTGTACTTGCGCCCTAGATCAGTCACGTCGCCTGTCGTGGTGTCGACAATCGCGCCAAACGCGCCCTGCAGCATCTGGCCCGTATCGTTGGTAGCCGCGCGCGGCGCGTACACAACTGCCGCCTTCGACCCGTCCGCGGTCAGGCACATGTTCCCCACCCAGCGGTCGGTCTCGACCCCGGGTGACGACAGGGTGACGAGGTTCTTCCAGTCGTATCCGTGCGCGGCCTCGGCGACCAGGATCGAGTAGCCGAGCGCGCTCCCGGTGGCGGAAACCATACGGTCCTCGCTCGCGGTCCAATCCTTTCCGAGGTCACTTGCCCGCGCATCCTCGGGGACGACTGGATCGACAACATCGGGGGTCGTCTCACCCAGGCTGTGAGCGGCGCCCTCCGGCACCTGTGTGCTTCCTTCATCCTCACCCTGAGCGTTGCCCGCGCTCGGAGAGAGAATCGTGCCTACGATCGCCAAAGCCACCGCTACCGGAAGCCACTTACGTGCTCTCATGGAACCTCTTCACCACTCGTGTGGATGCCTTAGTCGCAACGTTCGATGCGTGGTCATGAGGGAGATAAACGATGGACTAAGAAACAAACCGTGATTAGAAAACATATAAAATCACGGCCATAGGAGTTAAGCAATAGCGAATTGGCTGCCTTACATGAAGAACGCTTTGAGGCCCCTGACTTCTCGCCAGAATTGCCTCAGCGTTCCGATTGAAGATGCTTTCCAACAAAGGCCAAATGACCATGTGGCGTATCTGGCGGAGGAAGAACAGGCACGCTGTCACTATCTGCGACTGTGCGGCGAGAAAAATGCCGTCATTGAACTCGGGCTTTGCCGAACCTGGAACGGGCTGCCACCGGCGAAACCGGCGTCCCTTCATGTGGCCACGATTGGACCATCGTATTTTCGGTGCCCCCAGTAGGATTTGAACCTACGGCCTTCTGCTCCGGAGGCAGACGCTCTATCCCCTGAGCTATGGGGGCCAGGAGTGCCCGTCCAGGCTAGCATCCTTTCGCGCCGCGACCGTCCAGCGCGGGCCCGGCTCAGCTCGCCGGGATGTTGCCCAGCACGCTCTGCATCAGCGGCGCGGCGTCGCCCGGCTCGAAGAACGCGGTCGACTCGGCGACCACCCAGTATTTGCCGCGGAAGATCTGCACCTGGCCGGCGGTTCCCGGCTTGAAGTAGCCCTCCACCTGCGGCGGCGTGCCATACGTGGGGACCGGCTGGGCCACGGTGATGGCAGTGTTCTTGAGCCCTTCGAGCTTGTCCGCCGGCGGGATCGCCACCGCGATCTGGACCACGTCGCCGCTGGTCTGGTTCTTCCAGGCGCAGGTCACGCCCTTCCAGTCCGCGATCTGCTTCTCCAGCGTCCCGTCGGTAGGCGCGTAGCCCGGGTCGGTCGCGAAGTTGGGGTTGTAGGCGTAGAGCTGGTCGGCGGTGAGCACCTGCGCGCAGGTCAGCGTGACCGGCGTCGGCGGCAGCGTCGGGGTCGGGGTCGGCGTGGCGGTCGCGGCGGGGTCGGCCTTCGAGCCGCCGGCGTGCGCCGACGAGGTCGCGGCGGCGTTCGGCTTCGCGGCGGGCGTGCAGCCCACGAGCGTGACGGCGGCGACGGCGATCGCGAGGGCGGCGAGGGTCCGTGCTGTGTGCTGCTGCATGCGGTTGTGCGTCTTCCGTGTCGTCCCGGTGCGTGTCGCATCGCACCCTATCAAGAGCGGGAACGGGTTGCCTTGGAGCGCCATTAGACTAGTTCTTCATGACTCCCGCTGACCTCTCCGCCGCTCTGCTCGCCATCGTGACGACCGTGGTGAGCCGCCGACGCGAGGCCGACGGGAGCATCCCGGAGCTCACGATCACCGCGGAGGACATCCCGCTGGAGCGCCCGAAGAACCGCGAGCACGGCGACTGGTCGTCCAACGTCGCGATGCGGCTCGCCAAGCGGCTCGGCGCGAACCCGCGCGAGCTCGCCGGCGAGATCGCCGAGGGCGCGGCCGGCATCGAGGGCGTCTCGTCCGCCGAGGTCGCCGGCCCCGGCTTCATCAACTTCCGCCTGGAGGCCGCGGCCGCGGGCAAGCTCGCCCAGACCATCCTGGAGGCCGGCGAGGCGTACGGCCGCGGCGACCTCTACGACGGCCTCCTGGTGAACCTGGAGTTCGTCTCCGCGAACCCGACCGGCCCCATCCACCTGGGCGGCGCGCGCTGGGCGGCCGTCGGCGACAGCCTCGCCCGCATCCTGCAGGCCGAGGGCGCCGACGTGACGCGCGAGTACTACTTCAACGACCACGGCTCCCAGATCGACCGTTTCGCGCGCAGCCTGCTCGCCGCCTACCTCGGCGAGGCGACGCCGGAGGACGGCTACGGCGGCGGCTACATCGGCGAGATCGCGGCCGAGGTCGCGACCCGCGCCGCGGCCGACCCGGAGGTCGGCGACCTGGCCGCCCTGCCGCGCGAGCAGCAGCAGGAGGTCTTCCGCAGCGTCGGCACCGAGCTGATGTTCCAGGAGATCAAGGACCGGCTGCACGCGTTCGGCGTCGACTTCGACGTGTACTTCCACGAGGACTCCCTGCACGAGTCGGGAGCCGTCGAGCGCGCGATCGAGCGGCTGGACGAGCTCGGCCACATCTTCGAGGCGGACGGCGCGATCTGGCTGCGCACCACGACCTTCGGCGACGACCGCGACCGCGTCATCGTGCGCTCGAACGGCGAGCCCGCCTACATCTCCGGCGACCTCGGCTACTACCTCGACAAGCGCGAGCGCGGCTTCGAGCAGAACATCATCATGCTCGGCGCCGACCACCACGGCTACATCGGCCGGCTGATGGCGATGGTGGAGGCCTTCGGCGACGAGCCGCACGTCAACCTCCAGATCCTGATCGGCCAGATGGTCAACCTGATGAAGGACGGCGAGCCGGTCAAGATGTCCAAGCGGGCAGGCACCATCGTCACGCTCGACGACCTGGTCGACGTCGTCGGCGTGGACGCCGCGCGCTACTCGCTGGTGCGCTCCTCCACGGACTCGCAGCTCGACATCGACCTCGACCTGCTCACCAAGCGCAGCAACGAGAACCCCGTCTACTACGTGCAGTACGCGCACGCCCGCACCCGCTCGGTGGCGGCGAACGCGGCCAAGTCCGGCGTCGACCGCACCGTCTTCAAGCCGGAACTGCTCACCCACGAGACCGAGAGCGCGCTGCTCGGCGGCCTCCAGGAGTTCCCGCGCGTCGTCGCCCAGGCGGCGGAGCTGCGCGAGCCGCACCGCGTCGCCCGCTACGTCGAGGAGCTCGCCGGGCTCTACCACGCCTGGTACGCCGTGCGCGACGGCTCCACCCGCGTGCTCCCGCACGGCGACGAGCCGGTCACCGACGCCCACCGCACCCGCCTGTGGCTGAACGACGCGACCGGCCAGGTCGTCCGCAACGGCCTCGCGCTGGTGGGGGTGTCCGCCCCGGAGCGGATGTGACGGCATGAGCGATCAGCGCGATCAGTCCACCGAGGCCCTGCCCGGCGCACAGCCGCCGACGGGAGGTCCGGCCGCGCGCCGGGGCCGCCGGCGTCCGCTGAGAACGCTGCTGCGGATCGTGATAGCGGTCGTGGTCGTCGTCCTCCTGCTCGTGGTCGCCGACGCGGTAACGCGCGCGGTCGCGGAGCAGCGGGTCGCGGCCGAGATCGAGAAGAACCTCCCGTCCTCGGTGAAGGCCGACGTCACCGTGCACATCGGCGGGTTCTCCGTGCTCGCGCAGTTCCTCGAGGGCAGCTTCTCGGACGTGGACCTGGTGGCGCCGCACGCCACCGTCAACGGCGCCCCGCTGAGCGCGGCCATCCACGCCACCGGGGTGCCGTCCGACCTGAGCAAGCCGATCCAGTCGGCCACGGGCACGCTGACCATCTCGCAGGACTCGCTCAACAAGCTCGTCACGATCCCCGGCGCGAAGGGCGACATCACGCTCGGCGACGGCGTGCTCGGCTACGACGGAAGCATCGACCTGCTCGGTCTCCCCGTCGACTACACCGTGAGCGCGACCGCCAAGGCGAACGGGACCACCGTCCTGCTCACCCCGGGCAAGGCCACGGTCTCCGCGGGGTCGGGCAACGTGAGCATCACCAAGCTGATCCAGGCGCTGACGGCGAGCGGCCCGTTCCCGCTGTGCGCCGCGCAGTACCTCCCGGCCGGCGTGCAGGTGAGCGACATCCATGTCACACCCAATCGAGCCGCGGTCACGCTGACCGCGTCGAACTTCGTGATGGATGAGAAGTTCCTGCACAGCAAGGGGAGTTGCTCGTAGGGTGCGGGTGAACGCCCGTAACACGGCGAAGCCGCGCCTTGCCGCTCGATAGACTTTGTGCACTTCTCCACCGGCTTCAGGGGCCAATCCGGGTCCGCTCGCCAGAGAGAACCCCACTCGTGATTTCCCGTACTCGTGAGGTTGTCCCCATGGCATCGAATCCGCTCGCACCTCCGTGGCTGAGGGAGCCGGCCGACGCGAACGCGCTGGTCCCCGGTCTCTGGTCGCGCACCGTCCACCGTGAGGAGGGCGCGATCGTCGTCGGCGGCGTCCCGGTCGCCGAGCTCGCCGAGCGTTTCGGCACTCCGCTCTACGTCGTCGACGAGGCCGAGGCGCGCGAGCGCGCCGTCGAGGTCCGGTCGGCGCTGCAGCGCGCGTTCGCCGAGGTCGACTCCGCCGCCCGGGTCTACTACGCGGGCAAGGCGTTCCTCTCGATCGAGGTCGCGCGCTGGATGACGGAGGCCGGACTCAACATCGACGTCTGCTCGGGAGGCGAGCTGGCGGTCGCCCTCGCCGCAGGAGTCCCGGCCGAGCGGCTCGGGTTCCACGGCAACAACAAGTCGCTCGCCGAGATCGACCGCGCCGTGGCGACGGGCGTCGGCGCGATCATCATCGACAGCCTCCAGGAGATCGAGCGCGTCGCGGAGGCCGCCGAGCGGCACGGCGTCGTCCAGCGCGTCCGGCTGCGGGTGAACAGCGGCGTGCACGCGCACACGCACGCCTTCCTGGCCACCGCGCACGAGGACCAGAAGTTCGGCATCGCCCTGGCCGATGCCGCGGACGCCGTCGCGCGCATCCGCTCGCACGCCGGGCTGGCCTTCCTCGGCCTGCACTGCCACATCGGCTCGCAGATCTTCGGGGCGGACGGCTTCGCGGAGTCCGCCGCCCGCCTGCTCGCCGTGCACAAGGAGCTGCTCGCCGGCGGCGACGTCCCCGAGCTGAACCTCGGCGGCGGCTTCGGCATCGCGTACACCGCAGTGGACGACCCGGCGCCGATCGAGACTCTCGCCCGCAGCATCGCGGAGACCGTCGCGGCCGGCTGCGAGGACCTCGACATCCCGATCCCCGCCGTCGCGTTCGAGCCGGGCCGGTCGATCATCGGCACCGCCGGACTCACCCTCTACACGGTCGGAACGACCAAGGACGTCACGGTCGCCGCCCAGGACGACGGCGAGACCGCGGTCCGCCGCTACGTGAGCGTGGACGGCGGGATGAGCGACAACGCCCGCCCCGCCCTCTATGGCGCCGACTACTCCGCCAGGATCGCCGGCCGGGAGTCCGCCGCCGCGCCCGCGCTCGTGCGGGTCGCCGGCAAGCACTGCGAGAGCGGCGACATCGTGGTGGACGCCGAGTACCTGCCCGGCGACGTCGCCCCGGGCGACCTCCTGGCCGTGCCCGCGACGGGCGCCTACTGCTGGTCGTTGGCCAGCAACTACAACTACCTCGGCCGCCCGCCGGTCGTCGCCGTGAAGGACGGCGCGGCCCGCGTCATCGTGCGCGGCGAGACCGAGGCGGACCTGCTGGCACGCGACGCCGCGTACGAAGACGGGAGCACCCGCCGATGATCGAATACCGTAACCTCCGGGTCGCGCTGCTGGGCGCCGGCTCCGTCGGCTCCCAGGTGGCGCGGCTGCTGCTGGAGCAGGGCGACGAGTTCGCCTCGCGCGTCGGCGCGCGGCTGGAGCTCGTCGGCATCGCCGTGCGCGACGTGAACGCGCCGCGCGACGTCGACCTCCCGAAAGAGCTGTTCACCACCGACGCCACCTCGCTCATCCTCGGCGCCGACATCGTCGTGGAGCTGATGGGCGGCGTCGAGCCGGCGCGCGGCTACGTGCTGGAGGCGCTGAACTCCGGCGCCGACGTCATCACGGCCAACAAGGCGCTGCTCGCCACGCACGGTCCCGAGCTGTTCGAGGCCGCGGAGCAGGTCGGCGCACAGCTCTACTACGAGGCGGCCGTCGCCGGCGCCATCCCGATCATCCGGCCGCTGCGCGACAGCCTCGCCGGCGACACGGTGTCGCGCATCCTCGGCATCGTCAACGGCACGACCAACTTCATCCTCGACCGGATGGACGCGACGGGGGAGACCCTCGCCGACGCGCTCGCCACCGCCACCGAGCGCGGCTACGCGGAGGCCGACCCGACCGCCGACATCGGCGGCTACGACGCAGCCCAGAAGGCCGCGATCCTCGCCAGCCTCGCCTTCCACACCACCGTGCCGCTGGAGCAGGTCTACCGCGAGGGCATCACCTCGATCACGCGCGCGCAGGTCGAGGCGGCCCGCGCGGGCGGCTGGGTCATCAAGCTGCTGGCGATCTGCGAGCGGCTGGTCGACCCGGAGACCGGCGAGGAGGGCGTCTCCGCCCGCGTCTACCCGGCGCTGATCAGCCGCGAGCACCCGCTGGCCGCCGTGCGCGGCGCGCACAACGCGGTGTTCGTCCAGGCCGAAGCCGCGGGCGACCTCATGTTCTACGGCGCGGGCGCCGGCGGCGTGGAGACGGCCTCCGCCGTGCTCGGCGACGTGGTGTCCGCCGCCCGCCGGCACGTCGTCGGCGGCCCGGGCGTTGCGGAGTCGACGCACGCGGGCCTGCCGGTGCTCGACGTCGGCCGCGTCGTGACCCGCTACCAGATCACTCTGTCGGTGGAGGACCAGCCCGGCGTGCTCGCCACCGTCGCCAACATCCTGAGCGACGGCGGGGTGAGCGTGGAGACGGTGCAGCAGTCCGTGCCGAGCACGACCAGCTCCGTCGTAATACCGGGTAATGCGCCGATTCACGGCGCAGGTGCGCCCACCGCTACCCTGGTGATCGGCACCCACGAAGCCGAGGAGGCCGCGCTGGCGGCCACCGTGGAGGCGCTCGCCGCGAGCGACGTGGTGACCGCCGTCTCTTCCGTTCTCCGAGTCGAAGGATCGTAATGCCCCAGTCGTCGAATGGGCCGAAGTCGTACAGCCGGCAGTGGCGCGGCGTGCTCCGCGAGTACGCGGACCGCCTGAACATCTCCGAGGCGACTCCGATCGTGACGCTCGGCGAGGGCGGCACGCCGCTGCTCCCCGCGCCGGCGCTCTCCGCGCGCACCGGTGCGAACGTCTTCGTGAAGTTCGAGGGAATGAACCCGACCGGGTCGTTCAAGGACCGCGGCATGACGATGGCCATCTCCAAGGCTGTCGAGCACGGCGCGAAGGCCGTCATCTGCGCCTCCACCGGCAACACCTCGGCCTCAGCGGCGGCGTACGCCACGCACGCCGGCATCCAGGCCGTCGTGCTGGTGCCGGAGGGCAAGATCGCGATGGGCAAGCTCAGCCAGGCGATCGCGCACAACGCGCAGCTCCTGCAGGTGCAGGGCAACTTCGACGACTGTCTCGACATCGCCCGCGACCTCGCCACCAACTACCCGGTGCACCTGGTCAACTCGGTGAACCCCGACCGCATCGAGGGCCAGAAGACCGCCGCGTTCGAGGTCGTCGAGGTCCTGGGCGACGCCCCGGACTTCCACATCGTCCCGGTCGGCAACGCCGGAAACTACACCGCCTACCACCGCGGTTACACCGAGGAGCTGCAGCGCGGGGAGGCCACCAAGCTCCCGCGGATGTTCGGCTTCCAGGCCGCCGGCAGCGCCCCGATCGTGCTCGGCCACGCCGTCAAGGAGCCGGACACCATCGCCACCGCGATCCGCATCGGCAACCCGGCGTCGTGGGAGCTCGCGCTCAACGCGCGCGACGACAGCGACGGCTACTTCGGCGCGATCGACGACGCCGGCATCCTGGAGGCGCACCGCATCCTCTCCGCCGAGGTCGGCATCTTCGTGGAGCCCGCGAGCGCGATCAGCGTCGCCGGCCTCCTGGAGCGCGCGGCCGCCGGCGTCATCCCGGCCGGCGCCACCGTCGTGCTCACCGTCACCGGCCACGGCCTGAAGGACCCGCAGTGGGCCCTCCGCACGGCCGACGGCTCCGACGTCACGCCCACGATCGTCCCGGTCGACACGAACGCCATCGCCGACGTGCTCGGGCTGGTGCCGACCGCCGGGGCGTCCGCATGACCCTGCGCGCCGCCGACCTGCGCGGGCGCACGGTCGCGGTCAAGGTCCCGGCGACGAGCGCCAACCTCGGTCCCGGCTTCGACACGCTCGGGCTCTCGCTCGCCCTCTACGACGAGCTGCGCGTCAGCGTGCGCGACGAGCCGGGCGCGACCGTGGAGGTCGTCGGCGTGGGCGCGGGGGAGGTCCCGACCGACGAGAGCAACCTCGTCGTGCGGGCGATCGCCCATACCTTCGAGTCCGTCGGCGTCGCGCTGCCCGGGCTGAACCTCCTCGCGCGCAACAGCATCCCGCACGGCCGCGGCCTTGGCTCGTCCGGGGCGGCGATCGTCTCCGGCATCATGGCCGCCAAGGGACTGCTGGAGGGCGTCGTCGAGTTCGACGCCCAGGCGCTGCTCGCGCTCGCCAACGACATGGAGGGCCACCCCGACAATGTCGCACCGGCGCTCTTCGGCGGCCTCACGATCGCCTGGGTCACCCCGGACGGCCCGCGCTTCAAGAAGCTGATCGTGCACCGCGGCGTCTCGCCGCTCGTGTTCGTGCCGGAGCACGTCATGTCGACGGCGCTCGCCCGAAGCCTCCAGCCGCAGTCGGTGCCCCACGAGGACGCCGTCTTCAACGTGTCGCGCTCGGCCCTGCTGGTCGCTGCGCTCATCCAGAGCCCCGAGCTGCTGCACGCGGCGACCGAGGACAAGCTCCACCAGAGCTATCGCGCCTCGGCCATGCCGGAGACCGACCGGCTGATCACGCTGCTGCGGTCCAATGGATTCGCGGCCGTGGTCTCGGGAGCCGGACCGTCCATCCTGGTGCTCTGCAGCGACCCGGGCCAGCGGCTCGCCGCGGCGGAGCTCGTCGCCCGCGAGGCGCAGACGGCCTGGCAGCCGCTGATGCTCGCGGTCGACTTCAAGGGCGCGACCGTCACCGCGGTGGCCGCCGACGACGCGGACACACCGGCGGCGTAGCGTCCGAAGCGTGTGACGCGAGGTGGTAAACTACCGAGTGCACCCGTGAAGACCCCGCGTCACGAGCGAATCCAGCTTCCGGGTGATCTCTTAGCAATCATGCCGTCACTCCTGCCTGCGCTTTTCGGATCTCCGGAGCATCCGGGGACCCAGAGCGCACCGTAGCGCGGATCAGAACGCAGCACGGTAAGGCAGGCTCATGTGACGAGTGCTCCACAGCGGCGCGCAGAGTGCGCGCCGGGGGAAAGGAATCCTCTTCAGTGACTGATGTCGAACTCCACGCCGGGGGCGTGGACACCAGCGACCTGACCTCGCTCAAGGTGGCGGAGCTTCAGGCTCTCGCCGCAGAGCTCGGCCTCCAGGGCGCGACCCGGCTCCGCAAGGGCGAGCTGGTCTCGGCGATCGCGGCGGCTCGCGCCGCGGCTGCCGGAACCGAGGCGCCCGCCGAGCCGGAAGCGGCTGAGCCCGTCTCGATCGAGACGGCCCAGGCCGAGACCGAGCAGCAGGCGGACCACGCGACCGCGGCCTCCCAGGTGCTCATCGAGCCGCTCATCGCCGAGCCTGTGGCCGACGAGCCCTTCGCAGGCGAGCCCTTCGCCGCCGACGCCGTGCTCGCCGAGGCGCCCGCCGAGCCGCGTCGCCGCGGTTCGCGCCGGGTCTCCAGCCCGGACGGCACGGGCATCGCCCCGTCGACCAGCGTCGGCGCCGTCACCCACGTCAACACCGGCGAGACCGGTGTCGAGTCGCTCATCCCGGACGTCGACGCACTGCTCGACTCCGCGCTCGCCTCCCGCGAGCAGGCGCAGCGCGACGGCCAGGGCGGCGGACGCCGTCGCCGCGGCCGTGGCCAGAACGGCCAGGGCCAGCAGAACGGCCAGGGCCAGGAGACCGACGAGCAGTCGGCCGAGGCTCCCGCGCAGACCGAGCAGGCCCGTGGCGAGCAGGGTCGTGGCGACCAGGCCCGTGGCGAGCAGGCCGGCGAGCAGCAGGGCGACGCCGGCGAGCAGGGCGGCGAGCAGCAGCCCTCCGGCCGCAGCCGCCGCAACCGCAACCGCAACAAGGGCAACGCCCAGAACGACCAGGGCCAGCAGAACCAGCAGGGCGCTCAGCAGAATCAGCAGGGCGGTCAGCAGGGTCAGCAGAACCAGCCGAAGGACCTCCAGGGCGACGGCGGCCAGCAGCGCGGTCAGCAGAACCGCGGCCCGCAGGAGCAGCAGCAGGCCGAGGGCGACCGCGCCGGCCGCTACCGGGACCGCAACCGCAAGCGCCGTGGCGGCGTGGGCGGCGACGAGTTCGAGCCGGAGATCGCCGACGACGACGTGCTGATCCCCGTCGCGGGCATCCTCGACGTGCTGGACAACTACGCGTTCGTCCGCACCACGGGCTACCTCCCCGGCGCCAGCGACGTCTACGTCTCGCTCGGCCAGGTCAAGAAGTACAGCCTCCGCAAGGGCGACGCCGTGGTCGGCGCCATCCGCCAGCCGCGCGACGGCGACAACAACAGCCGCCAGAAGTACAACGCGCTGGTGAAGGTCGACTCGATCAACGGCCAGACCGTCGAGGAGGCCGCGACCCGCGTCGAGTTCGGCAAGCTCACCCCGCTCTACCCGCAGGAGCGCCTGCGCCTCGAGACCGAGCCCGGCAAGGTCACCCAGCGGATCATCGACCTGGTCGCCCCGATCGGCAAGGGCCAGCGCGGCCTCATCGTCGCGCCGCCGAAGGCCGGCAAGACCATCGTGATGCAGCAGATCGCCAACGCGATCACCACCAACAACCCCGAGGTCCACCTCATGGTCGTGCTGGTGGACGAGCGTCCCGAAGAGGTCACTGACATGCAGCGCACGGTGAAGGGCGAGGTCATCGCCTCCACCTTCGACCGTCCCGCCGAGGACCACACCACCGTCGCGGAGCTCGCGATCGAGCGCGCCAAGCGCCTGGTCGAGCTCGGCCACGACGTGGTCGTGCTGCTCGACTCGATCACCCGCCTCGGCCGTGCGTACAACCTGACGGCCCCGGCCTCCGGTCGCATCCTGTCCGGCGGTGTCGACGCCTCCGCGCTGTACCCGCCGAAGCGCTTCTTCGGCGCCGCGCGCAACATCGAGCACGGCGGCTCGCTGACCATCCTCGCCTCGGCGCTGGTCGAGACCGGCTCCAAGATGGACGAGGTGATCTTCGAGGAGTTCAAGGGCACCGGCAACATGGAGCTCCGCCTGTCCCGCCAGCTCGCCGACAAGCGGATCTTCCCGGCCGTCGACGTGAACGCCTCCGGCACCCGCCGCGAGGAGATGCTGATGGGCCAGGACGAGGTCAAGATCACCTGGAAGCTGCGTCGCGCCCTCGCCGGCGTCGACCAGCAGCAGGCCCTGGAGATCGTGCTCGGCCGCCTCAAGGAGACCTCGAGCAACGTCGAGTTCCTCATGCAGGTGCAGAAGTCGATGCCCGCGCCGACCAACGGCCACGGCAACGCGCACTCGCACGGCCACGAGAACGACCACCGCTAGCTGACGAAGTGCCCGTCCGCCGCGCCACTGTGCGCGGTGGGCGGGCGCTTTCTCGTTTCCCGCCGGCGCCTCCAGAAAGAAGTCACGCATGTTCGAGTCGGTCAACGGCCTCATCGCCGAGCACGACGACCTCCAGCAGCAGCTCTCCGACCCCGAGCTGCACAGCGACCCGGTGCGCTCCAAGAAGGTGAACCGCCGCTACGCGGAGCTCTCGCGCATCGTCGCCTCGTATAACCAGTGGAAGCAGCTCTCCGACGACCTCGAGGCCGCGCGCGAACTGGCCGCGGAGGACGAGGCGTTCGCCGAGGAGATCCCCGGGCTGGAGCAGAGCCTGGAGGAGTCCGGCGAGAAGCTGCGCCGACTGCTGATCCCGCGGGACCCCAACGACAGCCGCGACGTCATCATGGAGATCAAGATGGGGGAGGGCGGGGCCGAGTCCGCGCTCTTCGCCGGCGACCTCCTGCGCATGTACCTGCACTACGCGGACTCGAAGCGCTGGAAGGCGGAGATCATCGAGCAGACCTCCAGCGACCTCGGCGGCATCAAGGACGTCCAGGTCGCCTTCAAGGGGTCGTCGAGCGACCCGGCCGAGGGCGTATGGGCGCACCTGAAGTACGAGGGCGGCGTGCACCGCGTGCAGCGCGTGCCGGCGACCGAGTCGCAGGGCCGCATCCACACCTCCGCCGCCGGCGTGCTCGTCTTCCCCGAGGTCGACGAGCCCGAAGAGGTGGACATCAACCAGAACGACCTCAAGATCGACGTCTTCCGGTCCTCCGGCCCCGGCGGACAGTCGGTCAACACGACCGACTCGGCGGTGCGGATCACGCATGTGCCGACCGGCATCGTGGTGTCGATGCAGAACGAGAAGAGTCAGCTGCAGAACCGGGAGGCCGCGATGCGCGTGCTCCGGGCACGACTGCTGGCGAAGCAGCAGGAGGAAGCGGACGCCGAGGCGGCCGAATTCCGCAAGGGCCAGATCCGCACGATGGACCGGTCGGAGCGCATCCGCACCTACAACTTCCCGGAGAACCGGATCGCCGACCACCGCACCGGCTACAAGGCGTACAACCTCGACTCGGTGATGAACGGCGCCCTGGAGCCCGTCATCGAGTCGAACATCCTCGCCGACGAAGAGGCCCGCCTAGCCGACCTCGCCTCCGACTGACCCGCCTCCCGCTCCATCTCTTCCGGAGTTGTGCACGCGACACGCCGATGCGAGGCGTGCATAACTCCGGAAACGATTGCTCACTCAGTCGGTGTTCCAGTGCAGGTGGCCGTTCGCGTCGGGGCCTTTGCCGCCGCAGGTGTAGGTCCGGCCTGCTGCTGAATGCCCCACCACGCCCTGCTGCGAGTCGGCGCAGAAAGCTCCGGGGATGACCAGCGGCCCAGGGAGACCGGGCGGCTGGGCTGGTGCAGGGGCCGGCGCGGGGGCAGGTGCGGGAGCAGGCGCCGGAGCGGGCGCCGGAGCGGGTGCCGGGGCTGGAGCGGGCACCACTGTCGGAGTCGGCGTGGGTGTCGGGGTCGGTGTGGGTGTCGCGGACGGAATCGGTGTCGGCGTCGAGTCGGGACGGACGGTGATGGTCACGGTCGCGTTGTGGGCGAGTACGGCCCCGGCCGACGGGCTTTCATCGACGACGACCCAGCCCGTCCAGTCGTCCGGCGCCGGGCTGCCGTCCGCTGTCACCATGCGGACCTTGAAGCCCGCACCGGCAAGATTCTGCGACGCGCTCGTGGCGACGTCCCCGGTGTAGTCCGCCAGCGTAACCGACGCCGGAGTGTGCACGGTCGCGTGGGAGTCGGACGACGGCTGCGGGATATCGGCGACGACAGACCCCAGCACGAGCGAGAACGCCGAGGCGGCGACGAGGACTTTCGGCACGGTGCTCGAGCGCGGTATTCGCAGCCAGGTCCGGCGGTGGGTGGCGAGTGCCACGATGGCCGTCGGGAGGACGAAGAGTGACAGCACGACGAGGAACATGCCGAAGCCGCTGCCGATCCCATAGGCGACGCTGAGCATCGCCGCGAGTCCGCCGACGATCCAGGTCGAGACGCCGGGTCGCTTGAGGCTCGGGACAGTCGACTTCTCGGAGGCCGGCGTCCGAGTGGCGTCCGGCGCCCCACCCGCGGCCTGCGACACGGCACCGGCGGGATACGCGGAGACATCGGCGGTCCAAGCGGTGCCGTCCCACCACCTGATCCGCGAGCGGTCGTTCGGGTCCGGGTACCAACCGGCAGGCGGCGTCTCTGCCATCGAAAGCCTCTTCGTATGCGCCCCGGGTCTGGTTCCCGAGGATGCCTCACATTAGCATCGAGTCGAACATCCTCGCCGACGAAGAGGCCCGCCTAGCCGACCTCGCCTCCGACTGACCTCTCCATCTCTTCCGGAGTTGTGTACGCAACACGCCGATGCGGGGCGTACATAACTCCGGAAGAGATGGCTTGGGACTCAGATGTAGAGGGCGGGGTCGAGCCAGTCGTCGCCGGGGATCTGCTCGTGGCCGGAGCGCGGACGGGCGCGGGCGGGGACGCCGGTGAGCACCGAGTCCGGCGGGGCGTCGTGCACGACGACCGCGTTCGCGCCGATCACGGTGCGCGTGCCGATCTCGATCGCGCCGAGCACCTTGGCGCCGGCGCCGACCGTGACGTGGTCGTGGATGGTCGGGTGCCGTTTGCCGTGGCCGCTGCCGCGGCCGCCGAGGGTCACACCGTGGTACAGCATCACGTCGTCGCCGATCCAGGTGGTCTCGCCGATGACGACGCCCATCCCGTGGTCGATGAAGAAGCGGCGG
The DNA here is from genome assembly GCF_042789575.1 of Leifsonia sp. NPDC056824. Lineage (NCBI taxonomy): Bacteria > Bacillati > Actinomycetota > Actinomycetes > Micrococcales > Microbacteriaceae > Leifsonia > Leifsonia sp. NPDC056824. The sequence continues at coordinate 247,997 of NZ_JBHUAV010000004.1, read as the reverse complement.
CCGATGCGGGCGCCCGGGTGGATCTCGATGCCGGTCAGGAAGCGCGTGAACTGAGAGAGCATCCGTGCGGGCGTACGGAAGCCGGCCCGCCAGAGCCGGTGGGCGACGCGGTACGACCACACGGCGTGCAGGCCGGAGTAGACCAGCGCCACTTCGGCGCCCCCGCGCGCGGCGGGGTCGTGCGTGCGCGCGTTGCGGATGTCTTCGCGCGCGCGGAACAGGGGCACGCCGTCAGTCCAGCAGGTCGGCCCAGAGGGCCGTGGAGATGTAGCGTTCGCCGGTGTCGCAGACGATCGCGACGATGGTCTTGCCCGCGTTCTCCGGTCGCTTGGCGACCTCCAGTGCAGCCCAGATGATCGCGCCGGAGGAGATGCCGGCGAGGATGCCTTCCTCGCTGGCGAGCTGCTTGGCTACGGTGATGGAGTCGTCGAAGGACACGTCGATGACCTCGTCGTAGATGCTGGTGTCCAGGATCTCGGGGACGAAGTTCGCGCCGAGGCCCTGGATCTTGTGCGGGCCCGGCTTGCCGCCGTTGAGGATGGGGGAGTCCGCCGGCTCGACCGCGATCACCTGCACCTCGGGCTTGCGCTGCTTGAGCACCTGGCCGACACCGGTGATGGTGCCGCCGGTGCCGATCCCGGAGACGAAGATGTCGACGCCGCCGTCGGTGTCCGCCCAGATCTCCTCGGCCGTGGTGGCGCGGTGGATGGCGGGGTTGGCCTCGTTGGCGAACTGGCGGGCCCAGATGGCGTTGTCGTTCTCGGCGACGATCTTCTTGGCGGCCTCGACGGCCCCGCGCATCCCGTCGGGGCCCGGGGTGAGGACGATCTCGGCGCCGAACGCGCGCAGCAGCACGCGGCGCTCCTTCGACATGGTCTCCGGCATGGTGAGGATGACCTTGTAGCCGCGGGCCGCACCGACCATCGCGAGCGCGATGCCGGTGTTGCCGCTGGTGCCTTCGACGATGATGCCGCCCGGGCGCAGCTCGCCGGACTTCTCGGCGGCGTCGATGATGGCGACGCCGATGCGGTCCTTGACGCTGGCGGCGGGGTTGAAGAACTCCAGCTTCGCCAGCACGGTCGCGCCGGTGCCGGCGGCGAGCCTGTTCAGCTTGACGAGCGGAGTGCGTCCGATGGTTTCGGTGATGTTCTCGTAGACCTGTGCTGGCATGGCCTCCACTCTATTCCGCCCAGGACCCTGGTGGCGGCCCGTGACGGTAAGCTCGTCGGGCCATGTCTGACGCCGCGCCCTCCACTGTCCGCTCCCTCCGCGACGAGACGGTCGCCGCCCTCGCGCAGGCGGGGGTGCCCGATCCGGAGGTGGACGCCGACCTCCTCGTCGCTTTCGTGCTCGGCGTCGGGCGCGGCCGGGTGCAGGCGCTGGTGGTCATGGATGCCACGATCGACCCGGCCGACGCCCTCCGGGTGCGCGAGCTCACCGCCCGCCGGGCCACGCGGGAGCCGCTGCAGCACATCACCGGTACTGCGCCGTTCCGCTCCCTGGAGCTCGCGGTCGGCCCCGGCGTGTTCGTGCCGCGGCCGGAGACGGAGCAGGTGGTCCAGTTCGCGATAGACGCACTCCGGGCGGTGCCGTCCGCGGAGCCGGTGGGTGTCGACCTCGGGACGGGCAGCGGCGCGATCGCCCTCGCGATGGCGACGGAGGTCCCGCACGCCCGCGTCTACGCGGTGGAGAAGTCCCCGGAGGCGTTCGCCTGGACGCGCCGCAACGTCGAGTCGGTGGGCGCGACCAACCTCCAGGCCGTGCTCGGCGACCTCGCCGACGCCCTCCCGGAGCTCGACGGCACGGTCGACGTCGTCATCTCCAACCCGCCCTATGTGCCGGACGACGCGATCCCGCGCGACCCCGAGGTGCGCCTCTTCGACCCGGCCGCAGCACTCTACGGCGGCGCCGACGGGCTGGATGTCGTGCGCGTCATCTCCGGCGTCGCGCGGCGGCTGCTCCGCCCGGGTGGGACGCTGGTGCTGGAGCACGGCGAGCTGCAGGGCGCGTCGATCCGCGAGCTGCTGACCGCCGACGGCTGGCGGGCGGCGGCGACGCACCGCGACCTCACCACGCGCGACCGGGCGACGACGGCGCTCCGCTAGCCTTCGCAGATTCGTGGGGGCGTGGGAGGTTGTCGGCGGGGCAAAAGCCAATGGGGAAGGAGAGTGGGGGACACCACCCAACCCCGCCGGGCGCGCGGCAACCCCCCGGGGAG
>NZ_JBHUAV010000004.1:124194-245769 GCF_042789575.1 Leifsonia sp. NPDC056824 | reverse complement strand
CCGATCGCCTGCGCAGTTGCGGGCCCATTGCGCTGTTCCGCGCCGCGAAACGCGACATTCGCCACGAATCGTCAGCGCTCCGCGAACGCGCGGACGGCCGCGAGCATCCCGGCGGTGTCGAAGGTGCCGTCGTCGGCGCGGGTGAAGTGGAACGCATGCATCCCCGCCTCGCGCGCACCCTCGACGTTCGGGAGCGAGTCGTCGAACAGGATGGCGTCCTCCGGCCGCGCGCCGAACCTCCCGAGCGCCCGGGTGTAGATCCGGCGCTCCGGCTTGCGGGCTCCCAGCACGGCGGAGACCAGGTCATTGCTGCCCAGGACCTCCGCGACCTCCGGCATCAGGACGGGCAGCGAGTCCTTGAACGGGATCGGGTTGTTGGACAGCAGCGACACCGTCCCGAGCCCGGCGGCCACCCGCAGCGCCTCGATCGACCCGTCGATCCGGGTCATCGCCGCTTTCCTGGCCTCCTGCCACTGCCCCAGCGTGAGGTGCGCTCCCGTCACCTCGGCGAACGCTGCGAGGTACTCCTCGCTCGTGGCGTACTCACCGATCTCGGCGGCGCGCTCGTGGCCGCCCGCCCACCAGCTCGACGCGAGCCGGTACTGGCTCACGCCGCTCAGCTCGGCGAGGCGGGGGAGCCGTTTGTGGAAGTCGTAGTCGTACAGGGTCTTGTCGCAGTCGAAGAAGTAGACGTCCATCGCCACCAGTATCGTCCCGCGCGGGGCGCTGTCGCAGGGAACCTTGCACTGGCTCAACTATCATGGGTGCCGTCATGGCTCCCATCTACGACTGCTCCGTCGACTCCGAACTGCTCACCGGCATGCGCCTCGCCCGCGGGGCGATCGGCCGCGGCGAGCTCGTCGTGATCCCCACCGACACCGTCTACGGCGTCGCCGCCGACGCCTTCAGCCCGGCCGCGGTGCAGCGCCTCCTCGACGCGAAGGGACGCGGCCGTCAGTCGCCGCCCCCGGTGCTCGTGCCCGGCATCCCCACGCTCGCTGCGCTGGCCGAGCAGGTCCCCGCCGAGGTCGACGCGCTCGTTCAGGCGTTCTGGCCGGGCGGTCTCACCATCGTCCTCCCTGCCGCGCCCTCCCTGGTCTGGGATCTCGGCGAGACCAAGGGCACGGTCGCGCTGCGCATGCCGCAGGACCGCATCGCCCTGGAGATCCTCTCCGAGACCGGCCCGCTGGCCGTCTCGTCCGCCAACCTCACCGGCCGCCCGGCCGCCCGCACCGCCGCGGAGGCGGAGGCCATGCTCGGCGAGTCCGTGTCCGTCTACCTCGACGGGGGAGAGGCCGGCACCGCGTACGAGCGCGTCGAGGGCAAGGACTCCTCCTCCACGATCGTCGACGCGACCGCTCTGGCTGCCGGCGCGGGCAAGCTCCGCATCCTCCGGCACGGCGTCATCACGGCCGAGCAGCTCCGCGCCGTCGTGGGCGACGCGCTCGCCGCCGAGTCCGACGAGTCCGACGAGTCCGACGACGCCGAGGCGGTCGCCGACACCGCCGCGGACACCTGAGCCCGTGACCCTCTTCCTCGCCCTCGCTCTCATCTCGGCCGTCATCACGTTCGGGATGTCCCTGGTGGTCTACCGGGTGGCGATGCGCTTCAAGCTCTACCCGAAGATCCGGGAGCGTGACGTGCACACCCGGCCGACGCCCCGGCTCGGCGGCGTCGCGATGTTCCTCGGCATCCTCGTGGCGTTCGGCGTCTCGTGGCTGCTGTCCAGCCAGTTCGGTGTGCTCTCGCTGATCTTCTCCGACGCCGGTCCGATCATCGCGATCCTGGGCGCCGCCCTGCTCATCGTCGTGCTCGGCGTCGCCGACGACCTCTGGGACCTCGACTGGATGACAAAGCTCGCCGGGCAGTTCGTCGCGGCGGGGATCGTCGCCTGGCTGGGCGTGCAGATCTATTCGCTGCCGATCGGCGGCCTCACCATCGGCTCGCCGGTGATGAGCATCCTGATCACGCTTTTCGCGATCGTGCTCGTGATGAACGCCATCAACTTCATCGACGGCCTGGACGGGCTCGTCGCCGGGGTCGCGCTCATCGCCAACGGCACGTTCCTCGTCTACACGTACCTGCTCCAGCGCGACATCAGCCCGCAGAACTACTTCAGCCTCGCCGGCGTCATCGCGGCCATCCTGGTCGGCGCGTGCGCGGGCTTCCTGCCGCTCAACTGGCATCCGGCCAAGATGTTCATGGGCGACGCCGGGGCGCTGCTGATCGGCCTGCTGATGGCCACCTCCGCGATCTCGGTGACCGGCACGATCAACCCGGAGGCGCTGCAGACGCTCGGCAAGTCGTCGCTGGTGCCCGCGTTCATCCCGGTCACCATCCCGTTCGCGGTGCTCGTCATCCCGCTGCTCGACTTCGGCCTGGCCGTCGTGCGCCGCCTGCGCGCGGGCAAGTCGCCGTTCAGCGCCGACCGCAAGCACCTGCACCACCGGCTGCTCGACATGGGCCACTCGCACCTGCACGCCGTGCTGATCTTCTACGCGTGGACCGCCGTGCTGTCGATCGGCTGCCTGCTGTTCTTCTTCGACCCGTACTGGATGGCCATCGTCTTCGTCGCGATCGGCCTGGTGATCTGCACCGCGATCACCCTCGCGCCGCTCAGCCGCCGCAAGCTGAACGAGGCCGTCGCCGAGCTCGCCCCCGTGGGGAGCAAGGAGGCCGAGGAGACGGCGAAGTACGACGCGCTCGACATCGCGAGCGAGAACATCCCTGTCACCATCCCACCGGGCGAGACCGACGACCCCACCAGCAAGGAGACCCGATGACCGACCCCCAGGACGGCAGCCCCGCCCCGCGGCCGGAAGGCACCCCCAAGGCCGCCCCGCAGCAGCCCACCTCCACTCCGGTGCTGAGGGACGTGCTGAAGTACGGCCTGATCCTCGCCGTGATCATCGCGGTGCTCGGGATGGTGCTCGGCGGGATCTTCGCCGGCTGGGTCGGCGTCACGAGCGCGCTGATCGGCACCGTGATGGCCGCGGTCTTCCTCGGAATCACCGCGCTCAGCATCCTGATCGCCAACCGCTTCATCGGCTCCGACCTCTTCGTCGGGCTGTTCTTCGGCATCGTGCTGGGCGGCTGGATCGTGAAGTTCGTGCTCTTCATCGTGCTCGCGATCCTGCTGCGCGACCAGCCGTGGATCAACCCCACCGTGCTGTTCCTGAGCCTGATCGCGGGCGTCATCGGGTCGCTCGTGGTCGACATGATCGTGGTGTTCCGGTCGCGGATTCCTTACGCCAGCGACGTCACGCTGCCGGGGGACAAACGCTGAACCTTATCCGATTCGTTACCGGTTGAAAACTCTTGTAGAGTTGTCAGTGATCCCCCACCCGTCGCGCCCACGTAACGCCGGAGCGCAACTCATATCGGGTGTCCACCGTTCGTCGTCGCGAGAGCTTTTAGCTCGACGCCCCGAAACAGGAGATAGCGCTGTTAGCTAACGCTGTGAACCTGCTGGTCCAGGCCTCAAGCTCCGATGGAGGAAGCTTCCAAGGCCCGTCGATCAACGAGTTCTTCCCCCCGACCCTGTTCACCATCGGTGGAATCGAGTTCAACCGAATCGTCCTGGTGCGCCTCGTCGCGCTGATCGTGCTGATCCTGGTCTTCTGGCTCGGCACGCGCAAGATGACGATCGTGCCCCGCCGGTTCCAGTCGGTCGTCGAGATGGGCCTCGACTTCGTGCGCGTCAACATCGGGGAGGACCTGCTCGGCCGCAAGGACGGCCGCCGGTTCCTGCCGCTGCTGACCACCATCTTCTTCATGGTGCTGTTCTTCAACCTGACCGGCGCCGTCCCCTTCCTCAACATCGCGGGCACCTCGGTGATCGCGCTGCCGTTGCTGCTCGCCGTCGTGGCCTACGTCACGTTCATCTACGCGGGCATCAAGAAGAGCCCGAAGAACTTCTTCAAGAACTCCCTCTTCCCGCCCGGCGTGCCGCCGTTCCTCTACATCATCGTGACGCCGATCGAGTTCATCTCGACCTTCATCCTGCGGCCGATCACGCTGACGCTCCGACTCCTGATGAACATGGTCGTCGGGCACCTGCTGCTCGTCCTGTTCTTCAGCGCGACGTCGTTCTTCTTCTTCGACGTCGGCGGCTGGTGGGCGCTCTTCGGCGTCGGAACCTTCGCCTTCGGCTTCGCATTCACTCTCTTCGAGATCCTGGTGGCTGTCCTCCAGGCGTACGTCTTCGCACTGCTCACGGCTGTCTACATCCAGCTCGCAGTCGCCGAGGAACACTAAGAACGATCCGCGCGCCCGCACGGATCGCCATCACGGAAGGAAACACATAACGTGGACATCGCTGCTATCAACGGCAACATCGCCACTGTCGGATACGGCCTCGCCGCCATCGGCCCGGCCATTGGCGTTGGCATCGTCGTCGGCAAGACCATCGAGGGCGTCGCCCGTCAGCCTGAGCTGGCCGGCCGTCTCCAGGTCCTGATGTACATCGGTATCGCGTTCACCGAGGCGCTCGCCTTCATCGGTATCGCTACCTACTTCATCTTCGTCTGATCCTCTTTAGCCCATCCCGTAAGGAGGAACGATGCTCAACAGTGTCGTGATCGCCGCGGCGGCGGAGCAGCACAACCCGCTCATTCCGCAGCCGGCGGACATCATCGCCTCGCTGATCTGCTTCATCATCATCCTGTTCTTCTTCTGGAAGCTGGTCCTTCCGCGCATGCGGAAGCTCCTGGATGAGCGTGCTGAGGCGATCGAGGGCAACATCGCCAAGGCCGACGAGGCTCAGCACAAGGCGGAGGCGCTGCTCGAGGAGTACACCGCGCAGCTCGCCGACGCGCGCGCGGAGGCGGCCAAGATCCGCGAGACGGCCCGCACCGACGGTCAGAAGATCGTCGCTGAGGCCAAGGACAACGCCACGGCCGAGGCCGCGCGCGTGACCGCAGCGGCCCAGGCCCAGATCGAGGCCGAGCGCCAGGGCGCGCTCGTCTCGCTCCGCGGCGAAGTCGGCTCGCTCGCGATCGACCTCGCCTCCGGCGTGGTCGGCGAGGTGCTCACGGACGACAAGAAGGCCCAGGCGATCGTCGATCGCTTCCTGGCCGACCTCGAGTCCAGCGACGCCCGCAAGGCCCAGGCCCAGGAAGCAGGGTCGAGCAACTGATGGGAAGCGCCTCCAGAGAAGCACTGGCCCGATCCGTCTCGGCGCTCGCCGAGCTCGGGTCCAAGGCCGATCTGGCGACGGCTGAAGACCTGTTCGCCGCAGGACGAGTCGTCGCCGACTCCGCCCAGCTCCGTGCGGTCCTCAGCGACCCCTCGGCGTCCGCCGAGGGCAAGACCGCGCTGGTCCAGCGGGTCTTCGCGTCGCTCTCGGCGCCAGCGGTCGAACTGCTGACCGTCGTCGCCGGCGAGCGCTGGTCCGGTCAGGACGACGTCCTGGCCGCGATCGAGGAGCTCGGCATCCGCTCGATCGCCGCCTCCGCGCCGCGCAACGTGGACATCCCGGGCGAGCTGTTCGCATTCGGAGGCGCCGTGACCTCCGACGCGGGGCTCGAGCTCGCGCTCCGCAGCAAGCTCGCAGCGCCCGAGGCGAAGGCCGCTCTCGCCGAGCGCCTGCTCGCAGGCAAGGCGTCGATGCAGACCGTCGCGATCGCGCGCCAGCTCGTGCTGCAGCCGCGCGGCCGCAGCGTCCGCGAGTCGCTGCGCGAGGCCGCCCGCATCGTGGCGGCCCAGTACGGCCAGGCGATCGCCACGGTCGTCACGGCCACGCCGCTCCCGGCCGAGCAGGCAGAGCGCCTCCGCGCGAGCCTCGCCGCGACGTACGGCGACCTCAAGCTCAACGAGGTCGTCGACCCGGCGATCCTCGGCGGTCTGCGCGTGCAGATCGGCGACGACGTCATCGACGGAAGCGTCGCGTCGCGCCTCACCGAACTCCGACTTCAGCTCGCGGGCTGACCGCCCTAGAGAAAACCCAGATAGGGAACAACGATGGCAGACATTCAGATCAGCCCCGATGAGATCCGGGACGCGCTCAAGGACTTCGTCTCGAAGTACGAGCCGGCCGGCGCCTCCACGACCGAGGTCGGGCACGTCCTCGACGCCTCCGACGGCATCGCGCACGTCGAGGGCCTTCCCGGCGTGATGGCCAACGAGCTCATCCGCTTCGCGAACGGCACCCTGGGCCTCGCGCAGAACCTCGACGAGAACGAGGTCGGCGTCGTGGTCCTCGGCGAGTACGACGAGATCGTCGAGGGCATGGAGGTGACCCGCACCGGCGAGGTCCTCTCCGTCCCGGTCGGCGACGGCTACCTCGGCCGCGTGGTCGACCCGCTCGGCAACCCGATCGACGGCCTCGGCGAGATCGCCACGGAGGGCCGCCGCGAGCTCGAGCTCCAGGCGCCCGGCGTCATGCAGCGCAAGTCGGTGCACGAGCCGCTCCAGACCGGCATCAAGGCGATCGACGCCATGATCCCTGTCGGCCGCGGCCAGCGCCAGCTCATCATCGGCGACCGCCAGACCGGCAAGACGGCCATCGCGATCGACACGATCATCAACCAGAAGGCCAACTGGGAGTCCGGCGACGTCAACAAGCAGGTCCGCTGCATCTACGTCGCGATCGGCCAGAAGGGCTCGACCATCGCCTCGGTGAAGGGCGCGCTCGAGGACGCCGGCGCGATGGAGTACACCACCATCGTCGCGGCCCCGGCCTCCGACCCGGCCGGCTTCAAGTACCTCGCCCCCTACACCGGCTCGGCCATCGGCCAGCACTGGATGTACGGCGGCAAGCACGTCCTGATCATCTTCGACGACCTGTCGAAGCAGGCCGAGGCCTACCGCGCCGTCTCCCTCCTCCTGCGCCGTCCGCCGGGACGCGAGGCCTACCCGGGCGACGTCTTCTACCTGCACTCCCGCCTGCTGGAGCGTTGCGCCAAGCTCTCCGACGAGCTGGGCGCCGGCTCGATGACCGGTCTGCCGATCATCGAGACGAAGGCGAACGACGTCTCGGCGTACATCCCGACCAACGTGATCTCGATCACCGACGGCCAGATCTTCCTGCAGTCCGACCTGTTCAACGCCAACCAGCGTCCGGCGGTCGACGTGGGCATCTCGGTCTCGCGCGTCGGCGGCGACGCGCAGGTCAAGTCGATCAAGAAGGTCTCCGGCACGCTCAAGCTCGAGCTGGCGCAGTACCGCTCGCTCGAGGCGTTCGCGATGTTCGCGTCCGACCTCGACCAGGCCAGCCGTCGTCAGCTCGCCCGGGGCGCACGCCTCACCGAGCTGCTCAAGCAGCCGCAGTACTCGCCGTTCCCGGTGGAGGAGCAGGTCGTCTCGATCTGGGCCGGAACCAATGGCAAGCTCGACGAGGTCGCGGTGGAGGACATCCTCCGCTTCGAGGCCGAGCTGCTCGACCACCTGCGCCGCAACACCGACATCCTCACCACCCTGCGCGACACGAACGTCCTCGACGACGACACCGTGTCGAAGCTCGGCGAGGAGGTCGACAGGTTCAAGCTCGAGTTCCAGACCGGCGAGGGCAAGCCGCTCGCCTCGGTCGGCCGCGAGGAGTTCGCGGCCAGCGCCGCAGAGGACGTCAACCAGGAGCGCATCGTCAAGGCGAAGCGCTGAGCACGGATAGGTACTGAGGAAGACACATGGGAGCACAGCTTCGGGTCTACCGGCAGAAGATCAAGTCTGCCCAGACGACCAAGAAGATCACCCGTGCCATGGAGCTGATCTCCGCCTCACGCATCCAGAAGGCGCAGGCCAGGGTGGCCGCCTCCACGCCGTACGCCCGCGCGATCACGCGCGCGGTGTCGGCGGTGGCGACCTACTCGAACGTCCAGCACGTCCTCACCACGGAGCCGGAGAAGATCGAGCGCGCAGCGATCGTCATCTTCTCCTCCGACCGGGGTCTCGCCGGCGCGTTCAACTCGAACGTGCTCAAGGAGTCGGAGAAGCTCGCCGAGCTGCTGCGGAGCCAGGGCAAGGAGGTCGTCTACTTCCTGATCGGGCGCAAGGCGCAGGGCTACTTCAGCTTCCGGCGCCGCGGGTTCGAGCGGGTGTGGACGGGCAACACGGACAGCCCCGAGTTCGAGCAGGCCAAGGAGATCGCCGACGCGGTCCTCGAGTCCTTCCTGCGTGACGCGTCAGACGGCGGCGTGGACGAGATCCACATCATCTACAACCGCTTCGTGAGCATGCTGACCCAGGAGCCCCAGATCGTCCGCCTGCTTCCGCTGGAGGTCGTCGAGGGCATGGAGGAGCCGGACCGCACGCAGGTCCTGCCGCTCTACGAGTTCGAGCCCGACGTCAACACGGTGCTCGACTCGCTCCTGCCGGTCTACATCGAGAGCCGCATCTTCAACGCGATGCTGCAGTCCGCAGCCTCCAAGCACGCGGCGACGCAGAAGGCCATGAAGGCCGCCAGCGACAACGCCGACAAGCTCATCACCGACTACACGCGACTGGCGAACAACGCCCGTCAGGCGGAGATCACCCAGCAGATCTCCGAGATCGTGGGCGGCGCTGACGCGCTGAGCTCGGCAAAATAATCGTCCAAACGAGAGAGAACGAATCATGACTACCGCTACCGCCGAAGCCCAGGCTTCGACCGCGCAGCCGGCCGGCGTGGGACGCATCGCCCGCGTCACCGGTCCGGTCGTCGACATCGAGTTCCCGCACGACTCGATCCCGGGCATCTACAACGCCCTGAAGACCACCATCACGATCGGCGAGCAGTCGACCGAGATCACGCTCGAGGTCGCACAGCACCTCGGCGACGACCTCGTCCGCGCCATCGCCCTGAAGCCGACCGACGGCCTGGTCCGCGGCGGCGAGGTGCGCGACACCGGCTCGCCCATCACGGTGCCCGTCGGTGACGTCACCAAGGGCAAGGTCTTCAACGTGACCGGCGACATCCTCAACGGCGAGCCCGGCGAGAAGATCGAGATCAGCGAGCGCTGGTCCATCCACCGCCAGCCGCCGGCGTTCGACCAGCTCGAGTCCAAGACCCAGCTGTTCGAGACCGGCATCAAGGTCATCGACCTCCTCACCCCGTACGTGCAGGGCGGCAAGATCGGCCTGTTCGGCGGCGCGGGCGTCGGCAAGACCGTCCTCATCCAGGAGATGATCCAGCGCGTCGCGCAGGACCACGGTGGTGTGTCGGTGTTCGCCGGTGTCGGCGAGCGCACCCGTGAGGGCAACGACCTCATCCACGAGATGGAGGAGGCGGGCGTCTTCGACAAGACCGCGCTCGTCTTCGGCCAGATGGACGAGCCGCCGGGAACGCGTCTGCGCGTCGCCCTGTCGGCGCTGACGATGGCGGAGTACTTCCGCGACGTGCAGAAGCAGGACGTGCTGCTCTTCATCGACAACATCTTCCGCTTCACGCAGGCGGGCTCCGAGGTCTCCACGCTGCTCGGCCGTATGCCGTCCGCGGTGGGCTACCAGCCGAACCTCGCCGACGAGATGGGCCTCCTCCAGGAGCGCATCACCTCGACCCGCGGCCACTCGATCACCTCGCTGCAGGCGATCTACGTGCCGGCCGACGACTACACCGACCCGGCGCCGGCGACCACGTTCGCGCACCTCGACGCCACGACCGAGCTCTCCCGTGAGATCGCGTCGAAGGGTCTGTACCCGGCCGTCGACCCGCTGACCTCGACCTCGCGCATCCTCGACCCCCGCTACCTGGGCGCCGACCACTACCGCGTGGCCACCACGGTCAAGCAGATCCTCCAGAAGAACAAGGAGCTGCAGGAGATCATCGCGATCCTCGGTGTCGACGAGCTGTCCGAAGAGGACAAGATCACCGTGTCGCGCGCCCGCCGCATCCAGCAGTTCCTCTCCCAGAACACCTACATGGCGAAGAAGTTCACCGGTGTCGAGGGCTCGACCGTCCCGCTGAAGGACACCATCGAGTCGTTCGACGCCATCGCCAAGGGCGAGTTCGACCACGTCGCCGAGCAGGCGTTCTTCAACGTCGGTGCGATCACCGACGTCGAGGAGAAGTGGGCCCAGATCCAGCGAGAGAACGGCTGATCATGGCAGTCCCCGGCGCCAATCAACTGCGTGTCAGCGTCGTCGCCGCCGACCACGAAGTATGGTCGGGCGAGGCGAGCATGGTCGTCGCACGGACCGTGGAGGGGCAGATCGGTATCCTGCCCGGCCACGAGCCGCTGCTCGCCATCCTCGCCCAGGGCGAGGTGCGCGTGACCCTGAACGGCGGGGAGTCGATCCGGGCGCAGGCCGACGACGGCTTCCTCTCCGTGGAGAACAACACGGTCACGATCGTGGCCCGTCAGGCCGAGCTGGTCTGACGATGTCCGACCAGAAAGCCCCGCTCGAACGGCAGTTCGGCGACGTCCGCGTCCCCGTGCTGATCGTGACGGCGGGGCTTCCCGGTTCCGGCAAGTCCACCATCGCGGAGATCATCGCCGGCCGCCTCGGCGCGACGGCGATCTCGGTGGACCCGATCGAAGGCGCGATCCTCAAGGCCGGCATCGACTCCGACCAGCCGACCGGTCTCGCCGCCTACCTGGTGGCCGAGCGGATGGCCGAGCAGGTGCTCGTCAGCGGGCACTCGGTCGTCGTGGACGCCGTCAACGCCGTCGAGCCCGCAAGGCTGCAGTGGCGCGACCTGGCGCAGCGGTGCGGCGTGAAGCTGCGCATCGTCGAGACCGTCTGCTCGGACGACGAGCTGCACGAGCAGCGACTCGCCAAGCGCACCGGCCTGATCGCGGCGTACGCGGTCGAGCAGAGCATCGACGAGTACTCCGAGTGGAAGGGCGCCGCGGCGTCGCTGCCGCGGGTGACCCTGGACACCTCCCGCCCGCTCGGCGAGAACGTCGACGCGGCACTCGCCTTCCTGGAGGGCTGAGTGCTCGTCCTGCTTCCCCCGTCGGAGACCAAGCGCGATGGGGGAGACGGAGAGCCGCTCGCCCTGAAGGCGCTCGGCTTCCCCGCGTTGAACGCGACGCGCAGGGGCGTCCTTGCGGACACGGTGGCGCTGTCGCGCACCCCGGAGGCCGCAGCGAAGGCGCTCAAGCTGGGACCGAAGCAGGCGCACGAGGTCCAGCGGAACCGCGGCCTGCGCCGGGCGGGGACGATGCCGGCGCTGCTGCGCTACACCGGCGTGCTCTACGACGCGCTGGATGCGCCGTCGCTGACCGAGGAGCAGTGGCGGTTCGCCGCGCGCTCCGTCGCGGTGCAGTCCGCACTGCTGGGGCTGGTGCGCGCGGACGACCCGATCCCGGCCTACCGGCTGTCCTTCGACTCGCGGCTCTCGCCGGCGCTCAAGAAGCGCTGGGCGGCGGTGTGCGCCACTCAGCTCGCGGCCGTCGACGGCGTCATCCTCGACCTCCGGTCGGAGGGCTATGCCGCGCTGGGCCCGCTGCCCGAACGCGAGGGAGTGCACTACCTGCGGGTGCTCGCGCGGGACGAGAGCGGCACCGTGCGTGCCCTCAACCACTTCAACAAGCAGGCCAAGGGCCTATTCGCGCGCGCCCTCATCGAGCGCGGCCAAGACGTCGCCTCCACGGACGCCCTGCTCGCCTGGGCCGCCGCCGAGGGCTACGAGCTGACGCGCTCGGCGGACCGGGCGGGCGAACTCGACCTCGTCGTCCCTGAGGTTGTGGGCGTGCCGGGGAAGCTCAGCGCGGTGCTGCGTTCAGCAAGCTGAACATCTGCCTCAGAGCGCAACGGGGCGGTGGTGCTCGGCGTGTAAGTGAGATAAGCTCATGTCACGAGAGAAGGGACAATCCCGCAATCCCGGCGCCGTGAACGCCGGAAGACCCACCCACATACCAGTCGGGCCGACGCGCAGATCGCGGACACATCATACGGATGTGCCGAGTCCGGAACCGGTGTGGCGGCAGCACAGTAAGTTCCGCCTGCGGTCGGGCACGAGCGGACGCGCCGTCACCAGCGAGAACGGTTCCGAGATCGACTTCGCCGGCCCGACTCTCTTATGCACGCTGTTCCTGGCGCGCGTCAGGCCGCGCGGAAGCAGCCCGCGAAGTGGTCGTCCACCATCCCGGTCGCCTGCATGAGCGCGTACATCGTGGTCGGCCCGACGAAGCGGAAGCCGCGACGCCGCAGCTCCTTGCTCATCTCCGTCGACTCCTCGGTGACCGACGGGACCTCGTGCCACTCGCGCGGCCGCGGCCGGGAGCCGGTGGGGGCGAAGCCCCACATCAGCTCCTCCAGCGGCACGTCGAGCGCGAGGGTCGCGCGTGCGTTCGAGATCGTCGCTTCGATCTTGCCGCGGTGGCGGATGATGCGCTCGTCGCCCAGCAGCCGCAGCACGTCGGTCTCGGTCATGGCCGCGACGCGCTCCGGGACGAAGCCGTCGAAGACCTCGCGGAACGCCGGCCGGCGCCGGAGGATCGTGATCCACGACAGCCCGGCCTGGAAGCCCTCCAGGCAGAGCTTCTCGTAGAGTGCGCGGGGATCGTGCTGCGGGGTGCCCCACTCCTCGTCGTGGTAGCGCCGGTACTCGGGGTCGTTCGCGGACCACGAGCACCTGGCCCGGCCGTCGTCGCCGACCGCCAGCGCCGCGCGCGCGACGGTCTCGGCCGGGAGGGTGGGCGTCGTCCCGGTCTGATCGGTCGTGCTCATGCCGCGAGGGTGATCCCCTCGTGCTCCAGCAGCCAGAGCTTGGTGGGGATGCCCTCGCCTCCGCTGTACCCGGTGATCTTGCCGCTGGACGCGAGGACGCGGTGGCAGCCGATGATGATGGGCACCGGGTTCGCCCCGACCGCGCCGCCGATGGCGCGCCCATAGCCCGCGTGGCCGAGCGACAACCCGAGCTCGCCGTAGGTGGTGAGCGTGCCGTACTCCAGCGAGGTGAGGCGCTCCCAGACGGCGGTGCGGAACGCGGTGCCGTTGAGGTGGACGGGGACGTCGAACTCCCGCCGCGTGCCCGCGAAGTACTCGTCGAGCTGCGCGGCCGCCGTCTCGAGAACGGCGTCGCGGTTCTCGGGGAGGTCGTCGTGGGGGAGCACGTCGTCGCGTGCGATCGAGAGGGACGTGACGGCCGTGCCGTCGCCGGTCAGCTCGATGCGGCCGATGGGGCTCGGCATCCGGAGGAGGGTGATCGTGGAACTGCTCATGGATCGACTCTACGGCCGGCCACCGACAGCCACTCGCGGAAATCGGACATCGGGGATAAGTCGCATTCCGGCCTCGGCTGTGGAGGACTAATTGGTCGGATCGCACTCCGGCCGCTGCCTAGACTCGAGGGCATGGCGAACATCGAATACCGCACCCTCGGCACCTCCGGCCTGGTCGTCTCGACGATCGGTCTCGGCTGCAACAACTTCGGCCGCGCGGGCACGGCCACCGAGACCCAGGAGGGCACCGACGCGGTCATCGACGCCGCGATCGACGCCGGTGTGACGTTCTTCGACACCGCCGACATCTACGGCAAGGAGCGCGGGCTCTCGGAGACGCTCATGGGCGCGTCACTCCAGGGCAAGCGCGACCGGATCGTGCTGGCCACCAAGTTCGGCATGGACATGGCGGGCGCGAACGGCCCCGACTGGGGCGTGCGGGGATCCCGCCGCTACATCCGGCTCGCCGTCGAGTCGTCGCTGCGCCGGCTGCGCACCGACTGGATCGACCTCTACCAGCTCCACACGCCCGACCCGGCGACGCCGATCGAGGAGACGCTGGAGACGCTGGACGACCTGATCGCCGAGGGCAAGATCCGCTACATCGGCCACTCCAACCTCGCCGGCTGGCAGATCGCGGACGCCGAGTTCACCGCCCGGCTCGCCGGGCACCCGAAGTTCATCTCCGCGCAGAACGAGTACAGCCTGCTCGTCCGCGGCGCCGAGCGGGAGGTGCTGCCGGCCGTGAACGCGTACGGCCTGGGCTTCCTGCCGTTCTTCCCGCTGTACAACGGGCTCTTCACGGGCAAGTTCAGCCGCTCGGGAGGTCCGGCGGACAGCCGCATCATGATGATCCGCAAGCACCTGCTCGACGGCGCCCCGTGGGACGCCATCGAGCGTTACCAGGCGTTCTGCGACGAGCGCGGCGTCACGATGCTGCAGGCGACCTTCGCCTGGCTGCTCGCCCAGCCGGGGCTCACCAGCGTGATCGCCGGGGCGACCCGTCCGGAGCAGATCGTGGCGAACGCCGAGGCGGCGACCGCGTGGACGCCGTCGGCGGAGGATGTCGCGACCATCGCGAGCTTCTTCCCGCTCGACCGCTGAGCAGAAGGGTTGTTCGCTCAGGGCGAACAGCCTCAGCATTGTGAGTGAGCACTCACTCCGCTTACGATTCCCGCGTGGAAACCGAGTTGGAGACGACGCGCAATCGCGCCCAGCCGCTGCCGCCGGAGGACCGCAAGGCGATGATCATCGCCGCGGTCATCCCGCTGCTGATCGAGCATGGCCGCGGCGTGACTTCGCGCCAGATCGCCGACGCCGCCGGGATCGCGGAGGGCACGATCTTCCGCGCCTTCGGCGACAAGGAGACGCTCGTCCAAGCCGCCATCGAGACATACCTCGACCCGGAGCCGCTGCGTGAGGCCTTGCGCGCCATCGATCCCGGCCTCCCGCTGGAGCTCAAGGTCCGCGCGATCGTCTACCTGCTCCGCGAGCGGTTCCAGAACGTCATGCGCATCATGGCCGTGGTCGGCCACGAGCGACCGCCGATCCCGCACGAGCGGACCGAGTTCGCGGCGATCATCGGTCGCATCCTCGCCCCGGAGGCCGACGAGCTGAACTGGCCGCCGGACCGCGTCGCGCACATCCTGCGCCTGATCAGCTTCTCGTCCGCGTTCCCCGCGCTGAACGACGGGATCGAGTTCAGCGTCGACGACCTCGCCCGGATCGCCCTCGTGGGCGTCGCCGGCCGGCCGTTCGCCATCTATACACCCGCCACGACCGCCGCCGACGCGGCAGACCAGGGAGAGCCCGGATGCTTCTGAAACTCCTCGGCCGGCACCTCCGGCCGCACTGGCGGCTGCTGATCGGGGTGCTGGTCTTCCAGCTCGCGCAATCGCTGCTGTCGCTCTGGCTGCCGACGCTGAACGCCGACATCGTGGACAACGGCATCGCCAGAGGCGACACCGGCTACATCCTGTCGACCGGAGCCGAGATGCTCGGCGTGACCGTCGTCCAGATCGCCTGCGCGATCACCGCGGTGTACTTCGGCGCCAAGGTGGCCATGCTGGTCGGCCGCGACCTCCGCGGCGCGATCTTCCACCGCGTCGGCGAGTTCTCCGAGCGCGAGGTGACGCACTTCGGCGCCCCGTCGCTGATCACCAGGAACACCAACGACGTCCAGCAGGTGCAGATGCTCGTGCTGATGACCTGCACGCTCCTGGTGTCGGCTCCGATCCTCGCGATCGGCGGCATCATCCTGGCGATGCAGCAGGACATCCAGCTCTCCTGGCTGATCGCGGTGAGCGTGCCGGTGCTGCTGATCGCCGTGAGCATGATCATCGTGCGGATGGTCCCGCAGTTCCGAAAGATGCAGGAGCGGATCGACCGGGTCAACCGCGTGCTGCGGGAGCAGCTCACCGGCATCCGCGTGGTGCGCGCGTTCGTGCGGGAGGACGTCGAGACCGCGCGGTTCCGGGTCGCCAACGACGAGGTCACCGCCACCGCGATCAAGGCGGGTCGCCTGTTCGCCCTGATGTTCCCGATCGTGACGCTGATCCTCAACGTCTCGAGCGTCGCCGTGATCTGGTTCGGCGCGCACCGCGTCTCCGACGGCTCGATGCAGATCGGCACGCTGACCGCGTATCTGCAGTACCTCGCGCTGATCCTGATGGGCGTGATGATGTCGACCATGATGGCGATGTTCGTGCCGCGGGCGGCGGTCTGCGCCGACCGCATCGGCGAGGTGCTGAACACGGAGCCGTCGGTGGGCGCCGTCGAGAACCCGATCACCGAGGTCACCGCCCGAGGGACGGTCGAGTTCGTCGGCGTCGGCTTCTCCTACCCGGGGGCCGAGCAGCCCGTTCTCAGCGACGTGACCTTCTTCGCGGAGGCCGGCAAGACCACCGCCGTGATCGGCAGCACAGGTGCAGGCAAGACGACGCTGGTCAACCTCATCCCGCGGCTGTTCGACGCCACCAGCGGCATCGTGCTGGTCGACGGCGTGGACGTCGCGGAGCTCGAGCCGGAGCTGCTCTGGTCGCGCATCGGCCTGGTGCCCCAGAGGCCGTACCTGTTCTCCGGCACGGTCGCCAGCAACCTCCGCTACGGCAACCCGGACGCCACCGACGACGAGCTCTGGCGGGCGCTGGAGATCGCGCAGGCGAGGGGCTTCGTGGAGGAGATGCCCGACAAGCTGGACGGGCCGATCGCCCAGGGCGGCACGAACGTCTCCGGCGGCCAGCGGCAGCGCCTGGCGATCGCCCGCGCGCTCGTGCGCCGCCCGGAGATCTACATCTTCGACGACTCGTTCTCCGCGCTCGACACCGCCACCGACGCGCGCCTGCGCAGCGCGCTCGCCCGCCACGAGTCGGAGGCCACCATGATCGTCGTGGCCCAGCGGGTGTCGACCATCGTCGACGCCGACCAGATCGTCGTCCTGGAGGACGGCAAGGTGGTCGGCCGCGGCACGCACGCCGAGCTCGTGGAATCCAATCCGACCTACGCCGAGATCGTCTCGTCGCAGCTCACCGCGGAGGAGGCGGCATGACCCGCGAAGACAGCGCCCGTCGTCCCGCTCCCGCCGCGGCGCCCGCCGGTTCCCCGGCCGCGACCCAGACGCCCGTCCGGACCCCGCCGCGCCGCGGCCCCGGCGGCCCGTTCGGCGGGATGACGTTGCCCGGCGACAAGTCGATGAACTTCGGACCGTCGGCCAAGCGCCTCGCGGCACGGCTGCGACCGGAGCGGGCGGGGATGGTGTTCGTCACACTCCTCGCCGTGGCCAGCGTCGTGTGCCTCGTCCTCGGACCGAGACTGCTCGGCAACGCGATCAACCTCGTGTTCGCCGGGGCCATCTCGGCCCACCTCCCGAAGGGCATCACGCAGGCGCAGGCCATCGCCGGTCTGCGGGCGAACGGCCAAGGCCAGCGCGCCGACCTGATCTCCGGGATGACGCTCACCCCGGGCCAGGGCATCGACTTCGTCGCGGTCGGCCACGTCCTGATGTGGGTGCTCGCGCTCTACATCGCGTCCTCGCTGCTCGCGTACCTCCAGGGCTACGTGCTCAACGGGATCACCCAGCGCACCGTCTACCGGCTGCGCCAGGACGTCGAGGCGAAGATCCACCGGCTCCCGCTGACCTACTTCGACCGGATGCAGCGCGGCGAGCTGCTGAGCCGGGTCACCAACGACATCGACAACATCTCGCAGACCCTCCAGCAGACGATGAGCCAGCTGCTCACCTCGCTGCTGACGGTGATCGGCGTGACGGTGATGATGTTCGTGGTGTCGCCGCTGCTCGCCCTGATCGCGATCATCACGATCCCGCTGACCCTCGTGATCACGATGCTGATCGCCAAGCGCTCGCAGAAGCTGTTCGTCGCGCAGTGGCGCAACACCGGCGAGCTGAACGGCCAGATCGAGGAGGCTTTCACCGGCCACTCGCTGGTCAAGGTCTTCGGGCGGCACCGCGAGGTGGAGGAGCGCTTCCGCTCCAAGAACCAGGAGATGTACCAGGCGAGCTTCGGCGCACAGTTCATCTCGGGCCTCATCATGCCGTCGATGATGTTCGTCGGGAACCTGATGTACGTCGCCATCGCGGTGGTCGGCGGCCTCCAGGTGGCCAGCGGCGCGATGCAGCTCGGGGACGTGACGGCGTTCATCCAGTACTCGCGCCAGTTCACGCAGCCGCTCACCCAGCTCGGCTCGATGGCCAACCTGTTGCAGTCGGGCGTCGCGAGCGCCGAGCGGGTCTTCGAGCTGCTGGACGCCGACGAGCAGAGCGCGGACCCCGCCGAGCCGGTCGAGCACCGGGGCACCCGCGGCCGGCTGGCCTTCGAGGACGTGTCGTTCCGGTACCTGCCGGACCAGCCGCTCATCGAGGACCTCTCGCTGGTGGCCGAGCCCGGCCAGACCGTCGCGATCGTCGGGCCGACCGGCGCGGGCAAGACCACGCTGGTCAACCTGATGATGCGCTTCTACGACCTGGACTCCGGCCGGATCACGCTCGACGGCGTGGACATCGCGACGATGACCAGGCACGACCTCCGCGACCGGATGGGGATGGTGCTGCAGGACACCTGGCTGTTCAAGGGCACGATCCGCGAGAACATCGCGTACGGCCGGCCCGGCGCGACCGAGGAGGAGATCCTGGACGCCGCCCGTGCGACGTACGTCGACCGGTTCGTGCACTCGCTGCCGGACGGCTACGACACGGTGCTGGACGACGAGGGCTCGAACGTCTCGGCGGGCGAGAAGCAGCTGCTCACGATCGCGCGGGCGTTCCTCGCCCGGCCGAGCGTGCTCATCCTGGACGAGGCGACCTCCTCGGTCGACACCCGCACCGAGCTGCTCGTGCAGAAGGCGATGAGCGCGCTGCGTGCCGACCGCACCTCGTTCGTGATCGCGCACCGGCTGTCCACCATCCGCGACGCCGGGCTCATCCTCGTGATGGAGGCCGGACGCATCGTGGAGCAGGGCACCCACGCCGAGCTGCTCGCCCGGGGCGGCGCCTACTACACCCTCTACAACGCGCAATTCGCGGCTCCCGCGGAGGAGGAGGCCTGACGATTCGTGCCGAATGTCGCGTTTGGCGCGCCGAAACGCGACATTCGGCACGAATGTCGCGGGCTACAGGCGCGCGCGGACGGCCCTGACGCACCAGAACAGGCCGTAGGCGAGCAGTCCGAGCGCGATCAGGACGAGCAGCACCACCCCGAACGGGAGGCTGACGAGCGTCTTGAGGCTGCCGTCCAGCCCGGCGGCCTTCGACGGGTCGAAGGTGACGGCGGCGACGACCACCAGGCCGCCGACCAGCAGCAGGGCGACGCCCTTCGCGATGTAGCCGACCCGGCCGAGGACAGTGATCGCGCCAGCCCAGCGGTCGGGCGGCAGCTTCAGGTCGCGCTCGAAGCGGTGCGTCGCGCCGTTGCGGATGAAGCCGACGCCCACCCCGACGATGACCAGCCCGATCAGCCCCAGCACGAACACGCCGCCGGGGAGGGCGAGCAGGCGCGCGCTGGCGGACTTGTCGCTCGACGACGTGTTGTGGCCGCCTCCGCTGGCGATGGTGATCGTCAGGTACGCGAGCCCGCCGTAGACCACCGCCTTAACGACCTCCAGCGCCTTCTTGCCGGCGCCAGGAACGGTGAACGCCACCAGCACCTGCCAGAGCGCCAGCACGATCAGGCCGACCACGATCAGCCAGAGCACGAACACGCCGCCCGGCACCGCGGCGACCGCCTGCAGGGCGCCGGACTGGTCGGCCTGGCCTCCGGCTCCGAACGCCACGGCCAGCGCGATGACGCCGATGAGGATGTGCAGGAGGCCGATCGAGGCCAGGCCCACGCGGGTGAGGGCACGCACCGTGGTGCTGTGCTGGAGCTTCGACGCTGTTCGGGTTGGCGTGCTCATGCCCTGCACGGTACGCGGGGTCCCAGGCCGGCGGAATCTCCGGTACCGTAGATAGCTGAGTCCGCCGCGCCATCGCGCGGCGGCGAGGATCTGAATAGCTGAATAGAGGAGGCCGGCATGGACATCGACCTCAGCGTCTTGCGTCTCATGGAGCGCGAGAAGGAGATTCCCTTCGATGAGCTGGTGCAGATCATCGAGCAGGCCATCCTGACCGCGTATCTGAAGCACACCAACCAGGCCGACCACCGGCACGGGCACAGCGACCAGCCGCCCGCCGCGCGGGTCCACCTGGACCGCAAGACGGGGCATGTCACCGTCTACGTCCCGGAGCACGACGACGAGGGCAACATCATCGGCGAGGCCGAGGACAGCCCGAGCGACTTCGGCCGCATCGCGGCGTTCGCCGCCAAGCAGGTGATCAACCAGCGGCTGCGCGACATCGCGGACGACGCCGTGCTCGGCGAGTTCCGCGGCCGGGAGGGCGACATCGTCGCCGGCATCATCCAGCAGGGGCCGAACCCGCGCATGGTGCACATCGACCTGGGCAGCGTGGAGGCCATCCTGCCCCCCGAGGAGCAGGTGCCGGGCGAGGAGTACACGCACGGCTCGCGCATCCGCGTCTACGTCACGAGCGTGGCGAAGGGCCCCAAGGGCCCGTCGATCACGGTCTCGCGCACGCACCCGGCGCTCGTCCGCAAGCTGTTCGCGCTGGAGGTGCCGGAGATCGCCAGCGGAATCGTGGAAATCGTCTCGCTCGCGAGGGAGGCCGGCCACCGCACCAAGATCGCGGTGCGCGCGACCGTGCAAGGCGTGAACGCCAAGGGCGCCTGCATCGGCGAGCTGGGGCAGCGCGTGCGCGCGGTCACGGCGGAGCTGAACAACGAGAAGATCGACATCGTCGACTACTCGCCCGACCTCGCGACGTTCGTGTCGAGCGCGCTCTCACCGGCCAAGGTGACCAGCGCGTTCGTGATCGACGAGTCGCTCAAGGCCGTGCGTGCGCTCGTGCCCGACTACCAGCTCTCGCTCGCGATCGGCAAGGAGGGCCAGAACGCCCGACTCGCCGCGAAGCTCACCGGCGCGAAGATCGACATCCAGCCCGACTCCATCCTGGACGAGAAGTAAAAACTGCCGAAGGGCACGTTGTTGTCACTTTCGAGTGTGAAAAGTGACAACGACGTGCCCCTCGATTTGGGAATGTGCGGTGCTCGGGGGGCGTTGAGGGGGAGGGCGTCCGTTGGCGGGATTCGGCGCAGGGATGCGTGAGGGGTAAGATGGAAGCCGTCAGAACGTGCGTCGGATGCCGTTCTCGCGCTCCCCGATCCTCTCTTCTGAGGGTCGTCCTCCGGAATTCGGAAGTCGTGGCGGACCCGTCCGCCACTCTCCCCGGACGGGGCGCGTGGCTGCATCCGGTCGACGAGTGTCTCGATCTCGCACTCCAGCGCAGGGCCTTCGGGCGGGCGCTGAAGGTGCAGGAGGCCCTCGACCCGACGGCCATCCGGGCCGCACTGCGACCCCGGGTGGCATTGAGAGAACAGGCTGAAGAAGCAGTGACTTCACATGAGTGACAACAAATGAGCGGCTCGAAATGAGTGCCGTCCACTACTAACGCCTGCCCTGTCCGGGGTGGGCCCCAGACAGGAGAATTGTGGCTGCAAAACCACGCGTACACGAGGTCGCGAGCGAGCTCGGCGTCGACAGTAAAGTCGCGCTCGCGAAACTCAAGGAGATGGGCGAGTTCGTCAAGGGACCGTCCTCGAGCATCGAGCCCCCGGTAGCCCGCAAGCTGCGCGCCGCCCTGGAGGCTGAAGGCTTCACCGCCGACAAGGCGTCGGCGCCCAAGACGGAGGCCGCTCCGCGCCCCGCAGCGCCGCGCCCGCCGGCGTCCAGCGAGGCCGCAGGACCCAAGCCGCAGGCGCCGCTGTCCGTCGCCGAGCGTCAGGCCGCGGCCGAGAAGGCCGCGGCCGAGAAGGCCGCTGCCGAGAAGGCCGCCGCCGACAAGGCTGCCGCTGAGAAGGCAGCCCAGGAGGCTCCGGCCGCGTCCGGCGCGGCCGCCGCCGACAAGCCGGCCTCGCCGCGCCCCAGCACCGGGTCCGCCCCGGGCTCCGGCAGCATCCCGCGTCCGGGCAACGCGCGTCCGGGCAACAACCCGTTCTCGTCCAACCAGGGCATGGGCCAGCGGCCCAGCACCCCGCGTCCGGGGAACAACCCGTTCTCCAGCTCGCAGGGCATGGGCTCGCGCCCGAACCCGAGCCCCGGCAACATCCCGCGTCCGGCTCCGCCGCGTCCCGGCTCGCCGCGCATCGGCGCGCCCGGCCAGGGTGGCGGCGGCGGCAACCGTCCCGGCCAGCGCCCGGGCGGCGGCGGCGGTGGACGTCCCGGCTTCCAGCAGCGCCCGGGTGGCGCAGGTGGCGGCGCGGGCGGCGGCGGCTTCCAGCGTCCCGGCGGCGCCCCGGGCGGCGGCTTCGGCGCCCCGCGTCCGGCGGGCGGCGGCGGTGGCCGCGGTCGTGGACCGGGCGGCGGCACGGCCGGCGCGTTCGGTCGTGGCGGCGGCAAGTCCAAGGCCCGCAAGTCGAAGCGCGCGAAGCGCCAGGAATTCGAGATGAGGGAAGCTCCGTCGCTGGGCGGCGTGAGCGTTCCCCGTGGCGACGGCGGCACCGTTGTGCGCCTGCGCCGCGGCTCCTCCATCTCGGACTTCGCCGACAAGATCGACGCGAACCCCGCGTCGCTGGTCACCGTCCTCTTCCACCTGGGCGAGATGGCGACCGCGACCGAGTCGCTCGACGAGGCGACCTTCGCCATCCTCGGCGAGGAGCTGGGCTACAAGATCCAGGTCGTCTCCCCGGAGGACGAGGACCGCGAGCTCCTCGAGGGCTTCGACATCGACCTCGACGCCGAGCTGGAGGGCGAGTCCGACGAGGACCTCGAGATCCGGCCCCCGGTCGTCACCGTCATGGGTCACGTCGACCACGGTAAGACGCGCCTCCTCGACGCCATCCGCAACGCGAACGTCGTCGCGGGCGAGGCCGGCGGCATCACCCAGCACATCGGTGCGTACCAGGTGTGGACCGAGCACGATGAGATCGAGCGCGCCATCACCTTCATCGACACCCCTGGTCACGAGGCGTTCACCGCCATGCGTGCCCGTGGTGCGCAGGTGACGGACATCGCGATCCTCGTGGTCGCGGCGGACGACGGCATCATGCCGCAGACGATCGAGGCGCTGAACCATGCCCAGGCGGCCAACGTGCCGATCGTGGTCGCGGTCAACAAGATCGACAAGCCGGACGCCAACCCGGCCAAGGTGCGCCAGCAGCTCACCGAGTTCGGTCTGGTCGCCGAGGAGTACGGCGGCGACGTCATGTTCGTCGACGTGTCGGCCCGCAACAACATCGGCATCGACGCCCTGCTCGACGCGGTCCTGCTGACCGCCGACGCCGGGCTCGACCTCCGCGCCAACCCGAACAAGGACGCGCGCGGTGTCGCCATCGAGGCGAAGCTCGACAAGGGCCGCGGCGCCGTGGCGACCGTGCTCATCCAGTCCGGAACGCTGCGCGTCGGCGATGCGATCGTCGCGGGCACGGCTTACGGCCGCGTCCGTGCGATGGCCGACGAGAACGGCGACCCCGTCTTCGAGGCCGCGCCGTCCCGCCCGGTCCAGGTGCAGGGTCTCTCCAGCGTCCCGCGCGCCGGCGACACCTTCATCGTCACCGAGGAGGACCGCACCGCCCGGCAGATCGCCGAGAAGCGCGAGGCCGCAGAGCGCAACGCGCAGCTGGCGAAGGCCCGCAAGCGCATCTCGCTCGAGGACTTCACCCGTGCTCTGGAAGAGGGCAAGGTCGAGGCGCTCAACCTCATCATCAAGGGCGACGTGTCCGGTGCCGTGGAGGCGCTGGAGGAGTCGCTCATGAAGATCGAGGTCGACGACTCGGTCAGCCTCCGCATCCTGCACCGCGGCGTCGGCGCGATCACCGAGTCGGACATCGACCTGGCGACCATCGACAACGCGATCGTGATCGGCTTCAACGTCCGCCCGGACGTGAAGGCGCGCGAGCGTGCGGCCCGCGAGGGTGTGGATGTCCGCTTCTACTCGGTCATCTACAACGCCATCGAGGACATCGAGAACTCGCTCAAGGGCATGCTCAAGCCCGAGTTCGAGGAGATCCAGTCCGGTGTGGCCGAGATCCGCGAGGTGTTCCGCTCCTCCAAGTTCGGCAACATCGCCGGTGTCATCGTCCGGTCCGGAACGATCACGCGCAACGCCAAGGCGCGCGTCATCCGCGACGGCGTCGTGGTGGGGGACAACCTCGCCATCGAGTCGCTGCGCCGGTTCAAGGACGACGTCACGGAGGTCCGTACGGACTTCGAGGCCGGTATCGGTCTCGGCAAGTACAACGACATCCAGATCGGCGACGAGATCGAGACCACCGAGATGCGGGAGAAGCCCCGCGCGTGAATCGGTAGCCTGTGAGGCCCGGCGGGAGACCGCCGGGCCTTCGGCTTCCGCACCGAACATCCAAGGAGAACCACATGGCCGACCCGGCACGCGCGAGGAAGCTCGCCGACAGAATCCAGGTCATCATCGCCAAGCGGCTGGATCGCGGCCTGCGCGACCCTCGGCTCGGCTTCGTGAC
Organism: Leifsonia sp. NPDC056824; assembly: GCF_042789575.1. Classification (NCBI taxonomy): domain Bacteria; kingdom Bacillati; phylum Actinomycetota; class Actinomycetes; order Micrococcales; family Microbacteriaceae; genus Leifsonia; species Leifsonia sp. NPDC056824. The sequence goes on along the minus strand of NZ_JBHUAV010000004.1, from coordinate 221,642 downwards.
CATCACCGACGTGCAGGTGACCGGCGACCTCCAGCACGCCACCGTGTTCTACACGGTGTACGGCACCGACCAGGAGCGCGCGGACACCGCGGCGGCTCTGCAGGCGGCGACCGGCATGCTCCGCAGCGAGGTGGGCAAGAACATCACCGCGCGGCTGACGCCGACACTGGCGTTCCAGCTCGACGCCATCCCGGAGAACGCCGCCCACATCGAGGACCTGCTGCGCCAGGCCCGCGACCACGACACCGAGGTGGCGGGGCTCGCCACCGGCGCCAGCTACGCCGGCGACGAGGACCCGTACGTGAAGCCGCGCGAGGACGAGGACGAGGACGAGGACTGACCGGCACACGCGCGGAGCCGGTCGCCCGGCCCAGGTAGGGTGGCGGGTGTGACTGTCAGGAACATCGTGCGCAAGGGGCTCGCGCCCGTCATCGGTTCGGAACGGGTCGACAGGCTCGTGGACGGGGAGGCGAAGGCGCGGGCGTCGCTGGCCTCCTGGATCGCCCCCACGGAGCGGCCGGCCCCCGTGCCGGCCTCAGCCCCGGCCGAGACCGCCCCCGAGTCGGAGTACCCGCTCGCGCCCAACGGCTACCGCATCTACCCGTTCGACGCCTCGCGCTTCCCCGAGCCCACGCTGACGCGGCACGAGTTCCTGACCGGTCTGCACGAGGTGCTCCAGCCGCGTGCGTACCTGGAGATCGGTGTGGACGACGGCCGATCGCTCACCCTCTCGCGCACCAAGACGATCGGCGTCGATCCGGCCTTCCACATCGTCAGCCCGCTGCGGTCCGACCTGCTGCTCGCCCGCGAGACCAGCGACGATTTCTTCGCGTCGACGCAGGCGCAGGACCACCTGGCCGGCACCCCGCTGGACCTGGCGTTCGTCGACGGGATGCACTGGGCCGAGTTCGCCTACCGCGACTTCATCAATGTGGAAAAGCTCTGCGGCCCGCTGAGCGTCGTGGTGCTGGACGACATGATGCCACGGACGGTCCACGAGGCCGCCCGCGACCGCTACACGGACTCCTGGGCGGGCGACGTCTACAAGGTCGTGGAGCTGCTGCGCACCGAGCGGCCGGACCTGATCGTCGTGCCGGTGAACACCTTCCCGACCGGCGTCGTGCTCGTGCTGTCCGTCGACCCCGCTTCGACGGTGCTGGGCGACCGTTACGACGACCTCTTGGCCGGGCTGACCTCCGCGGACCCGCAGGACGTCCCCGACGAGGTGATCGAGCGCACGCGCGCCGTCGACGGCCGCGACCTGATCGCCTGGCCGGGCTGGGCGGAGCTGCGCGACCTGCGGGAGCGCCCGCGTGCGACGGCGATGCGCCGCAAGCTGCTGGCGTCGTTCGCCGAGACTTTCGTACGCTGAGACCATGTACGCCGTCTCGTTCTACGACCCAGACCCCGACACCACCCCTGAGCGGTTCCAGCGCGTCGTCGAGGCCTACCCGCGCCACAAGGCCTACCTGGACGCGTTCGCCGCGGAGACCGGGGACGTGCTGATGATCGGCACGTTCGGCGACCCCGGCACGCAGGGCTCGATGGCGGTGTTCCGGTCGCGGGAGGCCGCAGAGCGGTTCCGCGACGGCGACCCGTTCTTCACCGAGGGGCTGGTGTACCGGTCGCGGATACTGGACTGGAATCCGGTGGTCTTCGCGGAGAGCTGAGCGCCCCGTCTCAGTGCAGCATGTGGGTCAGGGCAGCGTGTAGCCGTCGCCCTCCGCGACCGCGAGGCCGTCGGCGAGAAGCCCGCGGAGGGCGCGGTCGCGCTGCTCGGCGTCGGGCCAGACGTCCTCCAGCTCGGCGACGGTGACCGGGATGTGCGAGCCGCGCAACTCGGCGAGGATGCGGCCGCGCACCTGCCGGTCGCTGCCATCGTACGCCTTCTGAACCGCTTTGCGCGGGCCGGCGTAGGCGGGATAGCCCGCCGCGCGCCACGCGCAGGTCGCCGCCAGCGGGCAGGCGTCGCAGCGTGGCGAGCGGGCGACGCACACGATCGCGCCGAGCTCCATCATCCCGGCGTTGAAGGCAGCGGCCGCCGGGCGGTCGTCGGGGAGCAGCGCGGTCATGGCGGCGAGGTCGCGCCGGGCGCTCGGCGGGGCGGGCTCGCCCTGGCCGTCGACGGCGCGCGCGATGACGCGGCGCACGTTGGTGTCGACGACGGGATGGCGCGCCCCGTACGCGAACACCGCGACGGCGCGCGCGGTGTAGTCGCCGATCCCCGGCAGCGCGAGCAGCGCCTCCACGTCGTCCGGCACGACGCCGCCGTGGCGCTCGGTGATCGCGACGGCCGCGGCGTGCAGCCAGAGCGCGCGGCGCGGGTAGCCGAGCGACTGCCAGGCGCGCACGGCCTCGCCGGGCGGGACGGCGGCCAGGTCGGCCGGCGTCGGCCACCGGGTCAGCCACTCCTCGAGCCGCGGGATGACGCGCGCCACCGGCGTCTGCTGCAGCATGAACTCGCTGACCAGCGTGCCCCACGCGGTGAAGCCGTCGCGGCGCCAGGGGAGGTCGCGGCGGTTGTCGTGGTACCAGTCCACGACCGCCATGGCGAACGCGCCCTGTCTGTACGCGTCTGGCATGCATCGAGGCTACCCGGTGCGGCGGCATATGCTCGTCCCATGATGCTGCCACCGACGCCGCGGGTCCTCGTCCTCCGCGAGATCGTGGCGGAGGTGCGCGCGCTCACGCCGGGCGGCCGGGTGGTGGTCGCGGTGGACGGCGGTGGCGGCACCTCGGGCTTCGCGGACGACCTCGCGGTGGTGTTCCGGGAGTCCGGGGTGGACACGCACCGTGCGTCGGTCGGCGACTTCCACCGGCCGCGTTTCGAGCGCACCCTGTTCGGACCGGAGACGCCGGAGCGCTTCTATCGGGACGCGTTCGACTACTCGACGCTTCAGCGGGTGCTGCTCGACCCGTTCCGGATGGCGGGCAGCACCGGGTTCCAGACCAGGGCGTTCGACGAGGTGCGGGACGCGCCGGTCGTCGCCCGGTGGGAGACGGCAGGGCCGGACGCCGTGCTCGTGGTCGACGGCGAGTTCCTGCTGCGACCGGAGCTGCGGCGGGAGTGGAACGCGTCGATCCTGCTGGTGAACACGCCACAGCGGGCCGTCTACGAGGAGGACGCGCGGCCGGGGGACTTCGCGACCTTCCTCGTCGACGACTCGGACCCGTCCGCTCCGGTGCGCGTGCCTCGTGCCGAGCGGGCCTAGCGGCCCAGCAGCGGGGCGAGCCGGCGCGCGACGTCGGCCGGCGCGATGAACGCCTTCGCGGCCTCCACCTCGTGCACCAGGCCGGTCAGCGCCGCGTTGACAGGCGCCTCCTGCCCGCTCGCGCGTGCCTCGGCGACGACCGCGCCGTTCAGGTAGTCGATCTCGCTGAGCTGGCCGCGCCGGATGCTCTGCAGCGTGGAGCCGGGGTTGGGTGTGGCTCCCATCCTGCGCCGCATCAGCAGCGGGACGACCTGAGCCAGCCAGCGCGGGGAGCGCGCGACGAAGCGCAGGATGCGGTCGTCCAGGCCCTGGATGCTGCCGAAGCGCACGCCGCGCGCGATGCCGACGCGGACGGCCTCCTGGAGGCTCGCGGTGATGATCGGGCGCAGTTCGCGGCTGCCGAGGGTCTCCTGAGTGCTGAGCCCGGTGATCGCGGGCATGGCGTTGACCTGGTTGACCATGAGCTTGGTCCACTGGCAGCCGGTGAAGTTCTCGACCGCGAAGCTGGGCATGGCGGCGTCGAGGATGCGGGCGGCCTCCACTGCACTCGCCGGCGGCTCGCCGTCGCCGGCGCCGAGGTAGGTGTTCGCGGTCGTGGTGACGGTGATGCGACCGGGGGAGAGGTAGCTGGCGGCGTAGAGCGCGAGCGCGCCGACGCAGTCCGAACCAGGGAGCAGCTCGGTCGCGACGCGGAGGCCGGCGAGGCCGTTCTGCACGACCACGACCGTGATGCCGTCGAGGAGAGCGGCGTTGTCGCGGATGGCGGCTTCGGCGTCCTGCGCCTTGGTGCAGACGAACACCAGCTCGGGCCGGGTCTGGAGCCGTTCGGCGGCGGCGACCCGCGCGGTGTGGACGCCCCAGCCGCCGTCGAGCCGGAGGCCGTCGGCGCGGATCGCCGCGAGCTGCTCGCCGCGCGCCGTGACCTCCACGAGGTGGCCGACCCGGTCGAGCAGCGCCGCGATCGTGCCGCCGATCGCTCCCGCTCCCACTACCCCGATTCGCACCTCCCCAGCCTAGGCTGCGCCCAAGCGTCGAACGCCGAAGGGCACGTAAACGCCCCTAAAACGCGGTTTTAGGGGCGTTTACGTGCCCTTCGATCGTTTCTAGTCGACGAGGACGGGGGTGAGGTCGGCTGCTTCCGGAGCGTCGGTGTGCGCGGCTGCGGCGAGCTCCGCCGCGCGGCGGCGGCTGGGCAGCGCGAGCGAGATCACCGCGGCCAGCGCCAGCGCCCCGGCGCCGACCCAGACGGCCGGGATGGCCGCGCTCACGTAGCCGGTCGGGGTGAGCGTGCCGCCCGCGCCGGTGAACACCGCGGTCAGCACCGCGACGCCGAGGGCGACGCCGATCTCCCGCAGCGTGGAGTTCGTCCCGGAGGCCTTGGCGTGGTCGGCCGTCCGCATGTTCGCCAGCACCGCGGTCGAGCTCGGCGCGAACACCAGCCCCATCCCGACGCCGGCCAGCAGGAACGGCGGCCACATCCCCGAGTACGGCAGCGTCGCGGAGAGCGTTCCGGCGATCCACGCCATGGCCACGGCGAGGAACACCAGCCCGACGCCGATCGGGAGGCGGGTGCCCGTGCGGCCGGACACCAGCCCGGTGAGCGGAGCGACGACCATCGGCGCCAGCGTCCACGGCATCGTCATGACGCCGGCCTCCAGCGGGGTGTGCCCCTGCACGACCTGGAGGAACTGGATGAGGATGAAGATCGCCCCGAAGATCCCGAAGCTGAAGGTCATGCCGACCAGGTTCGCGACGGTGAAGCTGCGGTCGCGGAACAGCCGCAGCGGCAGCAGGGGAGCGGAGGTGCGCGACTCCCAGAGCACGAACGCGACCAGCAGCGCGCCGCCGGCGATGAGCGCGAACAGCACCTCGGCGCTGTCCCAGCCCGCGTCGTTGCCGCGGACGATGCCGTAGACGAGCCCGAGCACACCGGGCGCGGCGAGCAGCAGCCCGACGATGTCCGCGCGCACGCGGTCGCCGAAGCTGTTCGGGAGGGCGAGCAGCACGAGCGGGACGGCGATGACGCCGAGCGGGACGTTCAGCCAGAAGATTGCCTGCCAGTTCCAGCCCTGCACGACGGCGCCGCCGATCAGCGGGCCGAGTGCGACGCCGAGGCCGGAGATGCCTCCCCAGATGCCGATGGCGGCGGGGCGCAGCTTCTGGCTGACGCTGCCGGCCAGCAGCGTCAGCGAGAGCGGCAGCAGGGCCGCGGCTCCGGCGCCCTGCACCGCGCGGGCGGCGATCAGCATCCACGGCTCGGTCGCGAGGGCGCTGGCGGCGCTGGCGAGCGTGAAGACGATGATGCCGCCGAGGAACACCGAGCGGCGGCCGAGCCGGTCGCCCATCCCGACGGCCATCAGCATGAGCGTCGCGAAGCTGAGCGTGTAGGCGTTGACGACCCACTGCAGCTGCTCGATGGAGGCGCTGAGGTCGCGGGCGATCACGGGCAGGGCGCTGGTGACGACCAGGTTGTCGAGGGTCGCCATGAACATCGGGAGGGAGGCCGCGACGATCGCGAGCCAGACGGGGATCCGGCGGGCTGCGCCGGGACGGGATGAGGTCATGGTCGCTTCCTGGATTGTTAGTAATCGAATGATTACAACGCACTTTAGTAATCGACTGATAACCTGTCAAGCATGACTTCGGCGATCAGTGAACGGATACCGTCGGCCGCGCGGCGCGAGCAGATCCTCGGCGCGGCGAGCCTCGTGTTCGGGGAGCGCGGCTACTTCGGTGCGACCACGGACCAGATCGCCAAGGCGGCCGGGATCAGCCAGCCCTACGTCGTCCGGATGTTCGGCAGCAAGGAGAACCTCTTCGTCGAGGTCCTGCAGCGCGCCCTCGACAAGCTGATGGCGAGCTTCCAGGCCACGATCGACGAGTGGCGGGCCGACGGCTCGCCCCTGGGGGAGGACGGCGCGGGCGGCGAGCACCACGAGATCGGCCGCCGCCTCGGGCTGGCGTACGTGAACCTCATCGAGGACCGCGGCATCCTGCTCTCGCTCATGCAGGCGTTCGGGATGGGCAACGACGCCGTCATCGGAGGGCGGGCCCGCGAGGGCTTCCTCGCGATCTACAAGCTGGTCCGCGACCAGGTCGGCTTCTCGCCCGACGAGGCGCGCACCTTCCTGGCCGAGGGCATGCTGCTGAACACGCTGCTCGGGCTCAAGCTGCCCGCCGAGTACGGCAAGGACGTCTGCGCCACCGAGATCATCGAGTCCACCTTCCGCACCAAGCTGCAGCTGGTCCTCGACGTCGCCGGCGAGAGCGCATGACCGGCAGCGGTCTGATCCTGGTCGACAAGCCCGGAGGCTGGACGAGCCATGACGTCGTCGCGCGCGTGCGCCGCCTGGCCGGCACCCGCAAGGTGGGCCACGCCGGGACGCTCGACCCGATGGCGACGGGGTTGCTCATCCTGGGCGTCAACTCGTCCACGCGGCTGCTGACCTACATCGTCGGCGCCGACAAGGAGTATCTGGCGACCATTCGACTCGGCGCGACCACGACGACCGACGACGCGGAGGGCGACGTGACCGCGGAGGCCGACCCGGCCGCGGTCGCCGCCGTGTCCGACGACGACATCGCCCGCGGCATCCGGGCGCTGACCGGCGAGATCGAGCAGGTCCCGAGCTCGGTGAGCGCGATCAAGGTGGACGGCAAGCGCGCCTACGCGCGGGTGCGGGCCGGCGAGGAGGTCGTCCTCCAGCCGCGCGCGGTGACCATCGCGGAGTTCGAGCTGCTGGCGGCCCGGCGGCTGCCCGAGGCGGCTGCGCCCGTCGCGATCGAGCTCGACGTACGCGTGGTGTGCTCCTCCGGCACCTACATCCGGTCGCTCGCCCGCGACCTCGGCGCGGGCCTCGGCGTCGGCGGCCACCTCACGGCGCTGCGCCGCACGCGGGTGGGCCCGTTCGACGTGCGGGAGGCCGGCGAACTCGATACGCTCGATGCCGAGGCCGCCCTCATCCCCGCCGCGCGAGCCGCCTCCGACCTCTTCGAGACGCTCGAGCTGACCGAGCAGCAGGCGATCGACCTGACGCACGGCCGGCGCATCCACATCGCCGATCGGGAGGGGCAGGGAGGCGAACCCGTCGCGGCCATCGCCCCCGGTGGCCACCTCGTGGGGCTCATCGAGTTCCGCGGAAAGGAAGCCAGGACCCTCGTGAACTTCCCGACCGACGAGATCGCCTCCGCATGATCGAATGGTTCGTGGCGCTGCAGGTCGGCGTCGCCGTGATCGGCGGCGTGCTCTGCCTGGTGCTCGGGTTCGCCGGGCGTGTTCCAGGCGACCTCACGATGGGCGCCGTCGCGCTGGTGGAGCTGCTGCTGATCGTGCAGCTCGTGATGGCGATCGTGGCGCCGCTGGTGGGCAACCCGCCCACCGGCAGCCTCGCCGAGTTCTACATCTACCTGATCTCGGCACTGCTGCTGCCGCTCGCCGGCGGCTTCTGGGCGCTGATCGAGCGCAACCGGTGGAGCACCGTCATCCTGGGCGGGGTCTGCCTCGCGATCGCGGTGATGGTGTACCGGATGGGGCAGATCTGGTTCGTTCAGGGGGCGTGAGCGGCGTCGGCGCGCGCGAATAGAATCGTTACGATGTCCCACCACACCATGTCCGCCCGTGAGCAGAGCGGTGACGAGTCGCCGAAGCGCCGCATCACCGGCATCGGCCGCGTCCTCGTGTTCGTCTACGGCGTGCTGGCGCTCGCCGCGACCGGCCGCAGCGTCTTCCAGATCATCGACCGCTTCCACGAGGCGCCGGTCGCCTTCACGCTGTCCGCGCTCTCGGCCGCCGTCTACATCGTCGCGACCATCGCGCTCGTCGCGCCCGGGCGGGTCTGGTACCGGGTGGCGTGGATCACGATCACCTTCGAGCTGGTGGGCGTGCTCGTGATCGGGACGCTCAGCCTGTTCGCGCCGGCGACGCTCGGCCTCCACGACATCGACCCGTTCGGGCGCGACGCGACCGTATGGTCCGTGTACGGCATGGGCTACCTGTTCATCCCGCTGGCCCTGCCGATCCTGGGTCTGCTCTACTTGTCGAAGCACAAGCCGGTCGACGGGGCGCGTTCATGAGGGTGTTCGGGTCGGTCGCGGAGATCCCGGACGGCTTCGGGCCGAGTGCGGTCACCATCGGCAAGTTCGACGGCGTGCACACCGGCCATCGCGCGGTGATCGAGCGGCTGCGCGTGGTCGCAGCCGAGCGCGGGCTGACGTCGGCAGTCATCACCTTCGACCGCAACCCGCTGGAGCTGCTCGCCCCGGACAAGTGCCCCGCGTCGCTGGTGAGCAACCGGCAGAAGCTGGAGCTGCTGGCCGAGACCGGGATCGACGCGACGCTCATGGTCGCCTTCGACCGCGCGCTCGCGGACCTGCCCCCCGAGGAGTTCGTCCGCCACATCCTGGTCGACCGGCTGCACGCCGCCGCCGTGCTGATCGGCAGCGACTTCCGATTCGGCGCGCGCGGGGCCGGCGACGTGACGCTGCTGCGCGAGCTGGGGGAGCGCCACGGCTTCACCGTCGAGCTGATCGACGACGTGCGGCCCGAGCACGGCCGCCGGGTGTCCTCCACCTGGATCCGGGAGCTGCTGGCCGCCGGCGACGTCGGTCACGCGGCCGAGCTGCTCGGCACCGTCCCGACCGTGCGCGGGATCGTCGTGCACGGCGCTGCGCGCGGACGCGAGCTCGGCTTCCCGACCGCGAACCTGTCGCCGGAGTCGGAGGGCCTCATCCCGGCGGACGGCGTCTACGCCGGCTGGCTGACCGACGACGACGGCACCCGGTATCCCGCCGCCATCTCGGTCGGCAACAACCCGACCTTCGAGGGCGTGCCGCAGAAGCAGGTGGAGGCGTACGTGCTCGACCGCGAGCTCGACCTCTACGGTCACACGGTCGACGTGGCGTTCTCCGAGCGCATCCGCGGCATGGTCGCGTACGCCGGGATCGAGCCGCTGATCGCGCAGATCGCTGCCGACGTGGAGCAGGCCCGCCGCATCCTGACGGTCGAGCCCGCGTGAGCGAGGCCGCGCAGGACACCGCCTCGCCAGCCGCGGCGCCGCGCCCGCTCTGGCACGGCCGGGCGGTCGCGCTGCTCGGCATCCTGCTGGTCGCCGCGAACCTGCGCACGGCGGTCGCCGCTCTGTCGCCGATCTTCGCGGAGATCCGGGTCGAGTTCCCGGTCTCGAGCGTCGGCGTGGGCCTGCTCGGCATGTTGCCGCCGGTCTGCTTCGCATTGTTCGGGCTCCTCGCGCCGACGTTCACCCGGCGGGTGTCGCTGGAGGCGGTGCTGCTGATCGCGCTCGGTGTGATGCTGGCCGGGCACCTCCTGCGCGCGACGGCCGGGTCGTTCGTCATGCTCGCGGTCGGGTCGGCGGTCACGTTCGCGGGGATGGGCGTCGGCAACGTGCTGCTGCCGCCGTTGGTGAAGCGCTACTTCCCCGACCGGATCGGCCTGGTGACGGCGCTCTACGCGACCGTGATGTCGGTCAGCACGCTGCTGCCGCCGCTGGTCGCCGTGCCGGTGGCGGACGCGGCAGGCTGGCACGTCTCGGTCGGGATGTGGGCGCTGGTCAGCGTGCTGGCGATCGTGCCGTGGCTGCGCATCCTCATCACCCATCGTCCGGCGCATCCCGCGCACGACGTGGAGGTCGAAGGGTCCGACCATTCGATGACCCGCCGGATCTGGCGCTCCGGGCTGGCCTGGGCGATGGCGGTGGTGTTCGCGGTGTCAAGCCTCAACGCGTACGCGATGTTCGCGTGGCTGCCGCAGCTCGTGCACGACGTCGCGGGGACGCCGCCGGCGGAGGCGGGCGCGCTGCTGTCGATCTACGCAGGGATGGGCATCCCGGCCGGTCTGCTGGTCCCGCTGCTCGCCGCCCGGATGAAGAACGTCTCGCTGCTGATCTACGCCGGCGTCGCGTTCTTCATCGCGGGCTACGCCGGGCTGGTGTTCGCCCCGGCGACGGCGACCTGGCTGTGGGTGGCGTTCGCCGGCCTCGGCCCGCTGCTGTTCCCGCTGAGCCTGGTGCTGATCAACGTGCGCACACGCACCCACGCCGGCTCGGTCGCGCTGAGCGGGTTCACGCAGGGCCTCGGCTACACCCTCGGCGCGCTCGGCCCGCTGGTGGTCGGCATCCTGCACCAGACGACGGGCGGCTGGACCGTGCCGCTCGTGGTCCTCACGGCGACCGCGCTGGCTGCCGCGGCGGCAGGCGCCGTCGTGGCGCGGCCGGTGCCGCTCGAAGACCGCTGAGGCGTGCTGCGGCGATCAGCGGGATGGTTTCCACACGAGCCACTTGCGCTCGACCTCCGCGCTGAGGTCGACGTCGAATCGCTCGGCGAGCAGGAGGGCGTGTGCGAGAACATCGGCCAGCTCCGCCCGGAAGTCACCATCGAGCTCGTCCGGAGAACGTCCCTTGTCGCGCGACTGCCCTGACCGCGCGAGAAATGCCTGGGTCAGCTCCCCGACCTCTTCATTGAGCTTCAACATGAACCAGTCATCGGTGCGAACGATGTCGTGGCGCTCGGCGTAGTACGCGGATACCGTCTCGACGTCGCGCTGCAGGGTCTCGATGTCCATGGATCGCAATCCTCAGCAACGCACTCTAGGCGCGCGGGTTCGCCGGAAGCATCGCGCTGCGGTGGATGAGCGCGGCAGCCCCGATCAGCGGTCCCTCCGACGAGAGGGCGCTCGGGACGATCCGCACCTTGCGCACGAACGGGAAGTAGTGCGCCTCGATCACCGCGCGCATGTGCGTGAAGAGGTCGGGGGTGGAGTGCGAGAAGCCGCCGCCGATCGCGACCAGCTCCAGGTCGAGCAGCGCCGTCGCGGAGGCGATGGCGTGGCCGACGGCGCGGCCGGTGCGGGTGATCGCGGCGACGGCGATCTCGTCGCCCGCCGTGTACGCTGCGGCGAGCTCCTCGCCCGTCTCTCCGGTGAAGCCCTGGCGGCGTGCCCAGGCGACGGTGTGCGGGCCGGAGGCGATGGCCTCGAGCGCGTACGGCGCGCCGAAGGTGTCCTCGCCCCGGGTGTCGCCGACCTCGACGTGCCCGATGTGCCCGGCGTTGCCGGTCGGGCCGGTGATGACCCGGCCGTCGACGATGAGGCCGCCGCCGATGCCGGTCGAGATGACCATGCCCATGACGTTGTCGACGCCCTGGGCAGCGCCCACCCAGTGCTCGGCCATCGTGATCGCGACCCCGTCCATCTCCAGCGTCACCGGCACGTCGAGTCCGGCGGAGGCCACCACGGAGGCGATGAAGTCGCGGAGCGGGTAGTCGCGCCAGTCCGGCACGTTCAGAGGCGAGACCAGGCCGCGCTTGCGGTCGATCGGGCCGGCGCAACCGATGCCGACGCCGACGACGGTCGCGCCTTCCGGCAGCGCGGCGAGCGTGTCGCGCACGACACCGCCGACCGAGGCCTCCAGGTCGGCGACCGTCGCCGTGCGGCCGGTCGGGAGGCGGTGGCGGGAGCCGGGGAGGAGGACGCCGTCCGCGTCCACGAGGGCGGCTTCGACCTTGGTTCCGCCGAAGTCGACGGCGAGTGCGAGGGGAGTGGCAGACACGACCCAACGATAAACGAAACTGCACCCGCTCATTTGAGCAATCAACGCGCAACCGTTGCACCCCGTCCTAACATGGACGCGTGGCCCTGAACGATACCGACGAGATCCTCGCCGTCAAAGCCGCAGAGCTGTACTACGAAGCCGGCAAGACCCAGGACGAGATCGGCGTCGCCCTCAACGTCTCCCGGTGGAAGGTCGGCCGGCTCCTGGTGGCGGCGCGCGAGCACGGCTTCGTGCGCATCGAGATCGTGCACCCGAGCGCCAGGAAGTTCTCGCTGGAGCGCGAGCTGTGCGGCTTCTACGGACTGGAGGACGCGGTCGTCGTGCCCTCCGCGGAGTCCGACTCCGACTCCCAGGCCCGCGTTGCCCAGGCCGCGGCCGACTACCTCACGACCCTGCGCCCGGTCCCGCGCACCCTCGGGGTGAGCTGGGGCCGCACCCTGCACGCCGTCGCCGCGCGGCTGCGCCCGGGCTGGGCGGTCGGCGTGAACCCCGTCCAGATCAACGGCAGCGTGTCCAGCACCCGGCAGGCCACCGCCGCCGCGGACACCGCGGTCGTGATGGCCCGCAAGGCCCAGGGCACCGCGACGCTGCTGCCGAGCCCGGCGATCTTCGAGCACGCGGCCACCCGCCGCGCGATCGAGGCCGACCGGTCCGTGCAGTCCGTGCTGGAGCTCGCGCGCGGCGCGAACGCGTACCTGTTCAGCGCCGGCGTGGTCGACACCAGCTCGGTGCACGTCGACTCCGGCTACCTGTCGTCGGAGGACGTGCTCGCGCTGGCCGCGAAGGGCGCGGTCGGCGACGTCGTCGGCCGCTTCATCGACGACGAGGGCCAGGTCGCCGACCCCGAACTGGACAGCCGCACGCTCGGCCTCACCCTCGACGAGCTGCGCAACGCGGGCACCTCCATCGCCGTCATCGCGGGGGAGGCCAAGCACGGCATCGCCCACGCCGTCGTCGCCAGCGGGCTGTGCACCGTCCTGATCACCGACGAGTCGACCGCCAACGACCTCCTCGGCCGCGCGCCGAACATGAGAAAGCAGACGTCATGACCATCGAAACGACACCGCCCGTGCGCACGCTCGCGCCGGCGGCCCGCGCCGTCGAGGTGCTGGGCGGCGACCTCACCGAGGGCTCGCTCCGGCGCTACCTCGGCGGCATCCCCGGCGTGGACGCCGTCGGACTGGAGCAGCGCGCTGCCGGCCTCGGCACCCGCTCCATCAAGACCACCAGCAAGGCCTGGGCGCTCGACAAGATCATCGAACTGATCGACCTGACCACGCTCGAGGGCGCCGACACGCCCGGCAAGGTGCGCTCGCTCGTCGCCAAGGCGCTCACGCCCGACCCGAGCGACCTGACCGCCCCGCGGCCCGCCGCGGTGTGCGTGTACGGCGACATGGTCCCCTACGCGGTGCAGGCGCTCGGCGCCGCCCACGCCGGCCGTGTGCTCCGCGAGACCGGGCAGACCGGCGGCATCAACGTCGCCGCCGTCGCCACGGCGTTCCCGAGCGGCCGGGCCTCCCTCGCCGTCAAGCTCGCCGACACCGCCGACGCGGTCGCGGCCGGCGCGGACGAGATCGACATGGTCATCGACCGCGGAGCGTTCCTCTCCGGCCGCTACGGCCTCGTGTTCGACGAGATCGTGGCCGTCAAGGAGGCCTGCCGCCGCGACGACGGCAGCTACGCCCACCTCAAGGTCATCCTGGAGACCGGCGAGCTGAACACCTACGACAACGTGCGGCGCGCGTCCTGGCTGAGCATCCTCGCCGGCGCGGACTTCATCAAGACCTCCACCGGCAAGGTGTCGCCCGCCGCGACCCTCCCGGTGACGCTGCTGATGCTGGAGGTCGTGCGCGACTGGCACAACCTGACCGGCGAGGAGATCGGCGTGAAGCCGGCGGGCGGCATCCGCTCGTCGAAGGACGCCATCAAGTACCTCGTGACGGTCGCCGAGACCGTCGGCGAGCGCTGGCTGCAGCCGCACCTGTTCCGGTTCGGCGCCTCCAGCCTCCTCAACGACGTGCTGCTGCAGCGCCAGAAGCTGAGCACCGGGCACTACTCCGGCGCCGACTACGTGACGATCGACTGAGACGGGACGACAACACCATGAGCTTCCTCGAGTACGCCCCGGCCCCCGAGTCGCGCGCGATCCTCAACCTGCGCGACCAGTACGGGCTCTTCATCGACGGCGAGTTCGTCGACGGGCACGGAACGCCGTTCCAGACCATCTCCCCGGCGACGGAGGAGCGCATCGCGACCATCGCGACCGCGGACTCCGCCGACGTCGACCGCGCCGTCGTCGCCGCGCGCCGCGCCTACGACCGGGTCTGGTCCCGGATGAGCGGCAGCGACCGCGGCAAGTACCTCTTCCGCATCGCCCGCCTCATCCAGGAGCGCGCCCGCGAGCTGGCCGTCGCCGAGAGCCTCGACAACGGCAAGCCGATCAAGGAGAGCCGCGACGTCGACGTGCCCCTGGTCGCCGCCTGGTTCTTCTACTACGCCGGCTGGGCCGACAAGCTGGAGCACGCCGGCCTCGGCCCCGCGCCCCGGGCGCTCGGCGTCGCCGCCCAGGTCATCCCGTGGAACTTCCCGCTGCTCATGCTGGCGTGGAAGATCGCCCCGGCCCTCGCGGCGGGCAACACGGTCGTCCTCAAGCCCGCGGAGACGACCCCGCTGACCGCGCTGCTGTTCGCCGAGATCGTGCAGCAGGCCGACCTCCCGGCCGGCGTCGTCAACATCGTCACCGGCGCCGGGGAGACCGGCCGCGAGCTGGTCGCGCACCCGGACGTCAACAAGGTGGCCTTCACCGGCTCCACCGCCGTCGGTCGCGAGATCGCGCGCTCGGTGGCCGGCACCGACAAGAAGCTGACACTGGAGCTCGGCGGCAAGGCCGCGAACATCGTCTTCGACGACGCGCCGATCGACCAGGCCATCGAGGGCATCGTCAACGGCATCTTCTTCAACCAGGGCCACGTCTGCTGCGCGGGCAGCCGCCTGCTGGTGCAGGAGAGCGTGCACGACGAGGTCGTGGACCGTCTGAAGCGCCGCCTCTCGACGCTGCGCCTCGGCGACCCGCTCGACAAGAACACCGACATCGGAGCGATCAACAGCGCCGAGCAGCTCCAGCGCATCCGCGAGCTCTCCGACATCGGGGAGGCCGAGGGCGCCGACCGCTGGACGGCCGAGTGCGCCATCCCGGAGAACGGCTTCTGGTTCGCGCCGACCATCTTCGACAACGTGTCGACCAGCCACCGGATCGCCCGCGAGGAGATCTTCGGGCCGGTGCTGTCGGTGCTCACCTTCCGCACCCCGGCCGAGGCCATCGCCAAGGCGAACAACACGCCGTACGGCCTCTCCGCGGGCATCTGGACGGACAAGGGCAGCCGCATCCTGGCCGTCGCCGACCAGCTCCGCGCCGGCGTGATCTGGGCGAACACCTTCAACCGGTTCGACCCGGCCAGCCCGTTCGGCGGCTACAAGGAGTCCGGTTACGGCCGCGAGGGCGGCAGGAACGGCCTCGGCGCCTACCTGGTGCCCGGCCGGTCGGCGCCCGCCTCGCGGTCCCTGCCTAGCGCGCGTTCGGCGGTCACCGCATCGCGTACCTCCACCCGCACCACGACCCGCAAGGGAGCGACGAAATGAGCCGCCTGGCCGTGCCGAAGACCTACAAGCTCTACATCGGCGGGAAGTTCCCGCGCTCCGAGTCCGGCCGCACGTACGAGGTCGTCTCCGCGAAGGGCGGGTTCCTGGCGAACGCCGCCAAGGCCTCCCGCAAGGACGCCCGCGACGCCGTCGTCGCCGCGCGCGGCGCGGTCTCCGGCTGGGCCGGCGCGACCGCGTACAACCGCGGCCAGGTGCTCTACCGGATCGCCGAGCTGATGGAGGGCCGCCGGGCCCAGTTCGTGGACGAGATCCAGCACGCCGAGGGCGTCTCCGCCGCCGTCGCCGGCGCGCAGGTGGACGAGGCGATCGACCGCTGGGTCTGGTACGCCGGCTGGGCCGACAAGTTCGTCCAGGTGGCGGGCAACGCCAACCCGGTCGCCGGCCCGTACTTCAACATCTCGGTGCCGGAGCCGACCGGTGTGGTCGCGATCGTGGCCCCGCAGGACTCCAGTCTGCTCGGCTTCGTCAGCGCCATCGCCCCCGCCCTGGTCGCCGGCAACACGGTCGTCGTCGTGGCGAGCGAGCGGTTCCCGCTGTCGGCCATCAGCCTGAGCGAGGTGCTCGCGACGAGCGACGTGCCCGGCGGCGTGGTCAACATCCTCACCGGCTCGCCGGCGGAGATCGCCCCGTGGCTGGCCTCGCACGCCGACGTCAACGCGCTCGACCTGGTCGGCGCGGGAGCGCTGGAGTGGGTGGACCTGCAGATCGCCGCGGCGGACACGCTCAAGCGCGTCCTCGCCCCGGAGAACGGGCCCGACGCCGCCGCGCCGTCGCTCGACCGGATCGCGTTCTTCACCGAGACGAAGACGGTCTGGCACACCAAGTCGCTCCTTTAGCGGCGCTCTTCCCGCCTCCCTCCTTGTGAGGGAGGATGGGAGGATGAGCGACGGGTGGGGATCTGGGCACGGCACTCTCGTCCTGGTCGGCGACAGCCTGACCCAGGGCGGCGACTGGGAGTCCTGGATGCCCGGCGAGGAGATCGTCAACCTCGGCGTCGCGGGCGACACCTCCGATGACGTGGTCGCCCGCCTGAACGACGTGGTGGAGGCCGGCCCCGCGCTCGTCGCGCTCCTCATCGGGACCAACGACCTCGCCTGGCGCCGGTCGGTCGAGCACGTCGTCCGCAACGTGGAGACCATCCTGGTCACGCTCCGCAAGGAGCTGCCGGAGGTGCGCATCCTGGTGCAGTCGGTGATGCCGCGCGGCCACGAGTTCGCCGACCAGATCCGCGACATCAACCGTCACCTGTGGCAGTTCGCCCCGACCGTCCACGCCGCCTGGCTCGACCTCTGGCCGGCGATGGCGCTGGAGGACGGCGAGCTGAACCCGGCGTACACGGACGACCGCCTCCACCTCAACGCGGAGGGCTACCGGGCGTGGCTGGGGGAGCTGGTGCCCGGGTTGGAGCGGGCGCGGCAGCTGCCGCCGAACAGCCGGGCGATCCAGTTGCCGGATCTGGGCGGGGCGGTGTAGGGCCGCCGGCTACCTTCCCCGCAGCACCGCTTCGTAGAACCGGATGCCCCGCAGCCAGGTCGCGACGTGGATGCGCTCGTTCCTGGCGTGCAGCGTTCCGCGCTCCTCCGCGCTCATCTCGAACGGCGTGAACCGGTAGACGGCGTCGCTGATCGCGGTGAAGTGCCGGCCGTCGCTCGCGGCGAGCATGATGTACGGCGTCACCACCGCATCCGGGTGCACGGCCGCGATGCTGCCGGCCACCGCCTCCCACTCCTTGCCGGAGGTGGGGGACACCGGGGACGGCTCCGCAGGGTCGATCGTCTCGATGCGCACGAGCGGGTCGTGGATGGCGCGGCGGAGGTGGGCGACGGTCTCGGCGACGCTCGACCCGACCGCGATGCGCACGTTGAGCACCGCCGTCGCGGTCTCCGGCAGCGCGTTCGCGGCGAGGCTGCCGCTGAGCTGCGTGACCGCGGTCGTCGTGCGGACCATCGCGCGCGTCTCGTCGCTCAGCCGGCCGAGCACCGGCACCAGGGCCGGCTTCAGCCGCCTGGCGCGTGTGAACACCGCGCGGAGCGGGCCGGTCGCGTGCGCGCCGAGCGTCTCCACCATCTGGAGGTTCGTCTCGGTGAGGCGCGCGGGGAACGGCCTGGCGTTCAGCCGGGTGATCGCGCGCGCGAGCCGCACGGTCGCCGTCAGCTTCGGCGGGGTGGAGGCGTGGCCGCCGAGCTGCTCGACCGTCAGCCGCACGCTCGTGATGCCCTTCTCGCTGACCCCGACGACGGCGATGGGCTTGGTCACGCCGGGGAAGACGCCCTCCACGACGGCGCCGCCTTCGTCCAGCACCAGGGCCGGCCGCACGCCGCGCTCGGCGAGGGCGGCGACGATGGCCTGCGCGCCGGAGCCGACCGTCTCCTCGTCGTGGCCGAAGCTGAGGTACACGTCCGCCGCCGGGGTGTGGCCGGCGGCGACCAGGGCCTCCACCGCCTCCAGGATGGCGACGAGCGCGCCTTTGTCGTCCAGCGTCCCGCGGCTCCACAGCACGCGGTCGTCGCCGGATCCGGTGAGCTCCGCGCCGAAGGGCGGGTGCTCCCAGCCCTCGTCGGTGGCGGGGACGACGTCGTAGTGCGCCATCAGGACGGTGGGGGCGCCGTCGCCCGCGCCGCGCCAGCGGTAGAGCAGCGAGTGGCCGAGCTGCTCGCGTTCGAGCACCGCGTGCAGGCGCGGGTACAGCTCCGGCAGCGCCGCGACGAACGCGTCGAACGCCGCCCAGTCGGTCTCCTCGACCGGGTTGCGGGACATGGTCGGTATGCGCAAGAGCGTGCGGAACCGCTCGACGGCAGCGTCGCCGAGGTGGGCGGCGTCGCTCACTCGCCGGCCGCCGTGCGGAACGCCGCCAGCGCGTCGTCGTTGAACAGCACGAAGCGCACCAGTTCGACCGAGCCGACGCCGGAGGACAGCACGGCGCGCACGGTGCTGACCGCGATCCGCGCCGCGTCGTCCATCGGCCAGCCGTAGACGCCGGCGGACACGGCCGGGAAGGCGACCGTCGCGGCGCCGAGCTCGCGGGCGACCCGCAGCGACGACCGGTAGGCGTTCTGCAGGTCGGGGGTGCGGTCCTCGTGCTGCGCCCAGACCGGGCCGACCGTGTGGATGACCCACTGCGCAGGGAGGTCTCCCGCGGTCGTCGCGACGGAGTGACCCGTCGGCAGGCCGTCGGGCAGGGCGGTGGCGCGCAGCTCGCGGCAGGCGGCGAGGATGGCGGGGCCGCCGCGGCGGTGGATGGCGCCGTCGACGCCGCCTCCGCCGAGGAGCGAGCTGTTGGCGGCGTTGACGACCGCGTCCACGGCCTGCTCGGTGATGTCGCCGCGGACGATCTCGATGGGATCCGCCACGTCAGCCCCGGTTGTTGGAGAGCTCGTACACCTTCAGGAGCTCGAGGATGGCGTCGTCGCGCTGGTCCCCGCCCTCCTCGAACATCGTGGTGATGTGCGTCTTCAGGTGGTTCTCGACGAGCAGCTTGTTGAGCGAGCCGAGGGACTTCTGGATGGCGAGCGATTGGGTGATGATATCGACGCAGTAGTCCTCGTTCTCGATCATCTTCTCGAGGCCGCGCAGCTGCCCCTCGAGGATGCGCGTGCGGTGCAGCGCCCTCTTCTTGATGTCTGCGATCACGGGACCAAGGATACCGCGGAAAGCGGATACCCCGGCGAGGTATGCGGAAGCCGGAGTGCACCCCCTAACGGGGGGGTGTGAGAGGACATACCGCCGGGTCTATCCTCCCAACAGGGGTTGAGAAATATTCGTTTTACAGGAAAGGCCCGACTTTGCTGAAGAACCTCAGCCCGCTGCTGTCCGGTGCGCTCTTGAGCGCTCTCGACGCCATGCACGATGGCGACACGCTTACCCTTGTCGGCAGCGGCTATCCCGAAGAAGCACTCACCGCGCCCGTCGTCCTCCTCGGGGAGGACGTCACCACCGAAGCGGCCGCCGAGGCCATCCTCAGCGTGTTCCCGCTCGACACCGCAGACCCGTCGCCCATCGTGTTCCTCGACCTCGCAGGAGAGCCATACGAAGTCCCCGACGTCGCCTTCGCCGTCAACGGCATCGCTTCGGACGCGGAACTGCGCCGCATCCCGATGAGCCGGCTCGACCTCGAGCCGTTCGTCGCCCTCGCCCGCAACTCCGCCGTCATCGTCCGTGTGGGATCGGACGCGCCGCCGTGCGCGTTCCTGTTCCGCAGGGGCACACTCTGAACGACCGGCACCAGCAGCCGTCCGCGCCCCGGGGATGAGGTCTCGTCCCAGGGGCGCGGACCGTTCGGGGCCCGGCCGGTCGTGCCGTGCCTGGTCGCTTAGAGTTGGACGGTGCCATACACCCCGCAGTCGCCCGCCTACAACCGCGCCGCTCTGGCGCCCGGCATCCTCGGCGCGCTGGTGCTGCTCTTCGGGCTCGCGTTCGTGGACTGGTACACCTACGTGGAGTACGCGGTCTGCATCCTCGCGCTCATCCTGTGCGTGTTCTCCTGGCAGGCGAAGCGCCGGTGGTGGCTGGCCGGGCTGATCCCGATCGCCGTGCTCTGGAACCCGATCTTCCCGGTCCCGGGACTCACCCCGGTGCTGCCGTTGCTGAGCCTCGCGGCGGCCGCCGTCTTCGTCTCCGCTGGGCTTCTGATCAAGATTCCGGCCGACACACGCCGCTGATCCGTCGAGATACGGTAAAATGACGGTTGCACGGCAGTTCTGCGCCGTGCGCCCGGCGTTCTGCGATGCTCGGTCGGACCACTCGGTTCCGTTCCCCGCCGCCGCGCCGGCCCTCACGCCATAACGGCGTCGCGTCCGCTGTCAGCGCGCGGCGCCTCCACTGGAGGACCATGTCTCGTTCGGGTCAGCGCACGTCGCAACAGCGCATGTCGGGCCAAGGCGCGTCTCAGCGCGCCTCGTCGCGGCCGCAGCAGCAGCAGCGCCGCAACCGCCACGCCAACAACGACGGGCTCATCCCCGTCCTCGCGCGCAAGGTGCGCGAGGTGGAGGCGAAGGCCGCCGACGGCAAGAAGCTCGGCCCGACGAACCGCACCAAGTTCCAGGTCATCGCGTTCCTCATGCGCGAGGAGCGCGCCCGCGCCAAGGCCGACACGGAGCTGAGCGACGCCGCACGCGCGGAGCAGCTCAAGCGGCTCGACGGCATCGCCACCATCCTGGCGAAGACCGCGGCCCGCGACACCTCGCTCATCGCGCTGCTGGAGAGCGCGGCCCCGCCCACGGCGACGGCGCAGAAGATCCGGCGCGACTGGCTGCTGGAGTCCGGCACGGAGCTCAGCCCCGACGATCTCATCATCACCACCGAGCGGGTGATCGCGCCGGAGAGCATCATCCCGCCGGAGCTCGCCGAGAAGCAGGTCGTGCCCGCCTCGGTCAAGGCTCGCCAGCTCTCCAACCCGTTCCTCGCCCCCGACTTCAGCAAGAGCGCCGCCGCCGCCCCCGCGCCGCGCCGCCGCCTCGACTCGTGGGAGCTGCTCGGCCCGCTCTTCAAGTCGTTCGAGTACGGCGCCGGAGGCCAGGCCGCGAGCATGGAGCTCCCGCCCGCCCCGAAGATCGACCGCTACTCCCCGCAGGGGCTGGAGCTCATGCACCACCAGTCGCGCTTCATCGAGAGCGTGCGCCAGGGCCACCGCCGCTTCCTGCTCGCCGACGAGCCCGGACTCGGCAAGACCGCCCAGTCGGTGCTCGGCGCGTCCGTCGCCGGCGCCTTCCCGCTGCTCGCGGTCGTCCCGAACGTGGTCAAGATGAACTGGGCGCGCGAGGTCGAGCGCTGGACGCCGCACCGCCGCGCCACCGTCATCCACGGCGACGGCCAGGGCCTCGACGCCTTCGCCGACGTCGTCATCGTCAACTACGAGGTGCTCGACCGGCACCTGTCCTGGCTGCGCACGCTCGGCTTCCAGGGCATGGTCGTCGACGAGGCGCACTTCATCAAGAACCTGCACTCGCAGCGTTCCCGGCTCGTGCTCGGCCTGGCCGAGGCGATCCGCGAGAAGGCGGCGGACCCGCTGCTCATCGCGCTCACCGGAACGCCGCTGATCAACGACATCGACGACTTCAAGGCGATCTGGCAGTTCCTCGGCTGGATCGACGGCAACAAGCCGACCGCCGAGCTGATGGAGAGCCTGGAGGAGACCGGCCTCACCCCGGCCGACTTCGGCTTCTACGCCGCCGCGCGCGAGTCGGTCATCGACCTGGGCATCGTCCGCCGCCGCAAGGTGGATGTGGCCGCCGACCTCCCGAGCCGGCGCGTGGTCGACCTGCCGGTGGAGCTGGACGGCGACCTCGGCCGCTCGATCATGCAGGCCGAGAAAGAGCTGGCCGCGCGGCTGGTCGCCAAGTTCAACCGTGCCGCCGCCGCGGGCCGTCCCGACTCGTTCGACGGCGACGACGAGGCGCACCGCAAGCACCTCATCCGGCTGGTCGCGCAGTCCGAGCTGGAGGAGGCGAAGTCGGCCAAGACCGGCGACAACGTCTTCACGATGGTCAGGAAGATCGGCCAGGCGAAGGCCGGGCTGGCCTCCGACTACACCGCGCAGCTCGCCCGCTCGGTCGGCAAGGTGGTGTTCTTCGCCAAGCACATCGACGTCATGGACGCGGCGGAGGAGGCCTTCGCCGCCCGCGACCTGAAGACCATCTCCATCCGCGGCGACCAGACCGCGCTCGCCCGGCAGAAGGAGATCGACGCCTTCAACAACGACCCGGAGGTCGCGGTCGCTGTCTGCTCGCTCACCGCGGCGGGTGTCGGGCTCAACCTGCAGGCCGCGTCGAACGTCGTGCTCGCCGAGCTGTCCTGGACGGCCGCCGAGCAGACGCAGGCGATCGACCGCGTGCACCGCATCGGCCAGGACGAGCCGGTCACGGCGTGGCGGATCATCGCCGCGCAGACCATCGACTCCAAGATCGCGGAGCTGATCGACTCCAAGCAGGGCCTCGCGGCCCGCGCGCTCGACGGCAGCGACGTGGAGATCGGCTCGACCGACTCGGTGCAGCTCGACGCCATCATCAACCTGCTCGAGGAGGCGCTGGAGGCGTAGCCGTCAGGCGATCTCGGCGTCGTCCGGGTCGAGCGGCACCGGGCGCTCGTCGTCGGGAAGGATCCGGTCGTCGTCCTCGTCGTCGTCCACCGGCAGGTCGTCTTCGTCGCGGATGACGTCGGCAGGCTCGTAGTCGCCCTCCTGCGCCTCGAGGAAGTCGTCGTCGTCCTCTCTGGTGCGGTCCGTCTCGCTCATGCCACGAGGGTACCGCGCTGGCCGAATGTGCACGAGAGTGGTTCGCGACGGCCCGGCTCAGCCCAGGTCGAACTCGAAGTAGGCGCCGCGGTCGTCGTGCCGGATGCGCGCCGGGCCGCTGACGCCGGCGAAGTCGTCCGTCCCCGTGCCGGGGACGATGTAGCCGAACGCCGACGGGTCGTCCGGGTGCTGAAGCGCGCCGTGGTGGACCGTGAACGAGCCGGAGCGGCCGTCCGGCAGCGTCCCGGTGATCCGCTCGGCCGCGAGGTAGCCGCGGCCGCCCACCTCCGTGCCCGAGGAGACGAAGTGCGCGACCGACGCGCCGACCAGGCCCTCCGTGTACGTCTTGCGCATCGCCACCGCGCCCAGCCAGTCGCCCGCGATGCCGGGCAGCTCCTCCGGGTCCCAGCCGGTGACGTCGAAGCGGGCGGTGACGATGGTGGTGTTGTCCATGCCCGGAGCCTAAACGCGTGCGCCCGCGCACCGCTTGCAATTTCGCGACAGCGCCGAAGTGGACTAAACAGGGGACATGGCGCAGCACCATACCCAGCTCGAGATCGAGCGCAAGTACGACGTGGACGGCGACCTCCGCCCACCCCAGCTCGTCGGCGTCGGGGCGATCGCCGTCGAGAGCGAGCCGGAGACCGCGGAACTGGTGGCGACCTACTTCGACACGGCCGAACTGCGGCTCGCCCGGCAGCGCGTCGCGGTGCGCGCGCGGCGCGGCGGCTCCGACGAGGGCTGGCACGTCAAGCTGCCGCCGACCGGCGAGGGGCGCCCGGAGCTGCACTGGCCGCTCGGCGACGGCGTCGAGCCGCCGGCGGACCTGCGCGAGGTCATCCGCGAGCAGCTCGGCGACGGAGTCCTGATCCCGGTCGCGCGCGTGACGAACAGCCGCGACACCACCCTCCTCAAGGACGCGGCGGGCTTCGAGCTCGCCGAGCTGTGCGACGACCACGTCCGCGGCGAGAACCTGCAGACCGGCGCGAGCGACGCCTGGCGGGAGTGGGAGGTCGAGCTGCTCAGCGGCGCCCCCGACTCGCGCGAGCGCCGCACCGCGCTCCTCGACGGCATCGAGGCGGAGCTCCTGGCGGCGGGAGCCCGGCCCTCCGCGAGCTCGTCCAAGCTCCAGCGCGCGCTCGGCCTCTGAGCGGCTCGGAGCGCCGGGATTTTGGTGCTCAGGTACACCTCGGGCATGATGCTCAAGGGCGCAACGAGAAAGAGAGCAGCATGAAGATCGGCATCCTCACCAGTGGCGGCGACTGTCCAGGACTGAACGCGGTCATCCGCGGCGCCGTCCTCAAGGGCGACCGCGTGTACGGGTCCGAGTTCGCCGGCTTCCGCTACGGCTGGCGCGGCGTGGTCGACGGCGACATCATGCCGCTCGACCGGCACAGCGTCCGCGGCCTCTCGCGCCAGGGCGGGACCATCCTCGGCTCCAGCCGCACGAACCCGTTCGAGGGCGACAAGGGCGGCCCGGAGAACATCCAGCGGATGATGGACGAGAACGGCATCGACGCGATCATCGCGATCGGCGGAGAGGGCACCCTGACCGCCGCCCGCCGCCTCACCGACGCGGGCCTGAAGATCGTCGGCGTGCCGAAGACCATCGACAACGACCTCGCCGCCACCGACTACTCCTTCGGCTTCGACACCGCGGTGGAGATCGCCACAGAGGCCATCGACCGCCTCCGCACCACCGCCGAGTCGCACCAGCGCTGCATGGTCGTGGAGGTCATGGGCCGCCACGTCGGCTGGATCGCCCTGCACTCCGGCATGGCCGGCGGCGCGCACGCCATCCTCATCCCGGAGCAGCCCAAGTCCATCGAGCAGATCGTGGAGTGGGTCGAGTCGGTCCGCGACCGCGGCCGCGCTCCGGTGATCGTGGTCTCCGAGGGCTTCCACCTCGACACGATGGAGGAGGCGCACTCGCACAAGGGCCTCGACGCCTTCAACCGTCCGCGCCTCGGCGGGATCGGCGAGATGCTGGCCCCGATGATCGAGGAGCGCACCGGCATCGAGTCGCGTGCGTCGGTGCTCGGTCACATGCAGCGCGGCGGCGTCCCCAGTGCCTACGACCGGGTGCTCGCGACCCGGCTCGGCATGGCGGCGGTCGACGCCGCCTACGAGGGCCGCTGGGGCTCGATGGTGTCGCTGCGCGGCACCGATGTCGTGAACGTGTCGATCGCCGACGCGACCGGCGGCCTCAAGACGGTGCCGCCGGCGCGGTACGAGGAGGCGGAGCTGCTCTTCGGCTGACCGCCCCTCCCTTCCCGCGAGCAGCGGGGTTAGGCTCCACCGTATGAGCGGAAGGAGCCCGACCGTGCCCAGATTCGTCCAGCTCGAGGAGTTCGGCTCGCGCGAGTTCCTCCACCTCGTCGGGCGGGAGCGACCGTGGCCGGGGCCAGGACAGGTTCTGGTGCGGGTGATGGCCGCCGGCCTCAACCCGATGGACTACAAGGCGTACCGCAGCGAGCGGGCGGCCGCCCGGATGGGCGTGACCCTGCCGAGCGGGATGGGCCAGGACTTCGCCGGCTTCGTGGAGGAGCGCGGTGAGGGCGCCGTGCGCTTCGGGCTCGGCCAGGCCGTGCTCGGCACCGCCCCGTTCGCCGCGCTCGCGGATTTCGTCGTGGTCGCCGAGGACGGGCAGATCGTCGAGAAGCCCGACCCGCTCACCTTCGAGGTGGCCGGGTCGCTCGGCGTGGTCGGGCGCACCGCGATGGCGACGGCGGCCTCCCTCGACCTCGGCGAGGCCGACACGGTTCTGGTGAGCGCGGCCGCCGGCGGGGTCGGGGTGCTCGCGGCGCAGCTCGCGATCCGGTGCGGCGCGACCGTCATCGGCACGGCGAGCGAGGAGAACCACGAGTTCCTGGAGACGCTGGGCATCATCCCCGTGGCCTACGGGGAGGGCCTGGCCGACCGGGTGCGGGAGGTCCTGGACGACGGGCAGCGGGTGACGGCCGTGCTTGACAACCACGGCCCGGACACCGTCGACGCCGCGATCGAGCTCGGCGTCCCTCCGGAGCGGATCAACACGATCGCCGCGTTCGGCCCGGCCGCCCGCGGCGCTCGGACCGTCGGCGGCCGCACGGCGGGCAACGCCGAGCTGGCCGAGCTCGCCGACCTCCTCGCGCAGAACGAGCTGGTGCTGCCGATCGACTCGATCTTCCCGATCGAGCGCACCGTCGAGGCCTACGGGCGGCTGGAGACCGGTCACGTCCGCGGCAAGATCGTGATCGTCACCGACTGACCGGCGAGTCGCCGCGCGCGGATCAGCCGGGCTTCTGGAGCCCCAGCGTCGCGAACAGCCGCGCGCCGACTCAGCCCGGCTTCTGCAGCCCCAGTGTGGCGAACAGCAGCGGGAGTCCGCCGTTCAGTCCGCCCATCAGCGCGCCCATGCCGTGGCCTCCGGACGGCAGGTCGATGAAGGTGCTGGCGACCCCGGCGCGCTGCGCGGCCCGCAGCTCCACCTGCGCCACCCGGTGGTAGCCGGGATCATCGCGGCAGGCGGTGAAGATCATGCTGCCCGGGAACGCCCCGGGCAGCAGCCGGTTGAGCGGCTTCGCGCGGTCGTAGGCGGCCTGGTCGCCGTGGAAGATCTCGCTCAGCGTGACGGTCGGGTGCTCGGCGCCGGGGTATTCCTCGCCGGAGATGTCGAGCACGTTCGCGAACAGCTCGGGATGGTCGATGCCGAACGACAACCCGCACAGGCCGCCGTTCGAGTATCCGGCGATCGACCAGAACCGGTGGTCGTGCGTGATCGGGAGGTGCCGGGTCGCCCAGTCCGTGACGTCCCTGGTGATGTAGGTCGCCGCGTTGCCGTACCGCGTCGTGTCCAGGCACAGGGTGTCCGGCATCCCGGCGCCGAGCTGGTCGGCGACGATGACGACGGGGGCGAGCCCGTGATGCTGGGCGGCCAGAGCGTTCAGCACCGACGCGATCGGCTCCGGGTCCGGATTGCCGGGCTGGCCCATCATCATCACGACGAGCGGCAGTGCGGGCGGATGCGCCACCAGGGCGGCGGGAGGCAGGTAGACGCCGGCCTCCCTGGCGTGGAATCCGCTGATCGTCCCCTCGATGTGCGCCGTGCCCGTCCTGCCTTTGAGCGGCATGTCGGCCGGCGCCTTCCAGTGCTTCCAGAGCGCGACGTCGTAGGCCGTGCTCTGCGGGGCGAGCGGCTTGGCCTTGATCGGGTTGGGGATCGTGATGGCGAGGACGTTGCCGACCGTGCGGTCGAGACCGTAGTTGAGGTTGATGCCCAGGGCCGCCGCGAGGACGAAGGCCGGCACGGCGACGATGGCCACGGCGGTACGCCAGCGCGGCGCGCGGCCGATGCTGGCCACGGAGAGCGCCAGACCGCAGAACACCGCGGCCACCCAGAGGTAGTTGCCGGCGCCGAGGGACTCGCCGAACAGGTTCAGCCAGCGGATGCACACCAGCCAGGCGATGACTGCGCCCAGGAGGCCGATCGCGCCGGCCAGGCCGAGCCGGCGCAGCAGCGCGAGCGACGGACGGCGCGCCAGCAGGGCGACCAGCAGCGCGGCGGCGGCGGCGAACACCAGGAACGGGACCGGGCCGCCGAGCACATCGATCGAGAGCAGTGCGTCAAACACGGCGCGCCGGCGGGATTCCCATACGAGCAATCTATGGCCGAGAATCGAACGAACGGTGAACGAGGCCAGGGAACCGGGGCGTATTCTCGGGCCGCGCCCCCGAACTGGGGGTGATCCGTCAACGGAGAGGAGCAGCCATGATCGACGAGGACACCGCGCGTCTGCTGCGCGCCGCCGGGCTGCGCTGGCAGCCGGCCTCGGGGGACACCTTCGCCATCGACCGGCCGGGGATGGCGGGCGACCGCTTCACCGTGAGCGAGATGACGATCGAGCCGCACCACTTCGACACCGGCACGATCCTCGGCTTCAACGGCACCACCGAGTGGGCGCTCGACTCGCTCGCCGTCGAGGACGCGCTGTGGATTCCGCGCGAGGACCAGCTGCGGGAGCTGCTGGGCGGCTCCTTCCGCCACCTCGCGCGCACGGCGGACGGCTACCGGGTCACGCTGGAGCTGGAGGGCGTCGAGCGCTTCTTCGAGGAGGAGGACGCCGCGTCCGCCTACGCCCAGGCGCTGCTGTCGCTCATCGCCAGAGCGGTTGCCTAGCGGGCACTGAGCGGTCGCCTAGCGGGCACAGAGCGGTTGCCTAGCAGGCACAGTGCGGTCGCCTAGCCAGTACAGGGCGGTGGCGTAGCCAGCACGGAGCGGTCAAGGTCGGCGACCCTGCTGACGCCGGAGAGTCCCAGCGTGATGTCGAGTTCGGCCAGGAGGTTGCGGAGCAGCTCGCGCACACCGCGCTCGCCGGCCAGCGCGAGCGCGTAGGCGTACGGCCTCCCGACCGCGACGGCTCTGGCGCCGAGCGCGAGCGCGATCACGGCGTCCGCGCCGCCGCGGATGCCGCTGTCGAACAGCACCGGGAGGCGGCCGGCGACCGCGTCGACGACGCCGGGCAGCGCGTCGAGGGCCGCGACCTCGCCGTCGATCTGCCGGCCGCCGTGGGTGGACACCTGCACGCCGTCCACGCCCGCGTCGACGGCGCGGCGGGCGTCGTCGGGGTGCAGGACGCCCTTCAGGACGATCGGGAGGCGGGTGCGCTCGCGCAGGAAGGCGAGGTCGTCCCAGCCGAGCGACGGGTCGGCGAACACGTCGAGGAACGTCTCGACCGCCGCGAGCGGTTCGCCGGAGCGCAGCTTCTCGCGCAGGTCGCCGGGGTGGTGGCGCAGGATGCTCGCGAAGGATGCGACGGCGGCCGGGGTGACGGCCGTGCGCTCGCGCGGACCCGCGCCCGCCATCCGCTCCCGCACCAGCCCGCGGAAGACGGGGTCGCTGGTGTACTGGGCGATGCCGAGGCCGCGGCTGAACGGCAGGTAGCCGAGGTCGAGGTCGCGGGGGCGCCAGCCGAGCACATGCGTGTCGAGGGTGACGACGATGGCGTCGCAGCCGTTGGCCTCCGTCCGGGCGACCAGGCTCGCGACCAGGTCGCGGGACGAGCTCCAGTAGAGCTGGAACCAGCGCGGGGCGCCGGGCCGGACGGCCTCCATCGCTGCGGCCACCGCTTCCATCGGCGCGGACGCCTGGTTGGACAGCACGGCCGGGATGCCGTGCGCGGCGGCTGCGCGCGCGGCGGCCGCGTCGCCGTCGCGCCGGGCGAGCTCGAGCACGCCGATCGGCGCCAGCAGCAGGGGAGTGGGCAGCCGGCGGCCGAACAGTTCGATGGAGAGGTCGCGTTCCGAGACGTCGCGGAGCACGCGCGGGACGATCCTGTGCCGCGCGAACGCGTCCGCGTCGGCCCGGTCGGTGCGCTCCAGCCCGGCGGAGCCGGCGATGTAGGCGAAGGCCGCGCGCGACATCCGCCGGCGCGCCGCCCTCTCCAGCGCGGGGAACGCGACCGGGATGGCCGGCCGGCGCCCGCTCACGCCCGCGCGGTACACGGCGCTCTGCGCCGCCCGCCCGATACTCGTCCCGATGCTGGTCCCGATGCTTGCCGCCATCCGCCCATTCTCCCCACCCAGCGCGCGGCGCGCCCCATCCATCTGACAGGACACGCCGCCTCGCGCGGCGGTGAGACGGCGTGTCCTGTCAGATAGATCGTCGGTCAGCGCTTGGGGCGGGGGCGCTTGCCGGTGGAGCGCTTGGCGGCGGCGGCGCGCTTGGCGCGCTTGGCGTCGCGCGCGGACTGGGTGGCGGCGATCTTCGCGGACTTGGCCGCCTTCGCGTCCCTGACCGAGCGCTCGGCCTCGGTCGCCGCGACGTCCGGGTTGCGCGAGCTGTGCGCGGAGCGGCCGCGCACGATGCCGATGAACTCGTCCACCAGCGGATGCTGACCCTCGCGCGGCCAGGTGAGGCCGACCTGGGAGGTCGGGCCGTCCTCCAGCCGCATCGCCGTCACGTCCTTGCGGCGCAGGGCCTTCGCCACCGACGCGGGCAGCAGGGCGATGCCGTCGCCCTCGGCAACGCGGCGCATGAACGCCTCCGACGGCTCTCCGGTGACCCGGGGCTCGCCGTCGAGGTCGGCGAGGTGCAGCTTCTCCTCCAGGGTCAGCAGATGCTCGTGGTGCATCACGACCACGACGTCCTCCGTGTAGAGCGGGATGAGGTGCCGGTCGTCGTCGGCCGGTGCGTCGCGGGCGAACACCATGTCCGCCTCGCCTGCCGCCAGCACGGCCAGCGGGTCGGCGGACGGCCGCACCACCAGCTCCACGTCGGGCTGCCGCTCGGCGAAGGCGCGCGTCCACTTGCCGATCGTGACACCGAGCGGGAAGGCGAGGGCGAAGCGGGAGGCCATGCACGCCAGGCTACCGTCCGGCCGGACGGCTCGCGGACGATACCCTTGAAGGCATGAAGCCCCAGACCATGAAGGCGGCCACCGCGGCCAAGAAGCTCGGCATCCTGCTGTCGGCCGCGCCGGAGGAGTTCCGCGACCGCGAGATCAGCCGTACCGAGCTCGACGAGCTGACCGCGAACCCGCCCGCCTGGCTGGTCGCCCTCCGTGCCGACGGCCCGCACCCGCGCGACGTCGTCGCCCACAAGCTCGGCGTGAGCAACTCGGGGCTGGCCCGCGCCGGCGTCACCGAGCCGCTCACCACGGCCGAGATCAAGACGCTGCTGGAGGAGAAGCCGGAGTGGCTGGTCGCCGAGCGTGCGACGCAGGCGCAGGTCCACGCCGAGAACGCGCGTGTGAAGCAGCGCAACGCCGAGCGCGCGGCGCGCTCCGAGCGCGACTGAGTCCTACTGGTTCTCCGGCGTCCCCGCTGCGCCGGCTTTCCTGGCCGCGTGCGCCAGCACCTCCGGCCCGGTGACGAAGGCGCGGCGCCAGGGCGCGACGCCGTCGATCTCCACCTGCAGCGAGAAGCTCAGGATGGTGCGGATGAGCACGATGATGCCGAGCACCAGCGCGTCGGTGAGCGTCGGGTTGGACGTGACGGTCTTGATGAGGTCGGCCGCCACCAGCAGCTCCAGGCCCAGCAGGATGACGCCGCCGAAGGACTCGCGCAGCGTGCGGAAGGCGTCCGTGCCGCTGCGCGTGCGCACCCAGACCGCGAGCGCGATCGCGAGCGCCACGACGAAGCCGACCGCCAGGGCGGCGACCCCCGCGAACTCGAAGGCGACCCCGACCGCCGCGAAGACCGCGTGGGTGTCCATGCGCACATGGTGCCACAGGAGTGGCCCGGTGGAGAGAGGCGCGGTGGAGAGGGGCGCGGTGGAGAGAGGCGCAGTGCTCAGGCGACGTGGACGGCCGGCCTCCGTTTGACGTCCTTCTCGGCCTCGCGCAGCACCTCGCGGGTCACCGGGGCGACTTCGCCGACGCCGGTGATGAGGTAGCGGAACATGTTCGAGATCGGGTTGCCTTCCGTCCACTCGAAGTAGATGGTCGGCACCACCCCGGTGATGTCGCGCATCTCCAGCAGGATGGCCGCGATGGTGTTCGGCACGTTGCCGCTCTTCACCCGCAGCACGCGGTAGCCGTACTTGACGACGCCGTGCACGACCAGGTCCTCCTCGAAGTCGGAGGAGTCGGACTTCATGACCTCGAGGAAGATGGTCCGGGAGCGCTGCGGGATGTGGCTGAAGCGGCGCTCGTCCTTGTTCTTCTCCTCGTACTCCTTCGTGGTGTCGACGTCGGGCTCGTGCGAGATGATGCGGATCTCGCCCTCCTCGGCGTCCTCCAGGATGAAGTCGAGCGCCGACACGTCGAACGTGACGCTGGTCGCCCGCACCTGGAACGACCGCCCGACACGCGACACGATCGACACGATCAGGATGCCGATGATGAACAGCGTCGCGATGCGGAGGCCGTCCGGGCGCTCGATGATGTTGTCGATGGTCGTGTAGACGAAGATCGCGGTGATGACCGCGAACACGACCGTGCGCTTCGGCTGCTTCTTGCGCCACGCGGAGAGGCTCACCGCGAGCGATGCGGAGGTGATCAGCACCAGCACGCCGGTGGCGTACGCGCCGCCCTGCGCGTCGACGTTCGCGTCGAAGACGATCGTGATCAGGAAGGCGATCGCGGTGAACACCAGCACGAGCGGACGCACCGCGCGCGCCCACTGCGGCGCCATCCCGTACCGGGGGAGGTAGCGCGGCACCAGGTTGAGCAGGCCGGCCATCGCCGAGGCGCCGGCGAACCACAGGATGAGGATGGTGCTGATGTCGTAGACCGTGCCGAAGCCGTTGCCCAGGTACTCGTGCGCCAGGTACGCCAGCGCACGGCCGTTGGCCGCTCCGCCCGCCTGGAACTCCCGCTGCGGGATGAGCAGCGTCGTCGTGAAGCTCGATGTGATGAGGAACACGCTCATGATGATCGCCGCCGTGGTGAGCAGGCGGTGCGCCCCGCGGATGCGGCCTTCCGGCTGGTTCGGGTCGTCGTCCGGCTTGCCCTTGATCTGCGGCATGACGGCGACGCCGGTCTCGAAGCCGGAGAGGCCGAGCGCGAGCTTCGGGAACACCAGCAGTGCCACGCCGACGATGAGCAGCGGATTGCCGTGCGACACGAAGAGCGCGTTCCACCAGTCGTCGATCAGGGTGGGGTGCGCGAACACCTGGACGATGGAGGTCGTCACCACGACCACGTTGAGCGCGAGGTAGACGGCGACGAGCACGACGGCGATGCCGATCGCCTCCCGGAAGCCCTTGAGGAAGACCGCGCCGAGGAGCGTGACGAGCACCAGCGTGATGATGACGTTGTTGCCGTGGAACCAGGCCGGCGCGAACGGGTTCTCGATCGCGTGCGCCGTCGCGTCGGCCGCGGACAGCGTGATCGTGATCATGAAGTCCGTCGCGGCGAACCCGAGCAGCACGAGGACGAACAGCTTGCCGGCCCACCACGGCAGGAACCGCTCCAGCATCGCGATCGAGCCGGAGCCGCGGAAGCTCTCGCGCGCGACCCTGCGGTAGACGGGGAGGGCGCCCAGCAGCGTCAACGCGACGAGCACCAGCGTGGCGAACGGCGAGACCAGGCCGGCCGCGAGCGCCGCGATGGCGGGCTGGTAGCCGAGGGTGGAGAAGTAGTCGAGGCCGGTGAGGCACATGACCCGCCACCACGAGTGCAGGTGCTCCGGGTTCTGGCCGTGCGGGCCCGTCTGGGTGCCGCGCTCGTCGACCATGCCGCGCAGCAGCCAATGCTTGAACCTGCTGCTGTGCGGCGGCGCCGCGAGCGAGTGCGTCTGCCCGGCGATCGGGACGGGCTCCTTCGGCCGGACCAGACGCGGCGTGCTGCCGCCGAGCTCGGCCGGGGCGGGCTGTGAAGCGGGATCGTCCGCGGCGGCGGGACGGGTGCCCTGCGCCTTGTCACCGGACGGGGTGGTGCTCGACATCGACTGCCCTTCGTTCGCCTTCGTGCTCACTGTACGTTCTGCACGCGAGCGCCCGGAAGACCTTCAGGAAGGTCACTGGCGGCCTCCCCGCGATGCCTGGGCAAGTATAGTCAGCGCGATGCGTGCGTCACCACGCCGACGACCGGTAGTCCTTCAGGAACACCCCGTGCAGGTCCTCCCCGGCCTCCCCGCGCACGACCGGGTCGTACACCCGCGCCGCGCCGTCGACCAGGTCGAGCGGGGCGTGGAAGCCCTCCTCGGCGAGGCGGACCTTCGTGTAGTGCGGGCGCTCGTCGGTGATCCAGCCGGTGTCGACGCTCGTCATCAGGATGTTGTCCGTCTCGAACATTTCCAGCGAGCTCGTGCGGGTGAGCATGTTCAGCGCGGCCTTCGCCATGTTCGTGTGCGGGTGGCCGGCGCCCTTGTAGCGGCGGCCGAAGACGCCTTCCATCGCCGACACGTTCACCACATACGAGCGGCCGGCGGCGGCGAGCGACGGGCGGAGGCGGTCGATGAGGATGAACGGCGCCGTCGTGTTGCAGAGCTGCACCTCCAGCAGCTCCAGCGGGTCGATGCCGCCGACGGCCCGGGTCCAGGTGTTCACGCGCTGAACGTCGGGCACGAGGCCGCCCGCGTCGATCGCGGTGCCGTCGTGGTGGCGTTCCAGCGACGACGAGCCGGCGGCCATCGCGGCGGACGCGAGGTCGTTCGCGGTGAGGGCGGCGGCGCCGACCAGTTCGGCGACGGTGCCGTGGACGTTCGCCGACGACAGAAGCGGGTGGGCGGCGACGGAGGCCTCCAGCGCCTGCGGGTGCGGGTCGGCGGTGTGACCGAAGGTCTCCAGCTCGGGGAGCGGTCCGTCCGGCAGCGGGTGCGACTCGGCCTCGGCCAGCAGCGAGTACGAGCCGGGGGAGCGGCGGACCGTCTGGGCGGCGTTGTTGATGAGGACGTGCAGCGGGCCGCGGGCGGCGACGGAGTCCGCGAGGCCGATCACCTGGGCGGGGTCGCGGAGGTCGATGCCGACGACGCGGAGGCGGTGCAGCCAGTCCTTCGCGTCGGGGAGCTGGGAGAACCGGCGCACCGCGTCGCGCGGGAAGCGCGTGGTGATGGTGAGGTCGGCGCCGTCGCGAAGCAGGCGCAGCGCGATGTGCATGCCGATCTTGGCGCGGCCGCCGGTGAGCAGCGCGCGCTTGCCGGTCAGGTCGGTGCGGGCGGTGCGCTTGGCGTGGCTGAAGGCTGCGCAGGACGGGCAGAGCTGGTGGTAGAACCAGTCCACCTCGGTGTAGTGCTGCTTGCAGATGTAGCAGGCCTGCGAGTTGATCAGCGTGCCGGCCGTCGCGGAGCCGGCGGTGGGGGAGGTCAGGTCGCGGCCGCGGGTCTCGTCGTCGATGCGGTCGGGCGCGCCGGTGGCGGTCGCCGCGATCACGGCGCGGTCGGCGAGGAGCTCGGCTTCCCGCAGCTCGCGGCGCCTGGCCTGCTTGACGGCCTTGAACATGTGCGCGGTCGCGCGGCGGACCGAGACGAAGTCGGGATGCTCCTGGTCGAGCTCGTGGAGCTGCGCGAGGACGCGGAGGGTGGTCGCGAGGTCGTCGGGGTCGAGGCTCGCAGGTGATTCTGGCACCGGACGATTGTACGGGGCGCGGGTGACCGCCCGCTGAGGGGCGCTACACCTCCAATTCGAGCCAGTCCAGCCCGCGGAGGTCGAGGCACAGCTTGCCGTCGCGCTCGGTCGCCATCGCGATCACGTCGCCGCAGATCCGGCAGCGCAGCACCATCCCGTGGTCGTCGGGCCAGAGGTGCGCCTGCGCGATCACCGACACGTCGCCGCAGTGCGCGCACTTGCCGCGCGCCACGGTCACGTCGACGGCGAAGACCTCCGAGAGGAGTCCCGCCGCGGCGTTGCCGTCCAGATAGTCCATGTCGCTCACGCGGCGCCTCCGATCCCGCCGTAGCGTTCGGTGCGGATGCGGTCCGGGTCGTGCCCGGCGTCCACCAGCCAGCCCGACACCGTCTCGACGAACGGGGTGGACCCGCACAGATAGAACCGCGGGGAGTCCGCGGCAGGCAGCACCAAGCCGCCCAGCGCCTCCTGCGTCAGCCGCCCCGCCGCGACCGGCCAGCCCGTCGGCGCCTCCCGCGTGTACACGTAGTCGACGTGCAGCGGTGCGGAGGCCTCGCCGAGCGCCATCAGCTCGTCGCGGTAGTAGACCGACATCGGCGCGCGGGCGGAGTACAGCAGCCGGAACGGCGCAGCGCTGGCGGCGGCAGCGTGCGCACGCGCCATCGACATCAACGGCACGACCCCGGAGCCTCCCGCGATCAGCTGCACCGGCCCGTCGTCGCCCGCCCGCCAGACGAACCAGCCGCCGACCGGGCCGCGCACCTCCAACTGGTCGCCCACCGCGAGGCCGCGCACGAGGTACGGCGAGACCTCGCCGTCCGGGAGCTCCTCCACGGTCAGCTCCAGCTCGTCCGCCGCGAGTCCGTCCGCGCCGGAGGCCGACGCGATCGAGTACGAGCGCACGGCCTGGTAGCCGTCGGGCGCGGTGAGCCGCACGTCGACGTGCTGACCGGCGAGGTGCCCCGCGAGCCCCGGGATGCGCAGCCGGATCGTGCGGGCCGTCGCGGTCTCCTCGTGCGCGGCCACGACCTCCGCCACCCGCCACGCGGTGCTCACCAGTAGCGCTCTTCCTTCCAGGGGTCCCCGTACAGGTTGTAGCCGTTCTGCTCCCAGAAGCCCGGCTGGTCCTGCGGCAGCATCTCCAGCCCGCTCACCCACTTGGCGCTCTTCCAGAAGTACAGGTGCGGCACCAGCAAGCGGGCCGGGCCGCCGTGCTCCGGTGGCAGGTCAGCGCCGTCGAACGTGTGCGCCACCCAGGCCTTGCCGTCGAGGAGGTCCTTCAGCGGAACGTTCGTCGTGTAGCCGCCGTAGGAGTGCGCCATCGTGTACTCGTAGTCGGTGTCGACGTTCTCGAAGAGTGTGTCGAGCGCGACGCCGCGCCACGACGTCCCGAGCTTCGACCAGCTCGTCACGCAGTGGATGTCGGTGCCGACGTCGGCCTGCGGCAGGGCCAGGAACTCGTCCCAGCTCCAGCGGTGCACGACGCCCTTCTCGGTCGTGATCGTGAACGCCCAGTCCTCCTTCGCCACGCGCGGCGTCGGCCCGGCGGACAGGACGGGGAAGCCCTCCGTGACGTACTGGCCCGGGGGGAGGCGCGGGTCCTCGGTTCTGCGCCGGCCGAGGAAGCCGGACGAGATGATTCCCATGCGCGGAGCATATTCCCGTCGCCGTGCGCCGGTCTATGGCCGGCCGGTCTAGGGTGAGGACATGGTGGCGGTGAATCTCGGACTCCCGCGCGGCGCGTCGCTGCGGGTTGCGCCGGGCGCGCCCGGCCTCGACGGCCGCCCGGATGTCGCCGGCCGCCCGGACGTTTCCGGCCTCGTGGACCGGTTCGGCCGCGTCGCCCGCGACCTGCGCGTCTCGGTGACCGAGAAGTGCTCGCTGCGCTGCACCTACTGCATGCCGGCGGAGGGCCTGCCCGCCATCCCGCGCGAGGACCTGCTGACCCCGGCGGAGATCGCCCGGCTGGTGGGGATCGGCGTGCGCGACCTCGGCATCCGCGAGGTGCGCTTCACCGGAGGCGAGCCGCTGATGCGCGCCGACCTGGCGGAGATCATCGGGCTGTCGGCCGCCGCCGCCCCCGGCATCGACCTCAGCATCACGACCAACGGCATCGGCCTCGACCACCGCGTGCGCGAGCTCGTCGCCGCCGGGCTGACCCGGGTGAACGTTTCGCTCGACACCGTCGACCGCGAGCACTTCGCGGCGCTCACCCGCCGCGACCGGCTGCCTGCCGTGTTCGCCGGGATCGCCGCCGCGCACGCCGCCGGGCTGACGCCGCTCAAGCTGAACGCCGTGATGATGCGCCAGACCCTCGCCGGCGCCCCCGACCTCCTCGCCTGGGCGCTGGAGCACCGCTGCCGGCTGCGCTTCATCGAGCAGATGCCGCTGGACGCCGACCACACCTGGCTGCGCGACAACATGGTCTCCGCCGAGGAGCTGCTCGCCGTCCTCCGCAACCGGTTCGACCTGATGGAGTCCGGCCGCCCCGACGACCCGTCGGCCCCCGCCGAGGAGTGGCTGGTCGACGGCGGCCCCGCCACGGTCGGCATCATCGCCTCGGTGACCCGCTCGTTCTGCGCGGCGTGCGACCGCACCAGGATCACCGCCGAGGGCACGGTGCGCTCGTGCCTGTTCGGCGACGACGAGACCGACCTGCGCGGCTTGCTGCGCGGCGGCGCGGACGACGCCGAGCTGGCCCGCTGGTGGCGCGGCGCGATGTGGGGCAAGCAGTCCGGGCACGGGATGGACGCCGCGGACTTCGTCCCTCCGGTGCGGAGCATGGGAGCCATCGGTGGCTGAGCGCAGCGTTCTGGTCCGCTACTTCGCCGCCGCCGAGGAGGCCGCCGGACGCGAGGAGGAGCGCGTCACCCTCGACACGCCCACCGTCGGTGCCCTCCGTGAGCACCTCGACGCGCGCTACGGGGAGGCGATGCGGCTGGTGCTGCGCAACGGGTCCTTCCTGGTCGACGGCGTCGTGTCGCGCGACCCCGACGCGCCGATCGGCGAGCGCGTCGACGTGCTGCCTCCCTTCGCCGGGGGCTGACGCCGACATTCGGCACGAATGTGTCGAATGACGCCGGCAAACGCGACATTCGTGCCGAATCCGCGGCGGGCCCTCCGCTAAGCTGCGGCGAGGGGGACACCATGAGCGTGCATGTGCGGGACCTGGAGGCCGTTCGGCGTCGGCAGGGGAGGTTCGCGGCG
Organism: Leifsonia sp. NPDC056824; assembly: GCF_042789575.1. Lineage (NCBI taxonomy): Bacteria > Bacillati > Actinomycetota > Actinomycetes > Micrococcales > Microbacteriaceae > Leifsonia > Leifsonia sp. NPDC056824. The sequence continues at coordinate 183,782 of NZ_JBHUAV010000004.1, read as the reverse complement.
CTCGTGGTCGCGGCCGTGCTCACCGCGGTCGGGACGTGGCTGACGCTGCCGTTCGGCATCGTGCTGCTGACGCGCGGGGCGGTGTTCGGGCTGGCGCTGGTGGTCGCGGGGGTCGTGCTGCTGGCGGCGTGCGTCGTCGCGATCGTCGGAGCGGCGCGGGCGCGGGTGGTGCCGCAGAGTCTCCCGGGCAAGCCCAACCCGGCGTTCGACGAGCCGAGGCCGTCGGCGAACCCCGACGGCGGCTACTCCACGGCAGGGATGAAGCTCGGCTCCTAAGCGGGGGAGATCCTGACCTCGGCGGCCGGCACGGTCAGGGTCACGCGTGCGCCGGCGGTGAGCCGCAGCTCCGCAACCACCGCAGCAGGGACCAGCGCCGTGAGCCGGTCGGTCCGGACCCGCACCAGATCGTCCCGCGGTTCCAGGGCCGTGACGGTCGCGGCGACACCGGTCGCACCCTCCCGCGGCACACCGACCCGCACGGCCACGGTCGACGGCCGCACCACCGCGGTCACCGGCCGGCCCTCGGCGATCGGCGTCGTCGGCGTGCCGTCGAGCGCGAGTCCGTCGTCGGTCACCAGCCCCGTCGCCGTGCGCCGTCCGGCCAGCAGGCTGAGGCCGGTCAGCTCGGCGGTGAACGGGTGCCGCGGCTGCGTCAGCACGTCGCGCGCCGCGCCCTCCTCGACCACCCGGCCGCCGCCGAGGACCGCGACGCGGTCCGCGAGCAGGTAGGCGTCGAGCGCGTCGTGCGTCACCACGACCGCGGTGCGGTCGGCGAGCACCTCCGCCAGCACCCCGCGGAGCTCGCCCGCCACGTTCACGTCGAGGGAGGCGAGCGGCTCGTCCAGCAGGATCAGCTCGGGCTCGGCGGCCAGAGCGCGCGCGATGGCGACGCGCTGCGCCTGCCCGCCGGAGAGCTCGTCGGGCCGGCGCTCGGCCAGCGCGTGGACGCCCGTCCGCTCCAGCCACTCGCCGGCCTTCGCGCGCGCCTCCGGCCGGGAGGCCCCCGCCGACCGCGACGCGAACTCGACGTTCCGGCGCACGGTCAGGTGCGGGAAGAGCAGGGCGTCCTGGGCGAGCAGTGCGATCCCGCGGCGGTGCGGAGGCAGCCAGGCCGCCGGGAGGTCGAACAGCGTCTCGTCCGCGAGCGTCGCGCGCCCCGCATCCGGCCGGATCAGGCCCGCCAGCACCCCGAGCACCGTCGACTTGCCCGCGCCGTTCGGCCCGAGCAGCGCCAGCGTCTCGCCCGTGCCGAGCCGCAGCTCCACGTCGACGTCGCGCTCGGCGACCGTGGCCGAGAAGTCGAGACTCACGATGCCGCCTCCCGCACCGGACGCGGCCTCCGGCGCAGCGGCTCGCCCGCACCGTGCGCCACCGCGACGACGGCGATGGCGACCGCGATCAGCACCAGCGACAGCGCGACGGCGGTGTCGGGGTCGGTCTCCCGCTGCAGGTAGATCTCCAGCGGCAGCGTGCGCGTGGTTCCCTGCAGGCTCCCGGCGAAGGTCAGCGTCGCCCCGAACTCGCCGAGGGCGCGCGCGAAGGACAGGATCGAACCGGAGACGATCGCGGGGGTCACCAGCGGCAGCGTCACCCGGAACAGCACGCTCGACGGCCGCGCGCCGAGCGTCGCCGCGACGGCCTCGTAGCGCTGGCCCGTCGTCCGCAGCGCACCCTCCAGGCTCAGCACCAGGAACGGCAGCGCCACGAACGTCTGCGCGATCACCACCGCGGGCGTCGAGAACGCGATCGGGATGGCCCCATCCAGCAGCCCGCGCCTGCCGTACAGCGCGAGCAGGGCCAGGCCGCCGACGACGGGAGGCAGCACGAGCGGCAGCAGCACGATCGCGCGCACCAGGGCGCGCCCGCGGAACGGCACCCGCGCCAGCACGATCGCCAGCGGGATGCCGAGCACCAGGCACCCGATCGTGGCAGCGACGGAGGTGCGCAGGCTGAGCAGCAGTGCGTCCACGGAGGAGGGCGACGTGATCAGCGCGACGAAGTGGGTCCAGTCCACCCGGGTGACCATCGCGACGATCGGGAGCAGGACGAACAGCGCGCCGAGGGCGGCGACGACGAGCACCCAGGCGGGGATGCCGGTTCCCATCCCCGTGCCGACGGCCGCGCGGCGCGTCACGGCTTCCCGAAGCCGGCGGCCTCGAGCACCTTCCTGCCCTCCGGGCCGGTCACGTACGCGATGAAGGCTGCGCCCCCGGTGAAGTTCTGCCCCTGTTTGACGGCGGCGATGGGGTAGGTGTTGACCACGTCCTTCGCCTCGGGGAACGGCACGGAGTCCACGCTCTTGCCCGCGCCCTTCACGTCCGTCACGTAGACGATGCCAGCGTCGGCCTCCCCGGACGACACCTTGCCGAGCACGTCCGTCACCGACGACTCCTGGCTGACCGGCTTGAGCGTGACGCCCGTGCTGGCCTCCACCTTCGCCGTCGCCGCGCCGCACGGGACCTGCGGAGCGCAGACGACCACCTTGAGGCCGGGCTTCGCGAGGTCGGCCCACCCCGTGACGTGGGCCGGGTTCCCGGGCGGCACGGCGATCGCGAGTACGTTCGTCGCGAAGTCGACGGGGGCGCCGGAGACGACGCCGCCGGAGACGGCCTTGTCCATGTTCTTCTGGTCCGCCGACGCGAACACGTCGGCGGGGGCGCCGGCGGTGAGCTGGGTGACCAGGTCGGACGAGCCGCCGAAGCTGAAGGTGACGGTGCTGCCCGGGTTGGCCTTCTCGAAGTCCTTGCCGAGCTCGGTGAACGTCTTGGTGAGGGAGGCCGCGGCGAAGACGGTGACGGTGCCGGTGATGGCGTGCTTCGTCGGCGTCTGGGTCGGCGTCTGCGATCCCGGGTCCGCCGAGCATCCCGCGACGGCTACCAGCACCGCCGCGAGCGCGGCCCCGACGATCCCGACGCGCCTGCCCACGATGCTCTGCACTCGGCTGTTCTTCACCCGATTGGTCCTCATTCCGGCGATCCCGCCGTCTCCACGATCACGTTGGTGGCTTTGACCACCGCGACGGCGACCGAGCCCAGCTCCAGGCCGAGCTCGCGGACGGCCTCGCTGCTGATCAGCGACACGACGCGGTGCGGGCCGCACTGCAACTCGACCTGCGCCATGACCTTGTCCATGACGATGTCCGTCACGATCCCGACGAAGCGGTTGCGCGCCGACCGGCCGACGCCGGACGGGTCGGGAGGGAGCACCGCGTTCTGCTTGGCGAGCTGCGCGAGCTCCAGTCCGTCCACGACGGTGCGGCCGCCGTCGTCCTTGGCGCTGGAGAGCACCCCGGCGTCGATCCAGCGACGAACGGTGTCATCACTCACTCCGAGGAAGCTCGCGGCGTCCTTTACCCGTATCTGCGGCACGAATGCCACTCTAGACCGGCAGGAGCGTGAAAATCGACTCCCGGCAGGGTCGGCGCCTCAGAGCCCGACCCACTCCGACGCGCCGTCGCCGAAGTGCTGGCGCTTCCAGATCGGCACCTCGGCCTTGATCCGCTCCACCAGTTCCGCGCACGCGGCGAACGCCTCGGCCCGGTGCGGGGCCGCGACCGCGGCGATGAGGGCGAGGTCGCCGATGGTCAGCGAGCCCACCCGGTGCACGGCGGCGACGCGCAGCCCGGTGCGCTCGGCGACCTCCTCGCAGCAGCGCCGGAGGAAGTCGGCGGCGTCGGGGTGCGCGCGGTAGTCGAGCGAGACGACCGAGCGGCCGCCGTCGTGGTCGCGCACGATGCCCTGGAACGACACGACGGCGCCGGCCTCGCGGCGCCAGACGAACGCGTCCAGGGTGGACGGGTCGAGCGGCCGGTCGGAGACGTCCGCGAAGACGGCGGTCATCGGCGGGCTCCGTCGTGGCCGCGGTCGGTGTCGCCGCCGAGCTGATCGAGGAGGTGCGCCAGCACGTCGTCCAGGACGGCGAGCCCGTCGGCGACGCCTCCGCGGGAGCCGGGGAGGTTCACGACCAACGTGCTTCCTGCGACGCCCGCCCGGCCGCGGCTCAGCGCGGCCAGCGGAGTGGAGGCCGCGCCCCTGGCGCGCAGCGCGTCGGCGAGCCCGGGAAGCTCCCGGTCGAGCACGGCGGCGGTGGCCTCCGGGGTGCGGTCGCCGGGAGCGACCCCGGTGCCGCCCGTGGTGAGGACGACGGCGGGGCGCTCGGCGACGGCGGCCGTCAGTGCGGGCGCGATGTCGGCGTCCGCCACGACGCGCACCTCGGCGTGGAGGCCGTGGGCGTCGAGCCAGGAAGCGATGACCGGCCCTGTGGTGTCGTCGGCTGTGCCCGCGGCGGCGCGGGTCGAGGCCACGATCACGACGGCCGCGGTGGAGCGTGCGGGCGCCGACGAGGAGGTGCGCTCCGGCGTCGAGGCGGTAGTGCTGTCCTCGCCGTCCCGCCGCCAGTCGCCGCGCTTCCCGCCGCTCTTCGCCACCAGCCGCACGTCCGTCAGGCTCGCCGCCGGGTCCACGGCCTTCACCATGTCGTGCAGCGTCAGCCCCGCCACGGCCACCGCGGTCAGCGCCTCCATCTCGACGCCGGTGCGTCCATGCGTGCGTGCGACCGCCTCGATCGCGATCGACCCCGCCGCCTCGTCCAGCGCGAAGTCGACGCGCAGCGAGTTGAGCGGCAGCGGGTGGCAGAGCGGGATGAGGTCGCTCGTGCGCTTGCCTCCCGCGATCCCGGCGATGCGCGCGGTCGCGAGCACGTCGGCCTTCGGGAGGTCGTCCGCCGCGACCAGGCGCACCACCTCGGGCGTGGTCACCAGCCGGCCGCGGGCGACGGCCTCCCGGTCGGTCTCCGGTTTCGCGCCGACGTCGACCATGCGGGCGCGACCGTCGGCGTCCAGGTGGGTGAGCTCGCTCATAGGGTCCAGACTGTCACGTCCGCGCCCGACTCGATCGCCTCCGCTTCCGCGGGCAGGTCGATCAGCACGTCCGCGCCGGCCATCGCCGCGACGAGGTGGGAGCTCGGCCCCGAGACCGGCGCCACGCCGTTCTCCCCGACCCGTCCGCGCAGGAACTGGCGCTTGCCCGGCACCGACCGCACCGACTCGGCCAGCCGCACGCGCCGGACCGGCAGCTCGGGCAGCCCGGCCGCGTCGCGCAGCGGCCCGCGCAGGAACACCGCGAACGACACCTGCGTGCTCACCGGGTTGCCGGGGAAGCACAGCACGGGCACGCCGTCGACCACCGCCGTCGCCTGCGGACCGCCCGGCTGCATCGCCACCGTGGTGACCTCCGCGCCGCGCGGCAGCAGCACCTCCCGCACCACCTCATAGGCACCCTTGGAGATGCCGCCGGAGGTGACGACCAGGTCGGAGGCGGCGACCGCGGCGTCGAAAACGCGCGCGAAGGCCGCCGGGTCGTCGCTGCTGCTCGCCCGCAGCGACACGACGGCGCCGGACTCCTCGACCAGCGCGGCGAGGGCGACGCCGTTCGCGTCGAAGACCTGCCCGAAGCGCACGCCCCGGCCGGGCGCAGCGAGCTCGGAGCCGGTGGTCAGGACGGCGACGCGCAGCCGCGCCCGCACGGCCACCGAGCTGACGCCCGCGGCAGCGAGCGCCGCCAGGTGCCGCGCGGCCAGCCGGGTGCCGGCCCGGACGAGAACGTCGCCGCGCTCCAGGTCGCTGCCGCGCTCGCGCACGAACTCGCCGCGCGTGCGCGAGCGCCGGATCTCGACGACGGCGCCGGCCAAGTCGTCGTCCCGGCCGAGGACGAGTTCGGTGTCCTCCACCGGCACGATCGCGTCGGCGCCGCTGGGCACGGGAGCGCCGGTCATGATCCGGATGGCGGTGCCGGGCGTCAGCGTCAGCGGCACCTCGTGGCCGGCCGGGACGTCCCCGGTCACCTCCAATGCGACCGGCACGCGGGCGACGTCGGCGGCCCGCACCGCGTAGCCGTCCATCTGCGAGTTGCGGAACAGCGGGAGGTCGACCTCCGACCGGACGTCGGCCGCGGCGACGCGCCCTGCGGCGTCGGCGAGCAGGACGGTCTCCACGTCCGGCTCCGCGGTGAGCGGCTCCAGCAGGCGGTTGACGTGCTCGACGTGCTCCTCGACGCTGCGCGGTGGGGTCATGGGTTCAGTATCCCCCTCAGCAGCAGGAGAGGGTCAGTAGCGCGGGAGCGACGGGTCGACCTGGCGCGACCAGGCGTCCAGGCCGCCCTCCAGCACCACGCCGGGAGCGCCCGCTGCCGCCAGCAGCCTCCGCGCGGTCTCCGCCCGGATGCCGTGGTGGCAGACGATCACGAGCGGGTCGTCGCCCAGTCGCCCGGCCACGCCCGGCGCGTCCCGCACCACGACGTCGAGCGGCACCAGCAGCGACCCGGGCAGTTCGGCGATGTCGGCCTCCCACGGCTCGCGCACGTCGAGGAGGATGTGCGGCTGCCCCGCGGCCAGCCGCGCGGCCAGGTCGGCGGGGGAGACGGTGGTGGCGGTCGCCGCCGCAGCCTCCGCCGGGGCCACTCCGCAGAACAGCTCGTAGTCGATCAGCTCCGTCACCGGCTCCGCCGCCGGGTCGGCGGCGTACGGCAGCTCGCGGAACGTCCCGCGCAGGCCGTCGTGGACCAGCACCCGCCCGAGCAGGAGGTCGCCCTCCCCGGTCACGACCTTGGTCGCCTCGCTCGCCATCAGCGACCCGATCACGCCGCACACGCTGGGCAGCACGCCCGCCTCCGCGCAGCTCGGCACGCTGCCCGGCTCCGGAGGCACGGGGAACAGGTCGCGGTAGTGCGGCCCGTGCGCCGCCCAGCTCAGCCCGACCTGGCCGCCGAACCGGTGCACAGCACCCCACACCACTGGCAGGCCCCCCAGCAGCGCCGCGTCGTCCACGAGGTACCTGGTCGGGAAGTTGTCGCTGCCGTCGAGCACGAGGTCGAATCCCTCGAGGATGCCGAGCGCGTTCGCCGACGTGAGCCGCTCCGCGAAGACCCGCACGTCGATGCCGGCATCGATGGCGCGGATCGCGTCGGCCGCCGACGCGGTCTTCTGCCGGCCGAGGTCGCGTTCGCGGTGAATGGTCTGGCGCGGGAGGTTGCTGAGCTCCACGCTGTCGTCGTCCACGATCCCGATCGTCCCGAACCCGGCGCCCGCCAGCAGCGGCAGCACGGCCGAGCCGAGGCCGCCGGCGCCGACCACCAGCACGCGCGCGGCACGGAGACGGCGCTGGGCGACCTCCCCGAAGCCCGGGAGCTGGACGGTCCTGGCGTAGCGCGCACGCTGCTCCGGGGGCAGCACAGGGCCGGGCGCGACGAGCGGAGCTGGGCGGTCGGGGGAGGGCATGGCGCTAGCCAACCACGGTCACGCCGATGGAGTGCAATCCGGTCGCGCCGTCCGGGATCACGTCCTGCACCTTCGAGGTCTGCACCGTCCCGTGCGCGTCGGTGGCGCGGACCGTGATCGTGTGCGAGCCGGGCGTCGCGGCCCACGCGTACTTCCACTGCCGCCAGGTGTCCGCCGAGATGGCGTCGGCGAGCGTGGCCTGCTGCCAGGCGCCGCCGTCGATCTGGACGTGCACGGCGCTCACGCCGACGTGCTGCGACCAGGCGATGCCCGCGACCGCGACGGTGCCCGCCTTCACCTGGTGCCCGTCCGCCGGCACGTCGATGCGCGACTCCAGTTTGACCGGGCCGCGCTCCGACCAGCCGCGGTCGGTCCAGTACGAGGTCGCCTTGTCGAAGCGTGTGACGTTCAGCTCGACCACCCACTTGGTGGCCGACACATAGCCGTACAGGCCGGGGACCACCATCCGCACCGGGTAGCCGTGCTCCAGCGGCAGCGGCTCGCCGTTCATCCCCACCGCCAGGATGGCGTTGCGGCTGTCGGTCAGTGCCGCCAGCGGCGTCCCTGCCGTCCAGCCGTCCTGGCTGCGGGAGAGCACCATGTCGGCGTCGGCGGACGGCTTCGCCCGGGCGAGCAGGTGCCGGATGGGGTAGCCGAGCCACTTCGCGTTGCTGATCAGGTTGCCGCCGACCTCGTTGGAGACGCAGGTGAGCGTAGTGACGGACTCCTCCAGCGGCAGGGCGAGCAGCTCGGCGAAGGTCAGCTCGACCTCCTGCTCGACCATCCCGGTGATGCGGAGGCGCCAGGCCGACGGGTCGATGCCGGGGATCTGCAGCGCGGTGTCGATGCGGTAGAAGTCGGCGTTCGGCGTGACGATCGGCGCCAGACCCGCGATGTCGAACGACGCGCCGGCCGGCACCGGCGGGGCGGTGACGGCGGGCGTCGGCAGGTGGAAGGCGGCGCGCGCCGCGGAGGCCGCGCGATAGCCGGTGGCGATGGCCTGGCCGACGATCGTCGCCACGATCCCGGCTGCCGCGGTCGCCGCGCTCGCCGTGACGAAGTGCCGCCGGCTGACCTCGCCCTCCGGGCTGATCCGGGTCGGCCGGGTGCCGCGCAGCAGGTCGGCCAGCCAGCCCAGGATGAGGATGGCGACCAGCGCCGCGAGCGCCGACGGCACGACGTTCACCACCGACGACCCGGCCCGGGTGAGCGCGGCGAACACGCCCAGCGCCCCGCCGATCCCGATCAGGACGCGGCCGAACGGAGGCCGCCGCACTTCCACCCAGCCCGCCAGCGCGCCGCCGATGAGCAGGACCACCGCCAGGGACGAGATCAGGAACGTCTTGTCGCCGGTGCCGAACACGCCGATCACGGCGTTCTTCAGCCACGCCGGGGTGAGATCGATGACGAGCGCCCCGACGACCAGGATCGGGCTGCCGTCCTGCACGAAGAACGCGCTCAGCAGCTCGGCGGCGCCGACCCCCGCCACCACGCTCGCGGCGCCGACGGCGGCGGAGGGCCAGAAGGGGGCTCGCGGCCTCACGGACGGCGACGACCCCGCGGCCCCCGACCCCTCCGGCCGCGCAGGCCCGGCAGACACAGGCGATCCCATACCCGAAGAATAAGCGCGCGATCCGGTGGATATGCCGAGCATCCCGGCCTGTGACAGGCTTGGACCCTATGGCCTCCCTCCGCGTCGACGACCTCCCCGGCTGGGCCGGCCCCTCCTCGGTGAGCGAGGACGCCGTCTACGAGGCGTTCGTCGCCTGGGCGGAGTCCACCGGCATCACCCTCTACCCGGCGCAGGACGAGTCGGTGATCGAGATCGTCGGCGGCTCGAACCTCATCCTGTCCACGCCCACCGGCACCGGGAAGTCGCTCGTCGCCGTCGGCGCCCACTTCGCAGCGCTGGCCCGCGGCGAGCGCAGCTTCTACACCGCTCCCATCAAGGCCCTGGTCTCCGAGAAGTTCTTCGCCCTCGTCGACGTCTTCGGCGCCGAGAACGTCGGGATGATGACCGGCGACTCCTCCGTCAACGCCGACGCGCCGATCATCTGCTGCACCGCCGAGATCCTCGCCAACCTCGCCCTGCGCCAGGGCGACGACACCCCGGTCGGGCAAGTCGTCATGGACGAGTTCCATTTCTACGCCGATCCCGACCGCGGCTGGGCCTGGCAGGTGCCGCTGCTGGTGCTGAACCGGGCGCAGTTCGTGCTCATGTCCGCGACCCTCGGTGACGTCACGGCGCTCGCCGCCGACCTCAGCCGCCGCACCGGCCGGGAGACCGCGACCGTGACGGGCGTCGAGCGCCCGGTGCCGCTGCACTACTACTACGAGCTGACGCCCATCCACGACACGGTCGAAGACCTCCTGCACACCGGCCAGGCGCCGATCTACATCGTGCACTTCTCGCAGCTGGCCGCCCTGGAGCGCGCGCAGGCGCTCTCCAGCGCCAAGATCGCGACCCGCGAGCAGCGCGATGCCATCGCCGAGCTGATCGGGGAGTTCCGGTTCACGACCTCCTTCGGCCGCACGCTGTCCCGGCTGCTGCGCCAGGGCATCGGCGTGCACCACGCCGGGATGCTGCCCAAGTACCGCCGGCTGGTCGAGCAGCTCGCCCAGCGCGGCATGCTGCGGGTGATCTGCGGCACCGACACGCTCGGCGTCGGCATCAACGTGCCGATCCGCACCGTGCTGCTGACTGCGCTCACCAAGTTCGACGGCACCCGGATGCGGCAGCTCAACGCGCGCGAGTTCCATCAGATCGCCGGACGGGCCGGCCGCGCGGGCTACGACACCGCGGGCACCGTCGTCGTGCAGGCTCCCGAGCACGAGAGCGAGAACGTCAAAGCCCTGGAGAAGGCCGGCGACGACCCGAAGAAGCGCCGCAAGATCGTGCGCAAGAAGGCGCCGGAGGGCTTCGTGTCCTGGGGCGAGCCGTCCTTCCGCAAGCTCGTGGAGGCCGACCCGGAGACGCTCACGTCCTCCATGCAGATCACCAGCGCCATGCTCATCAACGTGATCGGGCGCGGCGGCGACGTCTTCGGGCACGTCCGCGACCTGGTCTTCGACAACCACGAGCCGTGGAAGCGCCAGCTCGCGCTCGCCCGCCGCGCGCTCGGCCTCTACCGCTCGCTGCTCACCGCCGGGGTCGTGGAGGTCGTGGACGGCGAGATCCGCCTGACCGTCGACCTCCAGCCCAACTTCGCCCTCAACCAGCCGCTGTCGCCGTTCGCGCTCGCGGCGTTCGAGCTGTTCGACGCCGAGTCGCCGACCTACGCGCTCGACATCGTCTCGGTGGTGGAGGCCACGCTCGACGACCCGCGGCCGGTGCTCTCCGCCCAGCAGTTCCAGGCGCGCGGCGAGGCCGTCGCCGCGATGAAGGCCGAGGGGATCGAGTACGACCAGCGCATGGAGGCGCTGGAGACCGTCACACACCCCAAGCCGCACGACGAGCTGCTGGACGAGGCGTTCGTCACCTACGCCTCCAGCCAGCCGTGGGTGGCCGACTTCGAGCTGAGCCCCAAGTCGGTGGTCCGCGACCTCTACGAGCGCGCGATGACCTTCGGCGAGTTCATCGCCTTCTACAAGCTCGCACGCTCGGAGGGCGTCGTGCTGCGCTACCTCTCCGACGCCTACCGCGCGCTGGGCCAGACGGTTCCGCTCGACCTGCGCACCGAGGAGCTGCGCGACCTCGTGGAGTGGCTGGGCGAGCTGGTCCGCCAGGTCGACTCCAGCCTCCTCGACGAGTGGGAGGAGCTGGTGCACCCCGACGCCGCGAAGCACGCGGCCGAGCGCGGCGAGCTCGCCCCGCCCGCCCCGCGCAACGTCACCACCAACCGGCGCGCGTTCTTCGTGCTGGTGCGCAACGAGCTCTTCCGGCGCGTGCAGCTCGCGGCGCTCGACAAGGTCCAGGAGCTCGGCGTGCTCGAGAACGAGGCGGCGGTGCTCGCCGAGGCCACCACACCGTCGTTCACCGAGCTGCAGTGGGACGAGGCCCTGGAGGCCTACTACGCCGAGCACGACGAGATCCTCACGGACGCGTCGGCGCGGGCCGCGAGCATGATCGTCGTGGACGAGACGCCCGCCGCCGCGGAGGGCGTCTGGCGGGTGCGGCAGATCCTCGCCGACCCGGCGGGCGACCACGACTGGGGAATCGCCGCAGAGGTGCTGCTGGCGGACTCCGCCCGCACCGGCGTGGCGGTCGTCCGGGTGACGGCGGTCGACCGGCTGTGACTGCGCCGTGACGGTTTGACGCACCCGAGCGGCCGTGAAAACATGTCTCCGGTGTCTGTACGGCGCCAGGCACTCCGCATGAACGTCCGGTGAACTCGCCGGCCGTCCGTCGACACACGAGAAAGAAGCCGGTGGATCTCACCCTCATCATCGTGCTGGTCATCGCGCTGGCCCTGTTCTTCGACTTCACCAACGGGTTCCACGACACCGCGAACGCGATGGCGACGCCCATCGCGACCGGCGCCATGCGGCCCAAGGTCGCCGTCGCGCTCGCCGCTGTCCTGAACCTCGTCGGCGCGTTCCTCTCGACGGAGGTCGCCAAGACCATTTCGGGCGGCATCATCAACGAAGGCTCGGGCGGCGTCCTGATCTCGCCGGAGCTGATCTTCGCCGGACTGGTCGGCGCGATCGTCTGGAACATGGTGACCTGGCTCTACGGCCTCCCGTCGTCCTCCAGCCACGCCCTGTTCGGCGGCCTGATCGGCGCGGCGATCGTCGGCGCCGGGTTCGCGTCCGTGAACTTCCCGGTGGTCGTGCAGAAGGTGGTCCTGCCCGCGGTCATCGCGCCGTTCACCGCCGGCGTGGTCGCCTGGGCGGCGACCAAGCTCGCGTACTGGATCACCCGGCGCTACGACGGTCGTCCCGACGGCCGCGGCGGCTTCCGCTACGGCCAGATCTTCTCCTCGTCGCTGGTCGCCCTGTCGCACGGCACCAACGACGCGCAGAAGACGATGGGCGTCATCACCCTGCTGCTGATCTCGGCCAACCTGCTGCCTGCCGGGAGCGTACCGCCGCTCTGGGTCGTCGTCGCGTGCGCGCTCGCCATCGCGGTCGGCACCTACTCGGGCGGCTGGCGCATCATCCGCACGCTCGGCCGCGGCCTCACCGAGGTGAAGCCCGCGCAGGGCTTCGCCGCCGAGACGAGCACGGCCGCGACCATCCTCGCCTCCAGCCACCTCGGCTTCGCGCTTTCGACCACCCAGGTCGCCTCCGGCTCGGTGATCGGCTCCGGCCTCGGCCGGCGCGGCGCGTCGGTGCGCTGGGGCACGGCCGGCCGGATCGCCGTCGGCTGGGTGCTGACCCTCCCGGCCGCCGGAGTCGTCGGCGCCCTCGCCGCGTTCGTCGGCCTGCTCGGCCCGGTCGGCATCCTGATCGACACGGTGATCGCCGTCGTGGTGATCGCGTTCATCTTCTGGCGCTCGCGCCGCAACCAGGTCTCCAGCGCCGACGCGGTGGAGCCCGGCCCCGTGCAGGGCCAGAGCGACGTCGCCGAGTCCGGCCGGGTCGTGAAGATCCGGAAGGTCAAGCCGCTCAAGCGCGAGCGCACCGGAAGGAACCCCGCATGAGCGCCGTCCTTCAGTTCCTCACCGTGTTCGTCGCGTCGCTGGTCGGCGCGTGCGTGGTCGTCGGCTTCTACGCCCTGGGCACGCGGCTGCTCGCCGTGGCCGGGCGCGGGCTGTTCGTGGAGCCCGCGGAGTTCACCGACGCCATCACCGTGATCACCCCGGAGCAGGCCGCCAAGGCCCAGCGGAAGGCCGCGAAGGCCCAGCGCAAGAGCCCGCCGGTGAGCGAGGGCCGCAAGCGCGCCGCGCTGGCCGGCGCCTACGCGTGCTTCGTGCTCTGCGCGCTGGCCGTGCTGTACGGGCTGTACCTGATCATCCCGTACTTCCACGGCTGAGCTACATCCACGAGATCAGAATCCCCAGAACCAATCGTCGTCGGTTACGGCGTCGGCAGCCGGGGACGGCGTCGGCTCGCTCGGCGTGGGCTGCAGAGACTTCCATCTCTCCTCGACGCGCTTTTCAGCCCAGGTGTCGATGGAGGGGTGGGTGGAGCACTCGGACGAGACGTCGATGGCCACAACCTGGCTGGTGACGCCGAGTCCGTAGAACACGCCGTCGGATCGCGTAGCGCGGATTGCGACATCCATCTCACCGGTGGGGGATGTCCAATCGACCGTGCGCAGGACCGTGAACCCTTCGCTCTCCCAGTACGCGGTGAGCTTGTCAGCGATCGGATGCGGATCCTTCTCGAACGCATCATGCGTCACCTGGTTGCTCACCTGATGAGCAGTCTTCGACCCGACAGTCCCGCACGGTGGCAGGCTCACTTCCTCCGCAGCAGGGTCCCAGGGCCTCCCATTCTGGATCGGACCGCGAAACCACCCCTCTATGTCACCGGTGGCGGCGATCGCGGCGTTGGTGAGGTCCGCCCACTGCGTCAGCAGTTCGTGGATCGTCTTCTGCGGGGTGCCCGAGCTCTGCGGGGCAGGACCACTCACAGCGGGAACAGACATACACCCTCCTAAAACCGATATCGTCACGGCTGCGACGTCCGCCACAGCGCACATTCTCACTATTCGACCCACGAGGACACCCGAACTCCCGTTCATCGGGTGGTCCTCAGCCCACCGACGACGCTCTCGGATAGGCCGACCGTCGTAAAGCCCGTGTTTCGCAGGGCCTCCGTGTACTTGTCGAGATACCCGAAGCCTTCCGGCGCGATCCCGTTGAGGGGGTTCAGCCCGTCGATGGGCTCGCCCACCGTGCTGTGGCCCTTGGTCTGCTTCAACACCTCCTCGCCGGGCAGAACGGCGCCTTCGGAGGAGAACGACTGCGCACCACCCATCGATTGCGGCTGGTTCAGTACCCCCTTCAGAGGCAGTGCCACCGCCGTACCCAGGTTGGAGAGCGCCTCGGGGTTCGGTTCCGCGCGGCCGCCCATCGCCGAACCGAACGGTGCGAGGAAGTCCAACTCCGCCGCGGTCGTGAAGATCGACGGTCGCCCGCCCGCCTGCTTCACGCGAAGGTCCGACAGCGAGGACACCACATCCGTGTCGATCCCCGCCGACCCGAGCATTGTGAAGGAATCCACCGTGTGCTTGACCCGCGTCAACGCATCCGCAGCCATCGTCGTCCCATAGGAATGCGCCACCACCGACACGTACGGGAACGGCACCGACGGGTGCGCCGTCCGGGTGGCGTGTGTCCCGTCCAACTCGTTCGCGAACCGCCACGACCCGTCCTGCGCCAGCGCCGGAGTGTTCACGCTCACCAGAGCCGGAGTGTCATACCCCAGCCAACCCACCACAGCGTGCGAGCGGCCACGGTCAACGCGGTTTTGCTCCTCGTACAAGTTCACAGCGGCACGCGACCAGCTCTCGGTCGCGTCCGTTGCGTCAGAATTCATCCCGGGCGCCGCCCAGGTCACCGTGTCAGCCGTGTCAAGATCGCCGTACCCGATCGCGACCATGGGCACACGCGCATTCAGGTTGAGACAGACCAGCGAAGCCGACGGGTCCGCGAGAACCTTCTTGAGCGCGTCGAGCACCTTCTGCTGCTCCGGAGTGTGGCCTGGACTGTCCTTGACGGTCAGATAGACGTTCAGATTGCACCGATGCCTCACCGCGTACGGCAACCCCGCCAGGTTCCCCAGGACCCCCGGCGCCGCCGTCTGGAACGCCTCCTTCGCCTCCTCGCCGAGGCCCGACCACCATTTCGCGACCTTGTCCGGCGACGGCGGATGCCGCCAGAACTCCTGCACCAGGTCGGGGTCCTCCGCCACGAGCACCGTCAGCTCCTCCGGAGTCAACCGCTGCAACATGTCCATCAGCGACGCGTTCACGCTCGCCGAGGCAGGGATGCCGGACAGCTTGCCGACGATCGACGCGAAAGCCTTCAGCTCCGGCTGCGGCGTCGGGGCCAGGGCGCCGTGCAACGCGTCGTCCAGCTTCTTGGCGAACGTCCTCTCGGCTGCGGCGTAGTCCTGCTTCGCCCGCTCGGCCCGCCGCTTCGCGTCGTCCAGCCGTTCCTGCGCGTCTCGGATCGTCAAGCGCGCCGTCGCCAGCTTCTCGCTCGCGTCCTGCTCCCGTCGGCGAGCACTCGTCACATCCACATGCGCGGGCGCCGACGAGCCCGGCGGCGGCTTCTCGGGCGAGTTGTAGGCCTTCTCCAGCGCGCGCAACGCCGACAGCAGTGCAGCCTGCTCGGCGCCCAACCCCACCACCGACGCCTCCGCGGTATCCAGGTCCGCCAACGCGTCCTCGGCGTCCTGCAACGCCCGGTCCGCCTCGCCCTGCGTGTACTCGAGCGCCATCGACCACGCCTTCGCCGCTACCGCACCCGCATTGTGCTGCTCGGCCGCCTTCAGCGCCGCGGCCGTCAGCGCACGCAACCGGTCCGAGAACACCTCCGCGGCCAGTCCCGACCACGACGCCGCCCCGAGGTTCGTGTCCAGCACCGTGCGCGCCGCCTTCGACTGCCCCTCCAGCCGGCCGGACCACTTATCCAGGTGGACGACCAATGCCTCCACCAGCTCCCGGTCACCCGGCGTCGGGTCCGTCTCGAACCCGACCGGCGACCAATCCGCCCACCTAGAACCCATAGAACCCGGCCCTGTCTTTCCGCAACGCCTCGGCGTCCTCAGCGTCCCGGCGCTGATAGGAATCCGCCGCCTGGGAGAGCGCGCCTGCCAACCCGGTGACCAGTTCGTCGACCGTCGACTGCCCGCGGACCCAGTACCCCTCGAACCGGCTCACCGCACCTCGCGCCACCGCTGAGCCGAACCCGTCGGACTCGTCCGCCGACGGACGAGAACCGGTCGAGGCCTCCTTCAGTGCTTTCGCACCCGCCGTCAGCTGCGCCGTGTCGACGGCAACCGCTCTGGCCATCTGTCCTCCAAAACTCACACTCTCCACGGGTCAGATGGAGGAGTAGCCGCCGTCGATCAGGATGTTCTCGCCGGTGACCATGCCCGCCTCGTCGGACGCCAGGTAGCCGATCAGCGCGGCGACCTCTTCCGGCTGGGCGAAGCGCCGGGCCGGGATGCGCCCGCGCAGCTCGGCGCCCTTCGCTCCCTTCCAGGCCTCCCTGCCGAGCGGGGTCTCCACCACGGTCGGCGAGACGGCGTTGACGGTGACGCCGTGCGGCGCCCACTCCAGCGACAGCACGCGGGTCATCCCGAGCAGCCCCGCCTTGCTCGCGCAGTAGGCGACGTGCTCGTCCAGGCCGACGACGCTCGCCTGCGACGCCAGGTTGACGATGCGGCCGAAGCCGGCGGGCACCATCCGCGCGCCGACGGCCTGCGCCATCCGGAAGCTCGCCGTGAGGTTGACCGCCAGCGTGCTGTCCCAGTCGGCGGCCGTCGTCGCGAGCGCGGGGGAGAGCCGGGCGATGCCGGCGGAGTTGACCAGGATGTGCGGGGGGCCGGCCTCCGCCTGGATGCGCGCGACGGCGGCCTCCGCTGCTCCCGGTTCGGTCAGGTCGGCGACGACCGGCAGGTGCCCCGCTCCCGGCAGCCCGGCGAGCAGGTCGGCGACCCGCTCGTCCCGGTCGACACCCGCCACCGTGGCGCCGCGCTCGGCGAACCAGCCCGCGACGGCGAGACCGATGCCGCTCGCGGCGCCGGTGACGATCGCAATGCGTCCCTCGAACGCCCCGCTCACCGCTCGAGCTCCCCGATCAGCTCGACCTTGCGCGCCGACGGACTGGAGGTGTCGAACCGGTAGGTCAGCCACTCCTTCACGAGGCGACGGGCCAGCTCGGTGCCGATCACCCGCTGCCCGAGGCAGAGCACCTGGGCGTCGTTGGAGAGCACCGCCCGCTCGACCGAGTAGGAGTCGTGGGCGGTGACGGCGCGGATGCCCGGGATCTTGTTCGCCGCGATGGCCATGCCGAGCCCGGTGCCGCACACCAGCAGCGCGCGGTCGGCCTCACCGGACGCGACCAGCTCGGCGGCGGCCGACGCGACCGCCGGGTAGGCGGTGTGGCCGTCGGCGTCGACCCCGACATCGACGAGCGAGGCGACGAGGGGATGGGCCTCCAGGTCGTCGCGGAGGATCTCCTTGAGCCTGAAGCCGGCGTCATCGCTGCCGATCACGACGCGCAGTGCGGTCATGGTGTCGTCCTTTCGGTCCGGTGCTGGTTCGTCAGGTTGTGGTCGGTCGGGCGCGCCGGCAGCTCGCCCAGCGCGGTCACGATCAGGGCGAGGGAGGTCGCGCCGGCGTCCGGCGTCCCCACGGACTTGTCGGCGAGCGGGCGCGCACGGCCCCGCTTCGGCCGCAGCGCGGCGGTCGCCGCGGCTGCGTCGGACGCGACCAGCGCCGCGTCCCGCCACGCGTCCGCCAGCGGCACGCGGGCGGCGATCCGGGCGGCCAGCGCGTCGCGGAACGGCAGCAGCGCGTCCACGAGCGTCTTGTCGCCGGGCTCCGCGCGGCCGAGGTCGAGGATCGCCGCGGTGAAGGCGGCGATCGCCGTGCTCGCACTGTCGTCGGCGAACGCGGTCGCGGTGTCGTCGAACGTCGCGCCGGCGGCCTCCAGCGCCGCGCCCCAGAGCACGCCGGAGGTGCCCCCGGCCTGCTCGGCCCAGGCACGCCCGCCGGCGGCGAGCACCGCGCCGGCTCCCGCACCGCGCTCGACCGCCCGCTCGATCGCGACCGTGGCCGCCTCGGCGCCGCGCAGCATGCCGCGGCCGTGGTCGCCGTCGCCCGCCACCGCGTCGATCGCCCCGAGCTCGTCCTCCCGCTCGCGCAGCAGCTCGCGTACGAGCCCGGCCGCCGCCGCGACGCGCGCCGCCAGGGCCGTCGAGGCAGGGGAGGGCGGGACGAAGGCCTGGGTGTCGTCCACGACCGCGTCCTCCGCCTCGACGCCGGACGCCAGGGTGGCCGCGAGGGCAGCGGCCTGCTTCCGGTACGCCGGGGCGTACGCGTCCGCCCGCCAGAGCGGCTCCAGCTCGTCGTCCAGCCAGGTGAGCGTCAGCGAGCAGCCGCCCATGTCGAGGCTCGTGACGAGCTCGCCGACCTCGGGCTCGACCACCTCCAGCCCGGCGGCCTCCAGCAACGGGAGCGCCCGCGCCCAGAGCAGGAAAAGCTCCTCGTACTTGGTGGTGCCGAGGCCGTTGAGGATCGCGGCGACCCGCGCAGGGCCGGGGCGCGGGGCGGCCTCCAGCACGCCGGCCACGAGAAGCTCCGCCAGGCCGGTGGCGGTCGGCATCGCGACGTCCCGGATTCCGGGCTCGCCGTGGATGCCGAGGCCGAGCCCGAGCATCCCCGGCTGCACCTGGAAGAGCGGCGCGCGCGCACCGGGCATGGTGCAGCCGGAGAACGCGACGCCGAGCGTGCGCGTCGCGGCGTTGGCCGCCCGGCCCGCGCGCTCCACGGCGTCGAGGTCGAGCCCGGCGGCCGCGGCGGCGCCGAGCGCCTTGAACACCACGAAGTCGCCCGCGATCCCGCGGCGGTCGTCCTCGGCGGGAGTGGACGCCACGTCGTCGGTCACCAGCACGATGCGGGTGTCGATGCCCTCGGCACGCAGCCGGTCGGCGGCGATCCCGAAGTTCATCACGTCGCCGGCATAGTTGCCGAACGCCAGGACGACACCGCGGCCGCGGTGCGCGGCCTTCGCGACGGAGTACACATGCGCCGCGGACGGCGAGGTGAAGATGTTGCCGACGACGGCGCCCGTGGCGAATCCCGGGCCGACGAGCCCCGCGAAGGCCGGGTAGTGGCCGGAGCCGCCGCCGACCACCACGGCGACGGTCGGCTGACCGGCTGCCCGGGCGACCACGCCGCCGGCGACGCGGCGCAGCCGGTCCCCGTAGAGCGCGACGAAGCCATCGAGCTGGTCCTCCGCGAAGTCGGCGGGGACGTCGGCGATGCGGGTCATCGGACGCCCTCCAGCTCCGGCTCGGCCGTCGGCTCGTCCTCGGCGTGCTGATTCACCTTCAGGAAGCCGATCATCACGAACGCGCAGGCGTACAGCGCGACGAACGCCCACACCACGCCGACCGCGCCGGCGAGCGGGAACACCAGGGCGACCACGCCGCTGCCGAGGAAGGTCGCCCCACCGGCCGCGGTCGTGTACATGGCCATCGCGGCGCCCTTCTGCTTCGGGGCGAGCGCCGGCATGATCGCTCCCATCGGGACGAAGCCTGCGAGCATGATGCCGAAGACCGTGCCCGCGATCGTCGCGACGACGAAGCCCCAGTCGCTGCCGGCCGGCACCCAGTGCGGCACGTACCACCACAGCAGGAGGCCGATGGACGAGCCGACGATGCCGAACCAGCGGACCGTCCTGCCCCAGCCCATCCGGTCGCCGATCGCGCCGAACACCGCGTTGAAGGCGATGTTGCCCGCGAAGATCACCACCGTCATGATCAGCCAGCGGCTCTGCCCCCAGCCGAGCTGGTCGGCCATGACCGCAGGCAGGACGATGAACATCCCGAACTCCGGAGCGGTGTTGATCAGGCGGATGAGGAAGCCCATCAGCACCCTCGGATTGCGGGCGGTGAGCACGATCCCCGAGGTCAGCACGCGCGCCGCCGAGTCGGTCGCCGGGGCGAGCCGCCGCTTCCCGTGCGGCTCACGAACGCCGAAGCGGGCGATCGCCCAGCCGACGAGCACGAGCGCCGCCGAGGCGACCATCGTGTACGTCTCGCCACCCGCGCCTCCGCCGAACGCCGGGATCGCGAAGACCGCGAACAGCGAGCCGAGGGTGGGCAGCCCGCCGGTGAACATCACGTAGAACCAGCCGACCGCGGTGCCGTTGCGCTTCTTCGGCACGATCTGGTTGATCCAGACCAGGAACGCGAACGCGAAGAACGGGAAGCCGAAGCCGCGCAGGAAGTAGCTGACGAACAGCAGCGGGACGCTCTCGATCGAGAGCGAGAACAGGAACGCGCCCTCGAACACGATCCACAGGATCATGCCGAGCGTCATCACCCGCCGCGGACCCCACAGGTCGGCGAGCGCGCCGGACAGGTAGGACGCGATCAGGACGGCCAGGCTGTACATGGCGATGATCTGCGCGACGATGGCGAATTTGTCCTCGCCGAGCGCGTGCGTCATGTGCGGGGAGAGGAAGTTGGACTCGACCCCGTTGCCCGTCATGAAGACGAGGACGCCGAGGAACCCCCAGCGCAGGGGATGGGGGATGCCGATCCGGTCGAGGAAGGTCTCGCGGACGGGGGCTGTGGTGGTCATCAGAAACTCCGGTGGTCGTCGGGTCGGCTGCCTCAGGGCAGGATGGTGACCTTGATGGACGCGCCAGCGGTGTCGCCGACCAGGTCTAGTGCGCTCTGGAACCCGTCGAGCGGGAACTGGTGCGTGCAGATCTCGTCCATCGGCAGCACGCGGGACTCGAGTAGCTTGATCGCGGCGGGCCAGCAGCCAGGCCCCAGATGGGCGCCCCGCACGTCGAGCTCCTTGTCGTCGCTGATGATCGACCAGTCGACCGTCACGTCGGAGCCGAAGACCGAGTACTCCACGTAGGTGCCGAGCTTGCGCAGGAGGTTGAGGCCCTGGCCGACCGCCGAGGGGTGGCCGGTCGCCTCGATGTAGACGTCGGCGCCGTAGCCGCCGGTGAGCTCCTTGACGCGGGCCACGGCGTCCTCCGTCGTGATGTTGATCGTGAGGTCCGCGCCGCACTTGCGGGCGAGCTCCAGCTTGTCGTCGCTCATGTCGAGCGCGATGACCGTCAGCGGGTTCTTCTGGCGCACGCCGGCGATGGCGCCGAGGCCGATCGGGCCCGCTCCCGCGATCACGACCACGTCGCCGAACTTCACGTCGGCGCGCTCCACCGCGTGCATGGCGCAGGAGAGCGGCTCGGCGTACGCCGCGTGCTGCGGCGCGAGGTCGGCGGACACCGGATGCGTCAGCGCGCGCTCGGGTACGAGCGCGTACTCGGCCATCGCGCCGTCGAACTCCTTGAAGCCGAACATCGCGTGCGGGGCGCACATCCAGTACTGGCCGCGCTCGCAGTACCGGCACTCGCCGCAGGGGACGATCTGCTCGCACGCGACGCGGCCGCCGAGGGCGAGTCCGCGGTGGGCGAGCGCTGCCGGATCGCCCGCGACGACGCGGCCGACGAACTCGTGACCGGGGATGCGGCCCGTCTCCGCCCAGGCCGGCCGGTTCTCGTCGCCCCAGAACTTGGCGGCGCCGTGGTAGCACTTGAGGTCGGACGCGCACACGCCGACGGCCTCCACGCGAAGCAGCAGCTCGCCGGCGCCGGGCCGCGGCACAGGAACGGTCTCGAGTCGGTAGTCCTCCGGGCCGTGGACGACGACGGCCGTCATGGTCTCGGGGAGCGGAGCGCCGGCGTGCGCCTCGGTTGCGGACAGCGTTGTGGACATGGCACTCCTCTGGGATCGACCAGGCTGACATTTTTCAGCTTAGGATAGATCCCAGGGAGTGTGCAATTTCAGATTTAGCACGCCGGGAATGGTGGGCGGCCGGCGTCCGCTGGACGGGGCTAGGCCGTTCCGCGCACCTTCGCGATCGAGTTCATGACGTGGTACACCACGATCGCGGCGATGGCGCCGAGCGCGATCCCGTTGAACGTGAGCTGGCCGAAGTTCAGCGTGAAGTCGCCGATGCCGATGATGAGCGCTGTCGCCGCCGTGAACTGGTTGACCGGCTTGGAGAAGTCGACCTTGTTGTCCAGCCAGATCTTCACGCCGATCACGCCGATGAGGCCGTACAGCGCGGTCGTCACGCCGCCGAGGACTCCGGCGGGGATGGTGTTGATGACCGCGCCGACCTTGGGGGAGAGGCCGAGCAGCACGGCGACGATGCCGGCGACCCAGTACGCGGCCGTCGAGTAGACGCGGGTCGCGGCCATGACGCCGATGTTCTCGCCGTAGGTGGTCGTGCCGGAGCCGCCGAAAAAGCCGGCGATCGTCGTCGCGAGCCCGTCGGCGAACAGCGCGCGCCCGGTGAGCTTGTTGACGGCAGGGTTCGTGAGCTGTGCGACACCCCGGATGTGGCCGACGTTCTCGGCGATCAGCACGAGCACGACCGGGAGGAACGCCGGGAGGATGCCCCAGGTCGACGCCGCGTCGGTGAACGGGTTGGCCGGGAACGTGAACTGCGGGAGGCCGATCCACGCCGCCTTGTCGATCTTGCTGAAGTCGACCTGGCCGGCGAGCGCGGCGAAGACGTAGCCGACGACGACGCCGAGGAAGATCGAGAGCCGCCCGAGCATCCCCTTGAACAGCACCGTGCAGAGGATGACCGCCGC
Organism: Leifsonia sp. NPDC056824; assembly: GCF_042789575.1. NCBI lineage: Bacteria > Bacillati > Actinomycetota > Actinomycetes > Micrococcales > Microbacteriaceae > Leifsonia > Leifsonia sp. NPDC056824. The sequence continues at coordinate 161,262 of NZ_JBHUAV010000004.1, read as the reverse complement.
GAGCGTGACGAGCGCCGTGACCGGCGCCTGCATGAAGTTGTTCTTCGCCGCGGGCGCGAGGTTGAACCCGATCAGCGCCACGATCGCTCCGGCGACGATCGGCGGCATCAGCCCGTCGATCCACTTCGTGCCGGTGGCGACCACGATCAGGCCGACGACGGCGAGCAGGAGGCCGGTGACGACGATGCCGAACAGCGCGGACGGCATCCCGTGCGCCTTCGTCGCCGCGACGATCGGCACGATGAACGCGAACGAGGAGCCCAGGTAGCTGGGCAGCTTGTTGCGCGTGATCAGCAGGAACAGCATGGTTCCGACGCCGGAGAACAGCAGCGTGGTGCTCGGCGGGAAGCCGGTGAGCAGCGGCACCAGGAAGGTCGCGCCGAACATCGCGACGACGTGCTGGGCGCCGAGCCCGATCGTCCGCGGCCAGGTCAGCCGCTCGCCGGGGAGCACGACCTCCCGCGCTCCGACCTTCTTTCCGTCGCCGTGCAGCTTCCAGGGCAGAGCCATGCGTGTCCTTATCGTGTCGCGAAGGGAATTAGGCTGGTACGGCGCTGTGACATCGCTTCGAATGCGCCTCGAACCAAACCCCACCGATACTACGGGAGACCACCATTTCCGCTTCGACTTCGACGCCCAAGCCCACCGTCACGGGGCGCCTGGACCGGTTCTTCGAGATCACGTCCCGCGGCACGACGTGGGCCACGGAGATCCGCGGCGGCCTGCTGACCTTCGTCACGATGGCGTACATCGTCATCCTCAACCCGATCATCCTGAGCTCGACGCCCGACGTGTCGGGGCACTCGCTGGGCTTCGACCAGGTCGGGGCCGTCACCGCCCTGAGCGCCGGTGTCATGACCGTGCTGTTCGGCCTGGTCGCCCGGCTGCCGTTCGCGTTCGCGGCCGGCCTCGGCATCAACTCCTTCCTCGCGGTGAACGTCGTCAAGGTGCTCACCTGGCAGGACGCGATGGGCCTCGTCGTCATCAACGGACTGATCATCGTGCTGCTGGCGGCGACGGGCCTGCGCCGCCTGATCTTCAACGCGGTGCCGCCGCAGCTCAAGACGGCGATCACAGTCGGCATCGGCCTCTTCATCGCCTTCATCGGCTTCGTCGACAGCGGCTTCGTGCGCAGCACCAAGTCGGCATCACCGCCCGTGCAGCTCGGGGAGGCCGGGTCCATCGCGACCCTCCCCACCCTGGTGTTCCTGGTCGCCCTGGTGATCATGGGCGTGCTCATGGCGCGCAAGGTGAAGGGCGCGCTGCTCATCGGCATCGTCGCGGCGACGGTCGTCGCCATCGTCATCGAGGCGATCTTCCACCTCGGCTCGTCCGCGAAGAACCCGGACGGCTGGAACCTCTCCGTCCCGCAGCTGCCGACCTCGTTCGTGTCCGTGCCGAACCTCGGCCTCGTCGGGCAGTTCGACCTGTTCGGCTCGTTCACACGCATCGGCGGCCTCGCGGCCATCATGCTCGTCTTCACGCTCGTCTTCACGAACTTCTTCGACGCGATGGGCTCGATGACGGGCCTCGCCCGCAGCGCCGGCCTGGCCAACGAGGACGGCACCTTCCCGCGCCTGCAGTCCGCGCTCATCGTGGAGGGTGTCGGCGCGGTCGTCGGCGGTGGAACGTCCGCGTCCTCCAACACGGTGTTCGTCGAGTCGGCCTCCGGCATCGGCGAGGGCGCGAAGACCGGGTTCGCGAGCGTCATCACCGGTGTGCTGTTCCTGTTGGCCATGTTCTTCACGCCGCTCACGAGCGTCGTCCCGAGCGAGGTCGCCGCAGCGGCGCTGGTCATCGTCGGCGCGCTGATGGTGGTGCAGATCCGCCACATCGACTTCCACGAGTTCTCCAGCACGCTCCCGGTGTTCCTGACGATCATCGTCATGCCGCTGACCTACTCGATCGCGAACGGCATCGGCGTCGGCTTCATCTCGTGGGTGCTGGTGCGCTCGCTGTCCGGCAAGGCGCGCGAGATCAGCCCGCTGCTCTGGATCGTCGCGGCCGGCTTCCTGGTGTACTTCGCGCGCGGCCCGATCGAGGCGCTGCTGCCGCACTGAGCCTGCTGAGCTCCACATCCCGGGTAACCCCTGACCGCAACCGGGGGTTACCCGGATGTGCGCGGGCCGCCCGGATCGCTTGACTGGATCCATGACATCCACCGGCACCTCACCGAACCCGTACCAGGCCGCCCCGGCCCGCACGCTCAGCGTCACGAGCTTCGCGCTCGGCCTCGCGTCCATCGTCTTCAGCTGGACCTTCCTCGCCCCGATCGCCGGCCTCGTGCTCGGCGTGCTCGCGCTCAGCCGCGAGCCGCAGGGCCGCACCTTCGCGATCTGGGGGATCGTGCTCAACGCCGTCCTGCTCGCAGGCATCCTGATCGGGCTGCTGATCGCGGTGCTCGGCGTGGGCTTCGGGCTGGCGTTCCTGCCGTGGCACTACGTGGGCGCCCACCTCTGACCGGTGCCCCTCGCGCGGCCTGCGAGAATGGAGGGATGGAACCGTCCCCCCTCGTCAGGCCGCACAGCTTCGTCATCCGCGGCAGGAAGACCGAAGCCCAGCGTCGGGCGATCGACGAGTTCTGGCCGGTCTTCGGCGTCGACTTCGACGGCTCGCCGCTCGACCTCGATGCGATCTTCGGGCGCTCGGCGCCGCGGGTGGTCGAGATCGGCTTCGGCAACGGCGAGAACCTCCTCGCCCTGGCCGCACGGCATCCCGAGAACGACTTCCTCGGCGTGGAGGTGCACGGCGCCGGTGTCGGGCGCGTGCTCGCCGCCGCGCACGAGCAGGGGCTGACGAACGTCCGGGTCATCCGGCACGACGCGGTGGAGGTGTTCGAGCGGGGGCTCGGCGCCGCGAGCGTCGACGAGGTGCTCATCTTCTTCCCCGACCCGTGGCCGAAGGCCCGCCACCACCGGCGCCGCCTGGTGCAGCCCGACGTCGTCCGGATCATCGTGGCGGCGCTGAAGCCCAGCGGCGTGCTCCGGCTCGCGACGGACTGGGAGCCGTACGCCGAGCACATGATCGAGGTGCTGGACGCCGAGCCCGCTCTGGTGAACGTCGCCGGCGCCGGCGGGTTCATCCCGCGGCCCGACGACCGGCCGGTGACCAAGTTCGAGCGCCGCGGCGAGCGGCTCGGACACGCGATCTACGACCTGGAGTACCGGCCGCGCGTGTGATCGCCGCGCGTGTGATGATGGGCGCATGACTTCGGAGTCAACGCTCACGTCCGGCAGTGTCGCCGGCGACAGCATCCCGCACACCGTCGCGACCCTGCGTGCCACGTTCGACAGCGGCCGCACCAAGCCGCTCTCCTGGCGGCTCGCCCAGCTCGCCGCCCTTCGCCGGATGCTCACCGAGCGCGCGGCCGAGTTCGAGGACGCCCTGCTGGAGGACCTCGCCAAGAACCCGACCGAGTCGCAGATCGCCGAGGTCGGTTTCGTCGTCGGCGAGATCGACCACATGCGCCGCAACCTCCGGCGCTGGCTGCGGCCCCGACGCGTCTCCGTGCCCGGCGCCCTGATGCCCGCGAAGGCCAGGGTCGTACTGGAGCCGGTCGGCGTCGTGCTCGTGATCGCTCCCTGGAACTACCCGGTGCAGCTGCTGCTGGCGCCGGTCGTCGGCGCGCTGGCCGCGGGGAACGCCGTCGTGCTGAAGCCGAGCGAGCTCGCGCCGGCCACCTCCGCGGCGATGGCACGGCTCGTCCCGCAGTACCTGGACAGGTCGGCCGTGGTCGTGGTGGAGGGCGGTGTGGCGGAGACCACGGAGCTGCTCGCCCAGCGCTGGGACCACATCTTCTTCACCGGCAACGGCCGCGTCGGCCGCATCGTCGCCGCCGCGGCGGCCGAGCACCTGACCCCGGTGACCCTGGAGCTCGGCGGCAAGTCCCCGGTGTACGTGGACGACTCCGTCGACCTGGCGGCGACGGCGCGCCGACTCGCGTGGGGCAAGTTCATGAACGCGGGTCAGACCTGCGTCGCGCCCGACTACATCCTGGCCACGAAGGCCGTCTCCGAGCGGCTCGCCGTCGAGCTCGCGAACGCCGTGCGCTCGCTCTACGGCGACGACCCGGCGCAGAGCCCCGACTACGGGAGGATCATCGACGACCGCCACTTCGAACGGCTCACCGGGCTGCTCGGCTCGGGGACGGCCGCGGTCGGCGGCGCGTCGGACGCGGCCTCCCGCTACCTCGCCCCGACCGTGCTCGTGAACGTGCCGCGTGACTCCGCCGTCATGGGTGAGGAGGTCTTCGGCCCTGTGCTCCCGATCGTCGCCGTCGACGGGCTGGACGACGCCATCGCGTTCATCCGCTCCGGCGACAAGCCGCTGGCCCTCTACGTCTTCAGCGAGCGCCGCGACGTGCGGCGGCGCATCCTCACCGAGACCAGCTCCGGGGCGGTCGGCTTCGGCGTTCCCGCGGCACACCTCGCGGTCGGCGGCCTGCCGTTCGGCGGAGTGGGGGAGAGCGGCTCCGGCGCGTACCACGGCCGCCGGTCGCTGGAGACCTTCAGCCACGAGAAGGCCGTGCTGACGAAGGCGCTCGCGCCCGACACCCTGCAGCTGATCTACCCGCCGTACACCGAGGGCAAGGACCGGTTCGCGCGCGGATTGCTGCGCAAACTCGGCTGAGCGGAGACCGGCTCGACAGGCTGTCGAACGGTGTCCGGGATACCGGACGATGTGTCCATCACCCGTGCAGTCACCAGGGGTAGGCTCGGCTGTGCCGGGCGCCACGAACGGCCGGCACCCCCCACAAACGCCAACGCACAACGAGAGGCAATGGAGCCAAGCGTGGATTCCACAGCAACGATGGACGAACCGAAGACTCACCCGATCCCCGTCATCGACAGCACCGTCGTCGACGCGTCCGAGAACGTGTCCGACGTCCCGACCCCCAGCGCCGAGGGCCGGCCCACCCGCATCGAGACCGACTCGCTCGGCAGCCGGGAGATCCCGGCCGACGCCTACTGGGGCGTCCACACCTCACGCGCCCTCGAGAACTTCCCGATCGCCAAGCGGCCCATCTCCGTCTACCCGGACCTGATCGTCGCCCTCGCCGCCGTCAAGCAGGCCGCGGCGCGCGCCAACGTCGAGATCGGCGTGCTGGAGAAGCACAAGGCCGACCTCATCGACCGGGCCTGCCAGCTCATCATCGACGGCAAGTACCACGACCAGTTCGTGGTCGGTGTCATGCAGGGTGGTGCGGGCACCTCCACGAACATGAACGCGAACGAGGTCATCGCCAACATCGCGCTGGAGCTCGACGGCCGCCCCAAGGGCGACTACGCGTTCATGTCCCCGATCGACGACGTGAACCGCAGTCAGAGCACCAACGACACGTACCCGACCGCGATCAAGATCGGCCTGACCTTCTCGCTCGGTCACCTGCTCGACGAGCTCGCGCTGCTGCGCGACGCCTTCGCCGCCAAGGGCCGGGAGTTCCGCCACATCCTCAAGGTCGGCCGCACCCAGCTGCAGGACGCCGTTCCGATGACGCTCGGCCAGGAGTTCCACGGCTTCGCCACCACCCTCACCGAGGACCACGCCCGGCTCACCGAGACCAAGTGGCTGCTCGCCGAGATCAACCTGGGCGCGACCGCGATCGGCACCGGCATCACCGCCGACCCCGGCTACGCGGCCTCGGCGGTCAAGCACCTCAACCTGATCACCGGCCTCAACCTGGAGACCGCCCCCGACCTGATCGAGTCGACCAGCGACGCCGGCGCCTTCATGTCGTTCTCCGGCTCGCTCAAGCGCAGTGCCATCAAGTTGTCGAAGATCTGCAACGACCTGCGGCTGCTGTCGTCCGGCCCGCAGGCGGGCCTCGGCGAGATCAACCTCCCGCCGCGCCAGGCCGGGTCGTCGATCATGCCGGGCAAGGTCAACCCCGTCATCCCGGAGGTCGTCAACCAGGTCGCGTTCTCCGTGGCCGGCGCCGACGTCACCGTGACGATGGCGGCGGAGGGCGGCCAGCTCCAGCTCAACGCGTTCGAGCCGGTGATCGCCCACTCGCTGCTGCAGAGCATCACCTGGATGGCGCAGGCCTTCCACACGCTGCGCGTCAACTGCGTCGACGGCATCACCGCCAACGAGGAGCGCCTCGGTGCGATGGTCGGCTCGTCGGTCGGCGTCATCACCGCGCTCACCCCGCACATCGGCTACGCCGCCGCGGCCGCGCTCGCGAAGTCCGCGCTGCTGACCGGCCACAACGTCGCCGACCTGGTCGTGGAGGCCAAGCTGATGAGCCGCGAGGAGGTCATGCGGCTGCTGTCCCCGGCCCGCCTGAGCGGCCTCGAGGCGATCACCACCTCCATCCCGATCGTCGAGGCCGAGGCCATCGAGGCCGCCGAAAAGTCCCGCGAGTAACGCTCCCGCCTTCTGTCGAAGGGCACGTAGACGCCCCTAAAACGCCGTTTTAGGGGCGTTTACGTGCCCCTCGGCGTCAGTGGGCGGAGCGGAAGAGGGCGATCATGTCGCGGCCGAGCTGGTTGGGGGCCGTCTCACACGGGCTGTGCCCGGTGCGGTAGACGGCGAGCCGCGCGCCCAGCGCCTCCGCGTTCGCGGCGTGCAGGTGGGTCGGCCACAGGTCGTGGTCGCCGGTCGCGACCAGCACGGGGAGGCCGATCGCGGCGATGCGCTCGCGCACGTCGGGCACCCGCTTCATCAGCCCGACGATGTCATCCACGCTCGACCTCCGGGTGAGAGCGAACCGGGAGTGGACGAACGCCAGGCGGGTCGGGCCGACCTTGTTCTTGTTGGTGACGATGCCCCAGATCATCAGCCCGGCGCCCTGGCGGCCGCCCAGGAACCAGCTCAGCCAGCCGATGACGCGGACGCTCCGGAAGGCCTGGCCCGGCTCCGGCGGCGAGGTCAGCAGCGTCAGCGTGCGGAACAGCTCCGGATGCCGCACGAGCGCGAGCTCGGCGAGGATGCCGGCGAACGAGTAACCGAGGACGTGCGCGGGGCCGCCGTCGCGCAGGAACGCCACGAAGTCGGCCACCAGCAGGTCGTAGGTGTAGTGGCCTCCCGCCGGCGGGCCCGCCGATGCCGACTCGTACTGGCCGGCCAGGTCGAAGCTCTGCACGTAGTAGCCGGCCGCCGCCAGGATCGGCGCGAGGAGGTAGAAGTCCTCCTTCGAGCCGGTGGCGCCGGGCACCAGCACGACGCGCGGGTCGGCGGGGTCGCCGAGCGCGACCACGGCGAGCTCGCCGCTGGGCGCGCGGAAGGTCGAGAACGTCGCGCCGACGGGAGCGATCGACCAGTCGATATCCGGCAGGACCGCGTCGAGGCGGGCCGCCTCGTCGTCTCCGCCCGAGACTCCTGGCCGCCGCTCGCCGATCGACATGCACTCACGCTAGCCGACAGCGCCGACTAATGCGTGCAATGCATGTATTGGCGGGACGCCAGCTTGGTTGACGGCTGGAGCCCGGCCTCAGTTGACCCGGCAGTACGTCGTCAGGTACCCGATCCCGCCGATCGAGACCGTGACCGTCGAGCGGTCGCGCAGGAACACCGGGGGAGTGCGCGAGTAGCCGGCGCCGCCCGGGCTGCCGGTGGAGATGAGCGTGCCGGGCTGGATCGTGGCCGACCGCGACAGGAACTCGATGATCTCGGCCACCGAGCGCACCATGTCGGCCGTGGAGGCGTCCTGCAGGATGGCGCCGTCCACGTTCGTCGTGAGCCAGAGGTCCTGCGGGTCGGCGACCTCGTCGGCCGTGACGACCACCGGGCCGTTGGGGGTGAAGCCGTCGAACGACTTGCACCGCGACCACTGCGCCTCGGAGAACTGGAGGTCGCGCGCGGTGATGTCGTTGACCACGGTGTAGCCCCACACGTAGTCGAGGGCGTCGCGCACCGAGACGTTGCGCGCGGGCTTGCCGATGATGACGCCGAGCTCGGCCTCGTAGTCGACCTGGGTCGTGAGGTCCTCCGGCCAGCTGGTGGTGCCGCCGTGGCCGGCGAGCGAGTTCGGCCAGAGCGAGAAGACGGTCGCCGCCTTCTCGCTGCGCAGCTTCAGCTCGGAGGCGTGCGCGGCGTAGTTGGCGCCGATCGCGATCACCTGCGGCGGGCGCAGCACGGCGGAGGCGTGCCGCAGCTCGTGCACGGGGACGAGCGGGGCGCCGGCGGCGACGGCATCGTCCACGAGGGCGCGCACCTCCGTCAGGCTCGCGTCGCCGCGCTCGATGAGGTCTTGGAGGTCGCGGGGCGCGTCGGCGAGGAGCTCGTCGAGGAAGAGGGCGCCGTCTCCGATGACGGCCGCCAGGCGCGGGTGCGAGTCCGGGGTGGTGCTGAGGTGCGAGAATCTCACACTGTCCAACCTATCGGTCGGGAGCCCGCGGACACGAACCGGGACGGCCGTGGGGAACGCCCACAACGCGCAGAACCCGGGCGCCCGCCCTGCCTCAGGCGATCGCGCCCGGAGCCTCCTCGGTGTGCTCCGCCTCCCACCGTCGCCGCGCCGCCCGGCGCCGCCACGGCGTCTCCTCCGGCAGGTGCATGCGCAGCGTGCCGAACGCCCAACGGATGCGCCGTCCGAAGCCGCGCCAGGTCGAGAACGGCCGCGACGAGATGCCGACCAGCAGCCGCTCGTCGTAGCGCACGACCACGCCGGGGTCGAGGTGGATGGCGAGGTCCAGGTCGTCGTGCACCTCGCGCAGGTCGCGGTGCACGCGCCCGCGGACCTCCTGCCAGACCTCCCGGCGCATGGCGAAGTTGGAGCCGAAGATCGGCGGGTGCCCGAGCCAGATCTCCATCGACCAGAAGTAGCCGCCGATGTAGAGGAGCTGACCGAGGCCTGCGACGAACGTGCTGCCGTCGTAGAAGACGCCGGGACCGGTCAGCACGCCGATCGCCGGATCGTCCACGAACTCGGCCTCGATGTGCAGCAGCCAGTCGACGGGAGGCCGCGAGTCGGCGTCCAGACGCGCGACGATGTCCGTCGTGGCGGCATCGTAGCCGGTGGCGGCCGCGGGGAAGATGCCGCGCACCGGCTGCTCGAGCACGCGCGCCCCTCCGGCACGGGCGACGGCCGCGGTGTCGTCGGAGCTGCCGTTGTCCACCACGATGATCTCGTCGGCCGGGCGGAGCTGCGCGGCGAGGTCGGTGAGGCAGCGGGCGAGCATCCCGGCGTCGTCGAGCGCGGGGATCACGACGGTGATCGAGGGCACGAGAGCGCTCCCTCCTCGACCGAGATGCAGGTATCCATCACGGGCCGTCACGGTGGCCCTGTGGGGGCGATCCTACGCTTCCCGGGTGCCCGCGGGGCTGCGGCGGGTCGGCCGCGTCGCGCGCTGCGCCTCCCTCTGCTCCCTCGCCTCCCGCTGCGCCTCGTGCGCGCTCTCCCACAGGTGCATCCCGGCGTAGCTGCGCCACGGCGACCAGAGCGCCCCACGGGCGGCGAGCTCGCGCGGCTCCGCCGGGAGCCCGAGTCGCGCCGCCCCCTGCCGCAGCGCCAGGTCGCCGGTCAGCAGGACGTCCGGGCTGCCGAGTACGCGCAGGGCGACGTAGCCGGCGGTCCAGGGGCCGATGCCGGGGAGCGCCACCAGCCGGGCCTCCAGCTCGGACCGGGACTCGCCGACGTCGATCGCGAGCGAGCCGTCCGCCAGCGCCGCGGCGGCGCCGACGATCGCGTCGATGCGCTTGCCCGGACCGCGCAGCACCTCCCTGCCGTGCTCGGCGATCGCCTGCGCGGTCGGGAACAGCCGCGTGAAGCCGCCGATCGCCACGGGCTCCCCGAGCGCGGCGGTGAGGCGGGCGAGTGCGGTGCGCGCGGCCGGCACCGACACCTGCTGCCCGATCAGGGCGCGGAACAGGATCTCCTCCGGGTCGACCGCTCCTGGGACCCGCATCCCCGGCGCCGCGGCCACGGCCGGCGCGAGCACCGGGTCGGCCGCGAGTGCGGTGTCGATCGCCTCCGCGTCGGCGTCCAGGTCGAGGAGGCGCCGGACCCGCGCCACCAGCGGGGCGAGGTCGGCCATGTCGGCGAGGCTCGCCTCGCACTCGATCGCCGGGGAGTCGGCGTCGCCCGCCAGGGTGAGGCGGATGGCGGCCGGGCCGTGCGGCAGGCGGAGGGCGCGGCTGTAGGAGGGCGCGATGCCGGACTCGCCCGCCCCCGCCACCGCGGCCTCCATGCCCTCGATCGCCCGCGCCCCCAGGAACGCCAGCACCCGGCCGCCGTCGAAGGGAGCCCGCGCCGGCAGCCGCAGCGCCAGCGACGCGCCGGCCGTCGCGCCGGCCACCATCGGCCCGTGCACGATCCCCGGCCGGCGTCGCGCGGACTCCCGGATCGCGCCAGGCGTCACATGGTAGATCTCCGCCATCGTCTCGTTGAACTGCCGCACGCTGGAGAAGCCCGCGGCGAACGCCACATCGGTGACGGGCATGTCCGTGCCCGCCAGCAGCAGCCGCGCGGTCTGCGCCCGGTGTGCCCGGGCGAGGGCGAGCGGCCCGGCGCCCAGCTCGGCGGTGAGCACCCGGCCGAGGTGGCGCGGCGTGTAGCCGAGGCGGTGGGCGAGCCCCGGCACGCCCTCTCGCTCGACGGTGCCGTCGGCGATGAGGCGCATGGCGCGCGCGGCGAGGTCGTCGCGGACGTTCCACTCGGGCGAGCCGGGCACGGCGTCGGGGAGGCAGCGCTTGCACGCCCGCAGGCCGGCCTCGTGCGCGGCGGCGGCGGTCAGATAGAAGGTCACGTTGTCGGCCTTCGGCGTCACGGCGGGGCAGCTCGGCCGGCAGTAGATGCCGGTGGAGTGGACGCCGGTGATGAACTGGCCGTCGAAGCGCGCGTCCCTGGCGCTCATCGCGCGGTAGCGCTGCGCGAAGACGGGGTCGGCGAGCCGGTCGCCCGCGGTGTCCCGGACGCCCGGCTTCGTCGTGGTGCTCCTCATGTCTCCCAGCCTGACACGGGCCACCGACATCCGATAGCGGAAATCGGACATGGGTATGACCGGCGATAGCATGACGGTCATGGATGTCATCGACTGGCTCACGGCGGCGCTCGGCGAGGACGCGGACGACGTGCTGTCGGTCGACCCCGCCCACCTGGACGCCGCGCGCGGCGACCACTCCGGCTGGGTGGCGGACGGGCTCCCGCTCGCCGTCGTGAACGCCCGCACGGTGGAGCACGTCCAGGCGACGATGCGCGCGGCCTCCGAGTTCCGGGTGCCGGTCGTGCCCCGCGGCGCCGGCACGGGCCTGGCAGGAGGCGCGAACGCGACCGCCGGCTCCCTCGTGCTGAGCGTGGCGCGGATGGATCGCATCCTCGAGATCTCCACGGAGGATCAGCTCGCGGTCGTCGAGCCGGGCGTCGTCAACGGCGACCTCAACGCCGCGCTGGAGCCGTTCGGGCTGTTCTTCGCGCCCGACCCGGCGAGCAAGGCGATCTCGACCGTGGGCGGGAACATCGCCACCAACGCCGGCGGGCTGCGGTGCGCCAAGTACGGCGTGACGCGGGAGGCCGTGCTGGGCCTGGACGTCGTGCTCGCCGACGGGCGCTTCGTGCGCACCGGCCACCGCACCGTCAAGGGCGTCACCGGCTACGACCTCACCTCGCTGCTGGTGGGCTCGGAGGGCACGCTCGGCGTGATCGTCGGCGCGACGGTCCGCGTCCTCCCGATACCGCAGGGCGAGCCGACGACGCTCGGCGCGCTGTTCGCGGACGTGCGCGCGGCCTCCGACGCCGCCGCGCGGGTGACCGCCGCGCACCTGCGCCCGGCGATCATGGAGCTGCTCGACGGCCCGTCGCTGGAGGCCATCTCCGCCCACCTCGGCGAACAGGCCATCCGGGAGGCCCTAGGCGCGACCGGGGGAGCGGCGTACCTCCTCGTGCAGTTCGACGGCCCGGCCGCCGCCGCGGACGCCGCGCTGGCGAGCACCCTGATCGCGGAGACCGGCGGCACGGTGCGCGTCGCCGCCGACGCCGAGGAGGGCGAGCGGCTGCTCGCGATCCGCCGGGCGTTCCATCCGGCGCTCGCCGCCGGCGGGACAGTGCTGATCGAGGACGTCGCGGTGCCGCGCTCCCGGATGCCGGAGATGTTCGACGCGATCGAGCGGATCGGCGAGCGCTACGGCATCGCCATCCCGACCGTCGCGCACGCGGGCGACGGCAACCTGCACCCGAACTTCATCACCGAGGGCGAGGTCGGCCCGGAGGTCTGGGACGCCGCGGGCGACCTGTTCCGCACCGCGGTCGCGCTCGGCGGCACGCTCACCGGCGAGCACGGCGTCGGAGTGCTGAAGCGCCGCTGGCTGGCGGAGGAGCTCGGACCGGACTCCTACGAGCTGCAGGTGAAGATCAAGTCGGTCTTCGACCCGCTCGGCATCCTCAACCCGGGGAAGGTCTTCGGTTAAGAGGCGTTAAAAGACTCGACGCCCGGTGGTGCGGCAATGCCTGCAACGCTCCCGGGTCGTCGAGTTATGCGTCTAGCTTCCCCCAGGCTCGCCCGGATTGCAAGACTTTTGACGTGGACGGCCTGCACCGGTTGGATGGGTGCATGGCAGAGAACACCAATGAGAAGCCCGAAGTCGACGCCCCCGAGGGCCCGGCCCCCACGACCCTCGAGATCGTGGACATCGTCGAGGGCTCCGGCCCGGAGGCGACCCCCGGCTCCAAGGTCGACGTGCACTACCTCGGCGTCGAGTACGAGTCGGGCGAGGAGTTCGACTCCTCGTGGAGCCGCGGGCAGTCCATCAACTTCCCGCTCAACAACCTGATCAAGGGCTGGCAGGACGGCATCCCCGGCATGAAGGTCGGCGGCCGTCGCAAGCTCACCGTCCCGCCGGCGCTCGCCTACGGCCCGGCCGGCGGCGGTCACCCGCTCTCGGGCAAGACGCTGATCTTCGTGATCGACCTGCTCGGCGTGAGCTGACCCACCTCCACCGACGTAGCGAAGGGCACGCGGACGCCTCCTGGCGACCGCGTGCCCTTCGTGCACCCAGCCTCTGCTCAGAGCGCGGGCGGCTGCTGGTGCGTGGTGACGGCGATGCGGTTCCACAGGTTGATCGTGCCGATCGCGAGGATCAGGTTCGCCAGGTCCACCTCGCCGAACTCGGCGACTGAGCGCGCGTAGAGCTCCTCGCTCACGCCGCCCGCCGGGAGCAGGGTGACGGCCTCGGTCAGCTCCAGCGCGGTGCGCTCGCGCAGGCTGAACCAGGGGGACTCGCGCCAGGCGGAGACGGCGAACACCTTGCGGGTCGGGTAGCCGCCGTTCTGGAGGTCGACGGAGTGCAGGTCGACGCAGTAGCTGCAGCCGTTGAGCTGGGAGGCGCGCAGCTTGATCAGGTCGCCGAGCGGCGCCTCCACGGCCTGGCCGACGTAGCGGTCGAGGTCGAGCACGGCGCGGAAGCCGTCGGGGACGATGGCGGAGAGCTGCAGGCGGTCGACCGGGGTGGGGTGGTGCGCCGTGGCGGCGATTTCGATGATCGAGGTGTCTGTCATGGCACCACCGTAGGAGCAACACCGCCTGACGCGCAGCTACCGCGCGTCAGGCGGCACTGCTCAGATCGCCGACCAGCCGCCGTCGGAGGCCAGGACGACACCGGAGATGTTCGCGGAATCGTCGCTCAGCAGCCAGGTGATGGCGGCCGCGAGCTGCTCGGGGTGGGCCACCGGCGGCACGTTGGTCTGCATGATCGGGCCGAGGCGCTCGCCGGCGAGCTGCGACTTGAAGGTGCCGTCCACATTCGTGATGACGCCGCCCGGCGCGACCGCGTTGGTGCGAACACCGTTGGGCGCGTAGAAGACGCTCGTGCTCTTGGTGAGGCCGACGACCGCGTGCTTGGAGGCCGTGTAGGCCGCGCCCGCCGCCGAGCCGCGCAGGCCCGCCTCGGAGGACACGTTCACGATCGAGCCGCTGCCCGCCGCCACCATGATCGGGAGGACCGCGCGGGTGAGCCGCATGATCGCGGTGACGTTGACGAGGAACACGCGGTCCCAGGTCGCGTCGTCGACCTCGGCCGCCGGGAGGAAGCCGTCCATGATGCCGGCGATGTTGGCGAGGGCGTCGACTTTGCCGCCCGCGGCCTCCAGGACCGCGGCGATGTTGTCCTCGCTGGAGACGTCGCCCGCGACGGTGACGATGTCCAGCTCCGGGTTCTCCGCGACCAGGGCCGCCAGACGGTCGGCGGAGATGTCGCTGCCGACCACGCGCGCGCCCTCGGACGCGAGGCGGAGGGCGGTCGCCTTGCCGATGCCGGAGCCCGCCCCGGTCACGATGGCGGTCTTTCCGGCGAAGCGGCCGGTTCCGTTGCTGCTCATACTGCTGTACTCCTTGAGTCGATGACATCGTCGGCGCTCGAGTTCGGGCGTCGATGCATTTATAACACCGAGTGCCATAATGGAGACTATGAATTCGCCCGAAGTCGAATCCGTCCCGCGGAAACGGGGCCGGCCCGCCGACGTCGACCCCGACCGGGTCGCCCTGCTGGCCCTCCGGCACTTCGCGGAGCACGGCTACGAGACGACCACGATGGACGACATCGCGGCGCTCGCCGGCATCGCGCGGCGGACGCTGTTCCGCTACTTCCCGTCGAAGCCCGACCTGGTCTGGGGCGGCCTGGAGCCGGTGGTGGACCGGATGCACGAGGTCCTGGACGCGGCGCAGGCGGACGAGCGCCCGCGCGACGTGATCGCCCGCGCCATCACCGAGTCGCTCGACCTCGGCCCGGAGGGCGTGGAGGCCACCCGGTTCCGCCTCCGGCTGATGGCCTCCGACCCGGCGCTGATCGGGTTCGGGCTGACCCGGCTCGGCGCGAACCGCGACATCCTCGCGGAGTTCATCGCGCGCCGACTCGGCGTTCCTTCGGAGGCGCTGCGTGCGCAGGTGCTCGCCGACGCGATCAGCTCGGCGAACTTCTCCGCGCTGCTCTGGTGGGCGGTGCGCGGGGAAGGCGACGACCCGGCGGCGGTCGCGGTGGAGGCGCTCGACGAGGTGCTGCGGGGGCTGCCCGGCTGACCGGGCGCGCGAGTAGCCTGTGCGGCATGCCGATCGTCACCGAGTACCCGTCCGGCACGCCCGTCTGGGCCGACCTCCAGACCGCCGACCCGGCTGCCGCAGCCGCGTTCTACCGCTCGCTGTTCGGGTGGGACGTCCCCGACGCCGACCCCGCCCACGGCGGCTACGCGGTCGCGTCGCTCAGCAGCACGCCAGTCGCCGCGATCGGCCCGTTCCCGCCGGGGATGCAGCGCCCGGTCTGGACGGTGTACTTCGCCGTAGCGGACCTCGACGCGTCCGCGGCGGCGGCGACGGCGACCGGGGGAGCGGTCCTCCTCCCGCCGGGCGACCTCATGCCCGGACTGCGGATGGCCATCGTCGCCGACCCCGCCGGCGCCGTGCACGGCCTCTGGCAGCGCGACCAGGACTCCCCGTGGCTGCGCGACGAGCCGGGCGCCGTCGACTGGCTGGAGCTCGCGGCGCCCGACTACGAGAGCACATTCCCCTTCTACGAGGACGTGCTCGGCGTCGCGGTCAGCGAGATGCGGGTGAACGACGAGCCGTACGGCCTCCTCGACGTCGGCCCGGCGAACGTCGCGGGCGCGACGACCGCGGCTCCCGGGGTGCAGGCGCACTGGCTCGTCTACTTCGGCGTCGCCGACCTGGACGCCGCCGTGCAGCGGCTGACGGGGCTCGGCGGGAGCATCCTCGAGGCCCCGGTGGCCGCCGCGGGCGTCGGCCGCTGGGCGATCGTGACCGACGCCCAGGGCGCCGGTTTCGGGCTGCTCGAACCGGAGGCGCGCTGAGGCCGCGAGGGCCCGCTCGCGCGGACTCCGTGCGCATCCCGGTCTGCTAAACTCTTCAGGTTGCCGTCTGAACGGCCGCGGAGAAAGAGAGCCCAGGCATTCGGCCCCGGGCACCGCGCAACGAGAGAAAGGGGATCCCCTCTATGGCACTGGATGCAGAGACCAAGAAGGCGATCATCGACGAGTACGCGACCCACCCCGGTGACACCGGATCCCCCGAGGTTCAGGTCGCCATCCTGACCAAGCGGATCAAGGACCTCACCGAGCACCTCAAGGAGCACAAGCACGACCACCACTCGCGTCGTGGCCTGCTCCTCCTGGTCGGTCAGCGTCGCCGCCTGCTCGGCTACCTGTCGGACATCGACATCAGCCGCTACCGCGCCCTCATCGAGCGCCTCGGGCTGCGTCGATAAGGCAAAGTCGATAACGCGGGTCGTCGATCGACAACGCGATCTTCTTGCGAACGGGCCGTCACCTCCGGGTGGCGGCCCGTTCCGCGTTCCCGCCCCGCGCGACATTCGTGCCGAATGTCGCGTTTCGCGGTCGCAAACGCGACATTCGGCACGAATGTGGCGCGGATTCAGGCGCGGTGCGTCGTCAATGCACGGTCGATGAGCGTGGTGGCGATCAGCCCCGCCGCCGCCAGCGCGACCACGATCACCACGCCCACCAGCCCGATCCACGGCGACGCCAGCGGCGCGAGCAGCACCAGCAGGATCGCGATCCCCGTCTTCAGCGGGCGGATGACGACCTCCGGCACCAGCGGGGCGTGCAGCACGTAGAGCATCAGTAGGAACACCGCCACCGGGATCGCGATGGCGTACTCCACTGCCGCGTCCGACACCTCCGCGTGCGCCGCGCCGCGCTGCACCGCGACCTCCAGCCCCGCTCCGAGGGCGGCGAGCGATGCGAACACGAAGTAGTGGCCGTAGCCCCAGAAGAACGACCGCTCGCGCTTCGAACGCAGGCCCTCCGCCGCAGGCTCCAGGAAGTACAGCCACCACAGCGCGAACAGCAGCACCAGTCCCGCCGCCGCGATGACGACCAGGGCGGGGGAGACGCCGTGCGCCGCCAGGCCGGCCTGCACCCCGATCGCGGAGGCCGACACCGACTCGCCGAGCACGATGATCGTGAACAGCCCGTACCGCTCCGCGATGTGGTGCGGATGCCAGGAGGTCATCCCCGGCCGCTCAGCCCACACCGGCACCAGCAGCTCCAGCAGGGCGGCGAGCAGGAACGTCCACAGCTTCAGCTCGACGGGCAGGAACCCCCAGGCGATCCAGAGCACCTGCACAGCGGCGATCCCGACCGCGTACCGGATGGCGGTCGCCCGCCCGTCCGGATGCTCGATCGCCGCGCGGACCCACTGGCCCACCATCGCCAGCCGCATGATGACGTAGCCGATGATGATGGCGGTGAATTCCGTGAGACCGAAGGCCGCGGGCACACCGGCCGCCAGCACCAGCACGCCACCCATCTGGAGCATCGTCATCAGCCGGTACGGAACGTCGTCGGTGTCGTACGCGGACGCGAACCAGGTGAAGTTCACCCAGGCCCACCAGATGGCGAAGAACACCATCAGATACGGGCCGAGGCTTGCCAGCGCGTGGCCCTGCACGCTCGCGTGGGCGAGCTGCGCCGAAACCTGGGCGACCGCGACGACGAAGGTCAGGTCGAAGAGCAGCTCGAGCGGACTGGAGACGCGATGCTCCTCATCCGTCGAGCGCCCGGACATCGGGATGCGGAAGGCGGTGCTCATGTGCGCAAGCATAGGAGGATGCTCCGCCGCGTCCTCCTCGCCGTCACCGCCGCCTACCTGCTCGTGGTGGCGTGGATCACGCTGAACCCGGCGCCGGCCGATCCGCACCGCAACCCGCTGCTGGAGGGACTGCTCGCGACCTTCGCATCCACGCCGCTGCTCCGGTGGGTCGACTACGACGTGGTGGAGTTCACGGCGAACGTGCTGCTGTTCGTGCCGATGGGCCTCCTGTTCGCGGTGCTGCTGGGCCGCTGGCGGTGGTGGCTGGCATTCGCGATCGGCGCCGCGGCGACGCTGACGATCGAGTTCGTCCAGCTCTTCCTGCCGGCGCGGGTGAGCGATCCGCGCGACCTGCTCGCCAACACGCTCGGCACGCTGGTCGGCATCGGGATCGCCGCGGTGGTGACGACGGCGCGTGAGCGACGCGAGCGGATGCGCGGCGCCGTTGCGGACGCGGCGTAGCGCGGGCGGCTGAGTACCGTGGACCCCGTGCGCACGATCGTGAAGGAACGCCCCGACGCGCCCGACTCGTTCTTCGAGGCCGAGGCCGCCGGCCTGCGCTGGCTCGCCGAGGCCGAGCGCGACGGTGGGGCCCGCGTCGTGCGGGTGGTCGGGACGTCGCCCGGGCGCATCGAGCTGGAGGAGGTGACGGGGACGCGGCCCGACCCCTCCGCAGCGCGCGCGTTCGGCGCAGCGCTCGCTGTGACGCACGATGCCGGCGCCGCCGCCTTCGGCGCCCCGCCGGGCGGCCGGGACGGCCCGCTGTTCATCGGCGGCCGCCCGCTCCCGGTAGCGCACGAGACCCGCTGGGGACGCTTCTACGCGCGCGATCGCGTCCGCCCGTATCTCGATCCGGCTGTGGCATCCGGCAACCTGACCGCGCAGCAACGGGAGATCGTGGAGGCCGCCCTCGCCCGCGTTGAGGCCGGCGACTTCGACGACGATGAGCCGCCTGCACGCCTGCACGGCGACCTCTGGACCGGCAACGTGCTCTGGTCGCCGGAGGGCGCGGTCCTCATCGACCCCGCAGCACACGGCGGCCACCGAGAGACCGACCTGGCCATGCTCGCGCTGTTCGGCGCACCGCACCTGGCCGACATCCTCGCCGGCTACGAGGCCGCCCGGCCGCTGCGGGCGGGCTGGCGGGAGCGCGTCCCGCTGCACCAGCTCCACCCCCTCGCCGTGCACGCGGCCGGGCACGGGCTGTCCTACGGCGCCGCCCTGGCCGAGGCCGCGCGGGCGACGCTGGCGCTCTGATCCCGGAATTCGGGGCTTCCGAGCACCACGACTGATAGGATTCTGGTGGTCGGCCGAATGCCGATCACTGGAGCAGGCTGGCAGGAGCTGGTCCTCGGTGGTGGTATCCGGATGCGTCGCCGCGACGTAACCGTGTATTTCTACTGATGGCCAGACGGGCTCAGCCCACGCACCCGCATGGGATGCCGCGTACACGAGAAGACGTGTCGAACTGCCTGCTCGCTCCATTGTGGAGTCGCGCCCAGACGGGGCTGCGACGTTAAACAAAGGAGAAAGACCTCTTGGAAGGTCCCGAAATCAAGTTCGCCGAAGCAGTCCTCGACAATGGACGCTTCGGCACCCGCACCGTCCGGTTCGAGACCGGACGCCTCGCCCAGCAGGCGCAGGGCGCCGTCGCCGCCTACCTCGACGAGGAGACCATGCTGCTGAGCGCGACGAGCGCCAGCAAGCACCCGAAGGACAACTTCGACTTCTTCCCGCTGACCGTCGACGTCGAGGAGCGCTCGTACGCCGCCGGCAAGATCCCCGGCTCGTTCTTCCGCCGTGAGGGCCGCCCCTCCACCGAGGCGATCCTCGTCTGCCGCCTGATCGACCGCCCGCTGCGCCCGTCGTTCGTCGACGGCCTCCGCAACGAGGTCCAGATCGTCATCACCGTCCTCAGCATCGCTCCGGACGAGTTCTACGACGCCCTGGCGATCAACGCCGCCAGCGCCTCCACCCAGATCTCCGGTCTGCCGTTCTCCGGCCCGATCGCCGGTGTGCGCCTCGCGCTCATCCCCGGCAACGGCCAGCACGAAGACCAGTGGATCGCCTTCCCGAAGGCCTCGCAGCTCGAGGAGGCCGTCTTCGACCTCGTCGTCGCCGGTCGTGTCCTCACCAACGAGGACGGCACCGAGGGCGACGTCGCGATCATGATGGTCGAGGCGGAGGCCACCGAGGGCAGCTGGAACCTCATCCAGGCCGGCGCCGTCAAGCCGAACGAGGAGGTCGTCGCCCAGGGTCTGGAGGCCGCCAAGCCGTTCATCCGCCAGCTCGTGGGCGCGCAGACGGTTCTCGCCTCGCAGTCCGCGAAGGCGATCGCCGACTACCCGGTGTTCCTGCCCTACGCGCAGGAGACCTACGACAACGTCGCGGCCCTCGCCTACGACGAGCTGGTGAACGTCTACCAGATCGCCGACAAGGTCGAGCGCCAGAACGCCGACGACGCACTCAAGGAGCGCGTCAAGGTCGCCCTCACCGAGAAGGTGGAGGCCGGCGCGCTCGACGCGGAGGTGCTCACGCAGTTCTCCGCGGCGTACAAGTCGGTGTCCAAGGTGGTCATGCGCGGCCGTGTGCTGCGCGAGGGCATCCGCATCGACGGCCGTGGCCTGACGGACATCCGTCCGCTCGACGCCGAAGTGCAGGTCATCCCGCGCGTCCACGGCTCGGCCATCTTCCAGCGCGGCGAGACCCAGATCCTGGGCGTCACCACGCTGAACATGCTCAAGATGGAGCAGCAGATCGACTCGCTGTCGCCCGTCACCAAGAAGCGGTACCTGCACCACTACAACTTCCCGCCCTACTCGACCGGTGAGACCGGCCGCGTCGGGTCGCCGAAGCGTCGCGAGATCGGGCACGGCTTCCTCGCCGAGCGCGCGCTCGTGCCGGTGCTGCCGACCCGCGAGGAGTTCCCGTACGCGATCCGTCAGGTGTCCGAGGCGCTGAGCTCCAACGGCTCGACCTCGATGGGCTCGGTCTGCGCGTCCACCCTGTCGCTGCTGAACGCCGGTGTGCCGCTGCGCGCCCCGGTCGCCGGCATCGCCATGGGCCTGATCTCCGACGTCGTCGACGGTGAGGCCCGCTACGCGGCGCTCACCGACATCCTGGGCGCGGAGGACGCGCTCGGCGACATGGACTTCAAGGTCGCCGGCACCAGCGAGTTCGTCACCGCGATCCAGCTCGACACCAAGCTCGACGGCATCCCGTCGTCGGTGCTGGCGGGCGCGCTCAAGCAGGCCAAGGATGCTCGTACGACCATCCTCAGCGTGCTGAACGCCGCGATCGACGCCCCGGACGAGATGGCCCCGACCGCGCCGCGCGTGATCTCGGTCCAGATCCCGGTCGACAAGATCGGCGAGCTGATCGGCCCGAAGGGCAAGACGATCAACGCGATCCAGGACGAGACCGGCGCCGACATCTCCATCGAGGAGGACGGCACCGTCTACATCGGCGCCACCGACGGCCCGTCGGCCGAGGCGGCCCGCGCCCAGGTCAACGCGATCGCGAACCCGACGAACCCGGAGGTCGGCGAGCAGTTCCTCGGAACCGTCGTCAAGATCGCCGCGTTCGGTGCGTTCATCTCGCTGCTTCCGGGCAAGGACGGCCTGCTGCACATCTCCGAGGTGCGCAAGCTCGCCGGCGGCAAGCGCGTCGAGAACGTCGAGGACGTCCTCGGCGTCGGCCAGAAGATCCTGGTGGAGATCACCAAGATCGACGACCGTGGCAAGCTGTCGCTCGCCCCGGTGCTCGCCGACGAGGCGGCCGCCGAGGCCCCCGCCGAGGGCGCTCCCGCTCCCGTCGAGAGCTGAGCTCCCGCTCGTAACGAAGGCCGCGCCGACTCCGTCGGCGCGGCCTTCGCCGTCCCCCCGCCCCCCGAGCAATCTCTTCCGGACTTATGTACGCGACACGCCGGTGCTGGGCGTACACAACTCCGGAAGAGATGGCTGGGGGCTAGGCGCCTCGGGTGAGGAGGGGGCGCAGGCGGTAGGGGATGAGCTCGCCCATGTCTAGGGAGGTCTCGGCGCGCTCGACGCCGTCGGTGGACTGGATGGCGCCGGTGATGCGGAAGAGGTCCTCCGCGTCGGTGCACACCACGCGCAGCAATAGGTCGGACGGCCCGGAGAGGCCGTGAGCCTGCACGATCTCCGGGATGCCGGTCAGGTGCTCCACGATCGCGGCGAGCTTCTGCTGCTGCACATGCACCGTGACGAAGGCCGCCAGCGGATACCCCGCGGCGGTCGGCGAGATGCGCCGCTCGAACGACAGGAAGGCCCCGTTCCGCTCCAGTTCGGCCACCCGGGCCTGCACCGTGTTGCGGCTCAGGCCGAGCCGGTCGGCGAGGGAGACGTTTGTCGATCGCGGGTCGTCGGCGAGGGCGACGAGGATGCGTCTGTCAGTGCTGTCGAACGTGCGCATAGTGTGAAAGCTAGCATCCCGACGCGACGTACGACAGTGCACTCTGCACGGTCGACACGCCGCTGGTTGTGCGCGCTGATCGTGGAGCGTAGCCTTTCGAGTAATTCCGGCAAGGAGGCCGGAAGCCGGTCGCGCCTGCCACAAGCGGGCGGCCGGACGCGAGAGTGAAGGTTGCGTGAACCGTGACGATCGACAATCAACCCGACACCCGGCTGGACGACGTCCACCTTCCCGTCGGCGCCGACATCGTCGGGCTGCTGACTCCCGAGGGCGAGCGCGTCAGCGACGTCCGCTTCGACGCCTGGGTCTCCGACATCGGCGCTGAGCAGCTCCTCGGCCTCTACGAGGACATGGTCGTCATCCGCCGCATCGACTCGGAGGCGACCGCCCTGCAGCGTCAGGGTGAGCTGGGCCTCTGGCCTCCGCTGCTCGGCCAGGAGGCCTCCCAGATCGGCTCCGGCCGCGCGCTGCGCCACGACGACTTCGTCTTCTCCAGCTACCGCGAGCACGGCGTGGCCTACTGCCGCGGCGCCGGCCTCGTCGACTTGCTGCGCGTGTGGCGCGGCACCGCCCAGTCCGGCTGGAACCCCTACGACATCAACATGGCGACCCCGCAGGTCATCATCGGCGCCCAGACCCTGCACGCCACCGGCTACGCCATCGGCATCCAGGCCGACGGCACCGACGCCGCCTCCATCGCCTACTTCGGCGACGGCGCGACCTCCGAGGGCGACGTCAACGAGGCGCTCATCTTCGCCGCGACGTACGCCGCTCCTGTCATCTTCTTCTGCCAGAACAACCAGTACGCGATCTCCGAGCCGGTCGCCCTCCAGGCGCAGCGCCCGATCGCCGAGCGCGCCCCCGGCTTCGGCGTGCCGAGCGTCCGCGTCGACGGCAACGACGTGCTCGCGGTCATGGCCGTGACCCGTTCCGCCCTCGACCGCGCCCGCAGCGGCGGCGGACCGACCTTCATCGAGGCCGTCACCTACCGGATGGGCCCGCACACCACCGCCGACGACCCGAGCCGCTACCGCGACCCGGCCGAGGTCGACGAGTGGCGCGCCAAAGACCCGATCGCGCGCGTGGAGGCCTACCTCGCGTCCGAGGATCTGCTGACCCCGGAGCGGTTGACCGCCATCCAGGAGCACGCCGACCGCGTCGCCGCCGAGATGCGCCAGGGCGTCGTCGCGCTGCAGGACCCGGACCCGATGACCGTGTTCGACAACGTGTACGCCGAGCCGCACACCGGCCTCGCCCGCGAGCGCGACCACTATTCGCGCTACCTGCGCACGTTCGTGGGAGGCGACCGATGACCGCACTGACCATGGCCAAGGCCATCAACGCCGGCCTCCGCCGCTCGCTCGCCGAGGACGACCGCGTCGTCCTCATGGGTGAGGACATCGGCACGCTCGGCGGCGTGTTCCGGGTGACGGACGGCCTCCAGACCGAGTTCGGCCCGCGCCGGGTCATGGACTCGCCGCTGGCCGAGTCCGGCATCCTGGGCACCGCCGTCGGGATGGCGTACCGCGGGCTGCGTCCCGTGGTGGAGATCCAGTTCGACGGCTTCATCTACCCGGCGTTCGACCAGATCGTCAGCCAGGTGGCGCGCATGCACTACCGCACCGCGGGCGCCGTGCGGATGCCGATCACGATCCGCGTCCCGTTCGCGGGCGGCATCGGCGCCGCTGAGCACCACTCCGACTCGCCGGAGGCCTACTTCGCGCACGCCGCAGGGCTGCGCGTGGTGAGCCCGTCCACCCCGCAGGACGCGTACACGCTCATCCAGCAGGCGATCGCCTCGGACGACCCCGTGCTGTTCTTCGAGCCCAAGCGGCGCTACCACGCCAAGGGCGAGGTGGACGAGGACGCCCCGCTGCAGGACGCCCGCCCGATGGGCACCGCGCGCGTTGTCACCTCGGGCAGCGATGTCACCCTGGTGACGTACGGCGGCCTGGTGCAGCTGGCGGCGGACGCGGCCCTCGCTGCCGAGGACGAGGGACTCTCGGTGGAGGTCATCGACCTCCGCTCGCTGTCGCCGCTCGACCTCGACACCGTCGCGGCGTCGGTGCGGAAGACCGGGCGGCTGGTCGTCACGCACGAGGCCGCGCTGTCCGGCGGCCTCGGCGCGGAGATCTCCGCCTCGATCACGGAGCGCTGCTTCTACCAGCTCGAGCACGCGCCGGTGCGCGTCACCGGCCACGACATCCCGTACCCGGCGGCCAAGCTGGAGGCCGCGCACCTGCCCGACCTCGACCGCATCCTGGACGGCATCGACCGCGTGATGGACCGCCCGAACTCGCTGAGCGGAGTGGAGGACTGATGGCGGTCAAGGAATTCGCGCTCCCGGACCTCGGTGAGGGACTCACCGAGTCGGAGCTGGTGAGCTGGCACGTAGCCGTGGGCGACACGGTGCACCTCAACCAGATCATCGCCGAGGTGGAGACCGCCAAGGCGCTGGTCGAGCTGCCCGCCCCGTACGCGGGGACGGTCTCCCGGCTGTACGTGGAGCCCGGCGTGACGGTGGCGGTGGGGGAGCCGTTGGTGGCGTTCGA
This sequence comes from Leifsonia sp. NPDC056824, assembly GCF_042789575.1. NCBI lineage: Bacteria > Bacillati > Actinomycetota > Actinomycetes > Micrococcales > Microbacteriaceae > Leifsonia > Leifsonia sp. NPDC056824. The sequence goes on along the minus strand of NZ_JBHUAV010000004.1, from coordinate 136,787 downwards.
GGTGGAGGGTGCGGCCGGGTCTGAGCCCGCGGCGCCCGCTGCCGCGCCGACCGAGGAATCGCCGTCGAGCGACGCCGCGGTCAGGGAGCCCGTGCTCGTGGGCTACGGCGCGCGACCGGATGCCAAGGGCAGGCCCGCGCGGCGCAGCCGTCCGGGGCTGGCGTCGCAGCCGGCCGCCCGGGAGGCTGTCGCCGCGCCTGCCGTCGCAGCGCCCGCACAGCCTTCGGCCCCCACAGCTCCCGCCTCTGACACCGCGGTGCGCGAGCGCCCGCGGGCGACGCCGCCCGTCCGCAAGCTGGCCAGGGAGCGCGGCATCGACCTCGCCGCCGTCACCGGCACGGGCGAGCGCGGGCTGGTGACGCGCGCCGACCTCGACGCGTACGCGACCAAGCCGGCGGCCGCGCTGCAGGCGACCGAAGCCGCACCCGGCGAGCTCCGCATCCCGATCAAGGGCGTCCGCAAGGCGACGGCCGAGGCGATGGTGCGCAGCGCGTTCGGCGCCCCGCAGGCGACCGTGTTCCTCACGGTCGACGTCACGCCGACGAGTGAGCTGATCGAGCGCCTGCGCGCCCGGCCCGACCTCGCCGACGCGCGTCCCGGCCTCCTCGCCGTCGTCGCGAAGGCGCTGTGCCTGGCGGCGCGGCGCACGCCGGAGGTCAACTCCAAGTGGGATGAGGCCGCCCAGGAGATCGTCCAGACCCGTGCGATCAACCTCGGCATCGCCGCGGCGACCCCGCGCGGGCTGCTGGTGCCGGTCATCCGCGACGCCGACGGCCACTCGCTGGCCGAGCTGTCCGGCGCGATCCGCGAGCTCGCCGTCACCGCGCGCTCGGGCAAGACGCAGCCGGCCGCGCTCAGCGGCGGCACGATCACGATCACCAACGTGGGCGTGTTCGGGGTGGACGCGGGCACCCCGATCCTGACGCCGGGGGAGGCGGCGATCCTGGCCGTCGGGGCCGTGCGGCGTCAGCCGTGGGAGCACCGCGGCGAGATCGCCTTGCGCGACGTGCTGACGCTCGCGCTGACGTTCGACCACCGGATCGTGGACGGCGAGCAGGGCTCGCGCTTCCTCGCCGACATCGGCCGCATCCTGGCCGACCCCGCCTCGGTCCTCACCCTCGTCTAGCAGCCATCTCTTCCGGACTTATGTACGCGCACACGCGGCGTGTTGCGTACATAAGTCCGGAATTGATGGCGAGGGGTCAGGCGTGGAGGGCGGCGTTCAGTTCGACGCCGGTGCCGGAGCGGCGGAGGACCTCCACGGCGCCGGTGAGCGAGTTGCGGCGGAAGAGCAGGCCGGGGACGCCGGAGAGTTCGACGGCCTTGACGGTTTGGGGGCGGCCGTCGGCGGTTGCCGGGCTGTCGACCACGACCACCTTCGTTCCGGCGGTGACGTAGAGGCCCGCCTCGACGACGGTGTCGTCGCCGATCGAGATGCCGATGCCAGAGTTCGCGCCGAGCAGCGCGCGCTCGCCGATCGCGACGCGCTGGGTGCCGCCTCCGGAGAGGGTGCCCATGATGGAGGCGCCGCCGCCGATGTCGGAGCCGTCGCCGACCACGACGCCCTGCGAGATGCGGCCCTCCACCATCGAGGAGCCGAGCGTGCCCGCGTTGAAGTTGACGAAGCCCTCGTGCATCACCGTCGTCCCCGGCGCGAGGTGGGCGCCGAGCCGCACCCGGGAGGCGTCCGCGATGCGCACCCGGTCGGGCGTCACGTAGTCGAGCAGCCGCGGGAACTTGTCGATGCCGGTGACATGGATGCCTGCGCGCTGCAGCTTCGGCCGCAGGCGGTCCAGGTCGGCCGGGAGGATCGGCCCGGCGTTGGTCCAGGCGACGATCGGCAGGTGCGCGAAGATCCCGTCCAGGTTCACCGTGTTGGGGCGCGCGAGCAGGTGCGAGAGCAGGTGCAGCCGCAGGTAGGCGTCCGGCGTTGAGGCCGGGGCGGTGTCGAAGTCGATCTCCACCGTCACGATGTCGATGCGGACGTTGCGGCGCGCGTCCTCGCCGGCGAGCTCCTCGAACTCGGCGGGGGCGATCCAGCGCTCGCGGCCGGCCGGGATGCGGCCCAGTCGCGGCTCCGGGAACCAGGTGTCGAGCACGGTGCCGTCGCCGGCGATCGTGGCCAGCCCGTAGCCCCAGGCGGAGCGGGCGGAGGACTCGTCAGGAAAGTCGGAAGGCATGCCCCTAGATTAGTAGCGTGCCTCTCGACCTCAGCGCCACGTCCATCGACCTCACCCGGCAGATCTGCGACATCGAGTCGGTCTCCGGAAACGAGCGAACGCTCGCCGACGCGATCGTGCAGGCGCTCGAACCGCTGCCGCACCTGGAGATCATCCGCGACGGCGACACCGTCGTCGCCCGCACCAACCTGGGCCGCGAGCGCCGCGCGCTGATCGCCGGCCACATCGACACCGTGCCGCTGAACGACAACCTCCCCACCCGGTTCGAGATGGACGGCGGCGTCCGCTACCTCTGGGGCCGCGGCACGGTCGACATGAAGGCCGGCGTCGCGGTGCAGCTCAAGCTCGCCGCCGAGCTCACCGACCCCGCGATCGACGTGACCTGGATGTGGTACGACCACGAGGAGGTGAACGCCGAGCTGAACGGCCTCGGCCGCCTCGCCCGCAACCGGCCCGACCTCTTCGTCGGCGACTTCGCGATCCTGGGCGAGCCGAGCAACGGCGTCGTGGAGGGCGGCTGCAACGGCAACCTCCGCGTCGAGGTCCGGGCTTACGGTCTGCGCGCGCACTCGGCCCGCGGCTGGGTCGGCGAGAACGCCATCCACAAGATCGCACCGGTGCTCGACCTGCTGGCCGGCTACACGGCACGCCAGGTGGAGGTCGACGGCCTCGTGTACCGCGAGGGTCTGAACGCCGTCGGCGTCTCGGGCGGCGTCGCGGGCAACATCATCCCCGACGAGGCGATGGTGCACGTCAACTACCGGTTCGCCCCGTCCCGCAGCTCGGAGGAGGCCATCGCCTACATGCACGAGCTGTTCGACGGCTACGAGATCACCGTGGTGGACCGCGCCGACGGCGCCCGCCCCGGACTCGACGCCCCGCTCGCGCAGGAGTTCGTCGCCGCGGTCGGCGGCGTCGCCAAGCCCAAGTACGGCTGGACCGACGTCGCCCGGTTCAGCGCGCTCGGCATCCCCGCGGTCAACTACGGCCCGGGCGACCCGCTGAAGGCGCACGCCGACGACGAGCGCGTCGACGTGGAGCAGATCGTCGCGGTGGAGGCCGGTCTCCGTGCCTGGCTCAGCGGTCCCGGCGCCCGCTGAGGCGGAGGAGGCGGCGCTGACCGAGCGCGGCCCCTGGTGGTCGCGCTGGTGGGTGCGGGTCCTCGGCGTCTTCCTCGCCAGCCGGGTGGTCACCACCGTCATCCTGCTGATCTTCGCCGCCAACCAGGGCAGGAACCCCTGGACCGGCGCGCATCCCGACTACTTCTCGTTCGCGACGATCTGGGACGGCCTCTGGTACAACATCGTCGCGGTCAGCGGCTACCCGGCGTCGCTGCCGTCGACCGACGGCCTCCATGTGACCGAGAACGCCTGGGCGTTCCTGCCCGGTTACCCGGGGATCGTGGACGCGGTGATGTTCCTCACCCGGCTGCCGTGGGCGCCGGCCGCGGTGCTGGTGTCCGTGGCGTGCGCGGCCGGGGCCGCGCTGGTGTTCTACCGGCTGATGCTGCGCGTGGGGCTGGGCAGGTCCACGAGCATGTTCGCGGTGGTGCTGTTCTGCTTCTCGCCGGTCTCGCCGCTGTTCCAGCTCGCCTACGCCGAGTCGCTCCACCTGCTGCTGCTGGCCGCCGCGTTGCTGCTCCTGGTCGAGCGGAGGTACGGCTGGCTGTTCCCCGTGGTGCTCGCGATGGCGTTCACGCGGCCGAGCGGGCTGGCGTTCGCGCTGGCGGTCGGCCTCCACGTCGCGTACCGCTGGCTGCACCGGCGCGAGGACCCGTTCCCCGTGCGGCAGCGCGTGCTGAGCGTGTCGTTGGCCGTCTTCAGTGCCGTGGCCGGGATCGCCTGGCCGGCCATCGCCGCGATCGCCACCGGATCGTGGACCGCCTACACCGACACCGAGCTCGCCTGGCGCGCGCCGTACATCGGCTACACCCACCTGGTGCCGTTCACGCCGTGGTTCCAGGGCGCGAACTGGTGGGCGAGCGTCATGCTCGGCGTGCCGGGCTGGATCGGCGTGATCGCGCTCCTGCTGCTCGTCGCCGTCTACGCCGTGCTGCTGTTCTCGCCCGCGGTGCGCCGGCTCGGCGTCGACCTGCGGTTCTGGATCGCGGCCTACTCGCTCTACCTGTTCGCAGTGTTCTTCCCGCAGTCGAGCACGTTCCGACTGCTGATGCCGCTGTTCCCGCTGCTGGGCGTGGTCGCGATGCCGAAGAGCCGGGTGTACCGGGTCGGGATCGTCGTGTTGTTCGTGGCGCTGCAGATCGGCTGGATCGCGATCTGCTGGGGTGTGGACGGGGCGGACTGGTCGCCGCCGTGATCCGGCGCGCGCGACGGCGTGTCGCACGCGGCCCATTGCGCCTGGGGTAGACCGGCGATTTCCCCCGTCAGCCGTGGATGACGGATAATAGACACGACATCCACGAAAGGGGAGCTGCATGGCGGCCATGAAGCCGAGGACCGGGGACGGGCCAATGGAGGCTGTGAAGGAGGGACGGCTCATCATCGTGCGGGTACCGCTCGAAGGTGGGGGACGTCTGGTCGTCTCCGTCAACGATGCGGAGGCCAAGGAACTTCACGACGCTCTCGCGAGCGTCGTGAGCGCGTCCTGACGACGTACCCGACTGAACGAGACACCCGAGAAGGGGCCCCGAGCGATCGGGGCCCCTTCCTCGTGTCCGGGGTGGTCTGTCCGGGGTCTACGCGGTCAGCTTGGTGATCTGGAGCAGCCCGTCGCCCGCCGGCGACAGCGCGCTGATCACCGCACCGGAGGCCGCCGTCTCGGTGATGAGCGTGCGGAAGCCGGTCGACAGCGGGTCGCGTGCAGCGGGGTCGGCGACCCGGCCGCGCCAGAGCGCGCGCGCCACCAGGACGGTACCGCCCGGTCGCACCAGGCGCAGGCCGTGCTCGACGTACTCGATAACCGACTGCGGGTCGGCGTCGATGAAGACGATGTCGTAGGAGTTCTCGTTCATCCGGGGGAGGACGTCGAGTGCGTGCCCGGTGATCAGCCGGACGCGGTTGGCGGCGATGCCCGCCTCGGTGAAGAACGTGCGAGCGTGCTGCTGGTGGTCGACCTCGACGTCGATGCTGGTGAGCTGGGCCTCCGTGCCGCCGTGCAACAGCCAGAGCCCCGACACGCCGACGCCGGTGCCGATCTCGACGATGTTCTCCGCCTTGGTCGCGGCGACCACGACGGCCGCCTGCGCGCCCGTGCTCGGTGCGATCGGGTCGACGCCCAGCTCCAGGGACTGCTGCCGGGCTCGGGCGATCACCTCGCTCTCGACGATGACGTCGTCGGCGAATCTCCAGTTCGAGTCTTTGTCAGACACGTATCTCCCTCGGTGGCCTCGGTCAAGAATAGGCCCAGCCGATCCAGCATTCGTGCAGCCGCGCGCGATACTCTTCATGTGTGTTCGGCCTGACCTTCGAGAAGCTCCTCATCGTGGCTGTGATCGCCGCATTCCTGATCGGGCCGGAACGGTTGCCGCTCTATGCGGGCAAGCTCCGGCAGTTCGTGCGCACCGTGCGCGACTTCGCCGACGGCGCCAAGGACCGCATGAAGGAGGAGATGGGGCCGGAGTTCGACGACGTCGACTGGAAGAAGCTCGACCCGCGTCAGTACGACCCGCGCCGCATCATCCGCGAGGCGCTGCTGGACGACGCGCCCGCGCCGTCCGCGATCAAGCCGGTGACCCCATCGGCGTACGCACAGCGTGCGAGCCTCCCGCCCGGGACGGTGCCGCCGTTCGATCCCGAGTCCACCTGAGCACTCGTACAGGATTGCGCGCGCGTCGCTGACGCGCTGCGCCCCTGAACGAGCCTGCATCCCATACGATGCGGGAATGATCGCAACGCAGCAGTCGCTGACCCGGGCGACTGTCGCCCGTTACGCCGTCGGCTCGCTCGGCACCGGAGGCTTCGCGACGCTCCCCGGACTGGTCCTCGTCTACTACCTGACCGACAGCCTGGGCGTCGCCGCCCTCGCCGCCGGGCTCGTGGTCACGGTCGCCAAGGTGTGGGACGTGATCATCGATCCGGTGATCGGCGCGCGCAGCGACCGGATGCTGGCCGCACGCGGGTCGCGGCGGCCGATGATGCTGCTGGGCGCGGTGGCGCTGCCGGTGTTCTTCCTGCTCACCTTCGCCGTCCCGGCCGGCGCCGGCGCCGTCCCCGCAGCCGTGTGGGTGTTCGTGGCGTTCCTGCTGACCGCGACCGCGTTCAGCCTGTTCCAGGTGCCGTACATCGCCCTCCCGGCCGAGCTGGCCTCCGGCTACGACGAGCGCACGCGGCTGCTGACCTGGCGCGTAGTGGTGCTGACCTTCGCGATCCTCCTGTTCGGCGCCGGCGGACCCGCGCTGCGGTCGCTCGGCGGCGGGAACGACTTCGCCGGCTACTTCCTGATGGCGCTGGTCGCCGGAGTGGTGATCGGCGGCGGGATGCTCGTCTCGGCGTTCGTCGCGCCACGGCAGCTGCCCGCCGAGGTCCTGCCGCCGCGGGAGGGCGTGCTCACGACGCTGCGCACGAACTATGCGGCAGGGATCGGCGCCCTGCGCGACAGCCAGCCGTTCCGCGCGCTGCTGCTCACGTTCCTGCTGCAGGGGCTGGCGACCGGGATGATGCTCGCCGGCGCGAACTACGTCGCGACCTGGGTGCTGCACTCGGAGGACGCGGTGACGTTCCTCTTCATCGCGCTGATCGGCCCCGCGCTGGTCGTGACGCCGCTGTGGGGCGTCGTGGCGCGGCGGATCGGCAAGGAGCGCGGCTTCCTGGCGGCGAGCGTCCTGTTCGGGGCGGCGGCGCTGTCGATGGTGCTGCTGGTCTGGTTCCCCGGAGCGTGGGTGTACCTGCCCGTCGCGGTCGCGGGAGCGGCCTACGCGGGCATGCAGTCATTGCCGATGGCGATGCTGCCCGACGTGATCTCGCACGACGCGCGCCGCAACGGTCCCGGTCGCGCCGGCACGTTCGGCGGGATGTGGACGGCGGGGGAGACGACGGGCATGGCGCTCGGCGCGACCGTGCTCACCATCGTGCTCGCGCTGACCGGGTACATCGCCCGCTCGGCGTCGGCCGCGGCGGCCGTGGGCGCGACGCAGCCCGTGGAGGCGGTGGCCGGGATCGTGCTGAGCTTCAGCCTCATCCCCGCAGCGGTCATCGCGGTGAGCCTGGTGCCGCTGTCACGGTACCGGCTGCGGAAGGGAGACGTCGATGACATCCTTTGACCGGAACGCCATCCTGGGCCGGCTCGCGAGTCTGCGTGCCGCGGACGCGCCGACGCACGGCGGACAGGTGCTGAGCTACGTGTACGACTCGGGGATCGCCGAGCTCGACGAGCTGGCCGCCGCCGCGGTGCGGATGCTGCAGCCGGTGAACGGGCTCGACCCGACCACCTTCACCTCGGTGGCGGTGATGGAGCGGGAGGTGCTCGGGTTCGCGCGCGAGCTGCTGCACGGCGGCGACGACGTCGTCGGCTCGGTGACCTCCGGCGGCACCGAGTCCTGCCTGCTCGCGGTGAAGACCGCGCGCGAGGCGTGGCGGGCCCGCGGCGGCACGGGCGTGCCGCGCATCCTCGCGCCGGTGACCGTGCACGCGGCGTTCCACAAGGCGGCGGAGTACTTCGGGCTCCAGCTGGAGCTCGTGCCGGTCGACGCGGACACCGGGCGGCTGGACCCGGCGCGGCTGATCGAGCGGCTGGGGCCGGAGGTCGCGCTCGCGGTCGTCTCCGCGCCGTCGTACCCGTACGGGTCGCTCGACCCGGTCGAGGAGGTCGCGGCGGCCTGCGACGAGGCCGGTGTCGACCTCCACGTCGACGCCTGCATCGGCGGCTGGATCCTGCCGTTCTGGCGCGAGCCGGACGGGTCGGCGCTGCCCGCGTGGGACTTCCGGGTGGCCGGGGTCACCAGCCTGTCGGCCGACCTCCACAAGTTCGGCTACGCGCCGAAGGGCGCGAGCGTCCTGCTGCAGCGCGGGCGCGACCGGCAGCGGCTGCAGTACTTCGCGACGACCGGATGGCCGGGCTACCCGGTCGTGAACCCGACGCTGCTCGGCTCCAAGTCCGCCGGCGCGCTGGCGGCGTCGTGGGCGATCATCCAGGCCCTCGGGGCGCGCGGCTTCGCGTCGCTCGCGGAGGCGTGCCTGCAGGCCACCCGGGCACTCGCCGACATCGTGGGCGACATCGAGGGGCTGCGCGTGCTGGGAGCGCCGACCGGGCCACTGCTCGCGGTCGCGGCCGACGACGCCGTGCCGGAGAACCGCAGGGTCGACCCGCACCACTGGGCCGACCGGGCGCGCAAGCGCGGCTGGCACCTCCAGCTCCAGCCGGGGCTGACGCAGCCGGACGGGACGCGCCTGCCGCACACGACGCACCTGACGATCACCCCGGTCACCCGGGGCCGTCTGGACGAGCTGGAGGCCGCGCTGCGGGCCTCCGCGGACGACGTGCGCGGCGTGCCGCCGGTGGACACCGCGGCCGCGCTGTCGGCGCTGCCGCCGCTCGGCGACCGGCCACTCGACTCGGACACCGCCGCCGGGCTGCTGCGCGCCGTCGGGATCGCGGGCGACGCCCCCGGCCTCCCGGACGAGCAGGCCCCGCTCCTGGCGCTGATCGAGGCGCTGCCGCGCCCCGTCACGGAGCGCCTCCTCATCGAGCTCCTGGCCCGCCTCGCCGAGCCCGCCTAGCGGGCCGATCGCGCCTAGCGGGTGGACAGGGGCAGCTTGCGGCGGGGGAGGTCGCGGGGGCGCTGGGCGAGGCCGGCGGCGACGGCGCGGATCGCTGCGGCCGCCGGGTCCTGCGGGTCGGTGACCACGATCGGCGCGCCGGTGTCGCCTCCGGTGCGCAGTGGCACGCTGAGCGGGACGCTGGCGAGCAGCGGCACCGGCTCGTCCTGACCGGCCGAGAGCCGCCGTGCGACCTCGGCTCCGCCGCCGGAGCCGAACAACTCCAGCACACTGCCGTCCGGCTGCACGAGCCCGGCCATGTTCTCGATGACGCCGACGATCCGCTGACCGGTCTGTCGCGCCACGACGCCGCTGCGCTCCGCGACGTCGGCCGCCGCGGGCTGCGGTGTGGTGATCACGAGCACCTCCGCCTGCGGCAGGAGCTGGCCGACCGAGATCGCGACGTCCCCGGTGCCGGGCGGGAGGTCGAGGAGCAGCACGTCCAGGTCGCCGAAGAAGACGTCGCCCAGGAACTGCTGGATCGTCCGGTGCAGCATCGGCCCGCGCCACGCCACGGCCGCCGATGAGGAGTCGACGAACATCCCGATCGAGATGATCTTCACGCCGTAGGCGACCGGCGGCAGGATCATGTCGTCCACGCGCGTCGGCCGCACCGCGACGCCGTCGGCGTCGGTCAGGCCAAGCAGCCCCGGGATCGAGAAGCCGTGCACGTCCGCGTCCACCAGGCCGACCCGGAGGCCGCGCTCGGCGAGCGCCACGGCGAGGTTGGCGGTGACGGTGGACTTGCCCACCCCGCCCTTGCCGCTGGTCACGGCGTAGACGCGGGTCAGCGAGTCCGGACCGAACTGCTGCGCGCGTGCAGCGCGGCCGCCGCGCAGCTTCTCGGTGAGCGCCGCGCGCTCGGCGGGCGTCATCACCGAGACGTCGACCGTCACGCCGCTGACGCCGGGGACGGAGGCCGCAGCGGCCCGGACGTCCCGCTCGATCTTGTCGGCGGCCGGGCACCCGACGATGGTCAGTTTCACCCGCACGGTGGCGTGCCCGTCCCCGTCGACCTCCACGCCGCCGATCATGTCCAGCTCGGTGACGGGCTTGCGGATCTCCGGGTCGAGGACGCCGGAGAGGGCGCGCCCGATCAGCTCGGCGACGCCAGGACCGGAAGGACCGGCCTCAGGCACGCGCACGTCCGTTGTCGGCCGGCTCGCCTTTGTCCAGGTCCTCCAGGAGGGCGCGCAGCTCGGCGCGGATGAAGTCCTTCGTCGCCATGTCCCTGACCGCCAGGCGCAGGGCAACGACCTCGCGGGCCAGGTACTCGGTGTCGGCCAGGTTGCGCTCGGCGCGCTGCCTGTCCTGCTCGATCTGCACGCGGTCGCGGTCGTCCTGCCGGTTCTGTGCGAGCAGGATCAGCGGCGCTGCGTACGACGCCTGCAGCGACAGCACCAGCGTCAGGGCGATGAAGCCGAGCGCCGCCGAGTCGAACCGCCAGGCGTTCGGCAGGAGCGTGTTCCACAGCATCCAGGCCACGACGAAGACCGTCAGCCCGACGATGAACCACGGCGTGCCCATCGCCCGCGCGATCCACTCCGTGAACCGGCCGAACCGGTCGCTCTGCTCGAGCGGGTCGCGGCGCCGGGGGATCACCGACGTGCGGAGGCCCTTCGGGGCGTCCAGGCTGTTGTCCTGCTTACCTCGTGCCACTTCCGCCCCTCCTTCCGTTCACGATGCGGATACTGCCGGTCTCCTCGGACGGGGCCTTCACGGGCTCGTCCTCGTCCTGACTTCGCCAGTCGTCGGGGAGCAGATAGTCGAGGATGTCGTCGATGGTCACCACCCCGACGAGCCGGTGCTTCTCGTCCACGACGGGCACGGAGACGAGGTTGTAGCTGGCGAGGATGCGCGACACCTCTGCGGCGGAGGTGTCGGCGGTGACCGGCTCCAGGCTCGGGTCGAGCAGGGTGCCGAGCCGGACGTGCGGCGGGTAGCGCAGCATCCGCTGGAAGTGCACGATGCCGAGGAAGCGGCCGGTCGGCGCCTCGTACGGCGGCAGGGTCACGCAGACGGCCGCGCCGAGCGCGGGGGCGAGCTCGTGGCGGCGGATGAGGGCGAGGCCCTCGGCGACCGTGGCGTCGGCCGAGACGATGATCGGCTCTGTGGTCATCAGGCCGCCGGCGGTGTCCGGCGCATAGCTCAGCAGCATGCGGACGTCGTCGGCCTCCTCGGGCTCCATGAGCTCCAGGAGGTGCTCGCCGCGCTCGTCCGAGAGCTGGGCGATGAGGTCGGCCGCGTCGTCGGGCTGCATCTGGTCGAGCACGTCGGCGGCGCGGTCGTCGTCGAGCTGGGCGAGGATCTGCACCTGCTCGCTCTCCGGCATCTCCTCCAGCACGTCGGCGAGCCGGTCGTCGGGGAGCTCCTCCGCCACCTCGAGCATGCGCTGCTGCGGGAGGTCGAGGAGCGTGTTCGCCAGGTCGGCGGGCTTCAGCTCCGAGTAGGCGGCGATGAGCTGCTCGGCGGACTGCGCCTCGCCGCGGGCGGCCTGCTTCTCGCGCACCTCGTTCCAGGCGGCGAACGTGGTCTGGCCCTTGCCGAACGGGGACGCGCCCGACTTGGGCCGCCGGACGAAGAGCTGGCTCACCGCCCAGTCGCCGGTCGGGGACTCCTGGATGGCGACGTCCTCGATGGTCGCCTCTCCGGTGCCGTCGGTGAAGAGGACCTTGCGGCCGAGGAGCTCCGCGATGACCCGGACCTCACCGCCGCGCTGCTCGAACCGGCGCACGTTGATGAGACCGTTGGTGATGATCTGACCGCTGGAGATGCTGGTCACCCGCCCGATCGACAGGAACACGCGCCGCTTGCCCGGGATCTCGACGATGAGGCCGACGACACTGGGCGGATCGTCCTTGCGGTACACCACCAGCACGTCGCGGACCTTGCCGACCCGGTCGCCGACCGGATCGAACACGCTGGTGCCGGCCAGGCGGGCGACGAAGATGCGGGTACTCACGTCTTATAACTTAAGCCCTAGATGCCGGGCGGACGGTGAGGATGGGACAATGACGGGATGACCACACCCAGCCCGCTCGGCGGACGAAACCGGATGCTCTTCCCGACGATGCCCCGGGGAGAGGTCGTGGCCACGTACGAGACGTACGTCGACGCGCAGCAGGCGGTCGACCTCCTGGCCCGCGCGGACTTCCCCGTCGACAAGGTCTCCATCGTCGGAAGCGACCTCAAGAGCGTGGAGCGCGTGACCGGCAAGCTCACCTGGGGGCGGGTCGCGCTCGCCGGGGCGGCCTCCGGAGCCTGGCTCGGCATCTTCTTCGGGCTGCTGCTGCTCATCTTCTCGCCGACGGTCAGCTACGCGTTCGTCATCGCGGCCGTGCTCATCGGCGCCGGGTTCGGGATGCTGTTCGGCATCGTGTCCTACGCGATCAACCGGCGCCGCCGCGATTACACGTCGGTGATGCAGGTGATCGCGACCAGCTACTCGGTGCTGGTGGACTCCGAGCTGGGCAACCGGGCGCGCAACCTGCTCGGCGGCGTCCCGGACGTCCAGGCTGCGCCTGGCACCTGGGCGCCCCCCGCGCACCCGTCCGACCCGCCGCCCGCGCCGGCGGCGCCGCCCGCGGACGACCAGCACCCCACCCCACCCACGGCATAACGCGATCGAGGGGCACGTCGTTGTCACTTTTCTCGACGAGAAGATAAAACAAAACAGCCCGCCGGCGGGGATGGAGGCCGC
>NZ_JBHUAV010000004.1:16492-124184 GCF_042789575.1 Leifsonia sp. NPDC056824 | reverse complement strand
CGCCAAACCGCCTGCGGGGGGCACGGGTTTTACAATTTCCCCACCAAAAAGTGACAACGACGTGCCCCTCGGCGGTGGAGAGTGCGCGGGGGTGGGGGTTAGCGGGTGAGGTTTCTTACCCAGGTCTCGACGTCGTCGGCGGTGCGGGGGAGGGCGATCGAGAGGTTCTCGGCGCCGTCGGCGGTCACGAGGATGTTGTCCTCGATGCGCACGCCGATGCCGCGGAAGCGCTCCGGCACCGTGAGGTCGTCCGGCTGGAAGTACAGGCCGGGCTCGATCGTGAAGGTCATGCCGGGCTCCAGCTCGCCGTCGAGGTAGAGGTCGCGACGGGCCTGCGCGCAGTCGTGCACGTCGAGCCCCAGGTGGTGGCTGGTCCCGTGCACCATGTAGCGGCGGTGGTGCTGGTTGTCGGCCTGCAGCGCCTCTTCGGCGGTCACCGGCAGCAGCCCCCACTCGGCGGTGCGGCGGGCGATGACGGCCATCGCGGCCGCGTGGATCTCGCGGAAGCGGATGCCGGGGCGCACGATCGCGAACGCGGCGTCCGCGGCCTCCCGCACCGTCTCGTAGACCAGCCGCTGGGTCTCGGTGAAGGTGCCGTCGATCGGGAGGGTGCGGGTGATGTCGGCGGTGTAGAGACTGTCGACCTCCACCCCTGCGTCGATCAGGATCAGGTCGCCGGGGACGACGGGGCCGTCGTTGCGGGTCCAGTGCAGGATGCAGGCGTGCGGACCGCTGGCGGCGATGGTGTCGTAGCCGACCGCGTTGCCGTCCAGGCGGGCGCGCGCGTTGAAGACGCCCTCCACGATCCGCTCGCCGCGCGGGTGCGTGACGATGCGGGCCAGATCGGCGACCACGTCGTCGAAGCCGGCGGCGGTCGCGGCGATGGCGCTGCGCAGCTCGGCCACCTCGTAGGCGTCCTTGACGAGGCGCAGCTCGGAGAGGTCGCGGGCGAGGCGGTCGTCTTCAGCGTGGTCTTCCGGGTCGAACACGGATGCCCCGGCTTCCGCGCCGGCCTCGGCCGCGAGTACCACGCGGGCGGCGTCCACCCGGTCGGTCAGCTCCCGGTCGGCCTCGCGCAGCACCAGGGTGGTGGCGTCGACCGCGGCGAGCACGGCCTCCACGTCGGCGATGCCGCGGGTCGGGAGGTCGAGGTCGCTGGCGACCTGGGCGAGCGAGGGGCGCGGGCCGATCCAGAACTCGCCGATCTCCGGGTTCGCGTAGAACTCGTCGGAGTCGCGGCCTGCGCGCTCGCGGAAGTAGAGGGTGGCGACGTGGCCGCCGTCGTGCGGCTCCAGCACGAGCACGCTGCCGGGCTCGGCGTCGGAGCCCCAGCCGGTCAGGTGCGTGAACGCGGAGTGCGCGCGGAACGGGTAGTCGGTGTCGTTGGAGCGCTGCTTGAGACGCCCGGCCGGGATGATCAGCCGCTGCCCGGGGAAGAGCTCGGAGACGCGGGCGCGGCGGGCGGCGGCGTAATCGGCCTGCACGCGGGCGCCGGGGGGGATCTCCGGACGCTCGGCCCAGTTGCTGCCGATGTATTCGCGGAAGTTCTCCGATCCGGGGGTGGTGGAGCGGTTCGCAGTGGCGCGCGGCGCGTCCTCGCTTGTGGCGGAGGTGGGACCCGTGGCGGGGGCGGGCGCGGTGGTGTTCTCGGACGACATGCCGACCATTCTTCCACTCCTAGGATGGTGGGCATGGCTGATGAGCGACGGTTCCGCGGTCCCGTCGACCTCCACACGCACTCCAGCGTGTCGGACGGCACGGAGACCCCCGCCGAGCTGGTGCGCGCCGCCGCGGCCGCCGGGCTCGGCACGATCGCCATCACCGACCACGACTCGACCGCCGGCTGGGCCTCCGCAGCGGCGGCGGGAGCGGAGGCCGGCGTGACGGTCATCCCCGGCATGGAGCTCTCCACCCGCATCGAGTTCGCCAGCGTGCACATGCTCGCCTACCTGTTCGATCCCACCGACGAGGCGCTCGTCGCCGAGACGCGCCGCATCCGCGATGGCCGCATGCGCCGCGCGGAGGACATGGTGCGCCGCATCGCCGAGGACTACGAGATCACCTGGGCCGACGTGCTCGCGCAGGCGACGGAGGGTGCGACCGTCGGGCGTCCGCACATCGCCGACGCGCTCGTCGCCCGCGGGCTGGCCGCCGACCGCAGCGCCGCCTTCGCCGGCATCCTGCACTGGCGCAGCGGCTACTTCCAGCCGCACTACGCACCCGACCCGGCGACCGGCATCCGGCTCATCCGGGGTGCGGGGGGAGTGCCCGTGCTGGCGCACCCGGCGACCAGCAGCCGCGGCGTGATCCCCGAGGACCGGCTGCGCCGGCTCGTGAAGGCGGGGCTGTTCGGGCTGGAGCTCGACCACCGCGAGAACCGGGCGGAGGGGGTGGCGGTGCTGCGCGGCTACGCGGCCAAGTACGGCCTCCGGATCACCGGCTCCAGCGACTACCACGGGGCGGGCAAGCCCAACCGGCTCGGCGAGAACACCACCGATCCTGCCGTGGTGGAGCTGATGATCGAAGAAGCGACAGGCGCGGCGCCCTTCTACGGATGAGCGCGACCACCCGTTAGCCTGGTCCGCGGGGATCGGGAAGCGAGGTACGTGTGTCTCGACGGCTCTGGACGTCTTCCGTCGCAGTGGCGGCGCTCATCGGCGCCCTCACGGTGGCGGGTGTCGCGGCTCCCGCGAGCGCGGACAACTACCCCTCCTGGAGCGACGTGCAGGCGGCCAAGGCCAACGCCGCAGCGGCCCAGGGTGAGGTCGACCGCATCAACGGCCTCCTGGCATCGCTGCAGACCGACGCCAACGCGGCGGGCGACCTGGCGGTGAAGCGCCTCGGCGAGTACGGCAAGGCCGAGGCCGCCCTCACGGCGGCGACGGCCAAGGCGCAGGACCTCGGCCAGCAGGCCCAGGCGGCCGCTGCGCGGTCGGACGAGCTGCGGGCGGAGAGCGGCAAGTTCGCGGCCCAGCTCACCCGGTCAGGAACCTCGGACGTGTCGATCAGGCTGTTCCTCGGCGGCGCGGGCGCGCCGGGCGGGACCGCCGCGGCGACGACCGGCACGCAGCCGTCGCTGCTGTACCAGCTCGGCGCGGTCTCCAAGCTCGCCGACCAGGCCTCCGGGCTGTTCGCTCAGGCCGCCGCGCAGAAGAACGTCGCCGCCGCCCTCAGCGCGCAGGCCACCGCCGCGCAGAAGATCCGCGACCAGCTCGACAAGGATGCGCAGCAGGCGCTGCAGGTCGCCACGGCGGCCAAGGCCGCCGCCGACGCGAAACTCGCCGAGCAGAAGCAGCATGCGACCACGCTGTACGCGCAGCTCGCGTCCCTGCAGAACACCGCCGCGACCGTCGAGCAGCAGTACGCCGCAGGCGTCGCCGCCGCGCAGGCCGCAGCCGCCGCAGCCGCCGCAGCCGCCGCACAATCCGCGGCCAACACCGGTGGCAGCGCGGACGGCTTCGCGCCTCCGCCCGGGATGAACGTCGACCCGGCTGCGGCGCAGTCCTACGCGTCGAGCCGGCTCTCGGCGTTCGGCTGGGGACAGGACCAGATGGGCTGCCTGGTCTCGCTGTGGAACCACGAGTCCGGCTGGCGCGCCGACGCGTACAACACCTCCAGCGGCGCCTACGGCATCCCGCAGGCGTGGCCGGCGAGCAAGATGTCCTCGGCCGGATCCGACTGGATGACGAACCAGAACACCCAGGTCAACTGGGGCCTCGACTACATCAACCGCGCGTACGGGTCGCCCTGCGCCGCCTGGAACTTCGAGATGAGCCACAACCCGAACTGGTACTGAGCCACCTACCTGACAGAACACGCCGCCTGCCGTGATCGGCAGGCGGCGTGTTCTGTCAGTTGGATGAGGTGCGCGTCAGCTCGCGGGCGTCGGGGCCGAGCCGCCGCGGGAGCGGCGGCGACGCCGGCGCGGGGCGCTGTTGCCGTCGCGGTGCTGCGAGCCGCCGCCGTCGTGCGTGCCGGCCGCGGGAGCCTTGGTGTCGTCGCCGGCGTCGGTCGACGCGGCGGGAGCGGTGGAGCCCTGTGCTCCGGCGCCCTGCGCGGTCGCGCCCTCGCCCGTGCGTGTGCGGCGTCGACGGTTGCGCGAGCGGCCGTCGCCCTGCGCGCCGGGGCCGGTGGAGTCGTGGCGGGCGTCGTCCCGGGTCTCCGGGGCCTTGACGGCCGGGGTCGACTTCAGCCGGCCCTTCGCGCCCTCGGGGATGTCGAGGTCGCTGTAGAGGTGCGGCGACGACGAGTAGGTCTCGGTCGGATCCGGCTGGCCGAACTCCAGGGCGCGGTTGATGAGGGCCCACTTGTGCAGGTCCTCCCAGTCCACGAACGTCACAGCGATACCGGTCTTGCCCGCGCGGCCGGTGCGGCCGGCGCGGTGCAGGTAGGTCTTCTCGTCGTCGGGGATGGTGTGGTTGATGACGTGCGTGACGTCGTCCACGTCGATGCCGCGTGCGGCGACGTCGGTGGCGATCAGCACATCCTTCTTACCGGCCTTGAACGCCGCCATCGCACGCTCGCGCTGCTCCTGGTTGAGGTCGCCGTGCACGGCCGCGGTGTTGAAGCCGCGGTCGCCGAGCTCCTCGACCAGCTTGGCCGCCGCGCGCTTGGTGCGCGTGAAGATCACGGTCTTGCCGCGGCCCTCGGCCTGGAGGATGCGGGCGACGACCTCGTCCTTGTCGAGCGAGTGCGCCCGGTAGATGAGGTGCTTGATGTTCGCCTGGATCTGGCCCTCGTCGGGGTCGCTGGCGCGGATGTGGATCGGGCGGGTCATGAAGCGGCGGGCCAGCGCGACGATCGGGCCGGGCATGGTCGCCGAGAACAGCATGGTGTGACGCGTCGCCGGGGTCTGCGCGAACAGCTTCTCGATGTCGGAGAGGAAGCCGAGGTCGAGCATCTTGTCGGCCTCGTCCAGCACCATCTCCCTGACGTTGGAGAGGTTCAGGAGGCGCTGGCCCGCGAGGTCGAGCAGCCGGCCCGGGGTGCCGACGACGATCTGCGCGCCGGCCTTGAGCTGGGCGATCTGGCCCTCGTAGGCCTTGCCGCCGTAGATCGCGGTGACCGCGGTCGGGCGGTTGGAGGCGGCCTGCTCCAGGTCTTCGAAGACCTGGACGGCGAGCTCGCGGGTCGGGACGACGACGAGCGCCTGCACACCGGGCTCCGGGTCGAGCCCGAGGCGCTGGATGATCGGGAGGCCGAAGCCGAAGGTCTTGCCGGTTCCCGTCTTGGCCTGGCCGATGATGTCCTGGCCGGCGAGGGCGAGCGGGATGGTCTGGGTCTGGATGGGGAACGGCTCGATGATGCCCTTGGAGGCGAGCGCGTCCACCATGTCCTGGTCGATGTTGAGTTCAGAGAAAGTCACGTAAGGGTGCCTGTCGGTTCGAAAGGTGAGTTCCACGCCCTGTTCTCGTCGCAGGCGTAGGGCCGTCGATCCTGCGCCGACGGCACCACAAGCTTACTGGACCTCCCCGTTACACTGCTGTACGTGTCAACGTGGTTCACCAGACGCCGGCCCACGGTCGAGCTGCCCCGCCTCAGCCCGAGGACGCCTCCGGCGACGGTCCGCGTCGATCTGCACGAGGTGATGCCCGACCTGCTGCCGTATCTGGGGCAGGCGGCGTACCTGCAGCTGGAGCAGTTCCAGACGCTGTCGCGGGTCGCCGCCGACACCGACGCACTCTCGGCCAAGGAGGTCGTCTCCGGCGCCGCGGGGCTGGCGCTCTCCAAGCACCAGGGCATCGTCGCGGAGATCCGCCGGCGCGGCGACGAGCCGGCGGACGTGATGCGGCCGTTCGCCGAGGAGATCGAGGGCTTCCGTGCGCTGCTGGTCGGCTCCGACTGGCGCGAGACCCTGCTGGCCGCGCTGATGGCGGGCGGGCTGCTCGACGACTTCTTCATCCGGCTCGCCGGCGGCCTGCCGGGCGACGTCGGCCCGCGGATCGCGCAGCTCCTGGGCGCGGACTCCGGTCAGGAGGGTCTGCTGGAGGTCCTGCGCGGTGAGATCGCCGTCGACCCGCAGCTCGGGTCGCGGCTGGCGATGTGGGGTCGCAGGCTGGTCGGCGACACGCTCCTGGTGGCACGCTCGGCACTGCACCTGTCGGGGAACCGGGCGGCTGACGAGGAGCGCATCGAGCCGATCTTCACCGAGCTGATCGCCGCGCACACGCGCCGGATGGACGCTCTGGGCCTGACTGCGTAGGCGTCGGTAACGGAGGAGATCCGTCGCGACACGCCCGCGCGGAGCAGTCAACGGAGGAGTTGCCGGCCGGGATGGCCGGGATGTCCTCCGTTGTCGCGGGAGGGGCGTCAGCGGGCGACGGCGCCGCGGGTGAGGGTGTGCAGCAGTTTGGCGTCGTGGGCGGTGCGCAGGCGGCCGATCACGAGGTCGGCCACGACCACGACGACGCCGGTGCCCACGAGGGTGATCCACCAGATCCAGCCGCCGTTCCACTTCAGGCCGGCCCAGGTGAGGGCGACCCACAGGATGCACGCCACGCTCACGCCCAGCGCGGGCATGAGCACGGAGCCATGCGTGTGACGGTTGGGCAGGAGGTACCGCGCGCCGAGGCCGAGGATGGCGCCGGCGAGCGCGACGAAGAGCAGTTCCACGCTGGGAATCTAGCCGACGAAGCCGATGCGGCGCGACTCCTCGGTGCCGACCTCGACGTAGCCGATGCCCGCGGTGGGGACGATGTAGACGCGGCCCTTGTCGTCCGAGAGCGTGAGGATGCCCGTGCCGCTGCTGATTCCGGCCTGGATCTGCTCGGTGAGCTCCTCGGCCGACTGGGCCGACTCGAAGCTGAGCTCGCGGGGGGCGTTGACGATTCCGATGCGGATCTCCACGGGATGTGCCTTTCGAATCAGACCGGCGGTTGCGAGTTCAGACTACGGCACGCGGCTCGCGGGCTCCGGTCGCGTTCTCTGTCGGCGGACGCCGTTACCGTGAAGACATGTCCACCCGAGGTTTCCGTCCGCGCGTCGACGACGCGGCCGGTGGCCCCGCCGTCGCGCTCGACGACGCGCAGCGCGCGGTGCTCGCGCTGCCCGACGGCGCATCGGCCGCGGTGCTCGGCGCGCCGGGCACCGGCAAGACCACCGCGCTCGTGGAGGCCATCGCCGAACGCGTGCACGAGCGCGGCTACGCGGCCTCGGAGGTGCTCGCGCTCAGCGCCTCCCGCGCCGCAGCGACCGCCCTGCGCGACCGGATCTCGCTGCGGCTCGGCGTTCCGACGCCCGGCCCGCTGGCCCGCACGGCGACCTCCCTCGCCTTCCAGCTCTCCGGCGAGCAGGCCAGGCGCAACGGCTGGGAGCCGCCGCGGCTGCTGACCGGCGGCGAGCAGGACCAGATCATCGCCGAGCTGCTGGCCGGACACCTCGAGGACGGCGGCGGACCGGTCTGGCCTGCCTCGCTCGGGCCGGAGGTGCGCATCCTGCGCGGTTTCCGCACCGAGCTGCGCGAGCTCATCGGCCGCTGCGCCGAGCGCGGCGTGTCGCCGTCGCGGCTGGCCGAGCTGGGCGCGATCACCGGTCGCGACGAGTGGCGCGCGGCCGGCCGGTTCATCGCGGAGTACCAGAACGTCCTCGACAGCTTCCGCGGCGGTTACGTCGACGCCGCCGAGCTGATCGCCTCCGCCGTGCCCGTCGTCGCCGAGGGCAGCTCACTCGACGGCCTCAAGGCGCTGTTCGTCGACGACCTCCAGGAGGCCACCGTCGCCACGATCGCGCTGCTGCGTGCAGTGGCGGCGCGCGGCATCGCCGTGATCGCGTTCGGCGACCCCGATGTCGCGTCCACCACGTTCCGCGGCGCGGAAGTCGCTGCGCTCGGCCAGCTCGGAACGCGACTGGGCGTGCCCGTGACGCGCGTCGTGCTCGGCACCGCCCACCGCCAGACCCCCGCACTGCGCGAGCTGACCTCGCGCGTGACCGAGCGGATCGGCGCGGCGGCCGCCGGCGTGCACCGCGTGGCCGTCGCGGGGCGCGAGCAGCCGGAGGACGCCGGCCCGGCGGTCGTCGTCGTGAAGGCGTCGTCGGCTCCGGCCGAGGCGGCGCGGCTCGCCCGGCTGCTGCGCGAGCGGCGGCTCATCGACGGGGTGCCGTGGAACCGGATGGCCGTCGTGGTGCGGTCGGGCGCGCACATCCCGGGCCTCGCCCGTTCGCTCGCCGTGGCGGAGGTCCCGACGACGACCAGCATCGCGGGGCGCCCGCTGCGCGACGACTACGCCGCCCGGCAGCTCATCACCATCGCGGGCGTGGCCCTCGGCGCGGTCGAGCTGACCCCGGTCGTGGCGACCGAGCTGCTGCTCGGGCCGTTCGGCGGCCTGGACGCCATCAGTCTGCGGCGGCTGCGGCTCGCGCTGCGTCAGGAGGAGCTGGCCGGCGACGGCAACCGGGCGGGCGACGACCTCCTGGTCGAAGCGCTCGCCACGCCCGCGAACCTCGCCACGATCGACTCGTCGCCCGCACGCAGGGCCGCGCGCCTGGCCGAGACTCTGCGCGGCGGCCGCGAGAAGGCGGCGGCCGGCAGCACGATCGAGGAGCTGCTCTGGCACGCCTGGGAGCGCAGCGGCCTGGCCAAGCGGTGGCTGGAGCAGTCCGAGCGCTCCGGGATCGTCGCCGACGAGGCCGACCGCCACCTCGACGGCGTCGTCGCCCTGTTCACCGCGGCCAGGCGCTTCGTGGAGCGCTCGCCCGAGCGTCCGGCCTCCGACTTCGTGATCGAGCTGCTCGGCGCCGAGGTGCCGGAGGACACCCTCGCGGCCCGCACGACCGGAGACGCTGTGCTGGTGTGCACGCCGAGCGCAACGGTCGGCCGGGAGTTCGACGTCGTCGCCGTGGCCGGCCTCCAGGAGAGCGTGTGGCCCAACCTGCGGCTGCGCGGCTCGCTGCTGCACCCGCAGGAGCTGGACGACGCGGTCGCCGGCCGCCGCGCGGACGCCGCGGACGACGGCAGGGACACCGCCGACCAGCGGGCGGAGGTCCTGAGCGACGAGCTGCGGATGTTCGCCCTCGCGGTCTCCCGCGCCCGGCGCCAGGTGCTGCTCACCGCGACCGCGAACGACGACGAGCAGCCCTCGCCGTTCCTGCGGCTCGCCGCGGAGCTCGCGGTCGAGGACGACGACCCGGGCATCCACCCGCTGTCGCTGCGCGGCATGGTCGGCCGGCTGCGCCGCCGGCTGGTGACCACCGGCTCGCCCGACGCCGCCGACGCCCTCGCCCGGCTCGCCGAAGCCGGAGTGGAGGGCGCCGATCCCGCCGACTGGTACGGCCTCGCCGAGCCGTCGACCACCGAGCCGCTGATCGACCTGGACGACCCGGAGGCGCGGGTCAAGGTCTCGCCGTCGCGACTGGGCACGTTCGAGAAGTCGCCGCTGGCCTGGTTCGTGGACGAGATGGCCGCCTCACCGAGCGGACTCGCCGCCGGAATCGGCACCGTGGTGCACGCCGTCATGGAGGAGGCCGCCGCGACCGACGAGACCAGCGTCGACGTGCTCTGGTCCGGCATCGAGCGGCGCTGGGCGCAGCTCCAGTTCGAGTCGCCCTGGATCGAGGAGCGCGAGCGCCGCCGCACGCGCGGGCTCGTCGCCGGAGTGTCGGAGTATCTGCGCGACTTCGGGCGCGCGGGAGGCCGCCTGCTCGGCTCGGAGGGCGAGTTTCAGCTCGAGCTCGGCCGGGCCCGGATCAGCGGAAAGATCGACCGGGTCGAGGAGACGCCGGACGGCACGGTCGTGATCGTCGACCTGAAGACCGGGCGCACGGTGCCGACGGCCGCGGAGACGGCGTCGCACGCCCAGCTCGGGGTGTACCAGCTCGCGCTGGAGCACGGCGCCGTGGAGGCGGCCGAGTTGCCGCCGGGCGGCGCGAAGCTGCTGTTCGTGGCCAAGGGCGTGCGCGGCAAGGCCTACCGCGAGGTCGTGCAGGAGCGCGTCGACGCGGAGGCGCTCGTCCGGCTGGAGGAGCGCGTGGCGCAGGCGGCCGAGGGCATGGCTGGGGCGACTTTCGCCGGGGTGGTCGACCTGGGCGACCGCGACCCGCACGCGGCCTACGGGTACCGCATCCATCTCGTCCCGGCGGTCAGCGCATGACAGCGAAGGGCACACAATGAACGACGACGGACTCCTGGAGCTCGCCGAGGACCAGCCCGGCCTCGATCTGGTCGAGCTGGCCTTCGCGGCGGCGGACGAGGCCACCGAGCCGCAGCGCCCCGCCCGCCGCCTGAGCGCGGCCGAGATCGCCGACGCGCTCGGCCTCCCGCGGCCGACGCCGCAGCAGCAGGCGGTCATCGAGGCGCCGCTCGCTCCCGCGATTGTGGTCGCCGGCGCGGGCAGCGGCAAGACCGAGACGATGGCCAACCGCGTGGTCTGGCTGCTCGCCAACGGGCTGGTGCGGGTGCCGGAGGTCCTGGGCCTGACCTTCACCCGCAAGGCGGCCGGCGAGCTCGCCGAGCGCATCCGGCGCCGCATCGAGCAGCTCGCGGCCTCCGGACTCACCGACGTCGTGTTCGATCCGTTCGACGCGCCGGAGGTCGCGACCTACAACGCGTTCGCCAATGCGATCTTCCGCGAGAACGCCCTGCTGATCGGCCGGGAGCCCGAGTCGGCCATCCTCAGCGAGGCCTCCGCCTGGCAGCTCGCCCGTCGCGTCGTCGTCGGCTGCGACGACGAGCGGCTCGTGGAGCTCGACAAGAGCGTGGACGCGGTCACCACCGCCGTCCTCGACCTCAGCCGCGCGCTCAGTGAGAACGTGGCGGACGCCCGCGACGTGCACCGGATGGTGGAGGGCTTCGGCCGGCTGATCGAGCTGCCCACTGGCAGCGGGCGGGTCAAGGACGCCTACGCGTCGGTCCGCACCGCCGTGGCGTCGGTCGGCTCGCTGCCCCCGCTGCTCGACCTCGCCGAGCGGTTCGCGGACGAGAAGCGGCGGCGCGGCTTCGTCGAGTACTCCGACCAGGTCGCGCTCGCGCTGGCGGTGTGCGAGCGGCTGCCGGAGGTCGTCGCGGACTACTGCCGCCGCTACCGCGTCGTGCTGCTGGACGAGTACCAGGACACGTCGGTCGTGCAGACCCGGCTGCTGTCCGCGCTGTTCTTCGACCAGGCCGTGATGGCGGTGGGCGACCCGCACCAGTCCATCTACGGCTGGCGTGGCGCGAGCGCCGCCAACCTCGGCCGGTTCGCCCTCGACTTCACCGGGCGCACGGACGGCGCGGCCGCCTTCGCGCTCAGCACGAGCTGGCGCAACCCGACGAGCGTGCTGGATGCCGCGAACGCGCTCGTCGCCCCGCTCTCGGCCGACTCTCCCGTGCACGTCGAGCAGCTTCAGCCGCGGCCGGGCGCGATCGCCGGCGAGCTCGACCACGCCTTCGGGCAGACCGTCGAAGACGAGGCGGCGGCGATCGCCGAGTGGCTGCGCGTTCGGCTGGCCCAGCGGGATGCGCAGGGCATGCCACCCTCGGCCGCCCTGCTCTGCCGCTCGATCAAGAAGATCGACGCGTTCACCGGGGCGCTCGCGGCGCGCGGGGTGCCCTTCCACGTCCTCGGACTCGGCGGCCTCCTGGAGCAGCCCGTGATCGCCGACCTGGTGAGCGCGCTGCGGGTCATGCACGACCCCACGGCGGGCTCCGAGCTGATCCGGCTGCTGACCGGGGCGCGCTGGCGGGTGGGCACCCGGGATATCGCTGCGCTGCGCCGCGTGGCGAGCTGGCTGGCCGCGCGCGACCACCGCTTCCAGACGCTCGACCCCGACGTGCGCGACCGGCTGCGGGGCTCGGTGGTGGCGGAGGAGTCGGCCTCCCTCGTCGACGCGCTCGACTTCGTCGTGGAGGCGCCGGAGGGCCACGGCCAGCTGGACGACTTCAGCGCGACCGGCCTGGAGCGGCTGCGCGCGGCGGGCGGGCAGCTCGACCGGCTGCGCTCGCGGGCCGGCCTCGACCTCCTCGACCTCGTCACGCTGGTGCAGCAGGAGCTGCGGCTCGACATCGAGGTCGCCGCCAACGAGTCCGCCCAGCTCGGTCAGGCCTCCCTCGACGCCTTCGCCGAGCAGGTGGCGTCGTACCTCGCCAGCGACGACCGGGCCACGCTCGGGTCGTTCCTGGCCTGGCTGGCGGAGGCCGAGCAGCGCGACAACCTGGCGCCGCGCAGCGAGGACGCAGAGCCGGGGACGGTGCAGATCCTGACCATCCACGGCGCGAAGGGCCTGGAGTGGGACGTCGTCGCGGTGCCGCGCCTGGTCGAGGGCGAGCTCCCCGGCCCGCCGCAGAGCAAGCGCGGCTGGCTGGCGTTCGGCCAGCTCCCCAACGAGTTCCGCGGCGACTCGGCCGAGCTGCCGGTGCTGCCGTGGCGCAACGCCGAGGACCAGAAGCAGGTGGACGAGGGGATCTCCGCGTTCGAGGCCGCCAACGTGGCACGCCACCTGGAGGAGCAGCGCCGGCTGATCTACGTCGCCGTCACGCGCGCGCGGCACAGCCTGCTGCTGACCGGCTCCTACTGGTCGACGCAGTCCCGGCCGCGGTCGCCCGGCGCGTACCTGCTGGAGCTGCAGCAGGCCGGGCTGCTGCCGGAGGACGCCTTCCCGCCGTGCGACGAGCCCGACGAGAACCCGCTGGCGCCGGAGTCGCGCACGGTGCTCTGGCCGCTCGATCCGCTCGGCGTGCGACGCACCAGAGTGGAGGCCGCGGCGGCGGCGGTGCAGGCCGCCCGCGAGCACGGCCCCGGCGACGGTGGCGTGTACGCGCTCGACGTCGACCTGCTGCTCGCCGAGCGCGCTAGACGCGAGGCGGAGGACGGCCTGGTGGAGCTGCCCGCGCGCATCCCGGCCTCCCGGTTCAAGGACTTCGTCAGCGACCCCGCCGCCGTCGCCGCCCAGCTCCGCCGACCGATGCCGGAGCGGCCCTACCGGCAGACCCGGCTGGGGACGCTGTTCCACCGCTGGGTGGAGGAGCGCTATGGGGTGGCGGGCGGCGCGACGGACGCGCTCGACGCGACGGTCGCCGAGCTGGATGATCCCGCGGGTGAGCTGCTCGGGGCGGAGGCGCTGGCCGAGCTGCAGGCGACCTTCGCCGCGAGCGAGTGGGCCGACCGGGCTCCCGCAGAGGTGGAGCTGGAGATCCACGTCACGCTCGCCGGCCAGGTGGTCGTCTGCAAGCTGGACGCCGTGTACGCGGTGGACGATGGGCGCCACGACGTCCAGATCGTCGACTGGAAGACCGGCAAGGCCCCCCGCGACGCCGCCGACCTGGAGCGCAAGCAGCTCCAGCTCGCCCTCTACCGTCTCGCCTACGCGAAGCACGCCGGCGTCGACCCGGCCCGCATCGACGCCGTCTTCTACTTCGTGGCCGACGACCGGGTCGTCCGTCCGGAGCGGCTGTACTCGGAGGCCGAGCTGGTCCAGCTGTGGGCGGGAGTGCGCGGCGCCTAGGCGCCGCACTCCCGCTCGAGCACGGCCGCGCTCAGCCGGCCTGGTCGTCGACCGGGCGCATGCCGCCCGGCCGGACCGACGCGCGGTCGCCCGGCGTGCGGTCGAGCAGGGCCTCGACGTCGTCGATCGCCATGATCGGCCCGGTGGCCGTCGAGAGCGGGGTGACCGCGTTGCTGTGCACGCGGTCGACCAGGCCGTCGAGCATCTGCACGGCGTCGTCCACGATGCTCTGGTCGCGCAGCTCGCGGCCGTGCAGCAGCCAGCGGGCGACCTCCAGCTCGGCGTACAGCATCGCGCGCTGGGTGAACTGCCGGTCGGTGGCGACCTGGCGCGCGGAGGCGTAGGCGAGGAGCGCGCCGTCGGTGGCGTCCGGGTTCATGGCGAGCAGCCAGTGCAGGTCGCGGGCCGGGTCGCCGACGCGCAGCGCCGACCAGCCGAGCACGCCGGTGACGGACTCGCCCTCGACCAGGAAGGAGTCGGCGGTCAGCGCCCCGTTGATGACCGTGGGCTGGAACTGCCACACCGAGTGGTCCGCGACGGCGTCGCGCCAGCGGTCGCGGAGCGCCGCAGGCAGCTTGCCCGTGGTGGCAGCGGACTCGATCAGCGCCGCGGTCGAGGAGAGACATTCGGCGGCGGAGAGGACCGGGAGGCCGGCCTCCCCGACGAAGCTGGTCGGCAGGGTGTGGATGGCCGCGATGGCGTGGCCGATCGACCCGGCGAGGCCGTCGCCCGGCGGCACGTCCTCCACGGCGACGTGCTCGCCGGGCAGGAAGTCGTAGACGATGGCGCGCGTGCCGCCGACCGGCGCCTGGCCGAGGTAGGTCGGCACGTCGAACGGGAGGCGGCTGCGGATGCCGGTGGTGAGCGCGCGCAGCGCGACCAGGTCGGAACTCTGCTCGGTCTCCGCCGCCTGGGTGAGCGGGAGGCGCACGATGCGGGCGCTCCCGTCGGCCGCGGTGAGCACGGCGGCGTCGAACTCGCCGGCGCCGTCTGCGGTGTGCGCGCGGGTTCCGGTGACGGTCAGGTCGGGCACGGCCGAGCTGGCCAGCGCGGCTAGAGTGAGAGGGGATCTGGCCATGCACCTAGGCTAAATGGACTTCCGCGCGTGAGCCGTTCCGCCACGCCCCGCATCTTTCTCCACGCCTCGAAGGGAACCAGATGTCGTCCGCATCGACGTCCGCGCTGCCGCTCGCCGCGCTCCCGCTCTCGCGCCACGCGATCGACCGCGATCACGCCGCCCGCTCCCGGCCTGCACTGTTCGACGAGCTGTGGGAGGAGCCCACGACCCGGGTCCTCGCGCTCTGGAAGGGCAGGGCGCTGCTGACGCCGGAGAGCGTGGCCGCCGCGACGCCGGCGTCCGACGGCTGGAGCGCGCCGGACGCCGGTCCCGCAGAGCTCGACCTGCTCCCGGTGGACCGGGTCACGGCGGCGCTGCTCCGCGTCTACCTCGGGCGCACGATCGTGGACGTTCCCGGCCAGCCCGCCGGCTCTGCCGTCGTGCTGGAGGTCCTCACCGACGCCGCCGCGACCGAGCTGGAGCCGGACGAGGCGCGCTGGGGCAACCTCCGCACCGTCGCCACCGCCCTGAGCGACCGCGACGCCGGGCTCTTCACCGAGGCCCTGGCGATCGCGAACTGGCACGCCTCGCACACGCACTGCCCGCGGTGCGGCATGCCGACCGTCGTCGAGCAGGCCGGCTGGGTGCGGCGCTGCTTCGAGGACGGCTCCGAAGTCTTCCCGCGCACCGACCCCGCGGTCATCGTCACCGTGCTCGACGCCGACGACCGGCTGCTGCTCGGCTCGAACGCCATGTGGGAGCACTCCCGCTACTCGCTGCTTGCCGGGTTCGTGGAGCCGGGGGAGTCGTTCGAGTCCGCCGTCGAGCGGGAGATGTTCGAGGAGGCGGGCGTGCGGGTGACCGACGCCAGGTACAAGGGCTCGCAGCCGTGGCCGTTCCCGGCCTCCGTGATGGTCGGGATGACGGCACGGCTCGCCGACGACCAGCACCCTGCCGCGCTCGCGCCGGACGGCGAGGAGATCCTGGACCTGCGCTGGTTCAGCCGCGACGAGCTGTGGGAGGCGCGCGAGCAGATCATCCTGCCCGGCCGGTCGTCCATCGCCCGCGCGCTGATCGAGGACTGGTACGGCGGCCCGCTCGACGAGCCTCCCGCGTGAGCGTGGCGTGAGCACCGTGACAGCGCAGGGTTCCGACGGCCTGCTGGGCGGCCTGGACGCGCAGCAGCGTGTGGCCGCAGAGGCCCTCTTCGGGCCGGTCTGCGTGCTGGCCGGCGCCGGCACCGGCAAGACCCGCGCGATCACGCACCGGATCGCCTACGGCGTCGCCTCGGGCGCGTTCACGCCGAACCGGGTGATGGCGCTGACGTTCACCAACCGTGCGGCTGCCGAGCTCCGCGGGCGGCTGCGGCAGCTCGGCGCCGGAGGCGTGTCGGCCAGAACCTTCCACTCCGCTGCGCTGGCGCAGCTCAACTACTTCTGGCCGCAGGTGGTCGGCGGCCAGCTCCCCAGCGTCCTCGACGGCAAGGGCCGCGTGCTCGGGCACGCCGCGGAGAAGCTCGGACTGCGCGTGGACACCGCGACCCTCCGCGACGTCGCCGCCGAGATCGAGTGGCGCAAGGTCTCCAGCATGGGCCTGGAGGAGTACGCCGCGGCGCTGGCCTCCCGCCCGCTGCCCGGAACGCTGAAGGCCGAGCAGCTCGTGGACTTCCACCGCGCCTATGAGGAGCTCAAGGACGAGCGCAAGCAGATCGACTTCGAGGACGTCCTCCTGGTCTGCGCCGGGATGATCGAGACCGAGCCGTCGGTGGCCATGCAGGTGCGCGAGCAGTACCGCTACTTCGTGGTGGACGAGTACCAGGACGTCTCCCCGCTGCAGCATCAGCTCCTGCGGCTCTGGCTCGGCACTCGCAAGGACCTCTGCGTCGTCGGCGACGCGAGCCAGACCATCTACTCGTTCGCGGGCGCGCGCAGCGAGTACCTGCTGGACTTCGAGCGGGAGAACCCCGGCGCCACCGTCGTGCGGCTGGAGCAGAACTACCGCTCGGCGCCCGCGGTCATCGACACGGCCAACCGGCTGATGCGCGGCCGCTCCGGCGCGCTGACGCTGCACGCCGTCCACGAAGCGAAGTCGGGAGACGAAGTACCGCCACCCGCGGTGTTCGAGGACGACAGAGCCGAGGCCCGTGCCGTCGCCCAGAGCATCGTGGCGCAGCTGGAGGCCGGCGCCAAGCCGGAGGGCATCGCGGTGCTCTACCGCGTGAACGTGCAGGCGGCCGCACTGGAGCAGGCGCTCGGCGACCTCGGGATCAGCTACCAGCTGCGCGGGTCCAAGCGCTTCTTCGACCTCCCGGAGGTGCGTCAGGCGGTGATGACCCTGCGCGCGGCGAGCGTCGCGGCGACCGACGAGCCGCTGTTCAAGTCGGTCAGCGACGTGCTGCGCACGCTGGGCTGGTCGGTGCAGCCTCCGGAGGGCCGCGGCGCCGTGCGTGCGCGCTGGGAGTCGCTCAACGCGATCATGGGACTGGTGGACGAGATGCCGGAGGGCGCGACGTTCCGGCGCTTCACCGACGAGCTGATGGCCCGCCAGGCCGGCCAGCACGAGCCGACGATGTCCGCCGTGACGCTGGCGACGCTGCACGCGGCGAAGGGCCTGGAGTGGGACTCCGTGTACATCGTCGGCCTCTCGGAAGGGCTGGTGCCGATCAGCTACGCCACCGGCTTCGAGCAGATCGACGAGGAGCGCCGCCTGCTCTACGTGGGCGTCACCCGCGCGCGGCGCCGGCTGCGGCTGAGCTGGGCGCAGCGCGGAAGCCAGCCGGGGCGGCCGGTGTCGCGGCAGGCATCGCGGTTCCTGGTCGAGCTGGCGCCGGTGCGGACGGCGGCGCCGCCAGCGGACTGAGGCAGCCGCACTCGGGATGCGGCTCCCAGCGCCGCTCCGACCAGCGCGCGGCGACCGCGTCGTAGCGCGCCGCGGCGTCGGAGCGTCCAGGGGCACCGCGCAGCAGAGCGAGGACCGCGCCGGCCGCGGCCGACGCCGCCGCCGCGCAGACCAGCTCCGTCTCGCCGGGCAGCGACCGGGTGTAGAGCTGCGCCGCGAGCGCAGGCCAGGCCGGGTCGGCGTCGCGGCGATGGAGGTCGACGCAGCGCAGGCAGGCGCTCTCTCCCGGCCGCACGAACGGCCCGACCGTCACCCCGGCGTCGCCGAACACCACCGCCAGGTGCG
This sequence comes from Leifsonia sp. NPDC056824, assembly GCF_042789575.1. Taxonomy (NCBI): domain Bacteria; kingdom Bacillati; phylum Actinomycetota; class Actinomycetes; order Micrococcales; family Microbacteriaceae; genus Leifsonia; species Leifsonia sp. NPDC056824. The sequence goes on along the minus strand of NZ_JBHUAV010000004.1, from coordinate 106,531 downwards.
GGATGTCCCTGCGCAGCCAGCGCTGGTGCCGGTGCGGCGCGATCGCGTACGCGCCGACGACGACCGCCGCCGCGGCGAGGTCGACCGCCGGGTCGTCGGCGGAGAGACCGCTGCGCACATCGACCCCGGCCTCCCGCAGCAGGGCGAGGATGCGGGCAGCCGTTGCTCCGGCGCCGTCGAGCACCACGATCGGCGCGCCGCCCGGCCGCGCGGCCCGCGGCGTCTCCAGCACCGGCGCCAGCCGGGCGAGCAGGGCGCCGACCGCGGCCGGACCCGCTCCGGCGCCGCGGGCGATCATCCGCAGCGCGCTCAGGGTCGCCCCGGCCGCGAGCGCGGAGATCATCCGCTCCTCCGCGACGCCGACCGGGTCGAGGATCAGCCTCGGCTGTTCGACGCCGAACTGGAGGACGCGCGGCGAGCGCCACACGCGGGGGATGCGGGGATCGAGCTGGTGGACCATCCCGCCATCCTGACGGGTCGGACCCGCCGAAACCGGGTTATCCACAGCCCGGAGTCACCGGGCCGATTCTCCACAGGCGGGGTCGGCGCGTTCAGTCTTCGGTGGGCCGGTCGCCGTCGCCGCGCAGCAGGTCCTCGATCGCCTGGTCCAGCTCGTCGCGCTCCGGCTCCTGCCCGGTGGCCGCGGCGGTGAGCCGCGCGACCAGGCGGGACGGGTCGTCCAGGTCGCTGGCCTGGGGGAACAGGTCGGGGTGCGACCACAGCCGGTCGCGGGCCTCCTGGCCCACGGCGTCGGTCACGGCCTGCCACAGCGCGGCGGCGTCGCGCAGGCGCCGCGGGCGCAGCTCCAGCCCGACCAGCGTCGCGAACGCCGACTCCGCCGGTCCGCCCGCCGCGCGCCGGCGGCGCACCGTCTCGGCGATCGCGTCGGCCTTCGGCAGCAGCCGGGTGGCGCCGGCGGTGACCACGTCGACCCAGCCCTCGACCAGCGCGAGCACCGTCTCCAGGCGGCCGAGGGCCTCCTGCTGCTCCTCGCTCTTGGGCGGGATGAGCGCGCCGGAGACCATCGCCTCGCGCAGCTCCTCGGGGTTGGACGGGTCGAAGCTCTCGGCGAGCGACTCCAGCCGGTCGGTGTCGATCGTGATGCCGCGCGCGAACGCCGTGATCTGGGTGATGAGCTGAAGCCGCAGCCACTTCGCGTGCCGGAACAGGCGGGCGTGCGCGAGCTCGCGCACCGCGAGGTAGAGCTGCACCTGGTCGGTGGGGATGTCGAGCCCGTCGCCGAACTCGGCCACGTTCTGCGGGATGAGCGCCGCGGTGCCGTCGGCGAGCAGCGGGATGCCGATGTCGCCTCCCGAGACGACCTCCTTCGCGAGCTGCCCGACCACCTGGCCGAGCTGCATGGCGAACAGGGCGCCGCCGACCGAGCGCATCACCTGGCCGGCGTTCTGGATCATGCCCTGCATCTCCTCCGGCGCCTGCTCGGTGAGAACGCGGGTGAGCGCGTCGGAGATGCTCAGCGCGACCGGCTCGGCGAGCTGGGTCCACAGCGGCATGGTCTGCCGCGCCCACTCGGCGCGGCCGATGAGCTCGGGCGGCGTCGACAACCCGGCCACGGTCGTGGCCTCGTCCAGCCAGAGCGCTGCGACGTGGAAGGCCTGGTCGAGCGTCGAGCGCTCGGCCGGGGTCACGGCGTGGGCGCCCTCGGAGGCGAGGGTGCGCGCCTGCTGGTCGGCGAGTTCCCAGTTGATGCCCCCACCCGGGTTCATCAGGGCGTTCTGGAGCTGCCCGAGGAGCTGCTGGATGGCCGCGGGGTCGTTGGGGAGGCCGGCGGCGCCCGCGAGCTGACTCGGATCGATGGAGGAGTCGCCGGACAGGAACTCCCGCAACATGTCCCGGAACTCGTCGTCCGGTTCCTTGTTCGGATCGTCGGCCATGGTGCGCCCCTCGTCTCAGAATGGTTTCAGCCGTGCGATTACGGCTTTCCAGGCTCGGCATCTACGCTAGCCCGAGATCACCGCGAGCCGGGTGAGAATCGGCTCGGGCGATGCCGTGGGCTGTGCGCCCGTGGCGAACACGACCGAAGGGACAGCGCGTGACCCTGTTCACCGACGACGACCGACCGGCGCCGCTGCCGGACGGCGGCCGGATCGCACCGTCGCGCAGGACGATCGTCGGCTGGGTGGCCATCGCCGTCGCCGTCGCACTCGCCCTGGTCCTCGCGCTCGCGCCGGCGCCGTTCGTGATCGAGCAGCCCGGCCCGGTCTTCAACACGCTCGGCACCGACCAGGCCGTCGGGACCGCGCCGTCCGGCGACGCCAAGCCGCTGATCACCATCCCGAGCAAGACCACCTACCCGACCGGCGGCTCCCTCGACCTCCTCACCGTGTCGGTGGTCGGCAACCCCGACCAGAGCCCGAGCTGGTTGAACATCATCCAGGCCTGGTTCGACCCGAGCCGGGCCGTGACGCCGATCGACGAGGTGTTCCCGCCGGGGACGACCACCGAGCAGTCCAACGCCGCGAACGCGGCCCTGATGGTCGACTCCCAGCAGGACGCGATCGCCGCGGCGCTCAACCAGCTCGGCTACCACTTCCCGCAGGCGGTCGCGGTCAAGCAGCTGCTGCCCGGCACCCCCGCGGCGAAGGTGCTGAAGACGGGCGACGAGATCACCAGTGTCAACGGGGACACCATCAAGAGCGTCGCCGCGCTGCGCAAGGCGGTCAACGCCAACGGAACGGGTAAGGCGGCCGAGATCGGGATCGTGCGCGACGGCGCGGCCTCCACGGTCTCGATCACGCCCACCGAGGCGCAGGGCCAGGTCGTCCTCGGGATCGGAGCCGGGATGGACTACACCTTCCCGTTCGACGTGAACATCCAGCTCAACAACGTGGGCGGCCCGAGCGCCGGGCAGATGTTCGCGCTCGGGATCATCGACAAGCTGACGCCGGACAAGCTCAACGGCGGCAAGAAGGTCGCGGGCACCGGCACGATCGACAACGTCGGCACCATCGGGGCGATCGGCGGCATCCGGCAGAAGATGTACGCCGCGCGCGACACCGGGGGAGCGAGCTACTTCCTCGCGCCGGCGTCGAACTGCGACGAGGTCACCGGGCACATCCCCGCCGGGCTGCACGTCTTCGCGGTCTCGACGCTGAAGGACTCGCTCGCCGTGCTCCAGGCCGTCAGCAGCGGGTCGAGCACGGCGAAGCTGCCGACCTGCCCCGCGTCCTGACCGTCGATCGCGCGCTCGGCGCGCACCCCGGGTCTTCACCGCGGGGCCGCAGCATTCTCCAAGCGACGCCCGCCTAGGATGGACCTCTGAGTCACCCCACGAGGAGCACGAGGGCCCATACGTGAGTTCAACCGCCGCAGTTCGACCCCCTGGACGTCGCCGGGCCGCCATCTGGATCACACTCGGAGTGGTCGTGGCGCTGGTGATCCTGTTCTTCGTCTTCGCCGGCCTGTACGCCGACATCCTCTGGTACCAGCAGCTCGGGTACCTCAACGTGCTGACCACGCAGTGGTTCGCGGGCACGGCGATGTTCTTCATCGGGTTCTTCGCGATGGCCCTGCCGCTCTGGCTCTCCATCCAGCTGGCCTACCGGCTGCGCCCGGTCTACGCGAAGCTCAACACGCAGCTCGACCGCTACCAGCAGGTCATCGAGCCGCTGCGCCGGCTGGCGATGTACGGCATCCCGATCGTCTTCGGCATCTTCGCGGGCGTCTCCGCGGCCAGCCGCTGGCAGGCCGCAGCGATGTGGCTGAACGGCACGTCGTACGGCAAGACCGACCCGCTGTTCCACCTCGACGTCGGCTTCTACCTGTTCGCGCTGCCGTTCTACCGCAGCGCCGTCGGCTTCGCCTCCGCCGTCGTCCTCATCTCGCTGCTGGCCACCCTCGCCACCTGCTACCTGTACGGCTCCATCCGGGTGAGCGGCCGCGAGGTGCGCATCTCCCGGGCCGCGCGCGTCCAGATCTCGGTCATCTCCGGGCTCTACCTGCTGCTGCAGGGCATCAGCATCTGGCTCGACCGCTACGCCGCCGTGACCGACTCGAACGTCAACGACATGGTCAACGGCGCCGCGTACACCGACGTCAATGCGACCATCCCCGCCCGGGCGGTGCTCGCGGGGATCGCGGTGCTCGTCGCGCTCATGTTCTTCGCGACCGCGTTCATCGGGCGCTGGCGCTTCCCGCTCGTCGGCACCGCGCTGCTGATCGTCGCCGCCCTCGTCGTCGGCGCGATCTACCCGTGGGTCGTCCAGCGCTTCCAGGTCGACCCCAGCCAGAAGACGCTGGAGACGCCGTACATCCAGCGCTCGATCGACGCCACGCGCGACGCGTACGGGCTCAGCAACATCGACGTGATCCCGTACAACGCGACCACCAACGCGCAGCCGGGCGCGCTCCGTCAGGACGCCCAGACCACCGCGCAGATCCGCATTATGGACCCGGCGGTCATCAGCCCGTCGTTCCAGCAGCTCCAGCAGTTCCGTCAGTACTACGCGTTCCCGCGCAACCTCAACGTCGACCGCTACCAGATCAACGGGAACGAGCAGGACGCGGTGGTCTCGGTCCGCGAGCTCAACCAGAACGGCCTCACCAGCCGGAGCTGGTTCAACGACACCGTCGTCTACACGCACGGCTACGGCATGGTCGCCGCCTACGGCAACCAGCGCTCCAGCGACGGCCAGCCGGTGTTCCTGGAGTCGGGCATCCCCAGCACGGGCACGCTCGGCCAGTACGAGCCGCGCGTCTACTTCGGGCAGCAGTCGCCCACGTACTCCATCGTCGGCGCCCCGAAGGGCTCCAAGCCGGTCGAGCTCGACTACCCGGGCGGCGCCGACAACGCGCAGCAGACCTCCACGACGTTCAGCGGCAACGGCGGACCGAAGCTCGACAACGTCTTCAAGCGGCTGGTCTACGCGCTCAAGTTCCAGGATGAGCAGATCGTGCTCTCCGACGCCGTCAACAGCGACTCCCAGATCCTCTACGACCGCAACCCGATCTCGCGCGTCCAGAAGGTCGCGCCGTACCTCACGCTCGACTCGCAGGCCTACCCGGCCGTGATCGACGGTCGCATCAAGTGGGTCATCGACGGCTACACGACGAGCGACCAGTACCCGTACTCGCACGTCGGCAGCCTGAGCGACGCCATCGCGGACACCGAGACGCCGAAGCCGGCCTACGCCTTCGACGACATCAACTACATCCGCAACTCGGTCAAGGCAACGGTCGACGCCTACGACGGCTCCGTGAAGCTCTACGCCTGGGACGCCAAGGACCCGGTGCTCAAGACCTGGGAGAAGGTCTTCCCGACCACGGTCAAGCCGATCAGCGACATGAGCGCGCAGCTCCTCAGCCACGTCCGCTATCCGTCGGACCTGTTCAAGGTGCAGCGCGCGGTGCTCGGCCAGTACCACGTCACCGACGCGGGTTCCTTCTACTCCCGCGACGACGCCTGGACGACGCCGAACGATCCGACGTCGTCGCCGTCGGACCCGACGCTGCAGCCTCCGTACTACCTGACGCTGCAGATGCCGGGGCAGGACACCCCGTCGTTCTCGCTCTACACGACGTTCATCCCGCAGGCCGCCAGCGATTCCAGTCGCTCGATCCTGAAGGGTTACTTGGCGGTCGATGCGGACGCGGGCTCGACGAAGGGCTCGGTGGCGTCCGGCTACGGAAAGCTCAGACTCCTGTCGTTGCCATCGAGCGACACCATACCCGGGCCGGGTCAGGTGCAGAACACGTTCAACTCCGACCCGACCGTCTCGCAAGAGCTCAACCTGCTCAGGCAGGGAAAGACGGACGTGATCAACGGCAACCTGCTGACGCTGCCGGTCGGCGGCGGACTGCTCTACGTCCAGCCGGTCTTCGTGAAGTCGACGGGGGAGACGAGCTACCCGATCCTCCAGAAGGTGCTCGTCGCCTTCGGTGACAAGATCGCGTTCGAGGACACGCTCGACCAGGCCCTGGACTCGCTGTTCGGTGGCGACTCGGGAGCGAACGCTGGGGACAAGAACGTCCCGACGACGGGTGGCGGCGGCTCGTCCGGCAGCGGCTCGAGCGGCACGGGCTCCGGCACGGGCTCCGGCTCGAGCAGCGCGAACAACCCCGCCCTGCAGCAGGCGCTTCAGCAGGCGAAGCAGGCGCTGGCCGACCGCACGGCCGCGCTCAAGGCCGGCGACTGGGCCGCGTACGGCGCAGCGGACGCCCGACTGCAGCAGGCGCTCCAGCAGGCGCTGTCGGCCGAGGGCGGCTCCGGCACCGTCACGAGCCCGACGCCGACCCCGAAGCCGTCAGCGACTCCGTCTCCGACCCCGTCGAAGTAGGCCGGCTCCGGCGCATCACGCGAACGACCCGCATCCGTGAAGGTGCGGGTCGTTCCGTATGCTCAGGGACTGTACGAAGTGCGGCCGCCCGGCCTGCGAATGGTCGCAGATCGCCGGTATTTCAGGGCCGAACCCTTGCGCTGACTTTGATTGTCTACTTTACTAACAAACATGCTCCTCGATGAAGCGCGACGTTCCGGCCCCTCCGATCGGCGCCCGAACGGCGTCGACGGCGCGATGGTCCCGGGCCGTGCGCTCCGTCCGCGCACCAAGGTGCTTCCCGAGCATGCCCGCAACCACAATCGCTCGCTGGTGCTGCAGTCGCTCTACCGGAGCGGGCGCGCGAGCCGTGCCGACCTGGCGAGGGAGACCGGCCTCACGCGCGTCACGATCTCCGACCTGATCGGCGAGCTGATCGCCGAGGGCCTCGTGGTCGAGCTCGGCCAGCGCGACGACGCCCGCCCGGGCAAGCCGGCCGTGCTGCTGGACGTGAACCGCGCGGCGACCCAGATCATCGGTGTGGATCTCAGCGAGCACGCCGTCTTCCGCGGCGCAGTGCTCGACATCGACGGCGCTGTGCTGCGCTCGGCGTCGGTCGAGCTGGCGGGCAGCCGCGGCGAGGAGGCCGTGGCCAAGGTGCTCGCGCTGGTGGACGAGCTGGTGGCCGCGGCGACCGCGCCCATCCTCGGCATCGGGGTCGGGTCGCCCGGCATCGTCGATGCGACGGGGACGGTCGTCGCCGCGCCGAACCTCGGCTGGACCGACGAGCCACTGCAGCGGCGCCTCGCCGAGCGGACGGGTCGGGCGGTGTTCGTGGCGAACGACGCGAATGTGGCGGTGCTCGCCGAGCACGGCTTCGCGGACGCGCTGGGCGACATGATGCTGGTCAAGATCGGCCACGGCGTCGGCTCCGGCCTGCTGGTAGCGGGCGCGCTGGTGTTCGGCAGCCGCTTCGCCGCGGGGGAGATCGGCCAGGTGATGGTCGGCACCGACGACGGCGCCCAGGGTCCGTACGACCGCGAGAAGTGCCTGGAGGCCTGGCTGGCGGTCCCGCGTCTCGAGGCGAAGGTGGCCGCGGCCGCGAGCGCGGGCGAGCCGGTCGAGCCGGTGCTGCGCCAGGCCGGGCAGCGCCTCGGCGTCGCCCTCGCGCCGATCGTCGGCGCGCTGAACCTGTCGGAGGTGGTCCTGAGCGGCCCCGACGAACTGCTCGCCGGCACGCTCCTCGACGCTGTCCGCGAGACGCTGCAGAACCGCACGATGGCAGGCTTCCACTCGGACGTCACCATCGGGATGACCAGTCAGGGCCGCGACATCGTCCTCCGCGGCTGCGTGGTCATGGTGCTGTCGGCCCGGCTCGGGGTCTCCTGATGACGCTGGTCGCGGAGACGCAGGCGTTGACCGGCTTCCGCTTCGCCCCGGGCGTGCGCGAGGAACTCCCGGCCTTCCGGACGCGCTGCACGGTGGTCCGCCTGGCCAGCCTCGACAACGAGCGCCTCGGCGTCCCGCGCTGGTACACGCTGGCCGAGGCCTGGACCGAGCCCGGCTCCCCGGAGGACGCGCTCTGGTCGCGCAACCCCGTCATCGACGTGGACCGCGACGACCCGCCGGAGCCCGTGCTCGCGACGGGGGCGCCGGTGATCGTCCTCGGAGCCGGACTCGGGGCCACGCCGTGGCAGCGCGCCGTCGTGGACGCGGTGCGGGCGCTGGGAGCGCGGGTGCTGGTCGTGGAGATGGGGGCGATGGTGGTGCCGGGCTATGCGGACATCGCGACCGGCGGGTACGGGCGGGCGCAGGGGGAGCGGCTAGTCGCGCTGATCTGCCGCGGTGAGGCGAGCTGAACCGCGACTGCGTGTGAACCAGCCGAGCAGGCGCACGGCCAGCGTCGCGAGGTAGCCGATGCCGACCGCGCCGCCGGTGAGCACGAGGACGGGCCCGAGCCACGGGGTCGCCGGACCGAAGACCGTGACGGCCCACCAGGCGCCGAGGCCTCCCACGATGACGACGACCGGTGCGATCGCGATCGGCCAGCGCCGTGTGGCGGGTCGGAGCGTCGGCCACGGCACCCTGCTCCACAGCAGGAACGCACCGTAGGCGACGACGTTCTGCCAGAAGGCGATCGTCAGAGTCAGCAGCACCCCGACATGGAAGAGGCAGAGGATGGCGAGGCCGATGCGCCTCGACCGCCAGGTGAAGACGAGCACCACGAGCGCGGCCTCCGCGATCACGGTCAGCCAGTCGAGCGCTTCCCATAAGAACGGGACATCGAGACCGACGAAGAATCCGGCGAGCCAGGCGGTTCGTTCGTTGCCGAAGTATTCGCCCACAAGGGAGGCGTACGTGGCGGACGAGCCCGGAGCGAGCCACCCGTTCGAGATCTTCGGCAGGGCGGCGGTCAGCATCGCGCTCGCAGTCACGACCGCGTAGAGGCGTAGCGGCCATTGTGGTGTCGTCGCGGGAACGGAACGGCGCTGTCCCCGCCGGAGGGCATCGATCGACAGTGCGTCCCCCCACCCTGCGAACAACAGGAAGAGCGGCGCCACCCACAAATACATCGTGTGGTCGACCTTGCCGAGTGAGTAGCTGTATCCGAGTCCGACGATCGCGACGATCGAGACGATGACCGACGCCGTCCGGGTGAAGTACCCGACCAGGAGGGACACCAGAGCCACCGCAAGAAGCGCTTCAAGGGCGAAGAGCACTTGGACGGGAGGGAATCCTCCCAGAAGCGCGAAGGGTCCCCACGGCGGACGGAAGAATGTCTGAGGGTAGTCGGCCGCCCAATGGAACTGCGGAAATCCGGCGAGCATGATCAGGGAGAAGACGATGCGGAAGATCGCCACATCGCGTGGGGTGAAGTCGCCGCGTTCGAACCAGCGCCCGACGGCGTTCAGGGCTGCAGTCATCGGTCGGCCTCCTCGGCATTTCGCAGATCGATCGCGAAGCTCGCCGCGTCGTCGACTCTGCTGGTCTGCGTTCCGGAAGGAATCTCGATACTCACCTCGGTCCAAACGATTCGCAGGGCGGTGAACCGTTCGTCCGGATAGGCCGCGTCGATGCGCTGCGTGAGCCAGGAGATGGACTCGGGTTCCTCGATCACTGACCGGCGTTGGAACTGAAGTCCTGCGATGATCATCGGCAACGTCTGCGACCGCGGCAGGATCGCATCGACATCGAGCTCTCGGAGGGTCCCATCCCCGCGAACGCCGACGAGAGTGAGATGTCTGGCGGTCACCAGGTTCGGCCGTGCGTCCTGTGCGCCGAAGCTCGGCATCATGAGCTGAGGGTATGGTTCGCTTCCCACCGCCTTGCGCAGCGCGAGCTGCGCGGGCGCCAGCGCGAGCAGCAGCACGGCTACGAGGGTGAGCGCGACGATCGCGGGCCGCGTCAGTGTGGTCTTCATGCGATTCCTCGGTCGTTGAGGGCCGTGCGGGCCGCGTGGTAGCCGCACATCCCGTGGGTGGACGTGCCGGGCGGGGTGGACGACGAGCACAGGTAGACGCCGGGGACGGGCGTCCGCCAGGGCGCGCGGGAGAACACGGGGCGTTTCAGGAACTGCACCGTCGTCGAGGCTCCCGCGTTGAAGTCGCCGCCGATGTAGTTGGGGTTGTAGCGCTCGAGTTCCGTGGCCGGTGTGCTCTTGGCGCCGATGATCCGATCGCGGACGCCGGGGGCGTAGGTCTCGAGGCGGCACAGGAGCGGCTCGCGCATATCGCGTGGTGATCCGGCCGGCACATGGCAGTACAGCCACGCGACGTGCTTTCCGGCCGGCGCGCGGGAGGGATCGACCGTGCTCGGCTGCACCAGGAGCACGTACGGGGTGTCGGGGTGCCTGCCGCGCGCCACGTCGTTCTCGGCCCTGGCGATCTCGGCGCGGGTCCCGCCGAGGTGCACCGTCGGAACCCCGGCCAGCGCCGGGTCGATCCACGGGATCGGGCCGTCCAGCGCGAGGTCGAGCTTGGCGGCGGCAGCGCCGTACCGGAAGCGTCCGACGGCCCGCCGGTAGCGCGCGGGGAGGCGGTCGCCGAGGATGCCCAGCATCGCCCGAGCGCTGGTGTCGAGCAGCGTCACCTCGGCCGGCGGGAGGTCGCCGAGATCGCGGACGTCGGTGTCCGTGACGATGGTGCCGCCGTGCGTGAGCAGGTCGGCGGCGAGGGCGTCGATGATCCGTTCGCTGCCGCCGAGCGGCAGGCCCCAGCCTCCGGCGTGGCCGTGCGCGGCCAGGAGCATCCCGGCCCCGGCGGTGGCGAGGCCGGGCATGCGGCCCGCCGCGTGGGCGGCCACTCCGGCGAACAGTGCGCGCGCCTCCGTCGTGCGCAGGCGCGTGCTCACCGCGCTCTCGAGCACACGCGTCCCGAAGCGCGCGGCGGTCACGGGCCGGGAAGGAAGGCGCACCAGCGAGCCGCCGGTGAAGTCGACGACCCCCTCGATGTCGCGGACCAGCGGCTCGAAGAGCGAGCGCCACCGTGGGCTGTCGGCGCCGAGGCCGGCCGCCGTCCGCCCCAGATCGCGGTAGGCGATCGCGGCAGGGCGGTCCGCGAAAGCGTGTCCGTAGGACGCCTCGGGGATCACGAAGGGCACCCGGTCGGTGAGCCCGAACCGGCGGAAGAACGGCGATGCGAGGGCGGTGGGATGGACCGCGGAGCAGACGTCGTGCCGGAACCCGGGGAGCGTCAGCTCGCTTGTGCGGGCGCCGCCGCCGATGCGGGACGACCGCTCGAAGACGGTCACCTCGAGGCCGGCTCTGGCGAGCGTCACGGCGGCGGACAGGCCGTTCGGGCCGCCGCCGACGATCGAGGCTCTCACGCGCCGTACTTCCTGTCCGAAAAGATGTGGAACTCACATCACCGGACAAGAATATCAGACGGAGGGTCGGCCTCTCACCGCGCCCAGCTCACCCCGAGCGTCGCCTGCAGCGCGTACTGCGCCGCGCCGCGGAACGGCTGCTCCTGCGCCGTCTTCGCGTAGCGGAAGCTGAGCGGCATCGCGGCGCGGACCGGGTGGCGGGCCGCCTCCGCGCGCACATGCCCGATGAAGTCCGGACCGAGCTTCGGCGCCGCGCCGCCGAGGACGACGTTCGGCACGTCGAGGGCCGCGCCCACCATCAGCAGCGCCCGCGCCAGCACGCGGGCGCCGGCGGCGATCCGCTCACGGGACTCGGGGAGGGCGGCGAGCGCGGCGACGTCCACCGCCTCCAGGTCGGCGCCGTGCGGGAGGCCGAGGAGGCTCGTCACCGAGACCACCTCCTCGAGGCAGCCGCGGTTGCCGCAGGCGCACAGCGGCGCGTCGTCGCCGAACAGCACGGGCACATGGCCGATCTCGCCCGCGCGGTGGGTCGCGCCGGCGAGCACGTCGCCGTCGACGATGACCGCCGCTCCGACGCCCGTGCTGAGCGAGACGAAGAGCTGGTTGGCGCCGAACTCCTCGGAGATCGCGTAGTCGGCGATCGCTTCGGCGTCCGCGTCGTTGACCAGGTGCACGGGGGCGGAGACGACGCCGGCGAGCTCGCGGCCGAGGTCGACGTCGACCCAGCCGAGCTGCACGCTCTCGCGGACCAGGTCGGCGTCCACGATGCCGGGGACCTGGACCGCGACGGCGACCACGCGGGCTTTCGTCGCGCCGGCGAGGCGGCGGACGATCGCGCGCACGTCCTCCACCGTCGCGGTCGCGGCGGTGCGGTGGGCGACGGACTGCACCACGTCGCCGAGGAGGTCGACCACGGCGCCGCGGACGAGCCCGGGCTGGACGATCACCGACAGCAGTACGTTGCGGGAGGCGTCGACGCGCAGCGTGGTCGCGCGCTTGCCGCCGGTGCTCTCGGCGAGGCTGCCCTCCACGACCAGGCCGTCGGCGATGAGGCCGGCCAGCAGCGACGACACGGTCGCCGAGGTCAGGCCGGTGCGGCGCGCGATGCTCGCCCGGGTGGCCAGTCCCTCGCCGGACAGCACGAGCTGCAGCGCGCTGGTCAGGTTGCGCTCCCGCACGGCGGACTGCGTCGCCTTACCGTGATCGTCAGGCACAGTCCTCCTCGCGGCGCGCGTCTGTCGTGGTGGCCCCCGGTTTACGACCATAGCGAATGCGGCGCATGATGGAACGCATGGGATATGGCCTGATCCTCCTCGACGTCCAACGCAACATGCTGGAGGGCGAGAGCGCCGTCGAGGGCGCCGCGGACTTCCGTGGTGTGCTCGCCGACCTGCTGGACGCAGCGCGGGACGCGGACGCCGCGATCGTGCATGTGAAGAACGACGGACGCCGCGGCGATCCCGACGAGCCGGGCACACCGGGCTGGGAGCTCGTCTTCGCGCCGCTGCCCGGCGAGCCGGTGGTGCGCAAGGACGCCGCGAACGCCTTCGAGTCCAACCCGGCGCTGGCGGACGTGCTGCGGGCGATGGGCGTCGACACCCTCGTCGTGGCCGGCCTGCAGAGCGAGTACTGCGTGCAGGCGACCGCGGTCGGCGCGCTGGAGCGCGGGTTCGACGTGATCGTCCCGGCCGGAGCGCACTGGACGTACGACGACGGCGAGCCGGCGGCCGACATCGTGGAGCGCGTCACGCTCGACCTCATCGCGGCCGGCGTGGAGGTTCCGGAGCTGGACGAGGTGACGTTCGGCTAGAGCAGCCCCGCCTAGCCCTGCAGCGCCCCGATCCGCTCGCCCTCCAGCGCCTCCCGGATGCTGAGCGAGTAGATCCGCGACAGCCCGGGCCGCGCCGGGTCGCCCGTGACGTACGCCACCGACTCGACGTGCTCCTCGAACGCGTTCACCTTGTCGCGCGGGGCGCCGACGATGAGCTGGAAGCCGAGCCCGCGGAACGCCGCCAGCGCACGCCCGGTGTACTCGTTGTCCGCCTTCACAAAGCCTTCGTCGAGGATGATCGGGGCGTAGGTGGGGGTGGCGTCCGTCCCGTCGCCGAGCCGGTACCGCAGCGCGGCGCCGAGCACGAAGGCGATGAGCTCCTGGCCTTCGCCGCCGGACTTGCCCGCGACGCCCTCGTGGACGATCTGGGCACCGTCGGCGCGGGTCTCGATCGCCCGGAACTGGTAGTGCTCACGGGCGTCGAGCACGCGGCGCCGCCACGCCTCGCCCGCCCGGGAGCGCTCCTCCAGCCGGGACAGGTCGCGGCGCAGGTCGAGGAAGTCGCGCTCGATCGCGGCCGCGTCCCTCCGGTCGGCCCCGGCCGCGGTCGCGGTGTGCTTGCGCAGCGTGCGCGTGAACTCGTGGAGATCGCTGTTGGACACCGGCCGCGGGTCGATGTCGAGCGTCGACCCCTCCCGGAACTCGATGCCGCGCAGCGCGCTCGAGATGGGGCGGACGCCGCGGCGGATGGCGTGGCCGTCCTCCTCGATCTGGGTGAGGAGGGCGCGCAGGCTGTCGCCCATGCTCGCGCCGGCCTTGACCAGCCAGTCGGACTTCGCGCGCGGGAGGTCGTCCTCCACGAGCACCCGGTGGATGGCCTGCACGGCGGGGAGGCTGTCGATGGTCGCGTCGATCTCGGCGCCCGGGTCGAGGTCGCGGTAGCGCTCGAACGTCACGATCAGGAGCTGCTCGTAGTGCTCGACGTTCTGCTGGTGCGCGTCGATCTGGTCGCGGAGCGCCGCCAGCGCCTCGGCGTAGCGTCGGTCGACGTCGGCCGGCTCCCGCGGCGCCGCGAACGGCAGCGTGCCGAGCAGCAGGCGCTCCTCGGCGGTCAGCGCGCTATTGTCCTCCAGGGCGTCGGCGACGCTGTCCTCGATGTCGATGAGGTCGGCGTGCTGCGACTCCAGCTCGTCCACGCGGGTCTGGAGGGCGGCGCCGCGCTTGGCGGCGTCGATGCGCTCGCGGTCGTGGCGCTCGGCCTCCTCCTGCAGGGCGGCCGCCTCGGGGTGCGAGACGGAGACGTCGGCGAGCTGCTCGGCGAGTTCGGCGACGCGCGCGGCGTGCGGCCCGACCTCGATGGCCTCCCACTCGATCGCGCGAACCGCGCCCAGGGCCTCGCTGCGGCGGCGGGCATCGCCGTGCTCGGCCTCCGCGCGGTCGGACTCGGCGCGGGCCTCCGCCAGCTCGGCCTCGAGGGAGGCGATGCGGGACGCGAGCTCGTGGATGCGCGGGGTGTTGTCGAGGCCGATCCAGGAGGCGGTGCGGCGGTCGTCCTTCACGACGCGGCCGCGTGCGGCCGAGCGCAGGCCGGAGCGGGTGACCGCGCCGGAGACGCCGGCCGGCCGTGGCGCGTCGAGCTCCTCCGGCGACTCGACGCAGAGCACGCTGCGGTCGGCCACGAGCTCGTCGTGCAGCCAGCCCCAGAACGGGCTGGCGTCGTCGAACTGCAGGAGATCGGGCACGGTGCGGTCCACCGGGTCGAGCGCGGGGGCGCGTCCGGCGGCGGCGGGGACCAGCACGACCCGGCCGCGCATGTCGGCCCCGTTCACGAACCGGCGGACGGCGTCGAAGCTGCGCTCGTCGACGATCAGGTGCGTCGCGACCTCGCCGAGCACGGCCTCCACCGCACGGCTCCAGTCCCGGCGGCCTGCGGCGACCTCGAACAGCTCGCCCGCGTACGGGAGGTCTTCCGGGGACAGCCCGGCGCCCTCGGCGATCCGGCGGCGGCGCTCGTCGGCGTCGGCCGGGACGTTGCTGCGGCGCTGCTCGAACGACCGCTTCTCGGCGGTCGCGGCGGCGATGGCCTTCTTCGCCGCGTCGACGCGGCCGGCCAGCTCGTAGCGGTGCGCCTGCTGCTCGTCGTCGGCGGTGACCGCGGCGAGCCGCGACTCGGCCTCGCGCTGCAGCTCGGCGAGCTGGTCGGCGGACTCCGGCGCGGTCAGGCCCGCACGGGTGAACACGGCGTCGGCCGCCGCGCGCTCGCGGGTCTGCGCGGCGAGCACGCGCTCGGCGAACTCGTGCTCGCGGCGGAGAGCCACGGACGGGTCGCCGCCGGCCGCGGCGAGCCGGGCCTGGGCGTCCTGGTGCGCACGGTGCGCCGCGCGCTCCTGAGTGTCGGCCTCCCGGCGCAGCGCCTCCTGCTCGCGCTTGCGGTCGCGGACCTCGTCCACCTGGCCGGACACCCAGTCGCGGATGCGCTCGGCCAGCCAGACCCGCAGCCGCGGGTCGGACTCGCCGTCGGCGGGGGAGAGCAGGCGGCGCTTGCCGGTCGCGTCCTCCGCGGCCGCCGCGTACTGTTCGGCGCGGGCCGGGATGTCGGCGAGCACCTCCAGCTTGCGGCGCGTGGTCTCGAACACGTCGTACAGCGCCGACGCCTCGCGATAGCTGCTGAGCGTGGTCTCCCACCGGGAGAGCGCACGCGGCTCGGTGAGCACGAAGCTCTTGAACAGCTCGTCGATGGAGAAGACGCCCTTGGACGCCTGGGCGCGGCGCAGCAGGGTGAGCGCCTTGAGCTGGGACTCGTCGCTGCCGCCGATGCCGAGCTCCTCGCACAGCCGCACGCGCAACTCGGGCTGCGAGGAGGTGACCAGGTCGCGCTCCGGGTGCACCAGCCGGGCGAGGGAGGCGCGGGTGAGCGGCGACGAGCTGCCCGGCTCATGCACCAGCTCGTTGAGCCGGCCGAGCGGGAACTCGCCGTGAGCGAGCAGGTAGACCGTCGAGCCGGTGACCTCGTCCTGGGTCGAGGTCTCCGGCCCGATCCAGGCGAGGCGCGCGGCGGTGATCGTCTCGCCGAGCTCGGTGCGCCAGGTGATGGCGGCGCCGCTCGGGAAGGCCGTGCCGAGCGGGCGGAGGAAGTGCGTCGTCGTGGTGTCCGAGCCGGCGTCCTTCACCTCGTCGGTCTTGCCGCGGGCGTAGCTGTAGACGGTGCGCTCGGAGCGCTGCCGGGAGTCGTCGCGCGCCGCGCGGTTGAACTCCTGCGGGTTCGGCATGATGACGGCCGACATCGCGTCGAGCACGGTCGACTTGCCGCGTCCGGTCGGGCCGAGGATGGCGATGCCGCCGCGGCCGACGGGCATGCGGTGCAGGCCCTCGTAGCTTCCCCAGTTGAGGAGTTGGACGAGCTCGATGCGGAACTGGCCACGGCGCAGGAGTCCCTCGTCGGCGGGCAGGTCGGTCACTCGGCGGCCTCCTCGGCGGCGGTGTCGGCGGCGCTGGAGGTCTCGATGGGCGCCCCTGCGCCCTCCAGGAACATCCGCTCCAGGTGGAGCAGCTCGGCGGTCCCGATCAGCGGCACGACCGCGGGCGAGACCAGGAAGAGCTCGGGGTCGTCCGGGGCGGGCGTCAGCAGCTCCAGCCGGTCGAGGGCGGCGATCGCCGCGCGGATGCGGCGGTCCACGCGCACTTCGTCGTGGGCGGAGTCGCCCTGGAACCGGCCGAGGAACTCGGCGATGTGGTCGCGGCTGACGGTGACCGGCTCGTCCTGGGCGTCGGTGTAGGCGTGCTCCTGCCGCAGCAGCACCAGCAGCAGCGAGGCGTCGCGGGACAGCGGCTTCTCGCGGCGCAGCAGCACGGGGACGCCGTCCTCGCCGTTCTGCCGCTTGAAGGCGACCTCGTGCTCGCGGTCGAGGTGCAGGGTCAGGAACAGCTCGCCGAGCCTGGCGCGGATGTCGTCCTCGTGGTCGAGGAGGCCGCGCCAGGCGTCCGGCTGCTTGGCGCGGGTGATGAACCGGCTCGTCAGCAGGGTGACGAGGGCCGTGCGAGCCTCCCGGGGGAGGGCGTCGGTGGGGCGGTCGCCGAAAGCGTCCGCTCCTGGTCCGTCCTCGACCCCTTCGCTGCCGAGCTGGTCCTGTTCGAGCGTGTCCGTCATCGGTCCTCCGCCTCCGTCTCGAGCGCGTCCCGTCCGAAGACGAGCAGCGGCATGGTCACTTCGCGGTCGCCGTCGGCCAGCTCCAGCGGCACGGTCTGGACGCCCTCGGCCACCGCGTCGTGCTCGGCGCCGAGCTCGATGAGGCTCACGGCCAGTCCGAGCCGGCGGAACTCCGGCGGGGTCTCGGCGTACACGTCGGCGCCGGTCACGGTCTCCGCGCGCGAGAGCAGGGAGTCGATCGTCTCCCGCACCGCCGCCGCGCTGGTCCCCACGGCGAGCCGGAGGGCCTCCCGCTCGTGGTCGGGCAGCGGGTCGTCGTTCTCGGTGATCGTCACGCCGACCTCCGGGCGGCCGCGATCGCGCCAGAGCTGGGTCTGGGTCACGTCCACGAGATCCCAGCCGCCAATGCCGAGCACGTCGCCGTCGACCAGCACGGGGCCCGGCCGGCGCTCGGTCCAGAGCGCCCCGGCGTCGAGCGCGCGGGCCGCGAGGGAGAGCAGCCGGGCATGCCGGTCGGAGCCGCTGCGGCTGAGGAACCGGCGCAGCGAGGAGGTCCAGCGCACGTAGGTCTCCTGGACCGTCTGCTCCTCGGCCAGCAGCGAGGTGATCAGGGTCTCCAGCTGGGTGCGCTGCCGCTCGGTCAGCTCGGTGTCCGGACGGGACAGCACGCGGTCGATGTCGGCGCGCATCCCCTCCAGCTGGCGCGAGGACAGCATTCCGGCGAACCCGCGGTAGGCGCGGCCCTCCGGGGTCTGCTCCAGCAGGTCGTTGTCGCGCAGGAAGCGGTCGACGAGCGCGCCCTTGCCGACGTGCTCCGACGAGGCGGCGCGCGCGACCTCGCGGTGGCGCTGCTCGACCATCGCACCGAGCTGGCGGAAGTCCTCCGGCAGCGTCGCGGTGAGCCGGAGCACCTCGCGCACCTGGCGGGCGACGGTCTCGGGGGAGGCGGCCACCGCTCCGTCCTGCGCAATGGCGTCGCGGCGCGCCTGCAGTTCGGCGATCTCCCGGTCGAGGCGGTCGAGCTGGGACTCCGCGGTGGGGTCGGTGAGCGCGGCGAGGTGGTGGACGGCGTGCGCGATGCTCGCGAAGCGCGCCTCCGACACCGCGCTGTCCGGCTCCGCCAGCTCGCGGACGATGCGCAGCGCCTGGAGGGCGTGCTGCGAGAGCCGGTAGCGCGCACGGCCCTCGCCGGCGCCCGCGCGGGTGCGGAGCAGCCAGCGGCTGTCCACCCAGCTCCGGCAGTACTCGACCGGCGAGGTGCGCGAGGACTCGGCGTCGGCCGGATGCTCGCGGTCGTCGTCGCGGTCGTCGTCCAGTGCGTCGAGCGCCTCGGCGACCTTCTGGTGGAACCAGTCGGCCGACACCGTTCCGTCGGCGTACTCGAGGTGGCGCGAGAAGAGCGGCAGGACCCAACGGCCGTTGTAGCTGCGCAGCAGCGCCCAGGTGGGATGCTCCTCCCAGACCGCCGCGACGCGTCCGGCGTCGAGAGCCTCGTCCACTCATCCTCCGGAATGCCGTGCAGACAAAAATCGGCCCGGACCTGGGGATTTCTCCTCAAGTCCGGGCCAGTTGGTTGCGGGGGCAGGATTTGAACCTACGACCTCTGGGTTATGAGCCCAGCGAGCTACCGAGCTGCTCCACCCCGCGGCACAAGGAAAAACCTATCACGAGCTCGGGGTAGTGCGAAATCGGCTTCAGGCCCGGGCGAGTCCGATCACGTAGACCGGTCGTCCCAGTAGAGTTTTGCCAGGACCCGGAGGACGGCGAATGGCGAACCCTGCTCAGAAGTACCGCGTGTGCGTGATCGAGGATGATCCCGACGTCGCCTTCTACATGAAGACAGTGCTCGAGAAGCGCGCGGACGCGCAGGTCGTCGCCGTGACGGACCCTTCCATCGCCCTCGACACCATCGCCGCGTTCGACCCCGATGTCGTCATCACCGACATCGAGATGCCCGGCATCTCGGGCATCGACCTCCTGCGCGAGCTGCGCGGCCGCCATCCGGGGATGCCCGTCGTCGTGATGACGGCGCACGTCTCGGTGGACTACGCCGTCTCCGCCCTGCGCGCCCAGGCCGACGAGTTCCTCACCAAGCCGATCGCCTCCTCCGAGCTGGTCGCCATCGTCGGACGGCTCGCGGAGGAGGGCCGCGCCAAGCGCGCCGCCAGCCAGCAGCAGGTGGTCCTCGCGATCGGCGCGCACCCGGACGACGTCGAGATCGGCGTCGGCGGCATCCTCTCCGCGCACCGCGACGCCGGCAACCAGGTGGTCATCCTCACCCTCTCCCGCGGCGCCCGCGGCGGCGACGCCGACGACCGGCAGCACGAGTCGCTCGCGGCGGCCGAGCTGCTGGGCGCCCGGCTGTTCCTGGAGGACCTGGACGACACCCGCATCTCCGCGGGCGACCCCACGGTCAGCATCATCGAGCGCATCGTCGCCGAGGTGAAGCCGGACATCGTCTACACCCACTCCGCGCACGACCGCCACCAGGACCACCGCGCCGTGCACGCCGCCGTCAACGTCGCGACCCGCGACGTGCGCACGGTGTGCTGCTTCCAGAGCCCGTCGGCGACCATCGACTTCCGGCCCACCCGGTTCGTGCCGATCGACGGGTTCACGGAGTCCAAGCTGCGGCTCATCGACTGCTTCCGCTCGCAGACCGAGCAGCGTGCGTACCTCGAGCACGACTTCGTGCTCGCCACCGCGCGGTACTGGTCGCGGTTCGGCGGCGGAACGAGCTGCGAGCCGCTGGAGGTGATGCGCGACACCGCCGACATCTCGGTGCCGGCCGCGAGCATCCACACCGACGCCCGCATCAGAAGGAACCAGGAATGACCCGGA
Organism: Leifsonia sp. NPDC056824; assembly: GCF_042789575.1. NCBI lineage: Bacteria > Bacillati > Actinomycetota > Actinomycetes > Micrococcales > Microbacteriaceae > Leifsonia > Leifsonia sp. NPDC056824. The sequence goes on along the minus strand of NZ_JBHUAV010000004.1, from coordinate 86,673 downwards.
GCACCACCCGCGTCCTCGTCACCGGAGCAGGGGGACCGGCCGGCGTCGCGGTGATCCGCTCGCTGCTCAAGCGCGCCGACGTCGAGGTACTCGCCGCGGACATGGACGGCTGGGCGAGCGGGCTCTACCTGGTGCCGGAGCAGGCCCGCCGGATCGTCCCAGCAGGCACGTCGCCGCAGTTCGTGGACGACGTGATCGCACTGTGCGCCGCCGACGACGTGGACGTGCTGTTCTCGACGGTGGACGTCGAACTGCCCGGGCTCGCCGCGCGGCGGGACGAGCTGGCCGCCGTCGGCACGTCGCTCGCCGCGCCGAGCCACGAGACGCTCGTCACCTGCCTCGACAAGTACCGGCTCGCGCAGGCCGTCGACGGCCACGCCCGCCTCCCGGAGACCCGGCTGCTCGACCGCGACGGCGTCGGCGCGGAATGGGTGTTCCCGGTGATCGTCAAGCCGCGCAGCGGCGCAGGCTCGCGCGGCGTCCGGCTCATCGCCGACCGCGCTGCGCTGGAGGCGCTGGGCGAGGACCGCAGCATCATCATCCAGGAGAACCTCCCCGGCGAGGAGTTCTCGGTCGACGTGCTCGCCGGTCTCGACGGCAGCGTCATCGCCGCCGTTCCCCGCTCCCGTGAGCGGGTCGACTCCGGGGTCTCTATCGCCGGACGCACGGTCCGCAGGGCCGAGCTGTCCGAGACCGCCGCGGACGTCGCGCGCGCCATAGGCCTGACCGGGGTCGCCAACGTTCAGCTCCGCTACAGCAGCGACGGCGTCCCCGCCCTGCTGGAGGTCAACCCGCGCTTCCCCGGCGCCATGCCGCTGACGATCGCCGCCGGCGTCGACATGCCGTCGCTGCTGCTCGACCTGGTGCTCGGCCGTCCCGTGCCGTCCGCCGTGGACTTCGCCGAGCTCGCCAACGTGCGCTTCCTGGAGGACGTCTTCCTCGACCCGCGCGACGTGCTCGTGTCCGAGAACGTCGCCCACGCCGAAGGGCCGGGGGAGTGACCGGGCTGAGTTCGCTGCTGCAGGGCGACTACCACGTCCACTCGACCTTCTCCGATGACGCTCGCAGCACGCTCGCGGAGAACATCGCGGCGGCGCACAGGGCCGGACTGCGGACCGTGCGGCTGACCGACCACGTCCGCGCCTCCACCGCCTGGGTGCCGGAGTTCGTCGCTGCTGTCGCGGCCGAGCCGGTGCCGGACGGCCTCACCGTGCTCACCGGCGTGGAGGCGAAGCTCCTCGATGTCACGGGCGCCGTCGACACCCCGGCCGACCTCGTCGTCGGCCCGGGCGGCGTCGACGCCGTCGTGATCGGCGACCACCAGTTCCCCGGGACGGGCGGGCCGTGGTCGCCCGAGGCCACCCGCGAGCGGCTCGCGGCCGGCCTCTCGGCGGACGACGCCCTCGACCTGCTGATCGAGGCGAGCATCCGGGCGATGGAGGGCACGCCGCACGCGCAGCTCGCGCACTGGTTCTCCATCCTGCCGAAGGTCGGGCTCGCCGAGGAACAGCTCGGCGCCTCCCGGCTGGACGCTTGGGCCGGCGCTGCCGCAGCGACCGGGACGATCGTGGAGGTCAACGAGAAGTGGGCCTGCCCGGGCCCCGACGCCGTGCGCGCTCTTCGTGCCGCCGGTGCGCGTATCGTTGCCTCCACCGACAGTCATGACGCCGCCGACGTGGGCCGCTACGACCGGGTGGCGGCCGTGCTCGACGCCGTCGAACCGGAGGAGCAGGCATGAGCCCCGTCGATCTGACCCGCGTGCAGCGCGAGGAGCTGCAGCGCGAACTCGACAGCAACCGGCGCTGGGAGCGGCGGCTGCCGATCTACGGCGGCGTCGCCCTCCTGATCATCGCCGTGATCGTCGTGGTGCGGGTGGTGTTCTTCTCGTGACGGCCAAGAGGGTCGTGATCGCGGACGACGACGCCGACATCCGCGGGCTCATGGTGATCGCCGCGAACCGCGCAGGGGTGGAGATCGTGGCCGCGGTCGACAACGGCCAGTCGGCGCTCGACGCGGTGAACGCCGGTGGTATCGATCTGGCGGTGCTCGACATCTCGATGCCGGGGCTCAACGGCGTGGAGGTCGCCGAGGCGATCCGCGGCGACGCACTGACCAAGAGCACGCTCATCCTCATGGTGTCGGCCTCCGTGCAGCTCCTCACCGACCACGGCATCGTCGCCGACCGCTCGGACAGCTTCATCATCAAGCCGTTCAGCCCGCGGGTGCTCTCCGAGCGCATCCGCTCGATGCTCGGACTGGGAGAATCCGCATGACGGTCGACCGCTGGCTCAGCCGCATCCCGCTCGAATCACCCTCCGTCTTCGTCAAGCTCGTGCCGACGCTGGTCGGCTACATCATCGCGCTGGGACTGTCGCTCATCCCCGGGGTGGTGAGCGCGCACATCCCGCTCTTCGTCGCCGGCTCGGTGGCCGTGATGATCGGCGCCTTCCTGCTGGCGATCCTGGTGCCGTGGCCGCGGATCGACGCGCACTGGAACGTCGTCGTGCCGCTGGTGGCGATGCTCTCGATCGGCCTGATGCGGATCGGCACCGGGGGCAGCACGTCGTCCATCGGCGTCATCCTGCTGCTGCCGTTCGTCTGGATCGCGACCGAGGACGGCCGGCGCAACATCCTCATCGCGGCGGTCGGGATCTTCCTCGTGCTGATCGGCCCGATCCTGGTCGATGTGGGCTCGACGAGTCCCGCCGACCTGATCCGCGCCTTCTTCTCCCCGGTCATCTACGCGATCGTGGCCGCGGTCGTCAACGAGATCGCCCACCGCTCGCGGAGGCAGCTGGAGGCGACCCGCGCAGCGGCGGCGCAACGCGAGGACCTGCTCGCGCAGGCCGTGCGCACGCAGGACGAGCTGGTGCTCAACGAGGCCAGGCTGAAGACCGCGAACCGGCTCATCCAGAGCATCTGGAACGCCGTGACGGAGCAGTCCGTGATCGGCACGGACCTCGACGGCGTGATCGACGTCTGGAACCCCGGCGCGGAGAAGATGCTCGGGCTGACCGAGAAGCAGGTCCTCGGCGCCGACCGCAAGGTCATCGAGTTCCACCTCGTGAGCGAGCTGGAGGACCGGCTGCAGGACATGGACGCGCGCTTCACGACGGTGGCGGGGATGGACGACTTCTCCGCCCTCGTCGACACCGTGCGGGCGGGCTACGCCGATGTTCGCGACTGGACCTACGTGCGTGCCGACGGCAAGCAGGTGCCCGTCCAGGTCGCCGCGACGCCGCGCCTGGACGAGAACGGCCACCGCGTCGGCTTCATCTTCGTCGCCACCGACATGACCCAGGCGCGGGAGTTCGCCCGCCTCAAGGACGAGTTCGTCGGCCTCATCTCGCACGAGCTGCGGACGCCGCTCAGCTCGATCCTCGGCTACCTGGAGCTGATGCGCGACGACGACGAGTCCCCGCTGTCGACCGAGCAGCTGCAGTACCTGGGCGTCGCCGAGCGCAACGCGCACCGGCTGCTGCGGCTGGTCGGCGACCTGCTGTTCACCGCCCAGGTGGAGTCCGGCCGATTCCCGATCGACATCAAGGACGCGGAGCTGCGCTCGGTTGTCGCCGCCTCGGTCGAGTCGGCGACCCCGGTCGCCGCGACGGCGGGCGTCGAGCTGGTCTGCGACGTGCCGGACGAGGCGGTGGAGGTGCGCGGCGACACCGTGCGCCTCGGCCAGGCCGTCGACAACCTCGTCTCCAACGCGATGAAGTTCACCCAGGCGGGCGGGAAAGTCACCGTCTCGCTGCACCGCGAAGGGGAAGAGGCGGTGGTGGCCGTGACGGACACCGGCATCGGCATCCCGGCGGTCGAGCTCAGCCAGCTCTCGCAGCGGTTCTTCCGCGCCTCCACCGCGACGCGTAACGCGGTCCCCGGTGTCGGCCTCGGCCTCACGATCACCAAGGCGATCGTCACCGCGCACGGCGGCCGGCTCGACATCGCGAGCGAGGAGGGCGTCGGCACCTCGATCAGCCTCCGGCTCCCGATCGAGACACCGCGCCCGGTCGCGGAGGCGGTGCCCGGCGCGGAGGCCCGGCCATGACCGGCGTCGGCGTGGGTGTCGCCCAGTTCACGCCGGGCGACGACCGGGTGCACAACCGGGACGTGGCGGCGGCGCTGATCGCCGTCGCGGCCGGGCGCGGGGCGCGGCTCGTCGTGCTGCCGGAATACTCCTCCTACTTCACCGACCCGCTCGGGCCGTCCTTCGCGCGCAACGCCGAGCCGCTCGACGGGGAGTTCGTCCAGTCGCTCCAGGCCGCGGCGCGGGACCACGACGTGTACGTGATCGCCGGGCTGGTCGAGCAGACCGGCGTGCGCGACAAGTTCGCCAACACGCTCGTCGCGGTCGGCCCGACCGGCGAGCGGCTCGCCGTCTACCGCAAGCAGCACCTCTATGACGCGTTCGGCTCCACGGAGTCCGACTGGGTGGTGCCTGGCGACCTCGCCCTGCCGGAGGTGTTCGAGGTGGACGGCCTCCGGATCGGGATGCAGACCTGCTACGACCTGCGCTTCCCCGAGGTGACCCGCCGACTGGCGGACGCCGGCGCCGAGCTGGTCGCCGTGCCCGCCGAGTGGGTGCGCGGTCCGCTCAAGGAGCAGCACTGGTCGACGCTGCTGGCGGCGCGCGCGATCGAGAACACCCTGTACGTCGCGGCGGCCGACCACACGCCGCCGATCGGCGTCGGCTCCAGCGCGATCATCGACCCGATGGGCGTCGTGCTCGCGGGGCTCGGGGAGACCGCGGGCGTCGCCGTCGCGGAGGCGTCGGCCGAGCGCGTGCACGAGGTCCGCCGGAGGAACCCGGCGCTCGCGCTGCGGCGCTACCGGGTGGAACCGATCGACTGAGCGGCACTGACACCGCACTCTGCGCCGGTCAGCCGCCCAGCGTCGCCAGCCGGGCCGCGGCCTCCTCGAGCACCTCGACGCGCTTGCAGAACGCGAACCGCACCAGCGACGCCGTCCGCTGCGCGTAGTCGTCGCGGCAGAAGGCGGACAGCGGCACGGCGACCACCCCGGCGAGCTCGGGCAGCCGTCGGCAGAACTCGACGGCATCGGGATGCCCGAGCGGCGCGGCGTCCGCGACGACGAAGTACGTGCCGTCGCTGCGGTGCACGTCGAACCCGGCCGCTCGCAGCCCCGCCGACAGGACGTCGCGCTTGTGCGCGAGTGCGGCGGCGATCCCGGTGAAGAACTCGTCGGGGAGCGCGAGGCCGGCGGCCATCGCCGGCTGGAACGGCGCGCCGTTCACGTAGGTGAGGAACTGCTTCACGGCCAGGATCGCGGTCACGAGCTCCGCGGGCGCGGTCAGCCAGCCGACCTTCCAGCCGGTCGTGTTGAAGGTCTTGCCGCCGGAGGAGATGGTGACGGTCCGCTCCCGGCCGCCGGGCAGCGTCGCGATCGGGATGTGCTGCGGCCCGAAGGTGAGGTGCTCGTAGACCTCGTCCGTGACGATGATCGCGTCGTGCCGGTGGGCGAGCTCGACGATCGTCGTCAGGGTCTGGCGGTCGAGGACCGCGCCGGTGGGATTGTGCGGGGTGTTCACCAGGATGACCCTGGTCCGGTCGGTGACCGTGGCGCGCAGCCTGTCGAGGTCCGGCCGGAACGCGGGCCGCTCCAGCGGGACGGTGCGGTGCACGCCGCCGGCCAGGGAGATCACGGCGCCGTACTCGTCGTAGAACGGCTCGAGCGTGACGACCTCGTCGCCCGGCTCGAGCAGCGCGAGCAGCGTCGCGGCGATGCCCTCCGTCGCGCCGGCGGTGACCAGCACCTCGCGGTCGGGGTCGACCTCCAGCCCGTAGAAGCGCCGCTGGTGATCGGCCACGGCGTGCCGAAGCTCCGGGATGCCGATGCCGGGCGGGTACTGGTTCGCACCGCCGCGGATGGCGTCGACGGCCGCGTCGAGCACGACGGCGGGGCCGTCCTCGTCGGGGAAGCCCTGGCCGAGATTGATCGCGCCGGTGCGCACCGCGAGGGCGCTCATCTCGGCGAAGATCGTCGGGCGGACGACCCCGTCCGCCCCGAGCAGTCCTGCGCCGCGCGCAGCGGCCCTCCACGCGCCGGAAACCGTCATGGAACCAACCTAGGGCCTCGCTCCCATCGCTTCCATTCGTTACGTTGGGAGGAGTCATCGGGAGGCGGAAGGTCGCCCACAGGACCCGCAAATAGAACGCTCAGGTTGGCATCCCAAGCTGTCTAGTGCTTGGAAGGAGCACCACACCATGACCGACACCCCGATCACCCCGGAGCCCGCGAAGCCCCAGAACGACGACGACGCGGTCGTGGATGCCGGCGCGGCTCGCTCCGACGAGACCCCCGCGGCCCCCGCCGCCCCCGCTGCAGAGCAGGCTCCCGCGACCCCGGCCGCAGAGCAGCCCGCCGCCCCGGCAGGCCACGGCTGGACCGCTCCTGCCGCCCAGCCTGCGGCGCAGCAGCCGGCAGCGGAGCAGCCCACTGCCGAGCAGCCGACCGCGCAGCAGCCGACTGCCGAGCAGCCCACTGCGCAGCAGCCGACGGCCCCGCAGCCCACCGCGCCCCAGGGTCCGTACCCGGTGGCGAACCACACGCAGCCGACCCAGCCGGTCGCCCCCCAGCAGCCGTACGGCCAGCCGGTCGGCGCCCCGCAGCACCAGCCGCAGGCGCAGCCGAACTACGGCAACGGCTCGTTCGGCCAGCCGTCCGCCTACGCGCAGGCTCCCTATGCTCAGCAGCCCGGCGCCCAGCAGCCCTACGCCACAGCGCCGGGCACCGGTGAGAAGGAGCCCCGCAAGCGCAACACCGGGCTCATCATCGCCACGCTGGCCATCGGCGCGCTGATCGGCGGCATCGCCGGCGCCGGCGCCGGGATCGGCCTGTACTCGGCCACCGGCAGCAACGCGACGATCAAGACCGTCTCCGGCCCGCAGAACATCACCGTCAACGACACGAACAACGCCACGACGGTGACCGCGGTCGCCGCCAAGGCGTCGCCCAGCGTCGTCACCATCTCCGTCAGCGCCTCCAGCGAGGGCGGCACCGGCTCCGGCGTGGTGCTCACCTCGGACGGCTACATCCTCACCAACACGCACGTCGTCACCCTCGACGGCGCCGCGTCCAACGTGAGTATCAGCGTCACCGACAACAACGGCAAGATCTACACCGCCAAGATCGTCGGCACCGACCCGACCACCGACCTCGCGGTCATCAAGCTCGACGGCGCCAGCGGGATGACCCCGATGAACTGGGCCGACTCCAGCAAGCTGAACGTGGGCGACACCACGGTCGCGATCGGCGCCCCGCTCGGCCTCTCCGGCACCGTCACCGACGGCATCGTGAGCGCGCTGAACCGGTCGATCAGCATCGCGTCCTCTGCGGCGCCGAAGTCCACCGACGGTTCGAACGGCGGCGGCAGCGGCAACGGAAGCTCGCAGAACCCGTTCAACTTCGACTTCCCGAACCAGGGCGGCGGCTCGTCCCAGAGCGGAACCCAGGGCACGATCTCGCTCCCGGTCATCCAGACGGACGCGTCGATCAACCCGGGCAACTCGGGCGGCGCCCTGCTCAACAGCAAGGGCCAGCTGATCGGCATCAACGTCGCGATCGCGAGCGCCAGCGGCAGCAGCTCCTCCGGCACCCAGTCGGGCAGCATCGGCGTCGGCTTCTCGATCCCGTCGAACCTGGCCAAGCGGATCTCCGACGAGCTGATCAAGAACGGCTCGGCGACCCACGGCCTCCTCGGGGCCTCGGTCGGCGACGCCAGCTCGGACAGCAAGGCGACCACCGTCGGCGCGTCGATCAAGTCGGTCACCTCCGGCGGCGCGGCGGCGAGCGCGGGCCTGCAGGCCGGCGACATCGTGGTCAACTTCAACGGCCTCCCGATCACCGACGCGACCGACCTGACCGCTCAGGTGCGCGCGCTGCCGGCCGGCGCCAAGGCCGACGTCACCTACCTCCGCGGCGGTCAGTCCAAGACCACCTCGGTCACCCTGGGCTCGCTCCCGGCGAACTGACCCGGACCCTCCCGGAAGGCCGTCCCGCAGTGCGGGGCGGCCTTCCGTCGTACTGCCCGCAGACGGGTCGCTCAGGCGCCGGCTGATAAGCTCGGCGCGACCCGAACGACGAATGGATCAGATGCCGGACGACAACGTGAACACCCTCCCCGGTGTGTCCTACGTGATGCCTGTCCTCAACGAGGCGACCCACGTCCGGGCGGCCGTCGACAGCCTGCTGGCGCAGGATTACACGGGTCCGTTCGAGGTCACCATCGCCCTCGGGCCCAGCATCGACGGCACCACGGAGCTGGTCGCGGAGCTGGCCTCCGTCGACTCCCGCATCCGGGTCGTCGACAACGAGGTGGGGTCGACCCCGGCCGGTCTGAACCTGGCGATCCGCTCCTCGCAGTACCCGGTCGTCATCCGCGTCGACGCGCACAGCGTCCTGCCGCCGGACTACGCCCGCGTCGCGGTCGAGGCCATCCAGGAGACCGGAGCCGACAACGTCGGCGGCCTCATGGACGCCCAGGGCACGACGGCGTTCGAGCGCGCGGTCGCCCGCGCCTACGGCAGCCGGATCGGGCTCGGCGGCACCAAGCTCCACGTCGGCGGCGCGGCCGGCCCCGCCGAGACGGTGTACCTCGGCGTGTTCCGTCGTGACCGGCTGATGGAGGTCGGCCTCTTCGACGAGGAGATCAAGCGCGGCCAGGACTGGGAGCTCAACCGGCGCATCCGCCAGGCGGGAGGGACCGTCTGGTTCACGCCGCGCCTGCGCGTGGTCTACCGTCCGCGCCCCAATCTGTACCGGCTCGCCCGGCAGTTCTTCTCGACCGGCATCTGGCGCGGCGAGCTCGCGCGGCGCTTCCCGGCCTCCAACGGCGTGCGCTACTTCGCCCCGCCGGTGATGGTGCTGGGCGTCGCGCTCGGCGTGCTGCTCGGCCTCGGCGGCGTGCTCCAGGCGCTGCTCGGCGCGACCCCGTGGCTGCTCTGGGCGTTCGTGGTCCCCGTGGCCTACCTGCTCATCGTGGTGGCGTCCGCGTTCGTCTGGGGACGGCGCGACGGCTTTTCGTCGTTCCTCTGGTTTCTCGTAGTCTTGCCGTGCATCCATTTCAGCTGGGGCATCGGGTTCATCCTCGGATACCTGTCCCTCACGCGGAACATCACGGCACACACCGGAAGGTAGGCATGACAGCAGCGGGACCGGCGGCGCACGGAGCGCGGCCAACGTCGATCGCCGAGCTCAGGGCCGTGGCGCAGCCGCCCGAGGTGCGCGGGCGCCGCAACGCCGAGCACTGGACGGCGTCGCTGTATCTGCGCAACCTGTCGCCGTACCTCACCTGGGTCCTGCTCAAGACCTCCATCTCGGCCAACGGCGTGACCGGGCTGATGATCCTGACCGGCTGGGCGACCGCGGCCAGCCTCCTCATCCCGGGGATCGGCGGCGCCGCGCTGGCGCTCGTCCTCGGCCAGCTGCAGATGCTGGTGGACTGCTGCGACGGCGAGGTGGCGCGCTGGCGCAACACGTCCTCGCCTGCCGGGATGTTCCTCGACAACGTCGGCCACTACACGACGGAGACGCTGATCGCGATCGCGCTCGGCGTCCGTGCCGCCGGCTTCCCGTTCGAGGCGCCGCAGGACTTCCTCTGGACGAACCTCGGCACGCTGCTCGCCCTCATCATCGTGCTCAACAAGGCGCTCAACGACATGGTGCGCGTTGCGCGGGCCAGTGCGGGCCTGCCGAAGCTGGCCGACACCGAGGCGGCCTACGCGCCGACGCACGGAGTCGTCGCGACGCTGCGCAAGGCCGCGAAGTTCCTGCCGTTCCACCGGCTGTACCACTCGGTCGAGCTGACCATCATGATCTTCGTCTTCTCGATCGTCGGGCTGTTCATCGGCTCGCCGCTCGCCGACCGCGTCCTGCTGTCGATCCTGGTGCCCCTGGCGCTGCTGGCGGCGATCGGGCACTTCGTGGCGATCATGTCCTCCAAGCGGGTCCGTGGCTGACCCCACGGTTGGCGTCGTCGTGCTCACGCAGGGCACGCGGCCGGACGACCTGCTGCGCGGCGTGCGGTCCGTCCTCGCCCAGGAGGGTGTCACCACCGACATCGTCGTGGTCGGCAACGGCTGGGACCCTGCGACGTCGGACCCGCCGCTGCCGCCCGGGGTCGCGACGCTGGCGCTGCCGGAGAACCTCGGCATCCCGGCCGGGCGCAACCGGGGCGTTCCGCGGGTGGCGGGGGAGTACCTGCTCTTCCTCGACGACGACGCGGACATCCCGTCGCCCGGCTTCCTGCGGGATGCGGTCGGACTGCTGCGCAGCGACCCCGGTATCGGGATGATCCAGCCCCGGCTGCGGGCGCGCGACGGCAAGCCGTCGCCGCGACGGTGGATCCCGCGGATCCGCAAGGGCGATCCTGAGCAGTCGTCCGCGGTGTTCTCGGTGCTGGAGGCCGTGATCGTGCTCCCGCGCGACGTGTTCGAGCGAGCGGGCGGCTGGGCCGACCCGTTCTTCTACGCCCACGAGGGCATCGAGCTCTCCTGGCGGGTCTGGGATCAGGGCAAGCGCGTCTGGTACGCGGGCGACCTGGTCGCCGAGCATCCTGCCGTCTCGCCCACCCGCCACTCGTACTACTACCGGCTGAACGCCCGCAACCGCGTGTGGCTGGCCCGCCGCAACCTGCCCGCGGTGCTGGTCCCGCTCTACGTGGGCTCGTGGACGGGCATCCAGCTCCTGCGCTGGTTCCGGAAGCCGGACGTACTGCGCGCGTGGTTCGGCGGCTGGCGCGAGGGCTGGAGCGCCGACCCGGGCGAGCGCCGGCCCATCCGCTGGCGCACGGTGCTGCGGATGACCGCCGCAGGACGGCCGCCGATCGTCTAGCGCTCGGGCGGAGTCGCGTCCGCGGCCTCGATGGCGGCCTCGCCCTCCGCGGTCCCCGGCGCCACGGCCTCCTCGTCTTTCGTGCCGCGTCGCAGCGCACGCGCCGGGATGGCGCCACGCAGCACCGACCCCGCCTGCACCACCCGGCGTCCGGTGCTCGCGCCGAAGCGCCGCACGGCTCCCGGCCCTTCTGCGGGCGTCAGCGCCTCCGGGATGACGAGCGGCGCCGCCCCGAAGGCAAGCCGGGAGTTCGTCACGACGCGCCGGCCCAGGATGTGGTTGCCGGTCCCGCCGACGACCGCTCCGATGCCGAACGGGATCGCCCTGGCGACGATCGACACGCCGCCGCGCACAGCGAACTGCCGGATGAAGACGTTCCGCAGCCGGTCCACGAGCGGCCCGACCACCATCGACGGAAGCGTGGTCGTGACGAGCTCGCCCCAGTACGCCGTGCGGGTCACCCCGGAACCGGCCACCTGCCCGGCGAGCTGGCGCACCAGGTCGGAGCCCTCGCGGCCGAGCATCATGGTGAGGACGAGGGCGCGCGCACGCGCCGGATCCTCCACCGCGATGCCGTGCAGCTCGCTGAGGGACTGCGCGTACAGCGCGGTGGCCTCCAGGAACGCGGCGGTCTCCAACCCCGAGAGCGCCAGGGTCACCCCCGTGCCGATCGCGGGGATGACCGCGGTCGCGCCGACGGCGGCGCCGCCGGTGGTGACCGCCGCGAGATATCGCCGTTCGAGGATGGCGGCGAGTTCGCCGGCCGTGGCGTCCGGAAACCGGCGCCGCAGACCGCGCAAGTGTGCGAGGACGACAGGGCGCTGGATGCCGAGGAAGCGGTCGAGAGTGTTGTCGACGGCGCGCGGGGTGTCGCCACCGCGGGGCGGTCCGCCGGTCGGGGAGACGATGGGCTCGGGTCGCTTGGTCATCCTTACCGAGTGTATGCCTCCACGCCGACGTGACCAGGCCGGCGGCTCGATCGACCCCTCAGCGTCGTCTGGCGCGCTCCTGCAGGAACTCGTCCGCGCTCAGCACATCGACGTCGTCCGGCAGGTCGTCTCTGGACAGCCCTTCGGTCAGAAGCGCGATGTCGGTGCCGAGGACGCTCGCGATCCGCAGCATGGTGACGAGGCTGGGATTGGCGATGCCGCGTTCGATCTTGCCGTAGTTGGTGACGTGCATCTGGGCGAGCTCGGCGATGCTCTCCTGGCTGAGTCCGAGGGCGATGCGTGCGCGGCGCACTTTCGCGCCGAAGCGGATCGCGGCAGGAGACGGCGGTTGTTTCATACTTCATGCCTATCCGGTCGCGGATTCTCGAACCAGAGCGCACGCCACTGCGTCATTCGTGCCTGAGGCCAGGAGTTCGGAAAATGCATGCCGGTGGCCGAGGCCGGTCGCGCATACGACGCGGCCGGCCTCTGCTCGGAAGCGGCAGGAGTCTGCGATTGTTTCATACTTCATGCCTATCCGATTGCGGATTGCCGAACCAGAGCGCTCGCCACTGGGTCATTCGTGCCCGAGGCGAGAAGTTCGGAAAATGCATGCCGGCCTCGGCTCAGAAGCTGACCTGCCACAGGTACTCATGTCCGTCCGGCAGGAACCAGCGCACGACGAGCAGGGTGTCGCGGGCGGGGTCGTCGCTGCCGCTGAGGGAGGCGCGCACGGCCTCACCCGGCCGGATGGACGACGGCGAGCTCACCCGCACGGACGAGCTGCCCGCGATGCTCACGGTGACGCCGCGAAGCTCCTCTGCGCTGGTGTTGACGAGGCGGAAATGGGGTGCGCCGCTGCGATCGACGCTCCAGGGAACGCGATAGGCGTAGCGCGTGTCGCGGAGCGGGGCGAGTGGGTTGCGAAGGTGTCGAAGGTGTCTCATGCACCCCACGGTATTGACGCCGTCCGACGCCCCAACGCCGAAATCGGGTCTAAAGACCTCTTCTGGGGATAACTCGCGCGATTTCTTTTCCGTGGAGGACTTTCACACCGCGCGAAAACCGCCTACGACCAGGACTTTTCTACGACCCGTAATCCTGGTTGTAGAGGTCGAGTACCGCGTCGATCGGCCCGTCCAGCACGAGGGCGCCCTTGTCGAGGTAGAGCCCGCGGGCGCAGAACCGGCGCAGGTCCTTCTCGTTGTGCGAGACGAAGAAGAGGGTGCGGCCGCTGGCGAGGAGCTCCTCGATCTTCGCGTAGCACTTCTCTCGGAAGCCCCGGTCGCCGACCGCGAGCACCTCGTCCACCAGCAGCACGGGCTCCTCGAGCTGCGCGATCACCGCGAACGCGATCCGGACCTTCATGCCGCTGGAGAGGTGCTTGTAGGGGGTGTCCACGAAGTCGCCGATCTCGGCGAAGCCGATGATCTCCTCGAACCGGGAATCGATCTGGCCCTTGGTCATCCCGTGCAGCCCGGCCGTGAGGTAGACGTTGTCGCGCACGGTGAGGTCGTCCACGAACCCGCCGGTGATCTCGATGAGGGGAGCGACGCCCTCGGTGACCCGCACCGTGCCCTCGTCGGGCAGCAGCACGCCGGCGACGAGCTTCAGCAGGGTCGACTTGCCCTGGCCGTTGCGGCCGACCACGCCGATCGCCTCACCGGGCGCGACGCGGAACGACACGTTCCGCAGCGGCCAGAAGTCGTCGGGGCGGGCGCGGCGCTTGCGGCCGGCGAACAGGTCCTTGAACGAGCGACGGGCTCCACGGTTGCGCTTGAACCGGACGCCGAGGCCGGTGACGTCGATGACGGCTGACACCTAGATCTCCTTCAGGACGTCGCGCTCGAAGCGCTTGAAGACGAGCCAGCCGACGCCGAGCAGGATCAGCGACATCAGAGCGGCCACGATGACCAGGTACCAGTCCAGCTCCTCCGGGAAGAACGCCGACCGGTAGAGGCTGAAGATGCCGGTGAGCGGGTTGAACGCCGACCAGAAGTGCAGGGAGAACAGCGTCTCGGTCTGGGCGCCCGGGTGGGCCGCGACGTACGCGGCGCAGTGCTTGGCGGCCACGCCGGCGCCGCAGCCGCCCGGGAGGTCGCGGGCGCTGTAGATGATCGGCGACGCATAGAAGAGGAACCGCAGCGCGAGCTTCACGGCGCGCTCCAGGTCGCGGAAGAACACCACGAGCGGCGCGACGATCAGGCCGACGCCCACCGAGAGGACGATCTGGATGAGGATGGCCAGCGGGAAGAGCAGGATGTCGACGTTCACCCGGGCGCCGGTCGCGATCGCGAAGATCGCGAGCACCGGCAGCGACAGCAGGAACTCGATCCCCTTGGCGGTGACGATGCGGTTCACCCAGATCGTGCGGGGGATCATCGTCGAGCGGATCAGCTTCGCCTCGCGGAGGAACGCCCGGGTGCTGTCGGACACCGCGCCGTTGAACCACATCCACGGCAGGAGCGCCGCGAGCAGGAAGACGATGTAGGGGTTCTCACCGACGCTGCGGTGGAAGATCACCGTGAAGACGAACCAGTAGATCGCGCTCATGACGAGCGGATCGAGGATCGACCACAGGTAGCCCAGCGCACTGGTCGAGTAGCGCACGCGCAGGTCGCGCACCGTCAGCAGCCACAGGGAGTGGCGGTACCGGGCGGAGCGCGTGCGCTGCGCTGGGCGCAGGTCGGCGGAGGTAGTGGTCACGGGAACCTATCGTATTGATCGCTGGCTGCGTGTTCGCGTCACGCTGCACTTCGACTATACGAAAAGATTCGCGCGCTCCAGGTCCTCCTGGAAGTCCACCTCGACGGCGTACAGGTCGGAGATGTCGACCGGCTCGGCCAGCAGACGGTCCTGCGCGATCGCGAGCTCGATGCCGCGCTCGAAGTAGTCCTGGTCGGCGACGCGCTGCAGCTGGCGCAGCAGCGCGGCCTTGTCCTTGCTCGAGATGTAGTTGATGCCGACGGCCTCGCCCAGCCCGCCCTTGACGGTCTTGGACAGCTCGTGGATGTAGCCCTCGGGGCCGGTGGTGTACTTGACCTCCTCGTCGGCGACCGACGAGGTGTTGACGGTCACGAAGGTCTGGTCGCGGGCGACCATCGCCGCGCCGCGGACGAGCACGGCGGGGTCGAACACGACGTCGCCGTTCATCCAGAGCACGCCGCCGGGGCCGGAGGCCTGCAGGGCGCGCATGAGGCTCTTGGAGGTGTTGGTCTGGTCGTACTGCTCGTTGTAGACGAACTCGGCGTCCGGGAACGCCTCGATGATGTGCTCGAGCTTGTAGCCGACGACGATCGTCACCGTGACGTCCTTGCCGAACGCGGCGTGGATGTTGTCGAACTGCTGCTGCATGATGGTGCGGCCGTCGTTCAGTTCCGTCAGCGGCTTGGGGAGGCTGCGGCCGAGCCGGCTGCCCATTCCCGCCGCGAGGATCACTACCTGGGTCGTCACAATCTTCTCCTTGAATCCGCGCGAACCCCGTGTGGGTGTGATGCTGCGGGGCTTCGGCGCCCGCCACTCCCGGGATGTCACCGGGAGTTCATTCACGCTTTACGTGTTTCGACACGCCTTCATGCCTGCACCAGAATACCGGGGGCCCTCATCCGGGGGCAGGGGTTGACGTGGGTCGTTGTGCGGTCGTTATGTTCCTCACAGGACTTTCCTAGGCAGTCTGAGAAGCCTGAGGCCGTGACTGCGAGGTCACCCGTCGGGGGGTACGCAAGCGGTTCTGTCTTGGTACGGTTGCGTGGTGAGTTTCGAGCGCGCGCGACCCGGCAGCAGCACCGATCCGGAGTCCGGCGCGCCCGATTCTCCCATGCACGAATCCGTGGGGGACGACGAGGGGGAGCGGATGTCCGAGATCGCGCAGTCCGAGCCGGAGCAGGCGGCGCCGGCGGCGCGCGCCGCGGCCAAGCGCACACAGCCGAAGACGGCCGCCGCCGCTGCGGGGCCGAGCACGCGCACGCCGACGCCGCGCAAGCGCACGACCGCCGCGAAGGCGACGCAGAAGCCCCGCACCGTGAAAGCTGTCGTCGAGACGGCTCCCGTGATCCCCGCACCCGCCGAGCCTGTTGAGCCGGCGCGTCCGGCCCCGGCCGTCGACACCCGGCCGAGCGTCCTCACCGTGCACGGGCTCAGCAAGCGCTACGGCTCGATCGTCGCCGTGGACGGCGTCTCGCTCGACGTGCGCGAGGGCTCCTTCTACGGCATCGTCGGACCGAACGGCGCGGGCAAGACCACGACGCTGTCGATGATCACCGGGCTGCTGCGTCCCGACGAGGGCCGCATCGTGGTGCACGGCGTCGACGCCTGGACCGAGCCGGTGCGCGCCAAGCACGTCATCGGGGTCCTCCCCGACAAGCTGCGCCTGTTCGACCGCCTCACCGGTGCGCAGTTCCTGCACTACGCCGGCACGCTGCGCGGGCTCTCGGCCAAGACGGTCCACGCCCGCACCGCCGACCTCGCGAACGCCTTCGGCATCGCCGACGCCCTCGACCGGCTGGTCGCCGACTACTCGGCGGGCATGACCAAGAAGATCGCGCTCGCGGCCGCCATGATCCACTCGCCGCGCCTGCTGGTGCTCGACGAGCCCTTCGAGTCCGTCGACCCGGTCTCCGCCGCGAACGTCGTGGACATCCTGCAGCGCTACACCTCGGCGGGCGGCACGGTCGTGCTCTCCAGCCACGGCATGGACATGATCGAGCGGGTCTGCGACAGCGTCGCCATCATCGTCCGCGGCCAGGTGCTCGCGGCCGGGACCATCGACGAGGTGCGCGGGGAGCAGACCCTGGAGGAGCGGTTCGTCGACCTGGCGGGCGGACGCAAGGCGGCGGAGGGCATGGAGTGGTTGCACAGCTTCTCGGATTAAGACTCAGGCTGCTGGGCAACTCCTTCCGGCGCAGCCCGTGGCAGGTGTTCGGCCTGGTGCTGGCAGTGGCGTACGGCATCGTGACGATCATCCTGGTCTTCGCCGCGCTGGTGGCGGCGCGCCTCGCGCCGGACGTCGCCGACGTGCACGGCGTGCTCGTCGTCATCGGCTCGATCGTCGTCGCCGGGTTCCTCCTGCTGCCGCTGATGTTCGGCGTGGACGACGCGCTCGACCCGCGCAAGTTCGCGCTGTTCGGCATCCCGGAGCGGGAGCTCGCCCGCGGCCTGGCCCTCGCCGCGCTGGTCGGCGTCCCCGCCCTCGTGCTGTTCGTCTGCTCGCTCGGCACGGTCATCACCTGGTCCCGCGATCCCGGCGCGGCCGTGCTCGCCGTGCTCTCGGCGCTGCTTGTCGTGCCCACCTGCGTCCTGGCGTCGCGGATCTCGACGGCGATCGCGTCGCTCCTGGTCCCGCCGCGCCGGTCGAAGGAGGCCGGCGGCGTCGTGGCGATCCTCGCCTTGGTACTGCTCGCCCCTGTGCTGATCCTGCTGCTCACCGTCGACTGGGGCCGCGACGGCCTCGGCGCCCTGAACGGTTTCGCCGGCTGGCTGCAGTGGACCCCGCTCGGCGCGGTCTGGAGCATGCCGGGCGCCGCCGCCGCGGGCGACGGGGGAGCGGCCTTCGTGCAGTTCCTGATCGCCGTCGCGACCGTCGGCGTGCTCTGGCTGGTCTGGCGCACCCTCGTCGCCCTGGTGCTCGTCGCGCCGGAGCGGGAGGTGCATGTGCGCGACCACCACGGCCTCGGCTGGTTCGCCCGGCTCCCCGGCGGCCCGACGGCGGCCATCGCCGCGCGGTCGATGACGTACTGGGGGAGGGACGCGCGCTACTGGGTGGCCCTGGTGGTGGTCCCGGTCATCCCGGTGTTCGTGGTCGTCGCGCTCGCGCTCGGCGGCCTCCCGATCCACTTCGCCTCGCTGGTGCCGCTGCCGCTGGTCTGCCTGTTTCTCGGCTGGACCATCCACAACGACATCGCCTTCGACAGCACCGCGGTCTGGCTGCATCTGGTGTCGGGCACCCGCGGCATCGCGGACCGGCTCGGGAGGATGTTCCCGCCGGTGCTCATCGGCATCCCGGTCATCCTGCTCGGCTCGATCGTGACCGCGGCGGTCTTCGGCGACTGGGCGGTGCTGCCCGCCATCGCCGCGCTGTGCGGGTCCATCCTGGTGATCGGCCTCGGCCTGTCCAGCGCCTTCTCGGCGCTGTTCCCGTACCCGGCGACCAAGCCGGGCGACAGCGCGTTCACCCAGCCGCAGAACTCCGGAGCGTCCGCGGCGCTGGCGCAGGCGTTCAGCTTCTTCGCCATCGTCGTCCTGGCGTCGCCGGCGATCGTGTTCCTCGCGCTCGGCCTGACCGTCGACCCGTTCTGGCTCGGCATCTCGCCCATCGCGTCGGTGCTGGTCGGGTTCGCCGCGCTCGGCGGCGGCCTGTGGGCGGGCGCGCGGGCGTTCGACAAGCGCGGCCCGGAGCTGATGGCGTTCGCCAACCGCAACGACTGAGCGACGTGCCTAGACTGGGAGGATGAACGACGCCAGCATCCTCGAACCCGGCGGCGAGCCGGGCGGCGGTGGCACCTCCACGCTGGAGCGGCCCGATGTCCGGGAGGCCCCGCAGAGCGGCGAGCCGGGCGACCACGAGCGCTTCTCGCACTATGTGAAGAAGGAGCAGATCCTCGAGTCCGCGATGACCGGCAAACCCGTCAAGGCGCTCTGCGGCAAGATGTGGACTCCTGGCCGTGACCCGGACAAGTTCCCCGTGTGCCCCACCTGCAAGGAGATCTACGAGAAGATGCGGGACGAGTGAAGCTGGACGTGTAGGGTGCTCAGCCGAAGATCGTCGGCAGCACCGGGTCGCCCCGGCCCAGCCGGAACGCCTCGTCCGGCAGTTCCCGCATCGCGCTCGCGCGGTGCTCGCGCGCCCGCGTCGTGCCCTCCGGGCCGAGGTGCTCGCGGTGGAGTTCGCCGTCCGTGACCAGCGACACGAGCAGGTCGCGGCCGGTGTCGTCGGGGATATCGCCGGCCTCCACGATGTGCACGACCTCGGCGACTGCGTGCCCCGACGCGTCCAGCCGGCGCACCGGGTGCTTGCGGCCGGGGATGCTCGGCTTGCCGTCGGACTTCTTGGCCACCGGCACCCACGCGCCGTCGTCGCCGCGGTGCGCGACGAGCTTGTAGACCATCCCGGAGGCCGGCGACCCCGAGCCGGTGACGACCGCCGTCCCGACGCCGTACGAGTCGACGGGCGACGACGACAGCGCGGCGATGGTGAACTCGTCCAGGTCGTTGGTCACCGTGATGCGCGTGCGGGTCGCGCCGAGCCGGTCGAGCTGGTCGCGCACCCGTCGGACGAGCTTCGGGAGGTCGCCCGAGTCGAGGCGGACAGCGCCCAGCTCCGGGCCGGCGACCCGCACGGCGGTCTCGATCGCGCGCTCCACGTCGAAGGTGTCGACCAGCAGCGTCGTGCCGGGCCCGAGCGCCGCGACCTGCGCGCGGAAGGCGTCCTCCTCTGTGTCGTGCAGCAGGGTGAACGCGTGCGCCGCCGTGCCCATCGTCGGCACGCCCCAGGTGCGGCCGGCCTCCAGGTTAGACGTCGCGCCGAAGCCCGCGATGTAAGCGGCTCTGGCGGCCGCGACGGCGCTGCGCTCGTTGGCGCGGCGCGATCCCATCTCGGCGAGCGGCCGGCCGGCGGCGGCGGTGACCATCCGGGCAGCGGCGGACGCGACGGCGGAGTCGTAGTTGAAGACGCTGAGGATGAGCGTCTCCAGGACGACCCCCTCGGCGAACGGCGCGTCCACGATCAGGAACGGCGACCCGGGGAAGTAGACCTCGCCCTCCCGGTACCCGCGGATGGTGCCGGAGAACCGGAAGTCGGCGAGCCAGTCGAGCGTCTCCTGGCGCACGACGTCGTTCTCGCGCAGGTACTCGAGCTCGGCGTCGCCGAAGCGGAAGCGCTCGATCAGCTCCAGCAGCCGTCCGGTGCCGGCGATGACGCCGTAGCGGCGGCCGGTGGGCAGACGGCGGGTGAACGCCTCGAAGACGCTCTCACGGTCGTGGGTGCCTCGGAGCAGCGCGGCGTCGAGCATCGTGAGCTCGTAGCGGTCGGTCAGGAGCGCGGAGGACTCGGTCACGGCTCCACCTTAGCCACGGCGCGGACGGGTAGGCTGGTCTGCTGTGACGGATGCGCCGATTGGGATCTTCGACTCGGGGGTCGGCGGACTCACCGTCGCCCGGGCGATCCGCGACCAGCTCCCGAACGAGTCGCTGCTCTACGTCGGCGACACCGCGCACTCGCCGTACGGGCCGAAGTCGATCGCCGACGTGCGCCGTTACTCCCTGGAGGTCCTCGACTTCCTGGTCGATCAGGGCGTCAAGCTGATCGTGATCGCCTGCAACACCGCGTCGTCGGCGATGCTGCGCGACGCCCGCGAGCGCTACTCCGTGCCGGTGATCGAGGTCATCCAGCCGGCCGTGCGCCGCGCCGTGTCCGCGACCAGGACGGGCCGCGTCGGCGTCATCGGCACGGCGGGCACGATCTCCTCCCGCGCCTACGAGGACGCCTTCGCCGCCGCGCCGTCGCTGCAACTCTTCACGCAGGCCTGCCCGCGCTTCGTCGAGTTCGTGGAGGCCGGGATCACCAGCGGCGAGGAGGTGCTGCGGGTCACCGCCGAGTACCTCCAGCCGTTGCGGGAGGCGGACGTGGACACGCTCGTGCTCGGCTGCACGCACTACCCGTTCCTCAAGGGCGCCATCTCGTACGTCATGGGCGAGGGCGTCTCCCTCGTCTCCAGCGACACCGAGACCGCCAAGGACGTCTACCGCACGCTCGTCAGCCGCGGCCTGGAGCGTACGGAGACCACGCCGCCCAGCATCCGCTACGAGGCGACCGGCCTCGACGCCGACTACTTCCTGCGCCTCGCGCACCGGTTCATCGGCCCGGAGATCTTCCGGGTCGACCTCGTGCACACCGGCGTGATCGACCTCCCGCTCTGACCCCGAACGCCGTTTTCCGACCACCGTTTCCGACCGAGGAGAGAACTGTGACCGACATCACCCGCGCCGATGGCCGCACCCCCGACGGGCTCCGGCCCGTCACGATCGAGCGCGGCTGGAGCCGGCAGGCCGAAGGCTCCGCGCTCGTCTCGTTCGGCAACACGCGCGTGCTCTGCACGGCCTCCTTCACCAACGGCGTGCCGCGCTGGATGACCGGCAAGGGCAAGGGCTGGGTCACCGCCGAGTACGCCATGCTGCCGCGCTCCACCAACGAGCGCATGGACCGGGAGTCGGTGAAGGGCCGGATCGGCGGCCGCACCCACGAGATCAGCCGCCTGATCGGCCGCAGCCTTCGCGCGGTGGTCGACATGAAGGCGCTGGGCGAGAACACGATCGTGATCGACTGCGACGTCCTCCAGGCCGACGGCGGCACCCGCACGGCCGCGATCACGGGCGCCTACGTCGCGCTCGCCGACGCGCTGGAGTGGGGCCGCGAGCACCGCTTCATCGGCCAGAAGGCCACCCCGCTGATCGACTCGGTCTCCGCGGTCTCCGTCGGCATCATCGACGGCACGCCGATGCTCGACCTGGCCTACGTGGAGGATGTCCGCGCCGAGACCGACATGAACGTCGTCGTCACCGGCCGCGGCCTGTTCGTGGAGGTGCAGGGCACGGCGGAGGGCGCTCCCTTCGACCGCAGCGAGCTGAACTCCCTCCTCGACCTGGCGCTCGGCGGCACGACCGAGCTGGCCGCCGTGCAGCGCGCGGCACTGGAGTCGTCGGCGCTCGGCATCGAGGGCTGATGGTCCGCGTCGTCCTCGCCACGCACAACCAGCACAAGGCGCGGGAGTTCCAGCAGATCCTCGGTGACGCCGTCCCCGGCCTGGAGATCGTCGGCTACGACGGTCCGGAGCCGGTGGAGGACGGCGTGACGTTCGAGGCGAACGCGCTCATCAAGGCGCGCGCTGCGGCCGTCTTCACCGGGCTGCCCGCGCTGGCGGACGACTCCGGCATCTGCGTGGACGCGATGGGCGGCGCGCCCGGGATCTTCTCGGCGCGCTGGGCCGGGCGGCACGGCGACGCGCACGCCAATCTCCGGCTGCTGCTCGATCAGCTCGCCGACCTCCCCGACGGCTCGCGCGCGGCGCACTTCACCGCGACGCTGGCGCTGGTGTCGCCGGACGGGCAGGAGACCGTGGTCGAGGGCATCTGGCCCGGCCGCATCGCGCACGAGGAGCGCGGCGAGCACGGCCACGGCTACGACCCGATCTTCGTCCCGGACGGGCACGAGGCCACCGCGGCGGAGCTCGGGCCGGAGGCCAAGAACGCCGAGAGCCACCGGTCGCGGGCATTCGCCGCCATCGTGCCGGCGCTCCGGGAACTCGTCGCGGCCGCCCGCTGAGCAGCCGCGCGCTGAGAATGAGAACGGCACTCATTCCTATCTAGCCGCAGCGCTGGCATGCCGCGGCGACTTCGACATACCGTAGAAGAACCATGAGTCACGACCACGGCCACTCGGCCAACCGCAACCGCCTCCTGATCGCCATCGGGATCGTCGCGGTGGTGCTCGTCGTCCAGGTGGTCGGCGCGTGGCTGAGCGGATCGCTCGCGCTGCTCGCCGACGCCGGTCACATGCTGAGCGACCTGACGGGCCTGGTCGTCGCCCTCATGGCCACCATCGTGGCGGCCCGCCCGGCGACCGACCGGCAGACGTTCGGCTACCGCAGGGCCGAGGTCTTCGGCGCGCTCATCAACGGGCTGATCCTGGTCGTGGTGGCGGTGTTCGTGACCGTCGGGGCGATCGGCCGGCTCGTGTCGGGGGAGGCGGACGTCCAGTCGGGCCCGATGCTCGTGGTCGCCGTCATCGGCCTGGTCGCGAACCTCGGCGCGCTGCTGCTGCTGCGTCCCGCCGCCGATCACTCGATCAACATGCGCGGCGCCTACCTGGAGGTGTTCGGCGATCTGATCGGCTCGCTGACCGTCATCGTCGCGGCGCTGGTGATCATGTTCACCGGCTTCGCCCCGGCCGACGCCATCGCGTCGCTGCTGATCGCCGCGTTCATCGTCCCGCGCGCGGTGCTGCTGCTGCGCGACGTGGTGCGCGTGCTGAGCGAGGCGGCTCCCGCGGACACGGACGTCGCGGAGATCCGCGACCACATCCTGGGCACCCCTGGCGTCGTCGCGGTGCACGACGTGCACGTCTGGGCGATCACCTCCGGCGCGCCGGTGTTCACCGCGCACGTCGTGGTCGACGCGGGAGTGTTCCGCTCCGGCGCCACGGGGGAGCTGCTGGACGAGCTCTCCGGCTGCCTGGCGAAGCACTTCGACGTGGAGCACTCGACGTTCCAGCTCGAGCCAGCCGAGCACGCCGCCCACGAGGACGAGTTCCACCGCTGAGCAACCGCCGAGGGGCACGTAAACGCCCCTAAAACGCGGTTTTAGGGGCGTTTACGTGCCCCTCGGCGTCAAGCGTCGGGCGTGGGGCGCGGCTCGGTGACGTTCGCCTCGGCCTCGAGGCGCTTCTTCTTCGCCTTGTGCAGCGACTGGAAGTAGTGGAATAGCGTCGGGATGAGCGTGATCACCACCGCACCGATGAGGATCAGGTCGATGTAGTGGGTGACGAAGTTCGCGATCGGCGGGATGTAGCCGATGAGGAAGCCGAAGAGGGTGAGCCCCGCGCCCCAGAGCAGCGCGCCGATCGCGTTGTAGAGCGAGTACTTCTTGTAGTTCATGTGCCCGACGCCCGCGGCGACCGGGGCGAAGGTGCGCACGATCGGCACGAACCGCGCGAGGATGACCGCGAGCGCGCCGAACCGGTCGAAGAACGCGTTGGTGCGGCGCACGTTCTCCATGCTGAACAGGCCGGTCTCCTTGCGTTCGAACACGCGTGGACCGGCCTTGTGACCGATCAGGTAGCCGACCTCGCCGCCGAGGAACGCCGCGAACGAGATCGCCAGGCAGACCCACCAGATGTCGACGCCGAAGACGCGCGACGTGTGGGTGAGCAGGCCGGAGATCACCAGCAGCGTGTCGCCGGGAAGCAGGAAGCCGACCAGGAGGCCCGTCTCGGCGAACACGATGCCGCACACCACGAGCAGCGCCCACGGGCCGGCCGCGCCGATGATCGTCGTGGGGTCGAGCCAGGGGATGAGGCCGGCGTGGTGGATCACATGTCTCCAGGGTTTCGGGTGGCGGATTCAGCCCCGAGTTTAGTGGGCACAACCTCCACGAACCGTGCGAATCAGGGCACGGCACAGGAAGATCCCCCTGTGGGCCCCCTGGACGCCCCCGGTGTTCATCCCGTGGGATGACGATGAAGTGCGGGAGAAGGGACTCGAACCCTCACGCCGTGAAGCACAGGAACCTAAATCCTGCGTGTCTGCCAGTTTCACCACTCCCGCGGTCGCGCTGCGCGCGGCTACGACAATAGCTCATCCACGCGCGGCGCGACCTCGCGGCCGAGCAGGTCGATGGCCCGCATGATGTGGTCGTGGCCGAGGGTGCCGTTGCTGAGCTTGACGTCGAACCGGGTGAGGCCGAGGCCGCGGGCGGCGTAGGCGATCTTCTGCGCGACGGTCTCGGGAGAGCCGACGACGAGGGCGCCGTCGGCCGCCGCCTCGTGCTCGAAGCGCGCGCGGGTGGCGGGCGGCCAGCCGCGCTCGCGGCCGATCCGGTTCGTCATGGCCTCCCAGTGCGGCCAGAGCAGGTCCTTGGCCTCCTGGTCGGTCTCGGCGACGAAGCCGGGGGAGTGCACGCCGATCGGGAGGTCGGTGTCCTGGCCGAACTGCTCCAGCGCGTTGCGGTAGAGCTGGGTCAGCGGCTGGAAGCGCATCGGCCCGCCGCCGATGATCGCGACCATGAGCGGGAGGCCGTAGCGGGCGGCGCGGACCACGGACTCCGGGCTGCCTCCGACACCGATCCAGGTCTTCAGCAGGCCGTGCTCGACCGGGGGATAGACGGACTGCTCGGTGAGGGGCGGCCGCAGCGTACCGCTCCAGGTGACCGGCTCCTGTTCCCGGATGGCGGCGAACAGGTCGAGCTTCTCGTCGAAGAGCTCCTCGTACTGACCGAGGTCGAAGCCGAACAGCGGGAACGACTCGATGAACGAGCCGCGGCCGAGGATGACCTCCGCCCGGCCGTCGGAGACGCCGTCGAGGGTCGCGAAGCGCTGGAACACCCGCACCGGGTCGTCCGAGCTGAGCACGGTGACCGCCGAGCCGAGGTGGATGCGCTCGGTCTGACCGGCGATCGCCGCGAGCACGACCTCGGGCGCGGCCACAGAGAAGTCCTTGCGGTGGTGCTCGCCGACGCCGATGAAGTCGAGGCCGGCCTGGTCGGCCGCTACGCCCTCCGCGACGACGTTGCGCAGCACCTGCGCGTGGGGCAGCGGATTCCCGTCGGTGTCCAGCGTGATGTCGCCGAACGTGTCGATCCCGATCTCCAGCTTCGCAGCCATGCCCGTCCTCCTGCCGTCGCGCACCGATCGATGCGTATGCATCGAACTGGAACCGCGGCGGGCCCGAGCCTATTCCGTCAGCCCGGCGGGAGGCGAGGCGCGGCGCGGGATGTAGCGCGGGATGAACCGGGCGAGCAGCCCGGCGCCGACCAGGCCGAGCGCGCCCATCACCCCGCTCGCGAACGCGATCGAGACCAGGGCGGTCAGCAGCGAGACCACGAGCGGCGCGACGGCCTGGCCCGCGTCGCCGGTGAACCGCCAGGCGCCGAGGAACGCCGCAGGGCTCTCCTTCGGCGCCAGGTCGGCCCCGAGCGTCATGATGATGCCGGAGCCGATCCCGTTCGCGAGCGCGAGGAACACCGAGACGCCGATGTACCAGACGACAGCGCCCGGCAGGTCGTGGCTGACCGACAGCACGAGGAAGCCGATGCCGAGGCCCAGCATGGAGGGCACGACGCTCCACATCCGGCCGAACCGGTCCATGAGCTGGCCGCTGGCGTAGAACAGCGCGAAGTCCACGGCGCCGGCGATGCCGATGATGAGTGCGGTGTTCGCCTCGCTCAGTCCGATCGAGACGGCCCAGAGCGGCATCATCACGGTCCGCGCCGACCGGACGGCCGCGACGAGGGAGATGCCGGAGCCCATCCGCGCGAGCACGCCGCGGAACGCCCAGATCGTCGCGAAGAGCCCGCGGGTGCGCTCGTCGGCGTCCTCCTCGCCCTCCGTCAGCCGCTCGCCGCCGTGGCCGGGAGTGGTCGGCGCCGGGCCGAACATCCGCTCGGGGTCCGGGAGCACCAGCAGGACGACGACGGAGCCCAGGCAGCTCACGATGAAGATCCAGAACACCGACTGCGTCGAACCCGTCGCCGCGATCACGACCGAGGCGAGGAGCGGGCCGATGAACCAGCCTGCACGGAAGATGCCGCCGAGCGTGGACAGGGCGCGCGCCCGGTAGCGCACCGGGACGTACGTCGTCATGAACGCGTGCCGGGCGAGGGCGAAGACGGCCGTCGCGAGCCCGACCACGAAGATGCCCGCCATCAGCACCCAGTAGTTCGGGGCGAGCAGGCAGACCACCACGCCCGCCACCGCGACCGCGGCGGCGGCGATCATGGCGGTCCGCTCGCCGATCCGGGAGACCACCCAGCCGCTCGGGATGTCGCCGGCCAGCTCGCCGAGCATGAGCATGGAAGCGATGAAAGCCGCCATCGCCAGGGTCGCCCCGAGGTTGCCCGCAGCGATCGGGATGATCGGGATGATCGCGCCCTCGCCGGTCGAGAAGAGCAGCGTCGGCAGGAACGCGGCGAGTGCGACGGAGCGGAAGGAGAACGGTCGCTCGTCGGAAGTCATTTGCTTAACACAGTACAACTGTCGGGTGGGCGTCTGCCCGGTCGTCGCCGGTAGGCTGGAGGACGCCATGATCGAACTAGACCTCTCCCCGCAGATCGCGGAGCTCCGCTCGACCCTCGCCGACATCGTCGCCGTCGTCAACGTCGAGAAGCTCCGCGCCGACATCGCCGACCTCAGCGAGAAGGCCGGGGCGCCCGATCTCTGGGACGACACGACGAACGCGCAGAAGGTCACCAGCGCGCTCAGCCACCGCCAGGCCGAGCTCGGCCGCATCACCTCCGTGGAGAGTCGCCTCGACGACCTCGAGGTGCTCGTCGAGCTCGCCAACGAGGGCGACGATGAGGAGTCCGCCGCCGAGGCGCTCGCCGAGCTGGAGTCCGTCCAGAAGACGCTGGGCGATCTCGAGGTGCAGACCCTGCTGAGCGGCGAGTACGACGAGCGCTCGGCGATCGTCACCATCCGCTCGGGCGCAGGCGGCGACGACGCCACCGACTTCGCCGAGATGCTCATGCGCATGTACCTGCGCTGGGCGGAGCGGCACAAGTACCCGGTGAAGGTCATGGACACCTCCTACGCGGAAGGCGCCGGCATCAAGTCGGCGACCTTCGAGGTCGAGGCCCCGTACGCGTTCGGCACGCTCTCGGTGGAGGCCGGCACGCACCGGCTCGCCCGGATCAGCCCGTTCGGGTCGGCGGACAAACGCCAGACCTCCTTCGCGGCGGTGGAGGTCATCCCGCTGATGGAGGAGGCCACGGCGGTCGAGGTCCCCGACGGCGACATCCGCGTCGACGTGTTCCGCTCCTCCGGCCCGGGCGGCCAGTCGGTCAACACGACCGACTCCGCGGTGCGCATCACCCACCTCCCGACCGGCATCGTCGTCTCGATGCAGAACGAGAAGTCGCAGATCCAGAACCGCGCGGCCGCGATGCGCGTCCTCCAGACCCGGCTGCTCCTGCTCCAGAAGGAGGAGGAGGCCGCCAAGAAGAAGGAGCTCGCCGGCACCATCACGGCGAGCTGGGGCGACCAGATGCGCTCCTACTTCCTCTACGGCCAGCAGCTCGTCAAAGACCTGCGCACCGGCTACGAGTCCGGCAACCCCGCGTCGGTGTTCGACGGCGACCTGGACGGCTTCATCGCCGCGGGCATCCGCTGGCGCGCCGGCTCCAAGGACGAGGACTAGCCGGGTCACAGGCCTCCCGTCGCCCGCGCACAGCGCGTGTGCCGGGGACTGTCAGGCTTGCGGCCCGCTGGCATGTCGCTACTGTGGAACGCGGAAGTGTTGCTTAGTCTCTAACAGTCATGATCCGGTTCGAACACGTATCCAAGCAGTATCCGGGAACCGCACGCCCGGCACTCAACGGCATCAACCTGGAAGTGCTGCGCGGCGAGTTCGTCTTCCTGGTCGGCGCGTCCGGCTCGGGCAAGTCGAGCTGCCTGCGGCTGATCCTCAAGGAGGAGCGGCCCACCAAGGGCGGCATCCATGTCCTGGGCCAGGACCTCGGTACGATCTCGTCGCGCAAGGTCCCCTACTTCCGCCGCAACATCGGCGTGGTCTTCCAGGACTTCCGGCTCCTGCCGAACAAGACGGTCTTCCAGAACGTCGCGTTCACGCTCCAGGTGATCGGCAAGTCGCGCGGCTTCATCCAGGAGGCCGTCCCCGACGTGCTCGCGATGGTCGGCCTCGACGGCAAGGCGCAGCGCCTGCCGCACGAGCTCTCCGGCGGTGAGCAGCAGCGCGTCGCGATCGCCAGGGCCGTCGTCAACAAGCCGCAGATCCTCCTCGCGGACGAGCCGACCGGAAACCTCGACCCGGCCACCAGCGCCGGGATCATGTCGGTGCTCGCCCAGATCAACGCCGGCGGCACCACGGTGCTGATGGCCACGCACGAGGCGGCGATCGTCGACCAGATGAAGCAGCGCGTGATCGAGCTCGTCGGCGGCCAGATCGTCCGCGACGAGCGCCACGGCGGCTACGGAGTGACGGCCGCCATCCCGCTGCCGCGGCCGACCGCGGAGGGGCTCGCGGCGCCGTCCGCGCCCATCCCGACCGTGCCCGTGTCCGCCGCCGCGGCGGCGCCCGCTCCGTCGGAGCCGATGACCCGTCCGCACACGCCGGTCGCGAACCCCACCGGGCCGGTCCCGGTCTACCAGCCGGCGCCGCCCGCGCCCGTGCAGCAGGCGCCGGAGCAGGCCCCCGCCGTGCCCGCGCCCGTCCCGGTCGCCGTGCCCGCCTCCGCGGGCGAGGACCTCCCGGACCACCTGAACTTCACCGCCAACCTCGACCTGAGCGGGCTGCGCGACGCGTCCGACCGCGACGGCGAACAGAATGTGGGTCCCACGAAATGAGATTCGGGCTCATCTGGTCCGAGGTCGGCAACGGCCTGCGCCGCAACATCTCGATGGTCATCTCCGTCGTGCTCGTCACCTTCATCTCGCTGACCTTCGTCGGCACGGCCGCGCTGCTCCAGCTGCAGATCGGGCAGATGAAGACGTACTGGTACGACCGTGCCCAGGTCGCCGTCTACATGTGCACCGAGACCGACAACTGCCCGGGCGGCGCCGCGACCCCGCAGACGGTGGAAGCCGTCAAGAAACAGCTCCAGTCGCCGGAGATCGCGCCCTACATCCAGAAGTTCTACTTCGAGGACCAGAAGCAGGGCTACGAGCAGTTCAAGCAGCAGTTCAAGGGCAACCAGATCGCCGACTACGTCACGCCGGACATGATCCCGCAGACGTTCTGGGTGAACCTCAAGGACCCGAACCGCTCCGATGTGCTGAGTGAGACGTTGACCAGTTCGCCCGGCGTGCAGAGCGTCGTGGACCAACGCAGCTACCTCGACCAGATCTTCAGCATCCTCAACGCGGCCAGCATCACCGCGATCGGCATCGCGATCATCATGCTGGTGGCCGCGGTGCTGCTGATCGCCACCACGATCCGCTTGTCCGCGTTCTCCCGGCGGAGGGAGATCGGGATCATGCGACTGGTCGGCGCGTCCAACCGCTTCATCCAGACCCCGTTCATCATCGAGGGCGTGATCGCCGCGTTGATCGGGTCGATCCTGAGTTGCGTGGTGATCTGGCTGCTGGTGCAGTACTTCGTGCGCGGCGTCCTCGGCCCGAAGATCCCGTCGATCAACTTCGTCGGGATGGATCAGGGCTGGCTGGTGATTCCGCTGCTGATCGTCGTCGGTGTCGTGCTGGCGGCGGCCTCCGCGAACTTCGCGATCAAGCGGTACCTGCGGGTTTGATCGTTCGGAGGGTCTGACCCGATAGACTGGTCTGCTGCCCGGCGGTGTGCCGGGCAGCACCATCTTGACGTCAGGAGACGCTGTGCCCAGGGAACGTGGCCAGAAGGTCGTGGCCACCAATCGCCGAGCGCGCCACGACTACACCATCGAGGACACCTTCGAGGCGGGCCTAGTGCTCACCGGCACCGAGGTGAAGTCGCTGCGCGAGGGGCGGGCGTCGCTGGTCGACGGCTACGCGTTCGTCGACGGCGGGGAGGCCTGGCTCGACGCCGTGCACATCCCCGAGTACCTGGACGGCACCTGGAACAACCACGCCCCGCGGCGCAAGCGCAAGCTCCTGCTGCACAAGGCGCAGATCGTCAAGATCGAGAACAAGGTCAAGCAGGGCGGCTACACGATCGTCCCGCTGCAGATCTACTTCAGTGACGGGCGCGCGAAGGTCGAGATCGCGGTCGCCAAGGGCAAGCGC
The DNA here is from genome assembly GCF_042789575.1 of Leifsonia sp. NPDC056824. NCBI lineage: Bacteria > Bacillati > Actinomycetota > Actinomycetes > Micrococcales > Microbacteriaceae > Leifsonia > Leifsonia sp. NPDC056824. The sequence continues at coordinate 56,457 of NZ_JBHUAV010000004.1, read as the reverse complement.
GAGTACGACAAGCGCCAGGCCCTGCGCGAGCGCCAGGACAACCGCGAAGCCGACCGGGCGATGTCCAGCAGGCGTCATCTCGGCGAGTGACGGCCGGCGCTCGGCGCGCTGTCGGCGCCGGGTGGCAGGATGAGGGCATGAGCATGAACGACGAGGTGACGGCGGGCGTCGTCGCCGCGCGCATCCCGGTGAACGGCACCTACAACTTCCGCGACGCGGGCGGGTACCCGGTCCCGGAGGGCGCGGTGCGCCGCGGCAAGCTGTTCCGCTCCGACGCTCTGGCGCGTCTGGGCGCGGAGGGGCGGCGGTCTCTGCGCGAGCTCGGGGCACGCGTCGTGGTCGACCTGCGCGACGAGTTCGAGACCCAGGCGATGCCCGACGATGTCGACGGCCTCGACCTCCGACGGGTGCACCTTCCGGTGTTCGAGGGGTCGGGGAACTCCGCCTCCATGATCGGCATCACCCTGGCCGGGCTCTACGAGAAGATCCTGCTGCAGCACCGAGACGTGGTCGTGAGCGCCCTCCGAGAGATCGCGGACACCGGCGACGACGCCGTCATCGTGCACTGCACGGCGGGAAAGGACCGCACCGGCATCGTCGTGGCGCTCGCGTTGAGCGCTGTCGGTGTGGACCGCGAGACGGTCGTCGCCGACTATGCGGCGACGCAGGCCAACCTCGACGGCGAGTGGCTGGAGGGCATGATCGCGCTGGTCCGCAGCCATGGCGCCGAGGTCACGCCCAATTTCCGCATCATCCTCGGGGGGAGTCCGCCGGAGGCGCTCGAGGAGTCGCTCGACCTGCTCGACCGACAGTTCGGCGGAGTGCGGGAGTACCTGCTCGCCACCGGCCTGGACGAGTTCGAGCTGGCGAAGCTGCGCTCCGTGCTGGTGGAACCCGCGTGAGTTCACATCGAAGCCATAACCGGCGTTCAGCGGTATCGCGGCTGGATCAGGTGTTCTAGTGAGTATGGACGAGAACCAGCCCACCGAGCCGCTGTACCCGCAGCCGCAGGGAACGCCGCAGCAGGCCGTCCCGCCGCAGCAGGCCGGGTATGCGCACGGACCGCAGGCGCCGTACGGCCCGCCCGCGCGACCGGCGGGGGAGCCGTTCTACAAGCGCCACGGGCTGGCGTTCGCCATCTCGACGCTGGTGCTCGGCGTCATCGTGCTGTTCGGCATCGCCGGCGCCGGCGCGTTCGCGGTGGGCTCCGTCGTCTTCCACGCGGGCTCGTCCGTGTCGCGCCTGCTGCACGACGGCAACCGCGGCCCGGTGCAGGTGAAGCCGGGCGCCCCTGGGTTCCCCGGGCAGAACGGCAAGGGCAACGGCTCCGGCCAGGGCGGCCGCCAGGACGAGGGCCCGATCGCCAAGGGCGTCGTCCGCGGCACCGTGACGAAGATCTCCGGCTCGTCCTGGACCATCACGACTCAGCGCGGCGCGACCCTGACCGTCGAGACCTCCTCGTCCACCGTGTACGGCGCGCCCGGCCAGACCCGGAAGGCATCCGACTTCGCCGTCGGCGACGAGGTGATCGTCGTCGGCACCCGCTCGGGCAGCACCGTGACGGCGCTCCGCATCCTCAACGTCGCCGACCTCCCGCTGCGGCCGGGGCAGCCGACGCCGTCCCCGACGCCGAGCAGCTGACCGACCGGTGTAATTCTTAGGACGCCGCGAAGCGCGCGTGCACCTGCACCGCGACCGTGATGTCCTCGGGCTTCAGCGCGAGCGTCGCGCCGCCGAAGTCGGCCGACATCGCGCGCGCGTGCAGCGGCTGCGGCTGACCGTTCGTCGGCCCGTCACCGAGCATCCCCGGGTCGCTGAGCGCGAGCGGCTTCACCGTCGTCAGCCCGAGGCTGGTGGCGTACACCGTCGCCTTGGCCACCGCGTTCTCCACCGCCCGCCGCCGTGCCTCCTGCGTGATCGACTGGCGCCGCGCCTCCGTCAGACTCCAGGTGACGCCCTGGATCGTGACGCCGTCGAGGAGGGACACCACGCCCACCCAGTCGGAGAGCGCGGTCAGCTCGCTGAAGGTGACGTCCATCCCGACCTCCGCGTGATAGACCGGCGCGAGCCGGCGGCCGTCCTGGTTCCACGGCCGGTCGCCCCAGATGCGGAGCTGGTCGGAGGCCCACGCGGTCACCGGGCCGGACTGCGGGTTGTGCAGCTCGCGCAGCTCGGCGGCGAGGGAGGCGTGCCGCTGGGTGGCGAGGGCGAGCGTCTCGCCGCGCTCCTCGCCCTCGTAGGCCACGCTCAGCCGCACCGCTCCCCGCTCGGCCGGATGCGTCAGCTCGAACTCGCCCTGGACGGTGATGATGGTGTCGGCCATCCACCGATCGTGGCATAGAAGGTCGTGACTAAGAAGTCCGGGCTCGGCGGAGCCGCCATCACGACGCGGTGCTGCGCCGGACGATGAGCTCGGGCTTCAGGCGCTGCGATTCGACCTGCTCTCCGTCGATCGCGCGCAGCAGTGTTTCGAGGGCGCGCCGCCCCATCTCGTGCATGGGGGAGCGCACCGTCGTGAGCGAGAGGGCGTCGGACGCGGCGAGCGGCGTGTCGTTGTAGCCGACCAGCGCGACGTCCTCCGGGACGCGCAGTCCCATCCGCTCGATCACCCCGAGCGCTCCGATCGCGGCGAAGTCGTTGGTCGCGAACATCGCGTCCGGGTACGGCTTCTCGGCGAAGATCCGCTCGGCGCCCTCCCGTCCGGCGGCCGCGTCGAAGCCGATCGAGACGATCCGGTGCTCGGGGATGTCGATACCGGCCTCCCGGTAGGCGTCGACCACTCCGCGCGTGCGCTCGCGACCGGTCGACGCGAACGGGAGTCCGGCCAGAATGGCCACATCGCGGCGGCCTGACGCCAGCAGGTGCTCGGCGACCCGGCGTCCACCGAGCTCGTCGTCGCAGGTCACGGCGATGTGGTCGCCGCTGCGGCGGGAGGTGAGGACGAACGGGACGTCGCGCTCGGCGAGGGCGTCGAGGAACGGGTCGTCCAGGTGGGCGTCGCCGAAGATCAGGCCGTCCACCCGGCGATCGAGCATCGACTCGGTGCGCGCGCTGCGCAACTCGGCGTCGTCGAGCGAGTTCGTGACGAATGCGGAGACGCTGTGCTCGGTCGCCGCCTCGTCGATGCCTTCGTAGATCGTCGCGAGCACGAAATCCTGGAGGCGTGGCACGAGCACCCCGACCAGGTTCGAGCGCGACGTGCGCAGGCTCGCGGCGTGCGGGTTCGGCCGGTATCCGGTCTCGTGCGCGACGGCGAGGATGGCGGCGACCGTCTCCGGCGCGGCCCACCGTGCAGCGTCCTCCTGGCTCGCCGCCAGCACGCGGGAGACGGTCGTGACCGACACACCGACGCGGTCGGCGATCGTCCGCTGCGTCGTCGGGCGCCGGCCGGCCGGGGGTTTTGCTGTCATTGCGCTCCTTCTGCCGTCATTATGGCGTGCCCATCGCGAGCTCGGCCCCCGGCGGTCCGGTGAACCGTGGATTCGCCCCGCTCGACGGTGGTCCGTTTGCACAATCGTTCAACACAATCGATTGACGCAATCGATTGTGTTGTGGCAGAGTGGCTGTCAGACCTTCCGGTCGCCCCACGTCCGACGCTGAACGAAAGGACCTGCCGCCGATGCAGCACATCGTCGTCCTCGCCACAGGAGGGACCATCTCCTCCCGTTCCGGAGCAGGCGGTTCGGTGGCGACCGACGGCGGGCCGGCGCTCGTGGCCGGCCTTCAGGTCGCGGGCGTCACGGTCGAGACCGTGGACGTCCTCCGGAAGAACTCGTTCAACCTCACGCTGCGCGATCTGCGCGAACTGAGCGAGGCGGTCGCCGCCCAGCTCGACCGGCCGGAGGTCGACGGGATCGTGGTCACCCACGGGACCGACACCCTGGAGGAGTCGGCCTTCCTCGTGGATGCCGTGCACGATGACGATCGGCCGGTCGTCTTCACCGGCGCGCAGCGCCCGGCCGATCATCCGGAGTCCGACGGACCGGGCAACCTGGCCGACGCCGTTGTGCTCGCGGCCCATCCTTTCGCGCGTCGCCGCGGCGTGCTGGTGTGCTTCGCCGGCCAGGTCTTCGCGGCCCGGGGCGTCCACAAGGCGGAGACCCTCGCCCCCGCACCGTTCGCGGCGCGGGACGGCGTCCCCGTCGGCGTCGTGGCGGGCGGTCTCGTCGCGTTCCAGACGCCGCCACTGCGCCGGCGCGCGCTCCGGCGGCCTGGCGCGGGCTTCGACTCCGTGCGGGTCGACACCGTCGTCTGCCATCCGGGTGGCGACAGCGTTCTGTTCGACGCGGCGCTGGCCGCCGGAGCGCGCGGCGTCGTGCTCGTCGGGACCGGTTCCGGCAACGCCTCCGCCGGTCTGATCGCCACCATCGACGCGGCGACGCGGGCGGGGGTCGTCGTCGCGCTCTCCACCCGCGTGGCGCGTGGGCCGGTCGTGCCGCTGTACGGCGGGGGCGGCGGCGTGGATGCCGTCCGCGCCGGCGCGCTTCCCGCCGTGGAGCTGCCCGCATCGCAGGCACGCATCCTGCTCGCCCTGCTCCTGGACACGGAGCCCGCAGACCGCGTAGGCCCCCGGTTCACGGCCCTGGCCGGACCCGCACTCTGAACACCGCACCACCGATCGGAAGAAGGAAGACACCCATGACCAAAGAGATCTTCGTCGCGTTCGGCATCGACATCGACGCCGTCGGCGGCTGGCTCGGCTCGTACGGCGGCCAGGACTCGCCTGGCGACATCTCCCGCGGGCTCTTCGCGGGCGAGGTCGGCGTCCCGCGGCTGAACCGCCTGCTGGAGAAGTACGACCTCCCCGCCACCTGGTTCTGGCCGGGTCACTCGATCGAGACCTTCCCCGAGCAGTTCGACCAGGTCGTGGCGTCCGGCCACGAGATCGGGCTGCACGGCTACAGCCACGAGAACCCGATCGCCATGAGCAGGCAGCAGGAGTCCGACATCCTCGACCACTGCATCGAACTGATCTCCGACCGCTCCGGACGCCGCCCGACCGGCTACGTCGCCCCCTGGTGGGAGTTCTCGCCCGTGACCAACGAACTGCTCATCGAGCGCGGGATCCGCTACGACCATTCGCTCATGCACCGCGACTTCGAGCCGTATTACGTGCGCGTCGGCGACAGCTGGACCCCGATCGACTACGACGGCAGGGCTGCCGACTGGATGCGACCGCTGGTTCGCGGCGAGGAGACCGACCTGGTCGAGATCCCGGCGAGCTGGTACCTCGACGACCTGCCGCCGATGATGTTCATCAAGTCCTCGCCCAACAGCCACGGCTTCGTGAACCCCCGCCACCTCGAGGAGATGTGGCGCGACCAGTTCGACTGGGTGTACCGCGAGCAGGACTACGGCGTGTTCACCTTCACCATCCACCCGGACGTCTCCGGACGTCCGCAGGTGCTGCTGATGCTGGAACGGCTCATCGAGCACATCTCCGGCCACGACGGCGTGCGCTGGGCGACCTTCGACCAGATCGCGCAGGACTTCCAGCGTCGTTCCCCCCGGCGCTGAGCCGGCCCCACCCCAACCCATTCCCTCCACGAAAGGGGAGACATGAGCACCGTCGCTCGTGAGTCCGCCGGACGGCTTCGCACCGTCGGCGTCAAGGAAACCCGCCGCGCGACCGGAATCGCGTTCTTCGCCTGGACCATCGCGGTCTACGATTTCATCCTGTTCGGGACGCTGCTGCCCGACATCGCCGCCGACTTCGGCTGGAGCACCAGCGAGGCACTCCTCGTCTCGACGCTGGTGAGCGTCGGCACGTTCGTCGTCGTGATCTGCGTCGGCCCGCTGGTCGACCGGCTCGGCCGCCGCAAGGGCATGATCATCTCCGTGGGCGGCACCGCGCTCTCCTCGGCCGCGACCGCCGCGACCGTGGGCTCGGCATCCCTGGTCGGCGTGCGCTCGATCAGCGGCCTCGGCCTGGCGGAGCAGTCCGTCAACGCCACCTACCTCAACGAGCTCTACGCCCTGACCGAGGACAAGCGGATCAAGCGCAACCAGGGCTTCGTCTACGCGATCGTGCAGACCGGGTGGCCGCTCGGTGCGATGCTCGCCGCCGGCTTCGTCGCCGTCATCATCGCGATCTTCGGGGTCGACAGCTGGCGCATCGCCTTCCTGATCGCGACGGTGCCCGCGGTCATCGTCGCGCTGCTCTGCCGGCGGCTCAAGGAGAGCCCGCAGTTCGTCGTGCAGCAGCACGTACGCGCACTCCGCAAGGAGGGCAGGACCGAGGAGGCCGCGCAAGTCGCGGCCGCGGCGGGGCTCGACCACCAGACCGCTGCGCCGTTCAAGCGGATCTTCCAGGGCAAGCACCTGCGCAACACCCTCGTGCTGTCGTTGGCCTGGCTGGTGAACTGGTTCGGCATCCAGACCTTCTCGGTGCTCGGCACGACGGTGCTGCAGACCGGCAAGGGCATCGACGCCTCCAACGCCCTGCTGCTCGTGGTCGGCTCCAACCTGGTGGGTGCGCTCGGGTATCTGACGCACGGCTGGCTGGGCGACCGGTTCGGGCGCAAGCGGGTCATCGTGACCGGCTGGATGCTCGGCGGGATCTGCTTCGCGGTGCTGCTGCTGGGGCCGAGCGACACCGTGTTCGTGCTCGTCAGCTACATGCTCGGCCTGTTCTTCCTGCTCGGCCCGTACGCCGCGATCATGTTCTTCCAGGCCGAGTGTTTCGACCTGGACTGCCGGGCGACCGGAAGCACGTTCATCGGGGCGATGAGCCAGCCCGGCGCGATCATCGGCGGATTCATCCTCACCGGTCTCACCGCCGCCGCGGTGCCGTTCGCCACCGCCGCGCTCTGGGTGGGCGCGCTCGGGACGCTGCTGTCCGGGCTGGTCATGCTGGGAACGAAGACGGTCACCCCGAAGTCCGCTGTGGTCGCTCCGGACCCGTCCGCCGTGGTTGTCCCTGTCGCCGGCGCCGGCGAGGAGGCCGACGGATGAGCGCCGTCAGCATCGTCAGCGGCGCGGCCTCCGGGATCGGCAGGGCCGCCGCCGTCCGGCTCGCCTCCCGCGGCGACCGCGTGGTCATCGGCCACTTCGCCGCCGACCCGCACGACGCGGGGGAGACACTCCGTCAGGTGCGGGCGGCCGGGGGAGAGGGTGCCGTCGTCGATCTGGACGTGGCGAGCACCGCCTCGGTCGACGCGTTCGTCGCCGCAGCGCTGAGCGCGTACGGACGGGTCGACCATGTCGTGGCCAACGCCGGCATCCTGCGCCGGGCGCCGTTCGCCGAGATGACGGACCGGCAGTGGGACGAGGTGCTGCAGGTGGACCTGCACGGTGTGATGCGGCTGGCCCGCGCCGCCGTCCCGCACCTCGGCGACGGCGGATCGGTCGTCGCCATCTCCTCCATCGCCGGCGGGGTCTACGGCTGGCAGGAGCACGCCCACTACGCGGCGGCGAAGGCGGGAGTGCTCGGCCTGATCCGCAGCCTGGCCGTCGAGCTCGGCCCGCGCGGGGTGCGGGCGAATGCGATCATCCCCGGCCTGATCGAGACCCCGCAGTCGCTCGACGCGGTCAACTCGCTCGGCCCGGACGGGCTGCGCGCGGCCGGCGGCGACATCCCGTGGGGGCGCGTCGGCCGTCCGGAGGAGGTCGCCTCCGTCATCGCCTTCCTCACCTCGGCCGACGCGGTCTACGTGAGCGGCCAGGCGATCACCGTCGACGGCGCGCTCACCGTCGCGATGCGGGACTGAGGGCGAGGGATGAATGGAATGCTGAGCGGGCGCGCCGCACTCGTCACGGGAGCCGCGGGCGGCATCGGGCTGGCGATCGCACGGCTCTACGCCGCCAGCGGGGCGGCGGTGATCGGCGCCGACCGCGACGCCCGCGTGGTGGACCTCGCCTCAGCGGAGGGCTGGGCGGCCGGCATCGTCTTCGACGCGGCGGACGAGCGTTCGGTTCGTGACGCGGTCTCCACCGCGGGGGAGCGGCTCGGCCGGATCGACATCCTGGTCGCCTCGCACGGCATCCTCACCGAGTCGCCGGTCGCCGCCATGACGCTCGACCGCTGGGAGGAGACACTGCGGATCGATCTGACGAGCGTCTTCCTGCTGGCTCGGGCGGTCCTGCCGGGCATGCTCGAGCGCCGGGACGGCCGGATCATCGCCGTCGCCTCGCAGCTCGCCCTCAAGGGCGGCGACGGTCTCGCCCACTACGCGGCGGCCAAGGCCGGCGTCATCGCCTTCGTGAAATCACTGGCGCTGGAGGTGTCGGCCAGCGGCGTGCTCGTCAACGCGATCGCCCCCGGCCCGATCGAGACCCCGCTCGTCGACGGCATCAGCGAGGACTGGAAGGCGGCCAAGCGCGCCGAGCTCCCGCTGGGCCGGTTCGGCCGGCCGGAGGAGGTGGCGCCCGCGGCGCTGCTGCTGGCGTCGGACCCGGGAGGCAACCTCTTCGTCGGCCAGACTCTCGGCCCGAACTCGGGCGACGTCATGCCCTGACCTGCGGGTCTGTGATGTAGAATGAGAAGCTCGCCGCCAGGAGCGGCGTGAATCTGGACAACTCAACAGCGCGCGATGACGACCCGGCCTCACGGCCGTCGCACGGGGATGATCGGTTTCGACATTGTCTGCGAGAGTGTGAGAAGCGGGTCGAGGACGCATGGTTATCTCGTAAACGATCCATGCAAAACAATAAGTGCCAATAACAAGAGCACTGTCTCGGCCAAGGCCGACTTCGCCCTCGCGGCGTAAGTTCCCCTTCGCTATATAAGAGACCGTCAGACCGGGAACTGTCTTCTACCCGGATCCTGGCGTCAGCTAGAAGACTTGCTTCTGCGTTGAGCATCAGGGCGCAGAGGGACTCCAACTGATACTGAGCCCGTCGGAGCAGGTGCCAGCGACAAGTTCCGGGGCTGAGAAAGCGACTTAACTGGCTACACCCGTAGAAGGCACATGACCACAGCAGTGGACGGGGGTTCGATTCCCCCCATCTCCACCGGATCGGTCGTCGTCGCGCGTTGTTGGGATCCGCGGGATTCCGTGGACGTTGGGGCCCTCTCCGGTTTCGGAGAAGGCCCCTTTTGTCGTATTGACCTCCGGGTTCGACGGGTGGAGGCTTTATGGAGCTTGGCAAGGGGGCGTTCGCATGCAAGATAGTCAGCGGTTCACCAGGGGCCTCGAGATTCGTCGTGAAGTGTTGGGAGACGAATACGTCGACGACAATCTGTCTGGGTCGGACGAATTCATGATGACCTTCCAACACATCGTGACGGAACTGGCGTGGGGACTTGCATGGGATGGCGCAGCCCTTGATAAGAAGACGAAATCGATCCTGAGCATCGGCATTCTTGCCGCTCTCGGCCGTTTCGAAGAGGTCGAGATCTACACGAAGGCTGCACTAACCACCGGCGTCACTGTCGATGAACTCACGGACGTGCTGACCCACGTCTCGGTCTATTGCGGGACGCCGACGGGTCGTCAGGCATTTCTCGCCGCACACCGAGCGCTTGAGGCTGCGGGGATTGCGTAGCGGGATGGCACACCACCGACTACGTTTGGCCATCGGTGGCTTCGTGATCGCGGCCGGCAACTTCGCGGTGATCATGTGGACCCGGCGCAGGCGGGGCGCCGAGCGGGGGGTCGATGGGTATCAGTGATCGGTCGGCGTGCCCGCGACCGCGGTCTCTGCGTAGAACTGCGAATACCGGTCACGCACCCGCAGTCGCACAATGGCAGCGGAGGCGATCACCATGAACGTCCTGAGCACATCGGCCGAGCCCATCGCCATCGACTGCGTCATCATCGACTGGGATCAGGTTCAACTCCCTGCGACCGGTCCGGAACCCCAACCCGCGAACGAGCCCGCCAGGCAGTAGAGCGCGGGGACGGGTGGTTCGGGTAGCACCCGTTCCCGTCTCCCGAGGGCGTACGCAGTTCCTGCAGGTGGCGGACCGCCCCTGAACGACCCTACCTGAGAGTTCTCGAATGCTCCCTCCCCGCGGTTCGTGGACGGTCGTATCCTGTCGCGCAGGTGCGTTGGGGGCGCAGCGCGGGCGCGATCATGGACGTTCGGGCGCAGGTACTGTCGGTCAGCTACGACGTCGACGGCGTCGCCGGGAGGGACGCGCGCGTGCACGCCATCGCCGAGTCGCTCGACGTGATCCTGCCGTCGGAGCACTCCGGGTGGGCCGACATCGGGTCGCTGCCCGGTGACGTCACCCTCATCGCCCGCTACGGTCCCGAGCGCGTCGTCGTCGTCGACGCGGTGAAGCGGACGGCCGACGCGCATCCGACAATGCTGGCCTTCCGCAGCCGCCCGCGTTCGGTGGACCCGGTCCGCTTGAGCGACCGGATCGAGCTGCGGGAGTGGCGCCGGCACCCGGTCTACTCCGAGCTGTTCAGTCTGCTGGGCACCACCTATCAGATCGCGCTCCCCGTCCAGCCGCTGGCCACGGGCCGCCTGCGGACGTGGGTGTTCAACCGAGCCGACCGCGACTTCGGTGACGACGAGCTCGAGCTCGCCCGACGGCTGCAGCCGCTCCTGGCCGCGGTCGACACCGTGGCGGTGGCCCCCCGTCCGTCCGTCGCATCGGCGGCGTTCGCCGCGCGGTCCGGACTGACCGCCCGCGAGGCGCAGATCCTCGGGATGCTCGGCTCCGGGATGACCGCCACTTCGATCGCGTACGTGACGCGCGTCAGCCCGCGCACCGTCCAGAAGCACATCGAGCACATCTACGCGAAGCTGGGCGTGCACGACAGGGTCTCGGCCGCGCTCCTCGCTGCGGACCGGCTCGGCCGTCCGTAGTTCTGCGTATGGCGCCGCCTGTGGCGGATCGGCGACGATCGCAGCGATCGGGGGTGCGCGATGCTCATCCGGGCGGCCGTGTGCGCGGTCGTGGTGGCGACGCTGCTGGCGATGCCGTCAGCGCCACAGGGCCGTGTCGTCGCCCCGGTCGGCGTCGGTCGGAGCACGGGAATCGTCGTCGTCGACCCGTTCCAGCGCGCCGGAGCGCGTCCGATCGACTACACGCCACCTCGCTGACGCGGAGGCCCCGATACGGGCTGCCACGATCGAGCAGTTATGGAGAAGCGCCACCCCCTCCCGCGACCGTAGATTGTGTCTCAGCCGATCGAACGGCGAGAACTCACACGAAGGGGACGATCATGGCCGACACCACGTTCAGCAAAGAGGAGAAGGCGGCGATCCGGGCCACCGTCGCCGAGCAGAAGGCGATGAAGGCGGGCGCCGACGCCGCCGCCGCGTGCGATGAGGCGATCGCCGCGATGACCGGCACCGACAGGGAGCTCGCGGAGGCCTTCCACCAGCTCGTCACAGACAACACCGACCTCGCCGCGAAGACCTGGTACGGGATGCCGGCCTACGCCGACGCCGACGGCAGGACGGTCGTCGCGTTCAAGCCGGGCTCGAAGTTCAAGATCCGTTACGCCACGATCGAGTTCCAGCAGGCCGCGACCCTTGACGACGGCAGCCTCTGGCCGGTCGGGTTCGCACTGATCAAGCTCGACGACGCCGACAAGGAACGCGTCGCGCAGATCCTCCGCACGGCCGTCGGACGCTGACACGCCGCGGCCCCTCCGCGACAGTACGCGTCGGGGCCGCGGACGTGATTGGATGAGCGCGTGACCCAGACTCCGGACGGCCTCCCCGCGGCTGCGCGCTCGCGCGTGGAGCGGCAGGCCGCCAGCGGGGTGCGGTCGTCGCTCTTCTCCGCGCCGGCCGCGGCCGCGGCCCGCAGCGCGGGGCTGCTCCCGGTCGGCGAGGTGTTCGGCGGCCTGGTCGTCAGCCTCGGCTGGACCGGCTCGGGCTGCTCCTGGTGGAGCATGACCGGGCCGACGGTCGGTCCCAGCTCCGCGCTCAACCGCCCCACCTGGAGCTCGCCGGTCACGACCTCCGGTGGCAGCACCTACGTGGGCTTCGCGCCCTACGTGAAGGCGTTCGAGTCCGCCTGGTACGGGGCCGTGCGGCGGATGCTCGCCGAGGCCCGCGCGCTCGGAGCGCACGGTGTGGTGGGCGCGACCGTGCAGCGCACCCGGCTCGACGGGTCGACGTGGGAGTTCACGGCGCTCGGCACCGCGGTCCGCTCCGACGACCCGCTGCTCGTGCCGTACCCGAAGAACCGCGGCGACGTGTGGAGCACGAACCTGACGGTCGAGGACACGGCGTCCGCCATCCTCAGCGGGTACTCGCCGGGCGAGCTGCTGCTCGGGATCAGCATCTCCACCAAGCACGAGGACTACGAGCTGCGCACCCAGCGGACGAGCTGGGTGAACGGCGAGGTGACCGGGATGACCGCGCTCGTCCAGGCTGCGCGGGCGGAGGCCCTGCACCGGCTGGAGACGCGCGCCACCGCGACCGCGGGGGCCCACCTCGTCGTCACCGACCTCCACCTGGGCGAGTTCGAGACGCCGTGCGGCGAGGAGAAGGACCTCCACGCCGAGGCGACCGTGATCGGGGCCACCCTGATCCCCGTCCCGCGCTTTAGCCGCCGCGCCGAGCTGTCCGCCGTCACCACCGTCATCCCGCTCAGCGACCTGCGTCCGCGAGCCTGAGACCCACCACCCGAGAGGAACCACCGTGTCCGACCCGTTCTCCAGCGTCACCCTGCCCAGCGACGCGCGGGCCCGCCTCGCCGACGGCCGCGCACGGCTGTTCACCTCCGACCTGTCTGTGAACGAGTTCCTCCTGGTCCGGCAGGCGGGATTCCGCCCCGTCGGCCTCGTGCTCGGCTCCAGCGTCTACCATGTGGGCATCCAGGCTCGTAAGTGGAGCAAGAACATGGAACTCGAGAAGCTGAGCCAGGCGATGTACCACGCCCGCGAGCTCGCGATGACCCGCATGGAGGCCGAGGCCGACGCGCTCGGCGCGGACGGGATCGTCGGCGTGCGGCTCGAGATCGAGTTCAAGGAGTACGGCAACGACCTCGCCGAGTTCGTGGCGGTCGGCACGGCCGTCGTCGCCGACGAGAAGCCGCCGACCGGCACCTGGCGCAACAACAAGCGGATGCCCTTCACCTCCGACCTGTCCGGTCAGGACTTCTGGACGCTCATCCAGTCCGGCTACGTCCCGCAGGGCCTCGTCATGGGCACCTGCGTGTACCACATCGCCCACCAGGGCATGATGGCGACCATGAACAACCTCGGCTCGAACGTGGAGATCACGGCGTTCACCGAGGCGCTCTACGACGCCCGCGAGCTGGCGATGGGCCGCATGCAGGCCGAAGCGGAGGCGCTCGACGCGGAGGGCGTCGTCGGCATGCAGTTGCTGTCGCTGCCGCACCGCTGGGGCGGCCACACCACCGAGTTCTTCGCCATCGGCACCGCGGTCCGCCCGCTGCGCGACGACCACGTCATCGCGACACCGAACCTCGTCCTCCCGCTCACCGACGGCGGACGATGACCGGACCCGCTGAGGCGGCGGCCGACCCGCAGACGTTCCTGGCCGATCTGGTCGAGAGCGTCGGCCGCGCCCTGCCTCCGGCGCTCGCCGCCCGGGTGCTGGTCGTCGAGCGCAGGCGGACACTCGCCGACCGCGTCTCCGGGAGGCCGGGGGCGATCTCCCGGGTCAGCCTGATCGGCACGGAGGAGACGCTCACGCTCGGCTACGAGCCGGGGCCGCACTGGAAAGGGGAGGCGCACCGCGTCTACGGCGGCGTGACGATCGCACGCCGTGCCCTCGGCCTGGGGGACTGGCTCACCGCGTTCGCGGGCCGGGTCGCCGCGCTCGCCGCGGAGGCGGCAGGCGACGCCGCGACCTCGTCGCGCGCGTTGCAGACCCTGGGTCTGGAGCCGGCCGGGTCGGAGATCCAGGTGCGCGACGCCACGATCGAGGGCGACCTCCGGACACTCCCCGCGCGCCTCGGCCATCGGGTGCCGGACGAGGCGGTCGCTCAGGTCGGGCGGATCGGGGACCTCCTCATCGACGCCCTCCCACGGGTCGCCGGGCAGGGCGAGCCGGAGGTCGTGGTGCGGCGGACCGCGACCGTCTACCTCCCCGACACGCTGCGCGCCTACCTGTCGCTGCCGGCGGACTGGGCGGCCGACCACGTCTTCCCGGACGGGACGACCGCGTCGGCGGCGCTGGTCGGTCAGCTCTCCGAGTTGGAGCGCGCGGCGAGGCGGATGCGGGACGCCGCGATCGAGCAGGACGCCTCCGCGCTGCTGGTCAACGGGCGCTTCCTGGCGGACCGGTTCGGGGCGTCGCGGCTCGACCTGCCCTGAGCTCGATTGTCCTGAGCGCCACCTGCCCTGAGCGCGACGCGCCCGCGAGCCTGGCGCCGGGTCAGTTGCTCGTGCCCGAGTGCGACCGGTCCAGGTAGCTGCGCGAGCGCGAGATCTGCTGCTCCAGGGCGTCCACCGTCTTCGCCATGCTCTCGACCGCCTTCACGCGGTAGCTGTCGATCGAGTCCATCGTCGCGAAGACGTTGTCGAAGGCGTGCTGGAGGGTTTCCAGGCTGACGCCGGTGGAGACGGCGTCCTCGTGGACGCGCGCCGTCTGCTGGCGCAGCAGCTCGCCGGTGCGGTCGATCATGGAGTTGGTCGCGTCGTTGAGGGCGCTGATCTGGTCGAGCACCAGCTCCTGATTGCCGAGCGCCTGCGCGACGATGATCGCGGTGCGCAGGGCGGCGACCGTGGTCGTCCGAGCGCGCTCGACGCCTTTGATGAGCTCCAGGTTGTTCTTGCGGATGGCGTCGAGCGCGAGGTAGCCCTGCACGGACACCGCGATCTGCGTCGTCAGGTCCTGCCGGCGCTGGCGGATCGGGAAGAGCGCGTCGGCCACTAGGGCGTCCGCTCGGCTCGGGTCGGAGGCGCGCAGCTCGGCGGCACGCGTCTGGATCGAGTCGTCCAGGGCCTTCGCGAGCGTGGTGTACTCGCCGAGCTTGCCCATCGTCGCCCACAGGTTGGTGCGCTCCAGGTCGATGGCGGCGTTGTCCTTGAGCAGGGCGTCCTGACCGGAGATCAGGGCGGTGATGATCGCGTCGAGCTGCTTCTGCGCCGGCTGGTAGCGCTCGAAGTACCGCATCAGGGACTTGCCGCCCGGCAGCTTCCCGAGGAAGCCCTTCGAGCCGGAGAGATTGGAGTGGCCCGGGTCGAGGTCGGTGATCGTCGTCCGCAGCTGCTGCAGGGTCTGGGCGACCTGCGTCTGCGGGTCGGAGGGGCCGCCGCGACCGCGCGCCGCGGCGAGCGAGGACTCCGGCCGCTGCAGCATCCGGTTGGACACCTCGGAGGACGACCGGATCTCCTGCACGCCCATCCGCGCGATCTCATCGACGCGGCGGGTGAACTCGGGGCTCCCCGGCTCCACCCCGGCGAGCCCGGAGACGAACTCGTCCGCCTTCGCGGCGAGCTCGGCCCGCTTGTC
Source organism: Leifsonia sp. NPDC056824 (assembly GCF_042789575.1). NCBI lineage: Bacteria > Bacillati > Actinomycetota > Actinomycetes > Micrococcales > Microbacteriaceae > Leifsonia > Leifsonia sp. NPDC056824. The sequence goes on along the minus strand of NZ_JBHUAV010000004.1, from coordinate 41,121 downwards.
GGCGGGCACGGCGACCATCCCGACGGCCTGGTCGCCGCCGACCTCCGGCACCGCGGCGGGAGGCGTGAGGCTCACCCCGGCCGCCGGCTGGTCCGGTGGCGTCAACGGCTGGTTGAGGTCGAGCTCGGACATCGGTACTCCTCCCCGGGGTCGGACGCGCGAACGTGCGGCGCCCGACGACAAGACACTTGAGCCAACACTAGAACGAACAGTGCTGCGCGGGCGCGCGGTTTGGGGTGACTCGCAGGTGAGTCGGTACAGCGCAGGGATGATCGGGTGGCGACCGGAGCCGGATGCGCGGGCTCGTGGGCTGCGGCGAGGCTGGGGTGATGCGTCTGCGTTCCGTGCTCCAGTGGACCCCGTCCGTGCTCTTCGTCCTGCTGGTGGGTGTCGGCATCCTGCTGATGACTCTTGAATTCGACAACACGACGACAACCCTGCTGGTGGGGGAGCTCGACGGCGCCCAACTGGGGCTGACCCTTCTGCTGGTCGCTGCCGCCGTCACGGTCGTGCTGCTCGGCCAGCTCATGGTCGTCGTGGAGCGGGTGCCGTGGCGGTGGGCACGCGTACTGACGAGGGTGGCCGCGGTCGCCGTGTGGATCGCGCTCATCCCCGTGGCGTTGGCGATGTTGTACGTCCTCGGCTGGGCCAGCAGCGTGGAGTACGTCCATCTCGACGTCCCCGGGCGCGACCTCGCCGCCTACCGGTCCTCGGCGTCGGAGACCATCGGGCTGATGGAGCGGCGCGGACTCTTCTACGAGCGGGTTCACTGCCCGCCGCTGGAGGCCGCCCTGCAGGATGACCTGGCGATGGGTCACCGCGGGACCCCCGGTTGGCCGCGCTGGGACGAGTTCGACCTCCAGCAGTGCCGCTGACCTTATGCAGTCGGCTCCCGGTCCTTGCCGACCGCCGTCGTGAACCCGGTGACCGGCTGGTTCTCGTCGAACGCCGCGGCCCGGCGGCGGAAGCCGCGCGTGAGCACGAGCAGGTACGCGAAGCCGATCGCCGTCCAGATCAGGCCGCCGATCAGCGCGTCCTCGTGGAGGTTCACCCAGAGGACGCCCGTCAGCGCCATGCCGATCGCCGGGAGGACGATGAAACTCACCACGTCGCGGAAGTTCTTGCGCCGTCCCTGACGAATCGCGAACCACGCGATCACCGAGACGTTCACGAAGGTGAACGCGATGAGCGCGCCGAAGTTGATGAAGGCCGAGATCATCTCGAGCGTGAACGACGCCGCCAGCAGGCAGATCGCTCCGACGAGCACGATGTTCAGCGTCGGCGTGTGCGTCCGGGGGTGGACGTAGCCGAAGAACCGGCGCGGGAGGACGTTGTTGCGGCCCATCACCAGCAGCATCCGGGACACCGACGCGTGCGACGCGAGGCCGGAGGCGAGCGTGGCCGCGAAGCCGGCCGCGACGAAGATCGCCTGGAAGACCGGGCCGCCGACGATGAGGCCGATCTGGGGGAGCGGGTCGTCGGTGAACTCCCCGAACGGCGCGTTCGTCGGGAAGCGGAGCTGCGTGAAGAACCCGGCGATGAGGAAGATCGCCCCGCCGATCACCACCGTCAGCAGGATCGCCCGCGGCATCACCTTCGGGGTCGTGGCCTCCTCGGCGTACATCGTCACCGCGTCGAAGCCGATGAACGAGAAGCAGACAACCGTCGCGCCGGTGAGCACGGCCGACAGCGTGACGCCGTCGTGGAAGAACGGCTTCACCGAGGCGACCGTGCCGTCGCCAGCGCCGTTCGCGAGCTGCGCGACCACCATGACCACGAACACGGTCATCACGACGATGGCGAAGACGAGCAGGATCATGTTGATGTTCGAGGTGCCGCGCATCGTGAAGTAGATGAGCGTCGTGACCGCCGCGCAGTAGAGCACGACCCAGATCCAGCCGGGGACGCCGGGGAAGACCTGCTCCAGGTAGAGCCGGATGATCAGGCAGTTCACCATCGGCAGCAGCACGTAGTCGATGAGGGAGGTCCAGCCGACCATGAAGCCGAGGTTCGGGTGGATGGACTCCCGCACGTATGTGTACGCCGACCCGGCGCTCGGGATGGCGCCCGCCATCTTGCCGTAGCTGACGGCCGTGAACATCATCACGATGAGCGCGACCAGATAGGCGGCGGGAACGGCGCCGCTGGTCTGGTCGGAGACGATGCCGAAGGTGTCGAAGACGACGGTCGGCGTCATGTACCCGAGGCCGAGGCCGACGATGGCCCACAGCCCCAGGCTGCGGCGCAGGGTGCCGGCGCGTGCGGGCGTGGGCGCAGTGGACGTCGTCGTCATGGGCTCTCCTTCGGGAACGGTTCCCGAGACCCTAGCAGGAGAAGAGCGCTTTTCTGAAAGAACCCACAGAAATGTGAGCGTTTCGGTCAGCGGGTGGAGGTCGCGACCACCCAGTCCAGTGCAACGGGGAGGGCGGTCAGCACCGAGACGTGGCCCTCGCGCGGCCGCAGCCACAGCTCGCCGCGGCGGAGCCGTTCGAGCATCCAGCCCGCGTGCGTGGCCGGGATGACGCGGTCGCGGCCGCCCTGCACGAGGAGGGTCGGGGCGGCCACCGCGCCCAGCTCGACGCCCCACGGGGCGACGTAGGCGAGGTCGTCGTCCACCTCGCCGGCGTGCCCCTCGGCCGCGCCGGCCCCGGCGTCGGCGCCGAGCGCGGCCCAGGCGCCCTTCAGGGTCTCGTAGTCGCGGGCGGTGAACGACTCCGGCTCGAATTCGGCGGTCTCGGCGTGCGCTGCGCGGGCGTCCCGGCCGGCGAGCGCGGCGCGGAGGCCGCCGGGGTCGGCCATCCCGGCGAACCAGTCGACGTCGCCCCAGAACGGAGCGATGCCGGCGAGCGACACCACCGCGCTCACGCGTGCGGGGGCGAGCACCGCGCAGGCGAGCGCGTGCGGGCCGCCGCCGGAGGCGCCGAGCGTGGCGAAGCGGTCCACGCCGAGCTCGTCGAGGACGGCGAGCACGTCGGCCGCAGCGGCGGCGACGGTGCGGCCGGTCAAAGCGTCGGAGCCCGGGTAGCCGGGCCGGGCCACCGAAACGACCCGCAGGCCGCGGGCGGCGGCTGCGTCCGCGATGGGCGGGATGACGGCTCCGGTCTGCGGGGTGCCGTGGTGCCAGACGACGACCGGTGCGTCGGCATCATCCGGGGCCCCGGTGTCGAAGAACCGCACCGAGCGGCCGTCCGGTCGGGTGATTCTCCCGACCCGGCCTCCGGTCAGCTCCGCCACGCGTCCACCTCCGCCTGCAGCTCGGCCTTCCGCTCGGCGGTCGCGAACGAGGCGTCGATGGAGGTGCGCGCGAACCGCTCGGCCTGCTCGGCGGTGACTCCGAGCGTGTCCCGGATCGCGAGGTAGTTGTCGCCGACGTAGCCGCCGAAGTAGGCCGGGTCGTCCGAGTTCACCGTGACGCGGACCCCGGCGGCGTCGAGCCGCAGCAGCGGGTGGGCGCTCAGGTCGGGGACGGTGCGCAGGCGGACGTTGGACAGCGGGCACACCGTCAGCGGGATGCCGTCCGCGGCCAGGCGCGCCAGCAGGTCCGGGTCCTCGGCCGCGCGGATGCCGTGGTCGATGCGCTCCACGCCGAGCAGGTCGAGCGCCTGGACGATGTAGGAGGGCGGACCCTCCTCGCCCGCGTGCGCCACCGCGTGCAGCCCGGCGTCCTTCGCGCGGGAGAACACGTTCGCGAACAGCTCGGGCGGGTACCCGACCTCGGCCGAGTCGAGCCCGACCCCGAGCAGCCGCTCGGGCCGGGTGAGCGCCGCGGTGAGGACGGCGTCGGCGGACTCCACCGGCTGGTCGCGCAGGAAGCACAGGATGAGGCCGCCCGACATCCCGAGGTCGCGCTCGGCCTCCGCCAGTGCGCCGCTGATCCCGTCCACAACCGCCTCGATCGGGACCCCGCGCGAGACGTGCGCCTGCGGGTCGAAGAACAGCTCGGCGTGCCGCACACCCTGCGCGGCGGCCGTCCGGAGGTAGCGGCGGGTCAGCTCGGCGAAGTCGTCCTCGGTGCGCAGCACGGCCATCGTCGCGTAGTAGAGGTCGAGGAACGACTGCAGGTCGGAGAAGTCGTACTGCGCGGCGAGCTCCTCGACCGAGGCGTACGGCAGGTCCACCCCGTTGCGCCCGGCGAGCTCGAACGCCAGATCGGGCTCGAGGGTGCCCTCGATGTGCAGGTGGAGCTCGGCTTTCGGCAGGGCGAGCAGGGCGTCGTCGGAGGGCGGCGTGGTCATGGTTCGATCCTCCCACTGAACGGGGGGCGGCCGGTGTCGAGCGCATCATCCGGTCGGCGGATGCTGGGTCCATCGCCCGCCGGACGTCTCAGCGTCAGCACCTGAATAGCCTCGACACCATGCCCTCCCTCGCTCGCCGCCGCGCCCTCCTGATCGTGGCCGCGCTCGCCACCATCGTCGCCGGGCTGACCGTCCACGAGACCGTCGACAGCTGGGTCGGCGCGTTCGCCGGGGATGCGCTGTATGCGGTCCTGATCTTCCTGCTCGTCGCAGTCGTGGCCGTGCGGGCGTCGAGCGCTGTGGTGGGCGGCGTCGCTTTCGCGCTGTGCGCCGCCGTGGAGGTGTTTCAGCTCACCGGCGTCCCCGCGCACCTGTCGGCGACGATCCCGGGGGTCGAACTGGTGCTCGGGTCCACGTTCCAGTGGAGCGATCTGCTCGCCTACGCGCTCGGGGCCGTGCTCGCGGCCGCGGTGGATGCGGGGATCAGGAGACGCGCAGCAGGATCTTCCCGAGGTGCGCGGACGACTCCATCCTCCGGTGCGCCTGGGCCGCGTCCGCCAGCGGGAACACCGAGTCGATGACTGGGCGGACCTTGCCGGATTCCAGCAGCGGCCAGACGTGCTCGCGCACGGCGGCGATGATCGCGACCCGTTCGGCGAGCGGGCGGGCGCGCAGCGTCGTGCCCTGCAGGCGGGCGCGCTTCATCATCAGGAGGCCCATGTCCACCGCGGCCGGCGTGCGGTCGCGGATCGCGATCGACATGATGCGGCCGCCGGTCGCGAGGGCCTCAAGGTCCCGGGCGATGTAGGCGCCGCCGACGATGTCGAGGACGACGTCGGCGCCGCGGCCGTCGGTGAAAGCGCGGACGGCCGCCACGAAGTCGTCTGTGCGGTAGTCGACGGCGGCGTCCGCTCCGAGGCCGCGGCAGAAGGCGGCCTTCTCCGGACTGCCGGCGGTCGCGATCACGGGCGAGCCCAGCGCGTGGGCGAGCTGGATGGCCATGCTTCCGATCCCGCTGGAGCCGCCGTGGACCAGCAGGGTCTCGCCTGGCGTCAGCGCGCCGAGGTCGAACACGTTCGACCAGACCGTGGCGGCGACCTCGGGTAGTCCAGCAGCCTCCACGCGGTCCACGCCGGGCGGGATCGGGAGCACGAGCCCGGCGTCCACCGCGACGTACTCGGCGTAGCCTCCCCCGGGCAGCAGTGCGCAGACGAGGTCGCCCTCACGCCACCGGCCCGGCTCGACCTCTGTGCCGACCGCGTCGATGACGCCGGACACTTCGAGGCCGAGCCATTCCGGGGCGCCGGGCGGCGGCGAGTAGAAGCCGCGGCGCTGGCTGAGGTCGGCGCCGTTCAGTCCCGCCGCGATCACGCGGATGCGGACCTCGCCGGCTGCGGGCTGCGGCTCCGGGACGTCGGCGACGGTCAGGACCTCCGCGTCGCCGGGCTGCGGCACGACCACGGCGCGCATCAGCGGACCGCCGATCCCGTGGCTGGCTTGCGTCCGAGCACATCCCGGATGCGCACCTTGCTGGAGTACTCGATGGACCCGTAGCGGAAGAGCCGCACGGCCAGCCGGAGCACGACGTAGGACAGGGCGAACAGCTCGACGATGATCACGATCGCCTGCCAGAGCGGCAGCGAGCCGAACGCGTTGAGGATCAGCGCGGTGATCGGCGCCGTGTAGGGGAAGAACGCCAGGATCTGCACGATCGGCGCCTCCGGCGTGCTGACCGCGTAGCTGGACGCGTAGATCGGGATGACGACGGCGAAGATCACGACGGAGAAGAACGGCGCGGCGTCCTTCGCGGTCGGCATCACCGCGCCGACGGCGACGAGCGTCCCGGTGAACAGCGCGAACCCGCCGATCGTGATGAGCGCGCCGACGATCATCTTCTGCGGATCGAACACCAGGGAGCTCAGGTCGAAGTTCGGGATGGCGAGCTGGTCGCGGAAGAACAGGTAGCCGATCACGACCGGCAGCGCGAAGACCGCGATCTGGATTATGCCGACCGCGAACAGCGACACCACCTTGCCGACCAGGAGGTTGGTCGGGTTGATCGTCGTGAGGATCATCTCGGTGACCCGGTTCTCCTTCTCCTCCAGCGTCGAGTTGAGCATCTGGTTGCCGAGGAACACGATCACGACGAAGAACGCGGCCAGGAAGATCAGCGGAGGCAGGATGCCTTGGAATCCCGGCGCGACAGCGCCGTCCTTGAAGGTGGTCGTCGAGGTGTTCGTCTCCCCGCGCAGGATCGCGACGTCAACCGGGCTGTTCAGCTTCTGCTCCACGCTCGTCGCGATCAGCGATTGGGCGACGGCGGAGTACTTGCTGTTCGCGAACACGCCGGCGTCGGCCCCGTAGACCTTGATCGTCTGTTTCGACGGGTCGGCCGGGTAGTCGAAGAAGGCCGGGGTGCCGCCGATCTGCACCTCCTCCACGCCCTCGGAGCTGCTGGCGATCTCCTTGCCGCCGTAGCTGCTCGCGACGGTCGGGTCGACCAGGCCGGACGCGTCCACGTAGAGGAAGTCGAAGCGGGCGTTCTTCTGCTGGTCGGCGGTGTTGGCGCTGGAGACGTTCGCCGAGATAACGAGCGTCCCGAGGCCGAATACCAGGATCGGCAGGATGAGCGTCACGGCCCAGAAGCTGCGCTTCTTGATCGTGCGGGTGAACTCGAACCCGATGACGGTGGAGAGGTTGTGGCGGGCCATGCTCAGTCCTCCTGGCGGCTCTCGGCGCCGTAGACCTCGACGAAGATGTCGTCCAGGGATTTGCGGGTGGGGGCGAAGCGGGTGATGTGCAGGCCGGCGTCCACGAGGCTGCGAAGGATCGCCGCGGTGTCGGCGTCGTTCGCGACCTCCAGCTCGGCGTGCCCGTCCTCGTCCGTCGCGACGCGGTAGGCGGGGGAGGCGGGGATGGTGCCGTCGTGGTCCACCTGGACGACCGTGCCGCCGAACTGCTCCTGCACCTCGGAGACGGTGCCGTAGGCGCGGGAGACGCCGTCTTTGAGGAGGATGACGCGGTCGCAGAGCCGCTCGACCTCCTCCATCTGGTGGGTCACCATCATCACCGTGGAGCCTGCGCGCTTCTGGTCGTCGATGATGTCCATGAGCAGACGCCGGTTGACCGGGTCGAAGCCCTTGGTCGGCTCGTCGAGGATGAGCAGCTCCGGCTGGTTCATGATCGTGACGCCGAGCTGCACCTTCTGCTGCTGGCCGCCGGAGAGCTTGTCGAGCCGGACCTTCTCTTTGTCGCCGATGCCGACGCGCTCGAGGTATTCGCTCGACCAGCGCCGCGCCTTCTCGGCGCCGAGGCCCTTCAGCCGGCCGAAGTAGACCATCACGTCGATGACGGACTCCTTCTTGTAGAGACCGCGCTCCTCCGGGAGGTAGCCGAGCCGTTCGCCGGCCTCCGGGGAGAAGTCCTTGCCGTCGATGTGCAGGACGCCCGCGGTCGGCTGGTAGATGCCGAGCAGCGCGCGGATGGTCGTGGTCTTGCCCGAGCCGTTGCTGCCGAGGAACCCGAACGTCTCGCCGCGGACGATGTCGAACGACAGGTCGCGGATGACGGTGGTGCGCCCGAAGTCCATGCGGAAGCCGGCGATGTGCACGAGGGGCTCGACGCTCTGGGTATTCACACGGTCGAGCCTATTGGGTGGAGGTGCCGCGGTCGCGGGATTCGGAGCCTATGAAAGTGTTGCCGCGCGTTGCCTGCTCGGTGTGCGGCCCCGCTACGCGAGGGCGTCGAGCAGGGCCGTGTGCAGCAGGCCGTTCGACGCGAGCGAGGAGCCGTGGGACGGCCCCGTTTCGCCTGTCACCGACGTGAACGCGCCGCCGGCCTCCTCCACGATCGGGATGAGCGCCGCCAGGTCGTAGGTCTTGACGTCGAACTCGCCCACCGCGTCCAGGAGGCCCTCGGCCAGCAGCATGTACGCCCACATGTCGCCGTAGGCGCGGTCCCGCCACACGCGCCGGGTGAGGGCGACGAGCCGGTCGAGGTAGCCCGCCTGGTCCCACTGCGCGATGCTCTGGAAACTGACCGACGCGTTCGCGAGGTCGTCGACGCCAGAGACCCGGATGCTCCGCGGCTCCGCGCCTGGTGCGTCCGTGGTCCACGCCCCGCCGCCGGCGGCCGCCCACCAGCGCTTGCCGAGCGCGGGGGAGCTGACCACGCCGACGACCGGCGTGCCGTTCTCGGCGAGGGCTATGAGCGTTCCCCACACCGGCACGCCGCGCAGGTAGTTGGAGGTCCCGTCGATCGGGTCGAGAATCCACTGCCGCGCGGCGTCGCCCTCGGTGCCGTACTCCTCGCCGAGGATGCCGTCGCCCGGCCGCTCGACGGCGAGCGCCTCCCGGATGGCCCGCTCGACGGCCAGGTCGGCCTCCGTGACGAAGGTGCGATCGGGCTTGGTGTCGATCTGCAGGCCGCGCTCCCGGAAATGCGCGGACGAGATCGAGTCGGCGAGGTCGGCGAGCCTCAGCGCGAGCGCCAGGTCGTCGGTGCGGAGCGGGGCGGTGTCACGAGCGTCGTTCACGCCAGGAGCCTAGCGGCCCGGCGCTGGGACACGCCCGGGGTGCGCTTTGGGTGCCGTCGATTGGCGTCCCGCCCGGACCGGATGCTAATGTTGAGCCTCGGTCCGGGAAACCAGACCGAATGCGCCTCTAGCTCAATCGGCAGAGCAATTGACTCTTAATCAATGGGTTCAGGGTTCAAGTCCCTGGGGGCGCACCCAACACCGCAGGTGGCGAGAAGCCCCCGAATCCCTTGGAAACAGGGGGGTCGGGGGCTTTCTTGTATTCGTGGGTCGGTGCGCGATGGGCCGTTTGCCGCCGCCCGAATGCATCTCAAGGAGGATGCGCGTGTCGCCCTGGAGCGATCAACTAACCTCATAGACATTTACGTGCGCGGGGAGGAAATCGCGAACATATGGAGTTTCGAGGGTCATGTCTCGAGCTCGGTCCAGATCCGTTCAGGTATGAAATGGGGAACGGTTGATTTCGGCCAGACAAGCTTCGAAAAGCCCCGTCGCGGGCCGGTCTCATCTCGGCTGGGCGATCAGCATCCTGATTGTGTGCGTGCTCATCCTCGGAATGGGCGCGGCGTACTACGTCCGGTCGAATCTCCCGGTCGAACTCAAGCATGCTGACGTAGTCGGCACCTGGGTGAACGCGCAGGGCGGACCTGGCGTTGCTGTCTTTCATGCCGACGGGACTGCCGAGATCCGAGATATCCCTGGCGGATACCCGGCCACTGGGGAAGGACGATGGAGCCTCACCCATTTTCAGGGCCCGACTGTAAGCGTGGGCGTGGGAAGTCGCGGATTTGATTTTGGCTCGGAATGGAACAACTTCCGAACCGTACTGGTCACGTACTCGGGCGACCCTGACGACCCGAGAAGCGCAAACATATTCGTCCGCAGAACCAAGTGAAATAGACCGCCCGTCCTCACTGCAACGCTGTGGCTCGGTGACTTTTCAAGCCGGTCGTGTGTTCCAGAGAATGGTGCCCAGTCGTGCGGCTGCCTCGTCTAGCCGCGCTGTCACCATATCCAGGTCCTCGTCGAAGAGATCCACGTAGACGTCGAACGTCATCGTGGCGCCCTTATGGCCGAGTATCTTCTGCAGCACTTTGATGTTCGCGCCCGCGCTGACCGCCAAACTCGCCGCTGTGTGGCGGAGGTCGTGCGGGGCCATGTACTCGAGGCCGGCGTTTTGGCAATGGCGCCCCCATGCAGTGGCATCGGTCGGCATGGGACAATTCCTGCCATGAACCCCGCGGAGCGACTGGACGCGCAGGCGATATCCCGCGCGTGCGAAGTACGCGGAGTCAGCCGGCTTCGCGTTTTTGGTTCTGTGCTGGGCGACACGTTCGACCGCGAGATTAGCGACGTCGATTTCCTCGTGGACTTCTTGCCAGGCCGCGGCGGGCTCTTCCGCGACTACTTCGATTTGAAGGAAGACCTTGAGCGGATCGTGGGCGCAAACGTCGATCTGGTCGAGGCCGGCGCAGTGCGCAATCCCTACTTCGCGCGGTCCGTGTTCAGGAGGGCCGAGGATATCTATGCGGCCTGAAGCGAGTCCTAGCGGCCCGATGAATCCGACCAAGCGAGCGTCCTGGATCGTTCGCGTTACTCAGACGAATCAGTACAACTGGATCCTTCTGGTGATTGTGGGCTTAACGGCGGGAGTGTTCAGTGTCGGTGGCTTGATCGCAGGCAATATCGCTGGTGCTCTGGTCGTCCTGCTTTTCGGAGCGTCCATGGCCGGACCGGGCGCCTGGTGGTTGCGCCGCGCCACCCGGATACCGGCGGAAGAATTGCAGCCGGAACCCGACCAGGGATCACCGGAGGAACCGTAATCGAAACGATCTCTCGTCAACCAGGGGGGCGTAATTCCGCGGATTCTCGAGCCGCTCGGTCTTCTCCGGCGGCCGGCATCACTGAATGCGACCATCGAATCCATCACAGGGCTCCTGGACCGGCCGAGTCTGAGGGCACAGTTCGGATAGCCAGGTCGATGCGGACGCGTTGCGCAATCCCTACTTCGTTCGAATGGCGCATGATTCCTCGGGTTTTGAACCCACACACAGTCAGGCGTACGGCTGTGCTCCGCGGACCTCGCCCCATCGCCGCCACCCGGGTTGTGGAGTGATGACCGCCAAGCAGCCGTGGTAGCCAGTTTCAGCGTGGGTGGATCCGTCCTCGAAGGTGAGTGTCAACTGCGACCGTCCAAACGCCACTCGCTCGTCGAGGCGGCCGGCAGTGACAGCCGCTAGCGCATTCTGGGCGAATGCTCTGCCCGTGGTGTCGTACGCCAGCTCCCATCGGCCGCCGCCGGAGCCTTCTACCGCAAAGACGATCCATTGATCGGCAATGATGTTCACTGCGCGGGCGCCGCTTCGATTTGGTACGACCTCGATGTACGGAGCGCCGTTTTCGAGTGCTCCGACCTCCACAATTGCGGTCGCGCCGACGAGCTCCCGCGCAAAAGCTTCTAGCTCATCGAACGTGTTCACTGTCAGAGGGTCAGGCCAGGGGTCCTGGTACTGGGCGGTGTCCACATGGAGACAGTAGAGGAGCAAGCGTTAGCGTAAGAGATGCAACGCCCACGGACCTGTTCGCCTGTGGGCTGGACGACGAGGTCTGAACACACCGCCTCCCCGCGCGCCATAATGCCCGCATGCGGCGCGTCCCGCTCTCCACGGGTGTCGAGCTGGCCGTTCAGGACGCCGGCCACGGCGAAACCGTCGTGCTCCTCCACGCGTGGGGTGAAACGCATCGCTCGTTCGACGGGCTGACGCCGTTGCTTCCGGGTTCCCTGCGGCTCGTCGTGCCCGATCAGCGCGGCGTCGGCGAGAGCGGGAAGCCGGCCGCCGGGTACTCGCTGAGGGACGCCGGCGAGGATGTGGTCGCCCTCCTGGACGCGCTGGCCATCGACTCCTGCTGGCTGCTCGGGACCTCCAGCGGCGGCTACATCGCGCAGCAGGTCGCGGTCGCGCATCCCGAACGCGTGTCGGGACTCGTGCTCGTCGGGGCGCCGAGCGACCTGCAGGGGCCGGTGCCGGAAGCGCTCGCGCGTGCGCTGGCGTCGTTTCAGGACCCGGTCACCCGGGACGACATCCGGGCGGTGGGCGGCGTGATCCCGGTGCGCACGCCGGTGCCGGAGAGCTTCCTCGAGGACCAGGAGACATCGGCGCTGAGCATCCCGCGGACGGTCTGGATCGCGGGCATCGAAGGGCTCGTCACCGCGGCGCCGCCGCTGCGGAGCGGGACCATCGCGGTGCCGACCCTGATCCTGTGGGGCGCGGACGACGACATCCTGCCGCCGTCGCAGGCGCAGGAGCTGGCGGCGGCGATCGACGGCAGCCGGTTGGCGATCTACCAGGAGACGGGACACCTGGTGCTGTGGGAGCGGCCGGAGCGGGTCGCGGCGGATGCGGCCGCGTTCATCGCGGCGAACGCGTCAGGGCACCCTGCCGACACGCGCCAGGAGAAAGGAAGCCCACCATGACGACGTACGCCATCGGCCCGCACCGCGAGGGGATCGTGCCCGCGATCTGGAGGCCGTTCTTCGAGGCGTCCGGGGTGCCCGCCGCCGTCCGCGACGGCGAGACCCTCCACGTCACCGGTCACACCGGCGAGGACGAGGACCTGCGGTTCTCCCCGGACCCCGCGCACCAGATCCGGCGCACGTTCCTGAACGTCGACGCGACGCTCCGGGAGGCCGGGTTCGGCTGGGCGGACGTCGTCGAGCTCCGGTCCTTCCATGTCGGGCTCCGCGATCAGGCGGACGCGCTGCTGGCGATCGCCGCTGATTTCCTCCCGCGACCGTTCCCGGCCTGGACGGCGGTCGGGGTCGCCGAACTGTGGGACGAGGGGTCGGTGATCGAGGTGGCGTGCACAGCGGTGAGGACGGCGCAGCGGTGAACCATCCGCCCGCGCACCCCGTGTACCTCACAGGAGGACGCACGCCGTGACGACCCCACGCGCCAGACTCATGACAATTCGCACCGAGAGCCGCATCATCGTCGCCGGCAGTGTCCGCGACGTGTGGGACTACCTGTGCGACGTCGCCCGCTGGGCGGAGTGGGCGCCCACCGTGCTCGAGTGCAACGTCCGGGGCGGCGGCCCGCTCGTCGCCGGCGGGTGGATCGACCAGCGGGCGCGGGACTTCCGGCGGGAGCACCGCCGCAGCGAGCGGGTCACCGACGTCGACGCGCCGCACACGATGGCGTTCGCGGGCACCATCGGGTCCTCGCCCGCGCGCTGGGGGATGGAGATCCTGCCGGCGGGCGAGGACAGCACCGACGCCATCATGTGGGTGGAGGTCGACCTCGAGAACGTCATGCGGCTCATCCCGCCCGGCATCCTCCGGCGCAGGATTCAGCGCACGAGCGACATCGAGATGGCCGCGATCAAGGCCGCCGTAGAGGCCGACGTCCAGGCGGGCGCGGGGTCGGCGTGACGCGGCTGGACGGCGCCGAGCGCCTGATCGAGGTGTACCGGCGGAAGGCCGCGCACTACGACCTCACCTCGCGGCTGTCCCCGGTTCCCGGCTACCCGCAGCGGTCGCAGCGGCTCCGCACGGTGCGGTCGCTCGGCCTGCGCGCCGGCGCGACCGTGGTGGAGGTCGCCTGCGGCACCGGACTGAACTTCCCGCTGCTTCAGGACGCGATCGGCCCGGGCGGACGGCTCATCGGGGTCGACCTGACGGACGCGATGCTCGACCGCGCCCGGTCGCGGGTCGCGGCGCACGGCTGGCGGAACGTGGAGCTGGTGCAGGCGGATGCAGCGGAGTTCGCCTTCCCGCGCGGGGTGGACGCCATCCTGTCCACGTACGCGCTGACGCAAGTCCCGGACTGCGGCGCGGTCGTCGCGCACGGAGCGGCGTCGCTCGTCGCGGGCGGTCGCTGGGCGGTGCTCGACCTGAAGGCACCCGACCGCACGCCGGCGTGGCTGACGAGGCTCGGGGTCGCGGCGGTGGGGAAGTCGGCCTCGCTGGACGAGTGGATCGGGCGGCGGCCGTGGGAGGTCATCCGGGCCGCGATGCGCGACGGGCTGGCGGACGCGGCGTGGGAGGAGCTGTGCTTCGGGACGGCGTTCCTCGCGACGGGGACGGGTAAGGGTTCAGATACGGGGGAGCCGGCCACTCGGTGAGGGCTCTTGCGGAGGCGGCTTCCAGCGCCTACCATCGCACAAACCGTACAATAGTGGGTTTTTCCGGCCCGCCCGAGGGAGACCCCGCTCCGATGACCGACCAACTCACCCGTACCCCGTCCGCCGTGCGGGTCGTGCTGGCCTCCCCGCTCTACCGCGGCGCGACGGTCGCGCTGTTCCTGTCCGGCCTCGGCTTCTCCGCCGCGGCGCCGCAGATCGCCCAGTTCCTGGTCAGGGACCTCGGCGCCTCGCTCACCGTGGCCGGCCTCTACTACCTCACCAACCTCACCGCCCCGATCGCGGGCTACCTGATCGGGCGGCGCTCCGACCGCACCGGGCGCCGGCTCGGGCTGTTCCGGCTCTGCGCGGTCGCCGGGTCCGCCGGCTGGCTCGCGATCGCGTTCTCCGGCGCGCTGTGGATGCCGTTCGTGATCAGTGCCGTCGTGCTCGGCTTCGCGGGCGCGGCGACCTCCCAGCTCTTCGCGGCCATCCACGACGAGCTCGCGGCGTCGCCGACACCGGCGGCCGACGGCGTGGTGTCGATCGTCCGGATGGCGCTGACGCTCGGCTGGGTCGTCGGACCGGTGGCCGGCGCGTTCCTCGCGGCGCAGGCGGGGCTGCGCGCGATGCTGGTCGCGACCGCGGTGTGCACGCTCGCCCAGATCGTGCCGCTCGGGACGCTGCGCGAGCGCGTCGACGCGGCGGCGGTCGACCCGGACGTCGCGCGACCGGTCGTGCACGTGCCGGTGCGGGCGATGGCCGCGCTCCTGGCGTTCACGGGACTGTTCATTCTGGTGTACGCGGGTGAGCCGATCAAGTACGCGTACCTGCCGATCTACATGAACGAGCAGCTGCACCTCCCTGCCGCCCTCAGCGGCGCGATCATCGGCATCCAGCCGCTGGTCGAGCTCGTGCTGATGCCGGTCGCGGTCGTGGTCGCACGGCGGGCGGGGATGCTACCCCTCATGGTGGTCGGCGCGCTGTTCGGGGTGGGCGCGAACATCCTCTTCGCGACGACAGGGACGGCGCTCGGTCTGTTCGCCGGCCAGATCCTGATGGGCGGCGTCTGGGGCGTGTTCGCGGGGCTCGGGATCATCGTGGCCCAACGGCTGCTCCCCACCGCGATCGCCACGGCGTCGGCGATCTACCTCAGCGCTCCGGCGCTCAGCTCGGCGGTGGGCGGGCTCGCGGGCGGCCTCGGGGCGGGCGCGCTCGGGCTGCCGCTGGTGTTCGTCATCCCCGCGGGGCTGGCGCTGGTGGCGGCCGGCGGGCTGGTGGTTCTGAACCGGAACGTGGGGGAGCGGGTGCGGGGGTAGCGCGCGCAGACAGTACCGTCTGGCGTCAGCCGATCCAGTTCATGATGTTCCAGCCTTGGCCGATCTGGTAGGGGGTGCCCCAGCCGTTCTGCCCGTCGGTGGGGTAGTTCCAGAGGTTGCCGGTGGTGTCGCGGGCGATGATGTCGGTGATGCCGTCGCCGTCGAAGTCGCCGACGGAGAGGATGCTGGTCATGGTGTTCCAGCCGGTGCCGACGATGGCTTCGCCGGTCCAGCCGGTGGGGGTGTGGTAGTAGGCGAGGAGTTGGCCTGCGTTGTTGCGGGCGAGGAGGTCGGGGTTGCCGTCGCCGTCGAAGTCGCCGGGGGAGAGGATGGCGGTCATGACGTTCCAGCCGGTGCCGATGTTGCTGGGGGTGCCCCAGCCGCCGTGTCCGTTGCCGGGGTAGAGGCGCAGGGTTCCGTCGGTGGTGACGGCGAGGACGTCGGGGTGGCCGTCGCCGTTGAAGTCGCCGGCGGCGATGATGCTGGTCATGATGTTCCAGCCGGTGCCGATGGCGGTGCGGGGGCCCCAGCCGCCGTTGCCGTCGCCGGGGTAGAGCCAGAGGGTTCCGGTGGTGTCGCGGGCGAGGATGTCGGGGTGGCCGTCGCCGGTGAAGTCGCCGGGGGCGATCATGGCGGTCATGCCGTTCCAGCCGGAGCCGACCTGGGTGGCGATCGGGGGCGCCCAGCCGCCGGTGCCGTCGCCGGTGTACATCAGGAGGGCGCCGGCGCTGTTGCGGGCCATCACGTCCGGGTTGCCGTCCCCGTTGAAGTCGTGCAACCGCCACACCGGCTGCGACACCGAGAACGAATTGCTGACACCGGTGGTGCCGCCGCCGGTCTCGGTGCCATTCTCGGCCAGGTAGAGGACGTGGTCGCCGGGGGACGTGTCCGCCGGGATCGGCACCGCGATCGTCGCGCCGCCGATGGCGTCCGTCCAGTCGAAGACGAGGACGGGGCCGGTGCTGGAGTCGAGCCGGATGGTGAACGCGTTCCGGCGCTCGAGCCCGGCGATGGTGGCGGTGACCGACCCGCCGGAGGTCACACTGTCGGGCGACGCAGTCAGGCTGAACGGGATGGTGAACCGGAAGACGATGGCCCCGAGCCGGGTGTTGGTGTCGCCGCTGGTCACCGTCACTCCCGGTGCGAGGTAGCCGGAGCCGCCGCCGCCCGCGCCGTTCGAGGTCGTCCCTCCCGCGGTGTAGACGCTGCCGCCGCCACCACCGGTGTAGCCGCCTCCGCCGCCGCCCGCGCCCGCCGCGCCGTAGCCGCCGAGCGCCGGCTGGATGACGCCGTTCACGACCGACGCCGGTCCGGACCCCGCCGACCCGGCACTCCCCGGTGCGCCGGTGCTGCTGACGCCAGGGGTGCCGGCCGTGCCGCCTGAAGCGCCGCCGCCGACGGCCTGTGGATTGGCGCCCGCCGTGCCGCTCGTCCCGGCGACCGGTGCTCCGGAGGCGGCGAGGTAGCCTCCCGACCCGCCGATGGTGGTCGCCGAGACCGCGCCCGTGTCGCTTCCGGCCCCGCCACCGCCGCCGGCCACCGCGATCAGGGTGTTCCCGGCCGCGAGGTACGTGCCGCCGCCTCCCGCGTTCTGCGTTCCGGTCGGCGCCGCAGCGCTGCCGAGCCCGTTGCCGCCGACCAGGTAGCTGAGGGTCTGGCCGGCGTACGCGGTGCCGAGGTCGATCACGAAGTGGCCGCTGTGCGAAGTGCTCGGATTGCCCACCGGCGCCGTCGCCCCGCCGCCGAGCTCGACCGTGAGGTCGCTGATGCCGGCCGGAACGGCGTACGACCCTTGGGTGCCGGTGTAATAGAAGAAGTCCGTGGTCTGCGTCGACGGTGTCGTTGTGGGCCCGGACGCCGCGGCGGCGGGTGGGGTGCTGTGCGGAGCGGCTGCGAGCGTGAGCGCTCCGACGACGGCGATCGCGGCGGCGACAGCGGTGTTCCTGCTAACGAATGACATAGCGATACCCGATCCCCTGCGATCGGCCCGGCGAGTCGGGCTTCCCGATCGGAAGGCTACACGCTGCGGGAGCGTTCTCCCAGGACCACCCGCAGCGTCACCCCGCGGGGTGAGTGGCCGCGCTGCCGGCGCCCCGGCCGTTCCCGCGCTTGCGCACCTCGCGCAGCACGATCTGCTCCGGGCACACGGTCGACAGGAAGTCTCCGACCGACAGTGCGAGCCGGTCGGTCACCAGGGAGTAGAGGATGCGGTTGGCGTCCCGACGCTCGGTGACGAGGCCGGCCTGGCGGAGGACGCTCAGGTGCCGGGAGATGGTCGGGCCGGTCGCGTTGAACCGGGCGGCGATCTCCCCGGCGGCGAGCTCGCCGTCTTTGAGGTCCTGGAGGATCTGGCGCCGGGTGGGATGCGCGAGCGCCGCGAACACCTCGGTCGCGCTGTCTGTCATGGTTGCAATATAGCACCATTGCTAGATACAGTTTAGCTTCATTGCTAACAAGCGAAGGAGCAGGGATCGTGCACATCGCCATCACCGGGGGTACCGGGTTCGTCGGACGTCACCTCGCCGAGCGGCTGGACCCCGCCGACACCGTGGTCGTCTCCCGCCGCACCGGCGTCGCAATCGACGACGTGGACGCCCTGACCCGCGCCTTCGCCGGCTGCGACGCGGTCGCGCACTGTGCGGGGATCAACCGGGAGATCGGCGGCCAGACGTTCCAGCGCGTCCACGTCGACGGGACCCGCGCCGTCGTGGAGGCCGCGCAGCGGGCGGGCGTGAAGCGGATCGTCATGGTCAGCTTCCTGCGCGCCCGGCCGGACTGCGGCTCGCCCTACCACGAGACGAAGTTCGCCGCCGAGCAGCTCGTGCGCGCCTCCGGCATCGAGCACACGGTCCTCAAGTTCGGGATGATCTACGGCCCGGGCGACCACATGATCGACCACGTCACGCGCGCGGTGCGCACCCTGCCGATCTTCGCGACGGTCGGCTTCCGCGAGCGGAACGTCCGGCCGGTGCCGGTGGACGACGCCGTCGACGTGCTGCTCGCCGCCCTGGAGGGCCGCGTCCCCGACCCGACCGTCGCGGTCATGGGCGCGGACGAGTTCACGCTGGGGGAGGCGGTCCGCCGCATCGCGCGCGTCGCCGGGCGCCGGCCCGTCTACGTCCCGGCGCCGGTCTGGACCATCCGCGTGCTCGCCCGCCTCACCGAGTGGACGATGGTGGTCCCGCTGGTCGCGAAGGCCCAGGCGCGGATGCTGGCCGAGGGCGTGGACGAGCCGGCGCCGTACGCGCCGGAGCTGCCGGAGGGCCCGCGGCCGTGGCGGTCGTTCGACGATGAGCGGATCAGGGCGGCGCTGCCGCAGGGCGGCTTCGGGCCGGACGACCTGCGGGTGGTGCGGTGGTGGCGCGGACGCGGCCGCGGCCGTGCCGGTGCCGGCCGGCCCGGTTACCAGGGCAGCACGCCGTAGCCGCCTTCGCCCTCCCGCAGCCACAGGTGCCCCCAGAGCACGCCGGACGGCCCGTCGTCGGGCAGCGTCGCCAGGTGGACGCTCGGCTCCGCGCCGTCCTCGACCGAGCGGATGCCGCGATGGTCGTTGAAGTCGGTGTCCGTGAAGCCGGGATTGGCGGCGTTCACCTTGATCGGGGTGCCCCTCAGCTCCTTCGCATACATGGCGGTGAGCATGTTGACCGCCGCCTTGGACGACGGGTACTGCGCGGACGCGGGCATGTCGTACAGCGGGCTGGCCGGGTCGGACTGCGACCCGATCGAGCCGACCTCGCTCGACACGTTGACGATGCGTCCGGCCGCGGAGTGGCGCAGCAGCGGCAGCATCGCGTTGGTGACGGCGACCAGGCCGAAGACGTTGATGTCGTAGACCGCGCGCATGTCCGCCAGGGCGGTCGCGCTGGCGACGGCGCGCTGCCGCGAGACCGTGGCCGTGCCCGCGTTGTTCACCAGCACGTCGAGACGGCCGAACTCCTGGTCGATCCAGTCGGCGGCGCGCGCGATCGAGGCGTCGTCGGTCACATCCAGCGGGAGGAAACGGGCGTCGGCGCCGCCGTCCCGCAGCGCGGCCTCCGCGTCGCGTCCGCGTTGCTCGTCCCGCGCGCCGACCAGCACGGTCATCCCGAGCTCGCCGAGCCGCCGGGCGGTCTCGAAACCGATTCCCTTGTTCGCGCCCGTGATGAGGGCGATCGTGGTAGTCACGTCGATGGACTCTACGCCCGGTCCTTCCGCGGCATCACGACCTCCTTGATGATGAGGATGATGCCGGCGGAGATCGGGATGGCGACGAGTGCGCCGGGGAGGCCGAACAGGGTCGAGCCCGCGAGCGCGGAGATGAGCACGACCGAGCCGGGGATCTGCACGGCCTTGCCCATCACCCTCGGGGTGAGGATGTATGCCTCCACCTGCATGTAGACCAGCATGAAGATCAGCACGACGATGGCGCTCACCGGCGAGTGGATCAGCGCCAGGATCGTCATCAGGATGGTGGTGAGCACCGTCCCGATCAACGGGATGAGCGTGATGAAGAACGCCGCGATCGCGATCAGGAACGCTCCGGGCACGCCGGTGACCAGCAGCAGGATGAGGCTGTAGGTCGCGTTGAAGAACGCCAGGATCACCATCCCGCTCAGGTACTTGCCGAAGTTCTGCAGGATGCGCTCGGAGTAGCCCTCGAACTGAGCGCGGTGCGAGCGGCGCACCAGGTGGTAGAGCGAGGCCTTGGTGGAGTCGTAGGAGGCGATGAAGTAGATCGTCAGGATGGCGATGAAGAAGCCGGTGGTGAAGCCGTTGAGCACCGAGAGGCCGAAGCCGACCAGGCCGTTGCCGATGTTCGCCCAGGTCTGCGGGTTCTTCACCTGGTCGGAGATCCAGGTGAGCGCCTGGCCGAGGACGCCGTTGCTGGCGGCGTTGGTGCTGTCGAACCAGCCCTCGGCCCGCAGCTTGGCGACCTCGGCGGGGATGGCCGTCGCCAGGTTCGTGATCTGCTGCACCACGAGGGGCACGACCACCCAGATGATCGCGACGAGCACGCCGACGATGAGCAGGATGACCGTGACGATCGCCCAGGCCCGCTTCATCCCGTGCCGCTGGAACCAGCGGATCAGCGGGTCCAGGCCGACCGTCGCGAAGGCCGCCAGGAAGACCGAGAAGATGATCGAGCGCAGGCCGTAGAGCATGTAGCCGGCGGCGACGGCGCCCAGCGCGCCGAGCGTGACGACGAAGCCGAACAGCAGCGGGCTGCGCGTCAGGAGCGGCGCGCTGCCGGTGTCGGGAATGTGCGGTCGCGTGCGCCGCTCCGGCGACTGGATGAAACGCATGGCTCCCGCCTCTCGTCGTCGGCGGATCTCACGCCTTCCGCCGAGCGTATTGGGGCGCGGTCGGGGAGGACAAGAGCGGCGCGCGCCGGCGACAGGAGCGGGGTGGGACGGCCGGGAATACGCAAATCGATTTGTTTGTAGGGAAATCGCTCTTGACGTTCTCCTGAGCGGCATGCTCTACTGTCCGAAAGCAATTACAAAAGTCATTTTCTTTGTAACGGACGGAGAGGTCCCGCGATGGTCCCCGGCGACAACGGCGCGACGAACGACGCGCGACTGGCGAACGCGAGCGGCGCCCGCGTCGCCGTCGCACTGCGCGACGGGGGCCGCGCGACCGTCGCCCAGCTCGCCGAGCGCATCGGCCTCTCGCGCCCCACGGTGGAGGCCACCCTCCCGCTGCTGCGCGAGCGCGGCCTCGTCGGCATGATCGACGAGCACACCCACGGCGGCCGCGGAGCCGGCCGGCCCGCCCGCATCTTCGAGTTCGTCGCCGACGCGGGCCTCCTGGTCGGGGTCGACGTCGGCATCCACCGCATCCGCGTCGTCGTCGCCGACCTGACGGGCCGGATCGTCGCCTGGCACCAGCGCGACATCGACGGGACGTTCGTCGGTGCGAGCCGGCTGGAGAGCGTCAAGGAGGCCGTGCTCGCCTGCTTCGAGCTGGCCGGCATCGACATCGGCCGGCTGTCCCGCCTTTCGGGCATGGCCGTCGCCGTCTCCGGCATGGTCGGCTCCGACGGGCGGCTCACCGTGTCGCACAACTTCCCGGACTGGGAGGGCGTCGACATCGCCGGCAAGCTGAGCGAGGAGTTCGGCTGCCCGGTCACGATCGAGAACGACATGAGGCTCGCCGCCCTGGCCGAGCACCGGATGGGCGCCGCCCGGCTCGTCGACGACGTCGCCTACTTCTTCGCCGGCCACCGCATCTCGATGGGGCTGATCATCGACGGCAGGCTGCGGCGCGGGCGCCACGGCGCCGCGGGCGAGATCGGCGGCAGCGTCTTCTCGATGCATGTGGACGAGTCGGGGCAGCTGCGCTGGGAGTCCGCCGGAACCGGCGAGGAGGTCTTCCGCGCCGCGGGCGAGGGCGACCCGGCCGCGATCGCGGAGATCGAGGCGTTCGTGCGCGGCGTCGCGACCGGCATCGCGACCGTGACGATGGCGGTCGACCCGGACGTCGTTGTCGTCGGCGGCGGCCTGTCGCGCGCCGGCGAGGAGCTGCTGCGGCCGCTGCGCGCGGCGGTGATGGCCGAGATCGGCGTGCCCGTGCGGCCGTCCATCATCCAGTCCGAGCTCGGCGCCGAGTCGGTCGTGCTGGGCGCGCTCGCGCTGGCCTCCGGTCAGGCGATGGAGCGGCTGTATCTGGCTCCCGGGATGCCGGAGCCCGAGATCGACGTGGCAGGGGCGCAGGCCCTGGCCGCGCGGGAGAGCGTGGAGGGAGCGCGGAGATGACCGTTCAGGAGACGATCGGCGTGGACGCCGCGAAGCGGGTGCTGCGCCTGGCCGTGATCGGCGCCGGCGCGCGCTCGGAGATCGCCCACCATGCCGTCGAGAGCGGCGACGGCCGGATCGTCGCCGTCGTGGACCCGTCGCCGGCGGCGCGGGAGCGCGCAGCCGAGACGTTCGGCGCCGGCGCGACCTACGCCGGCCACCGCGAGCTGATCGCGGGAGGCGACGCGGTCGACGCCGCGTTCGTCACGTCCCCCGATCACACGCACGCGGAGATCGCGATCGACCTGCTGCGCGCGGGGATCGCCGTCTACCTGGAGAAGCCGCTCGCCATCCACGTCGCCGACGCCGACGCCATCCTCGCGGCCGCCGCCGAGACCGGCACTCGGCTGTACGTCGGCCACAACATGCGGCACATGAGCGTGGTGCGCACCATGCGCGACATCATCCGGCGCGGTGAGATCGGCGAGGTCAAGGCGGTCTGGTGCCGGCACTTCGTCGGCAACGGCGGCGACTACTACTTCAAGGACTGGCACGCCGAGCGGGCGAAGTCGAACGGCCTGCTGCTGCAGAAGGGCGCGCACGACATCGACATCATCCACTGGCTGGCCGGCGGCTACTCCGAGCTGGTCACCGGGATGGGCGGACTGACGGTCTACGGCGGCATCGAGGACCGCAGGGACAACTCCGACCGGGCGATGCCGGACTGGTTCTCGCTCGACTCCTGGCCTCCGCTGACGCAGCGCGAGCTCAACCCGGTGATCGACGTGGAGGACATCTCCATGATCACCATGCGGCTCGACAACGGGGTCTACGCCTCGTACCAGCAGTGCCACTACACCCCGGACTACTGGCGCAACTACACCGTGATCGGCACGGAGGGGCGCCTGGAGAACTTCGGCGACACCGAGGGCGCGGTCGTCCGCGTCTGGAACCGCCGGACCACCTACCACCCCGCAGGCGACGTCGAGTACCCCGTGCTCGGCGACGAGGGCGGGCACGGAGACGCGGATCGGCTCACCATCGCCGAGTTCGTGGGCTTCGTGCGCGACGGCACCGCGACGACGACGTCAGCGGTAGCAGCGCGCAACGCGGTGGCCACCGCTGTGGCGGCCACCGAATCGCTTCGCGACGGATCGCGGCCTCGCGCCGTCCCCGCCGCGGACGGGCGGGTCGTCGCGCTGCTGTAGCGACGTCCCGCGCTCCGCGAATCGCGGAGCACCCTGCACCGAAGGAAGACCGGGCCGGCGAGGTCAATTCGCCGACCCGGGAAGCATCGACACCACATTTCGAAGGAGAAACCAATGCGAAAAGCCATGCTCGCCGCCGCGGCCGCTGTCGCGTCCGCAGTCGTGCTCGCCGGATGCTCGTCCAACACTGGCAGCGGCTCCGATGCCCCTGCCGATCATAATCTCTCGGCCAGCATCTCCTACGCGTTCTGGGACGTGAACCAGAAGCCCGCGATGGAGGCCCTGATCAAGGACTTCAACAAGACCTATCCGAACATCAAGGTGACGTCGCAGATCACCCCGTACCAGAACTACTTCACCAAGCTGCAGACGCAGGGCTCGTCCAAGACGCTGCCCGACGTGTTCTGGATGAACGGCCCGAACTTCCAGCTCTACGCGTCCAACGGCCTGCTGGAGCCGGTCGGCTCGGCGATCGACCCCGCCAACTATCCGAAGGCGCTGGACTCGCTCTACTCGTACAGCGGCAAGCAGTACGGCGTCCCGAAGGACTTCGACACGATCGCCGTCTATTACAACAAGGCGATCTTCGACAAGGCCGGCGTCTCGTACCCCACCGCGGGCTGGACCTGGGACGACTTCCACCAGAAGGCCAAGGCGATCTCGGACAAGCTCAAGGGCGAGGGGATCTACGGCGAGGCCAGCGGCCTCAGCGGCGGCCAGGAGATGTACTACAACACCATCCTGCAGGCCGGCGGCTCGATCATCTCCGCCGACGGCAAGAAGTCGGGCTACGACGACCCCAAGTCGATCAAGGGACTCCAGTTCGTGCGCGACCTGATCGCGGACGGCTCCTCGCCCACGCTCGCGCAGCTCTCCGACACCCCGCAGGACCAGTGGTTCATCAACGGCAAGTCCGCCATGTTCTGGTCGGGCACCTGGTCGAACGCCGAGCTGCTGAGCTCGCCGGTCAAGGCCCAGATCGCGGTCGCGCCGCTGCCGACCGGAGCGCGTCAGGCGACCGTCATCCACGGTCTCGCCAACGTCGTCGCCAAGGACTCCAAGAACAAGTCGGCCGCCATCGCCTTCCAGAACTACCTCGGCGGCAAGGAGGCCGCGCAGACCCAGGCGAAGATGGGCGCGGCGAACCCGGCCTACAACGGCACCCAGCAGGCGTTCGTCGACTCGGCGCCGTGGGACCTGAACGTGTTCGAGAAGGCGGCGACGGACTACGCGTACCCGTACCCGATCTCCAAGAACACGGCGGCCTGGAACAAGGCGGAGAGCGACCTGCTGCCCGACGCGTTCAGCGGCAAGAAGCCCGTTGACGAGGTCGCCAAGGAGCTCGCAGCGCAGATGAACGCGGACCTCGCCAAAGAGTGACGATGTCCACTCAGACGATCACGAAGGGAGCGGGCGCCGCGGCGGCGGCGCCCCCCCCCCCCGGCGCGGCGCCCCCCCCCGGCCCCCCCCGCCGCCCCCGGCGCCCGCCGCGCGCGGGCGGG
>NZ_JBHUAV010000004.1:0-16482 GCF_042789575.1 Leifsonia sp. NPDC056824 | reverse complement strand
TGCCCCCTCTATCAGTTTTCCTCAGCACACACCCTCTCCCCCGGGGGGGGGGGGCGCCGGGGGGGGCGCCCCCCGCCCCCCGGGGCGCGCGCGCACCGCGCGCGACGAACCGGAGCACGGGCCGCCGCCTGCGCGCGGACGGCTGGTGGGCGCTGCTGTTCGTCGGGCCGCTGCTGATCGGCGTGCTGGTGTTCTACATCTGGCCGATCTTCCGCAACGCCTACTTCAGCTTCACGACATGGGGCGCGTTCGGAGGCGCCACCTGGAGCGGGATCACGAACTACCAGCAGATGCTGGCGGACCCCGACTTCTGGCGCGCCATCCTCAACACGTTCATCTACGTCGGCATCCTCCTGCTCGGCATCCCGTTGGCCGTCTGGTTCGCGGCGCTGATCAACCGGCCCGGGCTGCGGTTCGCCGCCGCGTACCGCACGGCGTTCTTCCTGCCGTACGTGGCGATGCCCGCCGCCATTTCGATGGTCTGGCGGATCATCTTCAACGGCGACTTCGGCGTGATCAACTACTCGCTCTCGCTGATCGGGATCAAAGGGCCGAACTGGCTGAGCACGGAGTGGTTCGCGCTCTTCGCCGTCGGCGTCGTGGGGGTGTGGATCTCGCTCGGGTTCAACCTGATCGTGCTCTCGGCCGGCATGCGCAGCATCCCGCCGGAGATGTACGAGGCGTCCTCGATCGACGGCGCGAGCCGCGCGCGGCAGTTCTTCTCGATCACCGTGCCACTGCTGACCCCGTCGATCTTCTTCGTCTCGGTCATCACCGTCATCACCGGGTTCCAGCTGTTCGATCTGCTCTACGCGCTGATGGGCACGCAGAACCCGGCGATCAACCAGACGCAGTCGCTCGTCTACCTGTTCTTCGCGCACCAGCAGACCGGCGACAACGGCTACGCCGCGGCGGTGGGCGTCGCGATCCTGGTGCTGGTCGGCGCGTTCACGATGCTCCAGTTCCGCATGCAGAAGAGGTGGGTGAACTATGTCTAGCCAGGTGATCGCACGACCGCGGCCGCGGGCCGGCCGCTCGCGCGGGAACGGCCTGACCCACGCGGTGCTCATCGTGGCGTCGCTGCTGATGATCTTCCCGTTCGTCTGGCAGATCCTGATGTCGCTGGCGACGAACGCGCAGGTCACCTCGGTGCCACCGACGGTCTGGCCGGGGACGCTGCATTTCGAGAACTTCGCGCACGTCTTCGACCAGCTCCCGTTCCTCAACCAGCTCTGGGTGTCGGTGGCCGTCACGGTCATCCGCACGGTCGGCCAGCTGCTGCTGTGCTCGATGGCCGGCTACGCCTTCGCGCGGATGGAGTTCCCGTTCCGGCGGACGATCTTCGCCCTGGTGCTCGCCATCCTGATGGTGCCGCCGCAGGTCTACCTGCTGCCGCAGTACCAGATCGTGCAGGGCCTCGGCTGGCTCAACACCATCGCGGGCATCGCGGCTCCCGGCATCTTCAGCGCGTTCGGCACCTTCCTGATGCGGCAGTTCTTCCTCGGCCTGCCCGACGAGCTGGCCGAGGCGGCCCGGCTCGACGGGGCGAACCACTTCCAGGTGTTCTGGAAGGTCATGCTGCCGCTGGCCAAGCCCGGGCTGTCCGCGCTCGCGATCATCACGGTGCTGGCCTCGTGGAACGATCTGCTCTGGCCGCTCATCGTAGCGACGGACTCCACGCAGATGCCGCTCGCACCCGGCATCGCCACGCTCACCAGCCAGCGCTCCATCCCGGACTACCCGCTGCTGCTCGCGGCGAGCCTGCTCGCGATGGCGCCGGTCCTCATCCTCTTCCTCCTCATGCAACGACGCGTCATCGACGGCATCGCGTTCTCCGGTCTGAAATGACGGCGACCGCGGCGACGACGACAGAAAGGCACACCGTGAACACCCTTCGAGTCGGCCTGATCGGGGCCGGCGGCATCTCGCGCGTCCACGCGGACGGCTGGCGGGCGCTCGGCGCCGCGGTCACCGTGCACTCGCACGAGGGCGCAGAGGCGCTCGCCGCTCAGTACGGCTTCGCCGTCGCCGGCGACCTCGACGCGCTGCTCGCCGCGAGCGACCTCGTGGACATCGTGACCCCGACCACCAGCCACGCGCCGCTGGCCCTGGCGGCGATCCGCGCAGGCAAGCACGTCATCTGCGAGAAGCCGCTGGGCGCCTCCGTCGAGGAGGCCAGGGAGGTCGTCGACGCGGCGCGGGCGGCCGGGGTGCGGCTGTTCCCCGCCCACGTCGTGCGGTACTTCCCGGAGTACGCGGCGGTGCAGCGCGAGATCGCGTCAGGGCGGATCGGCGAGCCGGCCGTGCTGCGGTTCGTGCGCGGCGGCGAGGCGCCGGCGGCGGGCACCTGGTTCCACGACGAGGCCCGCGGCGGCGGGATCGTGCGCGACCAGATGATCCACGACCTCGACCAGGCGCTCTGGCTCGCCGGTGACGTCGTCCGGGTGTACGCGGTCCAGAGCGCGCCGGGTGGAGACGCGGCCGAGCCGCACACGGTCACCGCGCACGTCGTGCTGACGCACGCGACCGGCGCGATCAGTCACCTCCAGGGCACCTGGGGAGCGCGCGGGCTGCCGTTCCGGACCAGCGCCGACCTCGCCGGGTCCGCCGGAACGCTCGCGATCGACTCGACGCGCACGCCGAGCCGGGTCGACATCCCGTCGGCGCACGACGCGGACGGCTACCTTCCGCCGCCCGTCCACGCCGAGAGCCCCTACACCGCGCAGTTGCGCGACTACGTGGCGGCCATCGCGGAGGACCGTGCCGCCCGGGTCACGCCGGAGGACGGCGTGCGCGCCGTCGCGCTGGCCGAGGCCGCGATGGAGTCGCTGCACTGCGGACAGCCGGTCGAGCTGGACCTGGCGGCGGCGTCGGCTGAGGCTGAGGCGATGGTCGGCGCATGACCGTCCCGATCTGCGAGGAGAAGACCGTGGAGAAGACTGTGGGGATCCCCGAAGGCCGCCCGCTGAAGGTGGCGGTGCTGTCGTTCGCGCACACGCACGCGATCGGCTACTGCCGCGCCCTCTCCGGGCGCGCCGACGTCGAGCTCGTCGTCACCGACCCGGATGGCGCGTCGGCGCCGGACGCAGCCCTCCGCGGCAGCGCGCTGGCCGAGCAGCTCGGCGTGCGCTACCTGCCGACGTACGAGGACGCGCTCGCCTGGGGTCCGGACGCCGTGATCGTCACGGCCGAGAACGTCCGCCACCGCGCGCTCGTCGAGGCGGCCGCGGCGGCGGGGGCGCACATCCTGTGCGAGAAGCCGCTGGCCACGACCGTGGAGGATGCGGAGGCCATGCTGGCGGCCGCCGAGCGCGCCGGTGTGACCCTGATGACGGCGTACCCGGTCCGGTTCGCGCCCGCGTTCGCCGACCTCCTGCACCGGGTGCGCTCCGGCGCCCTCGGGACGCTGTTGGCGGTGAAGGGGACGAACAACGGCAAGGTGCCCTCCGACCGCGCGTGGTTCACCGATCCTGCGCTCGCGGGCGGCGGCGCGCTGGTCGACCACGTCGTGCACTGCGCCGACCTCCTGGACGAGCTGCTCCACGAGCAGCCGGCGACGGTGCACGCGGTCGCCAACCGCATCCTGCACCCGGAGGCCTCCGTCGAGACCGGCGGCCTGGTGACCGCGGTGTACCCGAGCGGCGTAGTGGCGACGATCGACTGCTCGTGGAGCGTCCCGGACGCCGCGCCGACCTGGGGTGGCCTGACATTCCAGGTGACCGGCACGCGCGGCTCAGTCACGATCGCGCCGTTCGCGGGACACGTCGGCGGCCAGACCGGCGACGGGGCGGTGTGGGTCCCGACCGGCGACGACCTGGACGCGGCCATGCTCGCGGAGTTCGTCAGCGCCGTGCGCGTGGGTCGGCCGGCGGTCCCGGACGGCGGCGTCGGGCTGCGAACGCTTCAGGTCGTGGACGCCGCGCGGCGGTCCGCCGCGGGCGGCGGGCTCGTGACGCCCGTCGGCTGAGCACGCCTTCGCGACACTCAGGATGATCGAGGGGCACGTAAACGCCCTTAAAACCGCGTTTTAGGGGCGTTTACGTGCCCCTCGACGGGTGCTGTTGCGCGATTACCGAGAAGTCCTTCGCGCCCTGTCCCGCGTCGATCGCGCGCTGCAGCTCGACCGCGACGAGCGCGACGGCCGGCAGCGGCACGTCGGCGGTCGCGAGCATGAGGCGGGCGTCCTTGGCGAGGGCGTCGGCGGTGAACTGGGCGTCGTCGTAGTCCGCTGCGGTCACGAGCGGGCCCTTCGTGGCGGCGAGCGGGGCGATCGCGGTCAGGGAGAGCGTGGCGAGCACCTCGTCGTCGGTGAGGCCCGCGGCCCGGCCGAGGCGCAGCGACTCCGCCAGGGCCTCCATCGAGACGGCGAGCGCGAGGTTGGCCACCAGCTTGGCCGCCGTCGCCGCCGCGGGCGTGTCGAAGGTGCGCAGCTTCTCCTGATCGGCCCACAGGCCGACGACCCGTTTGGCCTCGCGCGCCGCGTCGTGCTCGCCGCCGACCAGCACCGCGAGCGCTCCGGCGCGGGCGGGGGCGAGCGAGCCGACGACGGGGGAGGCCACGTAGCGGATGCCGAGGACGGCGGCGCGGGCGGCGAACTCGGTCGCGTCGGCGGGGGAGACCGTCGTCACGTCGATCCAGAGCGTGCCGGGGCGCCACGGCAGGTCCGCGTCCAGCAGCGTCTCGCGCACGGCCTCCGGCCCGAACAGCACGCTCACGACCGTGCCCGCCTCGCCGACGGCCTCCGCTGCCGAGCCCGAGACGTGCGCGCCGCGGCGGCCGATCGTCTGCGCCGGCTCCGGGGAGCGGTTCCAGACGGTCACGGTGTGGCCGGCGTCGATCAGGTGCGGGACGAGCTCGCGGCCCATCCGGCCGAGCCCGAGGAATGCGATGTCCATAGCGCCACTCTCCACCGCCGGCGGCGCGGGCGGAACCCGGAACG
This sequence comes from Leifsonia sp. NPDC056824, assembly GCF_042789575.1. Lineage (NCBI taxonomy): Bacteria > Bacillati > Actinomycetota > Actinomycetes > Micrococcales > Microbacteriaceae > Leifsonia > Leifsonia sp. NPDC056824. The sequence continues at coordinate 11,543 of NZ_JBHUAV010000004.1, read as the reverse complement.
CGCGATCACGCCTCCGGCAGCAGCGCCCGCTGCCGCGACAGGAACTCCCGCTCGCTGTCGTTGGCGCACAGCCGCACCGCCTCGTCGTACTCGGCCGCGGCCTCCTCGGGCCGTCCCGACCGGCGCAGCAGCCCGGCGCGGATGCCGTGCAGCAGATAGAACGACGCCAGCTCCTCACGCAGCGGCTCGATCGCCGCCAGCGCCGGTTCGGGACCGACCGCCTCCGCCACCGCGACCGCCCGGTTGAGCGCGACGACGGGGGAGGGCTGCACCCGCAGGAGCTGGTCGTACAGGGCGACGATCTGCGGCCAATCGGTGTCCTCGGCGCGCGCGGCGTCGTCGTGCACCGCCTGGATCGCCGCCTGGAGCTGGTACGGTCCCGGCCGCCCGGCGATCAGGCAGCGGCGCACGATCGTGTGGCCCTCGGCGATCAGGGCGGTGTCCCACCGCCCGCGGTCCTGGTCGGGAAGGGCGACCATCGACCCGTCGCGATCCATCCGGGCCGGCCGGCGCGCGTCGACGAGCAGCAGCAGGGCGAGCAACCCCTGCGCCTCCGGCTCGTCGGGCAGCAGCGCCGTCAGGAGGCGCGCGAGCCGGATCGCCTCGCCGCCGAGCTCCTCGCGCACCAGCCGGTCGCCCACAGTCGCCGTGTAGCCCTCGCTGAAGATTAGGTAGACGACGGCGAGCACGGAGCCGAGGCGTTCCGGCAGGTCGACGGCGGCCGGGACCCGGTACGGGATTCGAGCGTCCCTGATCTTCGCCTTAGCGCGCGAGATGCGCTGGGCGAGCGTGGCCTCCGGCACCAGGAACGCCCGTGCGATCTCGGCGGTGCTGAGCCCGCCGAGCAGTCGCAGCGTCAGCGCCACCCTGGCGTTCGGCGCGAGCGCCGGGTGGCAGCAGGTGAAGATGAGCCGGAGGCGGTCGTCGGGGATCGCGCCGGTGTCGGCGGCCTCCACGGTGGAGGCCAGCGCGAGCAACTCCGTCGCCTCCGCCTCCCGCTCCCGGCCGACGGCCTCGCGGCGCAGCCGGTCGATCGCGCGGCGGCGGGCGGTGGTGATGAGCCACCCCGCCGGCGCGGGCGGGAGGCCGTCGACCGGCCAGCGCGCGACGGCGACGGCGAAGGCCTCCTGAACGGCGTCCTCCGCGCGGTCCAGGTCGCCGAGAGAACGGTAGAGCACGGAGACGGCGCGGCCGTACTCCTCGCGGAAGATCGAGTCGATCGCTCCGGAGGAGACGGCCGCGCCATCGCTGTCGCGGCTCACGCGAACGGCCGCACCTCGATCGGCAGCGTCGTCGCGACGGCGAGTCGCCTGCCCCACTCGAGGGCGGCGTCCAGGTCGGGCACGTCGATGATGGTGAAGCCGCCGAGGTGCTCCTTGCCCTCCGCGAACGGGCCGTCGGTGACCATCACCTCCGTGCCGGCCGGCCGCAGCACGGTCGCCGACTGCGGCGGCAGGAGGCCGTTGGAGAACACCCAGGCGCCGGCCGCGCGCATCTCGGTGTTGAGCGCGTCGAGGTCCTCGCCGATCGCGGCGAGGACCTCCGGCTCCGGGACGGGCCCGTCCGGCTGGTAGACGCTGAGCAGGTACTGGGACATGATCGTGATTCCTTCCTCTCACCGTCTATACGAACGGGAGGACGTCATCTCGACATCATGCCGCGAACATTCGTCACGAATGTCGACTTTGGAACGCTGAGAGTCGACATTCGTGACGAATGTGAGGAGCTCAGTTCCGTCGCTCGAGGCGGGCGACGCCGATTTTGGAGTCGGCCATGCCGTAGAAGACCCAGTGGACTCCGTCCACCTGCTCGATCGCGGTGGGGAACACGACGTTCGGGACGATGCCGCTGCGCTCCTCCTCGGTCTCGGCGCTCAGCAGCGGCTCCTCCGTCCGGCGGATCACCCGCCACGGCTCGTCGGCGTCGAGGATCATCGCGCCGGCCGAGTAGTTGACGTGCTTCTGCTGGTCGACGCCGCGCTCCAGTCGCCCGGTGACGCCGTGGTGGAGCAGCAGCCAGCCCTCCTGCACCCGCACCGGGGCGGGTCCCGCGCCGATCTTCAGCTCCTCGAACGGGAACTCCGGACCGGCGAGGAAGCGGTTGTGCCGCCACCGCGTCAGCTCGCCGAGGTCGTCGCGCACGGCGGCCAGCGGGATGAACGCGATCCAGATGCTGGGTCGCTTCTCCTCCAGCCCGGTCGGCGGGTGCTCGCCCTCACCGTCCCTGACCTCGCCGAGGTCCCAGACCGGCCGGTGCAGCACGGCCAGGCTCTCCACGCCGTCCGGCCCGGTGACCGGCTCCGGGAAGAACACGGTGTCCTTGTTGTGGAACAGCGCCAGGTCGACGCCCAGCCCGTCGTCGTACTCGAAGGTCACCGGGCCGAGGCGCTGCCACGACCGCAGATCGGCCGAGACCGCGACGGCGGTGCGCGGGCCGAGCGGGCCATAGGCGACGTACGTCATGACGTGGAGGCCGAGGGCGGGCACGAACGTCGTGCGCGGGTCCTCGACGCCCGAGTTGCGGCGGCCGCGCTCGAAGTCGCGGTCGGGCGCCAGCACGACGCCCTCCCGCTCGACGCCGACCGGCACGCCGTCCTCGACGACCACGCGGGCGAGGCCCACGCGCGACACGTTGCCGTCGGCGACCAGCCGGGGCAGGAGATACAGCTCGCCGTCGGCGTCGCGGCCGGAGGCGGGGTTCAGCACGCCTTCGGCCTCCAGCGGTTCGCCGGGCTCGGGAGTCATCACCACGCCGGAGCGGGTGAGAACGTAGGGGAAGGGCTCAGTCACTTCGTGACCTCCTTGTAGACATAGAGTTCGCGCTCTCCGCGGGGAGCGTCCCAGCCTTGCGCGAACGACCAGCGGCCGTCCACCTTCTGCAGGCCGCCCCAGGCGAGGGAGCCTCCGCGGTGGAGGCCGAGCTGGGTGAAGGGGGCGTCGACCGAGTAGTCCGCCTGGGCCGCGGCGAAGTCGCCGTTCTCGTCGGCGTAGAAGAAGTCCAGCACGAGGTCGTCCCCGCGCACGACGGCGCAGGCGACCTCGTACAGGCTGCCGGGCAGCGAGGACAGGTCGAGGTAGGGCTGCTCGGCGAAGGTCCAGGAGACCAGGTCGTCGGAGTGGCCGATCATCGGCCGGCCGCCGCAGCCTTCGGAGAGGAACATCAGGTACTCGCCGCCGATCCGCACGGCGCGGCCGTGCTCGTCGCGCGGCACGACGGCGCCCTTCGCCCAGTCCTGGGAGACCTCGAGCGGCACCACCAGCCCGATCTTCTCCCACGACACCAGGTCGTCGGAGATCATCCCCATGATGTCGACCGCGTTCTCGCCCGCTTCCGTGCGCCGGTTGGCGTTGTAGAAGAGCACGTAGCGGCCGTCCACCTCGTAGACCTTGGGGTCCTCGCAGCCGAGCGGCTCGTTGGGCAGCGTCGGGTAGACGATCGGGTTGGCCGGGTCGTCGTGCCAGACCCCGTCGCGGAGGACGGCGTGGCCGATCCGGCTCGCCAGCGACTCCATCCGCGGCGAGGCCCGGTAGAAGAGGTGCAGCTCACCGTCCCGCTCGATCATGGACGGGTTGAAGATCGCGCTGCTCGTCCAGCCGACGCCGGTGGGGTCGTCCCACTGGCCGTCGAGCCGGAAGGTCAGCGCCGGGTCCCGCTGGAACGGGCCGATCGCCCAGTCCGGCGGGTCGATGTAGTTCGCCGAGAAGTGGTCGGTCGAGATGTGGTCGGTGACGGCGTTGGAATGACCCAGCGCCTCCTCGTAGCTGAGGCGGAGGGCGTCGGTGTAGGCGGCGTCCACGGTTCTCCTTGCGTTCGGTGCGGGTGGCTCAGCCCTTGACGGACGAGCCGATGTCGGTTGAGGTGAAGTAGCGCTGGAAGACGATGAACAGCACGACGACGGGGGCGGCCAGGACGACCGCTCCGGCGAGGATCGCCCCGAACGGGTTGGCCGTGGAGGCCGCGACCGTGCTGATGTAGTTCGCCAGCGAGACGGCGAGCGGCTGCAGGCTCGCCTCCTTCGTGATCAGGAACGGCCAGAGGAACTCGTTCCACGGGCCGATGAAGGTCAGCAGCAGCACGGTCACCAGCGCCGGTCGGACCAGCGGGAGGGCGACCCTCCAGAGCAGCGTGAACTCGCCGGCGCCGTCCACCCGGGCGGCGTCGAACAGCTCCCGCGGCAACTGCAGGAAGTACTGCCGGAAGATCAGCACCGCGGCCGAGTTGATGGCGTACGGCAGGATCATCCCCAGATAGTTGTCGCCCAGGCCGTAGTTGCGCGCGATGAGCACGTACAGCGGGATCATCAGGAGCTGGAACGGGATGGTCTGCACCAGCAGCGCCAGCGCGAAGGTCACCCCGCGCCCCCGCCAGTGCAGGATCGACAGCGCGTACCCGGCGAGCACGCCGAACACGACGGTGCCCAGCAGCACGCCGCCGGTGAAGATGCCCGAGTTGATAAGGCCCTGCACGAGGTTGATCCGGGAGTCGATCGCCGCGTAGTTGTGCAGCGTGATGTTGGCCGGATTGGGGAACGCCCCGGCGACGGTCGTGTCGGGCGACGCCTGCAGCGACCCGATCAGCATGTAGTAGAAGGGGAACAGGAAGGCGAAGGCGCCGATCGTCAGCACGATCCCGCGCAGGATCGCCTGCGGGCGGCTCAGCCGCACGGAGGCGGCCATGTCGCGGCGACGGCGCTTCCGGGGGGCGCGCGGAGTCTGCGGCGCCGGTTCGGCACCTGTTGTCTTGAGGGTGGTCATGACTCTCGTCCTCCCGCGAATCGGTTCTGCAGCCAGGCGATGATCAGCACCACGATCACGAGCACGACGCCGATCGCTGAGGCGTAGCCCGGGTGACCCTGCTGGATGCCCTGTTGGTAGATCAGGAGCACCGGGGAGGTCGAGTGGCCGTCCGGGCCGCCGCCGCCGGTGAGGAGGTACGGCTCGGTGAACATGTTGGCGCCGGTGATGGTGGCGAGCAGCAGCACGAGCACGGTCGCGGGCCGCACGCCGGGCACGGTGACGGAGAAGAACTGCCGCACCCGCCCCGCGCCGTCGGTGGCCGCCGACTCGTACAGCTCGCGCGGCACGTTCTGCAGCGCGGCGAGGTACAGCAGGATGTAGAGGCCGAGCTGCTTCCAGGTCACGTAGATCGCGATGGTCGGCATGGCCAGCACGGGGTTGATGAACCACGACGGGTTCGGGGCCAGCGGGCCGAGGATCTGGTTCACCAGTCCCGAGCCGTTGAACAGGAACAGCCAGACGCCGATGATCGCGACGCTCGCCGTGACGTACGGCACGTAGTAGCTCACCCGCAGGAACGTGCGGAATCGGGTGATGCCGTTGAGCCCGCTCGCCAGCACCAGCGACAGCACGACCGTCAGCGGCACGTTGATGATCAGGAAGATCCCGACGTTGGCGAACGACTGCAGCACCGCCGGGTCGGTGAAGGCCTGGATGTAGTTCTGGAAGCCGACGAAGGGCTGGGTGACCTGGGCTCCCGGCGCCGCGAAGAAGTAGTCGAAGAACGACATGTAGACCGCGTAGATCAGCGGGTACGCGAAGATCACCAGGACGAAGATCAGGTACGGCGCGGCGAACAGCCAGCCCAGCGGGTTGCTGCCGAGGATGCGCTGCAGCAGCGGCTTGCGTCGCCGCGGGGCCGCCCCGGCGGCGGGCGTGGTGCCCGCCGCCGGGGGTGCGGAGAGGGTGCTCATGATTACTTCTGAGCCTGGAGCTGGTCGATCTTCTGCGAGGCGGCCTTGAAGGCGTCCTCGACCGTACCGGTGCCGTTGATCACCGACTTGGAGTACGCGTCGCGCAGGGCCTGGAGCTGGGCGATGGTGTTGACGCCCGTCGGGTCGTCAGCGGTCCGCTCGCTCTGGGAGCCGAACTGCTTGTAGGCCGGGTGCGAGTCGAAGTAGCTCGAGTACACGCTGGACACGTTGGAGCGGATCGGCATCTGGCCGGTGACGTTCAGCAGCTTGCCGTCCTGGTCCTTGGAGGTGGCGTACTTGATGACGTCCCAGGCCGTTCCCTGGTTCTTGCACGAGGTGTACATGCCGATGTTCTTGGCATCCGGGAAGGTGTAGGTCTGGTCGGCCGACTTGCCGTCCTTGGTCGGGACGGGGACGGAGCCCCACTGGACCTTGTTGTAGACCGCGATCGCCCACGGTCCGACGATGGCCATCGCGGACTTGCCGTCGGCGAAGGCGTCGCCCTGGTACTGCTCCTTGCCGGCGAGACCGTCGGTGTAGATGCTCTTCCAGAAGTTGGCGACATCCATCGAGTCCTGGCTGGTGATGTTCGCCTTGCCGTTGTCGATGAAGGTCTTGCCGCCGGTCTCCGCGGCCAGCAGGGGCAGGTAGTCGAAGTTCGGCTGGAAGAACTCGCTGGTCGGCGCCGGGTAGATCGCGTACGGCGCAGCGCCGGACGACTTGATCTTCTGGGCGGCGGCGGTGAACTTGGCGTAGGTCGACAGGTCCGGGCTGTTCGGGTCGATGCCGGCCTTCTGGAAGATGGTCTTGTTGTAGAAGATCATCACCGGGTTCTGCTTCCACGGCATCTGGTAGAAGTCGCCGTTCGGGGACTTGTACTGGTCGGCGGTCTTACCGCTGCGGCCCTGGATGTACGAGTTGCCGTCGGAGAACTTCGACAGGTCGACCAGGCCGCCCTGCTTCTCCCACTGACCGGTCGCGGCGGGCAGGTTGTTGAACACCAGGCAGGGCGTGGTGCCGGCCGTGATGGCGGCGCCGATGACCTCCTCGGTGCTCTTTCCGGCCGGGACCTCCTGGGCCTTGATCTGCTCCTTGGGGTGCGAGGAGTTCCAGGAGGAGACCACGGACTTGCCCCACTGCACCTCCTGCGGGTTGTTGGAGTACCAGATGGTGATCGGGCCGTGCGCCTTCATGGCGTCGGTCTGACCGCCACCGCCGCTGGAGCCGCACGCGGCCAGGGTGCCGGCGACGAGGCCGGCGCTGATGACGGCGACCGCGAGTCTGCGGCCGGTGATGCGTTTGCGCATGATCTGTGCTCTTTCTCTGTGATTTCAGTGACGCGATGGCGCAGCCGTGGAGGCGCGCACCACCAGTCGGGCAGGGGGCAGGGCGACGTCGGCAGGCTCACCGTGCTCCACCAGCCGCAGCAGTGCGGTGGCGGCGGCGATGCCCCAGCCGGCCGGGTCGTTGTCCAGGGTCGTCAGGCTCGGATAGATGTAGGTCCCGATCTGGGAGCCGTCGAGCCCGGTGATGGACAAATCCTGGGGGAGGCGGAGACCGCGCTCGTGCGCGACCCCCATGCCCGCGATCGCCATCGGGTCGTTGCCGTAGACGATGGCGGTGGGCGGTTCCGCGGAGTCGAGGAGCGTCTTGGTGGCCTCCGCGCCCTGTTCGGGCGAGAAGTCGGTGGGGACGATGACGGGATCGAGCCCGGCGGCGCGCACCACTTGTTCGAACCGCTCCCGGCGGAGGAGGCCGTGCAGCATCCGCTCGTCGCCGGACACATGCGCGATGCGCGTGTGGCCGAGCCCGAGCAGGTGCGCGACGAGCTCGTCGATGCCCGCGTCGTAGTCGCGGGTGATGACAGGGAACGGGCTGCCGCCGGTCGGCTCGCCGAGCGAGACGGCCTGCGAGCCGAACTCCTGCACCAGCGCGAGGCGGTGGTCCTCGGCGAGGATGTCGGTGAGCAGGAAGCCGTCCACCCGCTTGTCGAGCGCGAGCCGCTCGTAGGCGCGGGCCTCCGCCTCGTGGTCGGGGACGACCGTCAGCACGAGCACCTGGCCGCGCTCGGAGAGCACCGTCTCGACGCCCGCGATGAACGCCGCGAAGAACGGGTCCACCTCGATGGTGCGGGCGGCGCGTCGCAGGATGAGCCCGAGCGCGTACGCACGCCGGGTGGTGAGCCCGCGGGCGCTCGGGTTGGGGGTGAACCCGAGCTCCCGCGCGGTCGCGAGGATGCGCTCGCGGGTCTCCAGCGCCACACCGGGCTTGCCGTTGAGGGCGAGGGAGACCAGTCCCTTGCTCACGCCCGCCGCCCGTGCGACGTCGTTGATCGTGATGTCGGCAGGCGTCACCGCGGCACCACCGTGGTGAAGCCGCCGGGCACGATCGTGACGGTGCCGTTCCCGTTCAGTGGGATCGGCGCGCCGACCTGGCGGCCGGAGGCGTCGTACCGGGTCGCGAGCACGGGGCCGGAGGAGGCGAGGTGCTGCGTGGCCGTGCCGGAGGTGGCGTTGACGTAGACGTCGAGCGTGCCCGAACCGGTCAGGCCGAGGTGGGAGACCTCCGGCTGCACGAGCACGGCGTCGAGCCGGGCCTGGCCGTTCACCCGCGCCGTGACCGTGGTCGCGCCGGCGGGAGCGGAGACCGGGAGGGTCTGCGGCAGCAGGAACACCGTGGTGGGCGCGATGCCCTGTGCGCCCGGACGGACGTTCTGGCTGGAGCCGAGCTGCACGGTGCGGTTGCCCGCGCTCGCCGTCCAGGCCGTCGTGCCCGACCCGCTGGTGGCGGTGCCGTCGGGGCCGAGGTCCTCGATCGGGAGGATGCGTGCGGCCGGGTGACCGGCGGGCAGCGTCATCGTGACGGTCGCGCCGGTCGAGGCGGAGACGTACGCGCCGCCCGACCAGTTCGCCGAGCCGGTCCACGCGGACGGCGGGGTGACCACAGTGGCGGGGCCGGTGAGCGTGCCCTTCTCGGCCTCCACGACCTGGATGCCGTCGGCGGCGGAGCGGTGCGTCAGGGCCACGGCCGCGCGCTTGATCGCCGGGTGGGCGTCGAGCGCGAGCATGCTCAGCTCGGTGTGGATGACCGACTCGGCGCCGCAGTTGTGGTTGATGCCGCCGTCGCCGCCGATCCCGTCGACGCAGACACCGGTGGACGGGTCGTACACCGGCACGCCGGCCGGGTTGGCGCCGAAGTACCAGGCGGCCTGGGCGCCGGCGAGGGTGGCGAGGCCGGTCGAGCCGGAGGCGTCGGAGGCTGCGACCAGGCCCTCCACCCGGGAGTCGACGCCGTAGGCGATCTGGGACTGGTCGGCCGGGGTGGGCGTCCAGCCGTTGTCCGGGCCGCCGCTGGCGAGGAGCTGCGTGGTGAAGCTCGCGAGGTCGGTGTTCGCGGCGCCCTGCAGGCTGCCGTCGTGGAGCTGCGTCGCGGCCGCGATCAGCGCCGCAGGCGCCATGCCGCCCCAGGCGTGCCAGAACGTGGGGGAGTTGGCTTCGGGGAGCAGCGCGCCGAACGGCCACTGGCCGGTGCCGCCGGAGGACAGCCCGGCGATCCCCTTCGCGTAGCGCTGGAGGTCGGTGCGCGCCTGGGTGTCGCCCGGAGCGGCCGCGGTGTACGCGCTCAGGCCGAGCACGGCCTCGGCGGTCGGGGCCGCGCTGTTGGTGATGAGCCAGCCGGGGACCGTGACGCCGTTGGCGGTGTCAGTCGTCCCGTATTTGGCGAGCGACTGGCGCTCCAGGGAGCGCAGCGCGAGGTTCATCCGCTGCTGGAGGAAGGACGCGAACGCCGGGTCGGACTTCTCGAAGCCCGCGTAACCCTCGCCGAGCGCCCAGACGGTGCGCGCCAGCCAGTACGACTCGCCCGAGTCGCTGGGGTTCGGGTTGTCGGCCGGGATGGCGGACGGGTTCAGGGTTCCGTCATGCTGCTGCCAGAGGACGACGTTGCCGGCGTTCGGGCCGGAGTCGACCTGCAGGTAGGTCAGCTCGCGCAGCAGCTCGAAGGCGGAGGCGCGGCTGGCCGCGGTGCCGTTCTGCTTCCAGTCGCGGAGGTAGACGACGGCCGAGCGGGAGATGTCGTCGGCGTCGAAGGTGCCCTGCGCGTAGTAGCCTTTGGCGGCGTTCGTGATGGGGCCGCCGCCGACGCGCGTGAAGCTGCCGTCGGCGTTGCGGTTGGCGTACACCCACGGGGCGCGCGCGTTCGGCTCCTGGCTCTGCTGGTACGTGGAGTGTCCCGCGACCCCGGGAAGCAACGGCACATCGTCCAGGAGGAAATTCAAGTGGGCGAGATTCGTCAGGGTGGGGGCGGCCGGGGCCGCGGGAGTGGGGGAGGCGTTCGCCGGGGCGGCGATCACCGGTACGAGCGCGGCGGCGGCGAGGGCTGCGCCCGTCGCTGCAGCGAGGAGTCGATTCCGCTTCATTGCGTGTCCTGTCTCTGTGCTCTGAGTGGGGGGAAAGAGCGATAAGGCCGGTGCCACCCCCAGAACGGGTGACGTCTAAACCGGTTTAAAGGACGGTAGCCGCGCTTTTCGGATCTGTCAACGGGCACAACGGATGGTCCACCCCCGGGGTCTTGTGCCGTTCTGCACCCGCGACGAGACTGGGGCGACCGGCCGCCGACGTCCGGCCGGGTCACGACCGAGGAGGAAAAGTGGAGTACAAGGACATTCCGACCAAGGCCGACATCGAGAGGATCGCGGCGCTGCGCGAACCCGGTTGCGTCAGCATCTACCTGCCGACCGGCACGACGCCGCAGGAGGCGGACAAGGCTCGCATCGACCTCAAGAACCACCTCGCCCTCGCAGTGAAATCGCTGGAGGCGATGGGCGTCGATCGCCACCGGATCGGCGCCGTGCGGACCGAGGGCGAGGGCATCCTCGAGGACCGCGATTTCTGGCGCTACCAGTCGCGCTCGCTCGCGGTGTTCCTCGACGGGGAGGTCGCCGAGACCTTCCGCCTGCCCAACCGGCTGACCTCCGCGTGCGAGGTTGCCGACCGCTTCTACATCAAGCCGCTGCTGCGCGCCGTGACCTTCCCGCAATCGGCGCTCATCCTCGCCCTCGCTCAGAACTCGGTGCGCCTGATCCGCGTGGACCCGGAGCTGCCGCCGGCCCTGGTCGAGGTCGAAGGGATGCCGAAGGACGTCGCCGCCGCGGTCGGCAAGACCTCGATCAGCGGGCGCGCCGCCGAGGGCCGCATCCAGGGCTCCGAGGGCCAGAAGGTGCGGATGCTGGAGTACGTGCAGGCGATCGAGCGGGCGCTGCACCCGCTGCTGGCGAGCTCCACCGAGCCGCTGATCCTCGCCGCGGCCGAGCCGCTCACCGGGATCTTCCGCGGCGCGACGGACTATCCGCGGCTCGTGGACGACGTGATCGCCGGCAACCCGGAGGAGAAGACCGAGGACGAGCTGGCGACGGCCGCGCGCGCCGTGCTCGACCGGCTGTACGCCGGGAAGATCGACGCTCTCAAGGAGGACTTCTCCACCCGCATCGCCGGCGGCACAGCCCTGGTCGACCTCAGCGACATCGCCCGCGCGGCGACCTACGGAGCGGTGGAGACCCTGGTCTTCGACATCGACCGGCGGGTGCCGGGGTCGCTGGACGACGAGACCGGCAAGATCGCCTACCTGGACGACGACACGGCGGGCAACTACGGCGTGGTGGACGAGATCATCCGCCGCTCGCTGGCCTCCAAGGCGAAGGTCTACGCGCTGCGCGCCGAGGACGTCCCCGGCGGCGGAGCCGTCGCCGCCGCCGTTCGCTTCCCCGTCTGACCCCCACCCCTTCCGCCGAGGGGCACGTAAACGCCCCTAAAACGCACTTTTAGGGGCGTTTACG
>NZ_JBHUAV010000003.1:404739-511835 GCF_042789575.1 Leifsonia sp. NPDC056824 | reverse complement strand
GCCGAGGGGCACGTAAACGCCCCTAAAAGTGCGTTTTAGGGGCGTTTACGTGCCCCTCGGCGGGGCTTGGGCGGGGCTTGGGCGTCAGCCCATCCAGGTCATTCCGCCCCAGCCGGTGCCGATGCGGACGCGCGGCCAGAAGCCCGTGCCCCCGTCGCCGGCGTAGAGCCAGAGGTTGCCGGAGGTGTCGCGCGCGACGAGGTCGTCCGTGCCGTCGCCGTCGACGTCGCCCACCGCCAGGAGCTGGTTCATGATCCCCCAGCCGGTGCCGATCTGGATCGTGGGCTGCCAGCCGGTCGGGGTGTGCGGGTACAGCCAGAGCCGGCCTGCACCGTCCTCGGCCACCAGGTCTGACTTGCCGTCCGTGTTGAAGTCGCCGATGCCGACGAGGGAGACCATGCCCGCCCAGCCGGTGCCGATGACGCTGGCCGACAGCCAGCCGCCGTGGCCGTTGCCCGGGTAGAGCAGGAGCCGGCCGGCGGTGTCGGTCGCGACGATGTCGGCGGTCCCGTCCCCGTTGAAGTCGCCGACCGAGACGATGCGCACGATCGAGTTCCAGCCGGTGCCGACGAGGCGGCGCGCACCCCAGCCTCCCGAGCCGTTGCCCGGGTACAGCCACAGGGTGCCGGTCGTGTCCCGCGCGAGCACGTCGGGATGGCCGTCGCCGTCGAAGTCGCCCGGCGCGACCATTGCGGTCATGCCGTTCCAGCCGCTTCCGACCTGCACTGCGGCCGGGGTCAGCCAGCCCGCGGCGCCGTCGCCCCGGTACTCCAGCAGCGCGCCGGCGGTGTTGCGGGCGAGCACATCCGGGTGCCCGTCGCCGGAGTAGTCGTGCAGGCGCGGGTGCGGCGCGGTGATCGTGATGTCGACCGTCGCGGGGCTGCCCGCGCTCCAGGTGCTGACGTAGGTGACGGAGATGGTCCCCGTGGCGTTGTGGATGGGCTGACCCGTCGCCCACGGCGCTGTCGCGTCGTTGAACTTCCCGCCGCCCGGGTCGGGCTCGGTGACGACGACGGAGCCGCTGTACGCGTTGTCCGTGAGCAACCGGATGCCCGGGGAGACCCAGATCGGGTACAGGTTCGTGTCGTCCATCGCCGTCTGGACACCGCGGTAGTACGTCGCCCGGTCCTCCACGAAGTACACCTGCTGCGTCCCCGGGTCGACGACCCGCGCGTAGTCGCCCTGGGCCGACACGTCGTTGACCGGCACGGCGTGCCAGGTGTGCGTGGTCTCGCCGGGGGCGAGCGCGTAGGTGGTCTCGGTGTGCGGCGTCCAGCCGAGGGCGTCGCGCGTCGCCGAGTTCAGGTCGCTCAGGACGTCGTGCATGGGATCGGCCGTCCCCATCACGTCGTACATGTCGCCCCCGTAGAACCGGACGCAGTTCGGTCCGCGGGTCAGCCCGCAGTAGTCGAGGTCGGAGGAGCCGACACCGATGTTGACGCCGATGCCGTTCGCGAGGAACTGGGTGTCGACGTTGAGGCCGAGGGTCTCCTCGATGAGGCCGCTGGAGCCGAGGCCGTCGCCGATCGTGCTGACGGCCGTGTACTGGTTCTGGCAGTCGGAGGGCAGCAGCACGACCAGGTGGTGGGCGCTGCCGGCCGGCGGCCGGTTCAGGTAGTCCTGGGCGGAGGTGTAGCCGAGCGCGACGGCCGCCTGATCCCAGAACGTGTCGATGTCCTGGGCGCACCCCTGCGGGGAGGTGATCGTCGTCACCGTCGCGGTGTTCGGGAAGGCCAGCTGAGTCGAGGGGTCGGTCCCGCGGTGCGACTGGTTCGTCCAGAACGTCCCCACCGTGCTCGCGATCGTGTCCAGGTTCGCCGTCGAGTAGGTCGTGGGATCGATCGGCCGGATGCCTGCGCCCGTGGGGTTGACGATCACGATGTCGATGCTGTGCGTGTTCGGGCCGGCGACGATGGCGGGGGTGATCGTGGCGTTCGCGATCGGGAGCGGCTTCACGCTCCCGTCGCGCGCCGTGAGCGGTGCGGCGGTCGCCGTGCCGGACGGGACGGCCACCGTCCCGTCGAAGGCCGCACCTGTCGCCGCGCCGGCCGGCACCTTCCCGCTGACGGGGACGGTCGTGCCGGAGCCCGTCACGACGGCGTAGCTCGTGCCAGTGTGCGCGGTCTTCACCTGCGCGCCGGTCTTCGTGACGACGGGCTGGACGGTGGTCACCCGCAGGGTGCCCTTCAGGGAGACCGCGTGCGAGCCGTGCGGCACGGACCCGTTCACGGTCAGCGGACCGGAGGCGGGCGTGGCCTTCGCGGCCACGGTCGGTACGGTCGTCGCCGGCACGGGCGCGGCCGAGGCGGCGCCCGTGGCGGACAGTGCGGTCAATATCAGCGAGGCGGTGAGGGCACTGGAGGCCGCGGTCACCCAACGTCGGGTCGAAGTCACGGATGAACACTAATGGTCCGCGAGACCGGATCGGACGGCTCGGACCACCCCAGTCCGGGGCGCACGGTATGTTTTCGGGCCGCGCCGCCCTCACGCGTCCCGGTTGACGATGGTGAACGCGAGCTGCGCCGCCGGACCGAAGACCGGCAGGGCGCGGGCGGCGGGTGGGAGGTCGAGCACCGCGTGGATGACGTTGCGGTCCTGCGGGTCGGGGGTGAGCACGAGCTCGTCCGCCATCTGCCCGAGCTGGTTGATCGCCCCGGGGACGGCGCTGTTCCAGCCCGTCCAGGCGCCGAAACGGCCGTCCGCCGCACGGCCGATGTCGACGATGAGCACGTCCTGCCAGTCGCCGACCTGCTCCAGGTTGCTGGAGAAGTCGAAGACGCCGTTGCGGGTGATGACCTGGTAGACGCGCAGGGTGAGGGCGTAGCGGGAGAGATCCTCGCTGAGGCGGGCGTAGTCGGAGGCCGGCTGCGCGCCCGCCGGGGTCGCGGCCGCGGCCGCGTCCGCCGCGAGGTCGTGGGACACCGACGCGACCGCCGCGGCGGCCACTGCGGGCAGCGTCGGGTCGAGCGGGTTGTCGAGCGCGACGTTCACCGGCTCGAGCGACGGCGCCTCCCGCTCCTGCTCCTCCTCCCCCGCGGCGAACGACTCCGCGAAGCGGTGCCACCAGCCCTGACGCGGCTGCGCAGGCGCGGGCGGCGCGCTCTGCGCCGGCGCGACCGCCGGCGTCGGGTCGTCGCCCACCCCTGGCGTGACGTGCGTCGGCGGGAGGTCGGTCGGCGGCTCCTTCGAGAACAGGAACGTCCCCACCAGCGGGATCGGCGCGTCCACCGAGTCGTCGCCCACCGCGCCGGGCGCGTGCTGCGCGATCTCGGCGTTGAGCTGCACCGGGTTGTAGTGCACGGCCTTCTGCTCGGTGATCAGCACCGACAGTCCGCGGATGGCGAGCTGGAGGTCGGCCTGCCAGGCGACGTCGGGATGCGCGGCGATGGCCGAGGCGGGCGGAAGCTTGCTCAGCTCCACCTGCACCGACCAGTGGCCGAACAGGAAGCGCGACAGGTTCTGGTAACCCTCCTCGGAGTTGACCTCCCCGTACGGTCCCGAGTGCGACTTGTAGACGAAGGCCCGGTGCGCGCCCTTCACGTAGGCGTTCTCGATGAGCACCAGCCCGTCGCTGCGCGGCCCGACGCCGAGCTTCGCCAGGTTGTAGTCGTTCTGGTCGGTGCCGATGATGCAGAACACGTCGTCGAGGTCGAACACGTCCGGTGGGATGATCCGCGGGTCCCAGGCCTCCCCGATCGGCTTGTCCCCGAACTTCTTCCCCGGCGTCAGGTAGCCGTACATCTTCGGCGGCGAGAAGATGTCCGACCCGGCCGGACCGAAGGTCTCCATCAGCCAGTTGAGGAGGCCGCCGGTGAAGACGATCCCGCCGTGCGGCGTCGCGTACGTGCAGAACTTGGCGACCAGCTCCTTCGCCGGGATGCGGCCGTCCTCCTCGCACACCTTCTGCATCATGCAACGGGCGACCAGGCCGCCCATCGAGTGTGCGACCAGGAACACTTTCGGCGCTCCGGTCTTCTCGCGCACCTGAAGCACGAGGTCGTACAGCTCGCGTGCCGCCTGCTCGATGTCGAAGCCCTGCGCGCTGGTGTGCTCGCGGACCAGGTCCTCCGTCCAGGTGATCGCCCGGTCGAACAGGTTGCCCGACCGCGGGGTCGGCGCGGCGTAGGTGGTGGCGGCCTCGTCGTAGAAGCGGTGGATCCAGATCGACTTCTGCGGCAGCGAGCCGTGGGCGGCGGTCGCGAGCAGCTCCTTCTGGCTGCCGCGCACGAGCACCTGGTAGGCACGCTCCCCCAGCAGCCGCAGCAACGGCCCCTCGAACTGGTAGAACATCGGGTCGCCGTCCCCGTTGACCCGGGTGTGGGTGGCGCCCTCGTTGAAGCCGTAGAAGGGATCGTTGACCGTGGAGTCGATCTGACTGGTCGGGCCGGCATACCCGCGGCAGTAGACGATCGGCAGCTCTTGCACGGGGAAAGGGTCCCGCCGATCGTGAGGAAGTGTCAAGACCGGACGTTCCACCCCGCCGTCCCCCTCGCCCGCCCACCCCGCACACAGGAGAATCGCGAGCGACGCGCCTGAACTCTCCTTCCCAAAGCCGTTCGGAAGGAGATCCGCCGCGTTTCTCCTGCACAACACAAGAGGCCGGCCGCGCGTCGCGACCGGCCTCCTGTGGACAGAACTCAGCCGCCGATGCGGATGAGCTTCTTGTTGACGAACTCGTCGGCGCCGAACCGGCCGAGCTCGCGGCCCGAACCGGAGCGCTTCACGCCGCCGAAGGGCAGCTCGGCGCCGTCGGCGAGCACGACGTTGACGAAGACCATGCCGGCCTCGATCTGGTCGGCGACCCGGAGGGCCTGCTCCTCGTCGGTCGTGTAGAGGTACGAGCCGAGGCCGAACGGGGTGTCGTTGGCGATGCGCACGGCGTCCGCCTCGTCCTTCGCGCGGAACACCTGCGCGACCGGTCCGAAGAACTCCTCCTTGGAGGCCGGGTTCTCCGGGGTGACGTCGGTGAGCACGGTCGTCTCGAAGAACGCGCCGTCGCGGCCGCCGCCGCGCACCAGGGTCGCGCCGTTGGCGACGGCGCGCTGCACCTGCTCGTCCAGGCCCTCCGCCGCGCGGAGCGACGAGAGCGGGCCGAGCGCCGAGGACTCGCTGGTGGGGTCGGTGGCCTCCACCTCGGCGAGCTTGGCGGTGAACTTCGCCAGGAACGAGTCGTACAGCTCGTCCGCGACCACGAAGCGCTTGGCCGCGTTGCAGGACTGGCCGCTGTTGTCGAGACGGGCGTCGACGGCGTTCTGCACGGTCGCGTCCAGGTCGTCGGTCGACAGCAGGATGAACGGGTCCGATCCGCCCAGCTCCAGCACGACCTTCTTGAGGTTGCGGCCGGCGATCTCGGCGACGGCGGCGCCCGCGCGCTCCGAGCCGGTCAGCGAGACGCCCTGCACGCGCGGGTCGGCGATGACGGTCTCGATCTGGTCGTGCGACGCGTAGATGTTGACGTAGGCGCCCTCCGGGAAGCCCGCGTCCAGGAACATCCGCTCGATCGCGGCGGCCGACTCCGGGCACTGCTCGGCGTGCTTGAGCAGGATGGTGTTGCCGATGATCAGGTTCGGGCCGGCGAAACGGGCGACCTGGTAGTACGGGAAGTTCCACGGCATGACGCCGAGCAGCACACCCAGCGCCGAGCGGCGGACGACCGCGGACCCGGCGCCGTCGAGCAGCTGGATGGGCTCGTCCTTCAGGAACTCCGACGCGTGGTCGGCGTAGTACTCGTAGATCGCCCCGGCGAAGTCGACCTCGCCGAGCGCCTGCTCCACCGGCTTGCCCATCTCGCGCACGATGATGTCGGCCAGCTCCTGGCGACGCTCGACGTGCAGCTCACCGACGCGGCGCACCAGGGCGGCGCGCTCCTGGACCGTGGTCGTCTTCGACCAGGTGCGGTACGCGTTCTCGGACGACGCGATCGCGGCCTCGAGACCGGCGTCGGTGATGGTGTCGAAGGTCTTGACCGTCTCGCCCGTGGCGGGATTGGTCACGGCGTAGCTCATGTTGCTCCTTATTCCTACAGTGACGGGGTCGTGGCCCTGGGTGATCGGGCAAAGACGCCCGCACCAAAACACTACGGGTCCGGCATCGGCTCGCGCTACGAGCGCTACCCGACTCCCACGAGCGCGCCACCCCCTCAGCCGCGCACCGCACTCCCCGTCGGCAGGACCATTGGGGGCAACTCGCCGACAATCTCCTGCTGAACGCCCTTCGGAAGGAGATCCAGCCGCGTCTTCCTTTCTGCGGGAGCGGCGGGCGGGTGCTTCAGGCCGCCCGCGCCCTCCGTCCGCGCGCCGCGGCCTTCCACCCGAAGTCGATCACCACCGCCAGCACCAGGATCGCGAGCAGCGCGAACGCCGTCGTGGGCTCGTTCACGAGCGTGGTCGTGCTGAAGATCACGAACGTCCCGAGCGTGGCCAGCAGGCCGATCACCAGCACCACGATGTTGCCGCCGGTCTCGTGCCGGATGCGCAGGTGGGCGATGCTCACCGCCGAGAACACCAGTAGGGCGACCGCGCTGCCGATGGAGGCGATCGCGTTGAGGTTGAAGAACGACACCAGCAGGATCGCCAGCACCGCCATCACGACCAGCCCGGCCGGGAACGGTCCCCACTTGCGGCCGAAGAACGGCGGGAACTGGCCGACGCTCGCCAGGTGCTGCGTCATCCCGATGGACGGGTAGAGGCCGGCGTTCACCGCGCCGGTCGTCGAGAACAGCGCCGTCACCACCATGAGCACATACCCGGCCTGTCCCAGCACCGGCTTGGCGGCCTCGGCGAGCGCCGTCGACCCGTACTTCACCACCTCGTCGGCGGTGAGTGTGCCGAACACCCCGAGCGACACCGCGACGTACACCGTCGTGGCGATGAGCAGCGCGAAGTAGATGGCTCGCGGCAGCTGGCGCGCCGGATTCGGGAGGTCCTTCGCCGTGAACGTGATGACGCCGAAGCCGAGGAACGCGAAGAACGTCAGGGCGACGCTGGAGATGATCTGCTGCCAGCCCGGATAGCCGGAGGGCGCGAGGAGGGCCGGGTTCCAGGTCGCGATCGTGACCACCGCGAACACCACCAGGATGACGAGCACCACGCTCACGATGACCGATTGCACGCGCGCGACCGCCGTCGAGCCGACGGTGTTGAGCCCGCTCATCACCAGGATGAGCAGCACGCCGAGCACCTTCGCCCAGAAGGGATCGTCGTGCGCGACGACCGAGCTGGCGTAGCTGCCGAACGACGACGCGATCATCGCGACCACGATCGACCCTGCGGTGAAGAACAGCCACGCGCCGATCCCGGCGATGTGCCCCTCCCCGAATCCTTTCGACAGGAACGTGAGGATGCCGCCGCCGGAGGGGTACTTGGATCCGAGCTTCGCGAACGAGTAGCCCTGCAGGAAGGCGATGATCCCCGCGATCAGGAACGACAGCCAGACCGCCGCGCCGGCGACCGCGCCCGCCGCTCCCAGGAGGGCGAAGATCCCCGCCCCGACCATCGAGCCGACCCCGATGTAGGTCGCCTGAAGCACCGTCATGCGCTTGGCGCCCGTTGTCGAACTCATCCGCGACCTCCGATCACACTCCCCAGCGGTGTCCGGACGCGGGCGCCGCGCGCGGGGGGTTGAACCGCCGCGGCGCCCGGAGCCGGTGATCCGTGTGCGCTAGCCCAGCGCGCGCGCCTTCAGGTGCGCGAACTCGTCCGGCGTGATCGCGCCAGCGTCCAGCAGGGCCTGCGCTTTGGCGATCTCGTCCGCCGGGCTCGTCGTGGAGGTGACGTCGCGGATGTGCGCGTCGACCGCGGCCTGCGTGTCGACGGCCTCCTTCATGTTGCGCTCCGCCATGCCGCGGCCGCGGGCGATGAGGTAGACCAGCGCGGTGAGGAACGGCACGAAGATCAGGAAGATGATCCAGACCGCCTTCCACCAGCCGTTGAGCTTCTGATCGCGGAACAGGTCGCCGATGATCGCGAACAGCGCGAACAGGTAGGCGACGAACGCGAAGCACCAGAAGAACAGCCAGACGGTACTCCAGAAGTTGCTCATTTCGGTCCTCCCCCGTTAGTGCCGGCCCTCTTACCGGCGACCGGAATGTAACCCCGCCCGGATGCATCTGGCTACACCCGGTTTTTTCCCCTATTCCCATCCCGGCCGGGGTGATGCATCCTGTGGCCGGACGGGGAGCCGGCGCTGGGGAGACGGCACTGCGGAGACGGCACTGCGGAGACGGCACAGGGGAGGCCGATCATGGAAATCGCCTTGGTCATCATCGAGGGGTGCGTCGTCATCGGCGCCATCGTGCTGGGGGTCAGGACCGGCGGGATCGGCCTGGGGCTGTGGGGCGTGGTCGGCACCGCGATCCTCGTGTTCGTCTTCCGGCTGCCGCCCGGGTCGCCACCGATCGACGCCTTCTTCATCATCATCGCCGTCATCACCGCGTCGAGTGCGATGCAGGCCGCCGGCGGCATCGACTACCTGGTGTCGATCGCGTCGAAGATCATCCAGCGCAACCCGAGGCGCCTCACCTACGTGGCACCGCTCGTCGCGTTCGTCTTCACCGTCCTCTCCGGCACGTCGAACATCTTCTTCGCGCTCATCCCGGTCATCTACGAGACCGCGTACCGCAACGGCCAGCGGCCGGAGAAGGCGCTCGCGGCCTCCACCGTCACGTCGGGCCTCGGGATCACGGCGAGCCCGGTGTCCGCGGCGATGGCCGCCTACCTGGTGCTGATGGAGTCGAAGGGCTTCGGCCTCCCGCAGGTGCTGGCGATCACCATCCCGTCGGCGATCGTGGCCTGCATCGTGACCTCGTTCGTGCAGCAGCGGGTCGGCAAGGAGCTACTCAGCGACCCGGTGTTCCTGAAGCGCGTGGAGGCCGGGACGGCGGAGGTCCCCGACGCACTGGAGCGCCGGTACGAGCAGCAGGTCGGCCTGGCGGCGCCCGCCGCCGCGACCGCGGGCGAGGAGGGGACCGGCACCCCCGGCGCCGCTCCCACCGCTGTCGCCACCAAGCCGCCGCGCGGGGCCGGCCGGCTCTCGAAGGAGGAGGCCTCCGCCATCGAGCACCCCGTCCCACCGGGAGGCCGGACCGCGGCGTGGATCTTCGTCGTCGGCACGCTGCTCGTGGTGCTGCTCGGCCTGTTCCCGTCGCTGCGCCCGGCCTTCCCCGACGCGGAAGACAAACCGCAGCCGCTCGCGATGGCGATCGTGATCGAGATGGTGATGTTCACCGTCGCCCTCGTCATCATCCTCGTCCGCCGGGTGAAGCCGTCGCTGGTGGTCGAGCAGCCGCTGCTGCGTGCGGGCTATGTGGCCGCGGTCGCGCTGTTCGGCATCGCCTGGATGGCCGACACGTTCATCTCCGCCAACGAGGAGACGATCATCAAGCCGCTCGGCGAGCTCATCCAGGCCAACCCGTTGCTGCTGGCCGTCGCGCTGTTCATCGTCTGCGGTCTGACGACCAGCCAGTCGGCGACCACCAACACGCTCATCCCGATCGCGCTGACCGCGGGGCTCGCCCCCGGGGTCATCACGGCGATGTGGCCGTCGCTGATCGGCGTCTGGCTGTTCCCGGCCAACGGCTCGCAGATCGCGTCGGTGGAGACCGACCGCACCGGCTCGACCAAGCTGACGCAGGTGCCGATCTGGCACTCCTTCACCATCCCGATGCTGGTGTCCTGGGTCGCCGTCGTGGCCTCCGGCCTCCTGATCCAGCTCGTCATCCACTGACCGCCGCATCCCGGAGGAGACACCATGACCGACACCGCAGCCGACGTGACGGCAGCCGCGAAGGAGCTGATGCCCGACGTGCTCGAGCGGCTCGACGCCCTCGTGCGCATCCCGTCCGTCGCCTTCCCCGGCTTCGACCCCGAGCCCGTGCACCGCATGGGCCAGGCGGTGGTCGAGATGTTCGCGGCGGCGGGCGCGGAGGGCGTCCGCCTGCTCGACGTGCCGGGAGGCTACCCCTGCGTGTACGCCGACCTGCCCGGCCCCGACGGCTCCCCCACCGTCCTGCTGTACGCGCACTACGACGTGCAGCCGGCGCCGGAGAGCCAGGGCTGGTCCAGCCGGCCGTGGGAGCCGACCCGCAAGGAGAACGGCCGCATCTACGGCCGCGGCGCCGCCGACGACAAGTCGGGCCTGGTCGCCAACTTCGCCACGCTGAAGCTGCTCGGCGCCGACCGCCCCTGCCGCGTCATCCTGCTTTCGGAGGGCGAGGAGGAGACCATCTCGCACCTGGAGGCCTTCGTGGAGGCCAACCCCACCCTGTTCGCGTGCGACGCCGCGGTCATCGCCGACATCGGCGGCCAGGAGGTCGGCCGCCCCGGCCTCACCGTCGCGCTGCGCGGCGACGTCGCGTGCACCGTCACCGTGCGCACGCTCGCCAACCCCGTCCACTCGGGCGAGTTCGGCGGCGCGGCGCCGGACGCGATGACGGCGATGATCCGCATCCTCGACACCCTGCACGACGAGAACGGCGACACGGTGATCCCCGGCGTCGACTCCGGACGGTGGGACGGGGCTGCGATGGACGAGCCGGTGTACCGGGAAGGGTCGGCCATCCTCCCCGGTGTCGCCTTCCTGGGCACCGGCTCTTTGGCCGACCGGATCTGGATGAAGCCCTCGGTGACGGTGCTCGGGATGGACCTCCCGAACACCGCCGAGGCGTCGAACGTGCTGCTGCCGTCGGTGACGGCGAAGCTGTCGATGCGCATCATCCCGGGTTCGGACGGCGACGCCCAGCTGGACGCGCTGATGGCGCACCTGCGGTCGCAGCGGCCGTGGAACTGCGAGGTCGAGGTGGAGAAGGTGAAGGTCGGTCACGCGTTCCGGGTCGACGAGAGCCACCCCGCCATCCCGGCCGCGATGGACGCGATGCGGGAGGCCTACGGCCGCGACGTCGAGTCGATCGGCAGCGGCGCCTCCATCCCGCTGGTCGCCTCCCTGAAGAAGGTGTCGCCGGAGGCGGCGATCCTGCTGTGGGGTGCAGAGGACACGAAGCAGTCGCGTATCCACGCCTCCGACGAGTCGGTCGACCCGGACGAGATCGAGCGGCTCATCGTCACCCAGACCCTTTTCATCCGGAAGCTCTCGGCCGCGATGTAGGCCGGCACGGGACACGGGGACGGTCGATGCGGGAGCTCGCCAGGTTCGCGGGGGCGGTGGCCATCGTCGCGCTTGTCGCCCTGGCGACGACCCCGGGCGCCGCGCTCAGCACAGTACGGCTGGTGGACGCGCTGGTGGTGCTCATCGCTGCGGCGCTGTCCGCCTTCTGCGCGGGGGTCGCGGAGGTGCGGCGGGCGCGGGAGGTCGACGCTGTGGCGGCGGATGCGGTGGCGAAGGCGCAGGTGCCGTCGTAGCCGCATCGCAGTGTCGTACGGCTGCGCTGTGTAGTTTGTTCCCATGACCGACCTCCCGGACGCGCTCCCCGCCGACTACGAGCCTTCGCACGTCTTCCGGGTGGTCGCGATGCCGCTCGACCGCGGCTGGGGCGTCTGGCTGCGCGCCGCCGACGACAGCGTCATCCACAGCTTCGGGATCGGGCTGCCTCCGGAGATGCCGTTCCGGCCCGACGTGCTGGAGGTGCTGGGGCCGGTGCTCAACCTGCAGTTCCGGCTGGCGTACATGGACGACTCGGCCTGGGACGAGCTGGAGAACCACTGGTCGGCCGTCGTGTACGAGTACACGCGGTAGCACTCAGTCGCCGGCGCACTCAGTCATCCGGCGTCGTCACCTGCTCGACACCGTCGCCGTCCGCCACGGTGCCCGGCACGGTCCCCTCGTAGAGGTAGGCCGCCGCCTCCGGCCACGCGCTGGCGTCCACCAGGCGGAACACGTCGACCGCCGCGGCGCCCTCGAACGCCGCCGCCGCCCGGATCACCGCGGGAGGCCCTGCGCCGACGATCGGGAGCCGCCTGCTGACGCTCTCCGCCGAGTCGTCGGGGTACAGGAAGACGGCCACGAACGTGTCATGCGCCTCGTCCATGACCCACCCCCGAAAGTCGTCTCCGCAGCGCAGCCGGGACGCCGCACCTCTACCTTCCGGCACCTCCCCGAACCGTGTGGCCGCATGATGCACCAGCCGTCACGAGCGCGGCAAGACGCTGCACCCCCTCGCCCGGGGGACAAAATCTCGGGAATAGCCAAGGCCGTGCCGCAGGAGGCACAATCCGCACATGAGCGAAGCCAACGCCACCGGCCCGACCGCCCTCGGCCCCGGCACCGTGCCTGGGGGCATCCCACTCAAACTGCACCTGAGCGAGCCGGAGTACGCCGCGCTCGTCCGGATCGCACTGCACCGCCACACCACAGCGTCCCACCTCGTGGAGACGCTCGTCCTGCGCGCGCTCGAACACGCCGACGTGCCGCCGCCGGCCGACTCGTCGCCGAAACGGTCGCACACGACGTACGACGAGGCGACCCGCGGATTCACCCGCGACGGGGAACGGGTGACGCTGCCGGAGCGGTGAGCGCCTCAGCTGTTCGTGTCGAGGGTGTAGCGGGCGGTTGCGCAGCCGCTCACCAGCCAGCCGCCCGGCGCGGCGGTGATCTGTACCTTCGTGAGCCCGGTCGAGTGCAGGTGGGGTCGCGCCGTGCCCGGCACCCAGACCTCCAGCCCGCAGCTCGCGCTCTGCGTCGCCCCGGCCAGCAGGAGGTCCGCGCCGTTCGCCGTCAGCGTCGTCACCGTCCCGGGAGCCGAGCGCGGGTAGGCGCGGCCGAGCACGCGCAGGAGGTCGTCGCGCTGCGGGGCGTCGCCTCCGGTCGCGCAGTCCTGCACCATCAGACCGTCGCCGGTCTTGCCGATGCCGTTCTGCGGGTCGCCGCAGGCCTGCTTCCACACCCAGTAGGCGCTGCCGAGCCAGTTCGCGTCCTCGGCCTTCGCGTAGCGGGCGAGGCGCGCGTCCACATCCGAGGTGTCGCCCCAGTAGCCGTACTCCCCCGACCAGAGCGGCGCCCCGTACTCGTCGGCGACCCGCTGGGCGAGTGTGAACTGCCGGTCCAGCCCGACGATCGGCGGGAGGCCGAGCGAGCGGTCCATCGTGATCGACTCCGCGTAGAGGTGCGGTGAGAACACGATGTTGCGGTCGGACGTGAAACCGGGCGTCGGCCCGCTGTCGAAGCCGAGCCCCGACCAGAGGATGCTCGGCTCCACGACCACGAGCTGCTGCGATCCGGCCGCGCGGATCGCCCCGATCGCCCGGTCGTAGAACCGGCCGAGTAGGTACGACGTGGTGACCGGCGCCGTCTCGCCGAACCCCGGCTCGTTCAGGAGGTCGTAGCCTGCGACCGTCGGGTCGTCGCGGAACGCGGCCGCCAGCTTCCCCCAGGTGGCGACGAGCGCCGACTGCACGCCATCGGTGTCGAAGTAGAAGTTCTGGAACGCCCGGTCGCCGGCCGGCGAGATGTCGCGTCCGGTGAACTGGCAGCGCGGCGCGCCGTCCGTGATGGTCGCCCAGGCCGGTGCGCCGTCATAGCCCCACATCGGGTCGGTGCCGGGCCGGCAGTCCGTCCCGGTGGGCGTCGCGCCCTTCCACCAACCGTCCTGATGCATGTCGAGCACGATGTAGAGGCCGTGCTCGCGCGCCCAGCCGACGGCCTGCCGGATCGTGCGGAGATAGCTGCTCGACAGCGTCCCGCGCTGAGGTTCGAGCGCGGACCAGGAAAGGTTCAGCCGCACCACGTCGAAGCCCTGCGCCGCGATGCCCGCGAAGTCGGCCTCCGTGAGCGGGCGGGTCGCCGGCACGCCCTTCGTCGGCTGGTAGAAGTCGACGAGCTGGTTCACGTTGACGCCGCGCAGCAGCACCTGGTCGCCGCGGCCATCCGTGATGACCCGGCCGGAGGCACGGAGGAAACCGGCCGGTGCCGCACCCGAGCTCGCACCGGCGGCGGAGGCCGGCGCAGTCGATGGCACAGCGAGCGCGACCACGACGCCGATCACGACGATCGCCGCGGCCGTCGCCCGCGCCACGCGCACGCGGCCCGCGACGGGGACGCGCTCCACGACGAGCGCGCCGACTCCTGCCACCCAGCCCACGCACGCCCCGAACGAGAGTCCGTCGGCGATCGCCACGTAGGCCGCCATCCCCGGCCACAGGTCGCCGTTCAGGCCGCCGTCGACCGCGAACGCGACGACCGCCTGCACGACTCCGACCATCCCGCCCGCGACCAGCGCCGCGAGCCAGCCGCCCAGGACGCCGGGGACGCGCCGTCGCATCCAATTCAGGCACAGCACCGTGGCGAATGCGATCAACAGCACGGCGACGATCACCGACAGCGGGCCGTGGTCGGGGCGTGCCACCGGGACGCCAGGAGCGTAGGCGGGACTCGTCCACCAGAAGCCCGCCAGCAGCGGGGCGGCCGCCGCGACGAGCGCGGCAGGGATCCACGGCGGTCCGCAGCGGTGCACGACCCGTCGGGTCGGCCCGCCGAACCATCGCGCGAACGCCGCAACGAGAAGGGCGGCGGCCACTGCCTTCGCCGTCACGTAGCCCGCCGCCCACGCGCTGACCGCGAGGTTCCCCGTCATCACGAGGGCGGCCGCCGCCTGCGCGAGCAGAACCGCCAGCACGACCCCGGCCACCAGCGTCCAGTACCGCTCGCCCGCGCGGAGCGCCGTCCACCACGTCATCCCGAGCAGGACGGGGAGGAAGACCAGGGAGGGAGCGAACGGCCAGACGCCAGCAGTCGCGGAGGGCTGCGCCCCCGACCAGCCGACCAGCGCGAGCAGCCCGGTCGGGTCGAGGACGGCCTGGAGGATGACCAGGACCAGCGCGGCGGATACCGCTACAAGGGGACGGCGGACCGACTTCATGGCACTCCATCGTGTCAAGGCTTCAGGCGCATGCCGACGTTGGCAGCCAGCACAGAATCCTTTATTTGGCACTCAGTGTCAAGTTGCGCCGGGTGGGAGGATGAAACCGTGACCGAATCGATTCTGCTCATCTCCGGAACGTCCTCCGGTATCGGCCTCGCGACCGCGGTCGCCGCCGCACGCCACGGGTTCACCGTCGTGGCGACCATGCGCGACCTCGGCAAGGCGTCCGCGCTGCAGGCGGCGGCCGACGCCGCCGGCGTCACGCTCGACCTGCAGCCGCTGGATGTGACGTCGCCCGCCTCCATCGAGGCCTGCCTCGACCACGTCCGCTCGACCTACGGGCGCCTGGACGCCCTCCTCAACAACGCCGGTTCCGGGCATCTCGGGACGGTGGAGCTGGAGTCCGTCGACGATGTTCGCGCCGTGATGGAGGTCAACTTCTTCGGCGTCGTCGCCGTCACCAAGGCCGCCCTGCCGCTGCTGAGGGAGAGCCGCGGTCGCGTCGTCACGGTCTCCAGCGTCGGCGGCGTGGTGGGCCAGCCGTTCAACGAGGCGTACTGCGCCGCGAAATTCGCCGTCGAAGGCTTCATGGAATCGCTGACCCCGGTCGCCGCGACCGTCGGCGTCGCCGTGAGCGTGATCGAGCCCGGCGCCGTGACGACTGAGTTCGTCGCGAGCGTGCAGGCTCAGGAGGCGCCGGCCGTGGCGGGGACGCCGTACGAGGGCGCGCTGAACGCCTACCTCGCCCGCACCGCCGCCGCGTTCGACCCGGCCGCGGCGCAGACCCCGGAGGGCGTGGCCGACGTGATCGTGGAGACGCTGACGGCGGCCGAGCCTCCCGCGCGCGTGCAGACCTCGGAAGCGGCGCGCCGGTTCGCGGGCGTCAAGCTCGCCGACCTCGACGGCGCCCACGTCCAAGCCGTCACCCGCCACTGGGTCACGGGCGCCTGAGCCGCGCACTCGGCGTCGAGGGGCGCGTAAACGCCCCTAAAACACGGTTTTAGGGGCGTTTACGTGCCCCTCGGCACTCCGCTAGCGGCGGCGGCCGCCCACGAGGACGTAGATCAGCGGCAACGCGGAGACGCTCATCAGCACGATCCCGAATGCCTGCACCGTGGGCAGCAGCACGGCCCCCGCGACCAGGAACCCGCTGAACAGCACCGCCGCGATCAACCGCCGGGTGACGCGTTCGAGCCGCCCGATCCGCTGGTCGAGCCCCGGCGTCTTGACCGAGAAGTTGCCCTCCTCGATGCGGTTGACCATCCCGTCGAGCCGTTTCGGCAGCCGGACGGTGACGCCCGCGATGGAGGCGGCCTCCTTCAGCGCGTCCTGCACCATGTTGCCGCTCTCGTCGCGCAGCAGCTGCGTCGCGTACGGCTCGATCGAGTCCCACAGGTTGAACTCCGGGTCGAGCGCGCTGCTCACCCCCGACGTCAGCGATATCGCCCGCACGATGAGCAGGAAGTGCTCCGGCAGCTGGAACGGCAGCGACCGGATCACGTCGCCGAACTGGATGGCGAAGTCGCGGAACTCCCGCTGGTCGACGTCCCGCAGCTGAGCGAAGCCCATCCCGCCGAACCGCGCGAAGAGCTGGGTCATCGCCCGCTCCAGCTCGGACGTGTCGGAGGTCGGCAGCAGCACCCCGACGTCGCGCATCGCGTCGACGAGCCCCTTGCCGTCGCGCCCCGCCGCCGCGATGAGGAGCTTGCGGAGGCCGCGCCGCGTGCCGTCGGGGACCTCCCCCATCATCCCGAAGTCGATGAACGTCAGCTTCCACGGGTGCGCGGTGGTCGCGTCCATCCCGTCGGCGGCGAGCGTGGGATCGGGCGTGACGAAGATATTGCCCGGGTGCGGGTCGGCGTGGAAGAACCCGTTCGTGAACAGCTGGTCGAACATCACCGAGGCGAACACCGGCGCGACGTGCGCCGGGTCGATCCCCGCGGCGCGCAGCGCGAGCACATCGGTGATCTTGATCGCCGTCACGTCCTCGAGGGTGAGCACGCGGCGCGTGGTCCGCTCCCAGACGACCTCCGGGACCGCTACGCGCGGGTCGTGGGTGAAGTCCTCCGCGAACCGCGCCGCGCTCCTGGCCTCGTGGAGGTAGTCGATCTCCTCCAGGCTGGTCGCCGCGAACTCCTCCACCAGCGCCGGCATGTCCACCCGGTCGGACACCACCCTGACCCGCTTCAGCCAGCCGCCCACCCGCCGCAGCGCCGCCAGGTCGACGTCGACGATCGCGTCGATGCCCGGCCGCTGCACCTTGACGACGACCGTGTCGAGCCCGGTGTCGTTCCTGTCCTGCTCCGCGAGGCGCGCCCGGTGCGCCTGCCCGAGCGAGGCCGCCGCGACGGGAACGGGGTCGATGCTGTCGAAGACGCGCTCCAGCGGCATCCCGAGCTCCGCCTCGGCGAGCCGCCGGATGGCGTCGAACGGGACCGCAGGCACCTCGTCCTGCAGCCCTTCGAGCTCCTTCGTGATCTCCGGAGGGAGGACGTCGAGCCGCGACGACATGAACTGCCCGACCTTGATCATGAGCCCGCCGAGCTCGACGGCGAGGTCGTGGAACCGCCGCGCGAACGCGGTGAGCCGCTTGGTGCGCCCGCGCTCGCTGAAACGGCCGAGCCCGATGCGCGGAAGGAAGAGGTCGTACCACCAGATGTGGACGAGGTTGGCCGCGGCGAACCGCAGGATGCGGCGGTAGCGGGCCCGGGTGTTGCCGGCGCCCGCTACTGCTGCTGTCCTGCTGTTCGTCCCTGGTGTCGTCGTCGCGCCTGATCCGGCCGCGTCGGGCGCCGCCACCCGCTCAGTCCTGGGCGTCCTGGGCGAGGATCGAGTACAGCTTCCGCCGCGCCTCGTCGAGGACCGCGGCGGCCTCCTTCACCTGCTCGGGCGTGCCCGTGCGCCGCACCTGGGCGGCGGCCTGCGCGAGCGCCATCCCCGCCTTGGGAAGCTCGGAGTCGAACGGGTTGTGCCCGCCGCTCCAGTTGCCCGGGCCCCAGGGCGGGCTCGTGGTCTCGCTCTTCTCCTCGGGCGCCCACGGCGCAGGCCCGGCCTCCTCGGCCGCAGCCTTGCCCTCCTCGGTCAGCGCGTACGTCTTGCGCCCGTTGGACTCCTCGGCCGTGATGAGCCCCTCGTCGGCCAGCAACTGGAGCGTCGGATACACGGACCCGGCGGACGGCTTCCAGCTCCCGCCGCTGCGCTCCTCGATCTCCCGGATGATCTGGTACCCGTGCATGGGCTTCTCGGCCAGCAGCGCGAGCACGGCGGCGCGGACGTCGCCGCGGCCCATGCGGGTGCCGACCTTCTTCTCGAACTGCGACCGGAGCTGGTCGAAGGCCTGGAAGAGGCCGTCGGCGTTCATGTTGCCCCAACCGCCCCCACCGGTGAATGTTCCGCTCATGATGTGCCTCCTGATAAGGATCGGGTGAGTCGGTAACGATAGTTAACGATATATCGTTCAGGGCGGATTCGGGAGGGTTCTCAGCGCACACTCACCCCAATCCAGGGGCGATTTCATACCGAACGGTCGGCTTCTCGGTAGTCTGCTCTCACCCGACCCGAGAAAGACTCACAGTGAGCAATTCGATGCACGGCGCGTCTCCGCGCGTCGACTTCGCCGGGATCAACGCGCTCGCCACCCGACCGGCCGGCTACGCGGTCGCGCTGAAGTGCCTCCAGGTCCAGGCCGACGCAGAGGACCTCGACTCCTCGCTCCGGTCGGACAAGCACGTTCGGCTCCACCCGGACGCGTGGTCCTGGTATCAGGGCGCACTGGGCGAAATCGAGGTCGGCCGGCTCCTCGGCGCACTCGGCCCGGAATGGTTCGTCCGGCACTCCGTTCCGATCGGTGCGGACACGAAAGACGTCGATCACCTCGTCATCGGGCCAGGCGGTGTCTTCGCGATCAACACGAAACATCACGCGGGGGCCTCCGTCTGGGTGGGTGACCATGTGCTTCGGGTCAACAACGCGAACACTCCTCATCTGAAGATCGCCCGCACCGATGCGCTGGATGTCGGCCGTCGGCTGGCCGAACACGTCGGATTCCCCGTGCCGGTGACGCCGGTGCTCGCGGTGCTCAACGCGAGGGCGCTCAAGGACGTCCGTTCACCTCAGAACCGTTCGATCGTCGTGAAGGATGCCAGGCAACTGGTCGCCTGGCTCCGATCCCAACCTGCCCAGCTGAGCCCTGCCAAGATCGAACTGCTGAAGCTCGCCGCCGAGGAACCGACGACCTGGCACGTCGACCCTCGGGCTGCGGACACTCTCCGGATGATGCAGAGGTTCGAGCGGCTGGTCGCCCGGGCCGGCCTGTCGGATACGCACGCGTCGAGGCCGCCGTCGCGGACGGCCACTCGGCGTCCTGCAGCGGGCACCCGATCCGCTGCCTCGAGTCGCAGGGCCAGACACCCTGCTCCGAAGCTCGGCGACCCGGTCCGCGCGTGGTCGGGCGCAGCCATCGTCATCGCCGCGATCCTCATCATCCGGGCCGTGGCCGACCAGCCCTGCGGGTCGCCACTGGCATGCGTGTTCCCCTCCGTCTATACGGCGTGGAGGCCGCTGATGGTGTTCGGCGGATTCGTCGCCCTCGCCCTCGCACTGCTCCGAACCGGCCAGTACGCCTTCCCCCGAGCCGTTGCCATGCTTCGCGAGTGGCATACATCCCGCCCTCCGAAACCACAACGAGCGCCGACCTCCTCGCGCGCAGGGAACCGACACGAAAGGCACCCCATGAACCCTCCCGCCGGCTGGTACGCCGACCCCGTCACCTCTGGCATCGTCCGCTATTGGAACGGCACCGTGTGGACGGAGCACACGGCCCCGCAGGTACCCGTCCCCCCGATCGGGTACGGCGCAACCTCCGAAGCCGCCGCTGCCGAGACCTCGTACGGCAATCCAGCAGGCTACGTCTCCCTACCGTCGCACTCGTCGTACCTGCCGGCACCGGGCCCGCAGTACGTCGTCGCCGTCCCTCCGAAGAACAGCAAGGCGACCCGGGCGCTCGTGTGGGGAATCATCAGCATCTTCATCAACCCATTCGCACTGCCGTCGGTCCTTGCGATCGCCTTCGGCGCGCAGGCCCGCACGACGGCGGACCAGATGGAGCGGGCTGGGATCGTCGACTCGGGGCGGGGCCAGGCGACCGCCGGGCTCGTTCTCGGCTGTGTCGGAGCTGCGTTCTTCGTGTTGTGGGCAGTCATCTTCTTCACCCAGAACCGGTAACGCGGATCGGCAGCCAGTCGAGTTCTCAGTACGTGGCGCCGCCTTCACGCACCGGCGACTCGCACCCCTACCCCGACCGTGGCAGGCTGGACCCCGTGGCCCTCCCTCCCCCGCCGCCCGCCGCCATCGTCATCGCCGGCGGCCGCTCGACGCGTTTCGGCAGCGACAAGCTGCTCGCGGAGGTCGGCGGGCGCACGCTGCTGCAGCGCACGATGGAGGCCGTGGGCGGCTGCGCGACGGTCGTCCTGGTGTCGGCGACCAACGGGACGGTGCCGCGCGGGGTCGTGACCGTGTCCGAGTATCCGCGGTGGGGTGGGCCGTGCGCCGGCATCGCGGCGGGTGCCGCGGCGCTGCCCGAGGACACCGCCGAGACGCTCATCGTCTCGGCCGATCTTGCACGACCGGACCTCGCCGTCGCCGCACTGCACGCCATCCAGTTCGGCGTGCTCGCCGACCAGGACGGCAACGCGCAGTGGCTGCTCGCGCGCGTCCCGGTCGCGGCACTCCGGGCGCAGCTTGCAGAACTGGATGCCACCGGCGGCCCGGCCGGGCGGCCGGCCCGCGCACTGATCGGCCACCTCGGCCTCCCGATCGTCCCCGCCCACCGCGACGCGGTCGCGGACATCGACGAACGGCACGACCTCGAACGAGCGAAGGAGCACTGATGGAACCGCAGGAACTCGACGCATGGGCCGGCGCCGCCGCGCGGCGGCTCGGGGTGGGTCTCGAGCCGGGCGATGTGGCCGCGCTGCTCGACCTCGCGCGGGATGCCGCCCACGGGGTGACCCGTCCGGCGGCGCCGCTCACGGCCTACATCGCCGGCCTGGCCGTCGGGTCGGGGCGGTCGCTGGAGGATGTCGCTCGCGAGCTGCGGGTGGCGATCGCGGAGGCCGGCCCGGGCGAGGGCTGAACCCGCCTACATCGCCGCCATCAGCAGGACGCCGACCGACATCCCGGCGACCTCGCCGAGCTCCAGGAGCCCACGCGCCCCGCGGCGACGCGTGAGGTGACTCTCCCGCGCCATCGTGACGAGCAGCCACGCGCTGTACGCGAGGTACCCCGCGACGAACGCGACCACGATCACGCCGAGCGACACCCCGTGCGCGTGCGCCGAACCGGAAGCACCGCCCCGCGACATCCCCAGCGACATCCCTACCAGCGCCGCCATCGTCACCCCGCCCAGCGCCCGGTGCAGACTCATCGGCGGCACCCTCCCCGACCGCCGCTGCAGGGCGAACCCCGCCGACGCCAGCGACAGCACGATGGCGGCCAACCCGACGCCGGGCACGGACGACCCGAGCACGCAGCCCAGCATCGCCAGCACCATCAGCCCCGCCGAAACCCACACCCGCACCGGCCGCGGCGACCCCAGCAGGCAGCAGGCGGAGACCGTGGAGGCCCCGAGCGCGCCAACGTCGAGGAGCATCAGTGGCCGCAGGTGCAATCGGCGCCGCAGGAGGCGGAGGCTTCCGCACCCGAGTGGCACGACGACGCCGACCGCGGCACATCCAGCGTCGGGTTCCGGTCGAAGAATCCGTACGGCTTCAGCGTGAACCCGGCGTAGTCGACCGGCATGATAGGCCAGTCCTCCAGGCGCGGGAAGTGCGTCAGGCCGAACGTGTGCCAGACCACGATGTCCTCGCCGTCGAGCGGGCGGTCCTGCGCGACGTACGCGGGGAGGCCGGCGCCGCCCGGGTGCAGGTTCACCGCGTAGCCGGCCGCCCACAGCTCGGACGGCTCGTACTGCGTGACCCAGAGGTGGTGCGCGGCGAAACCCGCGCGGCGGCGCTGGTGGGCCTCGTCCGCGGTGAACAGTGCGGGTTCCGACGACGGGTGCAGCACGTAGCTGGTCGGGCGGCCGACGCGGTTGCGGCGGGAGGCGCTGCTGATCGACCAGACGCGGCCCACCGAGCCGTCGGCGTCGCGCACGGCGCCGGACTCCGACGACAGCCGGGTGATGGTCCGTCCGATCGCGCTCCCCCACGGGTTGCTCTCCGACACGGGGACGCGGGCGACGTCGATCTCGTCGACGGAGTTGGCGACGCCGTCCACGGTCATGTCGAGCCGGGCGCAGAACATGTGCTGGTGCACCGGAGCTCCGAGCCCCGGTGCGAGCGGCGTGGAGTACGGGTCGTCGCCGCCGTCGTGGGCGCCGGTGAAGACGATCCCCGTGGCCTTGGCCTCCACCTCGAACGTCCCGTCGAGGTAGAAGTAGAAGTAGAAGCCGTAGTCGTAGTTGCCGACGGTCGTGAAGAACGACACGACCAGGCGGCGCTGGCGGCGGGCCTCCGAGGTGTGGGTGAACTCGTCGGTGTGCTTCCAGAGGATGCCGTAGTCCTCCTCGTGGATGCAGATCGCGTTCGTGATGGTGCGCGGGTTGCAGAAGTCGTCGGCGACCACGGCGTCCAGGTAGAAGATGTCGCCGAGGCAGTCGCAGCCGAGCTCCAGCGAGTTCGCGAGGCGGCCGAACTGGTACTCGCCGGCGTCGTAGTAGTTCTGCCAGCCGTGGATGGGCGTCGGGTCGGCGTAGTTGACGACCATCTCCGAGATGGAGGCCCGGTACAGGATGGGTCGGCGCTCCTGCTGGTAGGTGAAGGCGACGTCGTGGAGGGTGAGGCCCTCGCGGCCGTTGAAGCCGACGCGCAGGTCCCAGTTCTCCCAGCTCAGCACGCCGTCCCGGTACTCGAAGCTGACGCCTTCCGGCTGCGTGATCTCGATCGGCTTGAGCGAGGTGCGCAGCGAGCAGGTGACCTCCGGGTCGAGATAGTCGCCGGACTCCAGCGGAACCGTGTCGATCGGGGTCTCGACCAGGCGGATCACCGAGCGCGAGAGGGTGTCGACGTGCGCCACCACGCCGTCGATCGGGTGCGCCCACGGGAGGTCGGACGGGCTCTGCTGGACGAACGCGAGCACGCGGAACATCCGGCGGCCCTCCTCGTCGTCGTAGTCGAAGTGGCCGGCGGTCAGCGGGCAGGTGCGGACGGTGCTGACGTCGTGGATGCCGCGCTTGGCGAGCGCCGCGACCCAACCGGCGTCGGCCTTGACGATCTCGTCCACGAGGGTGAACTCCTCGTCCAGGACGGGCGCGGTTCCCTCGGTGACGGGGTCGAGCTCGCGGGTGTGGACGACCTCCCCCGCGGTGAGGTCGGCGACCGCCTGCGTGACGGCGCCGGTCGAGAAGTCGAGCAGCAGGGCCTCCACCTCGCGGTGCAGCGTGGCGGCGCGGTCGGGGTCGAGGACGTCGCGCTTGTGCGGCTCGCGCAGCATGACGTAGGTGAACCGGGTGTGCTCGGTCACCAGGCCGGCGGCCGCGAACACCTGGCGGGCGCGGTCGATCTCGGCACCGGTGAGCGCGGCGAGCGGGTGGGAGGTCGCGGTGGCGATCGTCAGGGACATTCCAGAACTCCTTCGTCGGTGGATCCCGATGGTTATTGACTGTAGTGTCAAAAACCCGGATTGGGAAGGGCGCCTGCAGAGAACGGAGGAGTTTCGGGGCAGCACGCCGGGCGGGGGCGGGTCGCGGAGGAGATTCGGGGCCGGGGCGGGCGGATGTCCTCCGTTCGCGACGCGGGCGGGAGCGGGCGGGAGCCCTCCGCTGGCGACGGGCGTGGGAGGGTGCGGGAGTCCTCCGCTGACGACGCGAGTAGCGGAGGAGATCGTCGCCTGCGAAGGCCAGATGTCCTCCGGTAGCTGCGGTTTCGGGGTTGCGCGGGGGGGGATCTCCTCCGTTGGCGACGCGGGTGGGGAGCGGAGGAGATTCGGGACGGCACGCCGGGCTGGGGCGGGTTGCGGAGGAGATTCGGGGCCGGGGCGGGCGGATGTCCTCCGTTGGCGACGCGGGCTGGGAGCGGGCGTCTCCGTTCGCGACGCGGATGCGAGCGGAGGAGGGCGGGGACTGAAGGGGTCGAGTGTCCTCCGGTGGCTGCGGTTTGGGGGGTTGGGCGGGCGGATGTCCTCCGTTGGCGACGGCGCGTCGGGCAAGATGGGGGCGTGCCGAAGATCGTCGATCACGACCAGCGCCGCCGCGACATCGTGGACGCCTACCTGCGCGTGCTCGCGCGCACCGGCGTCGCGGGGACGCACGGCCGCTCCGTCGCGGCCGACCTCGGCGTGGTGCCCGGCACGCTCTGGCACTACTTCGACTCGGTGGAGCAGATCGCGGAGGCAGCGGCCCAGCGGGGAGTCGAGCGCACGCTGGAGCGGATCGCCGCCCGCGCCGGCGACGCCCGCGGACTCGCGGCGCTGCTGGCGATCGCGGAGGAGATCCTGCCGACCTCCGCGGTGACCCGCGAGGAGGCGCGCGTGGTGGTGGCGTTCTGGGGCCAGGTGCACCCGGGCTCCGACCCGCGCTCGGCGTTCGGCCGCACGCGCGAGTTCACCGAGCTCACCCGCACCGCGCTCGCGCAGGCGGTGGCCGACGGCGAGCTCGTGGGCACCACTCCGGTGGAGCCGCTGGTGCGCCTGCTCGACTCCATCTACGCGGGCGAGCAGGTGATCTGGGCAGCGGAGTCCGTGGAGGACGACGTGAGCCGGGTGCGCGCCACATTCGCGACGGCGGTGCTGCCGTGGCTGGACGAGAGCGGGTCCCCGGCCACGGGAAGGCTGCAGGACTGGGCGGGTGTCGAAAAGCATCGTAGATAAATGTCTACGGCATCGGGTAGCCTGGGGGGATGATATCGACCATCGATGACCACAGCATCACCGTCGGGCAGCTTCGGCAGAACCCGACGAAGATGCTCGCCGACGTCCAGAGCGGCGAGCGCTACGTGGTGACCAACCATGGTCGTCCTGTCGCCGACGTCGTGCCTCACGTCGAGTCGGCGTGGGTCCCGGTCGAGCGGGTCGCTGCGCTGCTCGAGCGCAGCGGCGACGAGGATTGGGCACGCGAGCTCCAGGACCAGCGGGCCGAGCAGGATCTGCGAGACCCCTGGCAGTGAGGGCTCTGCTCGACTCGAACGTCCTGATCACCGGCGGGTACGTCATCCCGGAGGGGATCACCGATGTCGCGATCTGCTCCGTCTCCTACGCCGAGCTCGAGCAGGGACTCGTGGCGCCCGGGCTCGACCCGTCGGTGCTCGCCGACCGCAAGCTCCAGGTCCTGGAGATCCGGCAGGCGTTCGGGAGCGGCCTCCCGTTCGACGATGTCGCGGCGATGTATTACGGGCGGATCGTCGAGGCGGTACAGGCAGCGGGCAGGTCGCCGCGCGGGAGGATCGCCGACCTGATGATCGCTGCGGTCGCCCGGGCGCACGGCGCCGCGATCGTCACGCACAACGTCGCCGATTTCGCCGGCCTCGAACGCATCGTCCGCGTGATCCCCGCGGACTGACTCGACGGTCCCGCCGTTTCAGCGCATGCCGGTCAACACCCGCGGGTCCGTGATCGCGTCGTACTCCTCCGCCGTCAGCAGCCCGCGTCCGACGATCGCCGCCCGCACGTCTCCCCCGGTCTCCAGCGCCTCGTGCGCGATCTGCGCGGCCGTCGTGTAGCCGATCCGCGGCGTCAGCGCCGTCACCAGCCCGACCGATGACGCGACGCGTGCCCGCAGCAGCTCCGCATCGGCCTGGATGCCGTCGACACAGTTCACCCGCAGCGTCCGGCACGCGTTCGTCAGCCAGGTGAGCCCCTGCAGCAGCGCGTTGGCGATGACCGGCTCGAACGCGTTGAGCTGGAGCTGGCCGTTGTCGGCCGCCATCGTGATGGACACGTCGGCGCCTGCGATCGCGAAGGCGACCTGGTTGACGACCTCCGGGATCACCGGGTTGACCTTGCCCGGCATGATCGACGAGCCTGCCTGGCGCGGCGGGAGGTGCAGCTCGCCGAAGCCGAACTGGGGGCCGCTCGACAGCAGGCGCAGGTCCGAGGAGATCTTCGAGAGCTTGATCGCGGCGCGTTTCAGCGCGGCGGAGACCAGCATGAAGACGCCGGTGTCCGAGGTCGCCTCGATGAGGTCGGTGGCGGTCACGAGCGGGAGGCCGGTCAGCGCGGCGAGGTGGCGCACGACCGCGGTGGCGTAGCCGGGCGAGGCGGTGATGCCGGTGCCGATCGCGGTCGCGCCGAGGTTGATCTCCGCGAGCAGCGGGATGGTCTCGGTCAGCCGGAGGTTGTCTTCGTCCATCGTCACCGCGAACGCCGTGAACTCCTGGCCGAGCGTCATCGGCACCGCGTCCTGGAGCTGGGTGCGGCCGATCTTCACATGGTCGCGGAACTCCACACCCTTGGCGCGGAACGCCGCCGCCAGCACCGCGTGCTCGGCGATCAGCCGCCGCAGCCCGATGGTGAGCGCGACCTTGACGGCGGTCGGGTACACGTCGTTGGTGCTCTGGCTGCGGTTGACGTGGTCCAGCGGGTGGATGACGTCGTACCTCCCGCGCGGATGCCCGAGGCGTTCGAGCGCGCGGTTCGCGATGACCTCGTTGGCGTTCATGTTCGTGGAGGTGCCGGCGCCGCCCTGGATCAGGTCGACCACGAACTGTTCGTGGAGGCTGCCGTCCACGATGTCCTGGCAGGCGGCGTCGATCACCTCGCCGACAGCCGGCTCCAGCACGCCGATCTCCGCGTTCGCCCGCGCGGCCGCCTGCTTGACCAGCGCCAGCGCGGTCACGAGCTCGGGATACGTCCCGATCCCCCGCCCGGAGATCGGGAAGTTCTCCACCGCGCGCTGCGTGTGCGCGCCCCAGTAGGCGTCGGCCGGGACCTCGACCGGGCCGAGCGAGTCGTGCTCGGTGCGGGTGGTCACGCGACGAACTCCACGACGGTCTGCGCGAGCGCGACGGCGGCGTCCCGCAGCGCCTTCTCGGCGAGCGGGCCGACGCACGCGGCGGCGAACTCGGGCTGGTGGTTGGTGGCCGGGAGGCTGCCGACGCCGACGTACGGGTGGATGGCGGGGACGACCTGCGACACGTTGCCCATGTCGGTGGAGGCGCGGTTCATCCGGCCCGCGGCGGACGTGCCGTCGAACACCCGGCCGAGCGCCTCCGCGTTCGCCCGGTACAGCGCGAGCGCGCGCTCGTCGTTGCGGAACTCGGAGTACGGCTTGCTCTCCGGCGTGATCGTGAGGGTCGTGCCGGAGGCGAGCGCGCCCGCCTCGAAGCACCGGTTCACCTTCTCCTCGATGCGCTCCAGCTCCTCCAGCGTCTCGGCACGGACGTACCAGCGGCCCTCGGTGCGGTCCGGGATGGCGTTGGGCGCCTGACCGCCGACCGTCTGGATGCCGTGCACGCGCGCCGAGTGCGGGAGCTGCTGGCGCAGCAGCCCGATGGCGACCTGCGCGACCACGAAGGCGTCGTTGGCGTTGACGCCCTCCTCCGGGTAGGCGCCCGCGTGTGCGGCCTTGCCGTCGTAGCGGACGTGCGAGTGCGCGACGGCGAACGGGCGCGCCTCGGCGACGTCCACCGGGCCGGGGTGCGCCATCACGGCGAGGTCGAGGCCGGTGAACGCGCCGCGGTCGAGCAGCTCGATCTTGCCACCGCCGCCCTCCTCTGCGGGGGTGCCGTAGACCTCGACGGTGATGCCGAGCTCGTCGGCGAGCGGGGCGAGAGCGGAGGCGACGCCGACGGCGATCGCAGCGATGAGGTTGTGGCCGCAGGCGTGACCGAGGCCGGGGAGCGCGTCGTACTCGGCGCAGACGCCGATGCGGACCGGGCCGGCGCCGGCGGTGGCGAGGAAGGCGGTGTCCAGGCCGAGGTACGCGGGTGTCACGGCGAAGCCGCGGGAGGCGAGCGCCTCCTGCAGGCGGGCGCTGGAGCGGTGCTCGTTCCAGGCGGTCTCGGGATCGGCGTGCAGCGCCTCCGAGAGCGCGACGAGCGACGGGAGGTCGGCGTCGACGAGCGTGCGGGCGCGGTCCTTCAGCGACGTCGCGGTCGCGATGTCACTCATCGCGGTGTCACTCATCGCAGTGTCACTCATCCCCGGGCACCCCGTAGCTGGGCGCTCCCGCCGGCATCAGCCCGCGCGTCACGTAGGCATCGCGCTGCGGTAGCCACGTCTCCACCAGGATCTCCCCCAGCAGTTCGACCGGGTTCTCCGCCCAGTCCACGCGGAGGTCGGTGACCCGCCAGCCGGCGTCGCGCACGACCGCGACGCCGGCCGAGTGCACCGGCCCCTCCTCGCCGCCCGCCGCGACCGCGGCCCGGAGCGCGGCCAGCAGCCGCACCTCCAGCTCGCCCGCGGCCGACTCGAACGCGTCCACCATGAGCTGGGGCACGTCGTCGCGCGCGAGCATGTTGCCCGCCGCGACCGCGTGCGCAGACTGCGCCTGGCCGTGGTGGCCGAGCACCTGGGAGCCGGAGTGGATGGCCGAGCGGCCGTTCCGGTCGATCACGAGGAGCTGCCGGTAGTCGATGTCCGGCGTGGAGTCCACGACCCACGCCAGGACCTCCTCCACCGGCCGGCCGTCGCGCAGGCCGTCGATGAGCTGCGGTCCGAGCCGGGGGTCGGTGATGTTCTGGGAGTGCGCGCCGCCGACGCCGTCGGCGAGGTTCACGCAGCGGGCGGCGACCGCGGGCGAGGAGGAGCAGATGGCCGAGCCGATCGCCCCCGTTCCGTCGACGGCGAGGATCGAGAACGTCACTCGGCGCCTCCCCCCACAGCCGCCGACGCGCTCAGCACGGCCGTGGCGTCGATCTCGACCAGCCACTCCGGCCGGGCCAGCGCCGAGACGACGATGCCGGTGGAGACCGGGAACACGCCCTTCAGCCAGCGTCCGACGACCCGGTAGACGGCCTCCCGGTAGCGCGGGTCGATGAGGTAGATGACGACCTTCACGATGTCGTCGAGGCTCGAGCCGGCCTCCTCCAGCAGCATGGCGATGTTCGCCATGGCCTTCTCGGCCTGCGCCTCCACGTCGCCGATGCCGACCGACTCGCGGGTCTCCAGGTCCTGGCCGATCTGGCCACGAAGGTAGACGACGCCGCCCGCGACGACGGCCTGGCAGAGGTCGTTGTCGAGGTTCTGCTCGGGATAGGTGTCCTTGGTGTTGAACGGGCGGATGCGGGTGTGCGTCGGCATCAGACGGCTGCTCCTTCCGCCGCGACCGCGGCGTTCTCGTACGACAGGTAGGTGCGCTGGATCTCGATCTGGTCGGCGATGTAGCCGGCGTCGTGCCAGACGCCCCAGATGAAGCTGGAGCCGCGCCGCGACTGCCACGGCAGGCCCAGGAAGTACACGCCGCGCTCAGCCGAGACGCCGCGCTGGTGCACCGGCTTGCCCGCCGCATCCAGCGCGTCCACCTGCAGCCAGCCGTAGTCGACGCCGAAGCCGGTCGCCCAGACGATGGAGGTGATCCCGGCCGCCGCGAGGTCGAGCTCGGTGACCGGGTCGGTCACGCACGCGGGGTCGGGGCCGAGGATGCGGGCCTCCGGCTCCTCGGGGAGGTCGAGGCCGTTGCGCTCGATGTACGCGTCCGCCTCGTCGAGCACCGAGAGGTAGTTGGCGTCGCCGGCGTGGATGTTGGCGGCCAGGTCGCCGCCGAACCGGAGGACGCCGTCGGCGTAGTCCTGCGTGCGGCCGACGAGCGTGATGCCGCTCTCGGCCAGCTCGCGGAAGTCCACGGTGCGGCCGCCGCGCGCGCCGCTGACCGCGATGGTCACATGCTCGGCGCCGGCGGCGGGGGCGGAGGCCTCCCACTTGCCGAGGACTCCCAGCCACCACACGTTGTCGCGGCCGCGGTAGCGGCGCGGCGGCCGGTCGTGCGGGCCGACGGACAGGTGCACCTGCCGTCCTGCGCGGCGCAGCTCGTCGGCGATCTGCACGCCGGAGGAGCCGGCGCCGACGACGAGGACGCCGCCGGCCGGGAGCCGGCCGGGGTTGCGGTAGTCGCTGGAGTGGAGCTGCTCGACGCCCGCGGCCGCCGGGATGACGGTGGGGATGACCGGCTTCTGGAACGGGCCCGTCGCGGCGACGACGTGGCGGGCGGTGTAGCTGCCGTCCGTGGTCTCGACCTGGAACCCCGGCGCCCCGACAGTGCGGCGGACCGACAGCACCTCCACCCCGCTGCGGATGGGGGCCTCCGTCATGGCGGCGTAGGCGACGAAATAGTCGGCGACGCGCTCCTTGGGGGCGAAGCCGTCCTGGTCGACGTCGTCGAACTCCAGGCCGGGGAAGCGGTCGTGCCACGCGGGGCCGTTGGCGACGAGCGAGTCCCAGCGTCCCGAGCGCCAGCGCTCGGCGATGCGGCCGCGCTCCAGCACGAGATGCGGGATGCCGCGCTCGGTCAGGTGGGCGCTCATCGCCACACCGGCCTGTCCCGCGCCGACGACGAGGACCTCGATTTCCTGGCTCGACATGCTGATCTCCTTCACTGATGGTGTGGCCATTGTCAGCAGCCGAGCGCGAATCTGTAAAACAATGAGAATCGCCGAATTGGATCAGTTGAAGTGATGCTTCGCGTGCGTTTCGCGCGCGTGAACACTCCATTTCGGCATTGCATGTTGCGCGGCCTGAGCCCACTCCATCACTTCAATCGATCCACTGGAACGCTTTTCAACGCTCGTTTCGATGCACTCGACGTGCGTACTCTTCCGACATGACGATCGACACAACCGTCCGCATCGACGGCAGGGCACTCATCAACGGCGACAGGGTCGGCGCGAGCTCGGGCGAGACGTTCGTCACGATCAACCCGGCGACCGGCGAAGCGCTGGCGGAGGTCGCCAGGGGCGGCGCCGCCGACGTCGACCGCGCTGTCGCCGCGGCCCGCGCCGCCTTCGAGTCCGGCGCCTGGAGCCGCCGCGACGCCGCCGACCGCGGCGCTGTCCTCCGGCGGCTCGCCGACCTCATCGATCACAACGCCGCGGAGTTCGCCCTCCTCGAATCCCTCGACATGGGCAAGCCGCTCTCGCAGACCAGCACCGTCGACGTCCCCGGCACCGCGGCGACCTTCCGCTGGTACGGCGAGCTCGCCGACAAGCTCACCGACGAGGTGCCCTCCACTCCCCCCGGCTCGACCGCGATCGTCAGCCGGGTCGCGCTCGGCGTCGTCGCCGCGATCGTGCCGTGGAACTACCCGCTCGACATCGCAGCCTGGAAGCTCGCGCCCGCACTGGTCGCCGGCAACAGCGTCGTGCTGAAGCCCGCGGAGACGACGAGCCTCACCGCCCTCCGCCTCGGCGAGCTGGCGCTGGAGGCCGGCATCCCGGCGGGCGTGCTCAACGTCGTCCCCGGCCCCGGCTCGGTGATCGGCCGGGCGCTCGGCCTCCACCCGGACGTCGACGCCCTCACGTTCACCGGCTCGACCGCGGTCGCGAAGAAGCTGCTGACCTACTCGGGCGAGTCCAACCTGAAGCGGCTGAGCCTGGAGGCCGGCGGCAAGAGCTCCAACCTGATCTTCGCCGACGTGGAGGACCTGGCGCTGGCCGCCGAGAAGGCCGCGTTCGGCGCGTTCTACAACCAGGGCGAGGTCTGCTCCGCCAACTCGCGCATCTTCGTCGAGCGTCCCGTGTACGACGAGTTCGTCGGGCTGCTCACGGCCGCCGCCGAGGCGTATCGCTCCGGCGACCCGCTCGACCCGGCCAGCGGCAACGGAGCGCTCGTCTCCGAGTCGCACGCCGACGGCGTCGCCGCCGCGATCGAGGCGGCGGCGCGCGACGGCGAGCTGATCGGCGGCGAGCGCATCCAGCGGCAGGGCTCGCGCGCGTTCATCGAACCGGCGATCGTCGCCGGCCTCCCGCTCTCGCACTCGCTGCACCGCGACGAGGTCTTCGGCCCGCTGGTCGTGGTCCAGGCGTTCGACCACGAGGATGACGCCGTGCGCGCGGCGAACGCCACCGACTATGGGCTGGCCGCGTCGCTGTGGACCTCCAGCCTCTCTCGCGCCCACCGGGTGTCCGAGCGGCTGGTCGCCGGCACCGTCTCGGTGAACACGGTGGACGCGCTCGGCTCCACGACCCCGTTCGGCGGGTTCAAACAGTCCGGCTTCGGCCGCGACCTCTCCCGGCACGCCATCGACAACTACGTGGGCCTCAAGACCACATGGTTCCAGCACGCGTAGGAGGCCGGCCATGACAATGCAGCTCGACGCCACGCCGCGCACGACCACCCGGGTGCCTCCCGAGGTCGCCCGCTCCTGGCTGCTCCTGGCGGCAACACGCCTCGACGCGGTGGCCGTCGCGGGTTCGGCCGCCGACGCCGTCGTCATCGACCTGGAGGACGCGATCGACGCGTCCCGCAAGGAGGTCGAGCGGGAGTGCGTCGCACGGTTCCTGGAGTCCGGCGGTGCGGCCTGGGTGCGCGTCAACGACCGCACCTCGGCCTTCTGGGCCGGGGATGTGGAACGGCTGCGCGGCCTCCCCGGGCTGCTCGGCGTCGTGCTCGCCAAGACCGAGGAGGCGGCCCACGTCACGGAGACCGCCGAGCGGCTCGGCGGCGCCACACCGGTGGTCGCCCTCATCGAGTCCGCCCTGGGCATCGAGAACGCCGCCCTGATCGCCCGCTCGGCAGGAGCCTTCCGGCTGGCGTTCGGCAGCGGCGACTACCGCCGCGATACGGGCGTCGCCAACTCGGACGCCGCCCTGGCCTACCCGCGCTCGCGGCTCGTCGTCGCGAGCCGCGTCGGCGGCCTCCCCGGCCCGATCGACGGGCCGTCGGTGCTCGACGGCACGCCGATCGTCACTGAGCAGTCGCGGTCGGCCGCCGCGCTCGGCCTCACCGGGCGGCTCTGCCTGCGCGAGTCGCAGGTCGGCATCGTCAACGAGGTGATGGCCCCTTCCGCCGAGGACGTGTCCTGGGCGGCCGGCTTCCTCGACGAGTTCGAGGAAGCCGGCCGCGTCGTCCGCGACGGCAGCGACCTCCCGCGCCTCGGCCGTGCCGAGAAGATCCTCCGCCTGGATCGCGCGTTCAGCGCGGCCGGGTAGCCCCACCGGCCGGGCGTCCCCCGGCCGATTTCCCCCGCCAGTCCCACCCGAAGAGAATGCAAGGACGAAGGAGTCCCCGATGACCGACACGAAGCTCCAGACCTCGAACATCCGAACCCAGCATTTCCGCAAGACCCTCGGCCGGCTCGACATCGTCTTCCTGTCGATCAGCGCCGTCATCTCCATCGACACGGTCGCGCAGATCGCGGCGGGAGGCGGCGCCGAGGCGTTCACCTGGACGGCCGTGATCGGCCTCACCTTCCTGTTCCCCTACGCGCTCGTCATCTCCGAGCTCGGCAGCACATTCCACGAC
Organism: Leifsonia sp. NPDC056824; assembly: GCF_042789575.1. Taxonomy (NCBI): domain Bacteria; kingdom Bacillati; phylum Actinomycetota; class Actinomycetes; order Micrococcales; family Microbacteriaceae; genus Leifsonia; species Leifsonia sp. NPDC056824. The sequence goes on along the minus strand of NZ_JBHUAV010000003.1, from coordinate 478,639 downwards.
GAGGGCGGCCCGTTCGTCTGGGTGCGGCTCGCGTTCGGCAAGCTGACGGCGGCGATCGCGACGCTGTTCTACTGGATCACCAACCCGCTCTGGATGGGCGGCTCGCTGGTGTTCATCTCCGCCGCGACCTGGGGCGCCTACATCGCCCCGCTCCCGGAGGGCAGTGCAGGGGACATCGTCTTCAAGCTGGTGTTCATCTGGCTGGCCATCGGCACCGCGATCATCGGCCTCCAGTACGGCAAGCACATCGTCGCCGCCGGGGCGATCATCAAGATCCTGCTGCTGGTGGTGTTCGTCGTCACGGTGGCCGTCTACGCCGTCAAGAACGGCGTGCACGGGTATGCGGCCGGGGCGTTCTCGCCGACGCTCGGCGGGTTCCTCGCGGTGACGCCGGTGATCCTGTTCGCGGTCGTCGGCTTCGAGGCGCCCAACGGCGCGGCCGAGGAGATGCGGAACCCGCAGCGCGACGTGCCGCGCGCGATCACCTCCTCCGGCATCATCTCGATCCTGTGCTACCTCGTGCCGATCTTCGCCATCCTGGCCGTGCTCCCGGCGAACAAGGTCCAGGGCGCCAGCGGCCTGCTCGACGCGTTCAAGGAGGTCTTCTCGGTCTACGGCATCGCGACCGGCCCGGTGATGTTCATCGCCGCGCTGCTGTTCGTGTTCGTGGTGCTCACCCAGGCGAGCGCGTGGATGATCGCCTCCGACCGCGTGCAGGCCGCCGCCGGCGCGGACGGTGCGTTCTTCCGCTACTTCGGCGTCTTCTCGAAGCGTTTCGGCACCCCGGTGCGGATGAACCTGCTCTCCGGGATCGTGGCCACGGTGTTCTGCGTCGCGGCGACGCTGCTGCTCAAGGGCAGCACCGCCGCGGTGTTCACCGTGGTGCTGACGGTCGCGATCTCGACGCTGCTGCTGTCGTACCTGGTGATCTTCCCGTCCATCATCCGCCTGCGCCGGAAGTACCCGGACGTCGAGCGTCCCTTCCGGGTCCCGGGAGGCCGCGGCGGGCTGTGGACCGCCGTCGTGATCATCTACGCGTGGGTGCTGCTCGGCTCCTGGGTGGCGGTCTTCCCCGGCACGCTCGAGGGGCTGCTGGGTCTCAAGTACGACTTCGTCGACACCTGGGGTGTCGACCGTCCCACCTTCGAAGGCTTCACCGTCGGCACCTTGATCGTCATCAGCGTCCTGGCCCTGGCCGGCTACTTCTGGCAGCGCGCCCGTGACCGCCGCGTCGCCCCCGGCCCCGAGGTCCTCCTCGAGCCGATCCGCGACTGACCCGGCCCCCGCCCGCCCCTCCCGCGCAGCGAACGGAGGAGATCCCGGCCCACCAAGCCGGGATCTCCTCCGCTAACTGCCATCCCGGGGCCGCTGCCGGTGGATGTCCTCCGTTAGCGACGCCGTCGGTAACGGAGGACATCAGGCACGGGAGGTGCCGTGAAAGCAGGTAACGGAGGAGTCTGCGGCCTCGTGGGGCGAGAACTCCTCCGTTAGCGAGGAGAGGGCGAGGCGGGTGGGCGGCTAGGTGGGGGTGGGGGCGGCGAGGAGGTCGGCCGCCCGCTCGGCGACCATCATCACGGTGATGACCGGGTTGACCGACGTCAGCGTCGGGAAGATCGACGCGTCCGCGATGCGGAGGCCGTCGATGCCGCGGACGCGCAGCGCCGGGTCGACGACCGCGAGGTCGTCGTCGGCGGCGCCCATCCGGCAGGTGCCGCTCACATGGTAGACGGTCTGGTGGATGTCGCGCTGCACGGCCGACAGCTCCTCGTCGGTCTGGACGTCGGGGCCGGGGAAGACCTCCCGCACCAGGTGGCCGCGCATCGGCTCGGCCTCGGCGATCCGGCGCGCCAGCCGCACCCCGGCGACCAGCATCCGCTCGTCGTGGCCGGAGGCGTCCGTGAAGTAGCGGTAGTCGATCACGGGCGGCGCGTCCGGGTCGGCGGAGGCGATGGTGACGCGGCCTCGGCTGTGCGGCTTCGCGACATTGGGCGCGATGGCGACGATGGCGGGCGGGAAGACGACGCCGCGGGCGCGCGGATGGTCGACCACCGGCTCCACCGGGAAGTGCATCAGCACGTCCGCGCGCGCCGGGTCGCCGTCCACGCCGACCATCGCGCCGGCGTCCCAGCCGGAGGCCGAGACGGCGGGCGGCGCCGACACGGCCTCCCACACGACCAGGCCCTCGACGTGGTCCTGGAGGTTCTCCCCCACGCCCGGCAGCTCGTGCACGAGCGGAACATCCGCTGCGGCGAGCACCGGCACCGGGCCGATCCCGGACAGCAGCAGGAGCCGCGGGGTGTCGATCGCGCCACAGGCGAGCACGATCTCGCGCCGCGCCCTGACCTCGCGCAGCATGCCGGACGCGTCGCGGTAGTGCACCGCGACCGCGCGGCCGCCGTCCAGCACGATCCGCGAGGCCCGCGCGCCCGTGATCACGTCCAGCGACTCCCGGTCGTCCATCACGTCGTGGAGGTAGTGGATGGAGCTCGACCCGCGCACGTTCGTCGCCGGGTCGTAGCCCACCTCGAAGAAGCCGGCGCCGCGCGCCAGGGTGTCGATGCGGCCGTCGTTCCAGCGCTCCTGCAGCGGGAGGCCGAGGGCCGAGACGGCGGAGGCGACCACATCCGCGACGAACGGGTTCCGGTCCGCCGCGCCGACCGGGTGCACCGGGATGGCGAGCCGGTCGAAGTAGGGCTGGAAGCTCGCCGCATCCCACCCGGTCGCCCCCGCCTCCACCCACTCGGAGAGGTCGGACGCGAGCGGCCGCCACGCGATCATGGTGTTCGCGGTCGAGCAGCCGCCGAGGATCCGCATCCTGGTCTGCCGGATGTACGAGTTGCCGCGCTCCTGCGGCACGCTGCGATAGTCGAGGTCGTACTCGCTCCCGATCATCTCCTCCCAGCGCCGGAGCTCGCGGGCGCGGCCCTCGTCGCGGTCGCTCGGCCCCCACTCCAGGAGCGCGACCGTCACGTCCGGGTTCTCGGAGAGGCGCGCGGCGACGATGCCGCCCGCAGTGCCGCCGCCGACCACGACGTAGTCGTACTCGGCGGCGGCCTGTGCTGCTGGATCGTGGGTCATTCTGCTCCTGCGACGGGGGTGGGGAGGGAGGCGGAGACCGCGGTCGGCGCCGCCGCCTTCGACGGCGCCCACTTCATGAGCGCGTAGTACAGCGGGCAGATCACGGCCAGGCCGACGATCCACGAGATGTCGACGCCGCCGAGCGCGGTCGCGATCGGCCCGGTGTAGAAGGCGGTGTTGATGAACGGCAGCTGGATGAGGACGCCCAGCACGTAGCAGACCACCGCGTTGCGGTTGATCCGGCCGTAGACGCCGCCGTCCTGCCGGAACAGCGAGGGGATGTCGTACTTGCCGTGCTTGACCGCGTAGTAGTCGACCAGGTTGACGGCCGTCCACGGGATGAGCACGCAGAGCAGCAGGATCATCAGGTTCGACAGGTTGACCAGGAAGTTGGCCGAGAAGGCGAAGCCGAGGACCAGCGCGACGAGGAAGAGGATGACCGCGATGGCGCCGCGGGTGACGGCCCGCGGGATCCACTTCGGGAACAGCGTCTGCCCGATGGTGATGATGGCGAGGCTGCCGCAGTAGAGGTTCATCCCGTTGCTGACGCTGATCCCCACGCCGAACACGAGCATCGCGAGCCCGGCGATCCCGGGGATGAGGGCGCTGAGCCCGGTCGCGACGTCGTCTTTCGGGAAGGCCGCGCCGACGATGGAGCCGAGCACCATCGGGATGACCGAGCCCGCCACGCAGCCGGCGAACGTCGCCCAGAACGCGGCGCGCACGCCGGTGTCCTTCGGCATGTAGCGCGTGTAGTCGGACACGTAGGGCGCGTACGCGATCTGCCAGAGCGCGGCGACCGAGATGGTGCCCATGATGCCGGCGGCGGTGACCGAGCCGTAGTCGATGGCGCTCGCGGGGAGGGTGCCCGCGGCGAAGATGTAGACGAAGACGATGGCGATGGTGAGGCCGGCGACGACGCTCATCACCGTCCCGAACACATGCAGCAGCCGGTAGCCGAACACGGCGCCGAAGACGCTGATCAGGCCGACGATCACGGTCGACCAGAACGCGCCAAGGTGGGTGAGCGAGTCGAGCGCCTGGCCGCCCAGGATCACATTCGAGGCGAAGAACGCCACGTACATCCCGACCACGATGACGACCACCAGGAGGCTGCCGTACGACCCGAACTGCGCCCGGGTCTGCAGCATCTGCGGCACGCCCATCTGCGGCCCCTGCGCCGCGTGCAGGGCCATCACGACGCCGCCGATCAGGTTGCCGACGACGAGCGCCACGATCGCCGCCCAGATCGGGAGGCCGTACACCGCGGTCGCGAGCAGGCCCGTCGCGATCGACAGCATCATGATGTTGCCGCCGAACCAGATCGTGAACAGGTTGCGGGCCTTGCCGTGCCGCTCGTCCTCGGGGATGTAGTCGATGGTGCGGGTCTCGACGCCGAGGGCGTCGCTGCGGACCTCTGTGGTCATGGATGTGCTCCTCGTCGTGGCCTGGGGGCTTGGCATAGAAGCCTCTGCCTTTCGGGCGCATCAATCAACTAAGGTTGCCTGAAGCACTGCATCACTTGGAGAGATACCGCGCCGCAGGAAACAGTGCCGAAACCTGGTCGTAATGGAGGCCTCCCATGAGCAAGAAGCCGGATGTCACCCTGGCGCAGCTCCGCTACTTCATCGAGGCCGCCACGCACCTCTCGATGACCCGCGCCGCCGAAGAGCTGTTCGTCGCCCAGTCCGCCGTCTCGTCGGCCATCGCGCAACTCGAGCAGCAGGTCGGCGCGCAGCTCTTCATCCGCCAGCGCTCGCGCGGCCTGACCCTCACGCCGGCCGGGCAGCAGTTCCTCGGCGACGCCCGGGCGCTCCTGCTCAACCTGGAGGAGGCGCTCGACACCGCGCGCGGCATCGACAACCAGGTGCGCGGCACCATCCGGATCGGCTGCTTCGTGACGCTCGCGCCGTTCATCCTCCCCGCGATCGTCAGCCGGGTGCGCGCCGAGCACCCGTACCTCGACATCGAGGTGGACGAGCTGGACACCGACGGCGCCAGGGCCGCACTGCGCAGCGGCCGGGTGGAGCTGCTGATCGGCTACGACTTCGGATTCGGCAACGACATCCGCACGGCGGTGCTGTCGGACGCTCCCCCGCATGTGATCCTGCCGGCCGACCATCCGCTCGCCGCGTCGCCGCAGGTGTTCCTGCGCGAGCTGTCGCGGGAGCCGATGATCCTGCTCGACCTGCCGCACAGCCGGGAGTACTTCCTCGGCATCCTCGCCGGCGCCGGGCTGCAGCCGGAGATCCGGCACCGCTCGCTCAACTACGAGACGGTGCGCGCGTTCGTGGCGCACGGGCACGGCTTCTCGATCCTCAACCAGCGACCGCGGCACGACTTCAGCTACGACGGCCACCGGGTGGCTGCGCTGCCGATCGCGGACAGCGTCCCCGCCCTCCCCGTCGTGCTGGCGGCGATGCGGTCGGTGCGGGCGACCGCCCGGGCGCGCGCGGTGAGCGACATCGCGGCGCAGGTGGTCGCGGAGGCGCTCAACCCGGAGCCTGTGCGCGCGTGATCTGACGTTTCGGACACGCATCTGCTCGGATGATGAACTGATCCAGTCGAAACTATTTGCGTGATCCAGCGCCGCCGCCGAGACTGGTCGGTGAGCGCGAAAGGGACGCCGATGACGAGTCTGCACTTCACCAACGCCCGCCTGTACCTCGGCGACGGCGGCTGGCAGGACGGCGGCGTGCTCGTCTGTGACGGGCTCATCGCGGCGGTCGGGGCGGACGACGAGCTGGCGGCACTGCGGGGTGCCGGCACGGTCGTCCGCGATGCGGCCGGCGCCTCCCTGCTCCCCGGCTTCCACGACACGCATGTGCACCCGCCGATGGCCGGTGCCTCGCTGCTCGGCATCGACCTCATGCCCGTGCACGACGCCGACGAGTACCTGCGGATCATCGCCGGGTACGCGGCCGCGCATCCCGAACTCGACGTCATCGTCGGCGTCGGCTGGTACGGCGACGTCTTCCCGGGCGGCCTCCCCACGCGCGAGCTGCTCGACGGCGTGGAGGCCGACCGGCCCGTGATCCTCACCAGCCACGACGGCCACGGCGTCTGGGTCAACTCCCGGGCTCTGGAGGCCGCCGGGATCGCGCCGGACGCCGCCGACCCGCTGGGCGGCCGCTTCGTGCGCGACGAGCGCGGCGCGCTCACCGGCGTGCTGCTCGACACCGCGATGCAGGCGCTGGACCCGATCCTCCCCGAGCCCGGCCCCGGCGCCGTGGAGGAGGCCATCCTGGCCGCCCAGCACCGCCTCCACTCGGTCGGCGTGACCACCTGGCACGACGCCGCCGTGGGCAAGAGCGAGCTCGGACCGGACTCGCTCGACGCCTACCTGAATCTGGCGCGGCAGGGCACGCTCTCCGCCCGAGTGGTGCTCTGCCAGTGGTGGGACCGCGACCGCGGCCTGGAACAGCTCGCCGACCTGGAGGCGCGGCGGGAGCGCGTTGCGCAGGCCGGGCGGATCGAGGCCGGCACCGTCAAGATCATGCAGGACGGCATGATCGAGAACCGCACCGCCGCCCTCCTCGACGACTACAGCGACGAGGCAGGCGTGCGCGGCGACTCGTTCATCCCTGCCCAGGAGCTCGCGACGATCGTCGCCGAGCTGGATGCCCGCGGCTTCGACGTGCACCTTCACGCGGTGGGCGACCGCGCCGTGCGCGAGTGCCTCGACGCCGTGGCGCACGCCCGGTCCGTCAACGGGCCGGCGGGAGGCCGCCACCAGCTCGCGCACCTCGACGTGGTGGACAGCGCCGACGTCGACCGGTTCGCCGAGCTCGACGTCACCGTGAACGCGCAGTTGCTGTGGGCGCGCACGGACACCGAGATCGTGGAGCGCAAGCTGCCGATGATGGGCGACGACCGGGCAGGCAGGCACTTCCCGTTCGAGTCGCTGCGGCGACACGGCGCACGCATCGTCGGCGGCAGCGACTGGCCGGTGTCCGACCCGAACCCGCTGTGGGCGATGCACACCGGCACGACGCGGCTGGCGCCCTCCACGGATCCGCACGCGACGGGGCAGGCGCTCAGCGAGCCGCTGCTGGCGTCGGAGGCGCTGCCGGCGGCGACCGTGCTCGACGCCTACACCGGAACGGCGGCCTGGATCGGCCGGCTGGAGGCGACCACCGGACGGCTGACACCCGGGTTCGCCGCCGACCTCGTCCTCCTGGACAGCGACATCTCGGACGGGCGCTCGTTCGACGCCGCCCGGGTGGTCGAGACGTTCATCGACGGCCGCAGCGTGTACCGCGCCTGACGCACGCCTCCCGCGGCACGATGGAGGTGTGATCGACGACACCACGACGGGCATCGCCCTCGCTCGCGCGTACCACCGGCAGATCGTCGGGCCCCTGCTCGCCTCGCGCTTCCCCGGCCTCCCCTACGCAGCGGGACGGCTCGGCCCGGGCTCGGACGTCCTCGGCCTGGACGACGCGAGGTCGCGCGATCACGATTGGGGACTCCGGCTGCAGCTGTTCGTCGCCGATGACGCGATCGAGGAGGTCTCCGCCTCCCTCGATCAGGCGTTGCCGGACACCTTCGACGGCCTGCCGACGCGGTTCGCGCTCACGGGCGAGACCCGCCCGCGCCACCACGTCGACGTGAACTCGGTGCCGCGGTTCCTCCGGTCACGCCTCGGCTTCGACCCGCGTGCGGGCGTCTCGACCTCCGACTGGCTCTCGCTCACCGGGCAGGCGGTGCTCGAAGTGGTGGCCGGGCCGGTCTTCGTCGACGCGGACGGCGAGCTCGGGAGGGCGCGGCAAGCGCTCGACTGGTATCCGGACGACATCTGGCGCTATGTGCTCGCCTGCGACTGGGCGCGGCTCGCCGAGGAGCTGCCGCTGATGGGCCGGGCAGCCGAGCTGGGCGACGACGCCGGCGCGCGCATCATCGGCGCGCGGCTGACCCAGGTGGCGATGCACCTGGCCTTCCTGCTGGAGCGGCGCTGGCCTCCGTACGCGAAGTGGTTCGGCACCCTCTTCGCCGCGCTCCCCCGCGCGGGCGAGTTGCAGCCCCACGTCGACGCGGTGCTCGCCGCAGGAGACGCGGACGCTCGGCAACTCGGGCTCGCCGCCCTCCTGGAGCGGCTGCTGACCCAGCAGAACGAGCTCGGGCTGACGGACGTGGCGCGGGCGACCGTCCCGTTCTGGGACCGGCCCTTCCTGCACCCGGACCCCGCGATCGTGACCCAGCTGCTCGACCCGATCACTGACGAGGAGGTCCGGCGGCTCCCGCCCGGCCGGGGCTCGGTCGAGCAGCGCACGGACAACCCGGCCCTCCTCACCGACCCCCAGGCCCGCCGCCGGACCGTCCAAGCCGACGAGACGTGACGTCCGGCTTCCGCGCGCGCACTTCTCCGCAGGAGATTTGGGCCCGACACTCACTGGATCTCCTTCCGAACCCCGTTCGGCAGGAGATTTGGTCGCGTCTTCCTTTTCAGGAGATCACGTACACCCGGGCCCCGCGATCGTGACCCAGTTGCTCGACCCGATCGCCGACGAGGAGGTCCGCAGCCTCCCGCCCGGCCGGGGCTCGGTCGAGCAGCGCCCGGACAACCCGACCCTCCTCACCGACCCCCAGGCCCGCCGCCGGACCGTCCAAGCCGACGAGACGTGAGTAATCGCGGGAATCCGAGGTCGGATTCCCGCGATTAGTCACGTTTCGGCGGTCAGGCGAAGGCGTGGAGGCCTTCGGGGGCGATGGTGAAGCCGACCTGCTGACCGGGGGTCAGCGCCTCGGCGGCCTGGGAGAGCATGGTGACCGGGATGCGGAGGTCGCCCGCGACGATCTCGGCCCGCGCGAACGGCCCGAAGAAGTCGACCGCGCGCAGCACACCCGTGGCCGACCCCGGCGTGGAGGCCGCGTCCTCCGCGAGGATGCGCACACGCTCGGCCATGACCAGCACGTCGACGCGGTCGCCCTCGCGGAGGTCGTCCTGCGCCGTCGTCAGCGACAGCCCGCCGATCGCCACCCGCGCGGCCCGGCCGGAGCCGTGGACGACGCCGGTGCCGAGGGGCTGGCCGCCGAGGAACTGCGCCACGAACCGGTTCCCAGGAGTCCGGTACAGCGACTCGGGGGTGTCGTTCTGCTGGACCACACCGCGGTCGAGCATCATCACCTGGTCGCCGAGGTCCATCGCCTCCTCCTGGTCGTGGGTGACCATGATCGTCGTCAGCCCGGTCTCCCGGTGGATGCGCTTGAGCTCGCGCTGCATCTCGCCGCGGATCTTCTTGTCCAGCGCGGACAGCGGCTCGTCCAGCAGCAACAGGTCCGGGGAGGTCACGAGGGCCCGCGCCAGCGCGACCCGCTGCTGCTGGCCTCCGGAGAGCTGGGCCGGGGAGCGTCCGCCGAAGTCGCCGAGGCCGACCAGGCCCAGCATGTCCTCCGCCTTCTTCTTCGCCGCCGCCCGCGGAGTGCGGCGGGCGCGGAGCCCGTACATCACGTTGGCCAGCACCGACAGGTGCGGGAACAGCGCATAGTTCTGGAAGACGAACCCGATGTTGCGCTTCTCCACCGAGAGCCGGGTCACATCGCGCGACCCGACCCGGATGGAGCCGCCGTCGGGGTCCTCCAGGCCGGCGACGATGCGCAGCAGAGTGGACTTGCCGGACCCGGAGGAGCCCAGCATGCAGCAGAAGGCGCCATCGCCGACGCGGAGGTCCAGCGGTTCGAGGACGCGGGTGCCGTTGAACGTCTTCGACACACCCGTCACAGTGAGCTCGGCCATCAGTTTCCTTTGTTCGTAGAGGTCGTGAAGAGCTTGGCGGCGTTGCCGGACAGCCAGTTGAGGATGACCACCAGCAGCACCGTGGAGAGGATGATGATCGTCGCCAGCGCGTCCACGTCGGGCGTCACGCCGAGGCGGACCATCGAGTAGATCTGCACCGGCAGCGTCGACACCCCGATCGGGGCGAGGAAGAGCTGGATCGCGAAGTTGTTGAACGTGATCACGAAGGCCAGCAGGCCTCCCGCGATGATGGACGGCCCGATCAGCGGGATGGTGATGGTCAGGAACGTCCGCAGCGGGCCGGCGCCGAGCGAGTGCGCCGCCTCCGCGTAATTCGGGTTCAGGTCGCGCAGCCGGCCGGAGACGATCAGCACGACGAACGGCAGCGAGGTCACGATCGAGGCGAGGATCAGCCCGAGCGTGCTCGACCCGAGGCCCAGCCAGCCGAACACCACGACGAACCCGGCGGCGAGGATCAGCGCAGGGACCGTGAGCAGGGCGAGCAGGAGGCTGTTGATCGGAGCCGTGATGTAGATGCGGCTGCGGGCCATCCCGAGGGAGAGCAGCGTGCCGACGATGACGGCGAAGATCGTCGCCTGCGTCGCCAGGTTGAGGCTGGTGAGCAGCGCGTCCACGAGGGCCTGATCGTGCGAGAGGTTGGCGTACCAGTCGAGGGTGAAGTGGAACGGGAACGTGCCGTACCGGGACTGGTTGAGGCTGAGCGCGGTCATGGCCAGCAGCGGCAGTGCCAGGACGACCAGCACCACGAACAGCCAGACCTTCATCAGCCGGGGCAGGACGGCGGTCTTCATCGCAGGACTCCTTCTGTGGTCAGCGCATCCTCGGCGATGAGGGTCTGCGCAGCGACGCTCTCCACGCGCGGCCGGCCCGCCTTCGAGACACCCGACAACGCGGAGCGCGACCACGACAGCAGCCCGGTCACGCCTCCGACGATCGCCAGCGACGTCACCAGCAGCACCAGCGACATCGCCACCGCGAACTGCTGGTGGACTCCCGCGGAGAGCTGGGCGGAGATGGTGTTGCCGAGCATCTGCCCGTTGGGGCCGCCGAGGATGGCGGGCTCGGCGAACGCCCCGACGGTCTGCACGAAAGTGAGGGCGAAGTTCACGCCGATCATCGCCGAGCTGAGCGGCCAGATGACCCGCGTGAACACGAAGCCCTTCGACGCGCCCAGGGTGCGGGAGGCCTCCAGCACCGACCCGCTGATCTGCTCGGAGGCCGAGTACATCACCAGGATCGCGGTGGGGATGGACTCCTGGATCAGCATGAGGATGTTCGCCGCCGGCGTGTACATGATCGACGCCTGCGGGTCGGCGAGCCCGATCGAGGACAGGAACGACATCACCGGCCCACCGGCCTGGATGAGGCTGACGAACCCGTAGATCAGCAGCAGCTGCGACGTGATGTACGGGATGATGACGAACCCGAGGATCAGCGGCTTCGCCCGCGGGCTCGTGTAACGGGCCAGCGCCCACGCCGCCGGCCAGGCCAGCGCGATGCTGACCACGGTCACGCAGAACGCGATCAGCAGCGTCCGGCTCAGCAGCGACATATACACCGCGCTCGAGAACATCTCCGTGAAGTTCTCGACGGTGAAGCCGCCGGAGCCGTTCGTGAACCCGATGATCAGCAGCGCGACCAGCGGGAGCAGGGCGAACAGGACGAGCAGGAGGCCGCCGGGGGTGAGCAGGAAGCCCGTGCCCAGGGCCCCCCTGGCCCGCCGCCGGGGACGGCGGGCCAGGGAGAGAGGGGCGGTGGTCATCAGGAGCCGGCTTTCACCTGCGTCCAGGCGTCGACCCACGACTGGAGCCGGTCCGCGGGCTGCGGGAGCTGCAGCGCGAGGCTCGAGATCTTGTCGGGGTTCGCCTGGAGGCGGTCCAGCGTGGCCGGTTCGAGCGCGGCGACGACCGACTTGTTCGCCGGGGCCGGCGAGGAGTCGGCGGGGGTGTTCGCCCACTTGGTGAGGAAGTCCTTGCCGGTCATGTAGTTCAGCCACTTGTAGGCGAGGTCGAGGTGCTGCGTCTTGGCCGCGATCGCCCAGTTGTCGATCCAGCCGACCGCGCCCTCCTTGGTGATCTCGTACTTGAAGTTCGTGGTCCCCGGCGCCTTGGCGTCGATCAGGCCGCCGATGCCGTCGGAGTTCGCGATCCCCGCGACGATGGCGCCGCTGGCGATGCCCTTGGCGAGGTCGTCGGTGGACGAGTACAGCAGCTTGGCGTTGTCCTTCAGCTTCTGCAGCGCCGGCGTGACCTTCGCCATGTCGGGGTTCTGCGGGTCCTCACCGAGGTACAGGGCGGTGATCGGGACGAGCACGGTCGCGTCGTCGATGAGCGCGATCTGGCCCTTGTACTTCGGGTCCCACAGCACGCTGAGCGAGTCGGGCGTCGGCGTCACCTTGCTGCCGTCGAAGAACAGGCCAGTACTGCCCCAGGTCCACGGGACGCCGTAGAGCTTGCCGTCCTTGCGGATCTCCTTGCGGCCGGAGAAGTCCGGGTAGAAGTCGTTGTAGTTCGTCAGCTTGGCGGTGTCCAGCTCGTGGAAGATGCCCTGGTCGATGCCCTGGCCGATGTACTGGATGTTCGGCAGGGCGACGTCGATGCCGCCGTTGGCCTTGTTCACCAGCTGCAGCTCGTTCGACTCGGAGTCGATGTACTGGAACTTGAGGGTGGCCCCCGTCTCCTTCTTGAAGTCGGTGGCGACCCAGGGCAGGTCGGCGCCGTAGCCCTTCCAGATGGCGACGGTGAGGGTGTTGCTGCCGCTGCCCGAGGCGCTCGGCGACAGCGAGCACGAGGTCAGTGCGACGGCCGCGGCGACGGCTGCTCCGACGGCGATGCTCGTCCGTCGTGCGATGGAGCGGCGCCGTTGCCCTTTGGTGCTGCGTGAGATGTTCACGTCATTCTCTCCTTGTTGTTGTGGTGCGTCTGTCCACTCTTGGCGGTGGGGTGGGTCAGAGGATGCCGGCGGTGGCGTCCTCCAGGTAGGTGCGTGCCGCGATGAGCTGCCCGACCGGGTCGGAGGCGGCGTCGAGCTCCAGCAGGATGCCGCCCTCGTAGCCGATCCCGGCGAGAGTCGCCGCGAAGGCGGGCCAGTCGACGATGCCCTGGCCTGCGGCGCGGAAGTACGGGCGGTGCCGCTCCCAGATGCCCTCGTCCACGAGCGCGTGCTCGCGGAAGGCGCCGGCGGCGTCCTTCCAGTGCGCGATGACGACGCGCTCGCGGTGGCGCGAGACGAGCTGGACCGGGTCGCCCCCGCCGAGCACGATGTGGCCGGTGTCCGGGCAGAACGCGACGAGGAACGGGTCGGTCAGCAGCAGGAACAGGTCGACGTCGCGCGGCGTCCAGAACACCGAGTGGCTCTCGGTGTGCAGGGCGAGGGTCACGCCGTGCCGCTTCGTGATCGCGCCGACCTCGTTGGCGATGTCGGCGATCGGCGCCGCGGTTGCGAGGTCGACCGGCGCGAGGCCGTCGCCCTGCGCGTTGTTGCGGCGCATCGGGAGCCCGGCGACCAGGAAGGAGGCGCCGATGCCCGCGAGGAAGGCGGCCTCGGTCTCCGCGGCGGCGAGGATGGCGGCGCGCGTGGCCGGGTCGGTCACGTCCTCCGCGTGCTCGATGTCGGCGAAGTAGGCGCTGACCACCGAGAGGCCGCGGCGCTCCAGCTCGGCGGAGAAGGCCTCCGCCGATCCGTAGGCGGCGATCGCGGTCTGGCGGTCGGCGGGCGGGAAGGTCATCTCGAACTCGGCGACGCCGGCCTCCTGGAGTGCGTCGAGGATCGTGTCCCACACCCGGCGCGGCTCGGCGGCGGCGAGGGCCTCCAGCGAATCGCGGCCGGTGAGGCCCCAGAAGCCCGGGTCGAAGAAGGTGATCAGGTCGACGCCGAAGGCGCGGGTCGTGGCCGGGGCGCTCGTCGTCGATGCGGTGGTGGCGGTCATGCGATCGCGGTCTCCTCGAGGGATGCCGAGCGCCAGGTCTCCGTAGCCGGGGCCGGGCGCTCGCAGGTGGTGGTCAGGGTGTGGACGCCGTCGGTGCCGTTCGCGATCGCGTCGAGCACCTCCAGCACATGCAGGGCGAAGTCGGCGCTGGTGCGGTGCGGCTCGCCGGTCAGCGCGGCGGCGAGGTCGGCGACGCCGGGGCCGCGCAGCGGAAGCAGTTCCTCCAGGAGACCGTCCGTGAAGCCGTCGATGACGGCGGGCAGCTCGCGCCACTCGTCCTCACCGTGCAGGCGGACGCGCACCGGGTCGTCGTAGTTGTTGGGGTCGGGGACGCTCAGCGTGCCCTTCGAGCCGTACAGCTCGATGAACGGGAGGTTGTGGTCCCAGACGTCGAAGCTCGCCAGCACGGTGCCGATCGCGCCCGAGGCGAAGTCGAGCGTCGCCGAGGCGTGCGTCGGAATGGTGACGTCGATGGACTCCACCCGCCGGCCCGGGGTGGAGACCGGCCGGACGGTGCTGCCGATCCGGGCGCTGGCGTAGACCGTCGAGACCGGGCCGAGGAGGTTGACCAGCGCGGCGATGTAGTACGGGCCCATGTCGAGCGCGGGGCCGCCGCCCGGGATGAAGAGGAAGGTGGGGTCCGGGTGCCAGAGCTCGGCCTTGCTGTGGGTGACGAACGCGCTCGCGCCGATCACCTCGCCGATCAGGCCGGCGTCCACCGCGGCGCGCGCGGTCTGGCCTGCCGCGCCGAGGAAGGTGTCCGGCGCCGAGCCGAACAGCACGCCGCGCTCCCGGGCCTCCGCCACCAGCGGGGCCGCCGTGGCGAAGGAGGCCGTGAGCGGCTTCTCCGTGAAGACGTGCTTTCCCGTCGCGAGGAGGGAGCGGGTCACGCTCTCGTGCGCCAACGGCGGGGTGAGGTTGACGAGGATGTCCACGCCCTCCGCCGCGGCCAGCTCCTCGACGCTCGCGAAGACCGGGACGCCGTAGCGCTCCCCCGCCGCCTGCGCGAGCTCCTGGCTCAGGTCGGTGCAGCCGACGATGCGGAGGCCGTCGAAGCGCTCCAGCCCGCGGAAGTACGCGCCCGAGATGTTGCCGCAGCCGACGATGCCGACCCCGATCCGGTCTTTCTGAACAGTCACGCTGGCCCTTCTCCTTCGAAGCTCTCGGCGGAGGAAGCACGTTTGCTTTTCGCCGTTGAACGGGAACGTTAGCAATTATGCGCGGTAATAGCAAAACTATTTTTTCTCGCGTAAGATCAGGCACTGGCACGAAGGGGTAGACCACACATGGATCATTCGGAGATGCGGCAGCGCAACGCCGCCAGCACGCTCGGCATCCTGTACCGCACCGGTCCGGCGAAGATGACCGAGCTGCAGCAGGAGTCGGGGCTGTCGCGGCGGACGATCGAGCTGATCCTCGACGACCTCATGGACTCCGGCTGGGTCGTGGAGCTGGCCGCGGCCTCCCCCGACGCCCGGCCGGTCGGCCGCCCCGCGCGGTCCTTCGCGTTCCGCTACGACGCCGCGTGCGTCGTCGCGCTGCAGCTGGAGGCCGGCCAGATCCACGCGACCGTCGCCGACCTGGCGACCACGATCCTCGGCGACCTGCGGGTGCCGCTGCCGATCAAGACCTCCCGGGCCGAGCGCCTCAGCCTCCTGGACGACTGCGTGACCCGGCTGCTCGACGAGGCGGCGGTCGACCGGTCGGCCGTCGTCGCCGTCACCGTCTCCACCCCCGGCATCGTCCGCGACGACGGAATGGTCGACCTCCCGATGACCATGCCGGAGTGGACCGGCTTCTCACTGCGCGACGCGGTGGGCGAGCTGTTCGACTGCCCGGTCCGCGTCGAGAACGACGCGAAGGTCGCCGCGCTCGGCGAGAAGTGGTCGCGCGACGGCGAGGTGCAGGATTTCGCCTACATCTTCTCGGACAGCGAGCGCATCGGTATCGGTCTGGTGCTGCGCAACGAGCTCTACCGCGGCCGCGACGGCGCCGCCGGTGAGGTGAGCTGGGCACGCGACCTCGGCCTGCACGACCTGGTCAGCCCGCTGCTGGTCGACCTGGACGACGAGCTCGCGCCCGGCCACGCCGCGACGTGGGAGCTCGTGACCGCCGCCCGCGCCGGCGAAGCGCACGCACTAGCGGAGGTCGACCGCCTCGCGAGCGCGCTCAGCACCGGCGTCACCCTGATCGCGTGGCTGCTCGCGCCGGAGGAGATCATCCTGGGAGGCTCGCTCGGCACGCTGGCGGACCTCCTCATCCCCGCCCTCGAACGCAAGCTGGCCACCAACGACCGCCCCATCGAGACCCGCCTCCGCGGCTCGCAGTACGGCGACGCCAGCGTCCTGACCGGCTGCCTCCGCATGTGCATCGAGTCCCTCGGCGACCAGCTCTTCACACCCGCGGGGGTAGCCCGCATCGGCCGAGCCCGAATCCCCCTCCCCACCCCCGAAGAGGCCGCCAGCTAACCCGCCCCCTCCAACAGGAGATCTCGGCCTGACACACCCTGTATCTCCTTCCGACCCCCGTTCGGAAGGAGATCCAGTCGCGTCTTCCTTCAGGAGATCACGTACTCCAACCCCACCGCCGTCTCCAGCGTCGCGCTGGCCGCGTGGAGCGAGACGCTCCAGGTCTGATCCCCCACCACGCCGTCGACCGTGACGCCGCCCCAGCCCTGGAACGCCTCCACCGAGGCGCGGGTGTGCGGCCCGAAGATCCCGTCGATGCCGCCCGGCGTGACGCCGCCCCATTGGTCGGCCCCGTTGGTGAGGATGGTCTGGAGGCTGGAGACGACCGGTCCGGTCGAGCCTTCGCTCAGCACCGGCATCGGCCCGCCGTCCGGGAGGGCGGCCCAGGTGAGCGGCCCCACGATCCCGTCCGGCACGAGTCCCGCGCCGCTCTGGAAGTCGATGATCGCGGCCTTCGTCGCGGGCCCGAAGATCCCGTCGACGACGATGCCGAGGTTCGGTGTTCGACGCACCGCGCGCTGGGCCCGCTTGACCGCGTCGCCGGTGTCGCCCTCCTGCACCGTCGGCTGTCCTGGATTCGGCATGATGGCTCCTCTCGTCCGAGCGCCGCCAGTGTGGCAGACCGCCCGGTCTACGGCAAGACGCTGATCCTGGGCGTTCCGCGGGCGCCCGCGTGGCCGCGCGTGTCCCGCGAATGGGGGGCCTACCGTTGGCGCATGGCGATCAGAATCGAGCTGCGGACGGCGGACTGCCCCGTCTGCGGAAAACGCATGAACGGCACCGTGAAGATGCTCGGCAACCCCGGCCAGGCCGGCTTCCGCACGGCCCCGCAGGATGTGCACTGCGTGTCGGGCTGCGAGCGGGCGCTCGGCGACAACCGGGAGCGGATGCTGGGGGTGTTTCAGGAGTAGCCGTCGCGCCGGCCCTTACGGCCGGGCCGCGCGCCCGGACCGGAAGTACTCGCTGGCCGGCTTGATGAAGATCAGGACGGTGGCGATCACGCCGAGCACGACACGTACGGCCCCGATCCCGTAGCCGCTCACGATGCCGACCAGGGAGAGGATAGTCACGACCAGCAGGACGATCCGCGCCCAGTTCGCGCCGCGCCGCATGAACACGGCGAACAGGACGTAGGCGGCGATGTAGAGGATGCCGAAGATCACGCTGACGGTGATGGAGGCCCCGACAGCCGCGCCGGAGATCTTGCCGCCGGTGCTCTGCTGCACCTGCGCCGTCACGGTGCCGACCGAGGCCAGTGCGATGATCAGCAGGACCAGACTCAACGCCGCGCTCGCGATGTAGAGCCAGAACGCCGTGTTGACCTGCTTCGGCGCAGTCACTGCGCCTCCCGTCGCCGTCGTGCGCGGTGCCGCTCCTGGGACGTCCGCCTGCGGTGCGCTCATATCCAACCCTCCGGTTCGCTCTGAAACCGGTCGTCCGACCGGCGTCGCACACGGTAGGCCGCACGTTGCGTTTGAGCAATGGTCATTTTTGGACCATACGCGGTCGGGCCGGATTCTTAGCCGCGTCTTAGACCCGGTAGGTGAAAATGCATCAGCGACGTCGGCGGCCGCCCTCCCCCAAGGCAGTTCGCCGCCGGCGCCGCTTTCGAATCCGTGACGCTTCGGCGGGATGGCCGGCTTCGACGGCGCGGCAACCGCAAGGGCGGTTCCCCACGCCGAACCATCCGGTCTTGTCACCCCTCTCCTACGTCGTGGAGTCGAACGCCAGCGCGATCGCACTGCGTGCGGACAGGCTGCGCCCATCGATCTGCGCTTGCCGGAACGCGTCTGCGAGTGGGCTGTCGATGATCGCGTCAACGGCAGGTCCGTAGAGGGCGACCGCGAAGGAGTTCCGCAGTCCGGTCTGATCGCGAATGGACTGCGCCGCCCCGAGAAGAAGTCCCGCGCGTTCGGCGTCGCCCGATCCGGCCGCGAAGACCGCCATCGCCTCCAGCCTGTAGGCCACTCCTTCGTCGTGGCCGAGATCCGCGGACAGCTGGAGTGCGGCGCGGAACTCCTGCGCGGCTCGGTCCGGCTGTGCGAGCGCGAGGTGTGCCCACGCGACGTGGTGGAGGGCGAGCGTTTCGCTGAGCTCGTTGTGATCGGCGCGGGTCAGCGCCAGGCTTTCCTCGAAGCGGCTCTACGCCGCATCCGGTCTCCCCATCACGAGGTCGCAGCGCCCGAGGGTGATCAACGCGTGGGCCTCGCCCCAGGTGTACCCGCTGCCACGGAACAGTGCGATCGCCCTTTCGAACGCGTCGATCGCCTGTGGCAGCCCCGGGCTCGGCGCCGAGAGCACGGCGACGCCGAACATGGTCAGCGCCAGGGCCTCACCGATCGGTTCTCCGGCGTCGTGGAACAGTTCGGCGCTCCGTGCCAGCCGTTGCTCACCGACGTCCTGCTCGTCTTGCCAGTAGCCGATGAACGACCGGAAGTACAGGGCGATCGCCTGTGTCGTGTCGTCCAGCGCGTCCACGTCGGCCAGCATCGTGTCGGCCCAGCGGCGGACCTCCCCGAGGTCGCCGTTGACCCACCAGTACACGAACAACGCCATCGCCAGATGAGCGGCTCGGTCGAAACTCCGGCTGTCGAGGAGGTAGCGCTGCACCGAGCGCAGGTTGTCTCGTTCATCGTTCAGCCGTTGCACGAGTTCCCGCTGATGGGGGCCTTCGAGGTCGGTTTGGATGCGGTCGGCCCAGCCCAGGTAGTACTGCGCCTGACGCTCGTGCAGTTCGTCGAGCTCGTCGTCGCTCAACTGCCCGAGGGCGAACTCGCGGATGGTGGATAGCATGAGGAACTGCGTCCAGGTTCCGCGGTCCCGTTCCGTGACGAGGCTGTTGTCGACCAGGTCCCCGAGCACCGCGAACACGTCGACCTCTGCTCCGCCGAGGACGGTGGCCTCCGCCGCCTCCAGAGAGAAGCCGCCGCGGAAGACGCCGAGCCGGGTGAACACCGTGCGCGTCTGCTCGTCGAGCAGTCCGACGCTCCACTCGATCGCTCCCCGGAGAGTCTGCTGCCGTTCTGGGAGGTCCCTGGCTCCGCCGATGAGGATCGTGAGCGTCCGATCCAGCCGTTCGAGCAACGAGGCCGGGGACAGCAGCCGGATCCGGGCCGCTGCCAGCTCGATCGCCAGGGGCAGCCCGTCGAGCGCCACACAGATCCGTCCGACGACGTCCCGGTTCTCCGGACTGAGCTCGAATCGCGGTTTGACGGCGCGGGCGCGATCGACGAACAACTGCACCGCCGGACTGAGGGGCCCTTCGGTGTCGGTGTCCAGGGGCTCGACTTCGAAGGTCCGTTCGCCGCTCACCCGCAGCGGAGCCCGGCTCGTCACCATGATCTGCAGGTCGGACACGTCGGCAAGGAGGCTCGCGACGGCGGGGGCCGCGCTGACCACCTGCTCGAAGTTGTCGAGCACCACCAGGGTCCGCCGTTCGCGGAGCGCGATGACGAGCTTGTCCGAAAGCGGAGCATCCCCGATGTCCCGGACTCCGACGGCTTGCGCGATGGCGCTCAGCACTCGTTCCGGGTCCCGCACCGTCGCCAGCGGCACGAACGCGGTGCCCCCGACGAACCGACTCCCCACTTCTCGGGCGACCTCGATCGCCAACCGGGTCTTACCGATCCCGCCTGGCCCGATCAGCGTCACGAGGCGGGCCCCGCCGTCACCCAACAGGTCCGTGAGCTCCTGAATGTTATTCTCCCGGCCGATCAAGCTGGTCAGGGGTTCCGGAAGCCGGTTCCGGAGCGTCACGGCGGCCCTGTCCTCGCCGGATCGGGTCCCGGCACGGCTCTGGTCGAAGCGTTCCGCCAGCAGCGTGGCCAGGTCGCTTTCGAGCACGACCTCGAGTTCGGCAACGGAGCCGACGTACTTGAACGAGGCGCTGTCATCGTCCCGTATCCTCGCCAGCAGCTCGGCGAGCCTCGGCTCTCGCGCCTCCGCGGGTTCCTTGATGTAGATCAGCTTCGGGACGGTTGCCGGCACCAGGTTGTACTCGTCCTCCAGCCCCGACACCTGCTCGTCGGGTGCGATCCAGCCGTAGCGTTCCCCGTAGAGTCCGACGAAGACGTCGCTCTGCTCCAGGTATGCCCGGTACAGTTCGCGCGGCGGATGCGGCCGCGCGCCGAGCTCGAACATGACCGGGGCCAAATGCAACCGCTCGATCGCCGCCCGGGCGGCGCCGCGCTCGGGCGCAAGCTCCTTCAGCGTCGAACTGACGAAGACACGTATTCGCTGGTCCGGGGTGCGGATCACTCCGCTCATGCCGGAAAGTTTCCTTCCCGCACACAGCCGTGGCTACCCCCAGTTGAGCTCTTCCGGCACCCCCGGCCGGTGTTGCACAGGGCGGACCGGCAGGTCTACCTTTCACGAGAAGCGGGATCAGAGCATCTGATCCCCGCGTGGGGCGCTCGTGTGGGGCTGCATGAGCTGCCCGGCGGTCAGCCGCCGTACTTGGAGTGGATGACGATCGACGTTCCGTTGGAGCTGCAGATCTGCCCCGCGAGGGTCTCCGCCACCGTGAAGTCCCCTGGGGGCGCATGCATGACGCCGCCGGGGTGATCACCCGTCCCGGTCAGCCATTCCGCGAGGGAGGGGACGACAGTGCCGAGCAGGCCGGCCGACGAGGGATTCTTCTTCGTCTGGGCCGCCAAGGCTGCGACATCGGTCTTCGCCGACGCCGTCAGTTGCGTCCATTGCAGGTCGGAGACGTCACCGTGGTCGTGTCCCTGGTCGGCGTTCACGTAGGCGTCCTGAATCCTGCTGAGGGCGTGGCATTCCTCGGCGGTCACCGGATCGGGTGTGAAAGCCGACGTGCTGAAGTTCATCGTCGCAGCGAACCGGGTGGCATCGGGGACGATCAGTTCGATGGTGAGGCGGGTGTCCGGCGCGATGCTGTGGATGTCGAAGTCGAGTCTCTGTGCGCCACCGCACATGCCGTCTCGAGGCAGATCGACCTCCGGACCGACCGAGTAGAGACCGGAGGTGCAACTGAAATCGACATGGAGTGAGCGGGCTCCGGCCGGGACGGTCAGCAGCACGGAGGCGCGACCCGTGTGAAAGAGCTGCGCGGTCGGCCAGGCGGCAGTCGAGATCGCCGGGCTGACCGACGTTCCGGGTTGCGAAGCGGTGCAGCCGGCCAGAGCCGCACCGACCAGCAGCGTCACGATCCCTGACGCGATCAGTCGCCGGCCGGCCAGCTCACACCTCTTTCGTCAGGTCGCGGTCCCCGCGGATACCGCAGACGGTCCGGAGGGCGCCAACGGCCCGTTCCAGTTGCTCGTCGCGCACGAATCGCGGAAGGACGCGTCCGAATCGCATGAGGTGGACGGTGATCCGGCCCCGGACGAGCCCGTCGGTGCAGACGAGGTCGAGTGTCGGGACGATGCGAGCACCCGTCTGCGCCGAACCGATCTCGACGCCCACGACGACGGATGTGCGGAACGCGGCGACTTCTCGCGGTTCGCGGGCGCCGCGGAAGAACCGGATCAGATCACGGTCGGCGACGAGAGTCATGTACGCGCTGGCGACGAGTCGGGTCCGCTTCCCCGTGCTCTGCAGCGCGAACGCATCCGCGCTCGAGACGAGCGCGGGGTCGGTGGAGACGGAGACGATGAAAGCGTTCGGGTGCGCTTCGGCGAGAGTGCGTGTGCGGATCCGGTCCAGCCAGGCGAACCATTCGAAAAGGACGATCATCAAGCCGAGGCACCCGGCCACGATCAGACCGAGCACGGAAACGACATCGACCCAGCTGAACCCGTCGGCGTGCGCCGCGACGGCGCGCATCACCAGCCCGAACAGTGCGACCGCGATGGCAACACCGTACGCAGTCGCTGCCGCCGGCGAAACCCGGCGCTTCCGCTCCGTCATCGGCAACCGACGAACCCGGAGGTGACGATTCCCCTGCTCACGCCCGCCTGTTCGATGGCAGCCTGGATGTGGTCCTTGAGGAGCCCCGCGAGGATGACCGCCTCGGTCTCCCCCCGGTCTTTCATTATCTTGAGGTCAGCGGCCGACACTTCGCTCAGCGAGACGGGCTCTGTTTGCCAGCGCGGCTCTGTGACGATCGCACGCGCTGTGGTGACAGCCTGCTCTGTC
Organism: Leifsonia sp. NPDC056824; assembly: GCF_042789575.1. Taxonomy (NCBI): domain Bacteria; kingdom Bacillati; phylum Actinomycetota; class Actinomycetes; order Micrococcales; family Microbacteriaceae; genus Leifsonia; species Leifsonia sp. NPDC056824. The sequence goes on along the minus strand of NZ_JBHUAV010000003.1, from coordinate 456,309 downwards.
GCGGGATCAGCGGCCGACGGGTCGCGCTTCACGGAGAGTGTGAGGCAGCCTTGTCCGGTCGTGCCATCGCTAAGTTGAAAGACGCGGCGGATCGACACGTCTGGACGGTCCGAGGACGCCGTCGGTCGTGCAGAGGCGCTCGGGATCGGCGCCTTCGCTTCGGAGGCCGAGCTGCAACCGGTCATCGCTGCCGACAGTGTCAGCGCGGCCCCGAGAGCGGCGGCGAGCAGCCACCGGCGACCCCGTGTCCCCCTCATGCGTGAACCTGCTCCCCGTTTTCGTGACCCCGTTGAGTTCGATCGGCGTGCTCGGGTGGCAGGCCCCCCTCTGCCTGCCACCCAGCGTCGCGATCCCCCGCGGCACGACGCTCTTTTTCACGCTATCGGCACTCGCGGGGGCGAGGGAATGTAGCCAAAGTAACATCCGGGTTGGCGCGAGCCGGGCTTCTGAGCGTCCATGATTGTCGTGTGGTCCCAGGTAGCCCCACCCAGCTCTCCGCGGACGAGGCCGCCCGTCTCGACGTCCGCATCACCGACGAACTGGTTCGCCGGCTGACCGCGCGAGGGAGTGCGCTCACCGCTGATCCGGTGGTCATCGAACAGGTCGCCGCCCAAGTACACAGGATTCTGCGGCGCACGTTCGCATCCCTCTGTGGCTCCGTCGACGATGCGCCCCCGCCAGCACCGCCCTCCGGCGTCGGGAGGACACGAGCTGCGCAGAACATCCATCCGAGCGACAGCCTCAACGCGGCGACCCTCCTGTTCGACATCGCCCTGACCGAACTCGCGTTCGACCAGCATGACCCGTCAGAGGTGGCCCGCGCCCTCAACGCGGCGATCATGGACGAGGTCGTCCCGGCATCGCTCGCGTATGTCGATGCGCTGCTGGAACGTCTGGCGGTCGCACACACCGAGGAACGACTCGGGATCTCACGCGAACTCCACGATCGAGTCGCCCACGGAATCGCGGCGGGAATCCAACGTGTCCGCCTCAGCCGGCAACCGACGAGCGCCGCAGCGGGACGCATCGCCGAAGCGCTCGACCTTCTCGAGTCGGCATTGGAGGAGACACGCTCCCTGGCTCTCGACCTCCGGCACTCCGTCGGCGACAAACTCCTCGATCAGGCGATCCTCGACTACGTCGTCGATCTCGTCTCAGAACCGCCGCACGTCGACGCTTCGAGCGAGGGCACCCCGCGCTCCCTGCCGGCGGGTGTCCAGGAGGAAGCGTTCATCATCGTTCGCGAAGCCATCCACAACGCACGCCGCCACTCGCGCGCCGGCCGTATCACTGTGGTCTCGAATTGGCGCCGCGACCGGTTGCGGATCAGCGTTGCGGACGACGGAGTCGGCTTCGAGCGTGACACGATCCGCCCGGGCGCACTCGGCCTCATCGCCGCCCAGGAGCGCGCGGAACTCATCGGCGCGGACCTGTCCATCGACTCCCGCCCGGGAGCCGGGACCACAGTGGCGTTGACGATCGCACGGCGGGAGTCCAGCGCATGACCCGGACGGTGGTGCTCGCCGATGACCACGCCCTCTTCCGCAAGGGAGTGCGCGCCCTCATCGAACGCGACTTCGATGTCGTCGGTGAGGCGAGCGACGGGGACGCCGCGATCAGACTCGTGGAGGACACCACACCCGACGTACTGTTGCTGGATGTCGAGATGCCGGGGCCGCCGCCCGAGCAGACCATCAGCACCGTCCGACGACGGTCGCCGACGACGGCCGTCATCATCCTCACCATGCACACCGACGCCGTCCTTCAGCGCCAGCTCATCCGAGCGGGCGCATCGGCCTTCGCGGACAAGAGCATCAGCGAGAGCGCACTCCACCGCCTCATCGCCACCGCACGACCTCAGGCGGCCTCCCCGCCGGACGAGGCATCGCAGAAGAGCCAACCGGATCGAGTTCTCACGGAACGGGAACTGGAGGTCATCAGGATGATCGCGCAGGCGTACACCAACCGCGAGATCAGCACACGCCTCAACATCACCGAAGGCACCGTCAAGAGGCACACGACCAACATCTACGCGAAGCTCCACGCCACCTCGCGAATCGACGCGGTGCGGAAAGTCGTCCGGCTACGCCTGCTGGAGACGTGAGGTCCTGAGCCGAAGCGGCCCTGTCTCAGGGCGCAGGACCCGTGGGACCATGTCCTATGCCTCCCGCGAGGACGAGCCCCGTCATGGTCGGCCGTGCGGCCGAGCTGGCGGCGATGCGCGACGTGTTCGCTGCAGGCTCGGCGGGCGTCGCGCGCGTGGCACTCGTGTCGGGGGAAGCCGGCATCGGCAAGACCCGCCTCATCGATGAGTTCCTCCACGAGATCGAGGCCGCACCGCACAGGCCGCCTGTCGTGGTCGCGACGGGACAGTGCGTGGACCTGGGAGATTTCGGCGCTCCGTTCACTCCGATCCGTCGAATGCTCCGCGAGCTGTATGCCGCCGTCGGCGATCGTGACTTCCGGGATGCCGCGGGCGCGGCGCTCGCCGTCAAGGCACTGTGTGCTCTGGTGCCGGAACTCGCGCCGGACTCCGACATCACGCCGGACGTCCCTCCGGAGTTCATCGGTGAGGCGGTCGAGCGAGTGGTCGCCGGCTTGGGCCAGGCTCGTCACCTGGTCCTGGTGTTCGAAGACATGCACTGGGCGGACCCCGCGACTCTCGCCCTGATGACGGCGCTGAGCATCACGCCGCGTTCCGCGCATGTGACGACCGTGATGACGTACCGCTCCGACGAGGTCGGGCTCGCTCATCCGCTGCACGCGCTTCTGGCCGAGTTGGATCGTCACCGCACGGTCACCACTCTGCCTCTCACGCGGCTCGAGGCAGCGGATGCCGAGCAGATCGCCCGGGCTGTCAGCGCAGGCCTCGGTCACGACAAGGCCGCGGCGATCGCGGCCCGCAGCGAGGGCGTGCCGTTCTTCATCGAGGAACTCGCCGAGTTGGACGTCGGCACGCCGTTACCCGTCACGCTCCGCGATGTCGTGCTGGCCCGCTACGAGCGTTTGAGCCCGCTCGCTGCCGGCGTGGTCGCGACGGTGGCTGTGGGTGGCGTGCATGTCGACGACGACCTGGTCGCCGAGGTCTACGACGGCGGCCCCGACTCGCTCCGGATCGGGTTGCGCGAAGCGATCGAGGCGAGCGTGCTGGTCACCGAAGGCGATGGGTACCGGTTTCGGCACGCGCTCATCCAGGAGGCTGTGCACGATGTCCTCCTGCCGGGGGAACGCGTGGAGCTGCATGCCCGCTACGCCTCCTCCCTTCACCGTCGCGTGTCGGCAGGTCACCGGGAGCACGCGGCCGAACTGGCCGAACACTGGCTCAGGGCCCGTCGCATCCCGGAAGCGTTCGACGCCGTTCTCGTGGCGCGCGATCATGCGAACGACACGCTCGCGCCGATCTCCGCCGCCACGCTCGGCGAACGCCTGCTCGAACTGTGGTCCCTGGTACCCGACGCGCAAGTGCGAGCGGGACTTTCGCGCGCCGCCGTCGCTCTGGAGGTCGCGCGCGCGTACGAGGACGCCGGCGAACGCGGACGAGCGTTCACTGCGGCCGAGGCGGGCCTGCGACTGGCCGAACCCGGCGAGACGCTGCTGCGTTCGCGGCTGCTGTTCGAAATCGGCAGCCGGCACCGCAGCGCCGGACGCCGCGACAAGGCATCGGAATGCTTCCTCGCGGCGCGAAGGCTCCTGGATGCCGACGGCGAGCCGGACGAACGCGCGCTGCTGGCGCGGATCGATGCGACCCGGGCGATCACCGACGAACGGCTCGCCTCGACAGCCCGTGAGGTGACGGACCGTGCCGTGGCACTCGCGGAGGGTGCGGGAGACCCTGCCTCACTCACGTACGCCCTCTTCTCGCGTGCGCACTGGCTTGACGAGTGGGGGGATTTCGACGGCGGCGGCGTCGCACTGCGCCGGGCGGCGGCAGTGGCGGCAGACGTCGGCACCCATCTTGCCGCCATGGTCAACCTGACCGGTCACCTCCTCCTGATCGGGGAGTATCAGGAAGGCATCGAGGTCGGGCGACGCGCCTACGACGAGGCGATCGCCGCCGGTCAAGAACGCGGGCTCGGCGCATTCCTCAGTCTCAACCTCGCCGAGACGGCGATCGACCTGGGCGACGTCGAGTTCGGCGTCGCCTGCGGCGAAAGGGCACTCCCCTTTCTCCCGACCACTCCGTACTTCCAGAACTGCATCCTCCTCGTTCTGGCGATGGCGGCGCTCTGGGACGACGACGGCGATCGTTCGCGCGCCCTCCGGGAACGCGAAAAGGAGGTGGTGGCCGACGACGGCAACGACGAGAACATCGTCGGCCGGCTGCTGCTCGACGGATATGCCGCGCTGACGGAGGCTGAACCGCACCATCCTGTCGAGGGTTCGGACGCACTCGGCGAACGGATACTGACCGTTCTCGACTGGGAGCGCCCCGGGCGAACAGAATATCTGCTCCCCATGGCGGGCTGGCTCGCCATGCGCGAGCCGGCCCTGCGCGACAGGCTGCTACCCGCGATTCAACATGCACGGGCGATCCCGTCCACGGGTCCGCAATCCGCCGCCTTCGGGGCCGTCGCGTGTGCGTTCACCGACGACACGGTCTCAGCGTGGCGTGATGCGCTCGCCCAGGCCGAGGAGGGGCGCATCCCGAACCGGTACGTGCACCTCGCGCGCCTCCGGCTGGCCGAGGCTCTCCTCGAGAGCCGCCGACGCGACGAAGCGGCCGCCCTCCTCGAGCGGGTGGTCGCCGAAGCGCCCGGGAGAGGGGCGTCCCTCATCGCCAGGTGGGCGCGCGAGCTCATCATCCGCGCGCGCCTGAACCTGCCGGACGTCGTGCCGCGCGCCGACGCAGCCGGCGCTCCACCGCTCACCCGGCGCGAACGGCAGATCCTCGCGCTCGTGGCGGAGGGACTCACCAATCGGGAGATCGCCGGCCGACTCTACATCTCACCGAAAACGGTGTCCGTGCACGTCTCCGCGATCCTCGCCAAGCTTGGGGCTGCCAACCGAGCGGAGGCTGCCGCGTTCTACGCGGTCGCGTCCGCGGGATGAGCCCTCCCCTCCTGACGGCGGTCACCCGCTGCCCGGCACCAGCACACCCATCGGTGTCCCGTTCTGGCTGCAGGCGGCCACCGCATGGCGCAGGTCGCCCTGGAACGGCTGGCCATTCGGGTCGAACGTCGCCCCCGCGACGACCGGCGGGGTGATCGTGGTGTCTTCCAGGAGCCCGCCTACCTGACTTTCCAGTCCGTGGCTGACGAGCATGCTCAGCGCCTTCAACGACGTCGGCGCCGTGTTCACGATCGCCGCGTACTGCGCATCCGACAGCGTGCCCTTCGCACGGTCCATGTACGCGTTATCGAGCTCGGTTTGCACCGTCGCGAGGACCGCGCAGCTCTCCCCGATGCGATCGCGCGGGTCGGAGAACACGGGTGAGACCGTCGGGGTCGGGCTGGGCGGATCGGAGTGCGGTCTCGCCACCGATGGAACGGTGCAACCCACAAGAGCCGCCGTGCAGCACAAGGCCGCGATCGTGCCGAACGCGAGGCGTCCTGTTCCCCCTGCTGGACTGAGCGTCATCGTCCCTCCCCCAGCCTGATCGTAGCGGCCCAGCGGTCCGCGGCCCAGAAATACCTGCGCCGGCGGTCGATTCCGTGGATACTTGCCGGAACGGCGTCAGAGCGGGGAGGAACCATGAGCGTCGACCTTGATCGTCCGACGGCGGCCGCGGCACGGCTGGAAGCCAGACCCGGCTCGCGTCGATGGCCGACGATCTTCGTCGGCCTGGTGGCCGGCGTCACACTCGGCGTCCTCGGAACGATCGCTGTCGGCGCTCTGACCGGCGCGGTCTCACCGAACCTGTCCGGCGCCGCCGCGGAGATCCCGGTGCTCGCTCAACCTCAGCAGCAAGCCGACGCACTCCCGACGAACATCCCCGGCTTCGATCGTGCGTTCATCGTCGCCGGCTCCTCACGGCTGGTCGGTCAGGTGGACGGGGTCACTTACTACCTGTCGCGGCCGACAGGCGGCGGAGTGTGCTTGCTCATCCTGCCCGCTGCGCCGTCGATCCGCTGGGCGCAGAGCTGTGGTGACCACCTACCGATCGGTGTCGCCACCGCCGACGCAGGCAGCGCCCGCGTGGTGAGCTCGGAGACCCCCACGCCGCAAGGCGCGATCCGGCTGGGGCTCAACGTTCTCGTCGACCCGACGTCGACGATGCTGAACCACTGAGGGCAACTCCTCCGCTTGCCGCACCGACCACCCCACGCGGGCAGTTTGGGCGCTTTCGCTAGTGCGCGGTAGCGGAACTAATCAATGTGCTGACCGCCGCGGCCGCCGCCAGAACAACGCCCGCCACTTCAAACCCAATGGCGACCAAGAGACGGTTCGCCTTCTTTCGGTTCGCTGCTCGTGCCGCTTGAATCATGTCAAGGTACGGCTTCGTCAGCTTGGGCCCAGCCGTGTATTCCGACTCCGCGAAGATCTCCGGGCTCATTATGCCCCGGAGATTCCCAATGTTCAGTTCCTCATAAGCCCGCGGACTTGCAACAGAGATCGCGACGCACGCGCTGACGGCGAAAACGAGGACCGCTGTTGTGAAGGCCGCCACAGACCACCACTCAAGATGAACACGCGCCGCCCCCGTGATCGCACCGATCGCGAGGAACAACGTGGTCAGAGTGCCGGAAGTTTTTATCACGTCAGACGCCCGCGTCTCCAGGCTCGCTTTCGTGCCGCGCTCCTCAGCGAGCTGATCGTCGACAATGCGGAAAATTCGCCCAGATATGGGCGCCCCTGACTGCGACACCGGAGACGGGTACGGCTGAACGGGCGGCTCTGCTCGATCACCGCTGTCCGAGCCGAACTCCCCCCAAAAACCTCGAACCTTCACAGAGCACCGTCCGTCGCGGTCGCTTCACCGTCCGAAAGCAAAGTGATCGCCAGCGAGTCGCCGGTGCTGTCCTTGATGGTTCCGTGCCACACGTCTTCACCGGAGAAATCGTCGACGTGAGCGGCGTCGCTCAGCTCTATCGTTACGATCGCGTACTCGTCGCGTTGCCCCACACGGAATGCGCCATCTTCGGGGACGAGAAGAACCTCGTTCCCTGCGCTGAGGGCAGACGCGTTGCCTTCGATGATCTTGACAACCACCTCGGTACCGACTTCCCAGTCTTCAGGCATCACCGCATCCTTCGCGCTTGGTCGTCAGTATTGCGTCGGACTGCTTTGCGCGACAAGAGGGAGTTACGACGGTCGCCGGTCCATCCCAGCAACGCCCTGGTTGAGCTTCTTCAGCGCCTTGGCCGCTTCGCGCCGAACAAGCGGCCTCTCGTGGGTGAGCATCTTCTCCAGTGGAACGCGTGATCGCGGATCTTTCTGCCGGCCCAGCGCTTCGGCTGCATGTGCCGCAATATCGTCCTCGTCGAGGAGATCCCACAGAACCCGCACTGCTCGCGGGTCCTTTGACCGCCCGAAAAAGCGAAGCAGCTGCTCTCGGTCTCTCCCATATGCTCGGTCCCGCGCCAACGCTTCGAGTTCATCGAAGTACTGATCGCCGGCCAGCCCACCCAACGCATTCCCGATCGCCCATCGCACAGCCCGATACTGTCCAACCTCGGGCAGCCTGAAGCGATCGATCAGCACCGGAGGCGCCAGCTTGCGTGCGCCGGGAACCGTGAGCGCCCTCACGATCGGCTCCTCCACCCTGCTGCGAACCTCCCACGGCACGCGCTCATCAAGATGAGCCAACCAGTCGACGAGCACGGGCACAGCCTCGTCGTACGATTCGCGCGTATTGACGAGCTCCCAGAGGTCATCGATCTCCACACCGACCTGGCTGAGCTCGAACAGCAACTCAATGGGCGCCCTCGTCATTTCGCGCGACTCCCTATCTGAATAGACGTTCGAGGCGGCGCCCTTCGGGGCGTCGACCGTTCAGCAGCGCGACCAGAAGCATGCCTCGACGGTAGCGTCACCAGGGGGCCTCACCCGGAATGGGGGCGGCCAGTACGGGATCTTCTGGGGTGTACCGCGGTCGATCAACGCCGCGATCTTGACTCCCTGAAGCTCACTGCCGCCAGACCAACCCGAGTGAGCGCCACCCCCTGCGCCACAATGAACGAGTGAACGTGAACGTGGAAATAGCCGACTGGGAGCAGGAATGCTGCGGCACGCGGATCTCTCTGAACCAGGTTGTGACGTTGGATGTCTTCGCTCGCCCCGAGTCGGTCCCCGCGGAGCAAGCGTGGGGCACTGGCCTAACGGATTTGTTCGAGAGCCATCACGACATGTTCACGGGCGGTACCCGCGTTACCGGACGCGTAGCGCGGATTCGAGCAGTCTGGGCACCCTACGGAGGCCCCGTGATAGCGGGCAATCTGGCGGACGTTGAGCAGATACGGGGGGCCGAAGACCTGGGAGACGGTGTCAACTACGGCCGCGAGGTCTTCCCCAACGCGTTTGTGGTGACCCTGAGTGTTGCCGAAGGGGTGGAGCTCCCTTCAGGCCCGGCAGAGCCTAACCCCTGACGTCATCGACACACGTCAAAGCCCCGCCCATCTAGGTGACTCGCAACCTAGGTTCGCCGCTCCGCCCGCTCCATCAGGACGAGCTCGACGACACGCACAACCTCGTCGAGCGTCAGGCGGTAGGTCACGCAGGGCCATCTGGGCTCCGGAGAAGTCGGTGTCCGGCCGACGGCGGTCCGTGGCCTTCGCAGTACTAGCAGTCATCCTCCACCTCCTGCCCAGTGGATGCCGGACAACGCCAACTACGGGTGCGAGTATGTCACCCGGTACGTTTTCGTCCTCAGCAGCTACGGGCTCAGCATCAGCCAGCAGGACGCAGACGCGATCAAGCAGACGCTGAAGGACCGCCCGTAATTTGAGCCCGGATGGCGTCCCACCGAGGATCGGTCCCGTCATCGCGGAGGCCGTGCGCCTCAGTGAAGTACTGCCAGCACGCGCCCGCAAGAGCAGAGGCATCCAGAATCGGAGCCACCGCCGCGATCGCCTCGGTCAAAGCTTTCCGGGTCCGATCCAGTTCGACGGTGAAATCGCTGAGCCGCGGCTCCCACCCTTTCTTCGCAACCGGTTTAGCCGCCCCGAGAGCCATGTACGCGTAGCCTCGGTCGTTCTTCGCGAAGAAGACGGTGTCCGACGAGAGATCGCCGAAGTCGAGCGCCCACAGGACGGGGGTCCGTTCCGCGCGCCATTCGGGGATCATCGCCTCCACGAGGTAGTTCGTTGCGTGTCTCACTGGTTCGACCAGGCCGTCAAAGAAGCCGACCGGGTCCTCGTCCTCCCAGAAATCCCAGCCGGGGTCGTCCACTGAAAGGGAGTAGGTCCAGCCGTGCTCGTTGTGGAATCTGGACACCGGCTGCTCTAGGAACTCCTTGGAACGGATGACGGAAAGCGCGGCCCGCAAAGCATCCGTCTTACCGACGAGCTTCGCTGGCTTATCCTCCTCGTCAAGGACGGAGACGAGTTCCAGCCCGGTGCGCACGTTAGAACGAGCGAGCACTCGCACCGCGTCCACGTAGTTAGCGCTTGCTTCGAACTGCGCCCGCCTCACCGCGTCCAGCATCCGCTCGCGATCCCTGGTCTTCATCGTGCACCTCCCCTGACTTACTAGGTCTACGCCCCGGGATGCGCTTAGGCGATATCGGGAAGACCACGGGCGCCGAACCCATCAACGCCCGTCCTGGCCGGCACTGGGTGAACCGTGTTTCACACCGCCGCACAGATACCCGGCGTGACTACTTCAACTCAGACCCGTCAGCCGGCCGGTATCCTCCCGCCGGAATTCGTTCGGCTCGCCCGGCCGAGGTCGACACGAGATCTCGCGACGTTGCGTGGGGTGTACCGCTCCGCACTCGTGAGGCGCGCCTGGTGCGCAGCCCTGAGCGGGAGATATGCTCCGGCCGGGGAAAGCCGAGGTTTGAAAGAGGGGGTGACCCCGTGACCGATTTTTTTGTGATGAAGCCGGGCGAGACCGCAGCTCCGCTACCTCCGGGTCCTGTGCTCTGTGCCGGGTCAGCGGACATGCGTCGCATCCACCGGTTCTTCCTGTGGGCGTACGAGGAGGCCCCAGGACTTGTGCGCTCGGTGAAGCCGGGCGACACTGCCCGCTCAGCCGAGGTAGGTGATGTCCTGTCCAACTTCGACAAGGGGTTGCTTGTGCATCACGAAGGCGAGGACCTATTGATGTACCCGACGCTGGCTGAGCGAGCGCCGGCGTGCGCGTTGCACGTCGAGCAAATGCTTCAACAGCATCGGCAGGTCGCGGAACTGGTTGACGCGCTGGAACCGTTGCGCACGCGATGGATCGAAACAGCGGACGCCGGCGTCGGCGGCGAGCTCGCTCACACCTACGAAGACCTCTCCACTGTGCTTCAGACGCATCTCAGGCGTGAGGTCACCGAGGTGATGCCCGCCGTGGACCGTGTTCTCACTGAGGCCGAGCTCACCAAGGTCGGGCAGCATGGCATCGACACGCTCGACAGGAAGCTCCTGCTCAGCTATCTCGGAATGATCTTGGCAGCCAACCCGGAGGGTGAGCGTAAAGAGCTGTTCGTTCAGATGCCGCTGCCGGTTCGGATTTTGTACCGCGTCGTCGGGCGGCGCATGTACCGCCGGCGGTACGCGGACCTATTCCCCGGTCGTCCGATCCCGGCCGCACTTTAGCCAGCCCGGCGCGAGACAACGGATCTGCGGAGTACCTAGCCAGTCACGCGGAGGGACGGGATACTTTCGTCCATGAGCGGCGCGGAACGCTCGATTCGCACGCCGGATCAACGGTTGCGGGTATTTGTCAGCTCGACTCTCAAGGAACTTGCCGAGGAGCGCCGAGCAGTTCGCGCTGCGGTCAATCGGCTCCACCTGGCGCCAGTCCTATTCGAACTCGGCGCGCGACCACACCCGCCCCGAGACCTCTACCGCGCATACCTGGAACAAAGCGACGTATTCGTCGGACTGTACTGGGAGCGGTATGGCTGGGTCGCACCCGGTGAGGAGGTGTCCGGCCTAGAGGATGAGTACACCCTCACTCCACCAGGTCTCCCCAAACTCATTTACATCAAGGAACCGGCCGACGCGCGTGAGCCCCGGCTAAAGGATCTTCTGATCCGCATCCGCGATGACGACACCACGTCGTTCAAGTATTTCTCGTCCCCTTCGGAACTCGCGAAGCTCGTGGAAGCGGACCTTGCCACCCTGCTTGCCGAGCGCTTTGACGAGAGCCGGACTGCGTTGACGAGCGACACGGTAACTTCCGCCCCTGCGAAGGCGTTCGACGGACCCGTCTCTGAGCTACCCGCGGTGCTGACGGAGCTGATCGGTCGGGACGTGGACGTCGAGGTACTCCTGCGGATGCTCGTTGATGGAGCGCGTCTCGTGACGCTGACGGGTCCGGGCGGAATCGGAAAGACCCGGCTCGGGATCGAGGTAGCGCGGTCCTGGTCCCAGGCATCCGGGGAGCGGGCCGTCTTCGTGCCACTCGCACCGGTCCGCGACCCAGACCTGGTGCCAATGGCGATCGCTCAGGCAATCGGATTGCGGGACGCCGGGGAAAGATCGATCGTCGAGGACCTGGCACTGGCGCTTCAGGTGCGTCCGGTCCTTCTCGTTCTCGACAACTTCGAGCAGGTAGTCGCCGCGGCGCCAACGGTCGCCCAGATCCTCGGCGAGGTGCCGACATTGAAGGTGCTCGCCACAAGCCGAACGCTGCTCCGGGTGAACGGTGAGCGCAGCTTCGGCGTGGGATCCCTGAGTCTGCCCCACGTATCGGCTTCGACAGAACCCGACGAGGTTGCATCGAGCTCGGCAGGGTCCTTGTTCGTGGAGCGTGCGCGCGCGGTCAAACCCAGCTTCGAACTCAACAGCGGCAACGCGCAGGCCGTTGCAGAAATCTGCCTTGCGCTCGACGGGGTTCCGCTCGCTCTCGAACTAGCGGCCGCGCGGACCCGAATAATGTCACCGGAATCATTGCGCGAACGACTCGACCACTCGCTTGCGGTGCTCATCGGCGGCCCGCGGGACCTTCCAACGCGTCAGCAGACTCTTCGCAAAACGATCGAGTGGAGCGCTGAATTGCTCGATGCGGAGCCTCGCCGAATGCTGTCGAGGATCAGTGTCTTCCCCGGAGGCTTTTCGCTGGAGGCCGCGCAGGCCGTCGCGGTCGATTCAGCGGACCTCGACGCGATCGATCTGCTGAGCGACCTAGTCGACAGCAGCTTGGTCAGCGAGCAGGACCGGGAGGACTCGACCTGGTTTGCCATGCTCGCGACCGTGCGCGAATACGCCATCGAGCAGCTCACCGGTGACGAGCTGGCCGAGCTTCGAGAGCGTCAGGCGAGCTACTACTGCCAACTGGCCGCTCGGATGAAGTCCGATCTCGAAGGACCTCGCCAGCGGGAGCTCTTCCAGCGGCTTAACGACGAACGGGACAACCTGCGGACGGTTGCACGGTTCCTACTCGACTCCGGAAGTTTCGACCGGGCCGCGGACCTGGCCTGGGCGCTCTTCGTCTACTGGTGGGTAATCGGAGATCTGGGCGAGGTCCGCCGCTGGGCTGACGAAATGCTGGAATCGGCGGAGGCCCTCAGCACGCGAACGCGAGCGATCGCAACCTACTTCGCGTCTCTGATCGGCTTCTGGCAGAACGCGGACACGAGGGCGAAAGCGCGTGCCGAAGAGAGCGCGGAACTATTTCGCAGGTGCGCTGACCCCGAGGGCGAAGGTTCGGCGTTGACCGCCCTCGGAATCACGATCATCGCCCAAGGACGTACCGACCTTTCCCAAGCCGCAGAAGCCTTCGAGAAGGCCCTCCGACTGTTTCACCAAAGCGGGCACCAATGGGGCGAAAGCCTCGCTCTCATCACTGTGGGTCGAATCGCCTTGGCGCGCGGAGAGCCCCAAGAAGCGCTTGAACGCTTTGAGGAAAGCCTCGCTCTAACCCGGGAACGACACGACCAGTTCAACGAGGGCATCGCTATCGACCACACGGCGTGGGCACACCTGGCACTAGGTCAGCCCGAGCTCGCCGCAGCTGAATTCAACTCCGCTCTCGGCATGTCGGAGGCTTTGGGTCACAACGAAGGAATCGCGTACGGGCTTGAAGCAATGGCTGTCATTGCAGCTTTGAAGGGCGAACCCGAACGTGCCGGAAAACTGCTCGGCGCAAGCGACAGCCTCAGGGTTCAAACCGGGCTGCGCAATTCCCTCTCCCAGGTCCTGTACCAACCATTCATTGACCAGATGGTCGCTCAGGGCGGGGCGAAGGAGTTCGAGTGGGGCCTCGTTCTTGGGCGCGATCTCGACACCACGGAAGCAGTGGCGTACGCGCATGAGACCAGTAGAGGCGTCGAAGGCGGCGTGGTTCGCGGCTAGGTGCCCAGGACGACGATCCGGGTCTGGACCGGCGGTGACGCTGGCGCGTGGGTGGTCGGGTCGCCGAGGAAGAACTGGCTGATGGTCGCACCGGCGGCGACGAGCCCGGTCATGTCAGCGCTGCGGGTGATCGTCTGGCCGCCGTCGAGTTGCGGGTCCTGAATGTTCGTCTGCGAGCACACGGTGGTGCCGGCGATAACCACGCATGGCAGGCCACCCGGGCCGCCCCACTGGGTGCCTGGCGACTGGACGCTGGTCGTCGTGAACGTAATGACGCAGTGGGCGGCGGTGCAGGAGTACAGGTCGTTGATGGTGCTCCACGTCGGGGCGTCGTAGGCGGGGAACCCAGAGACTTCGCCGTCCCCGCCTTGGGTTTGTATCGCCGTCCAGAACGCGGCGGCGGCCGCCTGCGCCTTCTGATCCCACCCAGCCTTGTCGGTGGCGTCCTGCCCTTTCGCAGCGGCTACCGCTGCCGCTTTCGCTGCTGCTGCCTTCGCGGCGGCGTCCTTCACAGCCTGCGCTTTCGCCGCCGCGTCCGCCTGAGCCTTCACGGCGGCCGCGTGACGCACCGCCACTACTTGCTGCTCGTGTGCGGCCGCCTGCGCTTGAACACCAGCGAACACGGCGACGCCGACGACCAGTGCGAGAACAGCCCCGGCGGCGATCCATGCCGGACGGCGCCGCCACCACACGGTCGAAGTCACGGGTGCGGGCGCGAGTTCGGCACCGCAATCCGTGCAGAACCGACCATTCTGGCCGGCGGAACCGCAGTCGCGGCAGAACGAGCCAGAGGCTGCGATAGTGTCAGTCACTTCACGAGGCTATGGGCGGGCGGTCCGCCCCTCAAGACACGCATTCGCGGGGCACAGCGCTGCGCCGTCTCGTCGCGATCGCGCTGGGCCATGTCGCCCGGGGCATGTCCTCCGGGACGGCGGCCGCGGTGACGGCATTAGGTTTCCCCGGCAGTTGTTCCAGTGCATCTTCCCGTCGACAGCCGGAGTCTTCCCGATTCGGGCTAGGAGAGGCATGGCTGCGGGTGGTCGAAGCACTAGTACATGGAGCGTTCTCCACGCCCGTCGCTAGGCTGCGCCCCACCCGCTACCCCAAACGCCGTCGCTCGCAAAGCGAGTGACGTCGCCCGGGGCCCCTCGCGGGCGGGGACCCCAATAGTCAGTGCGAGTTCTGAAAAAGCCGGAGGGGCACGGGGTCGCATTGCGACCTTCGTGCCCCTCCGGCTTTTTCAGAACGTCGGGCTGACAGGATTTGAACCTGCGACCCCTTGACCCCCAGTCAAGTGCGCTACCAAGCTGCGCCACAGCCCGTTGCCGTCCCGCCCAGGCCGTGAGAGCGCCAAGCAAGACAACTCGTCTATCTTAGCGTGTCGGCGAGGCCGGTCGTGACCAAGCCGAACGCCATGGCTAGCGCTTGCGCTTCTCCCGCACGCGCATGTTGAGGACGATCGGGCTGCCCTCGAAGCCGTAGACCTCGCGGAGGCGGCGGATGATGTAGCGGCGGTAGCCCGGGTCGAGGAACCCGGTGGTGAAGGCCACGAATGTCGGCGGCCGACTGGTGGCCTGGGTGCCGAACAGGATGCGCGGCTGCTTGCCGCCGCGGACCGGGTGCGGGTGCGCCGCGGTGAGCTCGGCGAGGAAGGCGTTGAACTTGCCGGTCGGGATGCGGGTGTCCCATGACTCGAGCGCCAGCTCCAGGGCAGGGACCAGCTTCTCCAGGTGGCGGCCGGTGCGGGCGGAGATGTTCACGCGCGGCGCCCAGGAGACGTGTGCGAGGTCCTGCTCGATCTCGCGCTCCAGGTAGCGGCGGCGGTCGTCGTCCAGCAGGTCCCACTTGTTGAACGCCAGCACGAGCGCGCGGCCGGACTCCAGCACGAGGTCGATGATGCGGACGTCCTGCTCGCTGATCGGCTGCGACACGTCGAGCACGACGACGGCGACCTCCGCCTTCTCCAGCGCGGTGGAGGTGCGCAGCGACGCGTAGAAGTCGGCGCCCTGTTGCAGGTGCACGCGGCGGCGGATGCCGGCGGTGTCCACGAAGCGCCAGACCTTGCCGCCCAGCTCGACTTGCTCGTCCACGGGGTCGCGGGTGGTGCCGGCGAGCTCGTTGACGACCACGCGCTCCTCCCCCGCCGCCTTGTTGAGCAGAGAGGACTTGCCGACGTTCGGGCGGCCGACGATCGCGACCCGGCGGGGTCCGCCGACCTCGCGCTTGGCGACCGCGGAGACCTCGGGCAGCGCCTTCAGGAGCTGGTCCAGCAGGTCCGCGACACCGCGGCCGTGCAGGGCCGAGACCGGCCAGGGCTCGCCGAGGCCGAGCGACCACAGCTCGGTTGCGTACGGCTCCTGGCGGGCGTCGTCCACCTTGTTGGCGGCGAGGAAGACCGGCTTGTCGGTCTTGCGGAGCAGTCGGACCACATGCTCGTCGGTCGCGGTCGCTCCGACGGTCGCGTCCACGACGAAGAGCACGGCGTCGGCGAGGTCGATCGCGACCTCGGCCTGGGCGGCGACGGACGCGTCGATGCCGCGGGCATCCGGCTCCCAGCCGCCGGTGTCGACCAGCGTGAAGCGGCGGCCGTTCCACTCCGCCTGGTACGAGACCCGGTCGCGCGTGACGCCGGGGGTGTCCTCCACGACGGCCTCACGACGGCCCAGGATGCGGTTGACGAGCGCCGACTTGCCCACGTTCGGGCGGCCGACGATGGCCAGCACCGGCAGCGCGGGGAGGTAGGTGATCGCGTCGGGGTCCTCGGTGACGGCGCCGAGGAGGTCGAGGTCGGTGTCGTCGAGCTCGTACTCCTCCAGCCCGGTGCGGAGGGCGGCGGCGCGCTGCACCGCGAGGTTCTCGTCGAGGTCCGCGAGGCGCTCGACGAGGTCGTCGGCGCCTGTCGGCTCGTTGTCGATGTCAGACATGGGTCTCTTTCTGTACGACCGCGATGACCGCGTCGACGGTCTGGTCGAAGTCGAGGTCGGTGGAGTCGACGGTGGTCACGCCGTCTGCGGCGTTCATGAAGTCCACGACCCGGGAGTCGGCCGCGTCGCGTCTGCGGAGGGCCTCACCGACATGGGAGGCGGAATGGTCGGCCAGCTCAGCGGAACGCCTGGCAATTCTAACCTCTTCGTCGGCGGTGAGCAGGATGCGCACCTGGGCGTCCGGGCAGACGATGGTGGTGATGTCGCGTCCCTCCACCACGATGCCGCGCTTCTCGGTGCGGGAGACGATGGAGCGGAACAGCCCGGTGAGGAAGTCCCGCACCTCCGCCACGCGTGCGATGGCGCTGACCACGGCGGTGACCTCCGGCTCGCGGATGGCCTCGGTGACGTCGCGGTCGCCGACGAAGACGTGGTACGTGTCCGGGTCGGTGCCGATGCGGTAGTCGAAGTCCGGGAGGGCGTCGATCACGGCGGCGGAGTCTGTGGGGTCGAGCCGGCGCTGCACCACGAACCAGCTCAGCGCGCGGTAGGCGGCCCCGGTGTCCAGGTACGACCAGCCGAGCGTTCGGGCGGCCGCCTTGGAGACGGACGACTTGCCGCTCCCGGCCGGCCCGTCGACGGCGACGACGATGGGGTTGGTGTCGGTCATCCGGCGATCCTCCAGCCGCGGTCGGTCAGGTCGGTCACGGTGCGCTGCCACACCTCGGGGAGCACGGCGATCTCCGCCAGGCCGAAGGCGGCGCCCGGCGAGTGCTCCAGGCGCAGGTCCTCCAGGTTCACATCGAGCTCACCCAGCTCGGCGAGGAGGCGCGCGAGCTCGCCCGGCCGGTCGTCCACCATGACGACGAGGCTGGAGAAGCGCTTGTCCTGGCCGTGCTTGCCCGGCAGCCGGGAGACACCCAGGTTGCCTCCGGCGATCTCCTCGGCGATGGTGCGGCGGGAGCCGGCGGCGTCCACGTCGTCCAGCGCCGTGAGCACCCGGTCGAGGTCGTCGCGGTAGTCCCGCAGGATCTGCACGACCGCGGGCGCGTTGGCGCCGAGGATCTGCACCCACAGCTCCGGCTCGCTGCCGGCGATACGCGTGACGTCGCGCACGCCCTGGCCGGCGAGGCCGAGCGCGGCGTCGGTGGAGGCCGCGAGCCGCTTCGCCATCAGCGACGAGACGATCTGGGGCGTGTGCGAGACGAGCGCGACGGCGGCGTCGTGGTCGGCGGCGGCCATCTCGACGGGCGTCGCGCCGAGGTCGAGGATGAGCGCCTCCACCAGGTTGACCGAGGCGCGCGCGTTCTCGGGCCGGGCGGCGACCACCCACGGGCGGCCGATGAACAGGTCGGCACGCGCGGCGCTGGGGCCGCCGCGCTCCCGGCCCGCGAGGGGATGCGATCCGACGTAGCGGGAGAGGTCGACGCCGGTCGCGACCAGCTCGGCGAGCGGCTGGCCCTTCACGCTCGCGACGTCGGTGACGACGGCGGCGGGATGCGCGGCCAGTTCATCGGCGACGACGCGTGAGACGAGGTCGGGCGGCACGGCCACCACGATCAGTGCGGGCTCGGCTCCGCCGTCGTCCGGGCGGCCCGCGCCGTAGTCGGCGGCGAGGCGCAGGTGGGCGGGCGAGGCGTCGGCGAGCAGCACGTCCACGCCGCGGGCGCGCAGCCCGAGCCCGACGGACGCCCCGAGCAGTCCGGCGCCGACCACGCGGACGGGTCCGGCGAGGCGGGAGGCGGAATCAGTCACGGATCAACCTTAGCCGGGGCCGAAACGGGCTCACTGCCGCGAGATCGTCAGCAGCGCCCCCAGCTCCTCCTTGGTCAGGTCGCGCATCGCGCCCACCTTCAGCGTGCCGAGGTGCAGCGGCCCGAACTGGCGCCGCACGAGCTCGATCACGGGATGGCCGACCTCCGCCATCATCCGGCGGACGATGCGGTTGCGGCCCGAGTGCAGGGTGATCTCCACGAGGCTGTCGCCGCCGCCCGACCGCGACTGCAACAGGCGCGCCTTGTCGGCGGCGATCGGCCCGTCCTCCAGTTCGACGCCCTTGGTCAGGCGCGCGATCGTCTGGGGTGCGACCGTGCCGCGCACGCGCGCGATATAGGTCTTGGTCACGCCGAAGCTGGGATGCGCGAGCACATGCGCGAGCTCGCCGTCGTTCGTCAGGATGAGCAGGCCAGAGGTCTCGGCGTCCAGACGACCGACGTTGAACAGCCGCTCCGGGTAGTCCGCCGTGAACCGCGACAGGTCGGGTCGGCCCTGCTCGTCGCGCATCGAGCTCACCACGCCGACCGGCTTGTTGAGCATCACGTAGCGCCGCGACGTGTCGAGCTGCACAGCGGTGCCGTCGACGGCGACGCGGTCGGTCGCGGGGTCGACGCGGCGGCCCAGCTCGGTGACCACCTGGCCGTTCACGGTGACCCGGCCGGCGGCGATCAGGTCCTCCGACACCCGCCGGGAGGCCACCCCGGCCGCGGCCATGACCTTCTGCAGGCGCTCGCCCTGCGGAGCCTCAGCGGACATCGTCGAACCCTTCCGCGCCGTCGGCCAGCAGCGGCGAGATCTTCGGCAGCTCCTCGATGGAGTTGATGCCGAGCTGGGTGAGCAGGAGGTCGGTGGTGCCGTAGTTGATCGCGCCGGTCTCGCTGTCGGTGAACAGCTCGGTGATGAGGCCGCGGCCGGCCAGCGTGCGCACCACCGAGTCCACGTTGACGGCGCGGATGGAGGCGATGGCACCGCGGCTGATCGGCTGCTTGTAGGCGATCACCGCGAGGGTCTCCAGCGCCGCCTGCGACAGCCGGGTGGGGTTCTGCTGGAGGACGTAGCCGGAGACGACGGCGTCGAACTCCGGCCGCACATAGACCCGCCAGCCGCCGCCGACCTCCCGCAGCTCGAAGCCGCGGCGCACGCCGGGCGTGCCACCGGGGCCGCTCTCGCCGTCGAAATCGGCCACCAGTGCGTCGACCGCCGCGCGCACGCGCTTCACGGGCGCGCCCACCGCCGTCGCGAGCGTCACCAGGCTCATCGGCTCGTCGGCGACCATGAGGATGGCCTCCAGCGCGCGCTCGATCTGCGCGTCCTCGACCCTGGCCGGCTCCGTCTCCAGCTCGGTTCCGTCAACCGTCATAGTCCGCTCCCAAGTTCGACAGGTTCTCCTCCGACCAGTGCTCCGCCGTCCAGCGCAGCGTCAGCTCGCCCAGCGGCTCGACCTGCTCGAACGCGATGGCCGCGTGCCGGTACAGCTCGAGCACGGCGAGGAACCGCGCGATCACGACGCCCTTCTGCTCCGCGCCGGCCACGAGCTGCCGGAACGACAACGGCTCGCCGGCGCGCAGCATCCCGACGACCACGGCAGCCTGCTCGCGGATGCTGACCAGCGGCGCGTGCAGGTGGTCCAGGCCGACGACGGGGATCTCGCGCGGCGTCATCGCCAGCGTGGCGAGGGCCGCGAAGTCCTCGGCGGTCAGCGTCCAGACGAGCTCGGGCGTGCGCTGGCGGTACTTGTCCTCCAGCCGCACCGTGCGCGCGTGCCGCGAGCTCTCGGCGTCGAGGTGCGCGGCGAACCACGTCGACGCCTCCTTGAACGCGCGGTACTGCAGCAGGCGCGCGAACAGCAGGTCGCGCGCCTCCAGCAGCGCGACGTCCTCGGCGTCGACCAGCTCGCCCTGCGGCAGGAGGCCGGCGATCTTGAGGTCGAGCAGCGTCGCCGCCACGAGCAGGAACTCGCTCGCCTCGTCCAGGCTCTCGTCGGCGTCGAGGCGGCGCAGGTAGGCGATGAACTCGTCCGTGACCCGGCTCAGCGAGATCTCGGTGATGTCCAGCTCATGCTTGGAGATCAGCGACAGCAGCAGGTCGAAGGGCCCCTCGAACTCCCCCACCGCAACCCGAAACCCCTGCCCGCCGAGGGGCACGTTGTTGTCACTTTCGGCGCCCGGAAGTGACAACGACGTGCCCTTCGGGGTCATGGTGTTCGAGGGGTCGTCAGGCGACGGCGCCACGGTGGATCAGTTCCCTCGCGAGCTGGCGGTAGGCCTCCGCCGCCTGGTGCTCGGGCGCGAACTGCGTGATCGGCGTGGCCGCGACCGAGGCGTCCGGGAACTTCACCGTGCGCGAGATCACCGTTTCGAGCACGCGGTCGCCGAACGCGTCGACGACGCGCTCCAGCACCTCGCGCGAGTGCAGCGTGCGGGAGTCGTACATGGTCGCGAGGATGCCGTCGAGCTCGATCGCCGGGTTGAGCCGCTCGCGCACCTTGTCGATGGTCTCGATGAGCAGGGCGACGCCGCGCAGGGCGAAGTACTCGCACTCCAGCGGGATGAGCACGCCGTGGCTCGCGGTCAGTGCGTTGACGGTGAGGATGCCGAGCGACGGCTGGCAGTCGATGAGGATGACGTCGTAGTCGGCCGACACCTTGCGCAGCACGCCGGCGAGGATCTGCTCACGCGCCACCTCGTTGACCAAGTGCACCTCGGCGGCCGAGAGGTCGATGTTCGCCGGGATGATGTCCAGCCCCGGCACGCCGGTGGTCTGGATGGCCTCCCGAACGTCCGCGTTGCGGTTCAGCAGCAGGTCGTAGATCGTCGTCACGTCGTGGGTCTGCGCGCCGAGCCCGGCCGAGAGCGCGCCCTGCGGGTCGAAGTCGATCGCGAGCACCTTGCGGCCGTAATCGGCCAGCGTCGCGCCCAGGTTGATGGAGGTGGTGGTCTTGCCGACCCCGCCCTTCTGGTTGCACAGCGCCACGACCTTGGCGGGCCCGTGCTGGGCGAGCTCGGCGGGTACGGGGAATGTGCGCAGCGGGCGTCCGGTTGGTCCGAGCGGTGCGGCGATGGATGCGGTGTCCATGCCGGGAAGCTCCGTCCTGACCTCGTCGTTGCGCGTCACCTGGCTGATCCTCGTCCCTCTCGATCGTCGGCCGTTCACGGCCTGTTCACGGGCTCCATCCTATCCGCGCCCACCCCGCTCCGCGGGCCGTGGCCGCGGCGGGTCCGCAGGGCTGTGCCCACGATTCGGCAGGCTGCGCCTACCGCGCCCGCGGATGAGCCGTCGCGTACACATCCCGCAGCGCGTCCGCCGTCACCAGCGTGTAGATCTGCGTCGTCGCCACCGACGAGTGGCCCAGCAGCTCCTGCACCACTCGGACGTCAGCTCCGCCCGCCAGCAGGTGGGTGGCGAACGAGTGCCGGAGCGTGTGCGGCGAGACCTCGACGCCGAGCTGGGCGCGCTCGGCGGCGGCCCGGATGATCAGCCAGACGTTCTGCCGCGACAGCCGCGCGCCGCGCATCCCGAGGAACAGCGCGGGCGTCGCCCTCCCCCGCGCCGACAGCACGGGGCGCGCCCGCACCAGGTAGGCGGCGATCGCGACCTGCGCGAAGCTGCCGAGCGGCACGATCCGCTGCTTGGCGCCCTTGCCGGTGAGCCGCACCACGTCGGTGTCGATCACGTCGTCGACGTTGAGGCCGACCGCCTCGCTGACGCGCGCGCCGGTCGCGTACATCAGCTCCAGCAGCGCCTTGTCGCGGAGGTGGTCCAGCTCGTCGCCGTCCGTGGCCGCCAGCAGGGCGGCGACCTGGTCGACGGTGATCGCTTTCGGCAGGGTGCTCGGCAGCTTCGGCGGGCGGATGTCGCGGGCCGCGTCCACCTCCACGCGGCCCTCCTCCAGCAGGAACCGGTGGAAGCCGCGCACGGTCGACAGCATCCGGGCGAGGGAGGCCGCGGTCAACGGCGACTCCTCGCGCGAGCCCAGGTGGGCGAGGTAGGTCGAGACGGTCACCGGCTGGACCTCGCGGATGTCGCCGACGCCCTCGCCGTCCAGCCAGACCGTGTAGACCGTGAGGTCGCGCCGGTACGCGGCGACGGTGTTCGCCGAGAGGCCGCGCTCGATGGCGACGTGCCTCAGGAAGGCGTCCGCGTCCGCCGCGACGGTCATCCCGCTGCGCTCTGCCCGGCGGTCTCGGCCTCGACCGCGGCCAGCTTGTGGTGGCTCGGCCAGGGCGCGTCGGCGGCGCCGAGGCTCGCCCAGCCCTTCTCGCGGGCGACCCGCGCGGCGAGCACCGCGATGATCAAGATCGAGTTGTGGACGCGCCGCTCGAGCACCGCGTCGACCGCCTCCTCCAGCGGCACCCACGCCACCTCGATGTCGGCCTCCTCCGCCTCGCGCTCGAACGCCTCGGCGGTGGCCCGCACCCCGCGCGCCAGGTAGACGCGGATGGCCTCGTCGTTGCCGCCGGGGCTCGTGAAGACGTCGGTCAGCACGTTCCAGCGATCGGCCTCGAGGTCGGCCTCCTCGGCCAGCTCGCGCTGCGCCCCGATCAGCGGGTCCTCGCCGCGGATGTCGAGGAGTCCGGCCGGGACCTCCCAGTCGCGGTACCGCACGGGATGCCGGTACTGCTTGATCAGCAGCACGCGGTCCTGGTCGTCCAGCGCGAGCACCGCGACGGCGCCCGTGTGGTCGACGTACTCGCGGGTGATCTCCTCGCCGTTGTAGCGGAAGGTGTCGCGCCGCACGTCCCAGATCTTGCCGTCGAAGGGCACCTCCGACGAGACGATCTCCGGACGGAACGGCTCGTCGCGGAACGCGCCGCCGTCCGCCATCAGGCGTCCGCGCCGACTTCGACCGCGCCGACCGCGGCGCCGACCTCGTCGTCCGCCGCGACCTCGAACAGGAGGCTGGCCTTCTGCCGTTCGAGCGCGGCGCCGACGAGCCCGGCGAACAGCGGGTGCGCGTTGTTCGGGCGCGACCGCAGCTCCGGGTGGGCCTGGGTGCCGATGTAGAACGGGTGCACGTCGCGCGGCAGCTCGACGTACTCGACCAGGTGGCCGTCCGGCGACGTGCCGGAGAACCAGAGGCCGGCGTCGGCGATCTGCTCGCGGTAGTTGTTGTTGACCTCGTAGCGGTGGCGGTGGCGCTCGCTGGCCTCCGGAGCGCCGTACAGGTCGGCCGCGAGCGAGCCCTCGGCGAGGACCGCCGGGTACAGGCCGAGGCGCATGGTGCCGCCCAGGTCGCCGCCGGCGATGATCTCGACCTGCTCGGCCATTGTGGCGATCACCGGGAACTCGGTCTCCGGGTCGAACTCCGAGGACGACGCTCCGGCGAGGCCCGCCTCGTGGCGCGCGTACTCGATCACCATGCACTGCAGGCCCAGGCACAGGCCGAGCGCGGGGATGCCGTTCTCGCGGGCGAACTTCAGCGCGCCCACCTTGCCCTCGATGCCGCGAACGCCGAACCCGCCGGGCACGCAGATCGCGTCGACGTCGCCGAGCTGTGCGGCGGCGCCCTCCGGGGTCTGGCACTCGTCGGACGGGATCCACTTGAGCTTCACCTTGGTGCGGTGGGCGAAGCCGCCCGCGCGCAGCGCCTCGGTGACCGACAGGTAGGCGTCGGGGAGGTCGATGTACTTGCCGACCAGGCCGATCGTGACCTCGTGCTTGGGGTCGTGCACGGCCTCCAGGAGGCGCGCCCAGCCGTGCCAGTCGACGTCGGCGGCCTTGTCGAGGCCGAGCTGGTCGATGATGTATGCGTCCAGGCCCTGCTCGTGCAGCATGGTCGGGATGTCGTAGATGCTCGGGACGTCCACCGCGTTGACGACGGCCTGCTCGTCCACGTCGCACATCAGCGCGATCTTGCGCTTGTTCGACTCGGACACCGGCCGGTCGCTGCGCAGCACGAGCGCGTCCGGCTGGATGCCGATGGAGCGCAGCGCCGCGACGGAGTGCTGGGTGGGCTTGGTCTTCTGCTCGCCGGAGGCGTTCATGTACGGCACGAGCGAGACGTGCACGAAGAAGCAGTTCTTGCGGCCGAGCTCGTGGCGCACCTGGCGCGCGGACTCGATGAACGGCTGCGACTCGATGTCGCCGACCGTGCCGCCGATCTCGGTGATGATGACGTCCGGCGCGGGCTCGCCGTCCGGTCCCGGCTGGGCCTGGAGGCGCATCCGGCGCTTGATCTCGTCGGTGATGTGCGGGATGACCTGGACGGTGTCGCCCAGGTACTCGCCGCGGCGCTCCTTGGCGATCACGTTCGAGTAGATCTGGCCGGTGGTGACGTTCGCCGACTGGGAGAGGTTGATGTCGAGGAAGCGCTCGTAGTGGCCGATGTCGAGGTCGGTCTCCGCGCCGTCGTCCGTGACGAAGACCTCGCCGTGCTGGAACGGGTTCATCGTCCCCGGGTCCACGTTGAGGTACGGGTCGAGCTTCTGCATGACCACGCGGAGACCGCGGGCTGTCAGGAGGTTTCCGAGGGAGGCGGCCGTGAGGCCCTTCCCCAACGAAGAAACGACACCACCGGTCACGAAGATGTGCTTGGTAGTGCCGTTTTTGCTGTTGGTCTGAGCCGCGTCTGAATTATCCACCACGGGCTTGCAGCTTATCACCTGCTGCGGGGTGTCCCGCGCGTGTCGCGACTCAGCGTGCGGACGCGGCCATGTCCACGAGCTCGCGCGCGTGCGTGAGCCCGCTCTCGGAGTCGGGCAGGCCGGACAGCAGCCGCGCCATCTCCGCGATCCGCTCCTCCCCGTCGAGCCGGCGGACGCTGGAGGCCGTGACCGCCCCGTCGTTGCCCTTGACGACCGTGAGGTGGTTGTTCGCGAACGCCGCCACCTGCGCGAGGTGCGTCACGACGATCACCTGCGCGCTCTGGGCGAGTCGCGCGAGCCGGCGGCCGATCTCGATGGCCGAGGCGCCGCCGACGCCGGCGTCCACTTCGTCGAAGATGAAGGTCGGCACCGGGTCGGTCGCCGCGATGACGACCTCGATGGCGAGCATGACGCGCGAGAGCTCTCCACCGGACGCGCCCTTGCCGAGCGGCCTCGGCTCCGCGCCCGGGTGCGGGCGCAGCAGGATCGCGACCTGGTCGCGGCCGCTGGCCGTGTAGCTCTGCGGGTCGGCCTCGTCGCGCTGGGTGACCTCCACGACCACGCGGGCGTCCGGCATGGCGAGGGCGGACAGCTCGTCGGAGACCGCGGCGGCGAGGCGCTCGGCGGCGACCCGGCGACGTTCGCTGAGGTCGGCGGCGAGCTCCATCACGAGCGCCTTGTCAGCCGCCACCTCGTCCGTGAGCTCCTGGATGCGGTCGGCGTCGCCGTCGAGCTCCAGCAGCCGCAGGCTTCCGGTCTCCAGGGTGCTGATCACGTCGTCCAGGGTCGGCCCGTACTTGCGGACGAGCGTGGACAGCTCCGCCCGGCGCTCCTGGACTGCCTCCAGCTCACGGGAGCCGTCGGTGTCGAGCGTGGCGAGGTAGGTGGAGAGCTGGGCGGCGATGTCGGAGGCCAGGTAGCTGAGGTTGGCGACGGCCTCCACGGTCGGGGCGAGCTCGGCGTCGTGAGGCGCGACGCGCTCGACCTGGCGGCGCGCGGCCTCCAGGAGGCCGACCACGTCGGGCTCCTCGGACTCCTCTGCCGAGAGCAGCTCGCGGGCGCCGGAGGCGGCGAGCCGCAGGTCTTCGAGGTTGGTCAGCCGTTCGGCGCGCTCGCCCAGCTCGTCGTCCTCGCCCGGCTGCGGCGCGACGGCCTCGATCTCGGCCATCGCGACCCGGAGGTCGTCGGCCTCCCGCGCGCGCCTGTCCCGGTCGGCGAGGAGCTCGTCCAGCTCGGTCGCGTTGTCGCGCCAGCGGTGGAACACCTGCACGTAGCCGTCGAGCGCTCCCGCGAGGTCGGGCCCGGCGAAGCGGTCGAGCGCCTCGCGCTGGGCCACGGCCGATCGCAGCCGGAGCTGGTCGGACTGGCCGTGCACGACGACGAGCTGCTCCCCGAGCTCGCTCAGCACGCTCACCGGCGCGCTGCGGCCGCCGACCACGGCGCGCGACCGGCCCTCGGCGGACACCGAGCGGCTCAGCACGAGCTCCGCCGCGCCGTCGCCGAGCGGGTCGACGTCGCCGCCGGCGTCGCGGACGCGCTCCACGACCTCCCCCGGCTCCTCGACGCGCCAGCGGCCCTCGACCCAGGCCTGGGCGCTGCCGAGCCGGACGGCGCCGGTGTCGGCGCGCTCGCCCAGCAGGAGGCCGAGTGCCGAGACGACCATCGTCTTGCCCGCGCCGGTCTCGCCGGTGATCGCGGTGAACCCGGGACCGAGCGGCAGCGCGGCCTCGGCGATGACGCCGAGGTCGCGGATGGAGATCTCGTCGATGCCGCCGCGTGGCGCGGTGTTTTGCGTGCGTCCCGCCGCGGTGCGGGTGGTAGAGCGCTCAGTCACGTCCGGCCGGCCCCCGCCATCCGGTGACCGGAAGGTCGAACTTGTGCACGAGCCGGTCGGTGAACGGCCCGGGGTGCAGGCGCGCCAGGCGCACCGGGATGGGCGAGCGCCGCACGACGACGCGCGAGCCGCGCGGCAGGTCGAACGCACGGCGGCCGTCGCACCAGAGGATGCCCTCCCCGCCCGCGCGGTCCAGCAGCTCGATCGCGAGCGACGAGTCGGCGTCGACCACGAGCGGCCGTGAGAACAGGGCGTGCGCGCTGAGCGGCACGAGCAGCAGCGCGGCGACGCCGGGCCAGACCACCGGTCCGCCTGCCGAGAAGGAGTAGGCGGTGGACCCGGTGGGCGTCGACATCACGACACCGTCGCAGCCGAAGCTCGACATCGGCCGCCCGTCGACCTCGATGACGACCTCGAGCATCCGCTCCCTGCTGGCCTTCTCGACGGTCGCCTCGTTGAGCGCCCAGCTCTCGTAGACGACCTCCTTGCCGACCTTGACGCGCGCGGAGAGCGTCATGCGCTCCTCCACCTCGTAATCCTTCGCGAGCCCGCGCGCGACGGCGATCTCGAGGTCGTCGCGCTCGCTCTCGGCGAGGAAGCCCACATGCCCGAGGTTGACGCCGAGCAGCGGAGCCGTGCAGCCCCGCACCAGCTCGGCCGCGCGCAGGATGGTGCCGTCGCCGCCGAGAACGATCACCAGCTCGAGGTCGCTCGCCTGCACTTCGTCGCCGAGCACGGCGACAGCGTCAAGGCCCGGCTCCGCCGCGAGCAGATCGCGCCGCTCGTCCTCGCTGAGCACCGGCACGACGCCCGCGCTGATGAGCTGCCGGCACACCTGCACGCCGGCGTCGAGGGAGTCCTGACGACCGGTGTGCGCGACGACGAGAATGTATCGCTGCGCGTCACCCGATGCCGCCACGTCGCCTCCCTCTGCCATCGCCCGGTTCCGGGCCGTCCCACCATTCTGTCGGTTTTCGGTCGGGGATGTGCTGGGGACGGGGAGATTGTGGAGAACGTTCACTCAGGAGGCGGGTGTGCGGACAGCTTCATCGCCCGGCCGCGGTCCGGGGCGCTTCACGGTGCCGTGCAGTTCGCGCAAGCGCGTGCGCACGGCCACGAGCTGCACCGCGATGACAGCGAGCTCGGCGAGGAGCTGCCCGGCGAGCGCGCCCGTACCGGCGAAGAACAGAGCCCCCAGGAAGATCGCGGGCATGCCGACCGCCGCCCCGACCACGGCAGAGCGCGCAGTGGCGGACAGCCGCCCGAGGGCGACCAGGAGCACCACTCCCGTGGACATGCTGAGGCAGATCACCGTCACGTTCGCGCCGGCGATCGCCGCTGCCAGGGGCGGGACGCGCACGGTCCCGACGAAGACGATCTGCGCGGCGGGCTCCGCCAGGAAGGCGAAGCCGACCCCGGCGAGCACGCCGATTCCCGAGCTGATGAGGGCCGCGCGGATGGCACGCTCGATCCTCCTGGCCGGATCGGGCTCGCGGCCCACCCAGCCCTTCAGCACGTACTGCTGGGTGACCAAGACCTGCTGGAACATTCGCTTGAGCCTGTCGACCGACGCGTACAGCAAGGTGGCGTCGACCGAGCCGAGCGTCGCGACGGTCGTTCCGAGCGAGAGGTACACCGACGAGAAGATGTTGGTGGTCAGAGCGTGACCCTGCATCCTCACTACCGCGATGATCCGTCGCGGCCCGAGAGCCACCAGGTCAGCGGGTCTCGTTCCCAGCACCATCGCAGCCACGAGCGGCGCGCTCACGGCCGCGATCAGGAGGGCGATCGGATAGGCGAGGACCGTCCACCCCGCCGAGATCGCGACCGCCGAGGCCGCCACCAGGACGGTGCGCGGGAGCACATCGGTAAGGAGGAAGAGGCGCGGTCGCATCATCCCGATGAAGATCCAGCCCGCCCCCAGCACCGCCAATCCGCTCACGATCGACACCAGCGCCGCGAGCACGGCGAACCGCGGGGCGAGGGTCGCGGAGAGCGGGGCTGCGATGGCTAAAGCGGGCACAGCGACCGCGCTCTTGGTGACCAGCGACGTGGCGAAGGCGCGGGCACGGTTCCTGTCCGACATCCTGGCCACGCGCTGACTTCCGCTCAGACCCCACCCGAGTTCCACCACCACTCCGGCGGTGCCCCCCAGCGACTGCCCGAGCGCGATCGCCGCCCAGGCTCCGCCGCCGTGGGTCGCGGTGATGGCCGGGAGAGCCAGCAGCGGCGATACGGCGTTCAGCACCGGGATGGCGAGATAGCCGATGAAAGCCACGAACAGCGCCCGCCCCTGGACGGCACGGGTTCGCCACGAGGCGACGCGGGCGGAGCTCATCCGATGACTGTAAGGCCGGGCACAGCGGCGACATGTCGGATATCACTCTGCGGCCGAAATGATCGCCCGAGAATTCACCGCTCAGCGACGGGCGCACTACTCACGCAGTGATGTCCCGAACCGTCTCCAACCACCTCGTCGGGTTGCTTCCACGCTCGCTCAGGTGCACCAGCGCCTCCTGGTTGCCGTGCGACCCGGCGATCGGCGAGGCGATCGCGCCTGCGGTGCCGAGCCCCAGGTCCCACGCGCTCCAGAGCACGCCGCCGACCGCGTCGGCGCGCAGCCCGGCGTCGCGGACGATCCCTTCTCGGATGCCGCCCCGCCCGACTTCGAACTGCGGTTTGACGAGGAGGACGAAGTCCGCGCCCGGGGCAGCGAGGTCACGCAGGGCGGGGAGCACCTGGGTGAGGGAGATGAACGACAGGTCGGCGACGACGAGTTCCGGACGCAGGTCGGGTCCGACGAGGCGGCCGAACGACTCGCGGGTCAGCTCCCGGACGTTCACACCCTCGTACGAGAAGAGGCGTTCCTCCAGAGCGAGTTCTGGCGCGAGCTGACCGTGGCCCACGTCGACCGCGAGAACCAGCCGTGCGCCCCGCTCAAGCAACACCTGGCTGAACCCTCCGGTGGATGCTCCGGCGTCGAGCGCCGTGCGGCCCTCGACGGCGACGCGGAAGGTGTCCAGGGCCGCGATCAGCTTGTGCGCACCGCGGCTCACGTAGTGGTCCGCGCCGGCGACGGCGAGCTCCTGGTCGTCGCCCACCTTCGTGGACGCGCGCACCACTGGTCTGCCGTCGACCGTCACCAGACCGCCCGCGATCAAAGTGGCGGCGTGGGTCCGCGACCGCGCCAGTCCGCGCGCGGCGAGTGCGACATCCAGCCGTTCAGGCATGCCGCGGAGCGTCGGCGCCTTCGAGCCGGGCGGACAGCTCCTGGTGCAGGGCGAGGTACGACTCCGCACGCGTGTTCAGCGGCTGCTCCTCGATCACTTCCAACGGCGTCAGGAGGCCGTCCGAGGCCGTCTCGGCCCCGTCCGGTCCGCCCCTGTCGGCCGATCCCGTCTGGCTCTGCATGTCCGTCACCCTACCGTCGCTCCCCCACTACTCCACGAACACCCCGCTGAGCGTCTTCTTCCCGCGCCGCAGCACGACCATCCCGCCCGGGAGCAGGTGGTCCCCCACGGCCGCCTCCGCGTCCTCCACCTTCGCGTTGTTCACGTAAACCCCGCCTTGGGCGACCGCGCGGCGGGCCTCGCCGAGGCTCTTGGTGAGCTCGGTGTCGACCAGGGCCTGGGCGATCGTGGTGGAGGAGGCCGTCGTCGTGTTGGGGAGTTCGCGGAGCGCCGACTCTAGCGTGCCGCGGTCCTGGCCGGTCAGGTCGCCCTGGCCGAAGAGTGCCTCGGACGCCGCGATGACGGCCTCGGTCGCCTCCGCGCCGTGGATGAGCGCCGTCACCTCGTAGGCCAGCGTGCGCTGGGCTTCGCGGCGGAACGGCTCCTCGGCGACCGCGCGCGCGAGGCGCTCGATCTCGGTGCGGTGGAGGAAGGTGAAGACCTTGAGGCGGTCGATCACGTCGGCGTCGTCGGCGTTGAGCCAGAACTGGTAGATCGCGTATGGACTGGTGAAGCTCGCGTCCAGCCAGATCGCGTTGCCCTCGCTCTTGCCGAACTTCGTGCCGTCGCTGTTCGTGATCAGCGGGGTGCCGATGGCGTGGCCGTGGACGCCCTCCACCTTGCGGATCAGGTCGGTGCCGCTGGTGAGGTTGCCCCACTGGTCGCTGCCGCCGGTCTGCAGCACGCAGCCGTACTGCCGGTAGAGCTCCAGGAAGTCCATGCCCTGCAGGATCTGGTAGCTGAACTCGGTGTACGAGATGCCCTCGTCGGAGTTGAGGCGGGCGGCGACGGCGTCCTTCTTGAGCATCGTGCCGA
Source organism: Leifsonia sp. NPDC056824 (assembly GCF_042789575.1). NCBI lineage: Bacteria > Bacillati > Actinomycetota > Actinomycetes > Micrococcales > Microbacteriaceae > Leifsonia > Leifsonia sp. NPDC056824. The sequence goes on along the minus strand of NZ_JBHUAV010000003.1, from coordinate 425,541 downwards.
CGCGGAAGTGCTTGCCGATCTCGCGCAGGAAGTCGATCGCCGAGAGCGGCGCCGTCCAGTCGAGGTTGTTGACCAGGCGGACGGCGTTGTCGCCCTCCGACGACAGGAAGCGCGTGACCTGCTGCTGGAGGTAGCCGACCCACTCGGAGACGGTCTCCTTGGTGTTCAGCGTGCGCTCAGCGGTGGGCCGCGGGTCCCCGATGAGGCCCGTCGAGCCGCCGACGAGGCCGAGCGGCTGGTGGCCGGCGAGCTGGAGGCGACGCATGGTCAGGAGCTGCACGAGGTTGCCGAGGTGCAGGCTCGGCGCGGTCGGGTCGAAGCCGCAGTAGTACGTGATCGGGTCGCCGGAGAGGAGCTGCTTGAGGGCGGCCTCGTCGGTGGAGACGTGGACGAGTCCGCGCCACTTCAGCTCGTCCCAAACGTCGTCGAAGGAGGGGTCGTTGGTCTGCGCTGCGAGCCTCTGCTCTGCGCTGCTCCGGTCTGCTGCTGCGGCGGTATCTGGCACTCCCACAGAGTAGCAGCGGCGGTCCTTCCGCCCCGTCCGACGATCAGGTCTACAGGCCTGATGAGGGTTGAATCAGGTCTCAGGACCTGATAGTGTGCGAATCAGGTTCACAGCCCTGATGTTCGCGCCCCGCCTCACCCGTTCCGGAGCGCAGCCCGAGGAGGTCCCATGTTCGTCGTCACCGCCGACCAGGTCGACAGCCGCAGCCGGCCCGACATCGTCGCGCCGACGCTCGCCGCGCTGAACGAGCGCTACGGCGAGCGGCTCGCGCTCCCCGCCGACCGGAACGCCGGCGACGAGCTCCAGGCGCTCACCGCCGACGCCGCCACCGCCCTCGACATCGTCACCACGCTCGCGCGCGGCGACGCGTGGAGCGTCGGCCTCGGCATCGGCGACGTGCGCTCTCCGCTCCCCGGCGCCACGCGCGAGGCCAGCGGCGACGCCTTCGTCGCCGCCCGCGCCGCGGTCACCCGCGCCAAGCGCACGCCGCTGCGCTTCGCCGCGGAGGCGGTCGCCGCGCCGGAGGCCGCCGCCGACGTCGAGGCGCTCGTCGGCCTCCTCCTGACGCAGCGGGCGGCCCGCAGCGAGGCCGGCTGGGAGCTCTACGACCTCGTCGCCGCGGGGCTGACCCAGGCGGAGGCCGGCGCGCGGCTCGGCATCACCCCGCAGTCGGCGAACGACCGCGCCCGTGCCGCCGGCCTGCGCGCCGACCTTGCGGCCCAGCCGGCCCTGGTTAGGCTGTTGGGGACCGCCGACGCAGCCCAGCAGTCGGCCGAACGACCGGAGGATGGATGACGTCCCTGCCCGTGCCGCAGCTCCTCGTCGCCGTCTTGCCGATCATTCTGTGGGCGCTCGCGCTGATCAGCGCCATCGCCGCGGTGTGCTGCATGATCGCCACGCTCCGCACGCCGCGCCGGCCGCTGGTCTACACCGCGGTCGGGCTGCTCGGGCTCGCGTTCCTCCTGGTCGCGCTCCCCCAGCACGGCGCTCCCCTGGTCTTCCGGGTGCTCATCGGCGTCGTCGCGCTCGCGCTCAGCGTCGTCGGCGGCGGACCGGCCGCGCAGCTCGCCCTCGCACTCGCGACACGGAGCACGTCGGTGCCCGGCGTCCACGGCGGCATCGTCGTGCACGACAGGGTCAGCGGGCTTGAGGAGACGCGCGAGGTGCTGCGCGGAGGGACGACGATCGGCTACCTGGAGCGCTTCGCGACCACCGGCTCGATCATGGCGGGCTTCCCCGAGGCGCTCGGCGTGATCATCGCGATCAAGGGCGTCGGGCGGTTCACCGAGCTGGAGGCCCCGGAGGCGCGCGAGCGGTTCATCATCGGCACCCTCGTCAGCCTGATCTGGGCCTGCGTCTGCGCCGGCCTCTTCCGCTTCGCCGTCGCCTGACCCGCTCCCACCCGCCCCTCTCCCACCCTCCCGCTTCGCCGAGGGGCACGTTGTTGTCACTTTCGGGCGCGAAAAGTGACAACGACGTGCCCCTCGGCGGCTGGGAATGGGGTCAGGCGTGGGATTTGGGGTGGCGCTTGTACGGGGAGACGGTGGGATCGCCGGGGAGCCAGTAGCGCCACGGGAAGGTGACGCTGCCTCCGGCGCCGGAGACGCCCGTGCGCGGACCGGTCTCGTACGCCGGCTGCTCGTCGGGTAGCCGGAGGTCGAACGGCGGCGCGAGCACGTCGGAGCCGTTCTCGGACAGCAGGATGCCCGCGGCGACGACCAAGCGCGCAGGCCCGCGCGCCAGGTCGCGCGCCGGGACGGTACGGCCGGTCGGGCCGCCGCGCCGGTGCGACGCGAGGTCGGCGCCTTCCACGACCTCCCCCGCCCGCAGCAGCACCGCCGATGACTCCCCCTCGGGCGAGCACACCACGTTCGCGCAGACGTGCATCCCGTACGTGAAGTACGTGTACAGGTGGCCGGGCGGGCCGTACATCACCGCGTTTCTTTTGGTGCGGCCGCGGAAGGAGTGCGAGCCGGGGTCGACGCCGTCGCCGACGTAGGCCTCCACCTCGGTGATGCGGATGGCGACGACGCCCTCTTCCGTCTCGTGGCGGAGCACCGCGCCGAGCAGCTTCGGCGCGACCTCGAGCGCTGACGCGGTGAACACGTCGCGCCCGGGCCGGTGGAGGGTCATCCGGCTCAGAAGATCCGGCCGCCGGCCAGGACGGTCACGATGAGCCCGACCACGATCACCGCGACCGCCACGACGACGATCAGCGGGATGACCCAGCCCGGCCGCTTGCCGGCCATCAGCCGAGGTCCCGTCGTGTCGCCACGAGGGCGCGGGTCAGCGCCCGGACGCGCTCGGTCAGGGCGGCGAGCTGGTCGGCCACCCGGTCGGGAGCGGTCCCGCCGGCTCCGGTGCGGCTCGCGACCGAGCCGTCGACGGTCAGCACCGACCGCACCTCGGGCGTGAGCAGCGGGGAGACGGCCGCGAGCTGCTCGTCGGTCAGGTCGCTCAGCTCCAGGCCGTTGTCCTCCGCGAACTTCACCAGGCTGCCGGTGATCTCGTGGGCGTTCCGGAACGGGACGTGCTGCTTGACCAGCCACTCGGCGACATCGGTCGCGAGCGAGAAGCCCTGCGGGGCGAGCTCCGCCATCCGGTCGGTGTGGAAGCGCAGCGTCGCGACCATCCCGGCGAACGCGGGGAGGACGACCTCCAGCGTCTGCACCGAGTCGAAGACCGGCTCCTTGTCCTCCTGGAGGTCACGGTTGTACGCCAGCGGGAGGCCCTTGAGCGTGGTCAGCAGGCCGGTCAGGTTGCCGATGAGACGCCCCGCCTTGCCGCGGGCGAGCTCGGCGATGTCCGGGTTCTTCTTCTGCGGCATGATCGACGACCCCGTGGAGTAGGAGTCGTCGAGGGTCACGAAGCCGAACTCGCGCGTGTTCCAGAGGATGATCTCCTCGGCGAAGCGCGACAGGTCAACACCGATCTGCGCCGCGACGAAGGCGAACTCGGCCACGACGTCGCGCGCGGCGGTGCCGTCGATCGAGTTCTCCGAGCTGGTGGCGAAGCCCAGCTCCCTGGCGACCAGCATCGGGTCGAGCCCGAGCGTGGAGCCGGCGAGCGCGCCGGAGCCGTACGGCGAGACGTTCGCGCGCCGGTCCCAGTCCGCCAGCCGCTCCAGGTCGCGCACCAGCGGCCAGCAGTGCGCGAGCAGGTGGTGGGCGAGCAGGACGGGCTGCGCGTGCTGGAGGTGGGTGCGGCCGGGCATGATCGCGGTGGGGTGCGCGTCCGCCTGCGCGGCGATCGCGTCGATGAGCGCGATCAGGCGCTCCGCGATGATGCCGGCGTGGTCGCGCAGGTAGAGGCGCACGAGCGTCGCGATCTGGTCGTTGCGGCTGCGGCCGGCCCGCAGCTTGCCGCCGAGGTCGGCGCCCGCCCGCTCGATCAGGCCGCGCTCCAGGGCACCGTGGACGTCCTCGTCGCTTTCGGCGGCGGCGAACGACCCGGAGACCACGTCGGCCTCCAGGACGTCGAGGGCGCCGAGCATCCCGGCGAGCTCGACGTCGTCGAGATAGCCTGCCGCCGCGAGCGCGCGGGCGTGGGCGCGGGAGCCCGCGATGTCGTAGGAGGCGAGCGCCCAGTCGAAGTGGGTCGACTTGCTCAGCGCGGCCAGCTCGGGCGAGGGTCCGCCCGCGAAGCGCGCGCCCCAGAGCTTGCCCTCGTCGGTCTTGCCGACGCCGCCGGTCGTTTCGTCCGCGGTCATGCCGCACCCTCCTCGTTCTTCGCAAGCAGCCACACCAGCAGCGCCTTCTGGGCGTGGAGGCGGTTCTCGGCCTCGTCCCAGACCACCGACTGCGGGCCGTCGATCACGTCGGCCGTCACCTCCAGGCCGCGGTAGGCGGGCAGGCAGTGCAGGAAAACCGCGCCGTCCGCCGCGAGCCCCATCAGCTCGGCGTCCACCGTGTAGTCGCCGAAGACGGCGACGCGCTCGGCCTTCTCGTCCTCCTTGCCCATCGACACCCAGGTGTCGGTGATGACGACGTCGGCGCCGGCGGCGGCCTCCCTGGCGTCGGTGAAGACGGCGACCGAGCCACCGGTGCGCTCCGCGATCGCGGCCGCGTCGGCGAGCACGGCGGCGTCCGGCGCATAGGCCGCGGGAGCCGCGACGCGGACGTGCATGCCTGCCGTCGCGCCGCCCAGCAGGTACGAGTGCGACATGTTGCTGGCGCCGTCGCCGAAGAAGGCGAGCGTCAGCCCCTCGGTGCGACCCTTGCGCTCGCGGACCGTCTGCAGGTCGGCCAGGATCTGGCAGGGGTGGAACTCGTCCGACAGCGCGTTGACGACCGGCACGGTCGTGCCCTCCGCCAGCTCCTCCAGCCCGGCCTGCGCGAACGTGCGCCAGACGATCGCGGCGACCATCCGCTCCAGGACGCGCGCGGTGTCGGCCAGCGACTCCTTGCTTCCGAGCTGGCTCTCGCCGCTCTGGATGATCAGCGGGCTGCCGCCGAGGTCCGCGATCCCGGCCGCGAACGAGACGCGCGTGCGGGTCGAGGTCTTGTCGAAGATCACGGCGACGGTCTGCGGGCCGGCGAGCGGCTTCGCGGAGAAGCGGTCGGCCTTCAGCCGGTCGGCCAGGTCGAGCACCTCGGCCTGCTCGGCCGGGCTCAGGTCGTCGTCGCGGAGGAAATGACGTGTCATCGGGAAGTCCTTTATCTGCGTCAGGAGGGCTGCGTCAGGAGGTCGGAAGGTCAGGAGGCGTGCACGTCGGCGAGTGCGCGGCCGAACCGCTCGCGGAACTCCGCGAGCTCGGCGTCGCCCACGATCAGCGGCGGAGCGAGGCGGATGCTCGACTCGTTCGGCGCGTTGATGATGAGGCCGTTGGCGAGCGCCGCGTCGGAGAGCCGGTGTCCCTCGCCGTCGGTCAGGCCGACGCCGATCAGGAGGCCGGCGCCGCGCACGTCGCCGATCAGCGGAGAGCCGTACGAGCGCAGGATGGCGCGCAGCTCCTCCCCGCGCCGGGCGGCGTTGCCGACCAGGTCGGCGCGCTCGATCTCGCCGATCACCGCGTTGCCCGCCGCCGTCGCGAGCGGGTTGCCGCCGAAAGTCGAGCCGTGCTGGCCCTGGCTGAACAGCTCGGACGCCCGGCCGAAGGTGATGAGGGCGCCGATCGGCACTCCCCCGGCGATGCCCTTCGCGACCGTGATCGCGTCCGGCAGGATGTCGGCGTGCTGATAGGCGAACCAGCGCCCGGTCCGGCCGATGCCGGTCTGGATCTCGTCGATGATCAGCAGCGCGCCGTGCTGCTCGGTGAGCTCGCGAGCACGCTGGAGGAAGCCGTCCGGCAGGTCGAGCACGCCGGCCTCGCCCTTGATCGGCTCCACGAACAGCGCGGCGACCCGGTCGTCGATCGCGGCCTCCAGCGCCTGGATGGTCGAGTCGATGTGCTCGACGCCGCCGGGCAGCGGCTCGAACGCCTCGCGCATCGGCGGCTTGCCGGTGAGCGCGAGCGAACCCATCGTGCGGCCATGGAAGGCGTTGTGGAGGGCGAGCACGCGCGTGCGCCTGCCGTGCGGCCCCTTGTTGAGCCGCGCCAGCTTGAACGCCGCCTCGTTGGCCTCCGCGCCCGAGTTGCCGAACAGGATGCGGCCGTGCTCGCCCGCGCCGGTGATCGCGCGCAGGCGCTCGGCGAGCTCCAGCTGCGGCGGCGTGGAGAAGTAGTTGGAGACGTGCGCGAGCGTCGCCACCTGGCTGCTCACGGCCTCCACCAGCGCCGGATGCGCGTGGCCCAGCGAGTTGACCGCGATCCCCGCGAGGAAGTCGAGGTACTCGTTGCCGTCGACGTCCCAGACCCGGCAGCCCTCGCCGCGGACGAGCATGAGCTTGGGGGTCGCCAGTGTGCGCATCATGGCGTCGCCGAAGCGGGGCTTCCAGCGCCCCCGGGTGTTCGCGTCCGTGCCGTGTGCGAGCTGCGCGGTCATGCCGGCACCACCTCCGTTCCGATTCCGGACTGCGTGAACACCTCGAGCAGGATCGAGTGCGCCACGCGTCCGTCGATGATCGCGGCCTTGGGGACGCCGCCGTCGACCGCGTCCAGGCAGGCCGACATCTTGGGGATCATGCCCGACTCCAGCGACGGGAGCAGCTCGCGCAGCTCCGGCGCGGCGATCTTGGACAGCAGCGAGTCGCGGTTCGGCCAGTCGCTGTAGAGACCGGCGACGTCGGTCAGGATGACCAGCTTGGCCGCCCCGAGGGCGACGGCGAGCGCGGCCGCCGCGGCGTCGGCGTTGACGTTCAGCGCCTGGCCCGGGTCGTCGATGTCCGGCGCGATCGAGGACACCACGGGGATGCGGCCGGCGTCGAGCTGGGCGAGCACGCCCTCCGGGTTCACGCCGATGACGTCGCCGACCAGGCCGAGGTCGACCTCGTCGCCCTCGACGACCGCTCCGCGCTTGCGGCCCTGGAAGAGCCCGGCGTCCTCCCCGGAGAGGCCGGCGGCGAGCGGACCGTGCTTGTTGATGTTGCTCACGATGTCGCGGTTGATCTGACCGGTCAGCACCATGCGCACGACGTCCATCGCCTCGGGCGTCGTCACGCGGTAGCCGCCGCGGAACTCGCTCTCGATGCCGAGCCGGTCGAGCATCGCGGAGATCTGCGGTCCGCCGCCGTGCACGACCACCGGGCGCAGGCCCGCGTAGCGCAGGTAGACGATGTCCTCGGCGAAGGTGCGCTGGAGGTCCTCGTTCACCATCGCGTTGCCGCCGAACTTCACCACGATGATCCGGTCGTGGAAGGTCTTCAGCCAGGGCAGCGACTCGATGAGGGTCGCGGCCTTGTCCGCTGCGGCGGCGCGCTCGGCGGCCTCCGCGGTGTCGTTGTCGTCGGTCTCTGTCGTCATCTCAGCTCGAGTAGGCACTGTTCTCGTGGACGTAGTCGTGGGTCAGGTCGTTGGTGAGGATGGCCGCTGTCTCGTCTCCCGCGTGCAGGTCGATGAGAACGTGCACGGCGCGCGGCGTCAGGTCGACGAGATCGCGCGGCTGGTCCGGCTCCCCCGCCGTGCAGACCTGCACGCCGTTGATCGCGACGTCGATCCCGTACGGGTCGAACTCCGCGTCGGTGGTGCCGACCGCGGCGAGCACCCGGCCCCAGTTGGGGTCGTTGCCGAAGATGGCGGCCTTGAACAGGTTGGACCGGGACACGGCGCGACCGACCGTCACGGCCTCGTCCTCCGTGCGGGCGTTCACGACCTCGATCGTCACGTCGTGGGAGGCGCCTTCGGCGTCCTCCTGGAGCTGCTTCGCCAGGCTGCGGCACACGTCCGTCAGGGCCAGAGCGAACTCCGCCGGGTCGGGTGCGACGCCGCTCGCGCCGGAGCCGAGCAGCGCGACGGTGTCGTTGGTCGACATGCAGCCGTCCGAGTCGAGGCGGTCGAAGGTGACCCGGGTCGCGGCGCGGAGGGCGGTGCCGAGCTGCGTGGAGTCGAGTACGGCGTCGGTGGTGATGACGACGAGCATCGTCGCCAGGCCCGGCGCGAGCATCCCGGCGCCCTTGGCCATCCCGCCCACCGACCAGCCGGCCGGGGAGACCCACTCGGCCTGCTTCGGCCGCGTGTCCGTCGTCATGATCGCCTGGGCGGCGCCGAGTCCGGAGTCGCCCGCGAGGGCGTTGGCCGCCTGGGCGACGCCCGCGGTCAGTTTCTCGACGTCGAGCTGCTCGCCGATCAGCCCGGTGGAGCAGACCAGCACGTCGCCCGCGGAGACGCCGAGCGCGGCGCCCACGGCCTCCGCCGTCGCGTGCGTGGTCTGGAAGCCCTGCGAGCCGGTGTAGCAGTTGGCGCCGCCGGAGTTGAGGACGATGGCCGAGACCACGCCGTCGGCGATGACCTGCTCGCTCCAGAGGACGGGGTTCGCCTTGCAGCGGTTGGTGGTGAAGACCGCGGCGGCCGCCGCGAGCGGTCCGCGGTTCTGGACCAGCGCGAGGTCGCGCGTACCGCTCGACTTGAGACCGGCGACGACCCCGGCGGCCGAGAAGCCCTTGGCAGTGGTGACGCTCATGGCGCGACTCCGTTCACACTCAGGCCGGCGGTCTCGGGGAGCCCGAGAGCGAGGTTCGCGGACTGGATCGCCGCGCCGGCCGTTCCCTTGTACAGATTGTCGATGGCGAGCACGGTGACGACCCGGCCCGCCGCCCGGTCGAGGGCAACCCCGATCAGCACGGTGTTCGAGCCCAGCACGTCCGCGGTGCGCGGCACGGTTCCGGCGGGGAGGACGTGCACGAAGGGCTCGTCCGCATAAGCGGCCTCCCAGACCTCCTGGAGGTGAGCAGCGGTCACCCCCGGCTTCACCCGGGCGGTGGAGGTCGCCAGGATGCCCCGCGACATCGGCACGAGCACCGGTGTGAACGAGAGCGTCGGGTTGACGGCGCCCGCCTTGCGGAGGTTCTGCTGGATCTCCGGGATGTGCCGGTGGGTGCCCCCGACCGCGTACGGGTTGGCCGAGCCGAGGATCTCGCTGGCCAGGTACATCGTCTTGAGCGACTTCCCGGCGCCGGACGGCCCGACGGCGAGGACGCTGACGAGGTCCTGCTCCTCGATCACGCCGGCGTGGATGCCGGGCGCGAGGGCGAGCGAGACGGCGCTCGCGTTGCAGCCGGGCGCCGCGATGCGGGTCGCGCCGGCGAGGTTCGCGCGCTGCTTGGCGCCGTCCGCCCCCACGATGAGCTCGGGGACGCCGTACGCCCAGGAGCCGTAGTACTCGCCGCCGTAGAACGCCGCCCAGTCCGCGGGGTCGTCCAGCCGGTGGTCGGCGCCCGCATCCACCACGAGGGTGTCCTCCGGGAGGTCGGCGGCCACCTCCCCGGAGCGGCCGTGCGGCAGCGCGAGGAACACGACGTCGTGACCGGCGAGGTTCTCCGACGTGTTCTCGACGAGGGTGAGGTGGGCGAGCGAGCGCAGGTGCGGCTGGTGCGCGGCGAGCGGGTGACCGGCGTTGTTGTGCGCGGTCACGGTGCGGATCTCGAAGTCGGGATGGTCGGCGAGGATGCGCAGCAGCTCACCACCCGCGTACCCGGAGGCACCGGCGACGGCAACCGAGAAAGTCATGCTTGTTCCTTGATGGGGTGGACGACAGGGGGCCGAGGATCGGCGACGCCCCAGTCCGACCGCGAAAGGTCGCCCGAGCGCCGCCTAGATTCGGCGGTCGCGCAGGCGTCGGCGCATCGAGGGGGCACCGACAGTAAGCATGCTGCAACCCTACCGCCCTGGTCGGGTCGGTCGCCAAATCGTCGTCGTCATACAAGAGCGGACGGGATCACCGCTGCGTCGTGTACACCCACAGAGGCTGTGGGTTCAACGATGTCAGAGACGGCTCGGCGCCCGCGATCACCCCTGCAGGCGTCACGATCCGATCGCCGTTGTCCGGCATAGTGAACCACTGAAGGGACCAGTTGCGGCCACTGGATGTCGCCCCACCCAGGTCGCGGCTTCCGATGAACCAGAGGCCGTGATGCGAGGGGCCGTCCTCCATCGGCGCCACCCGAGACACCCCCGGCGAGTCGGCGACAGCCAGACCACTGCGGGAGTCGACGATGACGTGATTGTTCCGGGAGCCGTGCGAGTAGTCGGCCACGATCCAGGTCGGATGCGATGTGCCATACGCTGCCGTCGTGCCGATCTGGGAGTTCAGCGACATCGTGCCGACACCGGAGACCGGCTCCACCCCTGTGTCCGTCGTCAGGGGTCGAGGCTCCCAGCTCTTGGTCCGCGCGTCCAGATGCGCCGTGTAGAGCTGGAGGTCAGAGCGCTCGTCGAGCTTGGTGTAGAACAACACCGGATTGTTCTTCCCATCGAGCTGAAGCGCAACCGACACCAAGCCGTTGTCGCCGTCCGCTTGGCCCGGCACACCCTCCGGCACGTCGTCCACGACGAGTCCGGCTGTGGTGTCGTCGTACTTCACTGGCGTCGAGATTTTCGCCCCGGCGATTGTCTTCCATGTCACGAGATCCGCGCTCTCGGCATACGAGACCCGACTCGTCGTCCGCACGTCAGCGTTGTTCCGCCACACCCACGCCATCCGAAAGACGCCGTCGGTCCCGCGCACGATTTGGCTTGGATACATGTTGTAGACGTCGTCGATGTCTCCCTGATGCGGTCCCGTTTCGCGCGGGGAATCGCCGTAGTCAGTGAACGTGCTGTGCACCTTCCACGTTTTGGTCGCAGGGTCGTAGCGGTCGAACGCGCGCGTTCCGCCACCCGACCACCCGATGCGATATGTGATCATCAGCGTATCGGCGCCGGCACCGGTACCAGGCACCGTGATGAACGACGGGTAAGTGAGGTAGCGGTCTTGAACCCGCGGCGCCAGGCCTGTCACTCTCGAAAGCGAGCGGACGTCGCCTGCCGTCGTCGTGCGGTAGTACGCGCCGCCACGCGCCCACACACGATACTCCTCTGCGAGGTCACTGCCATCGAGCGAGCCCGCGTGGAGATTGCCGATCACATGAAGCTGCCCATCGCTATCGAAGGCCATTGTGACGCTGTTGTGAGCGTCGTCGGGCACCCGCGTATCGAGCTCCTGCGTGGTCCAGGCAGGATCGGAGTCTCCATCGACGCAGGGAGCCGTCGATTCCGAACCTGCGAGGCTCCGGCTCGCGACGCGAAGATATCTGTCTGTGCCGTAGTACGCGACGTACTGCCGGTCCCCTCGGGTGAGCACGGACTGGCCGACCGTGTTGTGGCCGAGCGTCAGGCCGACGCAACTCGTGGCGATGACCAGCGGGGCTCCGTCGCTGTGCGAGGAGACAACCGAGAAGTCGTCGAATCGAACGATAGGCGTTGCGGCTGAAGCGATACTCATCAGAGCAACCGCGCCCCCTGCGATCGGCGTGTCGTCGACGATCTCGTTGGGAGCGAGCACAGGTGATCCGTCTTTGGAGATCGAGACTCGGAACCTGCCGGGTGCCGACGAAACGATCTCCAGCGTGTAGTTCCCCGGCTTATCGAGTGACAACGAGCCACGTTTCAACGCAACCTCGTTCGGCACGCGGCTGGAGTCGGAACGCATGAATTGCCATTCGTTGGTCGAATCCCTGAATCGGAGTGCATAGTACTGCTGCCGACCCTCCACACCACGGTCGCGCAGATTGACCACCGTCCCCCTCCAGGTCCCCGAGAGCTTGGTACCTACCTCGAGGTCGGCTCGAACCCGGAAGGCTCCACCACTGAGGTCGACATGCTGTTGGATCGCCAGAAGAGAACGACCTTCCGGCACACCGGCGGCGTTCGCTTCCATCGCACCGTCGCGCACGGACCAGTCGCCCCAGACCCCTTCGTGCCAACTACTCCGAATATCCGTCGAATCAGCTCGGTCGAAACCATCCGTGATCGCTGCAGGCTTGTCGCTCGTCGTCGCGACCTTCGCATTCGAGAAAGCAGCGGTGCTGTAGTGGCTGTAGAGCGCCGCATGTCCTCCGACAAGACGATCGACGATAGGGAGGGCGACGGTGCGGTCCGCCGCTTTCACGAGATTGCTCTCCTGCGGCGCTCCGACGGGACGGGCGAACAGCGCCACGTCGTCGACGCCAGCGGTGCGCACGCCGACCAGGTATCGCTCGTCTGTGGACATCGCCTCGGAGAGGTTGCCTGAAGCGACAACCGATTCTTCTAGTCCGCCTGTGATCTGGGAAGGCCGTTGACGAAGCACCTGCCAGGCGCGTGTGGCAGCGCCTTCGGCCCTGATCCTGAACACGTATCGGTCGTCCAACGAATTCGGCTGAACATTGAACGCCAGGCCACTGTACGAACGGAGGGGCGCGTCCTGCATGATTTCGACGGAGGCCTGGAAGGCGCTGCCCAGAGCCACTCTGGCAGAGAACCCGCATCGTCGCGCAGGTCAAAGCTGTATTCTCCGTATCCGGTCGATGCCAACGACATCCGGTACGGCGCATCAGCACGGAAGCCCGAGTCGAGGGTGCCCGTGGCGTACACCCTGGATTCGGCGATGTCGATGAACTGCCACTGGGGCTCGGATTCCGTGAGCGCCATCCGGAAGGAGAGCATCTTCTGACTGCTACCGCTCACATGAACGGCCAGTCCACTCCACATCCGAAGGCGATTCTCGGACCTGATCTCCGTCGACACTGTGAACGTGTCGGCAAGCGCGATGTCCGTCGGGGTGATGACACGGTTGCCACCATCGCCGAACGTCGTGAGCGCACCATCCTGGACGCGCCAGTTGTACCGGTTCATGGTCCACCCCGGAATCGTCACGCCGTCGGTGTCGAAGCCGTCGCGGACCTCGACCGGCATCGACGACGGACGACTCCGCGGCTCAAGCAATATGTCCGCGCGCGCTGCCGTCAAGGCGAACACGCTCGAGGCGATGGCGATGAGAACCGCCGCCCCACCTGCCCGGACGGCCAGTCTTCCGCGCTTGAAACGCGCTCGTCTATGCATAACACATTAATATATCGATTCTGCGTGCTAACGCCACAACGCTCCCTGGTTCCGTCGCCCGTGGGCATCCCAACCCTGCCGCCCAGGTTGGGTCGGTCGCCAAATCGTGGGCATCACAAAGCGCGGGGCCTGCGATGGCGGCATCGGCAGCTCCGATGATCCTGCGGGTGATGTTTCCTCGGCCTGGTCGACTGTCGGCGGACCGCTCGTCGCCTCGCCCCTATCCTGACCGGGGTGCGTCCCGCCGTCGCTCCCGAGGTGAGCCGGCTTCCGCCGATCCGAAAGCGAGTCGTCAATGAATCCGTTCCGCTATCGACGTCAGTTCTTGCTGACACCGTCCCGGAACGTCGATCTTCCCGGATGGAACACGCTCGAGGTCGGCGATCACCGCCTGTACGCGCATCCCGACCTCGCGGTGAGCGTTCACGATGATGCGGACTCCCCCGTTCGCCTCCTGCTTCTCGGTTTTGCGATCGACCCTGCCCGACCCGAGCTCGACGACGCGGCACTTCTCGAGGAACTCGCCGCGAGCTGGCGAGGAGACGTCTCGAACTGGTCGGCAGTCGGCCTGGCCGGTCGGTTCGTGCTGGTGGTTTTCACCGCCGACGACATCCTCTTCCTCGCCGACCCGTGCGGACTGCGGACCCTCGAGTACGTGCACCACGACGGCGCGGTTCACGCCGCCTCGCAAGCACTGCTGCTCGAGGAGGTGGTCCCGCTCGCCCCGGACAAGCGGTACCGCGAGCTGCTCGCGTCGCGCTACTGGCGCGACGCGCAGGAAGGCTTCCTGCCCGCGGACGCGACGCCGTTCGACCGGGTGGGGCGGCTCGTCCCCAATCATCTGCTCAGAGCGAGCACGGGAGAGCAAGAGCGATACTGGCCGGTGGTCGGCTCCCCCCTGCACGCTCGGCAGGGGGCCGACCCGGCGCATCTGATCGATTCGGCGATCACCCGACTCCGTTCGTCCCTGGCGGGCGCGGCCCGGCGCTTCCCGCTCGCTCTGCCCGTGACCGCCGGCCTCGACTCGCGGATGCTCTTGGCGGCATCGACGCCGCTCGCCGACAGTGTGTTCCACTACACCTTCCGCTACCGGCACCTGCACGGCAGATCGCCGGACATCGCCATCCCGGCGCGGCTGCTCGCCGCCCGCGGAGTGGACCACCACATCATCGACTGCCGCGAGCCGGCGACGGCGGAATGGCTGCGCGTCTACCGCGCCAACTCCGCGATCTCGCACCTCGACGACTGGGGGCAGATCGCGTATGGCATCGAGCGCGGGTTCCCCGCCGACCGCGTCGCCGTTAAGGGCAACGCGGCCGAGGTCGCCCAGTTCTACATGCGGACGGACGGGGTCCTTCCCGACACGGCCACCGGAGAGCAGCTCGCGCGTCTCATTCCCGGCTGGGAGACGGTGCCCGCCATTGTGGCCTCCCTCGACCGATGGCGGGAGCAGGCGGCTCCTGCTGCGGCGGCGGCCGGGATCGACCTTGACGTCCTCTTCCACTGGGAGCACCTGTGCGGCTCCTGGCAGGCGCAGAGCCAGCTCGAATGGGACATCGCTCAGGAGGCGTTCACGCCGTTCAACGACCGCGTTCTGCTCACGACCTTGCTGCAGCTCCCCGACGAGCTGCGGACCGCTCCCGAGCGCACGGCATTCCGGGAGATCATCGCCTCCGGTGGGTCCGACCTGCTGGACGAGCCGATCAATCCGCGCACGTCGGCTGTGCGGATACAGGAGTTCCTCCCGCGCGCCGCCTATCGGGTGAAGCGCACGCTGCGGTCCCGGACCCTCCGGTAACGACATTCGTCACGAATGTCGGGTTTCGGGGCGCGAAACGCGACATTCGTGACGAATGTGCGGGCGGTTACTCGCGGATGTGGGCGCCGAACAGCTCGTCGGCGCGGGCGGCGCCCGCGAGCTTCGCCTCGCTGGCCTCCGCTGCGGTGAGCGTGCGGTCGTCCGCGCGGAACCGCAGCGCGAAGGTGAGGCTCTTGTGGGCGGCCGGGAGGCCGGCGCCGCGGTAGTCGTCGACCAGGCGGATGTCCTCCAGGAGCGCGCCAGCGCCCTCCTGAACAGCAGTCAGCAGCTCGCCCGCCGAGACCTCGTCGCGCACGACGAGCGACAGGTCCTGCGTCGCCGCGGGGAACCCGGCGATCACGCCCGCGACGATGTCGGCGGGCGCCACGGCGATGAGCGCGTCGAGGTCGAGCTCGTAGACGGCGACGACGCGCGGGAGGTCGAGGTCCTCCGCGATCGC
Organism: Leifsonia sp. NPDC056824; assembly: GCF_042789575.1. Classification (NCBI taxonomy): domain Bacteria; kingdom Bacillati; phylum Actinomycetota; class Actinomycetes; order Micrococcales; family Microbacteriaceae; genus Leifsonia; species Leifsonia sp. NPDC056824. Next base: position 410,384 of record NZ_JBHUAV010000003.1, on the reverse strand, counting down.
GGGCAACAGCTCTCCGGCGTAGCCGACGACGACGCGCGCGCCGTCCGCGGCGTGCGCGACCAGCTGCGCCGTGCGTCCGGGGTGGAAGGCCTGGTGGCGGCTCTGCACCGGCTCCACCCGCACGCCGACGGCGGTCGCGGTCTGCTGGACGGCCGTCAGCGCGTCGGCGAGACCGGCCGCGACCGGTGTCTGGCCCGGCTGCTTCTCCACGGGGTTGCCCACGATCAGACCGGCCAGGTGGCGCGGCTGGGCGGGGATGCCCGCGTTCAGGCCGGCCAGCACGTCGTCGCCGGGGAGGGCCGCGCCGAGCGGCAGCTCCTCGCTGCCGAGCACGACTCCGCCGGGCAGGAACACCGTGCCGAGCTCGTAGACGCGCAGGTCGACCAGACCGCGCGCGAGGTTGCGCTTGGCGACGTCGATCAGGCCGGGGAGCAGGGACGTGCGCAGGTAGGGAGCGGTCGCGTCGAGCGCGTTCGCCAGGCGGACCGCGGGAACCGGGCCGGCCTCGGGCGAGCCGAACAGGTCGTTCTGCGCCTCCGAGACGAACGGGAAGGCGAGCACCTCGGTCGCGCCGTTGTCCGCCAGCATCTGGGCGACGGCGCGGCGCAGCTTCTGGGCGCGCGACAGGCCGCGGCCGGGAGGCGCGACGGGCAGCACGGACGGGATGCGGTCGAACCCGACGATGCGGGCGACCTCTTCGGCCAGGTCGGACTTGTCGCGCAGGTCGGGACGCCAGCTCGGCGGCACGACCAGCAGGCCGGAGGCATCGCCGGTGACGGTGCCGCCGATCTCGGCGAGCGCGCCGCGCACCTCGTCGTCGGTGAACTCGACGCCGATCAGGTTCGGGGTGTAGTCGCTCGGCAGGCGGATCGGCTCGGCCTCCCCCGCCGTGTCGAGCAGGGAGCCGAGCTCGTCGGCGTGGCCGCCGGCGAGCTGCTCCAGGAGCTGCACGACGCGCGCCGCGGCCGCAACGGCGACCCGCGGGTCGACGCCGCGCTCGAAGCGCTTGGACGCCTCGCTCGGCAGCTTGTGCCGGCGGGCGGTGCGGGCGATGGACACGGGGTCGAAGTTGGCGGCCTCCACGAGCACGTTGCTGGTGCCGGCGCCGATCTCGGTGGACGCGCCGCCCATCACCCCGGCCAGGCCGATCGCGCCGGACTCGTCGGTGATGAGGAGGTCCTCCGCGTCGAGCGCGCGGGTCTGGTCGTCCAGCGTCACGAGCGTCTCGCCCGGGTGCGCGCGGCGCACGACAATGCCGCCGGACAGCTTGTCCAGGTCGTAGCCGTGGATGGGCTGGCCGAGCTCGAGCATCACGTAGTTGGTGATGTCCACGATGAGCGAGATCGAGCGGATGCCGGCGAGCTTGAGGCGTGCCACCATCCACGGCGGGGTCGGCCGGCTGCCGTCCACGTCGCGGACCACGCGCGTCACGAACACCGTCGCTCCGACGCGCCCGCGGATGGGCGCGCGGTCGTCGATCGTCACGCTGAACCCGTGCGCGTGAGCGCCCGTGGAGTGCACGCGCACCGCGTCGGCCGGGTCGCGGAAGGCCGCGCCGGTCGCATGCGAGTACTCGCGCGCGATGCCGCGGATCGAGAACGCGTAGCCGCGGTCGGGGGTGACGTTGACCTCCACCGCGGTGTCGTCCAGGCCGAGCAGCGAGACCGCGTCGGCGCCGACCTCCGGGTCGAGGCCCAGGGTTGAGAGCCGGAGGATGCCCTCGTGGTCGTCGCCGAGGCCCAGCTCGCGCGCGGAGGCGATCATGCCGTCCGAGACGTGGCCGTAGGTCTTGCGTGCGGCGATCGGGAAGGGACCGGGCAGGGTCGAGCCGGGCAGCGTCACCACGACCTTGTCGCCGACGAAGAAGTTGCGGGCGCCGCAGACGATGCCGTGCACGTCCTCGCCGCCGTCGGCCGCCTTCTGGCCTTCCGGCGCGACACGCACCTGGCACCAGCGGATGGTCTTGCCGTTGCTCTGCGGCTCCTCCACGAAGTCCAGCACCTGGCCGACGACCACCGGGCCGCTGATCTCGAAGCTGTGGACGTCCTCCTCCTCGAGCCCGACGGACACGAGGGCGGCGTGGACCTCCTCGGCCGTGGTGCCCGGCTCGAGGTCGACGTACTCGCCGAGCCAACTCAGGGGGACGCGCATCAGACCACCATTCCGAACTGCTGGGAGAACCGGACATCGCCCTCGGCCATGTCGCGCATGTCTTTGACGTCGTTGCGGAACATCAGCGCCCGCTCGACGCCCATCCCGAACGCGAACCCGGAGTAGACCTCCGGGTCGATGCCCGCCGAGCGGAGCACGTTCGGGTTCACCATGCCGCAGCCGCCCCACTCGATCCAGCGGGCGCCGCCCTTGAAGGTCGGGTGCCAGAGGTCGAGCTCGGCGCTCGGCTCGGTGAACGGGAAGTAGTTGGGACGCAGGCGCACGCGCGCGCCCTCGCCGAACAGCGTCTTGGCGAAGTGGTCGAGCGTGCCGCGCAGGTGCGCCATGGTCAGGCCCTTGTCGACGGCGATGCCCTCGGTCTGGGTGAAGACCGGCAGGTGCGTGGCGTCGAACTCGTCGGTGCGGAACACCCGGCCCGGCGCGATGCGGTAGACCGGCAGCTCGTTGCCGAGGAGGGCGCGCAGCTGCACCGGGGAGGTGTGCGTGCGCAGCACGAGGTGCGCGTTCGTCGGCTCGACGAAGAAGGTGTCCTGCATCGCGCGCGCCGGGTGGTCGGCGTCGAAGTTGAGGGCGTCGAAGTTGTACCACTCGCTCTCCAGCTCCGGACCCTCCGCGACCTCCCAGCCCATGCCGACGAAGATGTCGGCGATGCGCTCCTGGAGGAGGCTCAGCGGGTGCCGGGCGCCCGGCGTCCAGCGGGTCGGGAGGGCGGTGACGTCCACGGCCTCGGCGGCGAGCCGGGCGGCGTCCTCCTCGGCCGCGATCACGGCCTCCTTCGCGGCGAACGCCTGGCTCACGCGGGCGCGGGCGCCGCCGACGAGCTTGCCTGCCGCGGCCTTCTGGTCGCCGGGGAGCGAGCGGATGGCGGCGTTCAGCCGCGCGAGCGGGGAGCCCTCGGCGGTGTGATCGTGACGGACGGCCTTCAGCGCGTCCGAGGTGCCGGCGGCGTCGATCGCGCTGAGCGCCGCGGCGACAGCCGCGTCGACGGTTCCCTCGGTGATTTCTGTGGTTTCAGACACGGTTCCCTATTCTAGTCGGCCGGGGACACTGGCTAGCCGGGCGGGATGGGGCGTTACTCCGCCGAGTAGACCAGGTACGCGGCCTCCCAGAGCCGGTCGGGAGCCGGGACCGTCAGTCCGGCGAGGAGCAGAGTCAGCTGGTCGATCAGCTGGTGCCAGCCGGCCGCGAAGTCAGGCGCCGAGCGCAGCCGCCCGGCGCCGAAGATATCCCTTACTCCGTCTTGCTCGAGCGACAGCAGCGTGCCGTCGCCGGTCTCCGTCAGGCGGATGCTCACCGCGGCGTCGCCCCAGGTGAAGCGCAGGTGGGCGCGCTCCTCGAGGTCGAGCACCTCCAGCTCCTGGATGGCGCCCTCGATGTTCTCGTCGCCGAGCCGCATCACGTCGCCGACGCGCAGCCGGCGCTCGCGGACCGGGTCGTCCGGCCACTCCACGACCGGCCACAGCCAGCGGCTGACGCGGTCGGGCAGCGTGAGGGCGTCCCAGACCTCGTCCACGGGCGCGTCGAGCAGCCGCTGTAGCGACACCGCCGAACGGTCGCCCTCGCGCGTCATCGTGGCCCGTACGAGCGCCGCCTCCTCGCTGCGGTACTCGTCCAGCGCGGCGTCGAACGCGGCCGGGTCGGCGGCCTCGCCGAGGTAGCCGTCGTGCTCCTGCGGCGACGCCTCCGCGCCGAGCTCGCGGGCCAGGTGGGTGAGGACGTCCTGCCAGCCCGCTCCGTACACGGAGGCGGTGACCGCCTGCACGCGCCGGTGGGTCAGGGTGAGGAGGACGCGGCCCTCCCCCGCCGGCCGGACGACGGCCTCCAGCTCGGTCGGCGCCTCTGCTTGGCCGTCGCCGCTGAAGCGCCAGGTCACCAGGAGGCGCCGCTCCGGATCGCAGGCCAGCACGAGGCCGTCCACCACGGCGTCCGCGTCGGGGCCGCCCATCGCGAGGCGGAAGCCGTCGGCGGTCTGCTCGTAGCGCCCGATCCAGCGGGCCAGCCGCGCGGGCTCGGTGAGCGCGGCCCACAGCTCGGCGGCGGTCGCCGGGTACTCGCGTTCGACCGTCACCGAGCGGCGCGGGCCGTCGAGGGAGAGCTCTCCCCAGAGGGTCATGAGGCGGCCTTTCCGGTGCGGTGGTTGGTGTGGAGGTCGTCGGTACGGCTGCGGCCGCGCACGAGCTCGGTGCCGAGCGCGTCCAGGCGCTGCTCCCAAAAGGCGCTCAAACCGTCGAACCAGGCCGCGGCCTCCTCCAGCCCGGCGGGCTCCAGCGCGTAGACGCGCCGCTGGCCGTCCACCCGGGAGGCCACGATGCCCGACTCCCGCAGCACCCGCAGGTGCCGGGAGGCCGCCGGCTGCGTGATCCCGAACTCGTCGGCGGCGAGCGTCGCGAGCTCACCGGCGGTGCGCTCACCGCGCGCGAGCAGCTCCACGAAGCGCCGCCGCACGGGGTCGCCCACCGCCTCCAGACCGTCCATGTGGACAATCTATCAAGCCTGTGTTATATAACGCAAGGCTTATCGATCACTCGGAGCGCTGTGCGAACGCCGACTCGTACAGGCAGACCGAAGCCGCGGTCGCGAGGTTCATCGACTCGGCGCGGCCGTAGATCGGCACCGTCACCACGCGGTCCACCAGCCCCAGCAGGTCGTCGGCGAGCCCGTGCGCCTCGTTGCCGAACACCCACGCGGTCGGCCGGGCGAGCTGGCCCTCCTGGCGGGCGGCGAGGAGGTCCTCCCCCTTGATGTCCGCGGCGAGGACACGCAGGCCGGCGCTGTGCGCGCGCCCGACGACGTCGGCGAGATCGGCGCCGACCGCGACCGGGACGTGGAACAGCGAGCCCGTCGTGGAGCGGACGACCTTGGGGTTGTAGAGGTCGACGGTGCGGCCGGTCAGCACGACCGCGTCGGCGCCCGCGGAGTCGGCGGCGCGGATGATCGTGCCCGCGTTGCCGGGGTCCCGCACCTCCTCGAGGATCGCCACCAGCCGTGGCTCGTCGGCGAAGATGTCGCGGACGGAGGTCGGGAACTGCCGGCACACGGCGACGAACCCTTGCGGCGTCACGGTGTCGGCCATCGTGTCGAGAACGTGCTCCGTGACGAACTCGACGTCGACGCCGGCCTCCACGGCGGTCTGCGCGATGTCCTGGTAGCGCTCCAGCGCGGTCGGCGTCGCGTACAGCTCGACGACGAGCTCGGGCCGGTAGGTGAGCGCCTCGGACACCGCCTGCGGGCCTTCGAGGAGGAAGAGCCCGGTCTCGGCGCGGGCGGGACGCTTCGCCAGCTTCGCAACGGCGCGGACGCGCCGGGAGCGCGGGTTGTCAAGCATGCGCACAGCCTATCGGCGCACCGCGCCCCTCCGCAGGCACTACCGAGGGGCACGTCGTTGTCACTTCCGGGCCCCGGAAGTGACAACCCCCGGGCCCACGGCCGGTAGCGGTGTCCCACAAACGGCCCGGGGGGGGGGGCCCGGGCCC
>NZ_JBHUAV010000003.1:310492-404729 GCF_042789575.1 Leifsonia sp. NPDC056824 | reverse complement strand
CACTCGTGGGCGCCTCCTTCCTCACCCCGGGACCGCCCCCGCACCAAGGCGGTGCCCCTCGGCGGTTCGCGGAGACGCAGAACGGCCCGGTCGGGGTCGACCGGGCCGTTCGTGGTGCTGGGGTGCGCTGCTTACGCGGCGGCCTTCGGGGCCGACGTGTCGGCCGGGAGGGCCTTCTTCGCGGTCTCGACGAGCGCGGCGAAGGTCGCGGGCTCGTTCACGGCCAGCTCGGCGAGGATGCGACGGTCGACCTCGACGCCCGCCAGGCCCAGGCCCTGGATGAGACGGTTGTAGGTGAGGCCGTTCGCGCGGCTCGCCGCGTTGATCCGCTGGATCCAGAGACGGCGGAAGTCGCCCTTCTTCTGGCGGCGGTCACGGTACGAGTAGACGAGCGAGTGGGTGACCTGCTCCTTCGCCTTGCGGTAGAGGCGCGACCGCTGACCGCGGTAGCCCTCGGCGCGCTCGAGGATGACCCGACGCTTCTTGTGGGCGTTGACAGCCCTCTTCACTCTTGCCATTAGTCGATTTTCCTTACGTGCGTGTCGGGGAGGAGCTCTACTTGCCGATCATCCGGCGGATGACCTTGGCATCCACCTCGGGAACGACCTGGTCCTGGTTCAGGCGGCGGGTGCGGCGGCTGGACTTGAGCTCCAGGTTGTGGCGCATGCCGGCCTGCTGCTTCATGACCTTGCCGCTGCCGGTGATCTTGAAGCGCTTCTTGGCGCCGGAGTGGGACTTCTGCTTGGGCATTACTTCTCCTCGTTCGTCGCCTGGGCGGGCGAACTCTCTTCGGACTGAGCAGCGTCGGCTGTCTCAGCAACCGCGTCCTGGTCGCGCCCCTGGGCGCGCGCCTTGGTAGCGGCACGTTGTGCGTTGGCCTCGGCCTTGGCCTCGGACTTGTTCTTCAGCGGGCTGATGATCATCACCATGTTGCGACCGTCGATGGTCGGGTTCGACTCGACCTGGCCGAGCTCGGCGACGTCCTCCGCGAAGCGCTGCAGGAGGCGGACGCCCTGCTCCGGACGCGACTGCTCGCGACCGCGGAAGAGGATCATGGCCTTGACCTTGTCGCCGGCCTTCAGGAAGCCTTCGGCGCGCTTGCGCTTGGTCTCGTAGTCGTGCTTGTCGATCTTGAGGCGGAACCGCACCTCTTTGAGGATGGTGTTCGCCTGGTTGCGCCGGGCCTCCTTGGCCTTCTGCGCAGCCTCGTACTTGAACTTGCCGTAGTCCATGATCTTCGCGACCGGCGGCTTGGAATTGGGCGCGACCTCGACCAGGTCGAGATCCGCCTCCTGCGCGAGTCGGATGGCGACCTCGATCTTGACGACGCCGACCTGCTCTCCGCTGGGGCCGACGAGTCGAACTTCGGGGACGCGGATACGGTCATTCGTACGGGGTTCGCTGATGTCAGTCTCCTCTGATGAGCGATGCTTCGAGTGCTCGGCCGTCGCGGGGACGGTTCGGAGAAAGTGAGGATTCCACGCACCAGCGCAGCCCCACGCCCGATTTTCCCGAAGGATTCGTCTCGCGGGGCTGGTGCAGCACCCTGGCTACCTCCGTGCTGACGCACGGCGGCGGAGTGCAACGACCCGGTAACCTGTAAAACGGTCAAGCGCGGGTGGGAGGAATCTCCACTTTCGTCCCGAGGCAGATGCCCCGGAGCCCGAACGATTCTAACAGAGGAAAGCAGTGAGCGACACATCCCCCATCCATGACGGTCACGCACACGAGGAGGAGGCCCTCGCCGGCGCCACCCGCGACATCGCCGAGGTGCCCGCGGTCGAGGTCATCACGACCACCGCCGTGCACCTGATGAGCGCCGCCGCGGTGAAGGTCGGACTGGCGGACGACCCGGAGCACCAGACGGACCTGGACGAGGCCCGCAAGCTGATCGACGCCCTCGCCGGACTGGTGACGGCGAGCGCCGCGCACCTCGGCGACCAGCACGCACGCAGCCTGCGCGACGGCTTGCGCTCGCTGCAGCTCGCGTTCCGCGAGGCGTCGCCGTTCCCGGACGAGATCGGCAAGGGGCCGGGCGAGAAGTACACCGGCCCGGTGAACTGAGAGGGCGGTGAACTGATGGACGCCGCCGCCGTGCGCGCGCTGGCCCTGGGTCTCCCGGAGGTCGAGGAGTACGAGCACGGCGGCCTCCCGGCGTTCCGGGTGCGGGGTGCGCGGTTCGCCACGATGCTCGACCCGGAGACCCTGACGGTCAACCTGATGCTCGGCGAGGCCGGCATCCGGGAGGCCGCGGCAGCCTGGCCCGAGCACTGCTCGGAGCGGTGGTTCGCGGGGCGGCTGTCGTCGGCGCAGGTCGACTTCAGCGACATCGAGCCGGGACTGCTGCGCGAGCTGGTCACCGACGCGTGGCGCAACCGGGCGCCGGTGTCGCTGCGGCGGCTGCTGGACTGACGCGCGCCGCGTCGCCAACGGAGGAGATCGCCCTCCCGGCCGCCGCCGATGTCACCTAACGGAGGACATCCCCGCCCTGTGGACCTTGGACTCCTCCGCTGCCGACCGCCGCGCGCGCACGTCGCGAACGGAGGAGATCCGGGGCGGAGGTGGCCCGAAGTCCTCCGGTGGCCGACATGGGGCGGGGTGACGGGCGGGGACTCCTCCGTTAGCCACTCAGGCTTCGGCGGCGGTGCGGGCGCGGTGACCGGTGTGGCCGAGTGAGGCGACCGCGATCGTGATCGCGGCCGAGAGCAGGACGCCCAGCGACACATGCACGAGCAGCGCGAGCGCGCCAGCGGCCGCCCCCGCGGTGATGAGCAGTACGGCGAGCGCGCGCCGCACCCAGAGCGAGCCGTTCCCGCCGGCCAGGCGGCTGTCGGCGGCGAGGCCGGTCAGCGTGGAGGTCACGACCACGGTGGTGACGTCGGCGACCTTGACGCGGCGGGCGAGGGCGGCCTGCATCCCCATCGCGAAGCCCAGCGCCGAGGTCGCGATGGTGCCCACCAGCTCCGGGTCGAGGTGCAGCGCGAACGCCAGCAGCACGGCGATCGCGGTCAGCAGGCCGGCGATCACCCACAGCGTCGCCGTCACGCGCCCCGACCAGCCGTCTTCGCGGCGGACGAGCCTGCTGCCGACCACGGCGCCCGCGAGGAACGCGCCGAGCGCCAGCAGCGGTCGGAGGATGGGGAGGTTCGTGGTCCCGGTCAGCGCCATCCCGAGCAGCACGACGTTGCCGGTCATGTTGCCAGTGAAGACCCGGTCGAGGCCGAGGTAGCCGGTGGCGTCGACGACGCCGGTCGAGAACGTGAGGGCGAGCATGAGGGCGAGGTGCAGCCGATCGGCGTCGGCGCGGCCCAGGCGGTGAGTGACGGACACGGAGGTCCACCCTATTCGAGACGGTTCGCGTCACGGTGCGGGATGGCGGCGGTGCAGGATGGAGACCATGACGTTCACCCCTCCCCCCGCCGTCACCTCCCGCCCGACCCTGACCGGCACGTTCGGCATGTCCGCCTCCACGCACTGGCTGGCGACGGCGAGCGCGCAGGCCGTCCTGGAGCGCGGCGGCAACGCGTTCGACGCCGCGGTCGCCGGCGCGTTCGTGCTGCACGTCGTGGAGCCGCACCTCAACGGGCCGGGCGGCGACCTGGTGGCGCTGTTCGCCACGGCGGAGGACCCGACCCCTGTCGTGCTCGCCGGCCAGGGTCCCGCGCCGGCGGGGGCGACGCGCGAGCACTACCTGGCCGAGGGGCTGGAGCTCGTCCCCGGCGCCGGCGCCCTCGCGGCGGCGGTGCCCGGCGCGGTCGACGCCTGGCTGCTGCTGCTGAAGGACCACGGCACCTGGGAGCTCGCCGACGTCCTCGCCTTCGCGATCGGCTACGCCGAGGACGGCCATCCCGTGCTGGAGCGGGTGTGCAGGACGATCAGCGCCGTGTCCGGGCTGTTCGCCGAGCACTGGCCCTCCTCGGCCGAGCGCTGGATGCCGGACGGGCGCGTCCCGGAGGCCGGCGAGCTGATCCGCAACCCGGCGTACGCGCGTGTCCTTCTCGGGCTGATCGCGGCCGGCGACGCCGCCTCGACCCGCGAGGAGCGGGTGGAGGCCGCCCGCACCGAGTGGGCGACCGGCCTGGTCGCGCGGGAGGCGTCGGCGTTCGCCGCCATCCCGCACCGGCACTCCCCCGGCACCGACCACGCGGGCGTGATCGCGGAGTCCGACTTCGCCGCGTTCCGCGCCGGATACGAGCCGGCGACGACGCTGGAGTTCCGCGGCCACACGATCGCGAAGACCGGCGCGTGGGGCCAGGGCCCCGCGCTGCTGGAGACGCTGGCGATCCTCGACGGCTTCGACGACGAGCGCCTCGACCCGTCCACGGAGCTGGGAGCGCACACGATCCTGGAGGCGCAGAAGCTCGCCTACGCCGACCGCGACGCCTACTTCGGCGACGCGAACGTGCCGGTGGCGGAGCTGCTAGCGCCGGGGTACATCGCCGCGCGTCGCGCACTGATCGGCGACCGGGCCTCCGCCGAGTTCCGGCCGGGCCGGGTGGCCGGCGCCGAGCCGTTCCTCCCGCCGCTACGCACCGCGTACGAGCCGCCGCTCGCGGAGGCCATCGCCGGCGTCGGCGAGCCGACCGTCGCGCGCGACGGGACCACCCGCGGCGACACCTGCCACCTCGACGTCGTGGACCGCTGGGGCAACATCGTCTCGGCGACGCCGTCCGGCGGCTGGCTGCAGTCGTCGCCGACCATCCCGGCGCTCGGCTTCTGCCTCGGCACCCGCCTGCAGATGACCTGGCTGGAGGAGGGCTCAGCCTCCACCCTGCAGCCCGGGAAGCGACCGCGGACGACGCTCACCCCCACACTGGTGCTGCGCGACGGCGTCCCGGTGACCGCGCTCGGCTCGCCCGGCGGCGACCAGCAGGACCAGTGGCAGCTGCTCTACCTGCTGCGCACTCTGGTCGGCGGCTACACACCCCAGCAGGCGATCGACGCGCCCGCGCTGCACACCACGTCGCTGGCGGAGTCGTTCTGGCCGCGCACCTGGGTTCCGGCGGGCGCCGTGGTGGAGTCGCGGCTCGGCGAGGAGGTCATCGCCGGGTTGGAGGCGCGCGGCCACGTCGTGACGCGGGCGGGCGCGTGGACGCTCGGCCGGCTGTCGTCGGTGGGGCGGGACCCGGAGACGGGCGTGCTGAGCGCCGCGGCGAATCCGCGCGGGATGCAGGGGTACGCGGCGGGGCGGTAGGCGGCTCTACGCGCTGGCCGCCGCCTCCCGCACCGCGTCCAGCGTGCGTCCGGCCTCCGCGCGGTCGGTGAGCCAGTTGCTGACCGAGAACCGCAGCACCGCCCTGCCGTGCCACTCGGACGGCGACGCCAGCGCGACCCCGCCCTGCCGCAGCGCCTCACCCACCCTGCGGGTGCGGTCGTCGTCGCCGAACGTGGCGCAGACCTGCGTGTACACGACGTCGTTGAGCACGCGCGCCCCCGGGATGGTCGCGAGGCCCTCGGCGATCGTCGTCGCCGCGTCGGCGAGGCCCTGGACGAGGTCGGCGACGCCTTCCCGGCCGAGCTGGGCCAGCGTCGCGTACACCGGTACTCCGCGCGCGCGGCGGCTGAGCTCCGGGACCCGGTCCTCGGGATCGGATGCGCCGGACATGGCAGCGAGGTAGGCCGCGTGCTGCGCCATCGAGGCGTGCAGCACCTCCGGGTGTGCGACGATCGCGACGCCGCTGTCGTACGGGACGTTGAGCGTCTTGTGCGCGTCGGTCGCCCAGGAGTCGGCGGACGCCATCCCCGCGGTGAGGTGGCGGAGGCCGGGCGCCGCCGCGGCCCACAGGCCGAACGCGCCGTCGATGTGCACCCACGCACCCGCCTCGTGCGCGACCTCGATCGCGTCGGCCAGCGGGTCGAACGCGCCGGAGTGCACGTTGCCCGCCTGGAGGCAGACGACCGCAGGACCATCACCCTCGGCGAGCGCCTCCCGGAGCGCGTCGACGCGGATGCGGCCCTGGTCGTCGGCGGCGACGGGGCGTCCGGCGCCGAGGCCGGCGAGCATCGCGGCGCTGTCGATCGAGCCGTGGCGCTCCGCGCCGACCAGCAGGCGCACCCGCGGGCCTCCGGCCAGGCCGTCCGCCCGGGCGTCCCAGCCGGCGCGCCGCAGCGTCTCGTCGCGGCCGCAGATCAATCCGACGAGGTTGGCGACGGTCGCCCCGGTGACGTAGCCGACCTCCGCTGCGGCGGGCAGGCCGAGGAGGTCGAGCATCCACTCGGCGGCGACCTCCTCGGCCGCGATCACGCCGGGGGTGACGGCGCGCAGGGCGGTGTTCTGGTCCCAGGCGGCGACCAGCCAGTCGGCGCCGAGGGCGACGGGCTGCGCGCCGCCGATCACCCAGCCGTGGAAGCGCGGCGAGTGCATCCGGATCAGACCGGGCTCGGCGGCCGCCGCCAGTTGCCGCAGCACCTCCGTGGCCGCCGGGCCGCGCTCGGGCAGCCGCCGGCCCAGCGCATCCTTCACCGCCTCGACGTCGGCGGTCGGCGGGATGGTCCCGTCGCGCACGCCGTCCAGCCATCGCCCCGCGAGCACGGCGGCTTCGCCGAGCACCGGGCGGAACGCATCGTCCACACGGGCAGGGTAGCCCTCCCGAGCCGGCGTGGACAACGGAGGAGATCGGGTGCGGGAAGGCGGCGTGGAGCAGTCAGCGGAGGAGATCGGGGTAGGGGTAGGCGGATCTCCTCCGTTAGCCGCAGGGTTGGACGGGAGGGGAGGGACGAGAGGGGTGGGGGTTACCAGAGGGGTGGGTGGCGGGTTGTCCAGGGGTGGCGGCGTTCGAGTTGGGCGGCGAGGGAGAGGAGGGTGCGCTCTCCGCCGGGGCGGCCGATGAGCTGTACGCCCATCGGGAGGCCGTCCTCCGTCTGCGCGACGGGCAGGACGATCGCGGGCAGGCCCGTGACGTTGAGCATCGAGGTGAACGGCGTGTAGAGCACCTGCTGCTCGAAGTTGCGTTCGCCGTCCTCCTGGTCGTACCAGCCGACCGGGCGCGGCGTGAGCGCGAGCGCCGGCGTCAGCACCGCGTCGAACGACGCGAGCTGCCGGATGAACGAGCGCTCGTACGCGGTCAGCGCGCTGAGCGCCTCGCTCAGCTCGCGGGCGAGGATGCTCCGGCCGCGCTGCACGAGCCACGCCGTCAGCGGCTCCAGCAGCGCGAGCGCCTCCCCCTCGGCGGGGATGCGCGCGGCGCCCGCCTGCCAGATCGTCCGGAACGCCGGAGCGTAGGTCGGGTCGGGCTCGAGCGCGGTCTCCTCGACGCCGTGTCCCATCGCGGCGAACGCCTCGACCGCCATCTCGAGCGCCGACCGGGCCTCCGGCGAGACCACGATGTCGTAGGCGTCGTCCCACGCGGAGGTCGTCATCACGCCGAGCTGGAACCGCCCCTCCCCGCGGATCGCCGTGCCGAGGAAGGGGCCGTCGTCGTCGTAGGGCGCCCGCAGCGCGTAGTGGTGGTCGATGCGGCCGCCGACCTTGGCGATCATCCCGTCGAGCAGCAGCGCGGCGTCCGCGGTGGTGCGCGCGAGCGGACCGGCGACGACGAGGCCAGCGAGCGACTCGATCCCGCTGCCCGCCGGCACCAGCCCGCGCGACGGCTTGAGCCCGACCAGCCCGCACGCGGCCGCGGGGATGCGCACCGACCCTCCACCGTCGGAGCCGGGTGCGAACGGCAGCATCCCGCTCGCCACCGCGACGGCCGCCCCTCCGCTGGACCCGCCGGCGCCGAGCTCCGGATTCCACGGGTTGCGGGCGGGCGGCGCCGCGAGCGACTCGGTGTAGGCGGGGAGGCCGAACTCGGGCGCGTTGGTCTTGCCCAGGCTCACGGCGCCCGCGGCGTCCAGGGTCTCCACGATCTCGTCGGAGCGGTCGGGGACGAAGCCCGCCATCACCCGCGATCCGAAGCCGGTCGGCACGCCGGCGCGCAGCCAGAGGTCTTTGTCACCGGACGGCAGGCCCCACAGCGGCGCGGTCTTCGGCACCCGCTCCGCGACCTCGTCTGCCCGCTCCAGTGCGCGCTCGCGGGTGACGGTGACGAACGCGCCGAGCCGCGGGTTCAGCCGCTCGATGCGGTCGAGGTAGTGGGAGGCCAGCTCCCGTGGCGACACCCGCCCCGCCTGCAGTTCCTGCCACAACGCCAGGGCCGTCATCTCATGGAGTTCCACGGGTCCACGGTATCCCTTGACAAAAGGCGTGCATTGTTGCTTACTTAGTTACATGACTAATGAACCCATGAGGTTCGGATGATCGAAGAAGGCAAGCCGATCTTCGTCCAGATCGCCGAGCAGATCGAGAACGACATCATCGAGGGCGTCTACCCGCCCGAGACGCAGGTGCCGTCCACGAACGAGTTCGCGGCCTTCTACCGGATCAACCCGGCCACGGCCGGCAAAGGCGTCAACCTCCTCGTCGACGAGGGGGTCCTCTACAAGAAACGAGGCATCGGCATGTTCGTCTCCGACGGCGCGCGCGAACGGCTCGTCGCCAAACGGCGCGACGCCTTCCGCGACGAATACCTCCGGCCCCTGCTCGCCGAGGCGGCGAAGCTCGGGATCGGCCCCGACCAGCTCAGCCGGATGATCCAGACGGAAGGAGTCAGCGCATGAGCCAGGCCCCCGCCCCGACCTCCATCGCCCCGGCGGTGCAGGTGTCGGGGGTGACCAAGCGGTTCGGATCGTTCACCGCGATCGACGACGTGTCGCTCACCATCAAGCCGGGCCGCATCCACGGCCTCCTCGGGCGCAACGGCGCGGGCAAGACCACGCTGATGCAGCTCATCACCGGCCAGGACTTCGTCTCGGGCGGCGACATCCGGGTGTTCGGCGAGAAGCCGACCGAGAACGCGCACGTCCTCCAGCACATCTGCTTCATCAAGGAGAGCCAGCGCTATCCGGAGGACTTCCAGCCCAAGCACGTCCTGCGCAGCGCGCCGTGGTTCTTCGAGAACTGGGATGCGGACTACGCCGACCGGCTCGTCGAGGAGTTCCGGCTCCCGCTGAACCGGCGGATCAAGAAGCTCTCCCGCGGGCAGCTCTCGGCCGTCGGCGTCATCGTCGGCCTGGCCTCCCGGGCCCCGCTGACCTTCTTCGACGAACCGTACCTCGGCCTGGACGCGGTCGCCCGGCAGCTCTTCTACGACCGGCTGCTGGAGGACTTCGCCGAGCACCCGCGCACGGTCGTGCTCTCCACGCACCTGATCGACGAGGTCGCCAACCTCCTCGAGCACGTCGTCGTCATCGACCAGGGCCGCATCCTGATGGACGACGACGCGGAGGCCCTGCGCACGTCGGCCACCACGGTAGTCGGCCCGCGCACCGCGGTCGACGCCTTCGTCGGCGGCCGCGAGGTGCTGCACCGCGACGGCATCGGCGGCCTCGCCTCCGTGACCGTCTCCGGGCTGGGCGCCGCCGAACGCGCCGAGGCCGTATCGGCGGGACTCGAGCTCGCGCCGGTGTCCCTCCAGCAACTCATCGTCCGCAAGACCGACGTCCGTGCGACAGAATTCGAGCAGAGCGCATGACCACCCTGAACCCCGGCACAGCAGCGCTGCGCACCACGCCCTCCGGCGCCCGCGTCTGGCGCGTCGTCCGGCTCAACCTGGTGAACAAGTGGACCACCATCTACGTGCCGGTGATGATCATGTTCTTCATCTGGCTGGTCAACTGGCTGATCTGGTGGATCATCTGGGGCGCGACGGCCCCGGCCGACCGCGCTACGGCGATGGAGGGCACCCAGTGGAGCGGAGGCGCGTTCTACATCTTCGTCTACATGCTGGTCGTGGGCATCCAGGTCATCTCCGCGACCTTCCCGTTCGCGCTCGGCTACAGCGTCACCCGCCGCGACTTCTCCCTCGGCTCCGGACTGACCTTCCTGTTGCTCTCCGCCGGGTACGCGCTCGGCTTCGCCGTGCTGTCGATGGTCGAGGAGTGGACGAACGGCTGGGGACTCGGCGGCCACCTGTTCACGTCGGTCTACTTCGCGGGCGAGTCGTTCGCGGGACGGCTGTTCATCGTGTTCAGCGGGATGCTGTTCTTCTTCGCGATCGGGGCGTTCTCGGCGGCGCTGTTCCTGCGCTGGCGGCTGTACGGGGTGCTCGCGGTGATCGCGGGCCTGGTGCTGGTGTTCGTCGGCGGGGCCGCCCTGATCACGTTCACCGGGAGCTGGGCCGCGGTCGGGGCGTGGTTCGTCACGAACGGGCCGGTCGGGGTCACGGCGTGGCTGATCCTCCCGACGGCGCTGTTCGCGCTGGCCGGGTTCGCGGTGCTCGGGAGGGCGACGCCGCGGAGCTGAGCACCGGACAGGGAGCCGGGCATGGACGTGGCCGGGAGCCCTGCTCCCGGCCACGATTTGTGCCATCGGCCTCACTCGGCCGACCCGCCACGCGGGCCGTCCGACGATGTCGTCGACGTCAGCCTAGGGCCGCGCCGAAGACGGCGGCATGATCCGCAGCAGACTCATAGCCGGCTCAGGACAGGTTCGCGATGACCTCGCGCGCGAGCTGCTCGAGCACGGCGGGCGACGCGTCGGAGAACTGCAGCCAGCTGTTCTTCACCTTCACATCCAGGTACGGGATCGGGCCGCCCGGTCCGCCCGGCAGGTCGAGCCGGAAGGTCGACAGGTACGCGTCGTCGCCGAGCCCCGGGACGGCCTGCACATCGCTCGTTCCCGGCACAGGCGTGCGCTTGATGTCGTCGTAGTAGCTCGCCCCTCCCGGTACGACGGCCATGCCGACGCCGGCCGTGCCGCCCTGGTCGCTGAACTGCGCCCAGTAGGAGCCGCTGAGCTGGGCGGAGGCGAGCCGGGTCGTCGTGTACTCGCCTCCCTCGGCCTTCGGCGAATCCACGGAGGAGACGCCGAGAACGGCGGCGATGCGCTCCGGCGGGAGGAAGCCGTCCGGCGAGGTGACCCCGCGCAGGCTCCCGCCCGCCGGCTGCCACAGCGGCGCGGGCGCACCCAGGCGGCCCACGACCGCGGTCGCGTCGTCGAAAACCTTGCGGACGGCGGCCTGGTCTAGCGTGGTGCGATCGGGGAGCCCCACGCTGCCGATCACCTGGTAGTCGCCCACGATCGCGCCGAATTCGCAGAACGTGGGAGTCTGGCCGGGATAGTCCGGGCAGCCGAAGTAGCGGTCGCCGTCGACCGTCACTCCTGCGATGTTCGCGAAGACGCCGAAGCGGTCGTTCGCACCGAGCGTCGGCAGGACTCCGACGAACACGTCAGGAGCGAACCAGGCCGAGGCTCCCGAAAGCTCCCCGCGATACTCGCAGGTCAGCGCCCCCGCTCGCAGGTCCCCGTACTGGACCGCGTTGCGCGTGTCGGGCGCCCACTCGCGAGGCTGGACTCCCGCGCCGGCAGCCGCCTTCGCCGACGCGGCCGGAAGCAGGGCGTCGCAGCTCGTCGCCACCCGCACGGTCGGCGCCGACGGGACGGTCGCCGTCGGGGTGGGCGTGCTGGGCCGGAGAGTCGGAGTCGGTCCGGCCGGGCTGGGCGCCGCGCACGAGGTGAGCAGTGTGACCGCGAGCAGTGCAGCCCCTGATGCACGAAGCACAGTGGAGGCGCGCAGAACCACCTTCATCGAATCCCCCGACTCGTCCACCGGGCGCACCGTCTGGTCGGGCGCCCGCGTGATCGAATCCTAGGGCCGCCGCAGAGTCCGCACCGCCTCGTATGCCCGAATCGTTATACGCCGTCCCGGCCGAGCTCCTGGAACACCGTCACCTGCAGGTCGGCCGGCGTCGCCAGCCGGGAGTTCAGCGAGTTCCACGGCGTCACGGTCGGCGGCGCGATCAGCTCGGCCCCGGCCTCCACCAACCGCGCAGTGACGGTGCGCCCGTCGTCCACCTCGAATGCCAGCCGGATGCGCGGCGCGACCGGGCGGCCGACCTCCACGTCGTCGATCATCGCCTTCTGCGCCGGGTTCGCGAGTTCGAGCGTCGCCCGTCCCGCGTCGAGGATCGCGACCTGCGCGCCGCCGTCACCGGAGTAGCTCGCCTGCTCGGGGAGCCCGAGGACATCGCGGAAGAACGCCAGCGCCTCGTCGTAGTCCTCGGCCTCCACCACGATGCGCAGCTGCCGCACCGGTGCTGCCTCGCCCATCAGCCGACGAACGCCGCGAGCGCGTCGTCGATGGTGCGCGCGGGCGACACCCACGCGAAGATCGCGCCGGGCCCGTCCGGGACGTAGCCGCCGTCCGCGCTGCGTGTGATGGTGCCCAGCGGCCTCCCACGGTCGGGTTCGGCGTCCTCGTCCTCGTAGGAGTGGTCGTAGACGGTGAACGCGTCGCCGTCCTCGTAGACGGACAGGTCTTCCAGCAGCGGCATCTCAGAACCTCCTGGTGAACGGCATGGGTTTGCGCATCCGGATGAGCAGCAGCAACGGCACCAGCACGTACGGACCGTTGTACAGCAGGAAGACGACCGGGTTCGGGGTGCGCTCCCCCACCGGCCCGAAGAACTCGACGCCGAAGATCGGGATGGCGGTCAGGCTGATGATCATGGTCGCGTAGATCACGCAGAACAGCTGGATCCAGTTGAAGCCTTTGACCAGGCACACGATCAGCAGGATGTAGAAGGGCAGGTAGACGAACGCGCTCGTGCCGGTGATGAACCGCAGCCACAGCGCCTCGTGCTGGTACAGCGGGTCGTACTGCGACGAGTAGGTGTAGTTCCACTGCGCGAGGATGTTCGTCGTCGTCGCCGTCTGCGGGATGCCGAGCGTCGGGATGGCGTCGCTGATGACGCAGGTCAGGCTGAACAGCGAGAACATCACGACGAAGAAGATGTCGACGGGGCGTCTGCGCAGCGGGAGGTTCGCGGGCGTCGCCGGGGCGGCGGAGGCGACCTCGCCGGGATGCGGGGTGGCGGTGGTCACGAACGACACCCTAGCGGCGGTGCAGCCCTACTTGAGCGATTTCTGCATCAGCACCGTGCCGAGCCAGCGCTCGAACTTGTAGCCGACGCGTCCCATCCGGCCGATCTCGGTGAAGCCGAAGTTCTCGTGCATCTTGATCGAGGCCTCCGCGCCCTTGTCGGCGATGACCGCGATCATCTCCTTCAGGCCGGCGGCCTTCGACCGGTCGATCAGCTCCTGCATCAGGATGGGGCCGAGTCCCTTGCCGGTGGAGGCCGCGCCCAGGTAGATCGAGTTCTCGACCGTGAAGCGGTAGGCGCGCTTCTGCTTCCACGGCGAGACGAGCGCGTAGCCGAGGATCTGCCCGGTCGGCGACTCGGCGACGATGAACGGCATCCCGAGCTTCTTCAGGTAGGCGAACTTGCTCTTCCACTCCTTCAGCGTCATGGCGTCCTCGTCGAAGGTCACGGTGCTGTTGGCCACGTAGTGGTTGTAGATCTCGCGTACGTCGGGCATGTCCTCCGGACGCGCCTCGCGGATGCTGTAGTCGAACGGCGTCTCGGACGGCTCCGGCTTGCGCAGGTGGCGCGGCAGCACCCGGCGTGTCTCGTATTCCTCTTCCAGCACCGTTCCAGGGTACGTCGTCGCGCGTTTCGCCCGCGTTACGGTTCCAGGGACCAGTCCACCGGCTGCTCCCCCGCCGCCTCCAGCAGCGCGTTCGCCCGGGAGAACGGTCGCGAGCCGAAGAAGCCGCGGGAGGCCGACAGCGGGCTCGGGTGCGGGGACTCGATGACCGGGTTGCCGCCGAGCATCGGCTTCAGGGTGGCGGCGTCCCGACCCCAGAGGATGCTGACGAACGGGCGTCCGCGGGCGGCGAGGGCGCGGATCGCGTGCTCGGTGACGGCCTCCCAGCCCGTGCCGCGGTGGGAGGCCGGCTCTCCCGGGCGCACGGTGAGCACCCGGTTGAGCAGCATCACGCCGTTCGCGGCCCAGGCACTGAGGTCGCCGTGCGGGGGCGGCACGACGCCGAGGTCGTCGCGCAGCTCGCGGTAGATGTTCTGGAGGCTGCGCGGGATCGGCCGGACGTGGCGCTCCACCGCGAAGGACAGGCCGATCGGGTGGCCCGGCGTCGGATAGGGGTCCTGACCCACGATCAGCACGCGCACGTCGGCGTAGGGCGCGCGGAACGCCCGCAGCACGTTGTCGCCGGCGGGCAGGTAGGGCCTCCCCGCCGCGACCTCCGCGCGCAGGAAGTCGCCCATCCCGGCGATCCGGTCGGCGACCGGGGCGAGCGCCTGCGCCCAGCCGGGGTCCATCGAGCCGTCGGCGGCGAGCTCGGCCAGATCCTTCGCCACGGCGCTCAGTGCGTGGAGGCCGTCACCGGCGGCAGCGCCGACCACGGGAACGTGATCCACCTGTCCGTGCGGCGCCAGACGAAGTCGGGCTCCAGCACCGTGCGCGGCTTCGAGTACAGGCACACCGTGCGCACGTCGGCGCCGGAGGCAGCGATCAGGTCGACGACCATCGCGAGGGTGCGGCCGGAGTCGGAGACGTCGTCCACGAGCAGCACGCGCTTGGACTCCAGCGCGGACGAGTCGAGCATCGGCGGCAGGACGACGGGCTCGGGCAGCCGGGTGTCGACGCCGGTGTAGAACTCGACGTTGAGGGCGCCGCAGGCCTTGATGCCGAGGGCGTAGGAGACGGCGCCGGCGAGCAGGAGGCCGCCGCGCGCGATGGCCACGACCAGGTCGGGTTCGAAGCCGGATTCGACCACCTCGCCGGCCAGGTGTCGGGCGGCGTCGCCGAACTCGAGCCAGCCCAGCACCTCCCGCTCCGTCTCTTCGAGGACGTCTGCACCTGAATCGTCGAGTTCGCTGGCCACGCCTCTACCGTACAAGGGCACGGCGGGTGTTAGCATCCGCGCATGACATCGGAGAAGACGGTCGCCCAGCGTCGGGCGACCACCGCGATCGGCGCGACCGCCGCGCTGATCGGCTGGCTCGCACTGGTCGAGCTCACCAGCGGCATCCTGCAGGGCTACTACGTGCCGCTGATCTCCGACATCGTCAAGCATCTGGGCATCCACGACGCCGACTACAACTGGTTCGAGGCCGCCCAGCTCCTGCTCTCCGCCCTCGTCGTTCCGGTGCTCGCGAAGCTCGGCGACATGTTCGGGCACAAGCGGATTCTGCTGGTCGCGACCGTGCTCACCGCGCTGTCGAGCTGGGCGCTCGCGTTCTCGCACGACTTCACGACCTACCTCATCGCGTTCGCGCTGCAGGGCTTCTACGTGGTCTGGCTGCCGCTGGAGATCGCGCTCATCTTCGACCGCGGCCGGCGCACCGATACCGCCGCGTCGCGCACCCGGCGGGCGGCCGGCCTGCTCGTGGTGGCCCTGGAGTTCGGCGCCATCGTCGGCGCGATCGGCGCCGGGCTGCTGTTCGACGCGTTCGGCCAGAACGTGACGACCACGCTGATGGTGCCCGCCGTGGCGGTCACCCTCGTGTTCTTCGCCATCCTGTTCGGCGTCCCGGAGTCGGAGCCGGTGCGCGGCCGCACCCTGGACGGTGTCGGCTTCGTGCTGCTCACGCTCGCGCTGCTGCTCATCACCTCCGGCCTGACCTTCCTACGGATCAACGGCGTCGGCACCTGGTGGGTCTGGGCGCTGATCGTCCTGGGCGTGCTCGCCTTCATCCCGTTCGGGCGTTGGGAGCTCAAGCAGAAGGACCCGGCGATCGACCTGCGCGTGCTGCGGCAGCCGAACATGTGGCCGGTGCAGCTCACCGCCGGCCTCATCGGGATCAGCCTCCTCGGCGCGCAGGCCCCGCTCAGCACGTACGCCGGCACCGACCCGGTCAACGGGTACGGCCTGGGGCTGAGCGCCGGCCAGCGCAGCATCCTGATCGGCGCCTACCTGATCTCGATGATCGTCGGCGCGGTGCTCTTCCCGGTGGTGTCGTCGTGGCTGAGCCCGCGCGTGACGCTCATCGGCGCGTCCTTCCTGGTGGCCATCGGGTACCTGCTGTTCCTGCCGTTCCACCTGGAGACCTGGCAGGTGTTCACCAACATGGCGATCGCGGGCATCGGCTCCGGAGCGCTGGTCGGCGCCCTCCCCGCCGCCGCGGCGGCAGCCGCTCCGCGCGGCCAGACCGGCGTCGCCACCGCGATGACGAACACGACCAAGACGATCGGCGGCTCGGTCGCCTCCGCCGTCTTCGGCGTCGTGCTGCTCACGGGAGCGGCGACCGTGACGGCCACTGCCGCGAGCCTGTTCGGCTACATGCTGGTCTGGACCATCTGCGGACTCGGCGCACTGGTCGCGGCGGTGCTGCTGTTCTTCGTGCCGCGCCTGGCCTTCGCCGATGCGGAGGCGACCATCGCCGCGGATTCGACGGTGAACACAGGGGCCACGATCGGCTAGGGTTCGCGAACGAGGGGGAATCATGGACGCTCAACTACCGCCGCAGGTCGGCGAGGCACTCACCCTGTTCCTGCTCGAACAGCGCCGCCGCGCGCCGGGCCTGGTCAGCCGGGCGGTCGTGACCGGCTCCGCCGCGACCGGCGACTGGTACGACGGCGTCAGCGACATCGACGTGGTGTTCGTCGTCACGCGCGACCCGGTCGACGACCTCCCGGCTCTCGCACCCCTGCATGCGGAGTCCTCGCCGCACATCGACGGCGTCTACCTCACCGAGTCGGAGATCGCGCGCGGTCCGGATCAGGTGGAGACCGCGCCGCAGGTGGTGGAGGGCGTGCTGGTCAGCGCCCTCGCCGGGGGCCAGCTCAACTGGGCGACCTGGCTGGAGCTGGAGGACGGTGTGCAGGGGGTCGTGGACGGCGGCGACGTGATCTGGACGCCGACCGCCGACCGGCACCCGGACACGGCGGCGCGGGTGGGCGCCCGCTCGCGCACCGACCTCATCGAGTTCTGGGGGCCGGTCGGCGACAGCGCGGAGGCCGAGCTCGCCGACCGCGAGCCGGACGACCCGGTGCGGTCGGAGACGGTGCGCTGGCTCGCCCTCAGCCCGATCCGGCTGGTGGAGACGATGGAGTCCGGCCGCATCCTGTCGAAGACCGACGCCGCCCGCAGCGCGTCCGAGCGCTGGCCGGAGCACGCGGACCTGCTGGACCGCGCCGTGCGCGACCGCGCCGGCGAGCATCAGACGTTCGTCACCGCGGACGCGCGCGAGGCCATCGCCCTCCTGCGGCAGTGCGTGGCCCTCGCCACCCACCCATAAGCACCCCACACACGACCGAGGGGCACGTCGTTGTCACTTTTCGGGCGGAAAAGTGACAACGACGTGCCCCTCGGCGGTGGAGGGTCCGCGGGTTAGACGCGGGCGGCGTCGGCGACGGCTCGGGCGGCGGCGAGGCCGGCCGACAGGTCGGCCTTCAGGTCGTCGATGTTCTCCAGGCCGACCGAGAGGCGCACCAGGCCCGGCGTGACGCCCGCGGTGAGCTGCTGCTCCGGGGTGAGCTGGGAGTGCGTGGTCGAGGCCGGGTGGATGACCAGGCTGCGCACGTCGCCGATGTTGGCGAGGTGGCTGAACAGCGTCAGGTTGTCGACGAGGGCCGCACCCGCGTCCACGCCGCCCTTGAGCTCGAACGACAGCACGGCGCCGACGCCCTTCGGGGCGTACCGGTTGGCCGCGGCGTACCACGGGCTGGTCGGAAGGCCCGAGTAGTTCACCGTGGCCACGTCCGGGTGGGCCTCCAGGAACTCCGCGATCTCCTGCGCGTTCTGGGTGTGCCGCTCGACGCGCAGCGAGAGCGTCTCGATGCCCTGGATGAGCTGCCAGGCGCTCGCGGGTGCGATCGCCGCACCGAAGTCGCGCAGCAGTTGGACGCGGGCCTTGATGATGTAGGCCAGGCCGTCGCCGACCGCTGCCGTGTAGACGGCGCCGTGGTACGACGGGTCCGGCTGGGTCAGGCCAGGGAACTTCTCGGCGTTCTTCGACCACTCGAAGCTGCCGCCGTCCACGACGACGCCGCCGATGACCGTGCCGTGGCCGCCGAGGAACTTGGTGGCCGAGTGCACGATGATGTCGGCGCCGTGCTCGAACGGACGGATCAGGTACGGGGTCGCGATCGTGTTGTCCACGATCAGCGGGACGCCGGACTCGTGCGCCACCTCGGCGACGAGCTCGATGTCGAGGATGTTGATCTTCGGGTTGCCGATGGTCTCGGCGAAGAACAGCTTGGTGTTCGGCCGGACCGCGCGGCGCCACTCCTCGGCGTCGTCCTGATTCTCCACGAAGGTGGTCTCGATGCCGAGCTTCGCGAGCGTGTACTTGAACAGGTTGTAGGTGCCGCCGTAGATCGAGCTGGAGGACACGATGTGGTCGCCGGCCTGCGCGATGTTCAGCACCGCGAAGGTCTCCGCCGCCTGGCCCGACGCGACGAGGAGGGCGCCGGTGCCCCCTTCGAGCGCGGCGACGCGCTCCTCGACGACCGCCTGGGTGGGGTTCTGGATGCGCGTGTAGATGTTGCCGAACTCGGCGAGCGCGAACAGGTTCTTGGCGTGCTGGGCGTTGTTGAAGACGTAGGAGGTCGTCTGGTAGATCGGGGTCGCGCGCGCGTTGGTCACGGGGTCCGGCGCGGCGCCGCTGTGGATCTGCTTGGTCTCGAACTGCCAGTCGGCGGCGTCGGTCATGGCGTGAGCTCCTTGTTCGGGTGATGGCCTGCGGGTGGGTGGCACCGTTCGGTGGTCGCTCACACGCTAGACTCGCGGCCGCGCACGGGCAACGTGCCCGAAACATGCCGTAACCCGTGAGAATAGGCAGCATGAGCAACAGACGTGTGGTCGTGACCGGAGCGAGCTCGGGGATCGGTGCGGCGACGGTCCGCCTGTTCCGCGAGCGGGGCTGGGAGGTCGTCGGCGTCGCCCGGCGGCAGGAGCGCCTGGACGCGCTCGCGGCGGAGACCGGCGCCGAGGTGTTCGCCGCCGACCTGACCCGCCAGGAGGACGTGGACGCGCTGCGCGACCACCTCGCCGCGACCGGCCCCATCCACGCCCTCGTCAACAACGCGGGCGGCGCCAAGGGGCTCGACTCGGTGGAGGCCTCCAGCGTGGACGACTGGGTGTGGATGTACGAGATCAACGTCATCGGCACCAAGCGCGTGATCAGCGCCCTCCTCCCGCTGCTGCGCGACGGCGCCAGGGAGACCGGCCACGCCGACATCCTCAACCTGACCTCCATCGCCGGCCTCAACGCGTACGTCGGCGGCGGCGGGTACAACGCGGCCAAGTTCGCCGAGCACGCCCTCACCGAGGTGCTGCGCCTGGAGCTGAACGGCGAGCCGATCCGCGTCGTGGAGGTCGCGCCGGGCATGGTCGCGACCGAGGAGTTCTCGCTGGTCCGCTTCGACGGCGACCGGGCGCGCCGCGACGCCGTCTACGAGGACGTGCCGGAGCCGCTGACCGCGGAGGACGTCGCCGGGACGATCGTGCACGCGCTCGAACTGCCTCGGCATGTGGACCTCGACCTGATCGTGGTGAAGCCGGTGGCGCAGGCGGCGTCGTACCGGTTCGCCAAGGGCGAGCTGGCGGTCAAGGACTGACGATGGCGGACGACGCGAAGCGCAGGCGCTGGGAGTCGGCCACGGTGTGGCCGGGCGTCGTCGCGAGCGTCGTCTTCCTGGTCGCGTACTCGTGGACGGTGCTCGAGCCGCAGATGGGCCGGCCGCTCTACGGCGTGCTGGTCTCGCTCCTCGCCCTGATCTGGGTGGGGTTCCTCGTGGACTACGTCGTGCGCTTCGTCCTCGCGGAGGACAAGCGCCGGTTCGTGCGGCACAACGTCGTCGACCTGCTGTCGGTGCTCATCCCGGTCGCCCGGCCGTTCCGGCTGATCGGCGATCTGTTCCGCATCCCGAGCCTGCGTGGCGGGAGCGGGAGCCACCTGCGCCGACGCATCGTCATCGTCGCGGGCACTTTCGTGGTGATGTTCATCTATGTCATCTCGCTCGCCGAGTACCAGGTCGAGCGCTACGCCCCCGGGTCCAACATCCACTCGTTCGGCGACTCGCTCTGGTGGGCGTGCGTGACGATGGCGACCGTCGGCTACGGCGACTACTACCCGGTGACGGTGGCGGGGCGCCTGCTGGCGATCGTGCTCATGATCGGCGGCGTCGCGATCGTCGGCACCGCGAGCGCCACGATCGTCAACTACCTGAACGATCAGACCCAGCAGGCCAGGGAGCGCCGGGCGCGGGAGCACGAGCGGGCGGACAGGCCGAGGCCCGTGGAGGACCCCGGCCCGCGCGACGGCGAGGACGGCTGACGGCGGCTCAGCGTTCGGCGGGCGTGGGCTCGTCCCCCGGGCCGGCTCCTGCCAGCGCTGCGCCGGTCAGCGAACCCAGCACGGCGCCGAGATCGATCCCGGTCAGGTCCTTCACGACCTTCGGCACCTCGCTCGTCACCTGGCCGATGGTCTTGGTGACCGCCGACGCGCCCTCCGTGCTGATGACGGTCAGCGAGTCGATGTTGCCGAGCGGCTCCGCGACGGCCCGCGTGATCTCCGGGAGGCGGTCGATGATCTCGGAAGCCAGCCCGGCCTCGCCGAACTTGCGCAGGGCCTCCGCCTTCGCATCGGTCGCCCTGGCCTCGGCCATGCCCTCCGCCTCGATCGCGGCCGCGCGAGCCTCGCCGTCGGCGCGCACGCCCGCTGCGAGGGCGATCTGCCTGTCGCGCTCCGCGTCACCCGCGAGCCGGACGGCCTCCGCCGCCGCCTGAGCGTCCTGCACCGCGGCGACCTTGTTCGCCTCCGCGATGGTGCGCCGCTTGAAGGCGTCCGCCTCGGTCGCGGCGTTCGCGGCGTCGCGCTCGGCCTGGGCGCGCTGCACGGTCGCGTAGGCGTCGGCCTCGGCCGGCTTGCGCACCTCGATGTCCAGGCGCTCCTGCTCGACCTTGGCCTTCTCGGCGAGCGCGTCGCGCTCCTGCGCCGCGACGATCCGGTCCTGCTCCGCTGTCGCGAGCTGACCCGCCGCCTGGGCCTCGGCGTTCGCGCGGTCCGTCTCCGCCTTGATCGACGCCTGCTTGAGGCTGAGCGCCTTCTGCCGCTCCGCGATCTGCTCCGCCGCCTCGATCCGGGCGAACTCACTGGCCTGGGCG
Source organism: Leifsonia sp. NPDC056824 (assembly GCF_042789575.1). Classification (NCBI taxonomy): domain Bacteria; kingdom Bacillati; phylum Actinomycetota; class Actinomycetes; order Micrococcales; family Microbacteriaceae; genus Leifsonia; species Leifsonia sp. NPDC056824. The sequence continues at coordinate 383,778 of NZ_JBHUAV010000003.1, read as the reverse complement.
GTCTCGACCTCCCTGATCTCGGCGTTCTGCTTCGCCAGCGCCGCCTCCGCACGTCCGAGGTCGGCGAGGTAGTTGGTGCCGGGGGTGGAGATCTCGGAGATGTTGAGCAGGTCGACCTGGAGGCCCTGCTCGGCGAGGTCGACCTTCGTCGCCTCGACGACCGCCTCGGACAGCGCGTTGCGGTTCGAGATGATCTCCGTCACCGGCATGTTGCCGATGATCGACCGCAGCGAGCCCTCCAGCGACTGCTGGATGATCTCGGTCAGCGAGCTCTGCTGCGACAGGAAGCGCTGGGCTGCGCGCCGGACGCCCTCCGGCGTTCCGGACACCTTGAAGTTGACACTGGCCTGGATCGCCAGCTTGATGAAGTTGGCGTCGACGCCCTCCACCACGATCCCGATCTGGCGCTGCTCCAGTGAGATCGGGAAGCCCTGCTGCAGGATCGGCCAGATGAACACCCGGCCGCCGATCACCACTCGTTGACCACCGTCCGGCTCGCCCGCGCCTGGGCGACGCCCGGCGCCGCGGCCGACGATGACGAGCGCCTCGTTGGGCGCGACGCGCCGGATGCGGCCGGCGATGAACAGGAAGACGGCGAGCACGGCGACGAGGATCGCGCCGCCCGCGATGATCCCGATGAGGGAGGAGTCCACGGTCAGTCCTTTCGGTGGAGTGAGGGGTCCCGGTGGAGGGAGTTGTCGAGGGGTTCGACGCGGACGCGCGGGCCGCTCGCCGCGACGACGCGGATCGGGGCGCCGCTCGGGATGTCGACGTCGCTGGTGGCGAGCCGCGCCTCGACCTCGTACGGGCCGTCCAAGCTCACCTCGCCGCCCGCCCTGGTGATCGTCGTGCGTGCGACACCGGTCATTCCGGCCGGGTCGCTCGGGACGCCGTCCTCGCTGCGCACGAAGCGGCGGACGAGGAGCTGCACGCCCGTGAGCGTGACGACGCCAGCGACCGCGGCGATCAGATAGGCGACGCCGGCCGGCCAGCCGTTGGCGAGCGCGAGCACTCCCGAGGCGCCGAACAGCGTGAGCCCGGCCCCGAGTCCGGTGCCGGACAGCGCGCCGTCGAGGAGGTCCAGGAACTCGCCGAAGAGCATCGAGACGAGCAGGACGACGAGCCCGGCGATGCCGATGGCGATGAAGACGAGCACGGACTCCTCCCTCTCTGTCGGGCCGCATTGTCTGCCGCGTTACATTCCGCATCTGACATTGTGCCAGAGATCCGGGAACACTCTCGCGCCGTAACACTGCACCGCACCCTCCCCCGCTCCGCAAGAATGGGGCGCATGGAGTGGCAGACCTCGGCGGACACGGCACCCTCGAGCTTCATCACGGAGGCTCAGGCGCGGTCGCTGCTCGGCAAGCCCGCGGCCAGCGGCGCGTGGAAGGAGTCCGACCCCGCCGGGGCGCGGTCGTTCGCCGGGATCGGCGCGTTCGCGTTCGAGAGCGGCGAGAGCCTCCCGTTCGTCCGGGTCGCCTACGAGACCTGGGGCGAGCTCAACGCGGCGCGCGACAACGCGGTGCTCGTGCTGCACGCGCTGACCGGCGACAGCCACGCGGTCGGCGCCCCCGGTCCCGGCCATCCGACGCCCGGCTGGTGGCAGGGCATCATCGGGCCGGGCAAGGCGATCGACACCGACCGCTGGTTCGTCGTCGTGCCGAACATGCTCGGCGGCTGCCAGGGCACCACCGGCCCCGCCTCGATCGCGCCGGACGGCGCCGAGTGGGGTCCGCGCTTCCCGTTCACGACCATCCGCGACCAGGTGAACGCGCAGGCCGCGTTCGCCGACACCCTCGGCGTCGACCGCTGGGCCGCCGTCGTCGGCGGGTCGATGGGCGGCATGCAGGCGCTGGAGTGGGCTGTGACGTTCCCGGAGCGCGTCGAGCGGCTCGCGGTCATCGCTGCTCCCCCGTTCTCCACCGCCGACCAGATCGCGCTCAACTCGGTGCAGATCGAGGCGGTGCGCACCGACCCGCTGTTCCACGGCGGCTACTACTACGACGAGAAGGACGGCGAGGGCCCGCACCGCGGCCTCGCGCTCGCCCGCCGGATGGCGCTGCTCAACTACCGCAGCCCGTCCGAGCTGAACGAGCGGTTCGAGCGCGCGTGGCAGAGCGGGATCAGCCCGCTCGGGGGCGGCGGCCGGTTCGCGGTGGAGTCGTACCTCGACTTCCACGGCAACAAGTTCACCCGGCGTTTCGACGCGAACAGCTATCTGACCCTCGTCGAGGCGATGAATTCTCACGATGTCGGCCGCGGTCGCGGCGGACTCGCGGCCGCGCTCTCACGCGTGAAATCACGCACTCTGGTGGTCGGCATCGACAGTGACCGGCTCTTCCCGCTGGAGGGTCAGCAGCTCATCGCCTCCCACCTCCCGGAGACGATCGACGGTAGGCTTCCGGTGGTGATCCGCTCCGACTTCGGTCACGACGGATTCCTGATCGAGGACGACGCCGTCAGCGAGCAGCTCAGGAGGCTGTTCGCGGCGTAGAGGGGAACGGAGGGGCATGTCGCGCATCCAGAAGGAGCGTGATCGGCTGCTCGCCACCACCGCCCGCACCGTCGGCCTCACCGCCACGGCGACGACGGTGCTCACCCTGAGCGTCCCCGGTACCATCCCGCTGCCCCTCTACTTCGCGTCCCTCGTCCTGCTGGCCTGCATGGGCGTCGCCCAGTTCCAGTTCGTCGCCCTCAACCGGCTCACGGTCTGGATGTGCGTGACGGTGGTCGCGGGCCTCGGGCTCATGCTCCTGCACCTGCTCCCCCGGACCGACCTCGGCCCGTCCGCGGTGACCACCATCGGCGTCGTCGCCGCGGTCGGCATCTCGAGCGTCGCGGTGGTCGCGCCGACCTCCCGCGCCCGCACGGTGCTGGCCGCCGTCGCCGGCGCCGCGACCATCGGCGCGACGGTGCTGACCCTGCTGGCCACCGGATCGATGCTGACCGAGATCCTGATCTTCATCGCCGCCGGCTGGATCGCCCTGACCGCGACCGGCATCTGGCTCTCGCGCGCCGTGCCCCGCACCCTCAAGCGCATCGCGACCATGAGCCGGGCCTACCGGGTCGAGCGCCAGGCGAGCGAGACGGAGGCCCGCCGCCGCCAGGGCGCGCGCCTGCTGCACGACACGGTGCTCGCCACACTCACGCTGCTGGCCCACTCCGGCGTCGGCGTCGGCGTCGGCGCGCTGCGCGAGCAGGCCGCGGAGGACGCGGCGCTGCTCCGCCAGCTCCGTCTCGGCTTCACCCCCGACCCGGCCCGCTCCGGCGACTACCGGCTCAAACCTGTGGAGGAGTCCACCCTCGGCAACACGCTCGAGTCGGTCAAGCAGCGCTTCCGCCGGATGGGGCTGGAGGTCAACTGGCACGGCGCCGGCCAGGTGCTGCTGCCCAGCGACGTGCTCGACTCGTTCCTGCTGGCGCTCGGCGAGTGCCTGGAGAACGTGCGCAGGCACTCCGGGGTCCTCGAGGCGCATGTGACCATCACCGACGACGAGACCACCGTGCGCGCGATGGTCACCGACGCGGGCAAGGGCTTCGACGTCGCGAGCATCGAGGAGGGCAGGCTCGGCTTCACCGAGTCGATCGTCGCCCGGCTGCGCGACGTCGGCGGCAACGCCCGGCTGTTCTCGTCGCCGGGCAGCGGGACCACCGTGGTGCTGGAGGTGCCGAAGTGACCAGGAACGATCGCACCATCCCGATCTCCCGCGGGCTCCTGGGCGGCCGTGTGCCCGGCGCGCCGAAGCCCGGCACGTCCGGCACCGCCAAGCTGGGGGCCGCGTCGCTCCCGCGCGGCAGGCAGGAGCGCGACGCCCTCGGGCGGGCGCGGCTCGACCTGGGCTTCAACGTCGCCGCCATCGCGCTGATCGCCTTCCTGTTCGCGATCATGGTCCTCACGGCGCCGTACTACCCGGCCCTGCCGTTCAGCATCGGCGCGTGGGCCGTGCTGATCGCCACCCTGGTGACCGCGCTCGTCCTCCGCTTCCGGCTGCCCGACCTGCTGCCGGACTGGCTGTTCGGCACCGCGCTCGTGCTGTGGGCGGCGGTGGTGGTGCTCGACGTCCTCGGCACGGCGTCCCCGACGGACTGGCTCCCGCTCACCGCGGCGGCCGCGGTCGGGCCTGCGCTGCTGCTGTGCGTGCCGGTGCGGCCGGCGCGCGACATCCTCGTCGCGACGGCGGTGCTCGGGGTGGCGCTGGCCGTCGTCCTGCTGCTGCGGTCGTTCCACGACATCCAGATGCTCGGGCCCGGCATCGCGACCGTCGCGATCGCCGTCGCCCCTCCGCTCGTCGGCGTGGAGATCGTCCGCTCGCTCAGCACCCTGGTCCAGCTGGAGCTGGACCTCGTGCAGGCGCAGAGCACGGTGTCCTCCCCCGGCTACGCGGTCGGGATGATGGCCTCGGAGGAGCTCGCCCGGCTCGACCTCGCGGCCGAGCGGCTGCTCGACGGCGTCGCGACCGGCCGCACCGCCCTCCCGCTCGACGAGTCGACAGCGGACCAGGCGGCCTCGATCGCCACCGAGCTCCGCCTGCACCTGATCCAGGGCCGCAAGGAGACCTGGTTGTACCACGCGGTCACGGAGTCCGCCCTGCTCGGCCCGACCGTCACCCTCAGCGACCCGGACGGCCTCGCCGCCGGCCTCACCCGCGACCAGCGCGACGGCCTCCTCACCGCGGTCTGGCTGATCATCAGCGACCCGGTGCGCTCCGGCGCCGGCCAGACCCGCAGCCTCACCCTCGACATCGTGCGCGCCGCCGGGCCACAGGTCGCCGCCGGGTCGGCCGTGGCCACCGGTGCCACAATGGGGATCGTTATCACGACCACCGGTGTGCCGCGAAACGGGGTAGACCCCGCGGCGTGGCAAGCTATCCGTAAGGTGGGGCGTCACGCCGAGTCGTTCAGCGACTCGGCGTTGCGGATCGAGATCACCACCGTGAGCGACACGACGGCCGAACTGACCTGACCCAGCCGGCCAACCAGGAAGACCGGTCACACCGGAAGAAAGGGCTGCTCATGAGCGAGACTCCCCCCATCAGGATCGCCATCGTCGACGATCACAAGATGCTCCTCGGCGCACTCACCGAGTGGATCAGGGGCGCGGCCGACGACATCAGCATGGTCGCCGCGGTCGCGAGCTGGCCGGAGCTGCTGACCCACCCCGAGTTCCCGGTGGACGTCGTGCTGCTCGACCTCGACCTCAAGGACAACATCCCGATCTCGCTGAAGCTGTCGACGCTGAAGACGACGGGCGTCCGCACCGTGCTGATGAGCACGTACTCCGAGCCGGCCGTCGTGCGCGAGGCGCTGGCCGCCGGCGCCCTCGGCTACCTCGTGAAGAGCGAGGACGCCGAGATGATCGTGGAGGCCATCCGCGCCGCCAGCAAGGGCGAGTCCTTCATCTCCGCCGAGCTCGACCTCGCGCTCAACGCGGGCGAGCTGGGCGGCGCGCCCAAGCTGAGCGCGCAGGAGCGCCGCGTCATGGCGCTGTACGGCGCGGGCGAGCCGGTGAAGGCCGTGGCGTTCCAGCTCGGCATCTCGGACGAGACCGCCAAGAGCTACCTCAAGCGCATCCGCGAGAAGTACCGCGTGGCCGGCTACGACGTGGGCACCAAGGTCGCCCTGCGCAAGCGCGCCATCCAGGACGGCATCCTCCTCCAGAACGACTGACGCCCCGCGTCATCCAGCTGACAGGACACGCCGTCTCGCGCTGCGCGCAGGCGGCGTGTTCTGTCAGTTCGTTTGGTTGTAACGTGATTGAAACGTCACAGTCGAAACGATTCGATAGACTGTCACGGTGAACCCGGTTATCGACGGGCCGACGACGTTGTCGCCGGCCCGTACTCGTCTTGCGCTCCTCGCGCTCGCCCTCGGCGGCTTCGGCATCGGCTCGACCGAATTCGTCGCCATGGGCCTGCTGCCGAACATCGCCCACGACCTCCTGCCCCAGCTCTACGCGGCCTCCCCGACGGCCGCGAACGCGCAGGCCGGCTGGATCATCTCGGCCTACGCGCTCGGCGTCGTCGTCGGCGCGCCGACCATCGCCGCGGTCGCGGCACGCTGGCCGCGCAAGAAGCTGCTGCTCTGGCTGCTCGTCGCCTTCACCGTCGGCACGATCGCGTCGGCGCTCGCCCCGACCTTCCCGCTCGTGCTGGTCGCCCGGTTCCTCTCCGCGCTGCCGCACGGCGCGTACTTCGGCATCGCCTCCCTCGTCGCCGCGTCGCTGATGGGACCGGGCAAGCGCGGCCAGGGCGTCGCGTTCGTCCTCTCCGGGCTCACCATCGCGAACGTCATCGGCGTCCCGTTCATCACCTGGTTCGGGCAGCAGCACGGCTGGCGCGCCGCCTACGTGATCGTCGCCGCGATCTTCGCCCTCACTTTCGCCGCCGTCGCCCTCCTGGTGCCGTGGCAGGCGGGCGACCCGAGGGCGACGCTGCGCAACGAGCTGAAGGCCTTCACCCGGCTGCAGGTGTGGCTGGCGCTCCTGATCGGCGCGATCGGCTTCGGCGGGTTCTTCGCGGTCTACACCTACGTCGCGCCGATGGTCACGACAGTCACCGGTCTGTCGGCGTCGGCGGTCCCGCTGGTGCTGATCCTGATCGGCATCGGGATGACGGTCGGCAACCTCCTCGGCGGCCGGATGGCCGACCGCAGCGTCGAACGCGGGATGCTGGCGTTCTTCGCGATCATGCTCGCCGGGCTGGCCGCGCTGTTCCTCACCGCGTGGAGCCTGGCGGGCCTCCTGATCTCGGTCTTCGTCATCGCCGCGGCCGCCTCCGCGCTGTCGCCGATGATCCAGACCCGCCTGATGGACGTCGCCCACGACAGCCAGTCGATCGCGGCGGCGCTCAACCACTCGGCGCTCAACATCGCGAACGCCTCCGGCGCCTTCCTCGGCGGCCTGACCATCGCGGCGGGCTTCGGCTACCTGTCGCCAATCGTCGTCGGCGCGATCCTCGCGGTCGCGGGCATCGCCCTCGCGCTGGTCTCGTTCGGGATCGACCACTCGCGTGCCCGGCGCGGCGTCGACACCGGCGTCGTCCACGCCCAGCACCCCGACCCGGTCCCCATCGACTGAGCTGCTCCGTCGAAGGGCACGTAAACGCCCCTAAAACGCGGTTTTAGGGGCGTTTACGTGCCCCTCGGCGGGTCGGCGAAGAACTCGGCGACGTCGACGTCGTCGTCGGGCGGCTGCGGGCCGCGGATGCCCGAGCGGACCGCGCCGACGATCGCGACGACCACGGCTCCGGTGAGGGTGCCCGCGACGAGCACGAGCACCGGCAGGTAGATCGGCCAGCCGTAGGCCAGCACGAAGAAGCCGATCGTGAGGAGCGGGTTCGGGTCCACCTACTCGCCCGCCGCCTCGCCCCGCCGCAGCGCGGCCTCCAGCCGTTCGACCTTGCCGTCGAGCTCGCCGTGGTGGCCGGGGCGGATGTCGGCCTTCAGCACCAGCGAGACGCGCGTGCCGTAGGCGCCGACGGCCTCCGTCGCGCGGCGGATCACGTCGAAGACCTCGTCCCACTCGCCCTCGAGTTCGGTGAACATCGAGTTCGTGCGGTTCGGGAGGCCCGACTCGCGGACGATCCGGACCGCTGCGGCGACCGCGTCGTGCACCGAGGCGTCCGGTGCCTCTCCCCCGCTCGGAGCAACCGAGAATGCGACCAGCATGAGCCCCTCCTTCTTTCGTGCACCCGGATGGTACGTCCGGCACCCGGACCAGTCTAGGAGGGCGCGCGGCCGCGGAGCCCGGCTAGGGCGCCTCGCTCACGGGCACCGGGTGCGCGTCGGGCGCCGAGCGGAACGGCCACGCGTGCGCGGGCAGCAGATCTCCCGCCGCCTCATCCCGGTGCCGCTTGCGCCAGAGCGCCCCGATGGTCCAGCCGAGGACGACGAAGTACATCAGGTTGCGCGCCGTGAGCGCCGCGACCATCGCCGGCAGCGGCACGAGGAGGCCGTCGTACAGGTACGGATAGATGAGCTGGGTGAGCGCCGCCGTGGTCAGCACCAGGATCGCCGGCGTCTTGAACCCGCGGCCCTGGTACACCAGCCCGATCACGACCGGGGCGGCGAGCCAGACGATGTACTGCGGCGAGCCCACCTTGTTGAACGCGATGAAGGCCGTCACCAGCGCCAGCGACAGCTCGGGGAGGATGCGCGTGTACGGCGTCCCGCGCCGCAGCGAGCGGATGCCGACGAGCGAGACGACCAGCACGGTGAGCGCGAGCAGCGGGTTCATCAGGGAGCCGGCCTCGACCGTCCCCTGGCCCGTCACCTGGAAGGTGAGCAGGTCCCTGTCGTAGTAGACGACGGCGTCGGGGACGTGGAACGCGGCCTGCCACATCCAGAAGGTCGCGACGGGCGCCTCGATCTGGATGCCGCGGTCGGTCTGCGTCGTGATGAAGCTGAGGACGTGCATGCCGCCGCCGAAGATCAGCGGAACGGCCACGATGACGAGGCTGGTCACCGCTCCGGTCACCACGATCCGCCACCGCGTCTTCATGGCGATCACGGCGGCGACGATGATGGCGGCCGGCCAGACCTTGATCCAGGTGGCGATCGTCAGCACGACGACGGCGGCGCGCTCGTGGAAGGTCAGCCAGAGCAGCCCGACGATCGCGAGCGAGCCGGAGACGGCGTCGAGGCGGCCGACCGCGATCGGGCCGAGGAGCAGCAGGAAGCCCAGCCACCACCAGGCGGCGACGAGACGGCGCGGTTCACGCCCGACGATGAGGACGGCGAACGCGGCGGCGTTCAGCAGCATGACCATCGTCAGCCAGCCGCCGAGGTAGTTGTCCTCGCCGAACAGCAGCGGCAGCATGATCGGCACGATCGCGCCGAACGGGTACACCCAGTCGGCGTTGAGGCCGACGATCTCCGTGCCCTGCGCGGCGAGCTGCGCCCACGGCTTGTAGACCCAGAAGACGTCGCCGAAGCCGGTGTGCTGCAGCAGCCCGAGGCCGCCGATGACGAGGTGGACGACGAGGAAGCCGATCCACAGGCTCAGCGGGCTGGATCCGACCCTGCGCAGAGTCGACGTGTCCGCTCCCCCGGGCTGCGCAGGAACCGGTATCGGAGCGGCGTCCATCCCCGCGGCGTCTATCCCCATAGCGCCTCATCTTATGGGACCGGTATCGGTGGCACCGCTCCGGGAGGCCCGCCACTGTGCGAGGTCGCTCAGCTTCGCGCGAGCAGCCTCCTCAGCACCACCGGCACGGCCTCCGCCACGTCGAGCGCCGCCACCGGGCCGCCCTGCGACGCTGCCTCGCCCGCCCGGCCGTGCACCCAGGCGGCGGTCGCCGCGAGCGCCGCGAGCGCCTCGTGCCCGCGCTCCCGGACGGCGTCGGCGTGCGTCGCGACGAGCGCCCCGAGGACGCCGCCGAGCACGTCGCCGCTGCCGGCCGTCGCGAGCCACGGCGGCCCGGCCGTCACGACGACGCGCGAGCCGTCGGGGGTGGCGACGTGAGTGGTGTGGCCCTTCAGCAGCACCGTCGCGCCGAGTGCGGAGGCCGCGCGCTCGGCCCAGCCTCCCGGGTCCTGGCGGATCTCGTCGGGCTCCGGCGTCGGGGCGCCGTCGTCGGCCGCCGCGGCGAGCGCCTTCGACAGCTCGCGGTAGTGCGGCGTGATCACGACCGGCCCGCGGGCCCGCATCACCAGGTCGAGCGCGCCCGCGTCGATCACCAGCGGGGTGCCGTCGTCGAGCGCCGCGCGGAGCCGGCGGAGGTCGTCGTCGTCGCGGTCGTCGGCGTCCATCCCGGAGCCGAGGAGCCAGGCCTGCACGCGTCCGGGCGCTGACACGACCTCGGGCCGGCGGCGCAGCACCTCGTGGGCGGCGTGCTCGGCGCCGAGGTACCGGATCATCCCGACGCCGGTGCGGGCGGCCGCCTCGGCCCCGAGCACGGCGGCGCCGGGATAGCGCGCGGAGCCGGTGACCATCCCCAGGACGCCGCGCGAGTACTTGTCGTCGGTCTCGGTGGGCACGGCGATCCAGCCGCGGGCGAGCTCACCGCTCCAGGCCGTCCCCACCGCCAGCTCGGACGGGACCGTCATCTCCTCCATCGAACCTCCCCGATCTCCTCCATCGAACATCCCCGGCCCACGATAGGTTGAAGTGGTGAGCATCTCCATCCCCGGATCGGTGGTCGTCTTCGACTACGGCGAGGTCATCTCGGTCACCCCGAGCGACGCGGACCGCACCGCGCTCGTGGAGATCGCCGGTGGCGACGCCGAACAGTTCTGGCCGGCCTACTGGCGGCACCGCAACGCGCTCGACCAGGGCACCGTGTCGATCCAGCAGTACTGGCGCGGCATCGAGCGCGAGCTCGGCGAGAGCTGGGAGGACGCGACGATCCACCGGCTGTGGCTCGCGGACTTCCGCAGCTGGCTGAGCATCGACCACGACACGCTCCAGGTGCTGCTCGACCTCAAGGAAGGCGGCACCCGCCTGGCGCTGCTGTCGAACGCGGGCCGCGATTTCGGCTCCTACTTCCGGCACGGCACGCTCGGCGACCTCTTCGAGCAGGTGTTCGTCAGCGGCGAGCTGGGCACGGTGAAGCCGAGTGCGGAGATCTTCGAGCACGTCATGGCCGAGCTCGGTGTGACGCCCGCCCAGACCGTGTTCATCGACAACAAGGCCGAGAACGTGGAGGGCGCCCGCGCGCTCGGGATCGCCGGGCACGTCTACACGTCGGCGGACGACCTCCGGGCATATCTCCAGACTCTGGCGGCTTAGTTACGAGTATGACTTCGCTCTTCGATCCGCTGACCCTGCGCGGCGTGACGGTGCGCAACCGCATCTGGACCTCGCCCATGTGCCAGTACTCCGTGCTCGACCACTCCGGGGTGCCGCAGACCTGGCAGCTCGTCCACCTGGGCTCGCTCGCGACGGGAGGCAGCGGGATCGTCTTCACGGAGGCGACGGCCGTCAGCGCCGAGGGCCGTATCTCGCCGCGCGACACCGGCATCTGGTCCGGCGAGCAGGCGGAGGCGTGGCGGCCGATCGTGGAGTTCGTCGCGTCGCAGGGCGCGGTGCCCGCCATCCAGCTCGCCCACGCCGGTCGCAAGGCGTCCAGCTGGCCGGCCTGGGGCTTCGAGGACCGGCACGGCTCCGTCACGGCCGAGGAGGGCGGCTGGACGGCCGTCGCGCCCTCCCCGATCGCGTTCGGCGACCTGGCCGTGCCACAGGAGCTGGACCTCGCCGGCATCGACACAATCGTCGGTGACTTCCGCGCCGCGGCCCGCCGGGCCGTCGACGTGGGCTTCCGCATCCTGGAGCTGCACGCCGCGCACGGCTACCTGCTGCACGAGTTCCTCTCCCCCATCGCCAACCACCGCACCGACGAGTACGGCGGCGCGCTCGAGAACCGCGCGCGGCTGCTGCTGCGCGTGGTCGCCGCGGTGCGGGAGGAGGTCGGCGACGACCTCCCGCTGTTCGTGCGGTTCTCCGGCAGCGACTGGACGCCGGGCGGCTGGGACGAGCAGCAGACCGCGACGGTCGCCGGCTGGGCGCAGGAGGCAGGCGCCGACTTCTTCGACATCTCCTCCGGCGGCATCCAGACCGGCGTGCGCATCCCGCTGCAGCCCGGCTACCAGGTGCCGTTCGCCGAGCACGTCCGCAGCTCGGCCGAGGTGGACGTCAGCGCCGTCGGCCTCATCACGACGCCGCAGCAGGCGGCCGACATCGTGGAGGGCGGCAGCGCCGACGCGGTCATGCTGGCGCGCGAACTCCTGCGCGACCCGCACTTCCCGCTGCGGGCCGCTCATGAGCTCGGCGTCAGGATCGACTACTGGCCGCCGCAGTACCTGCGCGCGGTCTGGCGCGACTGAGGCCGCGGGTCATCCGGCCCGACTACATCGGAGTCAGGGGCTGGGTCAGGCAGAGGAAGTTGCCCTCGCTGTCCTGGAACCAGGCCGACTTGCCGGTGTCGTCCGTGGCCAACCCGTTCTCGGTCTTCAGGCCGGGGAAGTCGTAGTCCGCGAACTGCACTCCCCTGCCGCGCAGGTGGTCCATCTCGGCGACGATGTCGTCCACCAGCCAGCACATGGCGGTGTTCTGCGCGGTGCCGGCGTTGGATGTCTCGTAGATGTAGATCCAGGAGTCCCCGCCCGTGCGGTAACGGACCCCCTGCTCACTGGTGTCCTCCGGTTCGAGCTCGAGCTTGTCGCGGAACCATGCCGTGGCGCGCGCCAGGTCCGAAGCAGGAAGGACGGAGTAGGTCTTGCTCGACGATAACATGAGAATTTCTCCTCTTCTTTCCGCGGGCATGCTACTCGCCGGTGGAGGCTTTGGCCCGGTGAACCGAACGGTCTACAGCCGCCGCGTCGCGTCCTGCACTTCGCCGACGAGCTCCTCGATGATGTCCTCCAGGAACACCACGCCCGCAGTCGTGCCTTCGCCGTCGACCGCGCGTGCCAGGTGGCTGCCGGTGCGGCGCATGCTCTCCAGGGCGTCCTCCAGGTCGGAGTCGACGAACACGGTGACCAGGCGGCGGATGCGCTTGACGGGCACCGGGAGGTCGAAGCCGGTCTCCTCCAGGTCGAGCACGTCCTTCAAGTGCAGGTAGCCGGTCGGCTCGCCGCCGGCGTCCGGCACGACGTAGCGCGAGAAGCCGTACTTGGCGACGGCCCGCTCCACGTCCGCGGGCGTCGGCGCGGGCGGCAGCGAGACCAGCGTCTCCGGCTTGACCATCGCGTCGCGCACCTTCTTCTCGGTGAACTCGAACGCCGCCGTCAGCGCGCCGATCCGGTCGGTCAGCAGGCCCTCGCGCGTCGACTGGCTCACGATCGTGGCGACCTCGTCGAGGGTGAAGGTGCTGGCGGCCTCGTCCTTGGGCTCCACCCGGAACAGGCGGAGCACCGCGTTCGCGCTCGCGTTCAGCGCCACGATGATCGGGCGCACCGCGCGGCCGATGCCGACCAGCGGAGGCGCGAGCAGCAGCGCCGCCCGGTCCGGCATCGAGAACGAGATGTTCTTCGGCACCATCTCGCCGAAGACGACGTGCAGGAACGAGACCAGCACGAGCGCGATGATGAACGCGACGGTGCCGATCACGTCCTCCGACCAGCCCGTCGCGTGCAGTGGGGCCTCCAGGAGGTGGTGGATGGCCGGCTCGGAGACGTTCAGGATCAGCAGCGAGCACACGGTGATGCCGAGCTGCGTGGTCGCGAGCATCAGGGTCGCGTGCTCCATCGCGTACAGCGCGGTCTTGGCGCTGCGCTTGCCGCGCTCGGCCAGCGGCTCGATCTGCGAGCGGCGCGCGGAGATGACCGCGAACTCCGCGGCCACGAAGAACGCGTTCACGAGGAGGAGCACCACCAGCCAGGCGATGCCGGCCCAGTCGCTCACGCGGCACCTCCCGTCGGCGGCTCGTCCGGATCGGGCGTGTAGCGCAGCCGGTCGACCCTGCGCCCGTCCAGCCGCTCGACGCGCAGCGTGCCGCCGTCGATCAGGACCTCGTCGCCGACCTTCGGGAGGCGGCCGAGCTCGTTCATGACGAAGCCGGCGACCGTCTCGTACGGTCCCTCCTCCGGCACGGTCACGCCGGCCTGCTCCCGCAGCTCGTCCGGGCGGAGGATGCCGGGGAACGTGATGGAGTCGCGGCCTCGGACCACGCCGGCCCGGGTGCGGTCGTGCTCGTCGGCGACCTCGCCGACGATCTCCTCGACCAGGTCCTCCAAGGTCGCGATGCCGGAGGTGCCGCCGTACTCGTCCACAACGACCGCCATCTGGTAGCCGCGGCCGCGGAGCTCGCCGAGCAGGGTGTCGAGCGTCATCGTCTCCGGGACGCGGAGCGCCTCGGTCTGGAGCGCGGACACGGGCACGCGCGCCCGGCGCTGGCGCGGGACGGCGACGGCCTGCTTGACGTGCACGAAGCCGACGACGTCGTCCACGTCTTCGTCCACGACCGGGAAGCGCGAGTAGCCGGTGCTGCGGGCGAGCCCGATCACGGTCTGCGCCGGATCGGTGCGCTTGACGGCCTCCACGCGGGGCCGCGGCGTCATCACGTCGGAGGCCGTGCGCGACGCGAACGCGAGCGTGCGGCTCAGCAGGGTGGCGGTGTCGGCCTCCAGCACGCCGGCACTGGCCGACCGCCGCACGAGGGAGGACAGCTCGTCGGCGGTGCGGGCCGCCGACAGCTCCTCCTTCGGCTCGATGCCGAACATCCGCAGGAAGCCGTTGGCCGTGCCGTTGAGCACGAAGATCGCGGGCCGGAACACCGTCGTGAAGACGGTCTGGAACGGGATGACCAGCTTGGCCGTCGCGATCGGCAGCGCGAGCGCGAAGTTCTTGGGCACCAGCTCGCCCAGGATCATCGACAGCAGCGTCGCGACGGTGATCGCGACCACCGACGCGATCACCACGACCGCGCCGTCCGGGAGGCCGAGGGCGGTGAGCGGATCGCGCAGCAGCGAGCTGATCGCGGGTTCCATCGTGTAACCGGTCAAGAGCGTCGTCAGCGTGATCCCGAGCTGAGCACTGGACAGGTGCGTCGAGGTGATCTTGAGCGCGGCGATCGTCATGCTCAGCCGCGACTCGCCTCGCTCGCGCCGCGCTTCGAGGTCGCCGCGGTCGAGGTTCACCAGGGCGAACTCGCTGGCGACGAACAGGCCGGTGCCGACGGTCAGGAGGAGGCCGACCCCCAACAGTGCCCACTCAGAGAGCACGGCGACCACCCCGCTCGCGCGGGCTCAACGGTTGGAATGGGCTGGCAGAAGGAGGGTCGTCCATTTCCCGAGAAGTATAGCGGCGCGCCCCGCGAAAATGCCGGGGGTCGGGGCCGGCGGCGATTCCCAGCGGACGCATCGAATCGCCATAGCGCGTCCGGAGCGGGCGGCGGCATCCTCACGGCAGAAAGTCCACCGAGAGGAACGCAGCATGAGCACCACAGCCCCGAACCCCGGCCAGCCCTGGCAGCCGGACCCGCAGTACGGCCAGCCGGCGCCGCAGTACGCGCCGCCCGCCCCGCACTACGCGCCGCAGGGCTCCGCGCCGCAGGGCTCCGTGCCGCAGGACTCCGTGCCCCCGGCCAGGGAGTCGCACCGCAGCGTCCTGCACCGCTGGCCCAGCTGGGCGCAGAACACCGCGCTCTCGGTCGGCGCGGTCGCCGTGCTCGTCATCGTCTTCTTCGCCGGCTATTTCACCGCCCACGCCGTCGGCGGCGGAGCGCGCGCCGGCTTCGGCACGAACCAGAACTTCACCCCGCGCCAGTTCGGCGGCAACGGCGGCTTCGGCGGCCAGTCCGGCAACGGCTTCGGCGGCCAGTCGGGTTCCGGAACCGGTTCGGGCACCGGTTCCGGCAACGGGTCCTAGGGAAGGCGCTCGCTACCAGCTGACAGGGAGGGCTTTGCCCTCCTCGTAGCCGGCGGCGGACTGGATGCCGACCAGCGCGCGGTCGTGGAACTCGGCCAGCGTGCGGGCGCCCGCATACGTGAAGGAGCTGCGCAGGCCGGTCGTGATCATGTCGAGCAGGTCCTCCACCGACGGCCGCAGGGGGTCGAGGTAGATGCGCGAGCTGGAGATGCCCTCGGCGAACAGCGTCTTGCGGGCCCGGTCGAACGCGTCCAGGCGCTCGAACCGGCCGGTGACCGCCTTGGTGGAGGCCATCCCCCAGCTCTCCTTGTAGAGCGCGCCGCGCTCGTCGCTCGCGATCGCCCCCGGCGCCTCGATCGTGCCGGCGAACCACGAGCCGATCATCACGGACGCGCCTCCCGCGGCGAGCGCCAGCGCCACGTCGCGCGGGTACCGCACGCCGCCGTCCGCCCAGACGTGCGCGCCGAGCTCGCGCGCGGTCGCGCTGGTCTCCAGCACGGCCGAGAACTGCGGACGGCCGACGGCCGTCATCATGCGCGTCGTGCACATGGCGCCCGGACCGACGCCGACCTTGAGGATGTCGGCGCCCGCCGCGACCAGGTCGCGCACGGCCTGCTCGGTCACGACGTTGCCCGCGACGATCGGCAGGCCGAGTCCGAGCTTCCGGACGGTGTGGATGGCGCGGCGCATGCCGTCCTGGTCGCCGTGCGCGGTGTCGATCACCAGCACGTCGACGCCCGCCGCGGCCAGCGCCTTGGCCTTCGACGCGACGTCGCCGTTGATGCCGACCGCCGCCGCGACGCGCAGGCGGCCGTGGGCGTCGAGCGCCGGCGTGTAGATGGTGGAGCGCAGCGCGCTCGTGCGGCTCAGCGTGCCGACCACGCGGCCGTGCGAGAGCACAGGCGCGAAGGCGAGCCCCGCGGCGTCCATGACCTCGAACGCGGCCCGGCCGTCCGGCAGGTCGTCCGCGTCCAGGGACGTGAGCGCGCCGTGCAGGAGGTCGCCGATCCGCGCGTCCGCCAGCGCCGACCCGAGCTGGACGGCCGCGAGGCAGCCGAGGTACGTGCCGGCGTCGCTGACGACCACGCCGTGCCCCTCGACGGCGGGCACGCGCCGCAGCACGTCGGCCACGGTCTCCTCCGGGCGCGCCTCGTACGGGGTGTCGAAGGCCACCGGCTGCGCCTTGACCCAGCGGATCGCCTCGTCGAGATCCTGCAGGTGCATGTCCTGCGGGAGTACGCCGAGACCGCCGCGGCGGGCGAGCGTGGCGGCCAGCCGCTTGCCGGTCACCGAGTTCATGTTCGCCGACACGATCGGGATGGTCGCCCCCGTGCCGTCCTGCGGCGCGAGCGACACGTCGAGCCGGCTCGTCACGTTCGATCGCGAGGGGACCAGGAAGACGTCGGAGTACGTGAGGTCGTGGCGCGGAGTCGTCGCATAGAACTGCATGAGAATAACGGTATCCTCCCGGGTCGGACGCCCGCACCCGGTCGCGGATGGGATTAGGCTTGAACCTCGGATGGAACGGGCGGTCCGAGACCGCCCGATCGTAACGAAATCAATGGAGAGAGTGGGCGATCGGCTGTGTCGAGCCAATTGACCGGTGTGGGAACCGACGACGGATCGTCGGGTGAGTTCGGAGCCAATGAGTGGCTCGTCGAGGAGCTGTACGAACAGTTCCTCCGGGACAGGAACTCGGTCGACAAGTCCTGGTGGCCGATCCTGGAGAACTACAAGCCGACCATCAAGGAGGGCGAGGCTTCGACGCCGAGCGAGACGCCCGCCCCGACCCCGGCCGAGCCGGGCGTCCCCACGCCCAGCGAGCCGACCGTCCCGACGCCGACCGAGCCGACGTTCCCGACGCCTCCCGCGCCGCCCGCGACTCCTGCTCCGGCGCCCGGCGCCCCCGAGCAGCCGTCCGGCCCGGCCCAGTCGTCCGAGCCGCGCCCGGTCACGACCCCCATCCCGATCATCGGCTCCCAGCCGGTCGCGCGCACCACGTCGATCGCGCCGAAGCCGCAGCCTGTCCCGGCCGACGCCCCGGTCACCTCCCCCAATGCCACCGTCGAGGCGGCCGAGGAGGACAAGGTCACCCCGCTGCGCGGCATGGCGAAGTCGCTGGCGACCAACATGGACGCCTCGCTCACCGTCCCGACCGCGACCAGCGTGCGGACCATCCCCGCCAAGCTGATGATCGACAACCGCATCGTCATCAACAACCACCTCAAGCGCGCCCGTGGCGGCAAGGTGTCGTTCACCCACCTGATCGGCTGGGCGCTCATCCAGGCGCTCAAGGACTTCCCGAGCCAGAACGTCTACTACGAGGAGGTCGACGGCAAGCCCTCCGTCGTCGCCCCCGCGCACATCAACCTCGGCATCGCGATCGACCTCCCGAAGCCGGACGGCACCCGCGCCCTGCTCGTTCCGAGCATCAAGCGTGCGGACACGATGGCCTTCGGCGAGTACCTCTCCGCGTACGAGGACCTCGTCTCCAAGGCCCGCAACAACAAGCTCACCGCGGGCGACTTCGCCGGCACCACCATCTCGCTGACCAACCCGGGCGGCATCGGCACGGTGCACTCCGTCCCGCGCCTGATGAAGGGCCAGGGCGCCATCATCGGCGCCGGCGCGCTCGAGTACCCTGCCGAGTTCCAGGGCTCCAGCGAGAAGACGCTGGCCGGCCTCGCGATCGGCAAGACGATCACGCTGACCAGCACCTACGACCACCGGGTCATCCAGGGCGCCGGCTCCGGCGAGTTCCTGAAGATCGTGCACGAGCTGCTGATCGGCAAGCGCAGCTTCTACGAGGACATCTTCGCCGAGCTGCGCATCCCCTACATCCCGATCCACTGGAACCCGGACATCTCGGTCGACCTGGCCAGCGCCGTCGACAAGACCGCCCGCGTCCAGGAGCTGATCAACTCCTACCGGGTGCGCGGCCACCTCATGGCCGACATCGACCCGCTGGAGTACGTCCAGCGCAGCCACCCCGACCTCGAGATCGAGAACCACGGCCTCACCTTCTGGGACCTCGACCGCGAGTTCGTCACCGGCGCGTTCGGCGGCGACAAGCGCAAGATGAAGCTCCGCGACATCCTCGGCGTGCTGCGCGACTCCTACTGCCGCACCGTCGGCGTCGAGTACATGCACATCCAGGACCCGGCCCAGCGCAAGTGGATCCAGGACAAGCTGGAGCGCCCCTACGAGAAGCCGACGCACGACGAGCAGCTGCGCATCATGGGCAAGCTCAACGAGGCGGAGGCGTTCGAGACCTTCCTGCAGACCAAGTACGTCGGCCAGAAGCGCTTCAGCCTGGAGGGCGGCGAGTCGACCATCGCGCTGCTCGACACCATACTGCAGGGCGCTGCCGAGGCCGGGCTCGACGAGGCCGCCATCGGCATGGCCCACCGCGGCCGGCTGAACGTGCTCACCAACATCGCGGGCAAGACCTACGGCCAGATCTTCCGCGAGTTCGAGGGCACCCAGGACCCGCGCACCGTGCAGGGCTCCGGCGACGTCAAGTACCACCTCGGCACCGAGGGCACCTTCAAGGGCGCCGACGACGCCGAGATCCCGGTCTACCTGGCCGCGAACCCGTCCCATCTGGAGGCCGTCGACGGCGTCCTGGAGGGCATCGTCCGCGCCAAGCAGGACCGCCGCCCCGCCGGCACCTTCCTCACCCTCCCGATCCTCGTCCACGGCGACGCGGCGATGGCCGGCCAGGGCATCGTCGTCGAGCAGATGCAGATGTCGCAGCTGCGTGCCTACCGCACCGGCGGCACCATCCACGTCAACATCAACAACCAGGTCGGCTTCACCACGCCTCCCGGCGAGGGCCGCACGTCGGTCTACTCGACCGACGTGTCGAAGACCATCCAGGCGCCGATCTTCCACGTCAACGGGGACGACCCGGAGGCCGTGGTCCGCGTGGCGCAGCTCGCGTTCGAGTACCGCCAGGAGTTCAAGCGCGACGTGGTCGTCGACCTCATCGCCTACCGCCGCCGCGGCCACAACGAGGGCGACGACCCCTCGATGACGCAGCCGCTGATGTACAACCTCATCGAGGCCAAGCGCTCGGTGCGCCGTCTCTACACCGAGGCCCTCGTCGGCCGCGGCGACATCACCGAGGAGGAGTACCAGGCGGCGCACGCCGACTTCCAGGACCGCCTCGAGCGCGCCTTCATGGAGACGCACGCCGCCCAGACCAACTCGGTGCCGATCATCACGCAGGGCGAGGCCACGGCCGACCTCGAGCACCCGATCGCGCAGCAGGACGAGAACGACAACGTCGGCGAGCCGGACACCACGGCCGTCAGCCCGCAAGTCATCTCGCTCATCGGCGACGCCTTCAACAACCCGCCTGCCGGGTTCACGGTGCACCCGAAGCTGCAGCAGCTCCTCAACAAGCGCAGCGACATGAGCCGCAACGGCGGCATCGACTGGGGCTTCGGCGAGCTGCTGGCGCTCGGCAGCGTGCTGCTGGAGGGCACCCCGGTGCGCCTCGTCGGCCAGGACTCGCGCCGCGGCACGTTCGTGCAGCGCCACGCCGTGCTCCACGACCGCATGAACGGCCAGGAGTGGCTGCCGCTGGCGAACCTCAGCGACAACCAGGCGAAGTTCTGGATCTACGACTCGCTGCTGAGCGAGTACGCCGCGATGGGCTTCGAGTACGGCTACTCGGTCGAGCGGGCCGACGCGCTCGTGCTCTGGGAGGCCCAGTTCGGCGACTTCGCCAACGGCGCCCAGATCATCATCGACGAGTTCATCTCCTCGGCCGAGCAGAAGTGGGGCCAGCGCTCGTCGCTCGTGCTCCTGCTCCCGCACGGCTACGAGGGCCAGGGGCCGGACCACTCCAGCGCCCGAATCGAGCGCTACCTGCAGCTGTGCGCCGAGAACAACATGACCGTCGCGCGCCCGTCGACCCCGGCGTCGTACTTCCACCTGCTGCGCCGCCAGGCCTACGCCCGGCCGCGCCGCCCGCTGGTGGTGTTCACGCCGAAGGCGATGCTGCGCCTGCGCGGTGCCTCCAGCGACGTCGCCGACTTCACGAACGGCAAGTTCGAGCCGGTCATCGACGACGCGCGGATCACCGACAAGGCGGCCGTGAAGCGCGTGCTGTTCATGGCGGGCAAGCTCTACCACGACCTCGCGAACGAGCTGGAGAAGAACCCCAACCCGGAGATCGCGCTGGTGCGCGTGGAGCAGTTCTACCCGCTCCCCGCCGAGGAGCTGAAGGCCGTGGCCGACTCCTACCCCGACGCCGAGCTGGTGTGGACGCAGGACGAGCCGGAGAACCAGGGCGCCTGGCCGTTCATCATCCTGGAGACCTCCAAGCTGGGCCCGCGCCCGATCGGCGTCATCTCGCGTCCGGCGTCCGCGTCGCCCGCCGCCGGCTCCGCCAAGCGCCACGCGCAGGAGCAGTCGCTGCTCATCCAGCGCGCGCTGAC
This sequence comes from Leifsonia sp. NPDC056824, assembly GCF_042789575.1. Classification (NCBI taxonomy): domain Bacteria; kingdom Bacillati; phylum Actinomycetota; class Actinomycetes; order Micrococcales; family Microbacteriaceae; genus Leifsonia; species Leifsonia sp. NPDC056824. Next base: position 363,024 of record NZ_JBHUAV010000003.1, on the reverse strand, counting down.
GCTCTAACCCGCGCAGACAACGGAGGAGCCGCGGCCCGATTCGGGCCGCGGCTCCTCCGTTAACTGCTTTTTGCGTGCGTGGCGGGCGGGATCTCCTCCTTTAGCCGCGCGCTACCTCTGCCAGTAGTGCCTCCACGCGCTGCCGGATCTCATCCCGGATCGGCCGAACCTCCTCGATCGGCCGCCCCGCGGGATCGGTCAGATCCCAGTCCTCATACCGCTTGCCCGGGAAGATCGGGCAGGTGTCGCCGCAGCCCATCGTGATGACGACGTCGGACTCCTTGACCGCCTCCGTGGTGAGGATCGCGGGCGTGTTCGCTGCGATGTCGATGCCCTCCTCCGCCATCGCCTGCACGGCGATCGGGTTGAGCCGGTCGGCGGGCTCGGAGCCGGCGGAGAGGACCCGCACGCGGTCTCCCCCGAGTGCGCTCAGGTAGCCGGCGGCCATCTGGGAGCGGCCGGCGTTGTGGACGCAGACGAAGAGGACGGTGGGGGTGGTGTCGGTCATCCGGTTCTCCAGGTTCGAGGGTGGTGGGCCGCCGCGTGGGCGACGGCCCGGTGGACTCAGCAGCAGTCGGGCGGGCAGGAGCCGTCCGGCAGCGGCTGGCATTCGGTCGTGTCGCAGCAACCCATGTTCATTCTCCCTTCTTCATCGACGGTTGTCGATGAACCAAGGATGAACAACTACATTGACGTTTGTCAATATATCGAGGAGGATCGAGCTATGGCGATCACCGAGCTCCTCCCCCTGCGCGACCTCCAGGCGTGCTGCGCACCGATCACGAAAGAAGTGATCAGCGAGGAGAACGCCGTCTCGGTCGCCCGGGCGATGAAGGCACTGGCCGACCCGGCCCGCCTGCGGCTGCTCTCGATGGTCGCCGCTCACGAGGACGGCGAGGCGTGCGTCTGCGACCTCACCGAGCCGCTCGACCTCTCCCAGCCGACGGTGTCGCACCACCTGAAGATCCTGGTGGAGGCCGGATTCCTCAGCCGCAGCAAGCGCGGCACCTGGGCGTACTACCGGATCGTGCCCGGCTCGCTCGACATCGTGTCGTCGTTCCTGACGTCGGTCTGACACCGGGTCAGGCTTCGGCGCGCAGCCGCGCGTGGAAACCGCGGATCGCCTCCGCCGCGGCCTCCGGGTGCTCGAACCCCGCGAAGTGCCCGCCCGCCGGCGCCTGCACGAACTCAACCAACCGTGGCGCCGCGCGCTCGGCCAGCGACCGCGGGAAGCCCGTCATGGCCGGCTCCCGTGCGAGGTAGACGCCGACCGGCGCCGCGATCGGCGGCCGGGGCGGGTTCTGCTCGTAGTCGTAGTACTGCTGGAAGGACGTCCCGATGCTGTCGGTCGTCCAGTAGAGCGTCGCGATCGTGTAGAGGATGCCGGAGTCGACCACACGCTGCCAGGCGCCGTCCTCCCGGTCGTCGATCCAGTCGTGCCATTTGTCGGCGATCCAGGCCAGCAACCCGGCCGGGGAGTCGTTCAGCGCGGCCGCGATGGTGTCGGGACGTGTGAGCATGATCTCGCTGTAGCCGCCGTCCAGCCGGTCGTACTCGTCCAGCGCGGCGAGGTAGCGGGCTTCCGCCTCGTCCGCCGCGTCGCCCTCCGGGAACGGGCCGCTCAGCAACTGGATGCCGACGAGGCTGTCCGGGTGGTCGACACCGAGCCAGGTGGAGGCCCCGCCGCCGATGTCGCCGCCGAAGGTCGCGTAGCGCTCGAAGCCGAGCACCTCCGTCATCAGCCCGTGCAGCGCGTCCGCGATGGCGCGCCGGGTCAGCGGCGGCTCCAGAGCTTCGGAGAACACGAACCCGGGAAGCGACGGGACGATGACGTCGAACGACTCGGAGAGCAGGCGCGCGAGCGGGAGGTATTCGGCGAACGCGCTCGGCCAGCCGTGCAGGAGCAGCAGCGGGGTGTGCGCGCCGGCGCCGGTGCCGCGGACGCGCGCGAAGTGCATGCGGTGGCCCGCCACCTCGGCGACGTGCTGCTCAACGGCGTTCAGCCGCTCCTCCTCGGCGCGCCAGTCGAACGCCAGCCAGCCGTCGACCAGCGCGCGCAGCTCCTCCCCGCCGAGCCCGCCCTCCCAGCCGGACCGCGGCGAGCGCAGGTGCCGCGTGCGGGCGAGGCGGTCCCTCAGGTCCGCGAGGACGTCGTCGGGCACCTGGATACGGAAGTCGTCGATGGCCATGCGGCCACCGTACCGGGAGGGCCCGACAGCCGACCCGCTACTCCCGCGCCAGCATCGCCGCGGCCTGCCGCTCCAGGTCGAGGTACGGGTCGCCGCTGACGTCCACGACCACGCGGTGCAGCGTGCCGCCGGTGAACCGGAACGGCCGCTCGCCCGGGTAGTCGTCGGTCACCGGCTCGCCGCCGTCGTACCCGACGCAGAGCCCCTCGCCGCTCAGCGAGAAGTAGCCGGGCTGCGTCGTGATGCGGCCCTCACCCACTTTGCGGTCGCCGTAGTACAGGCTCAGGACACCGGTCGCCAGGCCGGGCGCCTCCTCGCCGTCCTTTTCGAACGCGGCCGACAGGATGAGGTTCTCGCCGGTCGGGACGTCCTCGGTCGCGTCGATGCGCTGCTCCCGGCTGCCGACGAAGTTGTAGACGTAGTGCAGCCTCCCGTCCTTGAGGTAGAGGGTGTGGCCGCCGAACCGCGCGCCGTGGGCGAAGAGCACGCCCTCGGCTCCCGGAGCCGGCAGGTCCACGAGCGCACCGATCGCGTACGAGCGATTGCGGATGTTGACGGCCTGCGCCTCCGGGATCTCCGCCCCGCCCACCCGGTAGACGTAGCGGTCGCGCGGGCTCGTCAGCGTCGGGCGCGGCGTCAGCAGGATCTCGATCGCCGAGCGGTCGTCCAGCGGGAACCCCTGGTTGGCTCCCGCCTCGGCGAACCACAGGTTGACCAGCTCGCGCACCTTGTCCGGGTGGTCGGCGGCCAGGTCGTGGAGCTCCGAGCGGTCGACATCGGTGTGGTACAACTCCCAGGTGTCGTCGTTGAACCGGCTCCATCCGCTGAGCACCGGGTGGTTCGACACCGCCTTCCAGCCGTCGTGCCAGATCGAGCGGGAGCCGAGCATCGCGTAGAACTGGGTCGGCCGCGTCGTGGGCTCGTCGGCGTCCGCGACGGCCGAACGCATGCTCACCCCGTCCATCCGGGACTGCACATGCCCGCCGATCTGCTCGGGGACCTCCACCTCCAGCAGGTCGAGGATGGTCGGCACGATGTCGACGGCGTGGTGGTACTGGTGCCGCAGCTCGCCGCCGTGGCCGAGTCTCTTCGGCCACGAGATGATGCAGGGATCGGCCGTCCCGCCGTTGTAGTCGTAGCGCTTCCACATCTTGAACGGGGTGTTGAAGGCCATCGCCCAGCCGTTCGGGTAGTGGTTGTAGGTCTTCGGTCCGCCGAGCTCGTCCAGCATGGCGAGATTCTCCTCCAGGCTGTCCGGGATGCCGTTGAAGAACTTGTTCTCGTTCACAGAGCCCTCCGGCCCGCCCTCGCCGCTCGCGCCGTTGTCGGAGACCAGCACGATCAGGGTGTCGTCGAGGATCTCCGACGCCTCCAGGTAGTCGAGCAGCCGGCCGATCTGGTCGTCGGCGTGGGCGAGGAAGCCGGCGTAGACCTCAGCCATGCGCGCGTAAAGCCGCTTCTCGTCGTCGCCGAGCGAGTCCCACGGCTTGGTCACGTCGAGCGCCGGGAACGGCTGCCCTTCGGGACCGCTGCGGGTCTCGGGCGTGCCGATCGGGTTGATCGGCGGCAGCTCGGTGCCCTCCGGGACCAGCCCGAGCGCGATCTGCCGCTGCAGGATCTCCTCCCGGATCGCCTCATAGCCGCCGTCGAAGCGCCCGTCGAACTTCTCGATCCACTCCTTCGGCGCGTGGTGGGGCGCGTGCGCGGCTCCGGGCGCGTAGTAGAGGAAGAACGGCTTGTCCGGCGCGAGCGCCTTCGCGTCGCCGATGAACTGGATGGCCTTGTCCGTGAGGTCGACGGTGAGGTGGTAGCCGTCCGCCGGCGAGGCCGGCTGGTCGACGGGGTGGTTGTCGTAGACCAGGTCCGGGTACCACTGGTTCACCTCGGCGCCGAGGAAGCCGTAGAACCGCTCGAAGCCGCGGCCGGTCGGCCAGTTGCGCCGGGTGGAGGCGAGGTTCATCTCGTCCGACGGGCACAGGTGCCACTTGCCCACGATGTAGGTGTTCCAGCCCTGCTCGCCGAGAATCTGGGAGATCATCCCGTTCTCCTGCGGGATGGTGCCGCTCGCGTTCGGGAACCCGGTCGCCGCCTCCGTGATGCACGCCATCGAGTTGCGGGTGTGGTTGCGCCCGGTGAGGAGGGCGGAGCGCGTCGGCGAGCACAGCGCCGTCGTGTGCCACTGCGTGAAGCGCACGCCGGAGTCGGCGAGCCGGTCGATGTTCGGGGTGTCGATCGGGCCGCCGTAGCAGCTCATCGCCGAGAACCCGACGTCGTCCAGCACGATGAGCACGACGTTGGGCGAGCCGTCCGGTGCTTTGGGCGGCTCGAACGGCGCCCAGTCAGGCTCCGAGTCGCGGATGTCCAGGTCGATCCGGCCTCGGAACGGTGCAGGCATGATGTCCCCTCTCGGCTCCGGCTGGCCGACACCGAGCGGCGCCGGCGACCCCGGACGGCCGCACCCTAACCCGGTCCTTCCGGCGGCGGCAACCCCGATTGCACCGGCCGATCCCGGCGCAGTAGCATCCGGCCGAAGCAGCGAACGAGCAGACCCCGGGAGCCGACATGACCGGAACGACCGCAGCGGCCTCGCAGGCCACCATCCGCCGCATCATCGCACCGCTGGCGCTGGCCCAGTTCATCTGCAGCTTCGCCGGCTCGAACATGAACGTGATGATCAACGACATGTCGCGCGATCTCGGCACGACTGTCCAGGGCATCCAGGTCAGCATCACGCTGTTCCTGCTCACGATGGCGGCCCTGATGATCCCGATGGGCAAGCTGACCGACAACATCGGCCGCAAGCGCAGCTTCGTCATCGGCCTGATCGTCTACGGGGTCGGCGCGCTCGTCACGGCGTTCGCGCCGGGCCTGTGGGCCGTGATCCTGGGCAACTCGCTGCTGGAGGGCATCGGCACCGCCATGCTCATTCCGCCGGTCTACATCCTCACCACGATCTGCCTCCCGGACATCCCGACCCGCGCTGTCGCGTTCGGGATCATCAGCGGGATGGGCGGCGTCGGGGCGGCGGCCGGTCCGCTCATCGGCGGCCTGATCACGACCGGGATCAGCTGGCGAGCGGCGTTCCTGTTCCAGGCCCTCGTGATCGTGGTCATCCTGCTGCTCAGCCGTTCGCTCACCGACCCGCTCCCCGCCGACCCGTCGCGACCGTTCGACCTCGTCGGCGCGATCCTGTCGGCGCTCGGACTGTTCGTGCTGGTGACCGGCATCCTCGCCGCAGACACGAGCGTGCCGCTGATGATCGTGCTCGTGCTCGCCGGGGTCGCGATCCTGGTCGGGTTCTTCCTCTGGGTGCGCCGGCGCGAGCGCACCGGGAAGGCGCCGCTGCTGTCCACGAGCCTGTTCCGGGTGCGGGTGTCGAACCTCGCGCTGATCACCCAGAACCTGCAGTGGGTCATCCTGATGGGGACCTCGTTCACCGTGTCGGCGTACCTCCAGGTGATCCGCGGCTACAACGCCATCCAGACCGGCGTGATCTTCACCGCTGCGACGGTCGGGCTGCTGCTGACCTCCCTGCTCGCCGGGAGGCTGGCGCGCCGGTTCTCGCAGCGCGGGCTGATCGTCACCGGCTTCGTGCTCTGCGTGCCCGGCGTGGTGCTGCTCATCTGGCTCGCGGCGGGCACGACAGGAGGCTGGCCGTTCGTGCCAGGGCTGTTCCTGATCGGCGCCGGGCTCGGCCTCATGCTGACGCCGTCGGTGAACGTGGTGCAGTCGGCGTTCCCCGAGCGGGTTCAGGGCGAGATCTCCGGGCTCTCGCGCAGCGTCTCCAACCTCGGCTCCACCTTCGGCACCGCCATCGCCGGCACCATCCTGGTGGCTAACCTCCAGCGCGGAGGCGAGGCGTACGGCATCGCGATGGCCGTGGTCGCGGTGCTCGGGGCGACCGGGTTGATCGCGGCGGTGCTGCTGCCGCGCACGACGGCGGAGCCGGCGCCCGCCTGACGGGCATTGTCGCGGCGCCGAGCGCCGTTGTACCGTGTGGCCGACCGGGGAGGCTGCCATGAGCGACGAAAGACCGACCGCGTGGATCGGATGGGGCTGGTTCGCCGCCATCATGATCCTGATCGCCGGCGCCATCGAGATCCTGTTCGGGATCCTCGCGATCCTCCTGCCGGCGAGCCAGTACTTCACGACGAGCGAGGGCACCACCGTGTATTACGTCTCCCTGTGGGGCTGGTGGCACCTCCTGATCGGCCTGGTGCTCGTCGCCACCGGCATCGCGCTCGCGAACGGCCGCACCTGGGCACGGATCGTCGCCGTGATCGTGGTCGCCGTCAACGCCGTGAGCCAATTGCTGTCGCTGCCGGCGCAGCCGTGGTGGTCGATCATCGTGTTCGCGCTCGACCTCATCGTCATCTACGCGCTCATCGTGCACGGGCGCGAGCTGCGGGCGTACGACCGCGCGCAGTACCGGTGACCGGCGGCTAGCGGGGCGGCCTCCGCCGGGCGTACGTTGACCGCATGACCGTCGTGACCACGCACCGTCTCGGTGAGCCCTGCTGGGTGGACTACGCCGCCACCGACCTCCCGCGAGCGCAGGAGTTCTACACGTCGCTGTTCGGCTGGACCGCCGAGGCCGGCGGCGGTGAGTACGGCGGCTACGTGACCTTCCGCCGGGACGGGCACCTCGTCGCCGGGATGGGCGAGGCGATGGAGGGCCAGCAGCCGAACGCGTGGCTGACCTACCTGCTCGTCGAGGACGCCTCGGCCGGCGAACGGGCCTCGGCGAACGCGGGCGCACAGGTGCTCTCCCCCACGATGGCCGTCGGCGACCAGGGCAGGCTCGCCGTCGTGGCCGACCCGGGCGGCGCGGTCCTCGGCCTGTGGGAGCCGGAGCAGCACCGCGGCTTCGAGCTCGTCGCCGAGCCGGGCGGACTCTCCTGGCACGAGCTGTACGCCCGCAGCTACGCGGAGCAGGTCGAGTACTACAAGCGGGTGTTCGGCTGGAGGACGCAGGTGCTCGGCGACACCGCGGACTTCCGCTACGAGACGTTCGGCGACCCCGACGCGCCGAGCGGTGGCGTCTTCGACGCGGACGGGATGCTGCCGCCGGACGTCCCGTCGCACTGGGTGGTGTACTTCGGCGTCCAGGACGCGGCGGCCGCCGTCGCCCGCGTGGTCGAGCTCGGCGGCACCGCGATCCGCGACCCCTGGGACAGCGAGTTCGGCCGCTTCGCGCAGGTCACCGACCCGCTCGGCGGCCTCTTCTTCCTCCACGAGGTGCCGGGGTCGATCGCCTGAGGGCGCCTCCCAGCCGATCAATGCGAAGACTCTGTGTCATAATTATTCCGATATCGGCACTATAATGACACAGCGTCATAATCGACGGCTACCGGAGGGATGACGAGCCATGAGCGAGCTGACAGTCGCCCAGACAGCCAAGCGCCTCGGAATCGGCGAACGCCAGGTGCGCAACCTCGTCGCGCACGCAGGAGCCTTCACCGCTCGACAGCTCGCTTCCGGCGAGTGGCTGATCGACACCGACTCGATCGCGCGTTTCGAACTACGTCGCAGGGCCGCCGGACGGCCCCTCCGGCCCGACACCGCGTGGGCGCTCCTCTACGAACTCTCGGGCGTCGACTCCGCCACTCTGCTTTCGAAATCCACCTATTGGCGAGCAGAGAACCGCATCCGTGATCTCTCCCCTGTCGAGCTTGCCATCGCTGTCGGCGGACGGACGATCGCTCACCGTTACCGCTCCGCGAACACGGTGAAGGCGCAGGCGGACCTCGTGCCCACTGGGCGTGCGGCGTCCGACCGCATCGGCAGCGACCTCCTGCCCGATGACCGCCGCGTCCGCGGTTACCTCCCCGCGGGCGTCAGTCGATTCGACTACGCGCGCACGCACTTCATGGTCGAAGACCCGAGCGGTCAGGACCTCCTCTACGAGAACACGGCCCCCGGAGGCCTGACCGCGCCGCTTCCCGCTGTGGTCGCCGCCGACCTGGCACTCAGCACCGATACACGGGAACGAAGCGCAGGCCTCGCTGCCCTCGGCGCCCTGAAGGACCAATGGCTGCACGAACACACTCGCTGAACCTCGGTGACGACGACACACTGCCGGCATGGCAGACGGTGATCGGCCTGTCCGAAGTCATGGACACCAGCCGCCTGACGATCATCGGCGGGCTGATGGTCTACCTGCATGCCAGTCGCGGCGGAGTGCAGATGCCACGCTCGACCGACGACGCCGATCTGCTACTGGACATGATCGTGCACCGCGACGGACTCAGCGCCTTCTCCCGCGCGGTGAAGCAGCTCGGTTTCGAACTGCGACGGGAGGGGCGCTACGCGTACCGGTTCCATCACGCGGACGGCAGGAAGGTGGATGTGCTGGTCCCCGACCACCTTCCCTCCGGTATCCGCCCGCGGCTCGCCCGGAAGCCGGCGCTTGAAGCCCCAGGCGGCCAGCAGGCTATCGACCGACGCGAGGCGTACACCCTCGAATTCGGCGGCGGTCAGGTCGTCACCGTCGGCGTCCCCGATGAGATCGGCGCACTCGTCATGAATGCGATGGGCGCCTGACGCCCGCGACATTCGTCACGAATCGCGCGTTTCAGCGCCGCGAAGTCGACATTCGTGACGAATCGCGCGTGGAGCTCAGTGCACCGACGCCTGGAACGACCGGATGCGCAGCAGCACCTCGGTGCGGAGCGTCTCGGGCGCCGTCTCCTTGCAGGCGCGCTGCACCACTTCGGTGAGCACGACGTTCAGGTGCGCCTCGCTCGAGCAGCCGTCGCAGTTCGCGAGGTGCTCGCGCACGTCTGCAGCATCCTCGTTGCAGAGCTCGTTGCGCAGGTACTCCTCGAGTTCGGCTTTCGCCTTCTCACAGCCGCAGTCGGTCATTTCGTTCTCCTGGTGGTCTGCACGGCCGGGCCCTGGACCGCTGAGAGCCCGCGTTCGTGCGCGTAGTCGGTCAGAAGCTCCCGGAGCATCCGGCGGCCGCGGTGGAGGCGGCTCATGACGGTGCCGATCGGGGTCTTCATGATGTCGGCGATCTCCTGGTAGGAGAATCCCTCGACATCGGCGAGATAGACGGCCAGCCGGAAGTCCTCCGGGATGGCCTGCAGCGCGTCCTTGACGGCACTGTCGGGCAGGTGGTCGATCGCCTCCGCCTCGGCCGAGCGGCTGGAGGATGCGGTGGTCGACTCCGCGCCTCCGAGCTGCCAGTCCTCGAGTTCGTCGATCGTCCCCTGATACGGCTCGCGCTGCTTCTTGCGATAGGTGTTGATGAACGTGTTGGTGAGGATGCGGTAAAGCCACGCCTTCAGGTTCGTGCCCTGCTGGAACTGCGCGAAGGCGGCATACGCCTTGACGTACGTCTCCTGGACCAGGTCTTGGGCGTCCGCCGGGTTGCGCGTCATGCGCAGCGCGGCCGCGTAGAGCTGGTCCATGAAGGGAAGCGCCTGCTCTTCGAACAGCGCGCCCTTGTCCTCGGTTTCGGTGCTCATCAGGGGCCAGTCTAGTTGCGGCGACCGCTGAGCGACCCGACGGGAGGGTCGGACCCTCGACGGCGCCAGCGCACGGGTGCGCGGGGCGTCGAGGACAGCGGTGGCTGCGGGCACGGGCCGATCCTTCCTTCGGGCTCGATCACGGATACCCTTGACAACAATGCTCATCTCGAAATATTCCGCCCCCGAGTTCGACCCGTACGGCGACAACCGCGCCGAGGAGCCGAACCCGCTGTGGCCCGCGCCCGTCGCCGGCGGCCCGGTCACGGCCTCCGTCTCGCTGCCCGGCTCCAAGTCGCTGACCGCCCGCGAGCTGGTGCTCTCCGCCCTCGCCGACGGCCCGTCGCTGCTGCGCGCGCCGCTGCACTCCCGCGACACCGCCAACATGGTGGAGGCGCTGCGCGCGCTCGGCGTCTCGATCGTCGAGAGGCCGGGCGAGAGCGAGTTCGGCGCCGACTTCCTGATCACGCCGGCGGAGGAGCTGCTCGGCAGCACCACGATCGAGTGCGGCCAGGCGGGCACGGTCATGCGCTTCGTGCCGCCGCTCGCCGGCCTCGCGCTCGGGCCGACCATGTTCGACGCCGACGACTCGGCGCGCGGCCGGCCGATGGGCGCGATCATCGCTGCGCTGCGTGCGCTCGGGGTCGACGTGAACGACGACGGCCGCGGCGCCCTCCCCTTCACCGTCCACGGCACCAGCGCGGTCCAGGGCGGCGCCATCGGGATCGACGCGTCCAGCTCCAGCCAGTTCGTCAGCGCGCTGCTGCTGTCGGCTAGCCGGTTCGAGGAGGGCCTCGACCTGACGCACTCCGGCGAGCGCCTCCCGAGCCTCCCGCACATCGAGATGACCATCGCCGCCCTCGCCGCGCGCGACGTGACGGTCGAGTCGCCGGAGATCGGCCGCTGGATCGTCCGGCCCGGCGCCATCGGCGCGCGTGACGTCGACATCGAGCCCGACCTGTCCAACGCGGCCCCGTTCCTGGCCGCCGCCGTCGTCACCGGGGGCTCCGTCACGATCACCGGCTGGCCGGAGTCGACCACCCAGGTAGGCGCCGACCTCGCCGACCTGCTGCCGCTGTTCGGGGCGACGGTGGCGAAGGACGGCGACCGCCTCACCGTGACCGGCCCGGAGACCATCCGGCCGATCTCGATCGACCTCTCCACCGGCGGCGAGCTCGTCCCGGCGATCGCGGCGATCGCGGCGTTCGCCGACGGCACCAGCGAGATCGCCGGCATCGGCCACATCCGCCACCACGAGACCGACCGGCTCGCCGCCCTCGCGGCCGAGCTCAACGGCCTCGGCGGCGCCGTGACCGAGCTGGAGGACGGCCTCCGCATCGAGCCGCGCCCGCTGACCGGCGGCGTCTGGCGCAGCTACGACGACCACCGGATGGCGACCACCGGCGCGATCGTCGGCCTGGTCGTCCCCGGCGTGGAGATCGAGAACATCGCGACGACCGCCAAGACCCTGCCGCAGTTCCCGCAGCTCTGGACCCGGATGCTGGCCGAAGGCGCGGCGGCGTAGATGTCGTGGTGGTCGGATGACGGCGACGAGGACGACGAGTACGACCTCTACGACGAGTCGGCCATCCGCTCCCGGCCGAACCCCAAGGGCAACCGCCCGCGCACCAAGACCCGGCCGGAGCATGCCGACGCGGAGATCGCGCGCGTGCTCGGAGTGGACCGCGGCCGCTACACCGTGCTGCTGGACGAGGACACCGCCGAGGAGCGCCAGGTCACCGCAGCACGCGCGAGCGAGCTGAGACGCAAGCCGATCGTGACCGGCGACCGGGTGGCCGTGGTCGGCGACACGACCGGCGAGGAGGGCACGCTCTCGCGGATCGTGCGCATCGAGCCGCGCACGACCCTGCTGCGCCGCAGCGCCGACGACACCGACGAGGTCGAGCGCGTGGTCGTCGCGAACGCAGACCAGATGCTCATCGTCGTCGCCGCTGCCAATCCCGAACCGCGCACCCGGCTGGTCGACCGCTACCTGGTCGCCGCGTACGACGCGGGCATCGAGCCGATGCTGTGCGTCACGAAGATCGACCTCGCCGACCCCGCGCCGTTCCTGGAGAACTTCGCCGGCCTCGACCTCCCGGTGTTCACCAGCCGGGAGGACCACATCCCGGTGGACGAGATCAAGGCGGCGCTCGTCGGCCACGACACCGTGGTCGTCGGCCACTCCGGCGTCGGCAAGTCCACCCTGGTGAACGCCATCGTGCCGGGCGCCAAGCGCGCGACCGGCCACGTCAACGTGGTGACGGGGCGCGGGCGGCACACGTCGTCCTCCACGGTGTCGCTGCGGGTGGAGAGCGCCGACGGCCGCGGCTGGGTCATCGACACCCCCGGTGTGCGCTCATTCGGGCTGGGCCATGTGGACACCGCGAGCATCCTGAAGTCGTTCACCGACCTGGCCGCGATCGCCGAGGACTGCCCGCGCGGCTGCACGCACCTCCCCGACGCGCCGGACTGCGCGATCATCGAGGCCGTCGAGGAGGGCCGCCTCGGCGACACCGGCCGCGCCCGCCTCGACTCGCTGCAGCGCCTCCTCGCCACCTTCGCCCCCGCCCACCAGGCGTCGAAGGGCACGTAGACGCCCCTAAAACCGCGTTTTGAGGGCGTTTACGTGCCCCTCGGCGGTTCGCGGCAGAATGGGGAGCATGACTGACGTTCGACTCGAAGCGGGACAGCCCGCCCCCACGTTCACCCTCACGGACCAGGACGGCAACGCCGTCTCGCTCGCCGACTACTCGGGCGACAACGTGATCGTCTACTTCTACCCGGCCGCGATGACGCCGGGCTGCACCACCGAGGCCTGCGACTTCCGCGACAACCTCAACTCGCTCGCCTCCAGCGGCTACAAGGTCATCGGCATCTCGAAGGACGTCCCGGCCAAGAACAAGGAGTTCCAGGAGCAGGAGCGCCTGAACTTCCCGCTGCTGTCGGACGAGGACCTCGCCGTGCACAACGCGTACGGCGCGTACGGCGAGAAGAAGCTCTACGGCAAGACGGTCACCGGCGTCATCCGCTCCACCTTCGTGCTGAACCCGGACGGCACCGTGCGGCTGCCGCTCTACAACGTGAAGGCGACCGGCCACGTCGCGTCGCTGCGGAAGAAGCTCGGTCTGGACTGACCCCGGCCAAGCGCCTGACAATAGGCGTTTGCAATCTGCGATCTGGCATTCTACTGTCGAGGGACGGCCGTTCCGGCTGACCACGTACGAAGGAGTGCACTGCATGAGCGCGACCGCCGAGCGGACCATCGCCCACCCCGCAACACCGGCCACGGCCCCGGCCCGCGCCGAGGTCGCCGATCCCGGCCCGCTCGGCCTCGCCGCGTTCGCGTTGACGACGATGCTGCTGAGTCTCGCCAACGCGGGCCTGGTCGGCGAGGCGGGGGCCACGGCCGTCGCGATGGCGCTGTTCTACGGCGGCCTGACGCAGTTCGCGGCGGGACTGTGGGAGTTCGCGCGCGGCAACACGTTCGGAGCCACCGCCTTCACGTCGTACGGCGCCTTCTGGCTGTCGTTCTGGTGGCTGCGCACCGCCCCGGGACTGGCGGAGGACGCCGGCTCCGTCGGCGTCGGCTTCTTCCTGCTCGCGTGGACGATCTTCACGGCGTTGATGACGGTCGCCGCGGCGAAGAGCAACGGCGCGACGCTGACGGTGTTCGTGCTGCTGACCCTGACGTTCGTCGCGCTGTCGATCGGGGACCTGGCTGGCGCGCCGGGAGCGACGCAGACCGGCGGCTGGCTGGGACTGGCGACCGCCGCCGTCGCGCTCTACACCTCGTGGGCCGGCGTCACGAACGCGACCTGGAAGCGCGAGGTGCTGCCGGTCTGGCCGCGCGCGTAAGCGCCACGGCGGTCAGGCGGGCAGCCGCGGCACGGAAGCGATGAGGCGCTGCGTGTAGGCATCCTGCGGAGCGCCGAGCACGTCCCGCGTCACCCCCTGCTCCACCACCCGGCCGTCGCGCAGCACGACCGTCTGCTCGCAGAGCGTCGCGACCACGCTGAGGTCGTGCGAGACCATCACCACCGTCATCCCCTCCTGCGCCGCGAGGTCGCCGAGCAACTCGATGATCTGGATGCGCGTGGTCACGTCGAGCGCGCTGACCGGCTCGTCGGCGAGGAGGACGCGCGGACGCGAGACGATCGCGCGGGCGATCGCGATGCGCTGGCGCTGGCCGCCGGAGAACTCGTGCGGGTAGCGGGCCGCCGCATCCTCCGGCAGGGCGACCGCGCGCAGGGCGTCCGCGACCCGCGAGCGGGCGTCGGCGCCGGAGGCGATCCGGAGCGACGCGAGCGGCTCGGCGACGATCCTGCCGACGCTCTGGCGCGGGTCGAGGGACGAGTACGGGTCCTGGAACACCGTCTGCACGCTTCGGCGGAACTCCCGCATCAGCGCCCGGTCGCCACGGTCGAGCGGCCTGCCATCGAACAGCACGCTGCCGGAGGTCGGGCTCGCGAGCCCGAGGAGCAACGAGAGCAGGGTGGTCTTGCCCGCGCCGGACTCCCCCACCAGGCCGACGCTGCGGCCGGGCTCGACGGCGAAGGACACGTCTTCCAGCGCCGGGGCGCTCGACCGGCGGTAGCGGAAGCCCGCGTCGCGGAGCTCGAGGACGGCGGTCATCGCACCTCCAGGGCGGCGTCCAGCTCGCGCGCGCTGCGCACGAGCTCGGCCGTGTACGGGTCGGCAGGGTCGGTGAGGATGCGCTCGATCGTGCTCTCCTCGACCACGCGGCCCGCGCGCAGCACCAGCGCGCGCTCGGTCATGCGCGAGACGACCGCGAGGTCGTGGCTGACGAACAGCAGCGCCATCCCGCGCTCGGTCACGAGGGAGTCGATGAGGGCGAGGATGTCCGCCTGCACGGTCACGTCGAGCGCCGTCGTCGGCTCGTCGGCGATGAGCAGCTGGGGGCGGCAGGCGAGGGCTGCGGCGATGGCCACGCGCTGACGCTGGCCTCCGGAGATCTCGTGCGGGTACGCGCGTGCGATCCGCTCCGGGTCGGGGAGGCGCACCTCCGCCAGCGCCGTGTGGACGGCGTCGCGCAGTGCTGTGCCGCGCAGCCCGAGGTGCCGGCGCAGCGGCTCCGCCACCTGTGCGCCGAGGCGCATCAGCGGGTCGAGCGCGGTCAGCGGCTCCTGGAAGACCGTCGATGCCGTGCGCCCGCGCAGCGGGACCAGCGCGCGCTCCTTCGTGCCGACCACCTGGACACCCGCGAGCTCCACGCTTCCGGTCGGGGTCAGGCCGTCCGGCAGGAGGCCGGTGATCGCGAAGGAGGTCAGCGACTTGCCCGACCCGGACTCCCCGATCAGGCTCAGCCGCTCCCCCGCATCCAGCCGGAAGGAGACGTCCGACACCAGCGGCGAACCGTCGCGGGCCGTCACGCCGAGGTTCTGCACGTCGAGGATCATCGCGACCTCCTCCGCGTCGGGTCGGCGACGTCCCTCAGGCCGTCGGCGATCAGGTTGACACCGACCACCAGGACGACGAGCGCGACACCGGGCGCGATGGCGCCGACGGGCGCGACCGCGACCGTCCCCTGCGCCTCCTGCAGCAGCCGGCCCCACGACGCGTTGGGCGGCGGCGCACCGAGGCCCAGATACGAGAGGCTGGCCTCCGCGAGCACGGCGACGCCGAACTGGAGCGCCAGGTTGACGCTGAGCGTCGGCCAGATGTTGGGGAGGACGTGCCGGGCGACGATCCCGCCCCACGATGTGCCGGACGTGCGAGCCGCCGTCACGTACTGCTGGGCGAGCACGCGTCTGGACAGCACCCGAGTGAGCCGGGCGACCACCGCCGACATCGCCAGTCCGATCGCGAGGATGGCGGTGCCGAGCGAGGCGCCCTGCGCGGCAACGATGAGCATGGCGAGCAACAGGACCGGGAAGGCGATGATGATGTCGAGCACCGCCGAGATCGTGTCGTCGAGCCAGCGCGTCGCGAAGGCCGCCAGCATCCCGATCGTGATGCCGACGACGGCGCCGATCACGACCGCGCCGACGCCGACGGCGAGCGCGATGCGTGCCCCGATCATGAGCTTCGTCGTGAGGTCGTGCCCGAAGATGTCGGTGCCGAGCCAGTGCGTGCCGTTCGGCGGCTGCAGCCGGCCTCCCGAGGTGTCGCTCTGGGTGAACGGCAGCCACACGAACGAGAGCGCGGCGACGAGCACCACGATGCCCACCAGGGTGAGGCCAATTCCGAGGGTCACCGACCGCCGGGCGCGACGGCGCGCCCGCTCCCGCGGATCCGGCGCCGTCTGCGCCGCCTGCTGAACCACCGCGCTCATCGGTTGCCCGAGATGCTCTGCCGCAGGCGCGGGTCGATCAGCCGCTGGGCGATGTCGGCGAGGAAGCCGACGATCAGCACCAGCAGGGTCGAGACGAACAGGATGCCCTGGATGTCCGGGTAGTCGTGCTGCTGGATCGCCGTGAGCAGCATGCTGCCCAAGCCAGGGAGCGTGTAGACGCTCTCGACCACGACGGCGCCGAGGAAGGTCGTCGCCAGCTCGATGCCGAGGATGGAGATGACCGGCACCGCGCCGTTGCGCAGGCCGTGCCGCCACATCGCCCGCCCGAACCCGGAGCCGAGCGCGCGGGCGTTGCGCAGGTAGTCGCTGCCGATGACGTCCAGCGTCGCGCTGCGGACGTACCGCGAGATGGAGGCGCTCATCACGATGGCGATGGTGATGACCGGGAGCGCGAGCGACTGCAGCGCCGATGCGGGGTCGGCCCAGTCGTCGCGCGGGAACCCGCCGGACGGGAACCAGCGCAGGTTGACCGCGAAGGCGTCCACGAGCAGGATGCCGACCCAGAACACCGGGACCGCGATGCCGAGCTGCGAGAAGGCGGACAGCACCAGCCCGTACCAGCGATCGGCCTTCCAGGCGGCGACGAAGCCGATCGGCAGCGCCAGCACGAGCGCGAGCACGAACGACAGCAGGGTGAGCGGGATGGTCACCGCCAGCCGAGAGGCGATCTCCGGCCCCACCGGCAGCGACGTGATGAACGACTGCCCCAGGTTCAGGGTGAGCAGAGAGCCGAACCAGTTCGCGAACTGCTCGGGCAGCGGCAGGTTGCTTCCCACCTGCTCCTGCGCCGCCTTGATCTGGTCGGGCGTCGCGCTGGCCGACAGCAGGGCGTTGGCCGGGTCGCCCGGCAGCACGCGCAGCAGGAAGAACAGCACGACCATCGCCAGCAGCAGGGACACCACGAGGAACGCGGTGCGGCGGAGGAGATAGGAGGTCATGGTCATTTCAGCGTAGATGCTCGGGAGACCCGGTGCGGGCCTCCCGAGCATCAGTGGATAACTCGACGAGGAAGAGTGCCTGTGGAGGACTCCGCCTGCCTACTTCTTGACGATGTCGTACG
This sequence comes from Leifsonia sp. NPDC056824, assembly GCF_042789575.1. Classification (NCBI taxonomy): domain Bacteria; kingdom Bacillati; phylum Actinomycetota; class Actinomycetes; order Micrococcales; family Microbacteriaceae; genus Leifsonia; species Leifsonia sp. NPDC056824. Next base: position 345,990 of record NZ_JBHUAV010000003.1, on the reverse strand, counting down.
CGTAGAACTGCGAGTTCAGCCCGTTCACCGGGTAGCCGCTCACCGAGCTCGACGCCACCACGATCTGCGGGTACAGGTACAGCCACGCGCTGGCGGCGTCCTTCGCGATCTGCTGGTTGACCAGCTTCAGCTTCGCCGTCTGGTCGGCCGTGGTGGACGACTGCTCCGCCTCGTTGACCCAGGTCGTGACCTGCGGGTTGTCGTAGCCCCAGTAGAAGTCGGGGTTGCCGTACCAGACCACGTCGCGGTCGTTGACGTGCTCCTGCAGGGTCGCGGTGAAGTCGTGGTTCTTGAACACCTTGGTGTACCACTGGTCGGCCGAGATGGAGTTGATGTTCACCGTGATGCCGACCTTCGCGAGCTCGCTCTTGAGGAACTCGGCGACCGCGGGGTGCGGGTCGTACGTGGGCGTGTCGAGGGTGAACGTGAAGCCGTTCGGGAGGCCGGCCGCGGCCAGCTCCTTCTTCGCGAGGGCGGTGTCGTACGGGTTCACCTTGGTGAGGTCCTCGTACCAGGGGTCGCTCGGCGGCACCATCGAGCCGATGAGCGTGCCGTACTTGCCCCAGATCGAGCTGAGCAGCTTCTTGGTGTCGATCGCCGAGTAGACCGCCTTGCGGACCTCCGCGTTGTTGAAGGGCGCGACCTTGTCGTTGAAGGCGAGCAGCTCCTTCGTCGTCGACTTGCCGTTGCTGATCGTGTAGCTCTTGTTGCCCTCGAACTGGGTCAGCGAGTCCGGGCTCTGGATGCTGGTGACGACGTCGACCCGGTTGGTCAGCAGGGCGTTGGAGAGGGCGCTGGCGTCGGTGAAGTAGTCATAGACGACCTCCTTGTTCTTCGCTTTGGCGCCCCAGTAGCCGTTCGAGCGCTCGAGGCTCAGCGAGCTGCCGCGCTTCCAGGTGCCGAGCGTGTACGGGCCGGTGCCGTCCTCCGCCGTCTTGTAGTTCGTGGTGCCAGGGCCGTAGATCCAGACGTAGCTGAGGTTGTACGGCAGCGAGATGGAGCGCGACTTCAGCGAGATGACCACGGTCTTGTCGTCCGGGGTCTGGATGCCGGAGATCACAGCGAGCTGCGACTTGCGGGCCGACTGGGAGTCGGCGGCGAGAACGCGCTCGATGCTGGTCTTGACGGACGCGCTGGTGAGCTGCTTGCCGGAGTGGAACTTCACCCCGTCGCGGAGGGTGAAAGTGTAGGTGAGGCCGTCGGAGCTCGTCGTGTACTTCGTGGCGAGCAGCGGCTGGACCTTGCCGTCGTCCGTGAGCTTGAACAGGCCTTCGTAGACGTTGCCGTTCAGCGCCTCGGTCACGCCCTGGCCGCCGCCGGCGGTGTTGTCCAGGTTGACGGGCTCGTAGAGCGAGCCGACGGCGATCGACGCGTCAGTGCCGCTGGTGGACGACGAGGACGCGCCGGAGCAGCCGGCGAGCGCCAGGGACGCGGCGATGCCGATCGCGATCGTGGCGAGCAGTGGGGTCTTTCTCAACAGAGTTCTCCTGTGCTGTGTGGAGTGGGGGTGATCGAAGGGGTGAAGCAGAGGGGGGGTGAAGCAGAGTGGGTGAATCAGAGGGAGCAGAGGCTCAGTGCGTGACGCCGTCGCGGAGCACGACGCGCTTCTCGCCCGCGGTGACCGGGACGGGGAAGCGGTTGTTCCGCGGCGGCAGCGGACAGTTGTACTGGTCCGAGAAGCCGCACGGCGGCACGAAGGCGCGGTTGAAGTCGAGGACGGCCCGGTCGCCGTCGCGCGTCACGAACAGGAAGCGTCCGGAGGCGTATGTGCCGTCCGGTCCGTCGTCGCCGTTCGTCGGGTCGCCGAAGACCAGGAGCAGCGTGCCGTCGTCGTCGAACGCGCTCAGCGTGTAGTCGACGCCGTCGCGCTCGAAGGTGATGTCGCCCGGCACGACCAGGTCGCGGGTGCCTCCGTTGTCCCGGATGTGCTCGAACGGGATGGTGCGCTCGCCGCTCACCGGCGTGAAGGTGGCCTCCACGATCCAGGACGGGTCGAACGGGAACGCGTCGATCGTCTCGAACGCGCGGATCGCGGGCGAGGCCGCGTCCCAGAGCCGGATGCCGCGCTCCGGTGCGCCGGTGTCGAGGTTGCGGCGGCTCAGCTCGGTGGCGGTCACCGTCTCCTGCTGTCCGGCGAGCGCCTGCTCCGCGGTGGTCTCGTCGCCGTCCGCGAGCCAGCGGGTCTCGATGAGCGCGAGGTTGCCGGTCGGGGCTGCGACGGAGGAGAGGCGCCAGGCGCGCCAGGCGGCGTAGCCGGCCTCGGCGGTCTGGATGGTGGACGGGGACGCGAGGGCCGGAGCGGAGAGTTCAGTCACGATGTCAGCCATAACAGTGCGAGTGTGCGCCTTGTTCCCGCCGTCACGCTATTCGTGTGTCCCCGTATTGCGATCGGCGTCCTCGTCGGCCTCCACCGGGCGCGCGGTGGCCCGGACCACGGAGGGCGCGAGCGCCAGCACGCCGGCGATGACGGCGGGGACGAGCAGCGCCCAGCCGACGTCGGGCCGCGCGACGAGGCCCTCGAAGCTGCCGACGGCCACCGCGATCATCAGGATCTGGATGGTGACGGTCGAAGCGCGCGCCCACGCGTGCAGCCGGAGGATGCCCACCAGCGTGAGGATCAGCCACGCGGCGCCGAGCGCCACGAGGATCGTGATCGCGACCGCGGTGGTGTACGACTGAGGGGTCGTCGTGAGAAGCTCCACCAGCAGCCACACCGCGACGCCCGTGACCAGCAGCGCTTCGAGGGTCAGGATCACCGCCAGCGCGATCAGCAGCGGAGGCCGGGAATGCGCCGGATCGGACGCGGGACGGCCGGGCGCGGAGGGGTCGGTCACTATAGCATCCTGACGTTTCATGCTTGTGTTCACAGCGTTATCCCATGCAGAACTATTGATCCGAATCAACTGCTATGGGAGCATATTCAAGGCCGAGTTAGTGCTCACAGGGTGGTGGGCAGGTCTCATTCCCCATGGATCTGAAGAACCCTGTAACGCGGCTGCTTACCTGCATTCTAGGCCCGCTCGGGCCAGGAAACATCCAGCGAACAAGGAGCATATCTTCATGGATTGGCGCGACAAAGCCGCCTGCCTGACCGCAGACCCCGAGCTGTTCTTCCCCGTCGGCAACACGGGACCCGCGGTCGACCAGATCGACAAGGCGAAGGCGGTCTGCGCGCGCTGCACCGTGACCGAGATCTGCCTGCAGTACGCCCTCGAGACCGGTCAGGACTCCGGCGTCTGGGGCGGACTCTCCGAAGACGAGCGCCGCGCCCTCAAGCGTCGCGCCGCCCGCGCCCGCCGCGCGTCCTGACACGGGGCCCACGAACACAGCGATCCATCCCGAATCACAGCACCCCCGTCGCCGAGGCGGCGCTTCCGAACACCTAGCAGACGTCACCGTCCGGAAGCGCCCCTCGGCGCTTTCGCGTGCGGCGCCAGGTCGAAGGGCACGTAAACGCCCCTAAAACGCGCTTTTAGGGGCGTTTACGTGCCCCTCGGCGGGTGGCCGGCGGGGGTCAGACGGTGGTGAGGTAGCGGAGGGGGACCTCGATGGTCACCTCGGTGCCCTGGCCCATCATCGTGTGCCAGTCGATGGCGCCGCCGAGCTCGCCCTGGATGAGCGTGCGCACGATCTGCGTGCCCAGGCCCGAGCCGACCTTGCCCTCCGGGAGCCCGGAGCCGTTGTCGACGACCTTCACGCTCAGCGACTCCTCCGTGCGGTCGGCCACGATCTCCACCTGGCCCTCGCGGCCCGCGAGGCCGTGCTCGACGGCGTTGGTGACCAGCTCCGTCAGGGCCAGCGCCAGCGGCGTCGCGTATTCGCTCGGCAGCGAGCCGAACGTGCCCGACTTCTTCGGGTGCACCGTCGTCGTGTGGCTGGCGGCGACCTCCGCCACCAGTAGCAGCACCCGGTCGAACACGTCGTCGAAGTCCACGATCTGGGCGAGGCCGGTCGACAGCGTGTCGTGCACGACCGCGATCGCGGCGACGCGGCGCATCGCCTGGCTGAGCGCCTCCCTGGCCTCCTCGGAGTGGGTGCGCCGCGCCTGGATGCGGAGCAGCGAGGCGACCGTCTGGAGGTTGTTCTTCACCCGGTGGTGGATCTCGCGGATCGTCGCGTCCTTTGTGATGAGCTCGCGCTCCTGGTGCCGCTGCTCAGACACGTCGCGGCACAGCACGATCGCGCCGACGCGCTCCCCGCGGTTGCGGATCGGGATGGTGCGCAGCGACACGGTCACGCCGCGCGCCTCGATGTCGGTGCGCCACGGCGCCCGGCCGGTGACCACCAGTGGGAGGGACTCGTCCGACGTGAGGCTGCCGGCGAGCAGCTTCGTCGTGACGGTCGCCAGCGACTCGCCCTCCAGCTCGCCGGTGAAGCCCATCCGGTTGAAGGCGCTCAGCGCGTTCGGGCTGGCGAAGGTCGTGATGCCGGTGTCGTCCAGCCTGATCAGCCCGTCGGCCGCGCGCGGGGCGCCCCGGCGTGGAGCGGCGGGCGCGCCCAGGTCGGGGAAGTCGCCCGTCGCGATCATGGCGAACAGATCGTTCGCGCAGTCGTTGAAGGTCAGCTCCTGGCGGCTGGGGGTGCGCGCCTCGCTGAGGTTGGTGTGCCGGGTGATGACGGCGACCGGCTCGTCCGCCGTCTGCGGCGAGTGGACGCTGAGCCGGCGGATCACCGGGACCGCGCGCACGCGCGTCGGGGTCTCCTCGTACCAGTCCGGGGCGGAGGTGTCGATGATCTGCTTGGTCAGGTACGCGTCGGTGACCTGCTGACGCCACTCCGGCTTGATCCGCTGGCCCACGAAGTCGCGGTAGAACAGCGTCGCCGCGCTCGACGGCCGCGCGTGCGCCACGGCGACGAAGTCGTCGTCCGACGTCGGCACCCACAGCACGATGTCGGCGAAGGCGAGATCGGCCAGGAGCTGCCAGTCGCCGACGAGGCTGTGGAGCCACTCCACGTCCGCCTCGGAGGAACGACCTTGGGCATTGACGAGATCACTGAGCGTCGACACTCCCCCACTATAGACAGCCCGCGCGGCGCCGGTTGTCCACAGCCGCGTTCAGGCCCTGGACCACCCGCGAGGCGCGCTGATTGAGTGTTCACCACGCACCGACGAACACCGTCGACGACACAGAATCGAGCACCACCAGCATGAACGCACTTCTCTCATCCGTCCTCGAAAGGCCCGTCCTCGAACGGCCCGCGATCGAGCGGCCGAACACGGCCAGGCCGCCGCTCCGGCTCGTGCCGCCGCAGCGGGTCGTGGCGCCGCCGGTGCCAGGGCCGCCACCGGATGTGGCGCCCTTCGAGCCGCGCACGCTGGACGCCGAGCTCCAGGTCTCCGGTGACGGCCTGCGGACGGACTCGGGCATCGGTGAGGATGCCCGCCTCCTCTGCGCGAAACTCGCGCTCTGCGTCATCGAGATCCTGGCGGGCGCGCGTCCGCTCGATCAGCTCGGCCGCTGGGTCAGCGACTCCGTCTTCATTCAACTTCTGCGCCGCACCGTCATCGCCGCCCGGTCCCGGGAGGTCACAGGCGACGAAGCCCGGCGTCCCCGCGTGCGCGTGGGTGAGCCGCTGCTCAACCGGCTCGGCGACTCGGTCGTCGAGGCGGTGGTGATGATCCACCAGCCGTCGCGGTCGAGGGCGGTGGCGCTGCGGCTGGAGCGCCACCGGATGCGCTGGCGCGCCACGGCGATCACGGTGCTGTAGCGGGCCGGCGCAGGCCGGAACCGACGCCGTGGACGACGAACGGCGGAGCGGTCATCGACCGCCCCGCCGTTCGGGGAATCACGTTCTGCACACGCGAGTGAACCAGAGGGATCGCGGTAGGCTGCGCGGCATGGACTCCCTCTGGCCGATTTTCATCATTTTCGCGCTCATCGTTGCGTTCGCAATTGCGATGGGCTATTTCGTTGTAAAGGGCCGGAACGAAATGCAAGCGAAGGCACTCGCTGACGAGCTGGAGAAGCGAAAGCGCGAAGGCAGGCTCTAAGCGCCCGACTGCTCCAGCACGTACTCGTAGATGTCGATCTCGGCTCGCTCAGGAGCGAGAAGGTAGCGGCGATGAACGCCGTCGTGGTGTGTGTAGTCAAGCCACTCGTCGGGCTTCCCGTCGACGAGCGGAAACTGGATCATCTCGACGGTGCCGTCGAATCGGTGGACGCGGGCGGTGTAATAGCGATGCTCATTCATGGTCGGATCGTAGCCCGCCCACCAGCGCTGCCGTCGTTGCGGCATTCTTGCAACTATGTGCTTCGACGAACGGCGGAGCGGTCATCGACCGCCCCGCCGTTCGGGACCTGCTGAGCGCGTGAGGGTCAGCGCTTCTTGGCCTGGGCCCGGCGCTCCGCGCGGTTGACGGGAGCCTCGTCCTCGTCCGCCACGCGCTGGCCGAACGCGCCGCGCTGCGCCGCGCCCTGGGCCGGCGGCGCCGCCTGGGCGGGGGCCGCCTGGCGCTGCTGGCGCTGCGCGCGGTCCGTGGCCGCCTTCTCGAGCTGGCCGCGCTGGTTGCGCACCTCGACCTCGCCCTGCTCGCCCGGAGCCGAGTAGCTGAGGGGCGCCTCCGACTCTCCGCGGTTCAGGCCCTTCGCGGCCACAGCCGGAGCGATCTCGTCGGTGGCCTGGTTGACCTCGACCTCGAGGTTGAACAGGAAGCCGACGGTCTCCTCGCGGATCGCGCCCATCATCTGCTGGAACATCGCGTAGCCCTCGCGCTGGTACTCGACCAGCGGGTCGCGCTGGGCCATCGCCCGCAGGCCGATGCCGTCCTTGAGGTAGTCCATCTCGTAGAGGTGGTCGCGCCAGCGGCGGTCGATGACCGAGAGCACCACGCGGCGCTCCAGCTCGCGCATCGCCGGGGAGCCGATCGACTCCTCGCGCTTCTGGTACGCGATCTTGGAGTCGGACATGATCTCGCGGCGCATGAAGTCGCGGTTGATGCGGCCCTTGTTGCCCGCCTCGGCGATGACCTCGTCGATCGAGACACCGACCGGGTAGAGCGTCTTGAGCTCGGCCCACAGCGCGTCGAAGTCCCAGTCGTCGCCGCTGCCCTCGCCGGTGTGCTGGTCGAGGATGTCGTCGATCACGTCGGTCAGGAACTTCTGCACGCGCTCGTGCAGGTCGTCGCCCTCCAGGATGTGACGGCGGTCGCCGTAGATCGCCTCGCGCTGACGGTTGAGGACGTCGTCGTACTTGAGGACGTTCTTGCGGATCTCGGCGTTGCGCGCCTCCACCTGCGACTGCGCGCTGCGGATGGCGCGGCTGACGACCTTCGACTCGATGGCCATGTCTTCCGGGACGCTGGTGCGGCCCATCAGGCTCTCGGCGGCGCCGGCGTTGAACAGGCGCATCAGGTCGTCGGTCAGCGACAGGTAGAACCGGCTCTCGCCCGGGTCGCCCTGACGGCCGGAGCGGCCGCGGAGCTGGTTGTCGATGCGGCGCGACTCGTGGCGCTCGGTGCCGAGCACGTAGAGCCCGCCCGCGTCGATGACCTTCTCGGCCTCCTCGGAGACCTTCGCCTTCACGTCGCCGAAGACGCCCTCCCAGGCCTCCTCGTACTCGTCCGGCGTCTCGACCGGCGAGAGCCCGCGGGCGTTCATCTCCGCGACGGCGATGAACTCGGCGTTGCCGCCGAGCATGATGTCCGTTCCACGGCCGGCCATGTTCGTGGCCACCGTGACCGAGCCGAGGCGACCGGCCTGGGCGACGATCGCGGCCTCGCGGGCGTGGTTCTTGGCGTTCAGGACCTCGTGGCGCACGCCCTTCTTGGCGAGCAGGCGCGAGAGGTACTCGCTCTTCTCGACGCTCGTCGTGCCGACGAGGACCGGCTGGCCCTTCTCGTACCGCTTGGCGATGTCCTCCACGACCTGGTCGAACTTCGCCTTCTCGTTCTTGTAGACGAGGTCCGGCTGGTCCTTGCGCTGCATCGGCTTGTTCGTCGGGATGGGGACGACGCCGAGCTTGTAGGTGCTCATGAACTCGGCGGCCTCGGTCTCGGCGGTACCGGTCATGCCGGACAGCTTCTTGTAGAGGCGGAAGTAGTTCTGCAGCGTGACGGTGGCGAGGGTCTGGTTCTCGGCCTTGACCTCCACGCCCTCCTTGGCCTCGATCGCCTGGTGGATGCCCTCGTTGTAGCGGCGGCCGACCAGGATGCGGCCGGTGTGCTCGTCGACGATGAGCACCTCGCCGTTCATCACGACGTAGTCCTTGTCGCGCTTGAACAAGGCGTTGGCCTTGATCGCGTTGTTGAGGAACGAGATCAGCGGGGTGTTCGCCGACTCGTAGAGGTTGTCGATGCCGAGGTAGTCCTCGACCTTTTCGATGCCGGGCTCCAGCACGCCGACGGTGCGCTTCTTCTCGTCCACCTCGTAGTCGACGTCCGCGGTCAGGCGTGTGGCGAGGCTGGCGAACTCGTTGAACCAGCGGTTGGCCTCGCCGGAGGACGGGCCGGAGATGATGAGCGGGGTGCGCGCCTCGTCGATCAAGATCGAGTCGACCTCGTCCACGATCGCGAAGTAGTGGCCGCGCTGGACCATGTCGCTGGCCTGCCACGCCATGTTGTCGCGCAGGTAGTCGAAGCCGAACTCGTTGTTCGTGCCGTAGGTGATGTCGGCGGCGTACATCTCGCGGCGCTCCTCGGGCGTCTGGCCGGAGAGGATCACCCCGGTCGTCATTCCGAGAGCGCGGAAGACGCGGCCCATCAGCTCGGACTGATAGCTCGCCAGGTAGTCGTTCACCGTGATGACGTGGACGCCCCGGCTCGTGATCGCGTTGAGGTAGGCCGCGGTGGTCGCTACCAGCGTCTTGCCCTCGCCGGTCTTCATCTCGGCGATGTTGCCGAGGTGGAGCGCGGCGCCGCCCATGATCTGCACGTCGAAGTGGCGCATGCCGAGGGTCCGCTTGGACGCCTCGCGCACGGCGGCGAACGCCTCGGGGAGGAGGTCGTCCAGCGACTCGCCGTTGCTGTAGCGCTCGCGCAGCTCGACGGTCTCGTGCATGAGCTCGTCGTCGGTCAGCTCGCTGAAGTCGTCCTCGAGAGCATTGACCGCCTTCGCGTACGCCTCCAGGCGCCGGAGGGTGCGTCCTTCGCCTACGCGGAGAACCTTTTCAAGAACTGAGGCCACTGATGCACTCCATTTTGATCGATCGGGCCGGTGATGCCCGCGCCACGGCGGACGCACGCCGCACGGCATACTCCGCCGACGATAGAGAACATCGTACTTGGTCCTCCCCGGAGGTCGTCCCGTGATCCCTGGGAGGGCCCTGCGAGACCGGTGAATGCCGATGGCGTGCGCCGCCTGGGCGCACGCCATCGACGCGAACTCAGCCGAGCTTGCGGCTCGCCGTCACGACCTCCTGCAGCTCCTCGGCATCGTCGTCGAGGGCGATCACGCCGTAGTCCCAGCCCTTGCGGCGGTAGACGACGCTCGGCCGCTTGGACTCCTGGTCCACGAACAGGTAGAAGTCGTGGCCGACGAGCTCCATATAATAGAGGGCGTCGTCGACGGTCATCGGGATGCTCGCGAAGACCTTCTGGCGGATCACGACCGGGCTGTACTCCTCCTCGGTCTCCCCCGCCTCCGCCGTCTCGTCGGACACCACGGGGACACTGCCGGTGCGCACCTGGTCGAGCACCGACACCGGGGCCGCCGCGAGCCCGACCGCGCTGAAGCCGTCGGTGCTCGCCTCGCGAAGCGAGGTCGGCCGATGCTGCCCGCGATGCACCTTACGCCTGTCCTTGGCCCTCCTGACACGTTCGAGAAGCTTCCCGAGCGCGATGTCGAACGCGGCGTACTTGTCCGTTCCGGTCGCTTCGGACCGGACGACGGCTCGCGGTCCGACCAGGGTCAGCTCGACCCGGTCGTCGCCGTTCTGGGAACCCAGCTTCTCGTTGTGCCTGCTGACCTTGATCTCGAAGGAGATGGCCCGCTCGGCGAGATGCGCGACCTTGTCAGCCTTTTCTGTCGCGTACTCACGGAAGCGATCAGTGATTCCCAGGTTGCGTCCGACGATGTTGATGTCCATGAAGACCTCCCTGATCCGGCGTGATGTCCGCCCGGATCACGAAGGGCGGATCACTCGCGCCTTTTCGACCACCGTAGTGCTCCCCCGCACGTAACGGAACCGTGATCGGCGGGTGAATTCCACGATTCTGCTGACCGTCCGCTGGATGTTGGAGCACGGGACTGGTCATCATCGCCGGCGAGGCGTAGTGGCGATGGTCGCGGCGCCGCCCACGGTGCCGCCGGCCGCCCGGATCGCGCGCGCGGCCTCCGCGATCGTGGCCCCGCTGGTCACGATGTCGTCGACGATCACGCACCTGCGGCCACGCAGCCGCCGGGACGCGACCATGCTGCCCGCACGGTTGTCCGCGCGCTGGGCGTTCCCGAGCGCCGCCTGGTCGGCGGTCTGCCGGGTGAGCCGGAGGGCGTGCCACAGCGGAGGCGCGAGCGCCCTGGTGCGCGCGAGCACCATGCCGGTCGGATGGTAGCCACGCCGCCGCCACGCCGCACTCGTCGACGGGATCAGGACGGGGACCGTACCGCGACCGCGCGGCCCGGCCGCCGCGGCGAGCGCCGGAGCCAGCGCACCGGCCAGCGCACGCGCCGCGTCCACCCGCCCGCCGTCCTTGTAGGCGAGGAGCACGGTGCGCGGCACGTCGTCGTAGTCCAGCGCCGACCACACGGCGACGCCTCTCACGGTGCGCTGCCGCACCTCGGGGGTGAGGGCGCGTGTGCAGCCGGCGCAGAGCGAGCGGTCGGCGGCGGCGCATCCCGCGCAGCTCACCGGGAGCAGCACGGCGGCGGCATCCAGGACGGCGTCGCGGATGGTCGAACGGAGGTCGGAGCGAGGGGCTTCAGTGATCGTCATGTGTCCAGCCTCGTCACGTCGGCCCGTGGCTGGACGCCCACGACGAGATCCGTGGAAAAGGCGTCGACCGCCGTCAGCGGTGGAGGACAACCGAGCCGTGACGGAGGGCTCAGGGCTGCCCGAGCTGCACCGCGACCGCGCCGACCTTGTCCGCCTGCGTCTGCCAGCCGCTCCCGGTGGGCGCCTGCAGCGTCCCGTCCCCCGCGAGCACCAGGTAGCGCGACAGTCCGCCGGCGCCCACGATCGTCCGCCCGGTCGCCGGGCCCGTCGTGGTCGACGTCGTGCCGCCGATGGTCTGCTCGGCGATCCCGGTCGCGTCGCCGTTCGTCGTGCTCAGTACCACGACAGTGAGCTCGCCCGTCCAGGCGATCGAGGTCGGGACGCCGTCGCCGACCGAAAGCTCGATCGGCGCCGTGATGGACGTGGGCAGGCCGTCCGACCCGCGGACGACGCCCGCGGCGACCACCGAGTAGCCCGTCGCCGTGCGCACGATCGCCACCACCCGCGTCCCGTCCCGGGAGACGGCGAGCGCGACGATGCCGATCGCGCCCGGCCAGTCCACCTTCACGGCGTGCGGCTGCCCGTTGACGCCGGCGACCTGGAGCGCGTCGGGCGACGACGCCGGCACGCTCCACAGCCAACCCTGGTTGTCCAGCGCAGGCGCGATGAGCCCGGGGCGGATGTCGACGTGCACCGGATCGCCGGACTTCCGCACCAGCACCGCGGCGCCGCGCGACAGCACCGCGACCTCGTCGCGCGCGGCGTTCACCGTCGCGGCGCTGGGCGCCAGGGCGACGACCTTGTCGCTGAGTCCGCTCAACGGAGTGATGGTCGAGCCGTTGAGGAGGCCGAACGACTCCCCGCGGTAGACCACGGCGTGCGAGTCCACGGGCGGGTCCTGCTGCGGCACCGACCCGTCCGGCAGCGGCGGCACCTGCTGCTGGTTCCCCTCGATCGAGAGCTGGACCGACGACGCCAGCGACCCGAGGCTCTGTTCGAGCTGGAGCTGCATCCTCTGCAGTTGGAGCTGGTTCGCCTGACTCGCCTCCGAGCTGAGGTCGACGTGCGCGGCGCCGTTCGACGTGGTGACGGAGGGGACCGCGAGCTGCGTGCCCTGCGGGAAGGCGCTGATCACGGCGCCGTTCAGCCACTTGGCGGGCCCGGCGAGCACGGCGCTCGCCACACGCGTTGCCGCCGTCGCCACGCGGGCGGGGAACCAGCGGGCGTCGGGCACCAGGTAGGAGTAGTCCGCGTTGTAGAAGTAGAGCGTCTGCTGGCTGTAGACGGCACGGAAGGTCGGATCATCGATGACCACCCCGGCCGGCGCCGCGGAGATGCGCCACTGGCCGTTCTCCTTGGCCACCTGGTAGCTGAGCCCAACCGGCGCCTTGCTCGACACCGGATGGTAGGTCCCTGCGCTGTCCACGTTGGCGACCGGGCTGACGTCGACCGACCACTGGTTGCCGCTGTGGTCGTACGTGCGGCTGCGGCCGTCGTCAACGGTGACCGATTCGTCCGGGTTCCAGGAGGCCGCCGTCGACCGGGTGAGGTACTCCCGGGCGATCTGGAAGTTGTTCTTCGGGCTGGAGGCGGCGTCGATGAAGCCCTGCACGATCCGCTGCGGCGTCGCGCCGTTCTCGGGCGGCGACGGGTTGAAGTCGAGGTCGAGCTGGTCGTTGACCTGCGCGACGGGACCGCCCTGGCGCACGGGGCCGCCGTCGGGGATGCTCGCGCACGCCGCGAGCACCAGCGCGAGCGCCAGGGCGAGGGCGGCGCCGAGTCCGCGGGACGTCTTCCGGATCATGCGTGCGCCTCGCTTCCCGGCCGCGGCGCCGGGTCGAGGTTGCCCGCCCCGCGGTCGAGCGGGCCGCTGTCGTCGGCCGCATGCGCCTCGGAGCGCGCGGGCTTCGCCCCTGCGTCGACGGGAGGCAGCGGGATCGGGGAGGCGATGATGCCCTTGCCGGTGAACCGCGGCAGGGTGAGCCGGAAGCACGACCCCTGCCCCGGCATCGACCAGACCTGCAGCCAGCCCGAGTGCAGGGTGGCGTCCTCCAGCGAGATGGCGAGGCCGAGCCCGGTGCCGCCGAGCGTGCGCTTGCGGGACGGGTCGGCGCGCCAGAACCGGTCGAAGACGTGGTTGACATCCTGCTGGCTCATGCCGATGCCGTAGTCGCGGACCGCGAGCGCGACCGCCGTCTCGTTGCTGTCGACGGTGACCACCACCGGTGCGCCCTCGCCGTGCTCGATCGCGTTGCCGATGAGGTTGCGCACGACGCGTCGGATGCGGCGCGGGTCCATGCCCACGTCGAAGTAGCCGCCCGGCGCCTCCAGGCGGAGCTCGGAGCCGTTCTGCTCGGAGAGGGTGCGCAGCTCGTCGACGACCTCCTCCGCCAGCCGCACCAGGTTGGTGGGCTCCGGGTCGAGGGCGACGGAGCCGGCGTCGTAGCGGCTGATCTCCAGGAGGTCGGAGAGCAGCCGGTCGAACCGCTCGATCTGGGTGTGCAGCAGCTCGGCCGTGCGGGAGGTCGCCGGCGGGAACGAGCTGCGCTGGTCGTAGATCACGTCGCCCGCCAGGCGGATGGTGGTCAGCGGCGTGCGCAGCTCGTGCGACACGTCGGAGACGAACCGCTGCTGGAGCTGGGACAGGGTCGCGAGCTGGTTGATCTGGCTCTGCATGCTGTCCGCCATCCCGTTGAACGAGCGGGCCAGCGAGGCGAAGACGTCCTCGCCCTTCTCCGGGATGCGCACCGCGAGGTCGCCCGCGGCGAGCCGCTCGCTGGTCCGCGCGGCGACCCGGATGGGCTCGACCACGAAGCGCACGATCAGCCAGGTGATCGCGCCGATGAGGACGATGAGGGCCAGGCCTGCGAGCAGCAGCGTGTTCTGGACGAACAGCAGCGTGCTCTCCGAGTCGCTGAGGTTGTAGCCGATGTAGAGCTCGTAGCGGCCGTACGACGGCAGGGTGAGCTGGGTGCCGACGACGATCCCGGGGTCCGTGGAGTCGGTCGACGCGGGCAGCGCGACCGACTGGTAGAACTGCTTTGTCCCGCCGTTCTCGACGGCGGTGCGCAGCTCCGGCGAGATGACCGGGTTGAGCGCGGGGCTGCCGCGGTCGGGAGGCGCGAGCACGCTGGTGTCCTGGCCGGGGACGCGGTAGGCAGCGATCAGCCGGCTCGAGGTCGAGGCCTGCACCGACTGCAGCGTCGAGTTGAGCAGGTTCTTGCCGCTGTCGCTGGAGGAGATGTCGGACGCGTTGAGCGTCGACTGCGCGGCCGTGGTCGCTCGGCTGGAGTCGCGGAGCGCCTGGTCGAGCCGCGACTGGTAGAGGTCGTTGCTGATGCTGAGCGCCATGTAGACGCCGGTCACGAGGATCGCGACGCCGGTCAGGAGCACGGTGATGGCGACGGTGCGCAACTGCAGCGAGCGCCTCCACAGGCGCGACAGCTCGGACGGCACCTGCCGCCACCACTCCCTGTCGGGCCACCGGAAGCGCATCGCGGACTCCCGGTCAGGTCGCCGCGCCGGCGCGGTATCCGACCCCGCGCACGGTCATGACGATCTTGGGGTTGTCCGGGTCCTGCTCCACCTTGGCGCGCAGGCGCTGGACGTGCACGTTCACCAGCCGGGTGTCGGCCTTGTAGTGGTAGCCCCAGACCTGCTCAAGCAGCATCTCGCGGGTGAACACCTGCTGCGGCTTGGAGGCCAGGGCGAGCAGGAGGTCGAACTCGAGCGGAGTGAGCGCGATGCGGCCGTCGCCGCGGCGCACCTCGTGGCCGGCGACGTCGACGACGAGGTCGCCGACGCGGAGCTGCTCGGCGGGCGGGCTGGTCGGGGCCGGGCGCAGCCGGGTGCGGATGCGGGCGACCAGCTCCTTGGGGTTGAACGGCTTGACCATGTAGTCGTCGGCGCCGGACTCGAGGCCCTTCACGACGTCCGCCGTGTCGGATTTGGCGGTCAGCATGATGACGGGCGTGCCGGACTCGGCGCGGATGCGGCCGCACACCTCGATGCCGTCGAGGCCGGGCAGCATCAGGTCGAGGAGGACGAGGTCGGGCTTGGCCGCGCGGAAGATGTCGAGCGCCTGAGCGCCGTCCTCGCAGAACACGGGGTCGAATCCCTCGGTGCGGAGCACGATGCCGATCATCTCGGCGAGGGCGGTGTCGTCGTCGACCACCAGGATGCGACTAGTCATGTCCGAAGAATCCCCTGAACCCCTCTCGGGCGGCGCGGGCCGCAACAGTATCGGGTCAAGCGTAGTCGAGGAGGCTGCACGAGCCTTGTATGCCGGCCCGGCGCGGGCTGTGGGCACGTCGAGACGGTGGAGAACCGGGTCGTCCCCGTGCCCTATCAGCGGGGCATCGGTGGGACGGCGGATGTGCCAGCATGGGAGCAACCAAACGGGGGATGAGAGGCACGGCGTGAGCGACGACCAGAGCTGGCGGGCACCTGGGGGGTCCGGGGACCCGGACGGTCAGGGCACGGGAGCCGACGGCTCCGCGCCCGCGGGGCAGCAGCCGGGTGGGCCTGCGCCGGAGCAGCCGCGGTACGGGGAGTACGCGCCGGGGTATCCGCAGCAGCCGCCGCAGCCGCCCCAGCAGGAGCAGTCGCAGCAGCCTGGATACCCGCAGCAGCCTGGATACCCGCAGCAGCCCGGCTATCCGCAGCAGCCCGGGTACCCGCAGCAGCCCGGGTACCCGCAGCAGGGATACCCGCAGCAGGGCTACCCTCAGCAGCCCGGCTACCCGCAGTACGACTATCAGCAGGCCTGGCAGCAGCAGGGCTGGCAGCAGCCCTACGACGCCACCGGCGCTCAGCCCGGCTGGGCTCCGCCGCCGAAGCCGGGGCTCATCCCGCTGCGCCCGCTGTCGTTCGGCACCCTGCTCGGCGCGCCGTTCCAGGCGCTGCGCCGCAACCCGAAGATCACCGTCGGCGCGGCCCTCCTGCTCCAGGGCGTCCCCGTGATCCTGGTCACCGCACTCCTGTACGGCGGTCTCTACCTCCTCTTCTCGCGGGTCGCGACGGCGGACGCCGCCGACCGCAGCACCATCACCGCCGGCGCGGTGGGCGGCAGCATCGTGCTCGGAGTCCTCGTCGTCGTCATCTCGGGGATCTTCAGCGCGCTGCTCCAGGGCATCATCGTCGCCGAGGTGTCGCGTGAGACGCTGGGTGAGAAGCTGAACCTGCGCGCGCTCTGGCGGCTCATCCGCTCCCGGTTCGGCGCCCTGGTCGGCTGGACGTTCCTGTGGTCGCTGTTCTGGCTGGTGGCCCTCGCGCTCGTGGTCTCCATCATCGTCGCCCTCGCGATGCTCGGCGGCACGGCCGGTGTGCTCGGCGCGGTCCTGGTGGGGA
Organism: Leifsonia sp. NPDC056824; assembly: GCF_042789575.1. Lineage (NCBI taxonomy): Bacteria > Bacillati > Actinomycetota > Actinomycetes > Micrococcales > Microbacteriaceae > Leifsonia > Leifsonia sp. NPDC056824. The sequence goes on along the minus strand of NZ_JBHUAV010000003.1, from coordinate 329,772 downwards.
TCGGCGGCAGCCTCGGCCTGCTGGCCGTCTTCATCTGGCTGTACACCAAGCTCTCGATCGTGCCGAGCGCGATCGTCATCGAGCGCCTCCCGTTCCGCTCCGCCATCGCCCGCTCCTGGCGGCTCACGACCGGCTACTTCTGGCGCACGTTCGGGGTGATCGTCCTGCTGGCGATGATCATCTACGCCGTGACCCAAGTCATCGCGTTCCCGTTCGCGATCATCGGCGGGATGCTGGGCGGCATCTTCGCGCCGACCTCGCTCAGCACCGCCGACCCGAACTCGTACAGTCAGGCCATCATCGGCCAGCTCGGCGTGAACGCGCTGTCGGCGATCGTGAGCGCGATCGTCGGCGCGATCGGCAGCGTCGCGCAGTCCGCCGCCCTCGGCCTGATCTACATCGACCTGCGGATGCGCAAGGAGGGGCTCGACCTGGAACTCGTGCGGTTCGTGGAGGCCAGGCAGACCGGCCAGGAGCTGCCCGATCCGTTCACGCAGCCCGCGCCGAGCGCGACCGCCCCGAACGCGGGCTGGCCGGGCGCCTGAGCGTGCACCTCGACATCCCGGTCGATCCGAGTTCGCCGCAGGCGCAGGACTGGATCCGCAACGAGCTCGCCAAGCCGGAGTACCAGACGGCGAAGCCGACGTGGTTCGACATCGCCTCCAAGGCGGTGCAGGACTGGCTCGCGTCGCTGCTGAACGGTCCGACCGGGAGTGCCAGTCCTGTCCTCCTCGTCGTGGTCGTGCTAATCGTGGCGGCGATCATCGTGGTCGCGTTCCTCGTGTTCGGCCGGCCGCGGGTCAACCGGCGCGCCGCGTCCACCCCGCGGGCGCTGTTCGGCGCGGGCGACGCCCGCTCGGCGGACGAGCTGCGGCGGTCGGCGGCCGACGCGGCGCGGGCAGAGGACTGGCCGCTCGCGATCGAGGAGGAGTTCCGCGCCATCGCGGCCGCACTCGACGAGCGCACCCTGGTGGAGGTCCGTCCCGGCACCACCGCGACCGAGTTCGCCGCCCAGGCCGCCCGCGCGGCGCCCGCGGAGGCGGCCGAGCTGCGTCAGGCGGCCCGGACCTTCGACGAGGTGCGCTACCTCGACCGGCCGGGCTCCGAGGCCGGCTACCGGCACCTCCTCGACCTCGACGGGCGCCTCCAGCGGGTGCGGCCGGCTCAGGAAGCGCCCAAGGGCATGACCGGGACACTCGCATGACCGGAGCACTGGCACCAGAGGCCGAGCGCCCGTCCGTGCAGGAGCCCGGCCCGGCGGACGCGCCCGCGGTCTCCCCCACCGTCCGTCGCGTCGCGCGCCGCGCCGTGCCGTGGATCATCCTCGCCGTCATCGCCGCGATCGTCGGGCTGTCCGGCGTGCTGCTGAACGGCGACCGCAGCATCGCCGGCGACCCGCTGAGCATCACCAACCCCGGCCCCGCCGGCGCCAAGGCCCTCGCGCAGGTTCTCGGCCAGCAGGGTGTGAGCGTGCGCACCGCCGGGTCGCTCGACGAGGTGCGCAGCGCCGCGGGAGACGACACCACCGTGCTCGTCTACGACCCGGCGGGCAACCTCGCCAAGCAGGGCTACGACCAGCTCAGCTCGATCGCGAGCACCATCGTGCTGGTCGAGCCCGACTTCGCCGCCCTTCAGGCACTCGCTCCCGCGGTGCACGCGGCGGGCGACCCCGGCTCCATCGTCTCCGCCGGCTGCGACCTGCCCGTCGCGCAGCGCGCGGTCCGGATCGACCCCCGGCCCACCGCCAACACCGAGGGCGTCGGATCGCCCGGCAGCTTCCGCGTGACCGGCGACGCGACCGCCTGCTTCGTGGCGTCGGGAGACCGCGCGTCGCTCGTGCGCACGACCTACCAGGGCCGCACGGTCTATCTGCTCGGGTCGGCCGCCACCCTCATGAACGACGGCGTCGACCGGCTCGGCAACGCGGCGCTCGGTCTCGGCCTCCTCGGCGAGCACCGCACGCTGGTCTGGTATCAGCCCGGCCTGCTCGACCGGCCGGTCACCGGGCCGGCCGACCTCGCGACGCTGACGCCGGGATGGGTGACGCCGGTCCTCCTGCTGCTGACGCTGGTGTTCGTCGCCGCCGCCGTGTGGCGCGGCCGCCGCTTCGGGCCGCTGGTGGTCGAGCACCTCCCCGTCGTCGTGCGCGCGGGCGAGACCCGGGAGGGCCGCGCGCGCCTCTACCAGCGGTCGTCGGCACGGCTCCGCGCCGCCGACGCGCTGCGCATCGGGGCGATCGGCCGGCTGGCCGGCCAGGTCGGCCTCCCGCGCGTGGCCACGACGGAGGAGGTCGCCGACGCCGTCGCCGCGATCACCGGCCGCGACCGGGCCGGGATCCTCCACCTGCTCCTGGAACAGCGTCCGGACAGCGACCGGGAGCTCGTCGAGCTCTCCGACCGGCTGGCCGAGCTCGAGCGCGCGACGGCCGACGCCGCCGCGCCACACAGCCCACGAACGACCGGAAGAATGGAACCATGACCGACCTCACGACCGGCTCCCACTCGGCCTCGGCAGCACCGGACGGCATCGCGCCGCCTCCGTCGCCCGGCTCCTCCGACCTGCGGCACGCGCTGGCGCGCGTGCGCGCCGAGGTGGGCAAGGCCGTCGTCGGCCAGGAAGGCGCGGTCACCGGGCTGATCATCGCGCTGCTCGCCCGCGGCCACGTCCTGCTGGAGGGCGTGCCCGGTGTCGCGAAGACGCTGCTCGTGCGCGCGCTCAGCGAGGCGCTGAGCCTCACGACCACACGCATCCAGTTCACGCCCGACCTGATGCCGGGCGACGTCACCGGCTCGCTCGTCTACGACGCGCAGACCGGCGGGTTCGTGTTCCGCGAGGGCCCCGTGTTCACGAACATCCTGCTGGCGGACGAGATCAACCGCACGCCACCGAAGACCCAGTCGGCCCTGCTGGAGGCGATGGAGGAGCGCCAGGTAAGTGTCGACGGCGTGAGCCGCCGCCTCCCCGACCCGTTCATCGTCGCGGCCACCCAGAACCCGATCGAGTACGAGGGCACCTACACCCTGCCGGAGGCCCAGCTCGACCGGTTCCTGCTCAAGCTCACCCTCGACGTGCCGGAGCGCGAGGCCGAGGTGGAGGTGCTGCGCAGGCACGCGGCCGGCTTCAACCCTCGCGACCTCGCCGGGGCGGGCGTGACGCCGGTGCTCGACGCGCGGCAGCTGGAGGCCGCCCGCGCCGCCGCCGCCTCCGTCGGCGCCAACCCGGACGTGCTCGCTTACATCGTCGACCTGGCCCGCGCCACCCGCCGCAGCCCCTCGGTGCGCCTGGGCGTCAGCCCGCGCGGCACGACCGCCCTGCTCGCCGCCGCCAAGGCCTGGGCGTGGCTGTCCGGCTACGACTCGATCACGCCGGACCACGTCCAGGCGATGCTCGTGCCCGTCTGGCGGCACCGCATCCAGCTGCGCCCCGAGGCGGAGCTGGAGGGCGTGGGCGCCGACGCCGTGCTGCGCTCGATCGTGCAGCAGGTCCAGGTTCCGATCTAGGCCCGCCGATGACCCTGTCCGGACGTTTCGTCGCCCTGCTCGCGCTGGGCGCCGTCCCCGTCGTGCTGCTCGGCGGCGCGACGGGAGCCGCCTACACCGCGCTCGGCGGCTGGGTGCTGCTGTGCCTGGTGCTCGGCGCGATCGACCTCGCGCTAGCGGCCTCCCCGCGGCGGCTGCGGCTGAGCAGGGAGCTGCCGCCGCGCGTCCGCCTGGGCGCGGAGGCCGCGAGCGAGCTTTTCGTGACGAACACCGGCGCGCGGACGCTGCGCGGCGTGCTGCGCGACGCGTGGGAGCCGTCCGCCGGGGCGGAGCCGACGCGCACCGCGATCAGCATCCCGCCCGGCGAGCGCCGCCGCGTTGTGGTGTCGCTGACGCCGTGGCGGCGAGGCGAGCGCCGGGTCGAGCAGGTCACCGTGCGCGCGTGGGGACCGCTGGGCCTCTGGGCACGGCAGGCCACGCTCTCCGCTCCCGGCCGGATCCGCGTGCTGCCGCCGTTCAACGCCCGCAAGCACCTGCCGTCGCGGCTGGCGCGGCTCCGCGAGCTGGACGGCACCACGAGCGTGATGCTGCGCGGCCAGGGCACCGAGTTCGACTCCCTGCGCGAGTACGTGCGCGGCGACGACGTGCGCTCCATCGACTGGCGGGCGACCGCCCGGCGGCACGACCCGACCGGAGGCCGCGGCGCGCGGGTGATGGTGCGCACCTGGCGGCCGGAGCGCGACCGGCGCGTCGTGCTGGTGATCGACACCGCCCGCACCTCGGCGGCGCGCATCGCGGACGAGCCGCGCATCGACACCGCGTTCGAGGCCTCGCTGCTGCTGGCGGCGCTGGCCTCCCGGGCGGGCGACCGCGTCGACCTGGTGGCGTACGACCGCGTCGTCCGAGGCCGGGTGCAGGGGGCGGCCGGCTCGGAGCTCCTCTCCCGGATGGTGGACACGATGGCGGGCATCGAGCCGGCGCTCATCGAGATGGACTGGTCGGCGGTGCCCGCCCAGGTCGGCACGCTGACCAGCCAGCGCTCGCTCGTCGTGCTGCTGACCTCGCTCGACGCGCCGGGAGGCTCGCGCGGCCTCCTCTCCGTGCTGCCGCAGCTCACCCGCAAGCACCTCGTGCTGGTGGCGAGTGTGACCGACCCGGACACGGAGGCCGCGACGACGCAGCGCGACCGCCGCGAGGACGTCTACCGGGCGGCCTCCGCCGAGCGGGCGCTGCTCGACGTGGCGCGCGTGTCGGCCGCGGTGCGCCGCCTGGGCGGCGAGGTGGTCACGGGCTCCCCCGCCGACCTCCCGCCGGCCCTCGCCGACCGCTACCTCGCGCTGAAGGCCGCCGGCCGCCTCTGAGCGCGCGTCACATTCGTACCGAATCGCGGCTCTGCCGCCGCGAAAGGCGACATTCGGCACGAATCGCGGCTTTGCCGCGGCGAAAGGCGACATTCGGCACGAATCGCGCCTTCGCCGCCGCGAAACGCCACATTCGGCACGAATCGTCGCCGGCACATTCGGCACGAATCGCGGCTTCGCCGCTGCGAAACGCGACATTCGGCACGAATCGCGGCTTCGCCGCCGCGAAAGGCGACATTCGACACGAATCGCCGCCAGCGCATTCGGCACGAATCGCGGCTTCGCCGCCGCGAAAGGCGACATTCGGCACGAATCGCGGATTTGCCGCCGCGAAAGGCGACATTCGGCACGAATCGTCGCTGGCACATTCGTGCCGAATCGCGGCTTTGCCGCCGCGAAACGCGACATTCGGCACGAATCGCGGCGCGGGGCGGCGCGTCAGCCGGCGACGACGCGGCGGTCGCCGGCCTCGAACTCGGTGAGGTCGCCGGTCTCGCCGGCGCGCACGGCGCGGCCGCCGACGAAGAGCATGTAGAAGAGGTACAGGCCGAGCGCGAGCGCGCCGATGGCGATCTTCAGCCAGACCGGGAGCGCGGACGGCGTCACGAAGCCCTCGATCAGGCCGGAGACGAACAGGCTGATCACACAGCCGATCGCGACCGTGAACAGCGCGCGGCCGTCCTCGGCGAGCGCCTGCCCGCGCGTGCGGGCGCCCGGCGCGATCCACGCCCAGAAGATCCGCAACCCGGCCGCGGCGGCGACGAACACGCTGGTGAGCTCCAGGAGGCCGTGCGGCAGGATGTACGAGAACAGCACGTCCCCGCGGCCGTACGCGAACATGACGCCCGCCGCGGTGCCGATCCCGACCGCGTTCTGGATGAGCACGTACGGCACCCAGAGCCCGGTGATCCCGAACGCGATGCACTGTGCGGCGATCCAGGCGTTCTTGGTCCACACCTGGCCCGCGAACGACGCCGCGGGGTTGTTCGAGTAGTAGTCGACGAACGAGTGGTTCACATACTGCTTCAGGGCGGCGTCGTCGCCGAGGTTGCGCAGCACGTCCGGGTTGCCGCTGATCCACAGCGCGTACAGCGTGGAGACGATGACGGTCGCGACCGCGACGGCCAGCACGATCCAGCGGATGCGGTAGAGCGCCGCGGGCAGTTGCAGGGCGAAGAACCGCGGGACCTGCGAGAACAGGTTCGAGCCGGCGCCGGTGAAGCGCAGCCGGGCGGAGGCGAGCGTCACGGAGAGCCGGTCCCCCACTGCGGTCGAGCCCGCGCTGGTCTGGATGGCCGACAGATCGGCCGCCCCGGACTGGTACAGGTCGATCAGCTCGTCGGCGTCGCGGCCGTCCAGGCGTCGGCGGCGGGCCAGCCGGGAGAGCCTCTCCCAGTCGGCGCTGTGCGCGGCAGTGTATGCGTCGAGATCCATCTGCTTGAATGATAGCCATGACGGCATCTGCGCCCCTCCTCCCGAGTGGGGGCCTTTCTGCGGCGGGACTCTCGACGGGGGGTCCTGCGACCGAGCGCGAGCTGGTCACGGGCGAGGCCGTCACCCTCGACGTCAAGCCGGCCAGCTACATCCTCCGCGCGGCGGGCACGATCATCGACTGGCTGTTCTCGATGCTCGTCATGCTCGGGTTGATCCTGATCCTGGTCAGCACCGGCGGCGGACTCGACCAGGCGCTGGTGCGCGCGCTGGTCATCCTCATCCTGGTGTTCGGGACGGTGATCCTCCCGACCGGGATGGAGCTGCTGACCCGCGGCCGTTCGCTCGGCAGGCTTGCGGTCGGCGCCCGCATCGTGCGCGACGACGGCGGCGCGACCGGTTTCCGCCACGCGTTCATCCGCGCCCTCGCCGGCGTGCTCGAGATCTACTTGAGCTTCGGCGGCATCGCCGCCCTGACCGGGCTCCTCAACTCCCGCTCCAAGCGGCTCGGCGACCTGCTGGCCGGCACCTACAGCCAGCTCGAGCGCGTCCCGCACCCGCAGCCGCTCACCCTGTACCTGCCGCCGCAGCTCGCCGGCTGGGCGCAGAACGCGGACGTCGGGAGGCTGCCCGACCGGCTGTCGCGCCGCATCGCGCAGTTCGTGCGGCAGGCTCCGCAGCTCACCGCCGCGGCCAGGTACGGGCTGAGCACCGAGCTCGCCCGCGAGGCGGCGCCGTACGTGTCGCCGCTGCCGCAGGTGGACGCCGAGGCGTTCCTCGTCGCGGTCGCCGTACTCCGCCGGCAGCGGGACGCCGCCGGCCTGGCGCTGGAGGCCGAGCGGCTGCAGCGCCTGGAGCCGGTGCTCGACGCGCTGCCGCACTCCTTCCCTGACCGCTGATCCGCCTTCCCTGTCCGCTGATCCGGCCGACCCCGCACACCCAGGAGCGCGAATGACCGAGTACCGTGCCCACTTCGACGCGAGCGTGTCGTTCGTCAACGGCGGCGGCCTGACCGCGGAGGGGTTCCGTCTCGACGTGCCGTCGGCGTCGGTCGGCGAGGCGGAGGTCGCCGAGCTCTTCGTCCGTCACCTCGGTCTGGCGCTCGTCGGCACGGTCGAGCTGCGGGGGCTGCGGATCGTGGCCGAGCCGCACCGCGGCAGCCGCGGGATGGCGACGCCGTCGCCGGACGCCCGGGCGCGCCGCGTCGTCGACCTCAGCCACCGCATCCGCGCCGGTCTGGTCACCTACCCCGGCCTCCCTGAGCCGGTCATCACCCCGCACCTCACCCGGGAGGACTCCCGCGCGCGCTACGCCGCAGGAACCGAGTTCGCGATGGACGTCATCACGATGATCGGCAACACCGGCACGTACCTCGACAGCCCGTACCACCGCTACGCGGACGGCGGCGACCTCGCCTCGCTCGACCTCGCGACGCTGGTCGGGCTGCCCGCCGAGGTGTTCCACCTGGAGGATGCGGCCGAGCGCGGCATCCCGGCCTCGGTGTTCTTCGACCGCGACCTGGCCGGCACGGCCGTGCTGCTGCACACCGGCTGGGACACCCGCTTCGGGACGCCGGCCTACGCGTCAGGCGCGCCCTACCTCACCGAGGCCGGCGCGCAGCACCTGGCCGACGCGGGCGTGACGCTGGTCGGCATCGACTCCCTCAACATCGACGACACCGAGAGCGGCGGCACGCGCCCCGCGCACAGCATCCTGCTGGCCCACGGAATTCACGTCGTGGAGCACCTGACCCGGCTGGGCGACCTGCCCGCCCGCGGCGCGCGCTTCACGGCGGCGCCGCCGGCGGTGGAAGGGTTCGGGACGTTCCCGGTGCGGGCGTTCGCGGAGGTCTGACGAGAGCCCTCCGGAGCCCTGCTCAGTCGTGCAGGATCTTCTGGAAAAGAACGTGGTCCTGCCAGCGGCCGGCGATCTTCAGGTAGTTCGGCGCGACGCCGATGCGCTCGAAGCCCGCGCGGGTGAGGACCGACTGGGAGGCGTGGTTGGCCAGCAGGGTCGCCGCCTGCACCCGGTGCAGGGCGTAGTCGTCGCGGGCGGCGTCGAGCACGGCGGTCAGCGCCACCGACACCAGGCCGCGGCCGGTGTGGCCGCGGTCGAGCCAGTAGCCGACCATCGCGCTCTGGAAGGCGCCCCGGACGATGTTGCTGAGGTCGATGCCTCCGGCGATCTCGTCCCCGTCCACGATCACGAGCGGCACCGCGGTGTCCAGCGAGCGCAGTGCCAGGAGCTCCAGCGTGCGGGTGCGCTGGCCGGCCTCCGTGAAGAACTCCTCCGAGCGCGTCGGGTCCCAGGGGGCCAGGTGGCCGCGGTTGCGGAGGTAGGCGGCGGCGAGCGCCGCGGCGTCCTCCTCCCGGCGCAGGCGCAGGAGGAGGCCGCCGGGGAGCTCCCGGTCTGCGAAGTCGAGCGCCATCAGTAGCGGTAGTGGTCGACTTTGTACGGGCCGTCGACCGGCACGCCGATGTAGGCGGCCTGCTCGTCCGTGAGGGTGGTCAGGTTGACGCCGAGGGCGGCCAGGTGGAGGCGGGCGACCTTCTCGTCCAGGTGCTTCGGGAGCACGTAGACGCCGATCGGGTAGTCCTCGGTCGAGACGAAGAGCTCGAGCTGGGCGAGCACCTGGTTGGCGAACGAGTTGCTCATCACGAAGCTCGGGTGGCCGGTGGCGTTGCCGAGGTTCATCAGGCGGCCCTCGGACAGCACCAGGACGCTGCGGCCGTTCGGCAGGCGCCACTCGTGCACCTGCGGCTTGATCTCCACCTTCTCTGCGCCGGGCAGCGCCTCCAGGGAGGCCATGTCGATCTCGTTGTCGAAGTGGCCGACGTTGGCGACGACGGCGAGGTGCTTCATCGCGAGGATGTGGTCGAGGGTCACGACGTTGACGTTGCCCGTGCCGGTGATGAGGATGTCGACCTGGTCGATGACGGACTCCAGCGTGGTCACCTGGAAGCCGTCCATCGCCGCCTGGAGGGCGTTGATCGGGTCGACCTCGCTGACGATGACGCGGGCGCCCTGGCCGCGCAGCGCCTCCGCGGCGCCCTTGCCGACGTCGCCGTAGCCGGCGACGAACGCGACCTTGCCGCCCATGAGCACGTCGGTGGCGCGGTTGAGGCCGTCCGGCAGCGAGTGGCGGATGCCGTACTTGTTGTCGAACTTGCTCTTGGTGACCGAGTCGTTGACGTTGATCGCCGGGAACAGCAGCTCGCCCTGCTTGGCCAGCTCGTAGAGGCGGTGGACGCCGGTCGTGGTCTCCTCGGTGACGCCGAGGATGCCGTCGGCGACGCGCGTCCAGCGGTCGGTCGACGTGGCCAGGGAGGCGCGCAGCGCGGCGAGGATGACGCGGTACTCGTGGCTGTCGCCCTCGGCGTCGGCGGGCACGGCGCCGGCGAGCTCGAACTCGCGGCCCTTGTGGACCAGCAGGGTGGCGTCGCCGCCGTCGTCCAGGATCAGGTTGGGGCCGGTCCAGTCGGCGCCTGCGGCTGCCGCCTCCGTGCTCCAGTCGAAGATCTGCTGGGTGCACCACCAGTACTCGTCGAGAGTCTCGCCCTTCCACGCGAACACGGGGACGCCGGCGGGCGCCTGGGCCGTGCCGTGCGGGCCGACCGCGATGGCCGCTGCGGCCTCGTCCTGCGTGGAGAAGATGTTGCAGCTCGCCCAGCGCACCTGCGCGCCGAGAGCGACCAGGGTCTCGATCAGCACGGCGGTCTGCACGGTCATGTGCAGCGAGCCGGCGATGCGGGCGCCGGCGAGCGGCTGGGAGGCGCCGAACTCCTCGCGGAGGGCCATCAGGCCGGGCATCTCGTTCTCGGCGAGCCGGATCTGGTGCCGGCCCGCCTCCGCGAGCGAGAGGTCGGCGACGCGGAACGGCAGGGACGTGTCAGTGACGGCGGAAGGCATGGGGATATTGTCCCATGCCCTCCGGATCACGCCAGCCGGATGGCTATTCGGCGCGGATGAGCGCCAGCACCTCGTCGCGGATGCGGGTCATCGTGGGGGCGTCCGCCGCCTCCACGTTGAGGCGCAGCAGCGGCTCCGTGTTGGAGGGGCGCACCGAGAACCACCAGAACGGCTCGGTCTCGTCCGTGTAACCGGTGATGGTGAGGCCGTCCAGCTCGTCGAACTCGGCGCGGCCGGTGAACGCCTCCACGACGCGCGCGTAGGCGGCAGGGACGTCCTCCACGGTCGAGTTGATCTCGCCGGACTGCGAGTACGGCGTGTACGCCGCCGCCAGCTCGGACAGCGGTCGCTCCTGCGCCCCGAACTCGGCCAGCATGTGCATCGCGGCCAGCATGCCGTTGTCGGCGCTCCAGAAGTCGCGGAAGTAGTAGTGCGCCGAGTGCTCGCCGCCGAAGACGGCGCCCGACTCGCGCATGGCCGCCTTGATGAGCGAGTGGCCCACCCGCGTGCGGTACGGGGTCGCGCCTGCGGCCTCGATCGTCTCCGGGACGATGTTGGAGGTGATCAGGTTGTGGATGACTGTGATCTCGGCGTCGGGGTCCTCGGCGCGGGCGCGGTCGATCTCGCGGAGGGCGACGATCGCGGCCACGGCGGACGGCGACACCGCGCCTCCGGTCTCGTCCACGACGAAGCAGCGGTCGGCGTCGCCGTCGAAGGCGAGGCCGAGGTCGGCGCCGTGCTCCACGACCGCGGCCTGGAGGTCGACCAGGTTCGCCGGCTCCAGCGGGTTCGCCTCGTGGTTCGGGAAAGTGCCGTCGAGCTCGAAGTACAGCGGGACGATCTCGATGGGCAGAGCGGGCAGCCCGGCGGCCTCGCCGAGCACCGCGGGAACGGTCAAGCCGCCCATGCCGTTGCCCGCGTCCACCACGATCTTGATGGGGCGGATGTCGCTGAGGTCGACCAGGCCGCGCAGGTACGCGGCGTAGTCGGCCAGGACGTCCTGCTCGCGGTACGAGCCGGGCTCGGCGACCGGCTCCATACCCTCGGCCAGGTAGACGGCCGCACGGTCGCGGATGGCGGCGAGGCCGGTGTCGAGGCTGAGGCCCTGCGCGCCGGCGCGGGAGAGCTTGATGCCGTTGTAGGTGGCCGGGTTGTGGCTCGCGGTGAACATCGCGGCGGGCGCCTGCAGCGCGCCGGAGGCGAAGTAGGACTCGTCGGTGGAGCACAGCCCGATCGATACGACGTCCGCCCCGCGGGCCTGCGCACCCCGCGCGAACGCGGCGGCGAACTCCGGGGAGGAGTCGCGCATGTCGTGGCCGACCACGACCTCCGACCCTGCTGCGCCGATCTCGTCGACGAACGCCGCGGCGATCGCGGTCACGATCTCGGGGGTCAGGCCGCTGCCGACCAGCCCGCGCACATCGTAGGTCTTGATCACTGCGGAGAGGGCGTCGCGGTAGTCGTCGATCGAGTCAGATGAGTGCACCCGGTCACACTACTTGATCGAGCCCTACCTGATGTCGCCGAAGACCTCGTGCCGCACGATCTGCCAGCCCTGCGGCGCGGACAGGCGCTCGGCGTGGATGGCGCACAGGTCGTACGAGTGCGGCTCGTGGTTGAGGCTGAGCGGGCCCAGCACCGCCATCGAGTCCGCGTAGACGTACGTCAGCGTCGACACGGCGTCGCGCGGACACGCGACACGGGAACACGGGCGGCTCAACATCGGCCTCAGACTACCGGAGCCCCACCGACGTAGGATTGCGACATGCCCCGCAACCGCCGCACCAGCAGCAACCCCCCGGCGACCAGCCGGTGGCGCAGCCGTCACGGCCGCGGCGCACGCGGACCGGTCACGGGTCCGCATCTGCCGATGCTGCAGAACCGCATCGACTTCTTCGACATGACCGTGGCCTCCACCGCCGACTACCTCAAGGGCGTCTGGCCGGAGGAGTTGGCGGACGTGCACTTCGAGGTCGCCGCCACGCCGATGGGCAACACCGGCAGCGACGGCGTCGACCGCTGGTACGTCGACCACGCACGCCGGCGCGTCGTGCTCTACCGCGTGCCCATCCAGCGGCTGACCAAGCTGCACCGCGACGACGACCTGCACCGCAGGATGTACATCGAGGGCTGCGTCTTCCGTGCGGTCGCCGAGTTGCTCGGCAAGGACCCGTGGGACCTCGCGCCCGACCGCTTCCGGCACTTCTGAGCCGAAGCGTGGCCGCAACCCGGCGTGAGCCGGGCGTCAGTGCGGGTAGACCTCGATCGCAGCCGCGAGCGGGCCGGCCGGCGAGACCGCGAACGCGCTCGTCTGGCCGTCTCCGATGAAGCTGACGCTCACCACCAGGCCGTCGCCTCCGGTGATCGTGTAGCGCCCGCTGGGCACCACCGCGCCAGTGCCGCCCTCCGCGGGCACGGTGAGCGGGATCGGCGCGCCCGAGGCGGGCTGGATCTTCACCTTGACGTCCTTGTCCGCGGCGTTGGCGAAGTGCACGCGCGCGCCGGGTCCCGGCGGCACGGCGACGAGCTGGGAGTCCGTGATCGGCGGGGACGACACGAACCAGGCGAAGTCACGCGTCTTGGTCCCGATGACCGAGGTGCGGACGGCGGCGACGACGGGCACGTTCGAGCGGACCGTGACGTCGAAGTTGCCGTCCTTGAGGTGGTCGAGCGGGATCTCGGCGACGTTGCCCGCCTTCACGGTCTGCGCGTACGAGTTGCCCGCGGCCGTGCCGGTCTCCCCGACGGCGCCGACCGTGATCTGGGCGTCCTGGGTCCCCGGCACGAAGACGCGCACGGTCGGGAACTCGACGCTGACGGCCTCCGCGGACTGCGCGGCGGTGACGGCGGCGAGCGAGTTGATGGTCACCCCGGAAATCGTCTGCACCTGGGAGGGCGCGCCCGTCGGGCCGGCCAGCTCCACGCCGCGCGGGTCGATGCCCTGCTCGAAGCTCTGCTGCATGGTGGCCACGACGGCGCCGCCGGTGGTGCTCACATGGACGACGGGCGCGGTGGCGGAGGGCGCGAGGCCCGCGAGCGGGACGACCTTCTGCGCGCCGGCGGGGACCAGGATGCCGGTCGCGCCCGGCGCCGCGACCCGGCCGGTCTCGGTGTAGATGTCGAGGTTGACGGTCGCGTCGACGGACGTCGGGTTGGACAGCAGCACGAGGCTGGTCTGGCCGAGCGTGGTCGCGCCGGCGACGAGCCAGCTGTCGGCGCTCGCCTCGCCGCACGAGGCGGCGGCCAGCCCGGCGAGGTCCTGGCTGCTGACGCTCTGGACCTGGGCGCCCGCGAACAGCGGAGGACGGGTGGCGCCCTGCGGGGTCGTGGCCGTCAGCGCGAGCGGGGCCTGGTCGGCCGACTCGGTGGAGGCGTCCGGCTTGAGGTTCCGGGTCTGGGTGTCCGGCCCGTCGGTGCCGTAGACGGGCGAGAACCGCCCGATGGCGCTCGGCTGCGAGGCCTGTCCAGCGTCGGCGGCGAGGGCGAGCACGGGTCCGGGGCACACGCGCTGCTGGTCGGCCGGGACCGGGTGGACGGTCTTCGACGGCGCGTCGATGGCGAAGCCGGACAGCGGGAGCAGGGTCGCGCCGGCGATGACGGCGGCGGCGATCCCGATGCCGACGAGGCCTCCGATCGCGCGGACGCCGCCCTGGGCGAGGGCACGGCGGTCAGCCACGGTCGCTCCTCTCGATGGCGGGACGGGGCCGGATGATGGTCTCGTCGAGGCCTTCCTCCAGCGTGGTCGGTGCGTCGAACGAGATGGCGGCCTGGAGGGCGAAGTCGTGGGCGGTGGCGTTCGGGCCCGTGGCGGGCTCCGGCAGCGCGGGCTCCTGCGCTGTGAGGTGGCTCGGCTCCGGCTTCGGGGCCGTGGTCTCCTCCGGCTCGGGATGCGCCTCGCGCGCCTCGTCCTCGTCCGCGGACTCGATGACGGCCTCGTCCTCCGGCTCGGCGTCCCATTCGTCCAGGCTCTCGCCCGCGACGGGGATGTCCCCGTCCGACGGCGGGAGGGGCTCGTCGTCCGGCTCGATGGCGGGAGGCTCCCCGCCGTGCTTGCGTGCGGGGCGGCGGGAGTTCAGCTCGGAGACGCGGTCGGCGGACCGCGTGGTCGGGATGGCCAGCAGCAGTGTGAAGCCGACGATCAGCCCCTGGATCAGGAGCACGATCACGCGCCACATCCCGCCCGCGTCCGGCGGGATCAGCGCAGCGGGCGGCTCGACGGTCGTGCCGCTGCTGAAGGCCCACAGCGAGCCGGTCGTGGTCTGCCCGACGGGCGCGAGCAGCGAGTTCGCGTCCATCGCGACGCTCGCCCGCGTCCGGGTGGCGTCGGCCGCCGTGGTGTCCGGCTTGGTCCCGACGTGCTCGTCCAGCGCCGTCGCCGACGGGGTGAGCAGCACGAAGTCGATGCCGAGCCGCTTCAGCTCGCCGGAGGCGTCGAAGCCGCTGCGCGAGGCGAGGTTGCCGGCGAGCGTCGCCAGCTCCTGCTGACCGGACGACAGCGAGCGCCCGGTCGAGCTGAGCGTGGTCTGGCCGTCGAGGGTCTGCCCGGCTCCGCGGACGACCTCCGCCCGGATGCCGCCGTCCGGCTGCGGGGTGATCCGCAGCGTGCCGGTGCGCGGCTGGGTCGAGGCCTTGGCCGTCACCACCGCCGGCATCGTCCGGCCGTCGCTCGCCGTCACCAGGGCTTGGCCGTCGTGCGTGGCGATCGCCGACGGCACGGCCGCGATCGCGATGGTCGCCATCGCCACCCAGGCCGGTGCGAGCGCGCCGCGCCGGAGGGCGGAGAGCGCGAGCACGGCGGCGCCGATGAGGCCGAGCCAGTAGAGGCTCACGGCGCTCCCCGGCCAGATCGGGACGACCGCCGACCCGGAGACCGCCAGCTCGACGTGCAGCGCCGTCACGGCGGTGAGGAAACCGGCGAGCGCGACCAGCAGCGCGACGACCGCCCTGACCGTTCCGCGCAGGAACAGCGCGAGGATCGCGAGGATGCCGAGCGGCGCGAGCAGGATGGGCACGATGATGGTGCTGGGCAGGGCGCCGAGCCCGAACGCGTGCGCGAGGGCGTGCCAGCCGCCGAGCGCGCCGTCGGGGAAGCCGAGCGCGAGCTGCCACGCGGGCGTCTGCCTGGCGTCGAGCGGCACGCCCGGGTCGGCGAAGATCGAGAGCCACGCCCCGCGGGAGGCCTGCTGCCAGACCAGCGGCGCGAACAGCACGACGGCCGGCAGCGGGATGAAGACGATGCGCGCGGCGCGGCGGCCGGCGAACACGATGGCGGCGATCCAGGCGATCACGAGCGCCGGGATGAGCACGGGGGCGCAGGCGACGGTCGCGGCCGCGATCAGGGCGGTCGTCGCGCTGGCCGTCCACGAGCGGCGGGCGGCGAGTCCCGCGAAGAACAGCCACGGCAGCAGGATGTGCGCGAGCACGGCGCCGGGGCGGCCGCCCTGCAGCGCGACGAACAGCGTCGGAGCCAGCGCGTAGACGACGGCGGCGAACGCGCGGAGGGTCGGCCGGACGGTCAGCCGTGCGGCGGCGAGCCAGGCGCCGAGGGCCGCGAGCGGCAGGGCGAGCAGCCAGAGCGCCACGAGCGACACGCTCGGCTGCCAGAAGGTGAGGGTGCCGAGGACGGCGAGCACAGCGGAGAACGGGTCGGCGGCTCCGGTGAAGCCGAGGTTGATGTCGCGCCAGCCGTAGCCGAGGTTCGCCCAGAGGTCGCCGACGGAGGTGTTCAGTGGCAGCATCCCGCCGCCGGTGATCGCGCCGGAGCCGGCCAGCGGGTAGAAGAGGAGGACGCCGACGGCCAGCATCGCGAGCACCGTCCAGCCGCCGCCCGTGCCCCAGAAGTCGAGCTCCTGACGCTCACCGTGCTGGCGGACCATCGCCGCCTCGCGCTTGAGCGCACGACCGCGCCGCACCTCGGCGAACGGCAGCCGCAGCGGCGCGATGGCCGCCCAGCCGACGGTGCGGGCGCGGGAGAGCCGTCGGCGGGCGTTGCCGACCGCCATCCCGGAGAACGCGACCCGGAAGGCCGCGCCGAGCTCGCCGCCGACCGAGCCGGGCTCCTTGCGGAGCAGGCGCACGATGGAGCGCAGGATCGCCAGCGGCACGAGCGTCAGCCAGTGCGGCACGAGCGCCCAGCCCGGCGCGTAGACCATCCGGCGGTGGAGCTGCGCCCTGCGGCGCTCCCCCGCGAGCTTGCGGCGCACCGACCACTTGCGGGACAGGTTGGGGCCGGCCAGGCCGTCGCCGCCGACGGCGACCCTGGCCTGCGCGACGAGCGTCACGCGGTAGCCGGCCAGCCGCGCCCTGGTGCAGAAGTCGAGCCCGGTGTCGATGGCGGGCAGGGCCGGGTCGAAGCCGTCGAGGGCGTCCCACACCGGCTGACGGACGAGCATCCCGGCGGTCGACACGGCGAGCACGTCGCTCAGGCCGTCGTGCTGGGCCTGGTCGAGCTCGTTCTCGACCAGCGGGAGGGAGGCGCCGAAGGGCGTCATCGACTCGCCGAACTCGCGGATGAACGCGGCGTCGTCGGCGTCCACCAGCTTGGGGCCGACGACGGCGACGGACGGCGAGACCTCGAGAGCGCCGATCAGCGCGGCCAGGGCCTCCGGCTCCGGCGCGGTGTCGTGGGCGAGCAGCCAGAGCAGCTCGTCCGACGAGGTCGTGGGCGGGAGCACGCGCACGGCGGTGGCGATGGCCGTGCCGAAGGACAGCTTCTCCGGGCTGCGGAGGAGCTGGGTGGGCTTGGCGTCGGCGAGGAGGCGGGCGGCGTCGTCCGTGCTCGCGCAGTCGACGGCGATCACGGCGTCCGGCTGTCGGGTCTGTGCCGCGAGGGCGTCGAGAGTGCGCTGCAGGCTGCTGCCGCCGCTCGGGGCGACGACGATGGCGGTGACTCTCGGATACATCGGGAGTCAGCCTAAGTTGGGGCTGCGCCGATCCCGGTAGTGCATCGGGCGCGGCGCGTATTCGACCCGGCTCAGCCCGCGCGCTTGCGGAGCTTGCGACGCTCGCGCTCCGAGAGCCCGCCCCAGATCCCGAACCGCTCGTCGTTGGCGAGCGCGTATTCGAGGCACTGGGACCGGACTTCGCACGAGGTGCAGATCCGCTTGGCGTCGCGAGTGGAGCCGCCCTTCTCGGGGAAGAACGCCTCCGGATCCGTCTGCGCGCACAGGGCGTCGGACTGCCAGGCGAGCGGGTTGTCGTCCTCGACAGCCGCTGCCCGGACTCCCGGAACCCCGAGTCGAACCGGATCCACGAACCAGTCGTCGGGTACCCCAGAACGATATTCAGGAATTGCCATATCGGTTCCCCACCCTCTAACTGACGTACACGTTTGTCGTGTCGCAATAATTACACCGTTGTCATTCGCTTCCGTCAAGTCGCGAATCGTAAAGCCTTAACGCCTGGTCGAGAGTTCACGACGCGCCGAGGCACGACAACAATCGCGACACGCCCGACCTGTCTACCCCCATCGACCTGCAGGTCAGGACGCCGCCTGCCGTGCTTCCCAGGCGCTGCCTACCATTTCCTCGAGGGAGTGGCGCATCTTCCAGTCGAGGTCGCGCGCGGCGAGCTCTCCTGAGGCAACGATCCTCGCCGGGTCCCCCGGCCGTCGAGGCCCCACTTCTGGGGTGAAGGCGATTCCGGTCACGCGGGCCACCGTCGACATGATCTCGCCCACGCTGACCCCGTCGCCGCTGCCCAGGTTGTAGACCGGCTGGATCGGCTCCCCCGCGTCCAGGCGCTTGGCCGCCGCGACGTGCGAGACGGCGAGGTCGGCGACGTGGATGTAGTCGCGCACGCAGGTGCCGTCCGGCGTCGGGTAGTCGTCGCCGTTGACCCGCGGGGTCCGGCCGGCGACGAGGGCGTCGAAGACCAGCGGGAAGAGGTTGTGCGGGCTGGTGTCGCGCAGCGCGGGGTCGCCGGAGCCGACGACGTTGAAGTAGCGCAGCGAGGTGTGGCGGAGGCTCGCGGCGACGCCCTGGTCGCGCAGCAGCCACTCCCCGATCAGCTTGGACTCGCCGTACGGCGACTCCGGGCTCTTCGGGGTGGACTCGGTGACCAGGTCGACGTCCGGGGTGCCGTACACCGCGGCGGACGAGGAGAAGACGATCGCGTCGACCCCCGCCTCCTGCATCGCGGCGAGCAGCACGGCGGTGGCGGTGACGTTCTGCTCGTAGGTGTGCAGCGGCCGCTGCACGGACACGCCCGCGTACTTGAAGCCGGCGACGTGCACGACGCCGGACACGGTGTTCTCCCGGAAGATCCGCTCCAGCAGGGCGCCGTCGAGGATGGTGCCGCGGTAGAAGGGCACGTCGGCCGGGACGAACTCCTCGTGCCCGCTGGACAGGTCGTCGACCACGACGACGTCGATGCCTTCGGCGCGGAACGCCTGCACGACATGGGAGCCGATGTAGCCGGCCCCTCCGGTCACCAACCACGCCACGGGCGTCCTCCTGCTCATTCGCGATCCTGGGGTCCCGGCCACCTTATCGTTCCCGGGATGGACGCCAGGCGGCCGCCGTTCGCCTAGCGTCGATGCTGTGCGCACCATCACCGCCATCCGGATCTGGCTCGCCGTCTTCATCGTCGGCCTCGTGCTGAGCGGGGTGACGGCCTTCCCGCTCCAGGCGGAGCTGACCCTGCTGTCCCAGACGCTGCACGGGTCTCCCGCGCCCGGACTCCTGCCCGGGCTGGTCGAGTGGGTGGACAGGGTGCGTCACGCGCTCGACGACAGCGGCACGCGCTATCCGTTCCTGTCCTACGGAACCGACTGGCTGGCGTTCGCGCACCTCGTCATCGCCGTCGCGTTCATCGGCCCGCTGGTCGACCCTGTGCGCAATGTCTGGGTGATCTGGTTCGGGGTCATCGCCTGCGCCGGGGTGATCCCGCTCGCGCTCATCGCGGGAGGCATCCGCGGCATCCCGCTCGGCTGGCAGCTCATCGACATGTCCTTCGGCCTGCTCGGCGTGATCCCCCTCCTGATCGCCCTCCGCCTCACCACCCGCCTCCCGACCCCCCACACCCCCGCCGAGACGTGAGTCGTTGCGGGTTCAGCTCGCGCGATTCCCGCAACGACTCACGTCTCGGCGGTGTGGTGGAG
>NZ_JBHUAV010000003.1:49455-310482 GCF_042789575.1 Leifsonia sp. NPDC056824 | reverse complement strand
GCCGGGTTGGGGTTGGTGTGGGGGGTTCCGGGGCGGCCGCCCCCGCAATGCCCCCTCGTCTCGGCGGTGTGGTGGAGGGGGGTGCGGGTCAGACGAAGGCGGCCTCGCCGGTGATGGCGCGGCCGACGATCAGGGTGTTCATCTCGCGGGTGCCCTCGTAGGAGTAGAGGGCCTCCGCGTCGGCGAAGAAGCGGGCCACGTCGTAGTCGAGGACGATGCCGTTACCGCCCATCAGCTCGCGGCAGCGTGCGACGGTCTCGCGCATCCGGGCGGTCGCGAACGCCTTGGCCAGGGCCGAGTGCTCGTCGCGCTGCTCGTCGTCGTCCTGCATCTGCGAGACCCGGGTGCAGAGGGCGATGGAGGCGGTGATGTCGCCGATGGACTTCACCAGCAGGTCCTGGATGAGCTGGTGCTTGGCGATCGGCTTGCCGAACTGCACACGCTCCTTCGCGTAGCGCAGCGCCGCCTCGTACGCGCCGACCGCGACGCCGACGGCGGCCCAGGCGACCTCGGCGCGGGTCAGCCGCAGCACGGCGGCGGTGTCGCGGAAGCTGTTCGCGTTCTGGAGGCGCAGCGACTCGGGCACGCGCACGTTCTCGAGCGTGATGTCCGCGTTCTGCACGATGCGCAGCGAGGTCTTGCCCTCGATCTTGGTCGCGGTGTAACCGGGTGTGCTGGTCGGGACGATGAAGCCCTTCACCTGGCCGTCCTCCGCGCTCTTCGCCCAGATGACCGTGATGTCGCTGAAGGTGGCGTTGCCGATCCAGCGCTTGGAGCCGTTGAGGATCCAGTCGTCGCCGTCGCGGGTCGCGACCGTGCGCAGGCCCTGGGCGGAGTCGGAGCCGGAGTCAGGCTCGGTGAGGCCGAACGCGCCGAGCACCTCGCCGCTGGCGAGCTTGGGCAGCCACTCCGCACGCTGCTCCGTCGAGCCGCAGACGCCGATCGCGCCGAGCGCCAGGCCGTTCTGCACGCCGACGTAGGTGCTGACGGAGGCGTCGACGCGGGCCAGCTCCAGGGCGACCCAGCCGCGGAAGACCGCCGAGTTCTCGAACGGCGCGGTCTCCTCGAAGCCGAGGCCGATCGCTCCTGCGGCGTGCAGCACGTCCACGATCTGCCGCGGGAACTCCGCACGCTCCCAGTACTCGTTGACGATCGGCTTCAGCTCGGTCTCGAGCGCCGCGCGCAGGTTCGCGATGAAGTCGCGCTCGCGCTCGGTCAGGAGGTTCTCGAAGCCGTAGAAGTCGCTGGCGAGGGATTCGAAGGCCATGTGTGCTCCAGTGCATGCGGTCGGCAGAGACCGCCAGCCTAGGGACCGGCGCGGGAGCGCGGCAAAGCGATTGGTACTTTGGTCTAACCGGATCGAAGGGAACACCACGGATGTTTGTGCGCATCGGCAACACCCCGCGCGATTACGCGTGGGGTTCCACCACCGCGATCGCCCACCTCCTCGGCACGACGCCGAGCGGGGCCCCGGAGGCGGAGCTCTGGCTGGGCGCGCACCCGGGCTCCCCTGCGCGCATCCTCGACCCGGAGGAGGCCGGAGGAGCCGCCGACCTCGCGCACTGGAGCGAGACGGCCGGGAAGCTCCCCTACCTGCTCAAGGTGCTCGCCGCGGCCGGGCCGCTGTCGCTGCAGGCGCACCCCTCGTCGGCGCAGGCGCGCGCCGGGTTCGAGCGCGAGAACGCCGAGGGCCTGGCGCCGGACTCCCCCGAGCGCAACTACAAGGACCCGTTCCACAAGCCGGAGATGATCTTCGCGCTGTCCGACCCGTTCGACGCGCTCTGCGGGTTCCGGGAGCCGGCCGACAGCCGCGCCGCGCTCGAACGGCTGGCCGGCGGCGACCCCGCGGTCGCGGCGTTCGCGGCCACGCTCGACGGCGACCCGCAGCAGGCGCTGCGCGGCGCGACCGAGTGGCTGCTGGGCGGAGCGCCGGAGGTGGCGGCGGTCGTCGACGCCGTGGTCGAGGCGGCCAGGACCGCGGAGGGCGTCGACGCCGACACCGTCCGGATGCTCGCGGAGGCCTTCCCCGGCGATCCGGGGATCGTTCTCGCGCTGCTGCTCAACCGGGTCGCGCTGCGTCCTGGCGACGCCCTCTACCTCCCGGCCGGCAACATCCACGCCTACCTCCGCGGGCTCGGCGTCGAGCTGATGGCCGCCTCCGACAACGTGCTGCGCGGCGGGCTGACACCGAAGCGGATCGACGTGCCGGAGCTGGTGAGCATCCTCGACTTCGCGCCGTTCGCCGTGACCCCGATGGTCCGGGAGCGCCCGGCGCCCGGAGTCGAGGAGTTCGTGCCGGACGTGCCGGACTTCCGGCTGGCGCGCGTGGAGGTCGGCGGCGACGTGCCGTCCGCCCCGGTCGAGCTGCCCGGCACGGCGATCGCGCTCTGCACCGCCGGGGACGTCGAGCTCCGCGGCGCCACGGGCTCGCTGCGGCTCTCCCGCGGCGAGGCGGCCGTGGTGACGGCGGACGAGGGCACGCTGACCGTATATGCCGGCGCGGGAACACTCTTCCTGGCGGCGCCGAACCGGTGAGCTATCCTTCGGGGGTGAGCAGGCCCTCCCCTTCCGCGAGCGGATCGAACCCGTTGCGCGACCGCGTCGACGCCGCCCGTGGGGCCTCCGGCACCGGGGTCTCGGTGTTCGCGGTGCTGGTGCTGTTCACGCTGTTTGCCGGGGACTTCTGGCGCAACCTGATCAGCTGGCCGGGCTACTTCGTGCTCGCGGGCGTCCTGGCGATCGGGAGCGTCGTGCTCCTGGTGCGGCTGCGTCCCGTGGTGCGCTGGCGGAAGCTGCCGAAATCACTGGTGCTCTTCCTCGCGTTCGCGGTCGTCTCCCTGGCCTGGTCGGCGTATCCGGGCGCGACCGCACTCGGGCTGGTCGCCCAGTTCGCCACCACCGGCGCTGCGCTGTTCCTCGCGTTCTGCCTGAGCTGGCAGGCGCTGCTCACGGCCCTGGCGAACGCGTTCCGCTGGATCCTCGGGCTCTCGCTGCTGTTCGAGCTGATTGTCGCCGTGTTCGTGCGCAGGCCCGTGCTCCCGCTCACGCCCACCCAGCCGGCGCCGGCGCACATCCCGTCGGCCTTCTACTGGAGCCGCGACCTGCTCTTCCACGGCGGCCAGATCCAGGGGATCGTCGGCAACAGCAACCTGCTGGCGATGGTCGCGCTGCTCGGGCTGGTCGTGTTCGGCATCCAGCTCGCCGATCGCAGCATCCGCCGCGGGACGGCGATCACCTGGGTCGTCGTGGCCGTCGCGACCTTCGCGCTGACCCGTTCCTCGACCGTGTTCATCGCCGCCGTGTTCACCGCGGTCGTGCTCGGCTTCGCGCTCTGGACGCGCCGCGCCGGACCCGAGCGGAGGCGGCCGGTGTACCTCACCGCCGCGGCGCTCACGGTCGTGGTCGTGGTGTCGGTCGTGCTGTTCGCCTCCCGCATCCCCGTGCTGCTCGGCAAGAGCGAGGACCTCACCGGCCGGCTGACGATCTGGAACTCCGTCGTCCACCTCGCTCAGGAGCGCCCGGTGTTCGGGTGGGGCTGGGTGAGCTACTGGGCGCCCTGGGTGTCGCCGTTCAAGGACCTCGCCGTGCGCAGCGGCGTCGTCTACCTGCAGGCGCACAACGCCTGGCTCGACGTCTGGCTGCAGCTCGGGATCGTGGGCCTGGTGATCTTCGCCCTCCTGGTGCTGAGCACGCTGTGGCGGACCTGGTTCCTGGCAGTGGACCGGCCGCGGATGGCCGTCGCGGACGACCTGCCGTACACGGCGCTCGCCCTCCTGCCGCTGCTGCTGCTGGCCGCGCTGCTCGCCCAGAGCCTCGCCGAGAGCCGGATGCTGATCGAAGGGGGCTGGGCGCTCCTCGCGCTGCTCGCCCTGAAGACCAAGCAGTCCGCCACGTAGGATTCTGTTCATGGCCGAACCGCGTCGAACCCTGGTGCCGCCCGCGGTGACCGAGTTCCTCGGATCGGCGCGATTCAACTCGACCCTCGCGCTGCTGGCGGTGGTGACCGGATTCTCGACGCACGCGATCCGCGCGCTGATGGGCTGGCCCGGCCTCATCGGCGTGCTCGGCGCCATCGCCGTCCTGGCGGCGCTGTCGTTCATCGCCCAGCGCAAGCTCATCGAGTGGCACGGCCTGCTGCCGATCTCCGCGCTGCTGTTCGTCGGCTGGTGCGCGCTGTCCATCATCTGGAGCGACTACCAGTGGGCGACGATCGCGGGAGTGCTCTACCAGCTCCTGTTCGCGTTCCTGGCCGTGTACATCGCCCTGGTGCGCGACGCGATCCAGATCGTCCGGGTGGTCGGCGACGCCCTGCGCGTGCTGCTGACCGTGTCGCTCGCCCTGGAGGTCATGAGCGGCCTGCTGCTGGACGTGCCGATCCGCTTCCTGGGCATCGCGGGCAACATCGCGGCCGGAGGCCCGATCCAGGGCCTGTTCGGCACCCGCAACCAGCTCAGCATCGTCGCACTGATCGCGTTCGTCACGTTCCTGGTCGAGCTGCGCACCCGCTCCGTGCGGCCGACGATGGCGGCGTTCTCGATCACGCTCGCCGCGCTCTGCATCCTGTTGGCGCACTCCCCCGTCATCGCCGCCGTGTCGGTGGTGGTCGGGTTCGCCACGGTCGCGCTGTACCTGCTGCGGAAGGTGCCTTCCCACCGCCGGACGCTGGTGCAGTGGGCGCTCGCGGTCGTGACCATCGCGATCCTGGTCACCGGGTGGATCTACCGCACCCGCGTGATCGACCTGCTCAACGCCCGCGCGGACTTCCAGGTGCGCTACAAGCTCTGGATCCAGATCTGGGAGCTCATCCCGATCAACCAGATCGCCGGCTGGGGCTGGGTGGGCGCCTGGCCGACGGACCTGTACCCGTTCAACGCCATCCAGGACGCGACCGGCACGTACCACCCGGACGGGCTGAACGCCTACCTGGACGTGTACCTCCAGGTCGGATTCATCGGCCTGTTGATCTTCGTCGCGCTCATCGCGCTGGCGTTCGGCCGCTCCTGGCTGCTCGCCTCCAACCGCCGCAGCGTGGTCTACGCGTGGGCGCCGCTCGTGCTCGTCGCGCTGCTGGTGACGAGCGTGTTCGAGAGCTCGATCCTGATCGAGTCCGGCTGGATGCTGATGGTGATCTGCACGGTGAAGGCGTCGCAGGGCATGAGCTGGCGGCTCCGGCTGCCGCACCGAGACGGGGCCGGGGCCTAAGCCCGTAGCTCCGCCTCAGCCGATCCAGGACATGATGTTCCAGCCGGTCCCGATGGCCCGGGGCGTGCCCCAGCCGGACTGGCCGGTCGCGGGATAGAGGAACAGCACGCCGTCGGAGCGCTGCGCGAGGACGTCGTCGTGCCCGTCGCCGTCGAAGTCGCCGACCGAGACGATCGCGGTCATCCCGTTCCAGCCGGTGCCGACGACCTTCGGGGTCGCCCAGCCGGCCGGGGTGTGCCCGTACAGCCAGAGCCGACCGGAGCCGTCCCTGGCCAGGACGTCCGGCTTCCCGTCGCCGTTGAAGTCGCCGGTACCGAGGACGGCCGTCATGCCGCCCCAGCCCGAGCCGATCTGCTGGCGCGGCAGCCAGCCGCCGTGACCGTTGCCGGGATAGAGCCAGAACGCCCCCGTGGTGTCGATCGCGGCGACATCGGCGGTGCCGTCGCCGTTGAAGTCGTGCACGGCGATGATCTTGGTCATGCCGTTCCAGCCGGAGCCGACCTGCTTGCGCGGGAGCCAGCCGCTCGCGCCGTCGCCCGGGTAGAGCCAGAGCAGCCCTGACGTGTCGCGCGCCAGGATGTCGTTGCGGCCGTCGCCGTCGAAGTCGCCGGGCGAGAGGAGCGCGGTCATCCCGTTCCAGCCCGAGCCGACGGGTACGGCCGCGGGCGAGAGCCAGCCGCCGGAGCCGTTGCCGCGGTACAGGGAGAGGGCGCCGGACGTGCTGCGCGCGAGGACGTCGGCCGCGCCGTCGGAGTTGAAGTCGCCCATCGCCTCCGTCGCGCTGGAGGGCGTCGGGGCGGCGAGCGCGGTCACGCCGTTCGGGGTGCCGAGGCCGGTCGGGCCGTCCCAGCCCGGGCCGGCCGTGCACAACTGGGCCGGCGTGCAGTTGGTGCTGTTCGACCCGGTGGTCACGTCGTTCAGCGCGGACGGCTTCGCCCACGGGTACGACGCGGGGTAGGTCCCGCTCGCGGGCTGGCCGGCGAGGGCGTACATGCCCGCGATCAGGGGCGAGGCGACGCTGGTGCCGCCCACGGGCTGCCAGGCCGACGAGTACGGCGCGGTCGTGCTGGGGACGTATCCGGCGACACCGGTCAGCGGGTCGGCGACGGCGGAGATGTCGGCGACGCCCTTCATGCCGGAGCACCCGGTCCCCGTCTGCCAGGACGGGCTCGGACTGTAGGAACTGCAGCCGCTGCCTGCCATGTTCCACGACGACTCCGTCCAGGCGCGCGCTCCCGGTGCGGGGTTGGTGACCGGGGACAGCGTGGTGCCTCCCACGGCCGTGACGTTCTGGGAGGCGGCGGGGAACTGGGTGCCGTAGCCGCTGTCGCCGCTGGCCGCGGTGACGACGACGCCCGGGTGGTCGTAGTAGTGGTCGTAGCCGCTGAAGTCGGCATTGTCGAGCGCGCCGTAGGAGTTGCTGACGTACTTGGCGCCGAGCGTGACGGCGGTCTGCGCCGCCGCACCGAGGCTGTCCACGTTGTTGTCGTCCGCCTCGACCAGCAGGATGCGGCACTTCGGGCACGCGGCGCTGACCATCTGCAGGTCGATGTCGGTCTCCGGGCCCCACCCATGCTGAGGGTCGACGCCCGGGTACGCGGTGCCGCCGCGCTGGTCGACCTTGCGGAAGCAGCCGTTCGCGGTCGTACAGGCCGGGAGGCCGTAGTGCGAGCGGTAGACCGCCAGATCCGCCTCGGCGGACGGCAGGTCGTAGGCGTCGACGACCGCGACGGTGGCGCCGCCGCCGGCGGTGGCCGCGGTCGACAGGTTGTACGCGGCCTGGAGGTCGGCCGGCCCGTAGCCGGTCGGGGTGCCCGTCGACGGGGAGGCGACGCCCTCCACGACCTCGGCGAAGCAGGCCGCGTGCCCGGGCCGCGGATCGGCGCAGGTGCGCTTGTGCGGGTGGCCGGCGAGCTTCGGCGACGCGGTCGCGGTCGGCGGCGGAGCCGACGGCGACGGCGGCCCGGCGGCGAGGGCGGGCTGCGCCGTGACCCCCGTGAGAGCGGTGGTCGCGAGCACGGCCACGATGATGAATGCCCTGGTGAATCGCGGCACCGGCAACCTCCCCGAATAGATCGCCAGTCACAGTACCAGTCCGAGGAGACGCGTTTTCTGCCCCCACTTGTGGGCTGTTCATCGCCGAACACGCGGTGGATCGGCTGACTGCCTGCGTATCCGCGTATACCATCATCGTGCGCGGCGGCCCACCGACCGGGACCCGACGCGGCGCATCCCGAGCGGGAGGCTTCCGATGCACATCAAAAAAACCCCAACCCTGATCACCGTCGCCACGGCCGTCGCCGTGGCGACTCTCGTGACGTGCGCCGGGCTCGCTCCGGCGACCGCGGCGACACCGGCGCCACCGGCGACACCGGCGCCCACCGCCACCGCCACCGCCGTCCCGGCTACGGCGTCACCGGCTCCGACACCCTCGCCGTCATCCGGGACTTCGCCCGTCACCGGCAAGGACCCGGACCTCGCCACGCAGAACAAGGCGCGCAACCACGCGATGGGTTCGACCATCCCGCAGAACGTGCCGGGCTCGAAGACGGCCTCGCCCAACGTGACCGCGTCGCCGAGCGACGTCCCGCCCGGGCTGCCCGGACTCGACGTCAGCGGCTGGCAGACCGGCATCAACTGGTCGCAGGTCGCGGCGAACGGCGCGAAGTTCGTCTACATCAAGGCGACGGAGTCCACCGACTACCAGTCCAGCCAGTTCGCCAGCCAGTACAGCGGCTCCTACGCGGCGGGGCTGACCCGCGGCGCGTACCACTTCGCCACGCCGGACACGAGCTCCGGCGCCACCCAGGCCAACTACTTCGTCGACAACGGCGGCGGCTGGTCGCAGGACGGCCGGACGCTCCCGCCGCTCCTCGACATCGAGTACAACCCCTACGGCGCCACCTGCTACGGTCTCAGCGCGCAGGCGATGGTCAACTGGATCGCCGACTTCTCCAACACCATCTTCAAGCGCACCAGCCGCTACCCCGCGATCTACTCGACCACGGACTGGTGGACGCGGTGCACGGGCAACAGCGCCGCCTTCGGCATCAACCCGCTCTTCATCGCGCGCTACCCGAACAGCGTCTCGGACGGCGCAGGCACCCTCCCGGCCGGCTGGGGCGCGTACACGATGTGGCAGTGGGCCGACTCCGGCGTCTACCCGGGCGACCAGGACGTCTTCAACGGCGGGGCGGCCGCGCTCCAGCAGCTCGCCATCACCGGACGCGCGATGGCGCAGCCCGTGATCGGCGCCGGCGACCTCAACGGCGACGGCAAACCCGACCTGCTCGCGAGGCGACCGGACGGCACCCTGTGGTTCTACGCGGGCACGGGGATGAGCAACGGCGTGCCCACCTACGGGGCCGGTGTCCAGATCGCCTCCGGCTGGGGCATCTACGACGAGATGATCGCCGCGGGCGACGTCAACGGCGACGGCAAACCGGACATCCTCGCCCGCAAGACCAACGGCACGATGGTCCTGTTCCCCGGGACCGGTGTCATCAGCGGCTCCAGCACCGGGTTCGGGAACGCGATGGTGCTGGGCTCCGGCTGGGACACCTTCACCGACGTCATCGCGGCAGGCGACGTGAACGGGGACCACATCCCCGACCTGTACGCCCGCAAGCCCGACGGCACCCTCTGGCTCTACACCGGCACCGGGCACGTCGACGGCTCGAGCAACGGCTACAACGCCGGTGTGCAGGTCGGGTCGGCGTGGAACCAGTTCTCGCAGGTGCTGGGCGTCGGCGACCTCGACAAGGACGGCTGGTCCGACCTCGTCGGGTTCCGGCCGGACGGCTCGCTCACGCTGTACCGCGGGTCGGCGACCGGCATCCAGCCGGGCATCCCGATCAGCGCTCCGGGACTCGGCGCCAGCGACCTGCTCATCGCAGCGGGCGACACCAACGGCGACGGCAGGCCCGACCTGCTGAGCCGCACGACGTCCGGAGCGCTCGAGTACTACTCGGGCGGGATGTTCGCGCAGCCGGCGTTCGGTGCGGCCCAGACGGTCGGCTCAGGCTGGGGGATGTTCAACCGCGTCGTCGGCGCGGGCGACCTCAGCGGGGACGGCATCCCCGACATCGTCTCGACCGACACCTCCGGCAACCTCTGGCTCTATCAGGGCAACGGCAACAGCGGCGGCGTCAACCGCAGCTACAAGTCCGGCGTGCGCGTCGGCTGGGGCTGGTCCGACTTCACGACCATCGTCGGCGGCGCCGACATGAACGGCGACGGCAGGGCCGACCTGATCGCCGTGCGGAGCGACGGCACCCTCTGGCTGTTCCCCGGGACCGGCACGGTGAACGCATCGTCGCCCTCCACGTTCTCCGGAGGCATCCGCATCGGATCGGGCGGCTGGACCGCCTTCACGAAGATCGTCGCGGGCGACTTCAACGGCGACGGGGTCACCGACATCCTCGCCAGCACGTCGGACGGCACGATGTACTTCTACGCGGGCATCCGCCAGACGCCGTCGTCCACCGCATGGGTGTCGCCCGGCGTGGTCGTGGGCTCCGGCTGGAACGCCATCAAGAGCATCGTCTCCACCGGCGACGCGAACGGCGACGGCAAGGCCGACCTGGTCGCGCTGAAGCCGGACGGCACGCTCTGGCTCTACGCGGGCACGGGGAACACGGGCGTCTCGGGAGCGAGCGGACTCGCCAGCCCGGCGGTCGTCGGCTCGGGCTGGAACACCTTCAGCACCGTGACCGGCACCGGCGACACCGCGACGGGCCGCAAGGGCGACCTGCTCGGCGTGCGCTCCGACGGCGGACTCCTCTATTACCCGGGGAGCGGCTCCGCTGCGGTGGCGAACACCCCCGGCTTCTCCAGCGCGGCGCTGGCCGGGTCGAGCTGGAACCAGTTCGGCTGAGCCGGAACGATCACGTCGAGCAGCAGCTGAGCCGCGTCCCTTCGGGGGCGCGGCTCAGCTCGTGGTGGCCTCGCGCCACTCCGCGACGGTCTCGGCGAGCTCGCCCTCCCCGAGCGCGTCGAGCGCCCGCGGGTCGAAGGAGCCGGTGACCAGGCCGGGGGCGTAGGCCGCGGTCAGGGCCTCGATGGAGGTCGCGCCGATGCCGGCGCGCGACATCCCGACCGTGTTCGCGCCCTGCACCCGCGCGGGGTTGCCGAACGCCTTGGACCACGGCGGGACGTCCCTGGTGACCACGGAGCCCATGCCCACCATCGCGCCGCGGCCGACGTAGCGCCGCTGGTGCACGGAGACGCCGAGCCCCAGGTTGGCGCCGTCGCCGACGCGCACATGTCCCGCGAGCAGGACGCTGGAGGCGAGCGTGACGCCGTCGCCGAGCCGGCAGTCGTGGGCGACGTAGACCTGGTTCATGATGAACGCGTCGTCGCCGATCGTCGTGCGGTCGTGCCAGCCCTGGTGGACCTGCGCGTACTCGCGGAAGACGTTGCGGCTCCCGATCACGATCCCGTTGCCGCTGGAGCGCTCCGCGGCGTCGCGCGGGTGCTCCCACGAACGCACCTCCGGAGGCGCGCCGATGACGACGCCTGTGCCGATCCAGTTGCCGTCGCCGAGCTCGACCGGACCGGTCACGACCGCGAACGGCCCGATGGTGTTGCCCTCCCCCAGCCGCACGTCACCGTCGACGATCGCAGTGGGATGGATGGAGTTGCCGCGATCGTTCACCACTGAGATCCTCCGTCCGAGGAGACAAGGTAAGGTGGCAGCGCATACTTTTCCCGCACCCACACACCCTAACCACACGAAGGCTCCATGATCCCCATCACGACGGTCAAGTTCGGTCCGGAAGAGGAGCGTGAGGTCCTGGAGGTCCTCCGCTCCGGCTCCATCGCTCAAGGCCCGAAGGTGGCGCGGCTCGAAGACGAGTTCGCGCGCATGCACGGCGTCCCGCACGCGATCGCGGTCAACAACGGCACGACCGCCCTGGTCGCCGCTCTCCAGGCCCTCGACCTGCAGCCGGGCGACGAAGTCGTCACCTCGCCGTTCACGTTCGTGGCCACGCTCAACGCGATCCTCGAGGCCGGCGCGACCGCGACGTTCGCGGACATCCGCTTCGACGACTTCAACGTCGACCCCGCCTCCCTGAAGGAGGCCGTCGGCCCG
This sequence comes from Leifsonia sp. NPDC056824, assembly GCF_042789575.1. NCBI lineage: Bacteria > Bacillati > Actinomycetota > Actinomycetes > Micrococcales > Microbacteriaceae > Leifsonia > Leifsonia sp. NPDC056824. Next base: position 299,186 of record NZ_JBHUAV010000003.1, on the reverse strand, counting down.
AAGACCAAGGTCCTGCTCCCCGTGCACCTGTACGGCCAGATGGCCGACATGGCGCCGATCGCCGAGCTCGCCGCCGAGAAGGGCCTGCGCATCCTGGAGGACGCCGCCCAGTCGCACGGCGCGACCTACGACGGCCGCTCGGCGGGCAGCTACGGCCTCGGCACCTTCTCGCTGTACGCGACCAAGAACCTCACCACGGGCGAGGGCGGCCTCATCACCACGAACGACGACGCCATCGCCGACACGCTGCGCGTGATGCGCAACCAGGGCATGCGCGCCAGGTACGCCTACGAGATGGCCGGCCACAACTACCGCCTGACCGACCTGCAGGCCGCGCTCGGCCTCCCCCAGCTCGGGCGCTACGCGTCCATCGTCGAGGCGCGCAAGCGCAACGCCGCCCGCCTCATCGAGGGCCTCGAGGGCGTCCCGGGCGTCGTCGCGCCCCGCGAGCTGCCCGGCCGCTCGCACGTCTGGCACCAGTTCACCATCCGCGTCACCGACGAGGCGCGGGTCGACCGCGACACGTTCGTGCAGCGCCTCGCAGACGAAGGTGTCGGCGCCGGCGTCTACTACCCGCGCCTGCTGTGGGACTACGACGCCTACCGCGACCACCCGCGCGTGCTACGCCGCGAGGCGCCCGTCGCCGAGCAGGTCGCCCGCCAGGTCGTCTCGCTGCCGGTCCACAACGCCCTCTCCGACGACGACCTCTCGACCATCGTGGCCGCCGTGCGCAAGGTGGCGGGAGCATGACCGCCGCACGCATCGCCCTGGTCGGCGCCGGCACGATGGGCAGCCACCACGCCCGCGTGATCGCGCAGTCCCCGCGCTCGGAGCTGACCGTGCTGGTGGACCCGCGGGAGTCCGTCGGCACCGCGGTCGCCGAGCGCTTCGGCGCGAAGTGGCTCCCCGAGCTGCCCGACCTCTCCGACATCGACGGCGTCGTCGTCGCGGCCGCGACCGAGGCGCACTACGACCTCGCCATGCAGGTGCTGTCCCAGGACACCCCGCTGCTGGTCGAGAAGCCGGTCGCCGACAGCCTGCTGCGCACCGAGGAGATCCTCGCGCTTGCCGACGAGCGCGACCTGCCCTTCATGTGCGGCCTCCTCGAGCGCTACAACCCCGCCGTGATGACCGCGCGCGAGCTGATCGCCGAGCCGGTGCACGTCACCGCCACCCGGCACTCGCCCTACGCCCCGCGCATCCGCACCGGCGTCGCCTGGGACCTCCTGGTGCACGACGTCGACCTGGCGATCGGGATCATCGGCGCAGCGCCCGGCAACGTGGAGTCGCGGCTCGGCCACTTCCACCCCGACTCCCTGGCGGACGCCGAGGACGTGGCGGAGACCCTGCTCGACTTCCCCGGCGGCGCCATCGCGCACATCTCGGCCAGCCGGGTCGGCCAGCGCAAGATCCGCCAGCTCTCGATCTACGAGCGTGACCGTCTGATCGAGGTCGACCTGCTCCGCCGCGACGTGACGGTCTACCACCATGTCTCCGAGAACTCGGTCGACGACGGACGCGGCTACCGGCAGCAGACGGTCATCGAGATCCCGGAGCTGGTCAGCTCGGCCGAGCCGCTCACGACGCAGTTCGGGCGCTTCCTCGACCTGATCGACGGCACGGCCGACGCCGCGACCGAGCGTGGGACCATCCTCGCCCCGCACCGCGTCATCGACCAGGTGATCGCGCGCCGGCCCGTCCTCCAGGGATGAGCGTGCCCGCCGCAGAGCCCACCGAGGAGAGCAGCCGCCCCAATCGGGTGCGCGCGTTCGCCGACCACCCGATCGTCCGCTACCTCGTCGCGGGCGGCCTGGCCTTCATCGTCGACTTCACGCTGCTGTGGCTGTTCCACGCGGTGTTCGGCTGGGCCACCTGGCTCGCTGCCGGGGCGGCCTTCGTCATCAGCTTCGCGTTCACCTACACGATCCAGCGGGTGCTGGGCTTCAACTCGCAGGTGCCGCACGGCCCAGCGCTGATGAAGTACACTCTTCTGGTCATCGTGAACACCGTGGCGACGTCCGTCATCGTCGCCCTCGTCGACCAGTCCCCGTTGAGCTGGGCAGGCGGCAAGGTCATCGCGACCGCCGTCACGACGGTGTGGAATTACTTCGCCTATCGCTACTGGGTCTTCGCCGGCCCCCGACGATCGAGCACGGCCGCCGAGGCCGCCCGAGAGGACTGAGGATGTACAACGGCGCACGGATCGCCGCGGTGGTACCCGCCTACAAAGAAGAGCTGATGATCAACACGGTCATCGACACCATGCCGGACTTCGTCGATCACATCGTGATCGTCGACGACCACAGCCCGGACGACACCAGCGGTGTGGTGAAGGCGAACCCGGACCCGCGCGTCACCCTGATCCGCCACGAGGTCAACCAGGGCGTCGGCGGCGCGATCATCACCGGTCACCGTGCGGCGATGGAGCTGGGCTCCGACGTCAACGTCATCATGGCGGGCGACGCCCAGATGGACCCGGCGTACCTGCCGTCGCTCCTCGACCACGTCACCATCGAGGGCTACGGCTTCGCCAAGGCCAACCGGTTCTTCGCGCCGGAGTCGTTCAACGGGATGCCGCGCTACCGGATCTTCGGCAACATCATGCTGTCGTTCCTGACCAAGCTGGCCTCGGGCTACTGGCACCTCTTCGACCCGCAGAACGGCTACACCGCGGTGCGCACGGACGTGCTGGAGCGCGTCCCGCTCGACCACGTCGCCCGGCGCTACTCGTTCGAGAACGACCTGCTCATCCACCTCAACATCCTCCAGGTGCCCGCCGTCGACGTGCCGATCCCGGCCGTCTACGGCGACGAGGTCTCCAGCATCCGCCTCGGCCACGTTGTCCCCGAGCTGCTCAGCCTGCTGACCCGCGGCTTCTGGCGCCGCATCTGGTACCGCTACGTGCTCTGGTCGTTCTCGCCGATCGCGCTGCTCCTCGTGCTGGGGATCGTGCTGTCCCTGTTCGGTCTCGGTGTCGCGATCTGGGTGTGCTTCCAGATCGCCGCGTCGGTGGTCGCGACCGCCGCGACGGTGATGCTCGCGGCATTGCCGTTGATGCTCGGGACGCAGATGCTGATCTCCGCGCTGCAGCTCGACATCCAGGCGAGCCCGTCGAAGCCCACCTACACGCCGTTCACCAAGCCCTAGACCGGTCCGCATCGAGTCTGTACTCTCTCACAGAGAGTCGCGCACTCGGATTGGGGTCGGATGAAGCAGCTTCTCGCGCCGGCGCTCGTCGTCGGCCTGGTCGCGGTCGGATCGGTCGTGGCCGTCGCGGCGCCCGCGAGCGCCGCCTCGACGATCGCGGTCGGCGCGACGTACCAGCTCAACACCAACCAGGGCCCGCAGCAGCGTCCCCTGGACCCGGCGAGTCAGACCGACGTGACGTCGGGTGAGGTGCTCGTCTCGCTGTCGATCACCAACAACGACACCGAGACGTACACGCTCGACGCGGTCACGCCGACCAGCGGCGCGAACCAGTGCTCCGGCACGATCGCGCCCGGCGCCACGCTCGACTGCTTCGTGTCGCCGACCTTCGCGTCGGGAGCAGGCGTGCTCGACCTGACCCTGACCGGGTCCTTCCCGGTCGCCGGCCCCGACACGACGGTGGTGTCGTACCCGTACTTCGGCGTGGACTACCGGCCGGACACCACGGACTTCGCGCTGCAGGCGCCTCCGCCCGCCACCGGCTGGCTCACCACGATCCCCGACCCGCAACTCCTCAGCTACCCCGGCCTGTTCCGGCCGCTCGTGCGTCTGGCCGTGAGCTGGAACGGCAACACGCCCGTGACCATCACGCGGGCGACGGCGGAGCTCGCGCCGGTCAGCGACCAGTGCTTCGGCGCCCTGCCCAAGGTCGTGAACCCCGGCGACCCGATCCTGTCCTGCACGTTCCCGATCGGCGCGACCAGTCATTCCTGGGGCTTCCAGTACACCGGCGCGATGGGCGAGCAGCAGGCCTACGCCGGGTTCGTGAGCTACATGGCGCCGTTCGCCCCCTGCCAGAGCGACAAGCCGAGTTACGCGGGCGGTGAGACCATCACGGTCACCTGCTCCGGCATGGCGGCGGGCGTGAGCGCCCGGATGCGCATCTGGGACGTCGGCGTGTCCGACCCGCAGACGATCGCGGCGGACGGCACCGTCACCTTCACATTCGCGCTGCCCACGATCACCTCGACCTTCGCCTCGGGCTCGCTGCTCTTCCGCACCGACGGCGACCCGGCCACGGAGTCGGCCGGCGCGACCGCGTTCACGATCACGCCGGGCGTCGCCGCCGGCACGGGGTCGAGCGGCGGATCGGGGTCGAGCCGCGGAGCGGGCGGATCGGCCACGACGGTCACCGCAGAGCTGGCCGACAGCGGCTCCGACGTCACAGGGCCGGCTCTGGGAGGTCTGCTCGCCATCGTGCTCGGCGGCCTGCTGCTCGCGGTGCGCCGCCGTCGTGCCGCGTGAGCGGGCTCAGGAGGGCTGGACGAGGTCCCGCAGGATGTCGGCCCTGCCACGGCTCGCATAGCGGCCGTAGGCGCCGCTGAGCGCGAGCCGCGCCACCGGGACGACCCGCAGCAGCCGATTGGGGCGCAGCGCCGCCCTCCTGGCCTCGAACGCGGCCTTGGACCGTGCGGCGTCGAGGTACTCCGCCGGCACCCGCGCGCCGAGTGCCGCCAGCCGGTCCGCGAGGATGGCGAACCGGGTGGCCAGGTCGCGATTGCGGCTGCCGCGCGGCTCCAGCACACGGGCGACCTTGCGGGACAGGGTCGGGGCGGCGACGCCGATCTCGTTGGCGCCGTGCTGCCGGTAGTCGATCGTCGCCTCGCGGACGACGGCAACCCCGCCGGTCGCCGCCGCGATCGCCGCGAGCCACTCGTCGTGGACCCACTCGCGCGGGAACGGCAGCGCGGCATCGAGCAGGGACCGCCGGAACAGGACCGTGGCCCCCGTCGCCAGGTTGCGGCGCAGGAAGGCGTGGAACGCCCTCCCCTCCTCCTCGTCGGCGAACTCGTGGGGGCCGACCTCCAGCGACTCGAAGAGCGTGCGACCGAGCGGGACGCCCTCGGCGTCGACGAGGCGGGCGTCCGTGTGCAGCAGCAGGAGCGCGTCGTCGGCGTCGAAGTGCGCGACGAGCCGCGCGACCCGGCCGGGATGCCAGCGGTCGTCCTGGTCGCTGAGCGCGATGAGCGGCTGCGTCGTCGCCGTCACCGCCCGTTCGAAGTTCGCGGTGACTCCCGCGGACCCCGACGGACCGAGCACGGTCGGGCGCACGCCGTGCCGCTCCGCCTCGGCGAGCGCGACCTCGACCGTGCCGTCGGCGGAGCCGTCGTCGGCGATCACCAGTTCGGCCGGCGCAGGCACCTGGCCGAGGATGCTGGCGAGCTGCTCCCCGACGTAGCGCGCGCCGTTGTAGGTGGCGAGCGCGACGCTCAGCGCGGCAGCCGGCATCAGCGCTTGAGGCCGACCGACAGCACTCCGAGGAACATGCCGGCCATGATCGTCTGCGCGCCGAGGATCATCAGCAGCGCGGCGGGGATCGCCACGCGCAGCGTCATGGACGCGTCCATCGCGCCGAACCCGGTCCCGGCCCAGAGCCCGAACTGCACGACGGCGATCGCGAGGCCGAGCAGGAACAGGATCAGCCCGGCCACGGCGCCGGACTCGAGGCTGATCCGCCGCTCCAGCCGGTCGAAGTTCCTGCTGCGCGGTATTCGGAAGCCCTCGTGCTGGGCGTAGATCTTGGTGAGGATCGCGAACAGCACCCCCTGGTAGCCGACGGCGGCGAGCGCCGCCAGGTATACCTGGCTGGAGATGTCCAGCCCGACGTCGCCGATCATCAGCGGGCCGAGGCTGAGCAGGAACGTGCCGAGCACGCCGAGCAGGAACGCGACCGTCCCGGGAACCAGGAAGAGCCAGCGCGGGCTGTAGATCAGGAGGAAGCGCAGGTGCCGCCAGCCGTCGCGCCAGCTCCGCAGGTGCGGGGGCCGGGAGCGGCCGTCCTTCTTGAGGGTGGTCGGCACCTCGCTCACGCGCCGGCCCTCGAGCGACGCCTTGACGACCATCTCGCTCGCGAACTCCATGCCGGAGGTCTGCAGGTTGAGCCGCATGATCGACTCGCGGGAGAACCCGCGCAGGCCGCAGTGGAAGTCGCGGATGGGCGAGCGGAAGAACAGCCGGCCGATGTTCGAGAGCACCGGGTTGCCCAGGTAGCGGTGCAGCGGCGGCATGGCTCCGGGGGCGATGCCCCCGCGGAACCGGTTGCCCATCACGAGCTCGTCGCCGGCGCGGAGGCGCTCGAGGAAGGCGTCGAGGTCGGAGAAGTCGTAGCTGTCGTCGGCGTCGCCCATGATGACGTACGTGCCGAGGGCCGCTGCGATGCCGCCGATCAGCGCGGAGCCGTAGCCCTTCTGGGAGACGTTGACGACGCGGGCGCCGTGTGCCTCGGCGATCGCCTGGGAGCCGTCCGTGCTGCCGTTGTCGGCGACGATGATCTCACCGGAGACGCCGCTCCTGGTCAGGTAGGACTGGGCCTTGTCGATGCAGACGGCGAGCGTCTCGGCTTCGTTGAGGCATGGCATCACGATCGACAGTTCGACGGTGTCCACGGTTTGCATGTGTTCAAGGCTCTCTGGCAGACGGATAGACACCTCGAATCCTACGTGGTACTGCGGGTCAGACCCGACAGGCTGCGGGAGATGCGATAGTGGGTGTCGTGAACAGGATGACGCGCCGGTGACCCCAGCCATCGACGTCGTCGTACCCGTCTACGGCAACTGGCGGCTCAGCAGCGCCTGTCTCGACTCTCTGGCGGCCCAGACCGTGCCGTCCCGCGTCATCGTGGTGGACGACGGCAGCCCCGACGACAGCGCCGCCCGGCTGGCCGCGGCGCAGCCGTGGGCCGAGCTCCTCGTGCTGCCGGAGAACCGCGGGTTCGCCGCCGCGTGCAACGCCGGGATCAGGCACGGCACGGGCGACATCGTCGTCCTGGTGAACAACGACGTCGAGGCCGACCCCGGCCTCCTGGAGTCCCTCGCGGCCGCCCTGGAGGCCGCGCCCCGGGCGGGCAGCGCCGTCCCGCTGCTCACCAAGCCGGACGGCCGGGTGGACGCCTACGGCCTGACCGCCGACCCGACGATGGCCGGTTTCGTGCGCTCGGCCGGCGCCACGGTCGAGGAGGCCCTCTCCGGCGGCGGCCACCGGCTGCTCGGCCCGTACGGCGCGGTCGCCGCGTTCCGGCGCTCGGCGCTGGAGGAGGTCGGCGTGCTCGACGAGGGGATCTTCATGTACGGCGAGGAGCTGGACCTCGCCCTGCGCTTGAGCACCGCCGGCTGGGCCACGGTCGCCGTCCCGGACGCGCGGGGCGTGCACCTGGGTGGCGCCACCTCCGGGCGGGGCTCGGCGACGCAGCGCCGTAGGGCGGGATTCGGCCGCGGCTACCTGCTGCGCGCCTACGGCGTGCTGAGCGGGCGCTACGGCCTGCGTGCGCTCGTCACCGAGCTCATCGTGTGCGCGGGCGACCTGGTGCTCTCGCGCGACCTCGCCTCGACCACCGGCCGGATCGCGGGCTGGCGCGCGGGAGGCCGTGCGGACCGGCGTGCCCGTCGCGTACCCGGCGTCGACCGCTCGATCGGGTTCGTCGCGTCGCTGCGCCTGCGCGTGTCGGACCGGAAGGCGTGAGCGTGACCGACGACCTCCCTCCCGAGATCACCCTGCGTCGCGCGGCCATGTCGCTCGTGACGCTCGTCGGCGGCGTGTCCCTGGCGGTGATCCCGCCGGCGACCATCTCGATCGCGTCGCGGCTGTTCACGCTGCCCGAGCAGGGCGCCATCTCGGTCGCCGCGATGCTCGCCACCTTCGCGGGGCAGCTCACCTTCGCGGTCGTCGTCGAGTCGCGGCTGAGCTCGGCCGGAACGGCCCGCCGCGTCACGTTCCCGCGCTGGCTCGCCGCGCTCGCGCTGCTCGCCGCCGTCGCGGTGGCGATCGGCTACCACTCGGCCGTCGTCGTGTGCATCGCCCTGCCGGTGCTCGTCGCGGCGCTGGAGGTGGGGCGCGGCGTGTCGGTCGCCGAGCGGCTCGACGGCCGCGAGTTCTGGGCGGCGCTCTCGGTCGGGGCCGGGGCCCTGGTCGGCGTGCTCGCCGGGTTCGCCGGCGCGCCGTGGGCGATGATCCCCCTGGTGGCCGGCATCGTCGGCGCGACCATCGTCCGCTCGATGCCCGTCTCGCACGTCGCCTCCGCCCCGGAGCCGCGCGTCATGGCCTGGGTCGTCGCCGACGTCGGGATCACCGGCGGGGTCTATCCGCTGCTCAACACGGCGATCCTCGGGCTGCTCGGGCCGCTGCACGCCGTGCTGTTCGCCTCCATCTCGACGGTCTCCGGCCTGCTCGCGATCCCGCTCAACTTCATGCGCCTCCGGCTGCTCAAGCACCACGCCCCGCTCGACATCCTGCTGTCGGCCGCCGCGACGTTCGGCGCGCTGGTCGTGATCGTGGTGTGCGAGCTGCTGGGGGTGTTCGGGTTCGTGTTCGGCAGCAACTGGACGATCAGCGCGACGCTCGTGCCGCTGATCGCCGCCTGCCTCTGGCGCGCGGCGTCACTGGCGACCACCATCCCGTTCGCGAGCCTGCGGCGGATGGGCGAGGCGAAGCTGCTCACGATCCTGCGGGCCTCGGTCGCGGTCGTCACCTTCGGCGTGACGCTCGCCGTGGTCCCGTCCGGCCAGCTGACCTGGATCTTCGGGGTGCTGCTGCTCGGCGAGCTTCTGCAGGCCGCGACGTACGAGGTCGCGCGCCGCCGCCGCACCGCTGCGCTCGGCGCGGGCGGGATAGGCTGACCGGCGTGCCGCGCATCCTCGTCGACCTGCTGTTCCTCACCGGCGGCAAGGGCGGGATGGAGTCGTACGTCCGCGAGCTCTACAGCGCGATGCCGCCGGGCGACGTGGAGTTCGCCGGCCTGATCTCCCGCGAGGCCGAAGGGCTGGACCTCGGCTGGTTCCCCGGCGAGCTGGTCCGCTCGGGCGTCAGCGGCGAGAACCGCGTGGCCTGGGCGCGCGGGGAGCTGACGGCGCTGTCCGGCTGGGTCCGCCGCACGGGCGCCGCGCTGGTGCACAGCCCCGCGAACGTCGGCCCGCTGCGCGCGCCGGTCCCCGTGGTGCTGACCGTGCACGACCTGCTGCCGTTCGTGCACCCGGAGTGGGTGCCGGGCCGGTACGCGGGCGTGCTGCGCTGGATGATCCGGAGGGCGGCGCGCAACGCCGCCGAGGTGGTGACCGTCAGCGAGGCCTCCCGCGCCGACATCGTCCGCGTGCTCGGCGTCGACCCGTCGCGGGTCACGGCCATCCCGCTGGCCGGGCGGGCGACCGCGCAGGCCGCGACCGGGTCCGGGGCGCGCGACATCGTCCTGACGGTCGGAAACCGGATGCCGCACAAGAACGTCGAGACCGTCTTCGAGGCGTACGCCCGGCTCGCCCCCGCCGCCCGTCCCCGCCTCGTCGTGACGGGAGGGGCCGAGGGCGACCCGCTCCGCCTGCTCGCCGGCCGGCTGGGCATCGCGGGCGACGTGGACTTCGTCGGCTGGGTGTCGGAGGCCGAGCTGGAGGCCCTCTACGCGCGGGCGGCCCTGGTGGTCGTGCCGTCGCGCTTCGAGGGGTTCGGCCTCCCCGTGCTGGAGGCGATGTCGCGCGGCGCCGCGGTCGTCTGCGCCGACATCCCTCCGCTGCGCGAGGTGGCCGGCGACGCGGCGGTGTTCGTCCCGCCGACCGACACGGCGCAGTGGGCCGCCGCGATCGCGCGGCTGTGGGAGTCGCCCGACCAGCGCGCGCAGCGGGCCGAGCAGGGCCTGAACCGCGCCGGCGGGTTCTCCTGGGAGCGGACGAGCCGCCGGACCCTGGAGGTCTTTCAGCGCGTCCTGGCCGCCCGGTAGCGGGCCAGCAGCGCGTCGACGGAGGCGTCCAGCCGCGACGACGCCCTGGCGTCGCGGAACCACACCAGGGTGCTCGTGCGCAGCGCCTCGCCGTCGTCGAGGGCGCGGCCGATCGCGGCGCCGAGCTCCTCCGGCGCGGTGGACGCCGCGACGTAGCCGTTGACGCCGTCGGCGACGAGCTCGGCCGCGGCGTTGTCCTCCCCCGCCACCACGACGCTCGGGGTGCCGTGGGCGGCGGCCTCCGCGACCACGAGACCGAAACCCTCGCGGCGCGACGGGTTCACCAGCACCGCGGCGGTCGCCATCAGCGTCTCCAGCTCGGTGTCGGTCACCCGGCCACGGAGGTCGACCTCCACGCCGGCCTCGGCCGCCGCGGCGAGCAGCGCGCCGGTCTCGGAGCCGGAGCCGGTGACCACCAGGCGGACGCCGGGGTGCTCGCGCGCCACCACCAGCAGCGCGGCCGGCAGCGTCGGGAGCCGCTTGTCAGGGATGTGCCGGCCGGCGAACAACACCCTCCCCGGCTCGACCTCCGGCGCGGGCGTGGCAACGGCCACGGCCTCCGGCACGAGGTCGAGCAGCCCCAGCACGAGTCCCTTGGGCGCGTCGAGGCCGCCGCGGTGCGCGCGCTCCAGCGTGAACCGGCTGTTGACCGTCGCCTCGTCGCTCGCGCGCAGCCCGAGCGACTGCACGGCCCACGCGAGACCGCCGACGAGGAGCCCGGAGTACTCGCGCCACTTGCGCAGCGGCCAGACCTCCAGCCAGTCCGCCGCCAGCCACACCCGGGAGCCGAGCAGCGCCAGGCGCGCGGCGAGCACGTTGAGCGGCGGCAGCGCGCTCACGAGGACGAGGTCGTAGTCGCGGCGCCGGCGGACGAGCGCGCGGAAGACGGCGGCCGCGAAGCCGAGCGCCGCCCCGGTCGTCCGGGTGCCGTCCGCCGTCGCGATCTCGCCGCGCCAGATGGAGTGCACCCGGAACGGCGTCGCCGGGGCCGCTCCGGCCTCCCACTGGCTCCGGGTCAGGTAGTCGACGGCGTGGCCGCGCTGGACGAGGAGCTCCGCGATCGCGCGGTACACCCGCTCGCCGCCGCCGGTGTTCACCGGGTAGAGGCAGTCGTAGACGACGGCGATCCGCAGCGGGCCGTCCCGGTGCGGCTCAGGCATCCACGGCCCGCCGCTCCGCCGACCGCCAGAGCCACCACAGGAACACGACGAACGCCGCAGCCAGCAGTGCGAACGCCACCAGCAGCGTGGGCCAGCCGAGCGGAGGCTGCCACTGCGGCGCCTTGAGCATCGCGCCGACCGGCTTGCCGTTGCCGACGACGTAGCGGCGGAGGACGTAGAACAGCGACAGCCAGGCGAACACGGCGACGAGCGCGCCGACGACCACCGTCAGGCGCCCCGCGGCGAACGCGAGCCGGTCCCCTCCGTCGCGCGAGAGGATCCAGCCGGCCAGCAGCAGCACGGCGAGGTCGAGGAAGAGCCCGTACCTGCCCTGCCAGATCACCCCGGTCTGGTGCACGCTGTATGCCTGCACGACCACCGGGACGGCGAAGGCGGCGACGACCCCCACGGCGAGCGTCAGGACGTCGCGGCGCCGCGAGGCGGTGAACGCCAGCACGACGAGCACCGCGAGGGCGGCGATCGCCGGCCAGAACGCGAAACCGGGCAGAGGGGCGTCGAACCAGCCGAAGTAGCCGAGCGCCTGCGTCGCGAAGGTGGGCGTCGCCCGCACCATGTAGGCCGCGCCCTGCAGGAAGCCCGCGCCCACGATCGGCGCGTCGCCCCGCTCGGCCTGGCCGGAGAGGCTGCCGCCGGACAGCGTCCAGCCGATCGAGAACACGCTGCCGGCGGCGATGATCGCCAGCCAGACGTAGCTGCGCGCCGTCGTGAACAGGCTGCGGGTCGCCCGCCAGCCCACCGCCAGCAGGCAGAGCGCGACGACCAGCACCAGCCACAGCGGGCCGAGCGCGCGGACATTTGCCAGCAGGACGGCCGAGACCGTGACGACGAGCCAGAGGTACCGGCGGGAGAGGGTGGGCGGCGGCGCGAGCGGATCGTGGCTCTCCAGCAGCCTCAGCAGGGCGGGAACGAGCGCCACGGCGGCGAGGATCTCGGCTCCGTTGGGGTTCACCGCCCCGGTCAGGTAGACGACCATCGGCATCGCAGCGAAGGCCAGCGCCAGCGGCACGAACCGCGAACGCAGCGACGCCATCCCCGCCTGCACGCCCCACGCGAACAGCAGCGCGCCGAGCAGGGCGCTCGCCAGGCGCATCGCGAAGATCCCGGCCGGGCCGCCGAACAGGAGGCTCGGCCAGCCGACGAGGTAGTAATAGAGAGGGTTGTAGGTGCTGACCCAGGTCGCCGCCCAGTCGCTGCCCTGGCTGCTGCCGACCGCCACGCCGCAGTCGCCGGGGACCTCCGGGTGGGTCGCGAAGCAGAGCAGCTGGGGCGAGTAGGAGTACTCCTTCGGCAGGTCCATCACGAGCTGCCGCACGCCGGGCTCGCGGTGCCCGACGAGCTCGCCGCGCACCTGCGCGATCGCCTTCACCGCGTGCGCGTTCTCATCCGGGACGGCGTAGACCGGCGACGCCAGCGCCCACACGGACGCCATCGCGGCGTAGAGGGCGAACGCCAGGACGAAGACCAGCCAGGGCCGCGCCGGCCCCGCCCCCGCGCTCACCGAGCGGGCAGGGCGTCGGTGGACGGGGTCTCCGACCGCGCGTCGTCGCGATCCTGTTCGGGCTCGTCGGCCTCCGGCTCGCCAGGGGTCTCCGGACGGTCAGTCTCCGGACGCTCAGCGGTCTCCGACGCGCTGTCGCGCTCCACCCTGCCGGGCGCTGCGGCCCCGGTCACAGCGGCGAGCGTGCCGGCGCGCCAGCCGACCGCGACGACGGCCAGGCCGACCACCAGGGCGATCAGCCAGATCAGAGCGCCGCCCGGCGGGAGCCAGCCCGGGTGCCGGAAGAAGCTGAACCACTCGACGTCGACGCCCAGCGAGTACCGCTTCGTGGTGAACGCCAGCGCCAGCAGCTGCGCGCTGACGACCACGACGGCCACCGTCCAGGTCGCCCGGCGGAGGAACACGGAGGCGAGCACGCCGCGGTCGAACCGCTCCGCCAGCGCCAGGCCGCCGACGATGACGAGCGAGGCGTAGGCGACCAGCGCGTAGCGGCCCTGCCAGATGTAGCCGGAGTGCATCACCGAGCCGGCCTGGGTCACGGCGGGCACCAGGACGAGCGCGGCCGCGGCGATGGCGAACGCGGCGAGGAGGCGTCCCCGCGCGATCACGAGCGCGACGAGCGCGACGCCGCCGGCGAGCGCTCCCCAGACGGCCACGACGTAGCCGGGCGGGAACGTGTCGAGCCAGCCGAAGACGCCGACGAAGCCGGGGTCGATCGAGCGGTTGAGCACCATCGTCACGAACGCGTAGTACCACGGCGTCGTGCCGGCGCCCGGGTAGGTGCCCATCGCGTTGAGGGTGTTCGTTCCGAGGATCCAGGCGATGGCGAAGCCGGTCGTCACCGCGATGCCGCCGAGCGCCACCCAGGTGCTCGGGCGGCGCAGCAGCTCGGGCAGCCGGCCGGGGCGCGCTCCGACGAGCGCGATGACGCCGATGATGGCGACCCAGAGCGGCGAGAGCCCGCGCATGTTCGCCAGGATGGCCGCACTGACCACCGAAAGCGTCAACAGGAGCCCGCGCCCCGCAGACCCCTCCCCGCGCACGAGGGCGAGCAGCAGCGAGAGCAGGGCGACGCCCGAGGCCACCTCCAGCCCGTTGGGGTTCACGGAGGCGTTGAGGAACAGCACCATCGGCGTGGCGACGGCGAAGGTGACGATGCCCGCGAAGAACGGGATGCCGAGGCGCCGCAGCGCGACGAAGCCGAGGGCCAGGAACGCCGAGCAGAGGATCGCGCCCATCGCGCGCATCCCGAAGACCGCTGCCTTGGCGTTGTCGGTCAGCAGGCTGGGCCAGCCGACGAGCGTGTAGTACACGGGGTTGTAGAGGCCGGCGGAGGTCTCCGCCGTCGCGTCGGGTCCGCTCGAGAAGACGCCCTGGCAGCTCGCCGGCTTGTCCTGCTGGAACGCGAAGCACGGCCACTTGCGGGCGTTCGCGAGGTCACCCGGCACGGTGACCTTGGTGGTCGCCGGCTCGTTCGTGGTGGCGCCGATCAGCTCGCCGCGCACCACCGAGGCGGCCTTGATGATGTGCGACGGCTCGTCGGGGCTGGCCCCCAGGGGGGTCGAGACCGCCCAGGCGCCGGAGGCGAGCGCGAGGCCGAGGAACACCAGGAGGCCGGACAGCCACGGGCGCGCGCCGACGGAGGACAGGAAGCGGGACATAGACGACTTTCTGGTTATGGTCGGCACTTAGCTTACGAGAACCGACCTGCATCCCAGCGCAACGTTGCCTCCCGGCCCGGTATTGATGGCGTAGACGCAGACCGTGTGCGTCCCCGGCGCGGCCGTGATCGTCTGGTCGAACCCGTGCGACGCCCCGTACACCGGGTAGATCGCGCCGACGTCCGACCGCTGCCTGTCCGCCTGGTAGGGGGCGCCCGTCGCGTCGACGTAGATGTGCACCGTGATGGGGGCGACGGTGTCCGGGTCGATCGTCCAGCCGGTGGTGCGGATGCCGCCGGCGACGGCCTGCACCGAGTCGAGGTTGCCGATCGGCGGACGCCCCTGGTCGGCGATCACCGTCGGCACGGCGACGCCCTTGCAGCCGAGCACGACGTTTCCGCCCGCGCCGGTGTTGATCGCGTAGACGCAGACGGTGTGGTTGCCGCCGCCGGCCTTGAGCTGAGCGGAGAAGCCGTGCCACGATCCGTACGCCGGGTAGACGCGCGCCACGTCGGCACGGGTGCCGTCGGCGGTGAGCGCCGTGCCCGCGCCGTCGATGTAGACGTGCACAGGAATGGACGCGACGGTGTCGGGGTCGAGCGCCCAGCCGGAGACGCTGACGGTCCCGTCGGAGGCCACGGAGATGTTCTCGAGGTTGCCGATCGGCGGCCGGCCCTGCTCGGTCACCGTGCCCTGGACCACGACCTGCTTGCAGCCGAGGAGGGTGTTCCCGCCCGCACCGGTGTTGATCGCGTACACGCAGACGTTGTGCGGCCCGATCGGCGAGGTGACCTGTGCGGAGAAGCCGTGCGCCGGACCGTAGTCCGGGTACAGCTTGGCGACGTCGGCGCGGAGGCCGGAGGCCGTGAAGGGGGTGCCCGTGCTGTCGACGTAGACGTGCACCTTGATCGGCGACGCCGTGTCGGGGTCGATGGCCCAGCCGCTCGCGCTGATCGTCGACCCCTGGGTCGTGATCGACTCGAGCGCGCCCACCGGCGCCCGGCCCTGCTCGGGGATCGCGCCGGGGCGCACGACGTCCTGGCAGCCGAACGAGGCGTTCGCGCCGGCGCCGGTGTTGATCCCGTAGACGCAGATCGTGTGCGGTCCCGGGGAGAGGACCGGGGTGTTGAGCTGGTAGCCGTGCGCTCCGCCGTAGTCCGGGTAGAGCGCGGCGACGTCCGCCCGCACCTTGTCCGCGGTGTAGGCCACGCCCACCCCGTCGACGTAGAGGTGGACGGTGATCGGCGTCGTGACGTCGGGGTCGATCGCCCAGCCCGCAACCGTCGCGGTGCCGTCGGCGTTCTGGGTCGCGGCCTCCATCGACCCGAACGGCGACCCGCCGTAGAGGGTGAGGGTCTGGCAGCCGAGCACGGTGTTCCCGCCCGAGCCGACGTTGATCGCGTAGACGCACACCTGCTGCGGCCCGCTCTGCGTGACCGGTACGGTCGCGTTGAACCCGTGCTGGGTCCCGAGGCCCGGGTAGGCGGCGGCGACGTCGGAGCGGGTCAGGTTCGCCTGGACCGGGGTTCCGACGGCGCCGACGTAGACGTGCACAGTGATCGGCGCGGACGTGTCGGGGTCGATCGCCCAGCCGGACACCTGGACCTTGCCCGGCGATCCCTTGAGCAGCTCGATGTTGCCGAACGGGTTCCCGCCGCCGACCGGGTCGCCGAACCACTGGTTGTAGTAGACCCAGAAGTTGCGGTTGCCGTAGCTCGAGCAGGCCCCGCCGACGCCGTACAGGTTGGCGAGCGCGGCCGGATCGGGCTGGTACGGCGTGTAGTAGTAGAGCGCCGCCGTCGCCTTGTTCTTGATGGTGATGACCGGGGCGCCGCAGTCCGGCGGCGGGGTGGTGCTGTACCGCACCGCGACGGGCGAGCCGACGGGGAACCAGGTGAAGTAGTTGGAGGTGCCAGGCGGGTTGCCGTAGCGAACGAGCTGGTGGGCTGCGCTGTAGATCTGGTTGAACAGCCCGTAGTACGTGGTGTCGCAGGCCGACGTGTCCGGGCAGGCGTAGCCCATCGCCTTGTAGATCTGGTTGGTGGTCGGCGATGACGTGGTGACCAGGCCCTGCTCCTTCTGGAGCGTGACGAGGATGACCTTGGCGCTGATGCTGCACGCCTGCTGGACCTTGAAGATGATGGCCGCCGCGGACTCGGTGCCCCCTCCGGCGTAGGCCTGGCACATCGCGTCCGCGGCCTTGCTGGAGGTCGGGAACTGGCCCGAGGTGAGGCACTGGCTGTTCCCGCAGCCGGCCTTGCTGGAGAGGAAGGCCTGGATGTCCGCCTGCGTCATCGCGGCGGAGTCGTAGAAGTTGGCGTCGGAGATGATCTCGCCGGGATCGAACTGCGAGCCGTCGAGCGCGTGCGCAGGCGTGGGCTGGCTCAGACCGCCGACCAGCGCCGCCGAGACGGCGAGGACGAGGGCGACAGCGCATGCCACGATGCGTTTCGGAGGCATTCCGGTACTCCTACCCGGTGAGCTGAATGGCCCCAGTGAGACCCGCAGGATGGAACGTTTGTTCCACCATATTCCGCTTCCGGCGAAATACATGCGTTTGTACACGCCCAGCCGCCGGATCGAGCACCCCCGGTTCGGGTGACACGGCTCAGGCCGAGCCGGCCTGCTTCCGGCGCTCCGAGCGCGCCTTGTACCGCTCCATCACCGCGGAGACCCCGCCCTCGCGCAGGTAGTACGCCGCGCGGTCGATGTCGCGGCGCAGCCCGGTGCGCGGCGTGATCGTGACCTTGCGGACGGCGCCGCCCGAGGCCTTCGACGGCTCGCGGTCGGCCGCGGGGACCGGGTTGCGGCAGAACTCGACGAGCGGCGCCAGCGTGCGGCTCCAGCGGAACTCCTCGCGGACGCGCGCCACATTGGCCCGCGCGCTCTCGCGGGGGCCCGCCTCGTAGAGCAGCCGCTCGAGCGCGTCCGCGAGCGCGTCGACGTCGCGCTCGGGGACCGACGCGCCGAGCTCCTGGGCGGCGACGAGGTCGCCGAAGGAGTCGCCCTCGGTCGTGACGATCGGCAGGCCGGCCCAGAGGTAGTCGAGGATGCGCGTGCGGAACGAGAAGGTCGTCTCGACGTGCTGGAAGTGCGTGGAGACGCCGAGGTCGGCGTCGAGCAGGTAGTCCTGGCGCTCCTCGTACGGAACCCAGCTCTCGTTGAAGAACACCGAGCTGCCGAGCAGCCCGAGCTCGGAGGCCAGCGCGCGCGAGCGGCTCACGGCCTCCATCTCCGGCACGTCCGGGTTGGGGTGCTTGACGCCCATGAAGAACAGCCGCAGGTCGCTGTGCCGCTCGCCGACCCGTGCGACGGCGCGGATCAGGGTCTCCGGGTCGAACCAGTTGTAGATGCCGCCGCCCCAGACGATCACCTTGTCGTCGGCCCCGATGCCGGGGACCGTCCCGCGGATCGCGTGCCGCGACTGGACGGGGTCGGCGCCGCTGATCCCGAACGGCGCGATCGCGATCAGCGAGTCCAGCTCCGAGTCGCGCGAGTAGGTGAACGCGTTGATCCGGCCGAGGGCGGCGAGCTGGCCCAGCCAGAAGTGCCGCTGCCGCTCGCTGGCGCAGAGGAAGAAGTCGCCGCGCTCCAGCTGCTGGTTGAGGGTGCGGGTGGCGTCGTCGATCTGGGTGTTCCACTGGCCGAACGACTTGCCGCGGCCCTGCTCGAGCTGCTCCAGGTGCATCGGGTCGTAGACGTCGACCACGAGGATCTTGTTCGACTTCGCCAGCGCGGGGAACAGCGCCAGGGCGTTGCCCTGGAAGACGATCACGTCCGCCCACTTCTCGTGCGGCGCCATCGTCGACGGGCGGTGGTGGGAGACCGTGGCTAGCTCGAAGGGGGCGTCGAGCCGCTCGACCGACGTCATCGACACCAGGCGCACCTCGTGCTCGTCGGAGAGCGCCTCGGCGATGTGCCAGGCGCGGATCGCGGGCCCCGCCATCCGCTGGCCGATCGGGTCCCCGGTGATGACGAGGACGCGGCGTCGGTCGGTACCTGCGAGAACGTCCATGCTGCCCACGATCTTGGCATAGCCGTCGAGGTAGGAGTCGATCGGGTACGCCGGCTCGTCGACCTTGCCGAACAGCGACAGCAGGGCGCGGTCGCTGCGCACCCTGCTCGCCTGGATGGCGTTGCGTTTGTCCGTCATCTGCGGCAGCAGCTCGACGAACCGGTCGATGGCGAACACGCCGGCCATCGTCGACTTGGACACCTCGAGCGCCGGCTGGTCGTCGCCGCCCGGGTTGCGGAGGTCGAGGGCGGCCGAGTCGAGGCCGCCGCGGGCGACCGAGCGGCGCACCGCGAGCAGCACCGCCGCGGCGAGGGTGTCGTCCAGCAGCTCGTCGCCGAGGTTCTTGTAGAGCGTGTAGAGGGCGTTGCGCTCCAGCAGGTACTCCTCGCGGAAGTTCCCGAACTTCTTCATGGTGGCGTGGTGCTTGTGGTACGCCAGCGAGGCCGGCTGGAAGCGGAACCGGTAGCCGAGCAGGTTGAGCCGCCAGCCCAGGTCGACGTCGTCGTAGAACATGAAGAAGTCGTCGTCGAAGCCGCCCAGCGCGTCGAAGACGTCGGCGCGGATGAACATCGCGGCGCCCGTGCCGAAGAGCACGTCCTTCTCGACGTCCCACGACCCGCGGTCCTTCTCGCCGGCGTGCGGCTTGTAGCCCATCCCGTACCAGGTGATGGCCCCGTCGACGTAGTCGACCTCCTCGCCCTCCCAGTCGAGGACCTTGCTGGCGACGGCCCCGATGTCGCGGCCGGCGGCGAAGGTGTCGATCGCCGCGCTGATCCAGTCGGCGTGGGGGCGCGCGTCGTTGTTGAGGAACGCGATGAACTCGCCGGTCGCCGACGCGACGCCGAGGTTGCAGCCTCCGGTGAAGCCCAGGTTGGCGCCGGAGTCGATCAGGACGATGTCGTCGCCGAGGGCGCGGAGCTTCTCGAGGCTGTCGTCGCCCGAGCCGTTCTCGACCACGACGATCTCCAGCCGGTCGGCGGGCCAGTCGAGGGCGCGGAGGCCCGCGACGCTCTCGACCGTGTCGTCCGCGCCTCGGAAGTTCACCAGCACGACGGACACGACACCAGGGCGGCGCTTCTTCATCCGGTCACATTCCTCTCGTCCGGCATCGCGCCCGACTGTAGGCCGTGGCGCGACCGCCGGAAAGTCTAGCGGCCACCCCGCGGGCGAACCTGGGTCCGCTCCGCGGTCAGACCGGGACGCGCGCGATGCTCCGCAGCGCGCCGAGCAGCTCTTGCGGCGCGAGCGCGGCGGCGCGCTCCGCGGACCGACGGCCGTTGGCCGCGAGCTCCGCGCGGTGGGTCGCGTCGCCGAGGAGGTCGTCGAGCGCCCGGCCGAGCGCCTCGTCCGACCCCGGGTCGACCAGGAGGGCGTTGTAGCCGTCCAGGACCTCCCAGGTTGTGCGCGGGTTCGCTGCGCCGACGAAGGCGCCGCCCGCGGCCATCAGCGACAGCGGGACGGCGCTGTGCGCGAACTCGCCGAGCGCGATCACGACGGCCGGGCGCAGCGCGGCGAGCCGGGCCGCGTCCTCAACGACGTCGGCCTCCGTCAGGTGCTCGACGCGGGCGCCCCGCGCGTAGACCAGGCCGTCCAGCCGGGCGCGCCCTGCGGCGTCGAGGCCGACGGTGACGATGAGCGGCACCGGGGACGCCTCCCCCGCCACCGGCTCGGGAAGCGTCAGGGCGGGGACCACCCGGTGGCGCACCTCCCAGGCGGTCTCGGCGCGCAGCTGGTCCGCCGTCCAGCGGTTGGGTGCGATGTAGTCGAACTCGGGACGGTAGCCGGCGACGATCGACATCTGTAGGGCGGGGTCGGCAGGATACGCGCCGCTCTCCACGCCCGGCAGCAGGTAGATCGGCTTGCCGGCCGCCAGCGTCGACAGCCAGACGGTCTCCGCCGCACCCCAGTCGGCGCAGACGACGAGCGACGGCTCTGCGGAGAGCAGCGCCACGAGCTCCTCGTCGGCGCCGGTCGCCGCCTGCTCGTGCAGGCGCGTCTCCAGACCGGCCGCGGTGAGCGCGGCCACCTGCTCGCGAACGTAGCGGCGCCAGGAGGCGGGGGCGGCCGGGCTGAGCACGACGTCGGCGCGCAGCGGCTCCTCGACCGTGCGCTCCAGGAAGAGCCCGCGCCAGCGGCGCCAGAAGTGCCGCATCGAGGCGAGCTCGCGCGCGCCCTGGCTGTAGCCGCGGGAGGCCGACTCGTGGTGGATGAGCAGCGACTGCGGCTCGTACCAGCACCGGATGCCCGCGCTCCACGCCTGCAGCCCGTAGTCGACGTCCTCGAAGCCGAGCCAGTACGTCTCGTCCAGGCCGCCGAGGGCCTCGTACGCCTCCCGGCGCACGTAGACGCACGCGCCGGAGATCGATCGGTTGTAGCCTGCGACGTTGGCGAGCGGCCGGGTCGCCGCGCTGCCGACGTAGAGGTGCCCGAACCACTGCGGTGCGAGCACCCGCGCGTAGTAGGTGCCGCCGTATTGGATGCGCCCGTCCGGATACACCAGCTTCGGGCTGACCAGGCCGATGGCCGGATCGCGCCCGTACGCGGCGAACTGCAGCGCGTCGAGCCAGCCGGGCTGGGCGACGATGTCGGAGTTGAGCAGCACGAGGTCGTGCTTCGCCTGCGCCATCCCGACGTTCACCGAGACCGCGAAGCCCATGCGGCGCTCCTTGAACACGATCCGCACGCGCTCGGACTCCAGCTCGCGCAGGCGCGCGCTGTTCTCCGGCTCGCAGTAGTCGTCGACCACGATCACCTCGTAGTCGAAGCCGGCCGCCGTCTCCGCGACGCTCGCCAGGCACTCGGTCAGCAGCGGGACGTCGTTGTAGCTCGGGATGACGATGCTCACCGGGCGGCGGTTCGCCGCCGTCCAGGCGAGCACGGCGGGGTCGACGTGGAGGCCGTGCGTATTAGTCTGGAACGAGCGATCGGCCAGGGGCTTCCGCAGCCTGTCCTTCAGGCCGGCGGGCATCCGGGTGGCGATCGATCGTGCGGCAGAGCTGATCGTGGTGCGATTCATGACATCCAAGCGCTGAGTGAGAGAGTCGGTTATCAATGGTACAGACAGCCCCCTCGCGCGTCGGCGAGCCCCGGCTGCTCGTGGTCGCCGGCGACGTCGTCGGCAAGCGGATGGCCGGCCCGGGCATGCGCGCGGTCGCGGTGGCCAGGTCGCTCGCGCCGGAGATGGCGGTCACCCTCGCGCTCGGGGTCTCCGGCAGCGTGGCGGTGGAGGTCGACGCCCCCGGCGTCACTGTGACCTCGTACTCCTCGCGCCAGGAGCTGGAGCTGCTGATCGCGGCCTCCGACGTCGTGTTCTGCCAGTTCATCGACACCAACGTGGCCCGGCTCGCCGTGGAGCGCAACGTGCGGCTCGTCTTCGACCTCTACAACGCGCTGCCGGTGGAGACCGTCGGCGCCGAGGTGATCAGCGGCTTCAGCGACGCGGTGGGCAAGGACCGCGAGTACCGCGAACTGCTCAAGTATTTCCGGTTCTGCGCCCAGGCCGGCTCCTACTTCGTCGCGTCCAACGAACGCCAGCGCGACTACTGGCTGGGCTACATCATGGCCGCCGGCGGCCTGCTGCCGAGCACGCTCGAGGCGCGGCCGCTCGATGCGATCATCGGCCTCGCGCCGTTCGGCATGGAGGAGCACGAGCCCGTCCAGGCCCGGCACGGGCTGCGCGGGCAGCACGGCATCACGGACGACGACATCGTCGTGCTGTGGGCAGGCGGGATCTGGGACTGGTTCGACGCCGAGACGCCGATCCGGGCCATTGCGGCGCTGGCGGAGGAGGACCCGCGCTACAAGCTGGTCTTCTACGGCACCGTGCACCCCAACGCGACGATCGGCCGGCCTCCCGCGGTCGCCAGGGCGCAGGCCGTCGCCGCCGAGCTGGGCGTGCTCGGGACGTCCGTGATCTTCCTCGACGAGTGGGTGCCCGCCGGCGAGCGCGCCGACTACCTCCTCGACGCCGACCTCGCGATCTCGGCGCATCGGGACTCGCTCGAGACGCACTACTCGTTCCGCACCCGCATCCTCGACCACTTCTGGGCGACCCTGCCGAGCGTGGTCTCGCAGGGCGACTGGTTCGCCGACTACATCGAACGCGCCGGGCTCGGCGTCGCGACGCCCATCGGCGACGTGGCGGCCACGGCCGACGCGATCCGCTCGATCGCGACCGACCGGGAGACCGCGGCCGCGATGCGTGAACGGATCGCGGCCATCCGCGACGAGTGGCGCTGGTCCGCGACCACGAAGCCGCTGCGCGACCTGATCCTCGGCTCGCTGCGGGAGTACCCGGAGCCGACCCTGCTCTCCAGCGTGTCGGCCGACGCCCTCCCGGAGGTCGCCGCGTCGCCGCCGACGGGCTGGCGCGCCACCGTCCGGCGGAGCAGGGCCTGGGCGGTCGGGGCGAAGGCGAAGCGCCGCGTGCTGCGGCTGGTGCGCCCGGCGCGATAGCGGGGCGCCCCGGCTTATTCCACCGTGTTGTAGTACTCCGCCAGCTCGTCGGTGACGACGGGCCAGGTGTAGCGCTCCGCAGTCTTCAGCCCCGCCTCGCTGAGCCGGCGGCGCAGCTCGGGGTCGCCGAACAGCCGGCGGATGGCCGCGGCGAGCGCGTCCGGATCGTTCTGCGGGACGATCAGGCAGTTGACCTCGTCCTCGCAGAAATCCCGGTTGCCGTGCGAGTCCGTCGCGATCACCGGGCAGCCGGCCGCCATCGCCTCCAGCTGCGGGAGGCCGAAGCCCTCGTGGATCGAGGTCAGGACGAAGACCGTCGCCTCGTTGTAGAGCTCGTTGACGCGCCGGTGCGACGGCCGCAGCTCGTAGTGGACGCGCTCGTCCACGAGGAGGTCGGGCTCGTACCCGAAGAGCTGCAGCCGCGGCCGGTCGTCGCCGAGCGAGCGCCAGGCTTCGGCGGTCATCGCGAAGTTCTTCTGGAAGAACGAGCGGCCGAGGGCCAGGACGGTGTCGTCCCTGCGCTCGACGCGGGTCAGCGGGTGGAACACCCGCGGGTCGTAGCCGACGGGGATCAGGGTGGAGTCGACGCCGATGTCCGCGAACTCCTCCGCCTGGTACGAGCCCGTCGTCAGCAGGTCGAACTCGCGGCGCGCGCTGGAGGCGACGGCCGCCCGCGACAGGGCCTGCGTGGGGTAGAACCAGGTCTCGAACTCCTGCGCGTAGCTCACCGGGATGCCGGTGACGACGCTCGCGAGCCAGACCACCTGCTGTGTCTCCCACCAGGTGGCGACTTTGATCGCCTCCTCGTCGCGCAGGGCCATCAGCAGGTCGAAGTAGTTGCGGAAGGTGGTGACCGGGATGGCGAGCTCCGTCCACTCCGGATGGTTCTCCAGCGACCAGATCTCGACATCGAAGCCACGCACCGCGAGACCCTCGGCCTCCTCGAACACCACCCGGATGCCCCCGGAGATCGTGGTCGCGTTCAGCACGAAGATGATGCGCCGCCGGCCGTCCTCCCCGGTGACGCGCCGGTCGGTGAGCCACCCGCGGTGCACGTCCGTCACGGCCGGGGTCGGCAGCGAGGCCCGCGCCAGCCGGACCGGGCTGTAGCTCAGCGTGCGGATGTTCTGCTGCCAGGCGCGCGCGACGAACAGCGACACGTCGTCGTCGATGGTCGTGGCGAGCTCGGCGTCGGTGCTGCGCGCGACCACGACGTCCACCGCCCACGAGCGGATGAGGGTGCCGTGCGCGAGCGCGGTCAGCGAGTAGCGCGGGATGGCGTCCTGTCCGAGATCGTGGCGGGGGCTGCCGGTGGAGGCGAACTCCCCGCGGCCGCGGTCGTAGTCGAAGCCGGGGTGCACCACGCCGTCGACGAGGTAGGCGGGGGTCGCGATCCCGACCTCCCGGTCGTGGTCGTACGTCCACGCCGCATGCTGCAGCCGGAGGACGTCGAGCGGGGACGGAGTCCCGGCGTCCGCGTCGACCAGCAGCAGGTCGCACTGCCGCCAGTGGCGTTGCACCCAGCGCAGGACGTCACGGAACCGGGTGGTGCCGTCCGCCTGTAGAAACTCGCAGGTGGTGTAGACCACGGGGTCCAGATCGGCGAGGATCGGAGCGGCCGCCGCGGGCAGCAGGACGTGCGCGGGGAGCAGTGCGCGCAGCTCACGCACCCAGCCGACCTGGTCGGGCGTGAGTGTGCCGTAGACGGCGACGACGAGCGGGACGCCCTCCTCCGACAGCCACTGCTCGGCGGCGGAGATCGGCAGTTCGGTGCTGAGCCCGTTGGCGTAGCGGAAGGCGGGGCGCGGCATCTCCGGGCGCGGCGGCTTCCTGCGGAGCCCGGCCGGGTCGACGCCCGCCCGTTCCAGACCGCGCTTGGCGATCACCTTCACCGTGTTCTTCGACTTCTGAATCAGACCCACGCCAACAATCCCAACTGCCCCCGATAATCCCCGAAGCGCCAACCCCAGGCGCACGTCGGGCATACTACCCAGCTTGCGTGTACGTGGCCCTCGTCGATCTCGCAACCGCAGTGGTTACAATGACGTTCGTTAAAACGACAGACGCACTCCCTACCCGAGCGTCTCGACGAAAGACGGTCATACATCCGATGAGCAACAGCGCAGCAGAGCTCCGAGCGCTCTCCATCGAGGAGACCCCCTTCCAGACGATCAGTCAGAAGCAGGGGTTCTTCCGTGGGAGCGGTCGCTCGATCGCCGACATCTGGGCGCACCGCGAGCTGCTCTGGCTCCTGGTCAAGCGCGAGATCAAGGCCCGCTACAAGGACAGCTCCCTCGGTCTGGTCTGGAGCCTCGTCCGCCCGCTGATCCAGCTGCTCATCTACTACTTCGCCATCGGGCAGGTGCTGGGCGCCGCACGGAACACCCCGGACTTCGCGATCTTCGTCTTCACGGGGCTCACGATCTGGGGCCTGTTCTCGGAGATCGTCTCCTCGACGACCGGCTCCATCCTCGGCAACGGCGGCCTCGTCAAGAAGGTCTACCTCCCGCGTGAGATCTTCCCGCTCAGCTCCGTGGGCGGAGCGCTGTTCAACTTCCTCGTGCAGATGGTGGTGCTGATCATCGCCATCGTCGTCATCTCGCACTTCCCCTGGGGACCGAACCTGCTGCTGGCGCCGCTCGCCGTGGTCATGCTGGTGGTGTTCGCCACTGCGGTCGGGCTCGTGCTCTCCGCGGTCAACGTCTACCTGCGCGACACGCAGCACTTCGTCGAGATCGCCCTCCTGGTGCTGTTCTGGGCCTCGCCGATCGTGTACCCGTACACCTTCGTGCACAACGCACTGCACGGGAACTGGATCGAGCAGCTCTACCTCGCGAACCCCGTCACCATCGCCGTCATCGGCATGCAGAAGGCGCTCTGGGCCGGCGGCCTGGAGGGCGCCGGCGCGACCGCCCAGGTCTGGCCCAGCCAGCTCGGGCTGCGCCTCGTCATCACGCTCGGCATCAGCCTCATCCTCCTCTGGCTCTCGCAGCGCGCGTTCGCCAGGCTTCAGGGCAACTTCGCGCAGGAGATCTGACCGGTGACCGACATCCCCCTGATCCGCGTCGACGACGTCTCGAAGCGCTTCGTCATGCACAAGGAGAAGTCCCTCAAGGAGCGCATCCTCAACTTCTCCGCGTCGCGCAAGCACCGTGACGACTTCTGGGCGCTCCGCGACATCTCGCTCGAGATCGACATGGGCTCGACGGTCGGCCTGGTCGGCCACAACGGCTCGGGCAAGAGCACGCTCCTGAAGGTCATCGGCGGCATCATCGAGCCGACCTCCGGCTCCGTGTCGCGCCGTGGCCGGATGGCCGCGCTCCTCGAGCTCGGCGCCGGCTTCCACCCCGACCTGACCGGGCGCGAGAACGTCTACCTCAACGCGGCGATCCTCGGGCTGACCCGCAAGCAGACCGACATGTACTTCGACGCCATCGTGGACTTCTCCGGCATCGAGGACTTCATCGACACCCAGGTCAAGTTCTACAGCTCCGGCATGTACGTGCGACTGGCGTTCGCTGTCGCGGTGCACGTCGACCCCGACCTGCTGCTCGTGGACGAGGTCCTCGCCGTCGGCGACGAGCCGTTCCAGCGCAAGTGCATGGACAAGATCGAGGAGTTCCAGCGCGAAGGCCGCACGATCGTGCTGGTCAGCCACTCCGCCGAGCAGGTCGGCCGCCTCTGCGACCGCGTCGTGGTGCTCAACCACGGCCACCTCATCCACGACGGCAGCCCCACCGAGGGCCTGCGCGTGCTCCGCCAGGGCTTCGAGCAGCAGCGCATCGACCACGACGCCGCCCACCCGACGATGGTCGCCCCGAAGACGGCGACCATCGACAGCATCGTGGCGCTGCCCCGCGTGGCCGGGGTCGTCGACACCTCGCGCGAGCCGGCCGACAAGTCGGAGGCCATCCTGCTCGAGCCCGCGTCGGACCTGGTGATCCGCTACCGCTACCGCGTCACCGCGCCGCAGCAGCCGCTGGCCGCCGGCATCGCGATCGAGACCGCGACCGGTCTCGGCGTCTACGGTCTCAACACCAAGATGCTGGAGACGACGATCCCCGCCGAGCCCGGCCTCCACGAGGTGGACTTCGTGATCGACCGCAACGCGCTCGGCGCCGGGACCTACTCGGTGCGAGGCAGCCTCGAGGAGGTCGCGGGGACGTCGCTCGACCGGATGACGCCCGCCTCCACGTTCGAGATCGCGCCGTACGACATCGGCTCGGGCATCGTCCGGCTGGACGCGTCCGCGGCCGTCGTCGGAGCCGAGGCGGAGGTGCCGTCCGGGCTCAGTGCCTGAGACTGCACACTCCGCGGCGGCACGCCAGCGACGGCACGCTCAGAGCGAGCGGATCCACTCCCACTGCCGCCGGAGGCCCTCCTCCAGCGTGACCTCGGGCTCCCAGCCCAGGGCCTCGCGCGCCCGCGTGCTGTCCCCGCCGGTGCGGAAGACGTCGCCGCGCACCGGGTCGAGGCGCTGCACGTCCAGGCGCCGGCCCGTCACGGCGGCGATGGTCTCGAGCACCTCGTTGACCGAGACGCTGCTGCCGCCGGACAGGTTCATCACCCGCGGCAGCGCCGAGGTCGCGTCCAGGCCGGCGATCAGGGCCTCGACGATGTCGCCGACGAACGTGAAGTCGCGGATCTGCTCGCCCGTGCCGTAGACGGTGATCGGCGAGCCGTCGCGCGCCGCGCCGAGGAAGCGCGTGAAGGCCATGTCCGGCCGCTGCCGCGGGCCGTACACGGTGAAGAAGCGGAAGGCGGCCGTCTGCACGCCGAAGCTCTCGGCGTAGAGGCCGGTCAGGTGCTCCCCCGCCAGCTTGGTGACGCCGTAGGGCGACAGCGGGCGCGGCAGCATCTCCTCGTGGGTCGGATACGTCTCGGCCTGGCCGTAGACGGACGACGACGACGCGTAGAGGAACCGCGTGCCCGGCGAGGTCCGCACGATCGACTCGAGCACCCGCTGGGTGGCGTCGACGTTGGCGCGCGTGTACGCGACGAAGTCGTCGCCCCACGACTTGCGCACGCCCGGCTGGCCGGCGAGGTGGACGACCGCGTCGGCGCCGTCGAGGACGGGCGCGAGATCGAGCGTGTTGAGGTCGGCCTCCACGACGGTCAGCCCGGGGCCGGCGACGGACTCGAGCGCCGCGCGCTTGAGCGCCGGGTCGTAGTACGGCGTCAGCGCGTCGACGACGACGACCTCGTCGCCCCGCCTCAGCAGAGCGGCGACCAGTGTGCTCCCGATGAAACCGGCGCCGCCGGTGACGATAACCCTAATCGTGGCTTCCTCTCGCCCGCATGCGCTTGGCCGAGTCGCCGACCCAGCGGATCGGCGCCGAGGCCTTCCACGAGGTGCTGGTGAGCAGTCCCTGGAGCTGGCCGCGCCACTCCGCCTCGATCCGGGCCTGGTCGCGGGCGGCCGCCTCGCGCGTCTCGTGCAGCTCGCGGCGCGTGTCCTCCAACGCACGGTGATCGTCCGCCTGGGCGGCGAGCTGCGCGGAGAGCTCGGCCGTCTCGCGCTTGAGCCGCGCGACCTCGGCGAGCAGCGGCCCGGCGTTGCGCTTGTTGTTCTTGCCCAGGTGGATCTTGCGGCCCACCTCGACCGGCCAGCTGTGCAGGTCCGAGTCGAAGTTCTCCAGCTCCACGCCGTTGACGCGGAGCCCGGACAGGCTGAGCGTGACGTTCGCCGAGAGCTGGTCGCGGCGCGAGAACCGGAGGACGTGGTCGAACCAGCGCTCCATCGCGGCCTGCACCTCCGGGGTGTTGCGCCGGGCGATCATCCCGTTCCAGTACGGGTGCTGCTGGATGAGGTCGGGGTAGAGGTCGGCGTAGTGCAGCAGCTGCTCCTGCACCCGGGCGGCGTCGTCGTAGTTGAGCGCGACGACCTCGTCGAACTCGTCGATCACGCGGTCCCGGTAGCTGTGCAGCGACACGGCGTAGTCGGCGTCGGCCAGCCAGGCGTCCAGGATCTCGTCCGGGGTCGTCTTCAGCAGCACCGAGTTGTCGATGTACAGCGTCTCCGCGAACCCGGCCACGTCCTCGTGACCGCGGATCTTGAACTCGCGCTGGCTGCGGACCAGGTCGAGCGGGAACATCGGCTCGACATGGATGATCCGCCAGGTCTCGCTCGTCAGTGCCGCGTCGTCGGTGAAGCAGATGAACGGGATGTCCGTCCGCGCCGCGACCGGCTGCTCGAGCAGCTCCTCGTATCCACCCAGCAGAGCCGTGTAGACAGCACGGGGTCCGCTCATCGGTTCTGGCTCCTTCGGGTAGGCAACCCTCCAGACGATATCACCTGGCCCCTGTAGGGTTGTGGCATGCCCCGCCTGGTGTTCCTGTACGCCGAACCGTTCCGAGGAGCGGGATCGACGGTGATGCGGGGCTTCCAGCTCGCCGGCCTCGCGCGCGAGCAGCTCAGCCGGCACAGCGTGCACGTCAGGGCCCTCGGCTCCCGGGTGCGCAACTCCACGGTCTTCCTCACCAAAGGGGCGCTGAAGCTCGCGACACCTGTTCAGCTCGACGAGCTGGTGCGCCGCGGCAACCGCCTCCTGTTCGACCCGGTCGACGAGCTGCCGCCCGCCACCACCGCCCGGTTCGCCGACGTGCTGGTCGCGAGCTCGCTGACCGCGTTCGAGGAGTACGGCCGCGCCTACCCCGGCACCAGGGTCGCCCTGGTCAACCACCACGTCGACCCGCGGCTCGACACGACGCAGCCGCCGCGCGACGCGTTCCGCGCCGGCTACTTCGGCGAGAGCGTGAACGCGGTCCTCACGCCGGCGATCGAGGAGACCGTCGACGTCGTCCCGATCGACACCTCGCGCGAGGACGCCGACTGGCTCAAGCGCGTCGGCGACTACTCCTTCCACTACGCCGTGCGCCTGCACCGCGAGCTCGACCACTACAAGCCGTTCCTCAAGGGCTTCACCGCTGCCCACTGCGGCGCGCCTGTGCTCATCCAGCGCGACCAGCAGGAGGCGGTGCGCTGGCTCGGCGGCGACTACCCCTACCTGATCGACGCCCCGGTCTCCGAGCAGCAGATCCTCGACGCCCTCACCGAGGCCGAGTCCGACTTCGGCGGTCCGCGCTGGCGGCGGGCGCTGGCCACGATGGCCGGCATCCGCGCACGCACCACCCCGCAGCGCATCGGCGAGGAGCTCGCGGCGGCGGTGCTGTAGCCGGCGGTCGCCGCGCGCCCGCGCACCGGTTCTCGCAGGCTGTCGATCTATGCTGGAGGGCGATGTCCTCACCCGTCCCCTCCCGTGCGACCGCCGTCGTGACCGTCAGCTACAACTCGAGCGGCGAGCTCGGCGGCTTCCTCGACTCCGTCGACGGCGGCGAGCTCGCCCCGCACACATACATCGCCGACAACCTGTCGGCCGACCTCGAGGCGACCAGGGCCATCGCGGCCGTGCACGATGCGACGGTGGTCGAGGTGGGCGAGAACCGCGGCTACGGCGGCGCCGTCAACGCGGCCACCGCGGCCCTGCCGGACGAGGTCCGCTACATCCTGGTGTCCAACCCGGACGTCCGGCTCTCCCCCGACACCGTGCGGGTGCTCGTGCAGGCGATGGAGGACCGTCCGGAGCTCGGCGCCGTCGGCCCCCGGGTGCTCAACGTGGACGGTACGCCGTACCCGTCCGCGCGCTCCTTCCCGTCGCTGCGGACGGGAGTCGGCCACGCGGTGTTCTTCTCGCTCTGGCCGCGCAACCCGTGGAGCCGCCGCTACCTGTCGCACAAGGACGGCTCGCTGGAGCCGCGCACCGTCGACTGGCTGTCGGGGTCGTGCATGCTGGTCCGCCGGACGGCGTTCGACCAGCTCGGCGGGTTCGACGAGGGGTACTTCATGTACTTCGAGGACGTCGACCTCGGCTACCGGCTCGCGAAGGCGGGCTGGAAGCGGCTCTTCCTGCCGACGACCAGCGTCGTCCACTCCGGCGCGCACTCCACCACCACGGAGTCGGCCAAGATGATCCGCGCGCACCACGACAGCGCCTACCGCTATCTCAGCCGCAAGTACTCCGGCCCGCTGCTGGCGCCGCTGCGCTGGGTCCTCCGGCTGGGCCTGGACCTGCGCGCCACCTATCTCACCCGCCGGGGAGCCTGAGGCTCACGGAGCCGAGGGGCGTCAGCCCTCCAGCAGCCGGGTGAGGTACTGGCCGTAGCCGCTCTTCACCAGCGGCGCGGCGAGCTCCGCCAGACGCTGGTCGTCGATCCAGCCCGCCCGCCAGGCGACCTCCTCGACGCAGCCGACCTTGAAGCCCTGCCTGTCCTCGATCACGCGCACGTACTCCGACGCCTGCATCATCGACTCGAACGTGCCGGTGTCGAGCCACGCGGTGCCGCGGTCGAGCACCTGGACCTGCAGCTTGCCCGACTCCAGGTAGCGTTCGTTGACCGTGGAGATCTCCAGCTCGCCGCGCGCGCTCGGCTCGATGGTCTTGGCGATCCCGACCACGGAGTTGTCGTAGAAGTACAGACCGGGGACGGCGTACTTGCTCTTGGGCTTGACCGGCTTCTCCTCGATGGAGACCGCGGTGAAGTTGTCATCGAACTCGACGACGCCGTAGGCGGTCGGGTCGCTCACCTGGTACGCGAAGATCAGCGCGCCGTCGATGTCGTTGTGCTGCCGCAGCGACGAGCCGAGGCCGGTGCCGTGGAAGATGTTGTCGCCGAGGACGAGCGCGACCGACTCGTCGCCGATGAAGTCCTCGCCGATGATGAACGCCTGCGCGAGCCCGTCCGGCGACGGCTGCACGGCGTACTCCAGCCGGATGCCGAGCTGCGAGCCGTCGCCGAAGAGGGCGCGGAACTGCTCGTTGTACTCGGGCGTGGTGATGATGAGGATCTCGTTGATCCCCGCCATCATCAGCGTCGACAGCGGGTAGTAGACCATCGGCTTGTCGTAGATGGGCATGAGCTGCTTGGAGATGCCCTTGGTGATGGGCCAGAGCCGGGTGCCGGAGCCGCCGGCGAGGATGATTCCGCGCATGGTGTGGGGTTCGTCCTTACTTGTCGTTCAGCGAGGCGTAGAAGGCGCGGGCCGCGTCCCAGGTGGGCAGCAGGCCGCTCTCCTTCGCCTGCAGGAGGCCGGGGGCGTCGGTGTCCTTGGCGGAGAGCAGGAGGTCGTCCGCCGGCACGGGGAACTCGAGGGCGATGTCGCCGTCGAGCGGGTTGATCCCGTGCTCGCGTCCCGGGCTGTACACGTCGGTCACCAGGTAGCTGACGGTCGCGTCGTCGGTCAGCGCGACGAAGCAGTGGCCGAGGCCCTCCGCGACGTAGATGGCGCGGCGGTCGGTGTCGTCCAGCAGCACGGAGTCCCACTGGCCGAACGTCGGCGAACCGACGCGGATGTCGATGACGAAGTCGAGCACGGCGCCGCGCGGCGCCATGACGTACTTGGCCTGGCTCGGCGGGATGTCGGCGAAGTGGATGCCCCTGACGGAGCCGCGGCGCGACACGGACGTGTTGCCCTGCTTCAGGTCGAGCGAGTGGCCGACCGCCTCCTCCAACCGGTCGAACCGGTAGAACTCGAAGAACAGGCCGCGGTCGTCCGCGTGCTGCACCGGGGTGATCTCGTAAGCGTCGGGGATCGAAAGTTCTCGGATCTGCACCCCGGGAGTCTATCAATGCGGCCTCACGGTAGACTCGACGCCGGTTCACCGACAGAAAGCAGCCTCTCCGCATGAAGATTCTCGTCACCGGTGGCGCCGGGTTCATCGGCTCCAACTTCGTCCGCCGCACGCTTCAGGACGCCTATCCGGGCCTGGAGGGCGCCGAGGTCGTCGTCCTCGACGCGCTGACCTATTCGGGCAACCTGGCGAACCTCGCCCCGGTCGCGGACTCCCCGCGCTACACCTTCGTCAAGGGCGACATCCGCGACGGCGGCCTGCTCGACGAGCTGTTCCCGACGATCGACGCCGTGGTGCACTTCGCCGCAGAGTCGCACGTCGACCGCTCGGTGCGCGACGCGTCGATCTTCGTGGAGACCAACGTCCTCGGCACGCAGCAGTTGCTCGACGCGGCGCTGCGCAACAAGGTCGAGCGCTTCGTGCACGTCTCCACCGACGAGGTCTACGGCTCGATCGCGGAGGGCTCGTGGGACGAGGACCGCCCGCTGGAGCCGAACTCGCCGTACTCGGCGTCGAAGGCCGGCAGCGACCTCCTCGCCCGCAGCTACTTCCGCACGCACGGGCTCAACCTGTCGATCACGCGCTGCTCGAACAACTACGGCCCCTACCACTTCCCCGAGAAGGTCATCCCGCTCTTCGTCACCAACCTGATCGACGACAAGCACGTCCCGCTGTACGGCGAGGGCAACAACATCCGCGACTGGCTGCACGTCGACGACCACACCCGCGGCATCGCGATGGTGCTCGTGAACGGCCGCGCCGGCGAGATCTACAACATCGGCGGCGGCACCGAGCTCACCAACAAGGAGCTCACCCAGCTGCTGCTCGACGCCACCGGTAAGGACTGGTCGTACGTCGACCGCGTCGCCGACCGCCTGGGCCACGACCTGCGCTACTCCGTCGACATCTCCAAGATCCAGAAGGAGCTCGGCTACGAGCCGCTGGTCCCGTTCCAGCAGGGCCTCGCCGACGTCGTGCAGTGGTACCGCGACAACCGCGACTGGTGGGAGCCGCTCAAGGCCCGCGCCGCCCTGGACAACTGATGCGCGTCCTCGTCGCCGGAGCGAACGGACAGCTCGGACAGGACCTGCAGAAGGCGCTGGCCGCGCGCGGGCACGAGGTGACGGCCCTCGGCCGCGCCGAGCTGGACGTGACCGACCGTGCGGCGGCCGTCGCCGCGGCCGCCGGCCACGACGCCGTCGTCAACGCGTCCGCCTACACCAAGGTGGACGACGCCGAGACGCACGAGGACGAGGCGTACGCGATCAACGCGCTCGGCACCGAGAACCTGGCCGTTGCCGCCGCGCAGGCCGGCGCCAAGTACGTGACCGTGTCCACCGACTACGTGTTCGACGGCCACGCCACCGAGCCGTACGCCGAGGACACCCCGCGCGACCCGATCAACGCCTACGGCCGCACGAAAGCGGCCGGCGAGGAGCTCGCGCTCGCCGCCCACCCGCACGGCGCCTACGTCGTGCGCACCGCGTGGCTCTACGGCGCGGGCGGCGCGAACTTCGCCAGGACGATGGTGAAGCTCGCGGGCAGCCACGAGACCGTGAGCGTCGTCGCCGACCAGCTCGGCCAGCCGACGTGGACCGGCGACCTCGCCGAGCAGATCGTCGCCCTCCTGGAGTCCGACGCCCCCGCCGGGGTCTACCACGGCACGAATTCGGGCGAGGCGAGCTGGTTCGAGTTCGCGAAGGCGGTCTTCAGCGCGGCCGGATTGAACCCTGATAGGGTCACACCGACCGACAGCGCGACGTTCGTCCGTCCCGCACCCCGACCGTCCTATTCCGTGCTCGCGCACGGTGCCTGGGCGAAGGCCGGACTGGCGCCGATGCGGTCGTGGGAGGCCGCCCTGGCAGACGCCGCACGGCAGGGAGTCCTGGACCTGGAGACGAATGACGACACTCAGCGTGGTGGTCGATGAGCTCACCTCGGCCGAGACCGGCGGAACCCGCCGGTACACCGAGGAGCTGACCCGTCAGCTGATCGCCACCGCACCCGCGGGCTGCGAGGTGCGTGCGTACGTGTCCAACGTCCCCGACGAGCAGCTCGCCGAGCTGCGCGCGGCCCTCCCCGGCCTCGCCGACCTGGTGCGGCTGCCGCTGGCCCGCCGCGAGCTCGCGCTCGCCTGGCAGTCGGGCATCGCCGTCGGCGGCGTGCGCGGGATGCTGCACGCGCCGAGCCTGCTGGCTCCGCTGCGCAAGCACGACACCCTGAACGACGGCGACCAGGTCGCCGTGACGATCCACGACGCCCTCGCCTGGACGCATCCCGAGTCGCTCGGCACCACGTCGGTGATGTGGACGAAGTCGATGGCCAAGCGCGCCCGCAAGCACGCCGACGCGATCGTCGTGCCCACCCACGCGGTCGCGAACAGCCTCGCCGAGTCGCTCGACTTCGGCGACCGCATCCGGGTCATCGGAGGCGCCCCCGCGACGACGCTGCGGCTCCCGGCCGACGCCGACGAGCGCGCCGCCCGGCTCGGCCTGCCGCCGGTCTACGCGTTCACGCTGGGCTCGATCATGCCCCGCAAGGGCATCGCGCCGCTCATCCGCGCCATCGCCCGGCCGGAGGCCCACGACATCCCACTGCTCATCGCCGGCCCCGACCGCTACGGAGACGGCACGGCGACCGGGGTGGCCGCCGCCGCCGGCCTGCCGGAGGACCGCGTGCGCGCCCTCGGCCGGCTGGACGACGCCGACCTCGCGGTGGTCCTCGACCGGGCGACGCTGTTCGTCTACCCGAGCCTCGCCGAGGGCTTCGGCCTGCCGATCGTGGAGGCCTTCAAGTTCGGCCTCCCGGTCATCCACTCCGACGACCCCGCCCTGGTGGAGGTCGCCGCCGGCGCGAGCCTGGTCGTGGAGCGTCCGGCCTCCGCCGAGGACGACGCCGGCTACAGCGAGCGCCTCGCCGGCGCGATCGGCCGTGTGCTCGACGACGCCGAGCTGCGCGCCCGCATCGGCGTCCTCGCCTCCGACCGCGCCCGCGCCTTCAGCTGGCGCGACTCCGCCGAGCGCGTCTGGCAACTGCACGCCGACCTCTGACCCGCACATTCGTGCCGAATGTCGCGATACCGCGCCCCAATCGCGCGATTCGTGCCGAATGTGCCGTGCGCGATTCGTGACGAATGTCGCGAAAGCGCGCCCCAATCGCGCGATTCGTGACGAATGTGCCTCTGGCACATTCGTGCGGAATGTCGCGATAGGGGGCGCGAAACGCGCGATTCGTGACGAATGTCGTGAGGGTCAGGCGCGGGTGGAGGTGGTGGCGGGGGTGTCGGCGGGGTCGCGCGTGTCCTCCTCGGGGCCGAACCAGGCGCGGTAGCGGGCGGAGGCCCACTCGCCGGCGGCCTTCGACCAGCCGTGGCTGCGCTTCTCGATCAGCCAGGTGAAGCCGACCGCGACCAGCACCGCCAGCGGGAGGGCGAACAGCAGCGGCACGTACCAGGCCTGGCCGGCGAACAGGTACGTGCTGAACAGGATGATCGGCACATGCACCAGGTACAGGCTGAACGAGATCGCGCCGACGAACTGCAGGGGACGCGACTCGAGCACAACGCGCAGCGGCGTCCAGCCGATCGCGGCGACCACGAGGCCGGCCGCCGCCAGCGGGAGGAGCCCCTTCAGCACGTTGTCGAGCTCGGGGATGCCGCCGACGCCCGGGCCGATCAGCCACGGCGCGATGAGCAGCAGCGCGCTCCCGACCGTGAGCCCGGCCCACAGCGGGTGACGGAACCAGCGCGCGTTGATCCGTGCGGCGGTGGCGCGGACGAGGTCGAGGCGCACCGCGATGATCGCGCCGACGAAGAACGCCGGGAAGTACTCCAGCTCCCCCGACCCGGCATGCGCTCCCAGCCAGGTCAGCGCGCAGGCCAGCGCCAGGCCGCCGATCCACCACCGACGTACGGCGAGCGCCGCGATCGCGAAGACCGGGAGCAGCAGCGAGAACGCGAGCTCCCAGCGCAGCGACCACAGCGGGTTGTTGATCTGGCCGTCGCCGCCGAGGAGGTCCATCGCCTTCACGATGTACTCCCACGAGAAGTTCGGCGTCGAGGAGTTGCTGAGCCACGTCCCGCTCGGCTGGGTGCTGATCTGCGGGATGGCAGCGACCCACGCCGCGGCGAGCACGACCGACGCCGCGACCGGCACCATGAGCCGCACGACGCGGCGCGGGAAGTAGGCGACCCAGTCGAAGCCGCGCCGGCGGACCACGGGCAGCGTCACCACCAGCCCGGACAGCACGAAGAACACGATCACCGACTCCACACCGGCGGAGGCCAGCTTGAGCGGCGTGTAGCTGATCCACCACATGAACGAGCCGGCGGGGGCGTGGCCGCCGCCCGGCGCGCCGGGGAAGTCGGGGTTGGTGTAGAGCGCGTGGTGGAGGACGACGACGACCGCCGCGAGCCCCCGGAGCCCGTCGAGGGCGGTCAGGCGTGCGGTGTTCTTCGTCAGCGTCTTCTCGTTCACATTCCACCTGTACCCGTCATAGGCGGGCGACGGTACCGGCGGGCGCTGGGTGGTTCCTGTGACCTGTTCAGGGGTCAGCTGGGTGCCCGGTCAGACGATGTGCGCGGTGGCCAGCTGGGATTCGATGAACGGCAGCAGCGAGTCCGCGTACGTCTTCGTGAGGTGGTGGCGGTCCTTGTAGACGATCACGCCGCCGATGACGACGGGGCATTCCGTGGGCGTGCAGAGTCGATCGCTCAGGTCGAGCACCGCCACTCCCGGCGTCGCCTTCGCGGCGTCCAGCAGCGGCTGCGGCCGTCCGGTGAGCACGGTCGCGCGCGGACCGGCGCAGGCGGCGGACTGCGCCTCCGGGTTGGCGGCCACGCAGTTGGGCACGTCCTGCGGCTCGTACGGCGTGTCCGTGATCACCGCGACTTTCGCGCCGTCCTTCAGGAAGCCGTCGATGGCGGCCTGGTGCGCCGCGACCTGCTTGTCGAGCGGGTCCATCGTGAGCTGGGCCGTGTAGTAGCCGGCGGGGACGAGCGCGGCGTCGACGACCACGGCGGGCTTCAGCGCCGCGATGCTCGGGAGGGACCCCTTCACCCAGTCGGTGCAGTCCACCTCCTCGGCGCCCTTCGTGAAGATGGGCGACAGGGCCATCGGGCAGGAGGGGTGCACGTAGGTGACGAGCTTCATGTGCTTCGCCTTCGCGAGCTCGTCGAGCGGGGCCACCCACTGCCGGGCGTGGGAGTCGCCCACGACCGCGATCGACCTGGTGCCCTTCGGGTCGCCGTAGAGGCACACCTCCCCGTCGGAGATGCTCTGGAGCTGGACCCCTCCCGTGCAGTCGCCGCTCTCGACCCCGTGGGCGTCGGTCTTCGCGAACACCGGGTCGACGGGCGGCATCCCGCCGGGAGGGCAGTGCGCGTCCGGCCGCATCGCCATCGCGCCGAAGCACTCGGCATGCGCGGTGGCCGCGGCCTGGGCGGCGACCTCGGCGGCGCGCGCCTGCGCCCGTGCCGTCGCGGTGAACCCGGTCGCGAGGATGAGCACCGCGACGACGCCGACCCAGGCGGTCCCGAGGGTGATCGCGTGCTGGTAGCGGTGCTTGATGCCGAGGAACGGGTCCTCCACGACGTACTTCGACAGCGCAGCGAGCAGCACGGAGAGCGCGATCAGCGCGAGCGTCTGCGGCAGCGTCGACCTATGGCCGACGACGAAGGGGAAGAGCACGAGGATCGGCCAGTGCCAGAGGTACAGCGAGTAGGAGACGCCGCCGAGCCACTGGATCGGCTTCAGGCGGTACACCGCTCCGAGCAGCGTCGACGGCATCCCCGCCCACAGCACGAGCACCGTCCCGGCGACGGGGATGGCGGCGACGACACCGGGGAACGGGAGCGTCCCGTTCATCAGGAAGCCGCAGCCGCCGATGACCGCCATGCCGAGCAGGGAGACGGCCGTGCGCACGCCGACCGGAGCGCGCCAGCCCAGGTAGGCCAGCAGGCTGCCCGCCGCGAACTCCCACGCCCGCGTTCCGGTGGAGAAGTAGGCGACGGAGTGGTCGGTCTGCGTCAGCACGACCGAGTAGATCAGCGACGCCACGAAGATCGCGGCGAGGCACCAGCCCGCCGCCACGCGCCAGCGGTCGCGCAGCAGCACCATCGCGAGGATCAGCAGCAGCGGCATCACCAGGTAGAACTGCTCCTCCACCGACAGCGTCCAGAAGTGCTGCACGGGCGAGGCCTGGTTGTTCGCCGCCAGGTAGTCGACCGAGTTCGCCGCGAGCAGCCAGTTCTGCGTGTACAGCGTGGCCGCGACGACCTCGCTGTAGAACTGGTCCCACAACTGGCGCGGCACCCAGACGGCGATCGCGACCGCGGCCGAGACGGTCACCAGCAGGGAGGCGGGCAGCAGCCGCTTCGCCCGGCGGAGCAGGAAGCGGCCGTACCTGATGCGCCCGGTCCGGCCGGCCTCCCGCAGCAGGTTGCCGGTGATGAGGAACCCGCTGATGACGAAGAAGACGTCGACGCCGACGAATCCGCCGGGCAGCCGGGTCGGGAAGAAGTGGAAGAGGACGACGAGGCCGACGGCGATCGCGCGGAGCGCTTGGATCTCCGGGCGCAGGCGTCGGGCACGACTCAGGGGTGGGGTGCTCATCGACTCCCTTCCTGCTCCTGAATCGTGAACCGTCGTTCATTCTAAGCAGGTTGTGTCGGGCGTTCTGACAGGGGCCCACGCGCGTCCTCTGTGGGTCCGCTCAGCCTCCGGACGGTGCGGGCGTCGCCGTCGGCGGCGTCAGCGCCGTCTTCACGAGCTGGTGGATCTGCGTGTAGTCCGGCTTCGTCGGATCGATCGCGGGAGGCACGAGCTCCAGCTTGTCGACCGGCTGCGTGCGCGTCTTCATGCCGAGGTCGACGAAGTAGCCGAGCATCGATTGCGGGATGTCGGTCTTCATCACCTGCGCGCCGGCGTGGGCGATGTCCTGGAACTTGGTGACGACGTTGAGCGGGTTGAACTGCTTGAGGATCGCGTCCTGCAGCTGGCGCTGGCGCGCCATCCGGTCGTAGTCGCTCGTGCCGTGCCGTGCCCTGGCGTACCACTGGGCGTGGTAGCCGTCCATGTGGTGCTGTCCGGGCTGGATCCACTCCACGACGCCGTTGAGGTTCTCGTCGCCGCCGATCGGCACCTTCTCGGTCACGGTGATGTCGACCCCGCCGAGCGCGTCGATCAGGTCGGCGAAGCCCTGCATGTCGATGAGCACGTAGTACTGGATGGTCAGCCCGGTCGCGCCCTCCAGCGCGTCGCGCATCGCCTCGATCCCCGGCTCGCTCTGCTGCTTCTTCGCGTTCGGGTACAGGTCCGGCTTGTAGAGCTCGACCTCGGTGTAGATGGAGTTGAGCTGGCAGACGTCGACGTCGCACTTGTCGTGGTAGCCGTAGCCGTCGGGGTAGACGGTACGCAGTGGGGATTTGGCAGAGAACGGCACCGGGTTGAGGTCGCGCGGCAGGCCGATCGTGACGGCCTTCCCGGTGCTGGCGTCGATGCTGACGATCGACATGCTGTCCGGGCGCAGCCCCTGCCGGTCGGGCCCGGCATCGCCGCCGAGCAGCATGATGTTGTAGCGTCCGTCCACCGGCGCGACGGGGCCGCCGTCGGCGAAGATGTCGCCGAGCGCACCGCGTGCCGAGCCCGCGACCGCGGACCCGTAGGCCGCGGTGCCGGCCAGCCCGACCAGCACCAGTACGGAGAACGCGGCGATCCAGCCGCGCATCTTCGCCCGCGCCTTCACCAGACGGACGAGCCGCAGAGTGTCGAGGGTGAGCACCACCCACAGCACCGCGTAGGCGATGAGCAGGATCTGGACGACGGTGAGGCCGCCCGCCTGGGTCGCGAACGTGTACAGCGACGACGGGGACGCGACCGCCAGGATCAGCGCCACGAGCCCGAGCGCCCAGAGCAGGAGGGTTGCGAGAATTCCGGCGCGGCCCAGCAGGCGGTTGCCCGCGACGAGCTGGGGCGTGCCGGGCAGCAGGATGTTGAGGCCGACCAGCCACCAGCCACGCGCGGTCATCTCCCCCGGCGACGTCGCGTCGGGGGTCCGCAGCGGAGTCCGCGGGTTCATAGCCGCGACTTCAGCGCCCGGTTCTTCTCCTCCACGCTCGCCTCGAGGTCGGCGGCGAAACGCGCAAGAGCGGCGGACAGCTCCGGGTCGGAGGTGGCGAGGATCTTGACGGCGAGCAGCCCGGCATTGCGGGCGCCACCGATGGAGACGGTCGCGACGGGGACGCCCGCGGGCATCTGCACGATCGACAGCAGCGAGTCGAGTCCGTCCAGCCGCGCGAGCGGCACCGGGACACCGACGACGGGGAGGGTGGTGACGGCCGCGACCATCCCGGGCAGGTGCGCGGCGCCGCCGGCTCCCGCGATGATGACGCGCACGCCCCGGCCGGCAGCCGCCATGCCGAAGGCGATCATCTTCTCGGGAGTGCGGTGCGCGGAGACCACCTCGACCTCGTGCGCCACACCGAACTCGGTGAGCACCTTCGAGGCCTCCTCCATCACGGACCAGTCGGAGTCGGAGCCCATGATGACGGACACGACGGGCTGAGGCTGTGCTGGCATGCGACTCAGGATAGGTCGGGGGTGCGGGGTGGCCGGGTTAGGCCCGCCGCGAGGGACGGAGATTCGGGCGGAATCTCCGCCTCAGCCTTCGAAGAAGGCCGCCGCCGCCCGCGCCCGGTAGACCACGTCGTCGAGGTCGTCCCCGCCCACGGTCACATGCCCGACCTTGCGGCCCGGCCGCGGCGCCTTGCCGTAGCCGTGGAACTTGGCCTCGGGATGCGCGGCCAGCGCCGCCGGGTAGCGGTCCTGCAGCGTGCCCTCGGCGGGGCCGCCGAGGATGTTGACCATCACCGACCACTCCTCGCGCGGCGCGGTCGAGCCGAGCGGAAGGTCGAGGACCGCGCGCAGGTGCTGCTCGAACTGGCCGGTGACCGCGCCCTCGATCGACCAGTGGCCGCTGTT
The DNA here is from genome assembly GCF_042789575.1 of Leifsonia sp. NPDC056824. Lineage (NCBI taxonomy): Bacteria > Bacillati > Actinomycetota > Actinomycetes > Micrococcales > Microbacteriaceae > Leifsonia > Leifsonia sp. NPDC056824. The sequence goes on along the minus strand of NZ_JBHUAV010000003.1, from coordinate 257,862 downwards.
GTGCGGGCGCATGGCCAGCTCGTTGATGAGCACCCGGCCGTCGGTGGTCTCGAACAGCTCCACCGCGAGCACGCCGGTGACGCCGAGACCATCGGCGACGTGGCGGGCGATGTCGGCGGAGACCTGCGCCACGCGGCCGACCGAGCCGGGCGCCGGGGCGATCACCTCCGCGCAGACGCCGTCGCGCTGGACCGTCTCCACGACGGGCCACGCGGCGATCTCGCCGGACGGGCGGCGTGCGACGAGCTGCGCCAGCTCCCGGCGGAAGTCCACCAGCTCCTCGACCAGCAGGGCGCCGCCGCGACCGTCCTCGGCGAGCGCGAGGAACCAGTCGTCCGCACCGGAGGCCTCCGACACGACCCGCACGCCCTTGCCGTCGTAGCCGCCGCGCGCCGTCTTCACGACCGCACGGCCGCCGTGGTCGGCGAGGAACGCGCCGAGCTCGTCGGCGGACTCCACCGCGGCCCAGTCCGGCACCGGCAGCCCCAGCTCGCTGAGCTTGGCGCGCATCTGCAGCTTGTCCTGCGCGTAGAGCAGCGCGTCGGGACCGGGGTGCACGGGGATGCCGCGGCCGACCAGCTCACGCAGGATCGCCGGCGGCACATGCTCGTGGTCGAAGGTCACGACGTCGACCGTCTCGGCGAACGCGAGCACGGTGTCGAGGTCGCGGTAGTCGCCGACGCCGGTCGCCGCCAGGTCGGCGCTCATCCCCTCCGCCTCCTCCAGCACGCGGATGTCGATGCCGAGCTCCACCGCGGGAGGGATCATCATCCTGGCCAGCTGTCCGCCGCCGATCACACCGACTGTGTTCCTGGCCATCTCCGATGTCTCTCCTCGATACTCTTCACACGGTGCGCGGGCAACTCCCAGATACCGGACACCCGGGCCGCGTAATGTGACGAACGCACTTCCTATCTTCCCGCATAGCCAGGCTGGAGCATGACGACCGAGACGACCACAGCGCACCGCACGGCGCGCTTCCTCCCGCAGCTGATCAAGTTCGGCGCGGTGGGCGCTGTCGGCTTCGGGGTCAACCTCGTCGTCTTCAACGTGATGCTGCTGATCGTGCTGCGCAATGTGGAGCACCGGACGATCTACGCGACGATCATCGCGACGGTCATCGCCATCCTGACGAACTGGATCGGCAACCGGTTCTGGGCGTTCTCCGGCCAGCGTCAGGACAACGCCGCCCGGGAGGGCGTCGAGTTCTTCGCCGTCAGCCTGGCCACCGGCACCGGCATCCCGCTGCTCTGCGTGTGGGTGTCGCACTACCTGCTCGGCATGGTGGGCCCGGTCGCCGACAACATCTCGGCGAACGTCGTCGGCCTCGCGGTCGGCATGCTGTTCCGCTTCGCGCTCTACCGCTGGTGGGTGTTCGCGCCCGGCCGCGCCGAGAAGGCGAAGGCGAAGGCCCGGACCACCAGCGTTGTCGTCACCGCACCGGAGCCGGCCACCACGACGGGCTCGACGCTAGCGCGAACCCCAGACGGTGGTCTCGTCGGAGACTGACTCCGACTGCTGTCTGCGCACCGCCACGACGGTCTGCGTGCGCTCCATCAGCTCGCTCAGCGCGCGCTGCACCTGATCGGCCTTGGGCACGTCCCGCAGCACGACCGGGTGGTCCAGCCCGGAGTTGATCAGCACGTCCCCCGAGCGGAACATGCTCTGCAGCCACGAGCGCCGCACCGCGACGTCGTAGCCGCGGCTGTGCAGCAGCTCCTGGCGCACGCGCACGAAGAACCCGTGCCGGATGATGAGCCGGCGCGTCGTGATCGTGTACCGCCTGCTCAGCCACACGGCGAGAGGCAGCAGGAACAGCAGGAGGACGACGGCGGCCGCCGAGCTCCACAGCAGCACGACCTCCCACACCTCGGACACGCGTCCGGCGAAGAAGCCGACGCCGCCTGCCGCAGCGATCAGGGCGAGGCTCGGCCAGAACATCGCGCGCGCGTTCGACCTCAGGCGGGCGATGACCCGCTCGGGAGGTGGCGCGGGCGTACCCTCCGGCGTGTTGCTCATGTATCCCATTAATACCGCAGGTGCGTCACGTCGCCCGCCGCCACCGCCGTCGGACCGTCATCCGAGTCCACGATCAGGCGGCCGGACTCGTCGATCGACGTCGCGGTGCCGAGCAGCACGTCGCCGCCGGGCAGCTCGACCCGCACGGAGCGGCCGATGGTGTGGCAGGCCTCCACGACCTCGTCGCGCAGGGCGCTGCGCACCGGGTCGCCGCCCGCAGCCACGAACTCGCGGTAGAGCACGCTGAGCTGGGTGAGGTAGGCGGCCAGCACGGCGTCGGGGTCGATGTCCTTCGCGCCGGCGAGCGCGAGCGAGGTGGAGGTCGCGGTCGGCAGCTCGTCGCGCTCCAGCGTCAGGTTCACCCCGGCGCCGACGATCACGCCGTCCATGCCCGGCAGCAGCTCGGAGAGGATGCCGCACACCTTGGCCTCGTCGATCAGCACATCGTTCGGCCACTTGACCGCGACCTCCCGGCTCGTGAAGCCCGAGAGCGCACGGCTCATCGCGACCCCGGCGAGCAGCGGGAACCAGCCGAGCGCCTCCGGGGCGAGTCCCTCCGGGCGCAGCAGCACCGAGATGGCGAGCGCCTTGCCCGGAGGCGACACCCAGACCCGGCCGAGCCGGCCGCGGCCGCCCGTCTGGTTGTCGGTGACGACGACGGCGAGGTCGGGCAGATCGCCCGCGCGCGCCTGCAGCACGTCGTTGGTGGACGCCGCCTCCGGCAGCACCTCGAGGACGGGGACGACAGCCCGGCTGCGACGGAAGCTCATTGCTCAATTCTGCCAGCGAACGGCCTCGGATTTGTAGGAATCCGTAGACGGCATCGCTATTCGGCTGGCAGGTAGAGTGAACGGCGTGACCGACACCGAAGCACGTCAGACCCCCGATCCCTTCACGACCGCCGGCAAGCTCGCCGACCTCAAGGAGCGGTTCCACGAGGCCGTGACCGCGAGCGGCCAGGCCGCGATCGAGAAGCAGCACGCGAAGGGCAAGCTGACCGCCCGCGAGCGCATCGACCTGCTCCTCGACCAGGGCTCGTTCGTGGAGTTCGACGAGTTCGTCCGCCACCGCACCCACGCGTTCGGCATGGAGGCCAAGCGGCCCTACGGCGACGCGGTGGTCACCGGCGTCGGCACCATCCACGGCCGCAACGTGGCGGTCTTCAGCCAGGACTTCACCATCTTCGGCGGCAGCCTCGGCGAGGTCGCGGGCGAGAAGATCATCAAGGTCATGGACCACGCGCTCAAGACCGGCGTCCCGATGATCGGCATCCTCGACTCCGGCGGCGCGCGCATCCAGGAGGGCGTCGTCGCGCTCGGCAAGTACGGCGAGATCTTCCGCCGCAACACCGCCGCCTCCGGCGTCATCCCGCAGATCTCCATCGTGATGGGCCCGGCGGCCGGCGGCGCGGTGTACTCCCCCGCCCTCACCGACTTCGTCATCATGGTCGACAAGTCCAGCCACATGTTCGTCACCGGCCCCGACGTGATCAAGACCGTCACGGGCGAGGACGTCGGCTTCGAGGAGCTGGGCGGCGCGCTCACCCACAACAAGATCTCCGGCGTCTCGCACTACCTCGCCAGCGACGAGGAGGACGCGCTCGACTACGCGCGCGCCCTGCTCAGCTACCTGCCGCAGAACAACCTGGCGGAGTTGCCGGTGTTCGAGGCGGAGCCGGAGCTGGAGATCACCGACGCCGACCGCCGGCTCGACACGATCATCCCGGACTCCCCCAACCAGCCGTACGACGTCACCAGCATCATCGAGGGGATCGTCGACGACGGCGAGTTCCTGGAGATCCAGCCGCTGTTCGCGCCGAACATCGTGATCGGCTTCGCCCGCGTGGAGGGCCGCTCGGTCGGCATCGTCGCCAACCAGCCCAGCGCGATGGCGGGCACGCTCAACATCGACGCGGGCGAGAAGGCGTCGCGCTTCGTGCGGTTCTGCGACGCGTTCAGCATCCCGATCCTCACCCTGGTCGACGTGCCAGGCTACCTGCCCGGCACGGACCAGGAGTGGACCGGCGTCATCCGGCGCGGCGCGAAACTGCTGTACGCGTACGCGGAGGCGACCGTGCCGCTGGTGACGATCATCACCCGCAAGGCCTACGGCGGCGCCTACATCGTCATGGGCTCCAAGCAGCTCGGCGCCGACATGAACCTCGCCTGGCCGACGGCCGAGATCGCGGTCATGGGCGGCCAGGGCGCGGTCAACATCCTGTACCGCGGCGAGATCAAGCGCGCGGAGGAGGCCGGCGAGGACGTCGCGGCCGTGCGCGCCCGCCTCGCCAGCGAGTACACGTACAACGTCGCCAGCCCGTTCCTCGCGGCCGAGCGCGGCGAGCTGGACGGCGTGATCGAGCCGGCCGCAACGCGCATCTCGGTCATCAAGGCGCTGCGGGCGCTGCGCACCAAGCGCGCCTCGCTGCCGCCGAAGAAGCACGGGAACATCCCGCTGTGAGCGGCAGGCACGAGGCGTCGACCGGTCCGTCCCCGCTCGACCCGTCGCAGCTGCGATTCCTCACCACGGGCGTGACCCCGGAGGAGATCGCGGCCGTCACCGCCGTGCTCGCGACGGCGGCGGCGGAGGCGGCTGCGGCGGCGCGCGACGCCCGGCCGCAGCACGGCCCGGACGGCTGGCAGCGCTCGCAGCGCGGCCTCCGGAAGCCGCTCACGCCGGGCCCCGGCGTGTGGCGGTCGTTCTCGGGCTGACCCTGCGCGGCGCGTACCCCGAAAAGGGGTTTGTACCCCGACCAGGATGTCCCCCACATCGGGGACAGGCGGCAATCCGCCACGCGCGACGCGCGGGGCTCGCGAAACTGTCCCCCTGAAGTCCCCCAAAATGACGACTATGTATTTATCGGCCGGGGCGACAATATTGTTATTGCTAGGTGTCTCTCCTCGTGAGTTACACCGCCAATCACTCGCCGACTAGGGTAAGCGGGCGAGTGTTTTGGGGGCGAGTCAGGACGATATTCGGGTTGTCGTCCTGACTCGGGGTTTGAAAAGGGGCCGACAAATTCGGGTGTCGGCCCCTTTCCCCTTTTAACCCCCGCCGAGGGGCACGTAAACGCCCCTAAAACCGCGTTTTAGGGGCGTTTACGTGCCCTTCGATGGGTGGGTCAGGGGGTGGCGGCGACGAGGGGGCGCGGGATCTCGAGCCAGAGGTCGACCTCGTCGTCCTCCGAGTCCGCTCCCAGCGCGTTCGCGGCGCCGTCGTCGGACATCCGGAGGCCCACCACGGTCACGGCGGTCTTGGACGAGCGCGGCACCGTCCGCACGATCAGCTTGTCCGTCGTCGTGCCGCGGATGGCGTCCGCGAGCCGGCGCAGCACCGCCTCCAGCCCCGGCTGGTCGAGGTCGTCGATGCCGCCCTCGTCGAGCAGGCTCACCACGACGCCGCGCCGGCGGGCGTCCATGACCTCCCGGCGCACGTCGTCGTTGAGCAGGCGGCGGCCGCGGATCTCGTCGCGGATGGCGCCCTCCAGGTAGCGGCACTCGCGCCGTTCCGCCTCGGTGAGGTCGCCGCCGCGGCGCACGATCTCGGCGAGCATCGGCGCGGCGACGCGGTAGGTCTGCCGCAGGCGCAGCTGACGCTCCATGACGTGCGCCTCCTGCGCGGCCTGCCACTCGGTGGCCTCCCGCTCCGCACGGGCGAACTGGAGGGCGTCGCGGCCGGCCTTGGCGAGCGAGCCGGAGATGACGACGGCGACACCGACCCAGACCACAGAGCCGATGACCCCGAGTCCCGCGAGCGCGCCCGGTCCGGCCCAGACCACCGTCTGCACGGCCAGGAAGCCGACGCCGACCCACGCCACGAACTGCTGACGACGCACGGCGGCGATCGTCATCAGCGTGCCCACCGCCGCCACGTACCAGGTCGCGTAGCCGTTGTCCTTCGCCGGGTTCAGCTCACTGGTGACCAGGATCGGGATAACCACGCAGACGGCGAGGTCGAACGACGCCAGCCACAGCGGCATCTTGGTCGGACTCGTCGGCCACAGGCTGATCACGGTCGCGACCGCATACAGCGCCATCGCGACGATCGCGGGGCCGGGCGAGGAGGGGATCGACAGCGACGACAGCCCGAGGAACAGGTGGTACGCCGAGAACAGCGCCCCGAGCCCGAGGAACAGCAGGCGGTTGAGAGTGATCATCCTGCGGTCTCCTGCTCGCGCTCCACGACCGAGCTGCGCTCGCCGGCAGGCCAGACGATGGTGACCGTCGTGCCCTCGCCCGGCGCCGAGACGACGTTCGCGCGACCGCCGACCTTCGCCAGCCGCTCCCGGATGCTCACCCGCAGCCCCAGCCGCTCGGCGGGGACCTCGGCGGCATCGAAGCCGCGGCCGTCGTCGGTCACGATCACGCGGACCGCCGCGCCGTGCTCGCCGCCGCGGACGACCACGCCGCGCCGCACCTCGTCGCCGCCGGCGTGCTGCATGCTGTTGACCATCGCCTGCACGGCCGCCGAGTAGACGGCCTCCGCGACGTTGACCGGGAGGCTGTGCAGCTCGTCGTCGTCGCGCGCGTCCACCTCGAACGGCGACGAGAAGGCCCGCGCGGCCGTCACCAGCCGGTCGGAGAGCTGCTCGACGCCGACCTGGGTCTGGTCCTCCGGAACGGACGCCTCCGCGGCGTGCAGGTGGCCGATCGCATCCGCGGCCATCCGTGCTGCGAGGTCCTTCTGCTCCTGGGTGCGGGCGCTCGCGGCCGACAGCAGGGTGGTCAGCACGCTGTCGTGCACGATCGCGTCGACCTGCACGCGCTCCACCTCCGTCGCGTGCTGGCGCACCGCGTTGCCGTACTTGGCGAGCGCCTGGCTCTGCGCGACGTCGACGGCGGTCGCCGCCTGCCGCATCATCGCGATGATGGCGAGGATGACGCCGCCGAGGATGATCGCGTAGACGGCGTCCAGGCCGGCCAGCTCCGCCCCGACTCCCCCGCCGGCGGGCAGCGCCCGGACCACGCCGTAGGCGAGCGGGGTCACGATCGTGTAGGCGATGGCCAGCCACAGCGGGTAGGCGACGGCGGCGAACGCGGTGAAGACCGAGCAGAGGAACCAGACCCACGGCTTGTCCGACGCGAACGCCTTCGGGTCGGCCGAGAGCAGCGGCCAGGTGACGATCGCGGCGAAGTACACGAGCGACAGCACGCCCATCGTGACCTTCACGAAGCGCTGCGCGACGATCGCCAGCAGCACCGTGAACGCCAGGCCGCCGAAGATCACCACCAGGACGATGAGGCCCCACGGACTGCGCAGGGCATCGAGCTGCCCGAGAGCGGTGGGGAAGGTCTGCAGCCCGAAGACGAGGCCGAACGCCGACACCGTGCGGTCCGAGATGCGTTCGATCCTGGCTCTGCTGAGCGGGTTGCGCGGCTTGGCCGACTCGCGGGGTGCTCCTGCGGCGGAGCGCGGAACGCTAGGCGCGCTCATTGCCCGTGTCGGGGTCGAGCCCGGGCAGGATGCCGTCCTCGACCGCGCGACGGAGGAGGTCCACCTTCGTCGGGGCCGGACGGCCGACTTCCACGTACTTCACGCGAATGCGGTCGAGGTACTCGCGCGCCGTCGAGTTGGCGATGCCGAGCTGTGCGGCGACCGCCTTGAGCGGCAGGCCGGACGCGTAGAGGTGGAGCACGTCGCGCTCGCGGCGGCCGAGCTGAGCCTTGGCGAAGTCGCTGTCCGCGTCGATCGCGGTGGCCCACTCCAGGTTGTTGAGCACGTCGCCGCGCGCGACCGTCTCGATCGCGTTCATGACGGTCGTGGTCGGCGAGGACTTGGGGATGACGCCGGCGGCGCCCGCGGCGAGCGCCTCGCGCACGCTCGCGACCCGGTCGGCGATGCTGTGCACGAGCACGGCGGCGCCGGTCGCCTGCGAGCGCTTGACGTTGTCGGTCACCTTGGAGCCGTCGCCGAGCGACAGGTCGAGGACGACGACGTCGCACTCCTGGGTGCCGAGCTGCTGGACGAAGTCGTCCACCGTCGCCGCGGTGACCACCACTCGGTAGCCCGCGTCCTGACAGGCCGCTTTGAGCCCGAGCCGCACGGACTCGTGATCGTCGACGATTGCCACTCGCACCATGCTGACCATCGTAGTGTGCGGGTACATGTATTCCGGCCGATCACGGAGTCAGCGTGGCGACGGCCTCCACATGGTGGGTGTTCGGGAACAGGTCGAAGGCCCGCAGCGTGCGCAGCGGGTAGCCGCGCTCGGCGAAGTAGGCGACGTCGCGCGCGAGGGCGACGGGGTCGCAAGCGACGTAGACGATCTGGGCGGGGCGCATCGCGGCGACGGCCTCGACGACCTCCCGGCCGGCGCCGGAGCGCGGCGGGTCGAGCACGACGGTGGCCGCGCGCAGCCGGGCGCGCTCGGCCGCGGTGGCCTCCGCAGCCAAGCCCGTGACGAAGCGCTCCACCCGGGCGGTCACGGCGCTCGCGCCGACCCATTCGGCCAGGTTCTCCGCTGCGTCGTCGGTCGCGGCCTCGTCGGCCTCCACCGAGGTGATGCGCAGCGTGGAGCCGAACCGGTCGCCCAGGGCCGCGGCGAGGAGGCCGACCCCGCCATAGAGGTCGAGGTTCGCTGCGCGCGGGTCGAACAGCGCCTCGTCCACCGCGGAGCGGACGGCCTCGGTGAGCGTCGCCGCCGCCTGACGGTGCACCTGCCAGAAGCCGCGCGCGTCGAGCCGGAACTCGCGCTCGCCCACCCGCTCGCGGATCGGCACCGGACGGCGGCGCGGCCGGACCAGCCGCTTGCCGCGCCGCTCGGGGAGGTCGTTGACCAGCACATGGGTCGCACCGCCGCCCGTCGCGACGACGTCGACCGACTCCGCGCCGGAGAAGCGCTGCCCGAAGGGGGCCGACTCCTCGACGGCCGCCGTCGCCAGCGGGAGGTCGGAGACCGGGACGATGGTGTGGCTGCGGGCGGCGTACGGCCCGATCGCGCCGTCCTCGCCGACCTGGAGCCGGACGCGCGTGCGCCAGCCGGTGCCGTCACCGGTCTCGCCGGCCACGGCCTCCACGACGGGGCCGGAGCCCGCGCCGAGCGCCTCGATGGCGGCGGGGTCGAGCTTCGCCGTGCGCTGGAGGGCGTCCACGATCACGCGCCGCTTGAGCTCGCGCTGGTGGTCGAGCCGGATGTGGCCGAACTCGGCGCCGCCGGCCCGTCGCTCGGGCGCGCGCTCGACGGACGCCGCGCCCCAGACGTGCTCCTGCCGCTCGGCCGCCGGTTCCACGACCTCCAGCAGCTCTGCACGCCAGAACCGGTCGTGCGCCTGGTCGGCGATCCGCGCGCGGACCCGCTCCCCCGGGATGGTGTCCGGCACGAAGACCACGCGGCCCTCGTGGCGGGCGACGAACACGCCGCCGTGGGCGACGTTGATAATGTCGAGTTCGACCTCGTCCTTCTGGGGCATCCTTCGAGCATCCCACAGGTGACCATGCGCCTCTACCTCGCCTCCACGTCCCCCGCCCGCCTCGCGCTGCTGCGCGCGGCCGGCGTCGAACCGATCGTCGTGCCCTCCCACGTCGACGAGCCGGCGGCCGTCGCGGCGGCGGAGGCCGAGCACGGCCCGCTTTCGCCGCAAGCGATGGTGCAGCTGCTCGCGCGGCTGAAGGCGGAGGCCGTGCGCGGCACGCTGGACGGGGCGCCGATCGACGGCCTCATCCTCGGCGGCGACTCGGCGTTCGCGATCGACGGGCAGATCCACGGCAAGCCGCACCTCCCGGAGGTCGCGCGCGAGCGCTGGCTGCAACAGCGCGGCCGCACCGGCATGCTGCACTCGGGGCACTGGCTGATCGACCACCGCGACGGGCGCGAGAACGGCGCGGTCGGCGCGGCGGCGGTGGCCGCCGTCACCTTCGCCGACGTCACCGAGACCGAGATCGACGCGTACGTAGCGAGCGGCGAGCCGCTGGAGGTCGCCGGCGCGTTCACCATCGACAGCCTCGGCGGCCCGTTCATCACCCGCGTGGAGGGCGACCCGAGCACCGTTGTCGGGCTGTCGCTGTCGACGCTGCGCGACCTGGTGCGTCGGCTGGGCGTGGAGTGGACGGAGCTGTGGACCCGGGCCTGATCCCGGCTGTCATTTGTCGACTCTCTGAAGTCGCGCAAATGCTTTTTTGTGGGGATCAACCAAAAGCTGGCCCGTATCCCGGCATAGGCTAGGGAATTGTGCCCCGTATCTCGAAGGTCCTCATCGCCAACCGCGGCGAGATCGCCGTCCGCGTCATCCGTGCCGCGAAAGACAGCGGAATCGCCTCCGTCGCCGTCTACGCCGACCAGGATCGCGACGCCCTCCACGTCCGGCTCGCCGACGAGGCCTACGCCCTCGAGGGCACGACCAGCGCCGAGACCTACCTGATCATCGACAAGATCCTCTCGGTCGCCCGCCGCTCCGGCGCCGACGCGGTGCACCCGGGTTACGGCTTCCTCGCCGAGAACGCCGACTTCGCCCGTGCCGTCATCGCGGCCGGCCTGACCTGGATCGGCCCGTCGCCGGAGGCCATCGAGCGCCTCGGTGACAAGGTGTCGGCCCGCCACGTCGCCGAGAAGGTCGGCGCGCCGCTCGCCCCCGGCACGCTCAACCCGGTCGCCGACGCGGCCGAGGTGCTCGAGTTCGTGGACGAGTACGGCCTCCCCGTCGCCATCAAGGCGGCGTTCGGCGGCGGCGGCCGCGGTCTGAAGGTCGCCCGCACCCGCGACGAGGTCGCCGAGCTCTTCGACTCCGCCACCCGCGAGGCTATCGCCGCGTTCGGCCGCGGTGAGTGCTTCGTCGAGAAGTACCTCGACCAGCCGCGCCACGTCGAGACGCAGTGCCTCGCAGACGCCTACGGCAACGTCGTCGTGGTCTCCACCCGCGACTGCTCGCTGCAGCGCCGCCACCAGAAGCTCGTGGAGGAGGCGCCCGCGCCGTTCCTCACCCCGGAGCAGCTCGACAAGCTCTACAGTGCGTCCAAGGCCATCCTCAAGGAGGTCGGCTACCAGGGCGCAGGCACCTGCGAGTTCCTGATCGGCAAGGACGGCACGGTGTCGTTCCTGGAGGTCAACACCCGCCTCCAGGTCGAGCACCCGGTGTCCGAGGAGGTCACCGGCATCGACCTCGTCCGCGAGCAGTTCCGCCTCGCCGAGGGCGGCGAGCTCGACTACGACGACCCGATCGCGCGCGGCCACTCCTTCGAGTTCCGGATCAACGGCGAGGACGCCGGCCGCAACTTCATCCCCTCCCCCGGCCCCGTGCACGTCTTCAAGGCGCCCGGCGGCCCCGGTGTCCGCGTGGACAGCGGCATCCAGGCGGGCGACGTCATCTCCGGCGCGTTCGACTCCATGCTCGCCAAGCTCATCGTGACCGGCGCCAGCCGCGAGGAGGCCCTGGAGCGGTCCCGCCGCGCCCTCGACGAGTTCGAGGTCGCGGGCCTGCCGACCGTGCTGCCCTTCCACCGCGCGATCGTGCGCGATCCGGCCTTCGCCCCGCAGGACGGCGAGCCGTTCTCGATCTACACCCGCTGGATCGAGACCGAGTGGGCCGGCGGCGTCGAGCCGTGGGCGGGCGAGCTGGGCGAGACCCCGGCCGAGCGCCGCAGCAACGTCGTGGTCGAGGTCGAGGGCAAGCGCATCGAGGTGTCGCTGCCCGCGCGCCTGCTCACCGGCGGCGGCCCGGCGGAGGCCGCGGCTCCCGCTCCGCGCCGCCGCTCCGGCGCGCACGCTGTGGACACGGCGACCGGCGACTCGGTGACCGCGCCCATGCAGGCCACCGTCGTGAAGGTCGCGGTCGCCGACGGCGACGAGGTCGTCAAGGGCGACCTGGTGCTGGTGCTGGAGGCCATGAAGATGGAGCAGCCCCTCACCGCCCACAAGGACGGCACCATCGCCGGCATCAACGCCACCGTCGGCGACACCGTCTCCTCCGGCCACCTCCTCCTCAACATCGTCTAACCGGCTACCCACCCTCCCGCTCCCCCTCCCCTCCCCCTCCCCTCTGCCAGTAACGGAGGAGATCCCCCCACCCCGGGCCCCGATCTCCTCCGTTAGCTGCCTTTCGGTGTGCTTCACGCCCGGATCTCCTCCGTTGCCAACACGGCCTCGATCGTGGAAACGACCCCGTCCGCGTCGGTGAGTAGGTCCCGCGCGGGGAACCGAAGCCGGCGCGCTCCGAGGAGGGCGAGCGCGGTGTCGCGCGTCCGGTCGCGCTCGAACGCCTCCCGTCCGCCGTGGAACGCGAAGCCGTCGATCTCGACGTAGAGCACACCGTCCACGCGGGCGTCCACGCGCCCCACCCCCGAGACCGCGACCTGCTGTTCGACGACGTGCCCGCGAGCGGTCAGCCGCTGACGGAGGATGGACTCCACCCCCGAGTCCGAGCCCGGACGCGCGCACGCCGCCACCGCTCGGGCGGCTGCGGGGCTCTGCGCGAACATGCCCCGCAACCCGATCATGGTCACCAGACGCGCCGCGAGCGCGGTGTCGAGGACGGCGATGGCGGTCTCCGCGTCCGCGCAGTCGACCACCGAACGGAGGCAGTCCGCCAGCGACACCCGCCACAGCTCGGCGCTTCCGTCGTGCGGCTCCCAGTGCCGCACCGCGTCGTCGGCCGTCCGCCCGGCGTGCGGGTGCACGCGGAGATGGAGCCGGCCGTCCTGGCCTCCCCAGAGTCCGTAGCTGCGCGCCGCGGATACGCAGGACAACCTCCCGCCCGCCGCCAGGGCCGCGCGCCCCTCGGCGGCCAGCCCCGGAAGCGCGTAGACACCGCGGCGCGGCCGCAGCAGACGTCCGTCCTCCACCGCCGCGGTCAGCGCGCGATCGCCGATCCCGGCCTTCCTCAATTCCTGCCGTGTCACCGCTCCGCCCCGCTCACGGAGCACCTTCTGCCAACTCATGCCTCCACCCTGCTGCTCCTCGGGGCGCGGAAGGCCCCACTGCCGGAATCTGTGGAGAACTGCTCGCGGGGGTGCTGTTGTGAGGGGAGGACATCGGCCTCGACACGCCCGGGAATGGCAGTCGGCGGAGGAGATCGGGGGGTGGGTGGGGTGGATGTCCTCCGTTGGCCGCGAGACGGGAGGCGAGGGGGCGGGTGGGGCGGGGGTCAGGGGGTGGACATTACTTGGCGGAGGTAGGTGAGGAAGACCTGCTCCACGCCGTCGGTGGCGGCGCTGCCGCGGAGGAAGTGGGCCCAGTGGTCGTAGACGGCCATGGACTCGGCGGCGATGCCCGGGTAGTCCGGGTCGTAGCCTCCCGCGTAGGTCGCCGTCTGCAGCAGCTGGTCGCTCGGGATGTACCCGGGGATCTCGTTCGAGTACGCCAGGAACCAGACCCCGTCCGAGCCGCCGTTCTCCTGCCGGATGTCGACGGCGAACCCGGAGACGACCTCCCCGCCGCAGAACAGCAGGACGAGCGGCTCGTCCCCACCGATGGTCCAGCGCTGGACGGGCAGCGGCACGGTCTGCTCCAGGTTCGCGAGCGGCGTCGCGTCGATGAGCTGGGTCATCCGGAGCGCGTGCCGGCGCTCGTAGCCGATGACGGCCGCGTTCGTGCTGCGCGCGGCGTACTCGGCGCGGACGGCCGCGACGTTGGCGACGGTCAGCGTCACGTCGAGCGGGAGGCTCACCTCGCCGTAGCTGGAGGTCATCGGACCGGTCAGCTCCCGCCCGGGGTCCGCGATCGCGTTCACCACCGTGGCGCCGAGGTCGTTCCCGAAGGTGTCGACGTCGCCGAACGTCCCCGTCGAGGTCGGGTTCTGGTCGCCCGCCGGTCCCGTCATGAACTGGGCGAGGCATCCCGCCCACTCGGCCTCGATCGCGTCGATCGCCGGGCCGGGATAGTCCCCGTCGAAGAGCGTCTGGCCGCCGGCCGCGACGGGGTGCGCGCCATACCCGAACAGCACGGCGCGCGGTGTGCCGTCGCCCGCGCGAGCGACCAGGCACGGCACGTCGCGCTCGACGTACGCGAGCCCCTCCCGGTTGAACGAGAAGTTCTCGTCGAGCACGAAATAGTCGAGCGTGCACGGCACGCTCGGCGCTGCTTTCGTCTGCGCGACGAGCGTCGTGATGGTCGCGACGAGCCACGTCGTGTACGTGTCCACCGAGGCGAGGTTCTCGAGGTCGTAGGCGATGAACGGGTCGAGGCCCTCGCTGAGCACCGGGCCGTTGTGCGTGTGCGTGGCGGTCAGCACGAAGTCCTCCGGCGGGATGCCCAGCCCGGTGACCGCCGCGCGGATCTGCTGGTGGGTGTCCCTCCGGAACCCCAGCACGTCGACGGTCACGACGACGTGCGGCACGGTGCCGTCGTAGAGGATGGTGCAGCGCGCGTACAGCGGCCGGTTCGTGCCCGTGGCGAGCCGCGGCGAGTCCACGCCGTAGCCGGCCATCGGATAGCCGACGCTCGGCGTGATGTCGATCTTCCCTGTCGAGACGGTGAACATGGAGCGCCCCCTCTGCTCCCGCCGTCCGGCCCGATCCGGTCGGCGAACGTGTCACAGCGTAGAACCGGCGCCGAGGCGCTGGCAACGCTTGTATTCCGCCGAGCCGGCGCGTTCAGCCGGTGGCCTCGGTGGGGTCACCCTTCAGGTCGATGCTGATCTCGTCGGCGTCGAGGTTGCTGAGGGCGCCGGCGAGCACATCGGCGCTGAAGGTGCCGTCGTCGCGGGCGTCGAGCAGCGCGTCGCGCTGGGCGCGGATGCGCTTCAGCCGCGCGGACTTGTGCTGGTTGAACGCCTCGGGCGTCCGCTCCGTGGTCTCCGGCATCGGCACCGCCTGCCCGGCCTCGTGCAGCAGCTCCAGCAGCCGCGTGCGCTCCTCCTTCTCGGCCTGCGGGTCGGAGGCCGTCGGCTTCACCAGGCGCAGCGCCAGCCCGAGCGTCCCGCCCTGGAGCAGCAGCGACCCGGCCGCCACGAGGAACGCGATCAGCACCAGCACCGAGCGCCCAGGCGTGTTCGACGGGAGGCTCTGCGCGGCCGCGACCGTGACGGCTCCGCGCATCCCGGCCCAGACCACGATGGAGCCTTCGCGCCAGCCGAGCGGCGCCCCCGTGAAGTAGTCGATGTCCGCCAGCACCCGCCGCAGCCGCGTGCCGAACCGCGTGATGTTCTCGACCGTCCAGGCCCGCTGCCGCTGACGCTGCCGCCGGACCAGCCGGCCGCGCCAGCCCGCGGGCGTCGCGAGCCGGTCGCGCGTGGCACCCGCAGCCTCCGGGACCCCTGCCACCTTCGCCACCTCCGCGTGCGCGGCGACGGGGTCGGCGGCCAGCACGTCCGCGTGCGTCTCCGGGTCCTCCGAAGGGTCGACGCCCTCCGGCAGGGCGGGCATCGCGTCGGGTGGAGGCGGCCCCTGCTCGAGCAGCAGCCGCGCGGCCTCCGGGTCCTCCAGCCGCTCCTGCAGCTTGGTCAGCGCCGGCCGCATCCGCTCGCGACGCCGCCCGCGCCGCGCCAGCAACGCCAGCAGCGGCGCCACGAACGCGGCCCGCACGATCAGTGTGAGCAGCAGCGCAGCGGCCGCGATGCCGACCGCCGGCAGCACGCCGGAATGGTCCTTCTGCACCTTCTGGACGATGCCGAACAGCTCCAGCCCCATCGTCAGGAAGATCATGCCCTCCAGCACGAGCTCGACCGTTCGCCAGTTCTGGGTGTCCGACAGCCGGTGCTCCGGCGACAGCACCCGCGGCGCGCGGCTGCCGGTGATCAGGCCGGCGACGACCGCGGCGACCAGCCCCGACGCGCCGAGCGCCTCGGCCGGGATGGAGGCCAGGAACGGCACCGTGAACGAGAGCACGGTGTTGACGGTCGCGTCCTTCACCCGCGCCCGCACGATCAGGTTCAGCCGCCCGACGACCCAGCCGAACACGACAGCGACGACCACCGAGTAGAGGAACGACAGGGTCACCGCGCCGAGGGTGAACGAGGCCACCGCCGCGGCAGCGACCGCCGCCCGCAGCAAGACGAGCGCGGTGGCGTCGTTGAGCAGGCTCTCGCCCTCCAGGATGGCGACGACGCGCGGCGAGACGCCCGCGCGCTTCACGATCCCGGTCGCCACCGCGTCGGTCGGGCTCACGATCGCGCCGAGCGCGACGCCCCACCCCAGCCCCAGCCCCGGGATGAGCCAGGCGAAGAAGATCCCGAGCAGCAGAGAGCTCACGATCACGAGCACGACCGAGAGCCCTCCGATCGCGCCGAACTCCCGCCGGAAGTTCATCGACGGCATCGACACCGACGCCGAGTAGAGCAGCGGCGGGAGGACGCCCGCGATGATCCACTCGGGCTGGACCTCCAGCACCGGCACGAACGGCAGGAAGGAGACCAGGATGCCGACGACGACGAGGATGAGCGGCGACGCCACCCCGAAGCGCTGGCCGTAGACGGCGGCGGCCGCGATGATCAGCACGGCGAGGACGCCGACGACCAGGACCTCCTCCACGCCTCGGCCTCCCGCCTAGAGCACGATGTGCATCGCCCGCGCGGCGTCCGAGATCGATCCGGAGAGCGACGGGTACACCGTGAACGCTCTCGCCACCTGGTCCACCGTCAACCGGTGCTCCACCGCAAGCGCGAGCGGGAAGATCAGCTCGGAGGCCCGCGGCGCGACGATCACGCCGCCGATCACAGTACCCGAACCGGTCCGCGCGAACAGCTTCACGAAGCCGTCGCGGATGCCCAGCATCTTGGCGCGCGGGTTGGACTTCAGCGGGAGCTTGTAGATGTCGCCCTGCGCGATGCCGTCCTCGATCTGCTTCTGGTTCCAGCCGACCGTCGCGATCTCCGGCTGGGTGAAGATGTTGGACGTCACGTTGCGCAGTTCGATCGGGTTCACCGCGTCGCCCATCGCGTGGAAGACGGCGGTGCGCCCCTGCATGGAGGCGACGGAGGCCAGCGGCAGCAGGTCGGAGCAGTCCCCTGCCGCGTAGATGTTGGGGATGGAGGTGCGCGCGACCCGGTTGACCCGGATGTGACCCGACGGCGTGAGCTGGACGCCGGCCTCCTCGAGGCCGATGCCCGCGGTGTTCGGGATGGAGCCGACCGCCATCAGACAGTGGCTGCCCTCCACCGTGCGTCCGTCGGTCAGCGTCGCGACGACGCCGTTCTCGGTGCGGACGACCGACTCGGCGCGCGACTTGGACAGCACCTGCATGCCGTTGCGCCGGAAGACGTTCTCGATGACGCTCGCGGCGTCGGCGTCCTCGCCGGGGAGGACCTGGTCGCGCGACGAGATGAGCGTGACCTTCGAGCCGAGCGCGGTGTACGCGGACGCGAACTCCGCGCCGGTGACGCCCGACCCGACCACGATCAGGTGCTCGGGGACCGTCGAGAGGTCGTAGAGCTGGGTCCAGGTGAGGATGCGCTCCCCGTCCGGCACGGCGGAGGACAGGATGCGCGGGCTCGCGCCGACCGCGATCACGATCGTGTCGGCCTCCACCCGGTCGAAGTCGGTGCCGGAGTCGCCCGTGCCGGTCGAGACGATGATCGCGCCGTCGCCGTCGAGGCGGCCCTCGCCGGTGATGATGCGCACGCCGGAGCGGACGAGCTCGGCGCGCATGTCCTCGGACTGCTGGCGCGCGAGGCCCATCAGGCGCTTGTTGACCGCGGCGAGGTTGACCGCGATCTCCGGGCGGACGGGCTTGCCGCCCTCGCCGCGCGAGAAGAACTGCACGCCGAGGTCGGTCGCCTCCGCGATCGAGTTGGTCGCCTCCGCGGTGGCGATGAGGCTCTTGGATGGGACCACGTCGGTGATGACGGCCGAGCCGCCGACGCCCGATCGCTCGACGATCGTGACGTCCGCGCCGAGCTGCGCGCCGGCGAGCGCCGCCTCGTAACCGCCGGGTCCTCCGCCGAGGACGGCGATGCGCTGCTTGCGCTCGAATTCATAGGCCATGCCCCTTATTCTTCCGTATCCCGGTACACGGATGCGCACCCCCGCCGACGCTGTACCGCGGGGTGCCGCTCAGTAGAGTTGGCTCATGCTCGAAACCACCCAGAACCCGCTCGACGACCCCTCGACCGACCCGTTCGAGGTCGCCAGGGAGGCGGCACAGCAGCTCGCCGAGAAGACCGGCGTCGAGAAGCACGACATCGCCCTCACCCTCGGCAGCGGCTGGGGCAAGGCCGCCGACCTGATCGGCGAGACCGTCGCCGTCCTCCCGGCCCACGAGATCCTCGGCTTCAGCAAGCCGGCGCTGGAGGGCCACGCCGGCACCCTGCGCTCGCTCCGCCTCGCGAACGGCAAGCACGCGCTCGTCATCGGCGCGCGCACCCACTACTACGAAGGCCACGGCGTCCGCCGGGTCGTGCACAGCGTCCGCACCGCAGC
Organism: Leifsonia sp. NPDC056824; assembly: GCF_042789575.1. Classification (NCBI taxonomy): domain Bacteria; kingdom Bacillati; phylum Actinomycetota; class Actinomycetes; order Micrococcales; family Microbacteriaceae; genus Leifsonia; species Leifsonia sp. NPDC056824. The sequence continues at coordinate 239,559 of NZ_JBHUAV010000003.1, read as the reverse complement.
GGCCGCCGGCGCGACCACGATGGTCCTCACCAACGGCGCCGGCGGCATCAAGGAGCACTGGAAGCCGGGGACGCCCGTCCTTATCAGCGACCACATCAACCTGACGGCGGACTCCCCGCTGGAGGGCGCCACCTTCATCGACCTCACCGACCTCTACTCGAAGAGGCTGCGCGAGCTCGCGAAGAGCATCGACCCGAGCCTCGACGAGGGCGTCTACACGCAGTTCCGCGGACCGCACTACGAGACCCCGGCCGAGGTGCAGATGGCCAAGGCGATCGGCGGCCACATCGTCGGCATGTCGACCGCGCTGGAGGCCATCGCCGCCCGTCAGGCCGGCATGGAGATCCTCGGCATGTCGCTGGTCACCAACCTCGCCGCGGGCATCCAGAAGACCCCGCTCAGCCACCAGGAGGTCATCGACGCCGGCCGGGAGGCCGAGCCGGTGATCAGCGCCCTGCTGGCCCGGATCGTGGAGGCGCTGTGAGCACACAGGACACGCCTCGGCTCCTCGAGGACGCGCGCGCCTGGCTGGCGCAGGACCCCGACCCGGAGACCCGCGCCGAGCTGGACGCGCTGATCGTGGCCGCCGAGGCGGGCTCCGCGGAAGCGGTCGACGACCTCCACGCGCGCTTCGACACCCGGCTGGAGTTCGGCACCGCCGGCCTCCGCGGCGAGATCGCCGCCGGGCCCAACCGGATGAACCGCGTGCTGGTCTCCCAGGCCGCCGCCGGGTTCGCCCGCTGGCTGCTGGCGCACGCCGAGGGCGAGCAGCCGTCCGTCGTCATCGGCTACGACGGCCGGAAGAACTCCGACGTCTTCGCGCGCGACACCGCCGAGCTGATGGCCGGCGCCGGCGTGCGCGCGGTCCTGCTCCCCCGGCTGCTGCCGACCCCCGTGCTGGCGTTCGCCGTGCGGCACCTCGGCGTCAGTGCAGGCGTAATGGTCACCGCGAGCCACAACCCGCCGCGGGACAACGGTTACAAGGTGTACCTGGGCGGCGAGAACCACGGCTCGCAGATCGTCTCGCCGACCGACGCGGAGATCGCGGCGCACATCCTGGAGGTCGCGCGCGGTGACATCGGCGACCTCCCGCGCTCGGAGCAGTTCGAGATCGCGTCGGGCGACGTGGAGGCCGCCTACATCGAGGCCACCGCCGCCGTCGCGACCACGACCGCCCCGCGCGACGCCGTCACGTTCGCGTACACCGCGATGCACGGCGTCGGCTGGCGCACGGCGGAGGCGGTGTTCGAGCGGGTCGGCTTCTCCTCTCCCGTCGTGGTGGCCGAGCAGCGCGACCCCGACCCCGATTTCCCGACGGTGTCGTTCCCGAATCCGGAGGAGCCGGGTGCGATGGACCTGTCCTACGCGACGGGACGCGCCGCAGGCGTGGACCTGATCATCGCGAACGACCCGGACGCCGACCGGCTGGCCGTCGCCATCCCGGACGACTCGGCGGACGGCTTCCGCCGCCTCAGCGGCAACGAGGTCGGCGCCCTGCTCGGCTGGCGGGCCGCGGACCTCGCCGAGCGCACGTCGACCGCCGGCGCCGCCTTCGGCGCCCTCGCCTGCTCGATCGTCTCGTCCCCGGCCCTGGCGGCCGTCGCCGCCGCGTACCACCTCGATTTCGCCGACACCCTCACCGGGTTCAAGTGGGTCTCCCGCGCCCCCGGCCTGATCTACGGCTTCGAGGAGGCGCTCGGCTACCTGGTCAACCCGCAGACCATCCGCGACAAGGACGGCATCTCGGCCGCCACGGCGTTCCTCGACCTGGCGAACGAGCTCGCCGCCTCCGGCCGCACGATCGCGGACCACCTGGACGCGTTCGCGGAGCGCTTCGGCTACTTCGCCAGCGACCAGATCTCGATCCGGGTCACCGACCTCTCCCGCATCGGCGAGATCATGGCCGCGCTGCGCTCGACCCCGCCGAGCAGCCTCGGCGCGGTCGCCGTCGACCACATCGACGACCTCCGCGACGGCTTCGGCGCGCTCCCGCCGAGCGACGTGCTGCGCATCGTCCTGTCGGACGGCTCCCGCGTCATGGTCCGCCCCAGCGGCACCGAGCCCAAACTCAAGATCTACATCGACGCCTCCAGCGACGAGGGAGACGTCCCCACGCGCCGCGCCACAGCGACCGCGCGCGTCGCCGCCCTCGCCGCCGCGATGCGCACCCTCACGGAATAGGCGCCGCCTCTTTCGTCACGAATGTCGACTCTCGCGCCGCGAAAGTCGACATTCGTGACGAATCGCGCGGGTCAGCCCAGCGCCTCGTCCAGCTTCTGCTCGAGCTCGTCGAGGTCGAAGTAGTTCTGCACGACGATCACGTCGGCGTTGGTGGGGCCGATCCGGTCGACCAGCTCCGGCGAGGTGAGGATGATCTGCGCGTCGCTCGACGCGGAGGCCACGCTCGCGACGTCGGCCGCGGTCACGTCCGCGTCGAGGCCGAGGCGGTCGAGCACGCGCTCGGCGTTCACCTTCAGGATGCCGGAGGTGCCGATCCCGGCGCCGCAGATCGCGACGATCTTCACTGCACCGTTCCCGTCATCTGTGCGGTCCCGTTCATCGCGCCGCTTCCTCTTCGCTGAGCGTGAGGATGCGCTGCACCTCCGCGACGTCGCCCGCGGCGGCCAGCGCCGGGATCGCGTCCGGGTCGTTGAAGACGTTCGCCAACTCGGCGACGCTGGAGACATGCGCCTCCGGCGACGTCACGGCGAGGCCGATCACGACGGACACCGGGTCGTTGTGCGGGTGGCCGAACACCACCGGCTCGTCGAGGGTGACCACCGACAGCCCGTCGCGGACGACGTCCGGCCCCGGCCGCGCGTGCGCCAGGGCGAGGCCCGGTGCGATGACGATGTAGGCGCCGAACTCCTCGATCACCTGGATCATCCGCGCGCCGTACGACTCCTCCGTCGCTCCGGAGCGGGCCAGCGCCTCCCCCGCGAGCTCGACCGCGTCGCGCCAGTCGGCCGCGTGGGCTCCGACGGTCACAGCGGTGGCGGGCAACGGTGGCAGCGGCATGGGTCCAGCGTACGCGTCAACGGGTCAGGAACCCTCGAAACCTGCTGTGATGATCTCGGCCAGTTCCTCACGCTGCTCGACCGGGAGGAAGGCCCCGGCCGCGGCGTTGAGCTGGAAGATCTCCAGGTCGGTGAGGTCGTACGAGAACGCGTCGGCGAGAATGCTGAGCTCGCGCGTCAGCGTCGTGCCGCTCATCAGGCGGTTGTCGGTGTTGACCGTGACGCGGAAGCCGAGCTGGTACAGCAGGTCGAACGGGTGGTCGAGGATGTCGTCGCCCCACGCCGCGATCGCGCCGGTCTGCAGGTTGGAGGTCGGGCTGGTCTCCAGCGCGATCTCGCGGTCCTTGACCCACTGCGACAGCGTGCCGAGCGTCACGTAGGTGTTCTCGTCGTCCTGGCGCTCGATCGTGATGTCCTCCGCCAGGCGCACACCGTGGCCGAGGCGCAGGGCGCGCCCGTCGAGGAGGGCGCTGCGGATGCTGTCGAGCCCGTCGGCCTCCCCCGCGTGCACGGTGGCCGGGAAGAACTCCGACGCGAGGTAGTCGAACGCCGCGCGGTGGTTCGCGGGCGGGAAGCCCGCCTCGGGTCCGGCGATGTCGAAGCCGACGGCGCCGCGGTCGCGGTGACGCACGGCCAGCTCGGCGATCTCCAGGCTGCGGTCGGTGTGGCGCATGGCGCTGACGAGCTGGCCCACGCGGATGCGGCCGCCGGCAGCGCGCACGTCCTCGATGCCCTGCTCCAGGCCCTCCTGCACGGCCTCCACGGTCTCGTCGAGGCTGAGGCCGCGGGTGAGGTGCTGTTCGGGCGCCCAGCGGATCTCGCCGTACACGACGCCATCGGCGCCGAGGTCCTGCACGAACTCGCGGGCGACGCGGCTGAGGCCCTCGCGGGTCTGCATGACGGCGGTCGTGATGTCGAAGGTCTTGAGGTACTCGACCAGCGAGCCCGAGTTGGACTTCTCGGCGAACCAGGCGCCGAGCGCCACCGGGTCATCGGCCGGGAGCTGGAGGCCGATGCCGTCCGCGAGCTCCAGCACCGTCGACGGCCGCAGGCCGCCGTCCAGGTGGTCGTGCAGGGACACCTTGGGCAGCGCCCCGATGTCGGTCCCGTCGGCGAGCGTGTAGCTGCTGTTGTCGTTCAGGCTCATGGGTCTCAATCTATCTAGCCGATGCGCTCGGCGACGAGGGGGGTGCGGGTGAAGGGGGTGCCGAGGGGTGCGAGGCGGTAGGCGCCCTCCAGCGCCTCCAGGGCGCGCTCGAAGCGGGCGGGCTCGTCGGCGGAGAGCGTGAACAGCGGCTGACCCGCGCGCACCTCGTCGCCCGGCTTGGCGTGGAGGTCGACGCCGGCGGCGTGCTGCACCGGGTCCTGCTTGCGGGCGCGGCCCGCGCCGAGCCGCCAGGCGGCGATGCCGAACGGCAGCGCCTGCTGCTCCACGAGCACGCCGTCCTCCTCCGCGACCACGGTGTGCGTCTCGCGGGCGACGGGCAGCGCCGCGTCAGGGTCGCCGCCCTGCGCGCGCACGGTCTCCCGCCACTTGTCCATCGCGCGGCCGTCCTTCAGCGCGGCCTCCACGTCGGCGTCCGGCTGTCCGGCGAGCGCCAGCATCTCGCGGGCGAGCGCCACGGTCAGCTCGACGATGTCGGCGGGGCCGCCGCCGGCGAGCACCTCGACCGACTCCCGCACCTCGTTGGCGTTGCCGATAGCGAGGCCGAGCGGCACGTTCATGTCGGTGAGGAGGGCGGAGGTCGCGACGCCCGCGTCCTTGCCGAGCTCCACCATCGTGCGGGCGAGCTCGCGGGACTTGTCGATGTCCTTGAGGAAGGCGCCGGAGCCGAACTTGACGTCGAGCACCAGGGCGCTGGTGCCCTCGGCGATCTTCTTGGACATGATCGAGGACGCGATCAGCGGGATGGCCTCCACGGTCCCCGTGATGTCGCGCAGCGCGTACAGCTTGCCGTCGGCGGGCGCGAGCCCGGAGCCGGCGGCGCAGATCACGCCGCCCGGGCCGCGGAGCTGGGCGAGCATCTCCTCGGTGCTGAGGTTCGCGCGCCAGCCCGGGATGCTCTCCAGCTTGTCGAGCGTGCCTCCGGTGTGGCCGAGGCCGCGGCCGGAGAGCTGCGGCACCGCGACGCCGAACGACGCGACCAGGGGCATCAGCGGCAGGGTGATCTTGTCGCCGACGCCGCCGGTGGAGTGCTTGTCGGCGGTCGGCTTGCCGAGGCCGGAGAAGTCCATCCGCTCGCCCGACGCGATCATGGCCAGGGTGAGGTCCCGGATCTCGCGGCGGCTCATCCCGTTAAGGAAGATCGCCATCGTCATGGCTGCCATCTGCTCGTCGCCGACGTAGCCGCGCGTGTACGCGTCGACCAGCCAGTCGATCTCCGGCGTGGTCAGCTCGCCTCGGTCGCGCTTGGTGTGGATCAGGTCGACGGCGTCGAACGCCTCGACCCCTGCTGCGGTGCTCACGAAGATGTAACCCTCTTGCTCGGTGGTCGTTCGGTCGGTGGTCGTTCGGTCAGTCGGCGTCGCGCTCGGCGCCGTGCTCCTCCGCGTAGGCGGCGAGCTGGCGCGGCCCGAACGCGTCGGGCAGCACCTCGTCGATGGTCCGGATGCCGGAGACCGTCTCCAGCAGCATCCCCTCGGCCGAGTGCTCGTACAGGAGCTGGCGGCAGCGGCCGCACGGCATCAGGGTGTCGCCGTCGCCGTTCACGCAGGTGAACGCGACGAGCCGCCCTCCCCCGGTCATCGCGAGCGACGACACCAGGCCGCACTCGGCGCACAGGGTGACGCCGTAGCTGGCGTTCTCGACGTTGCAACCGCTGACGACACGGCCGTCGTCGACGAGCGCCGCCGCGCCGACCGGGAACTGCGAGTACGGCACGTAGGCGTGCGTCATCGCCTCGTTCGCCGCGGCGCGCAGCGCCGGCCAGTCGATGGCGTCGGTCATGACTTGATGTACGGCTTGCCGTCCGCGGCCGGGGCGCGGGACACCCCGACGAGGCCGGCGACCGCGAAGATCGTGACCACGTACGGCAGCATCAGCATGAACTCGCTCGGGACCGGCGAGCCAATGATGCCGAGCACGTTCTGGAGGTTGGTGGCGAAGCCGAACAGCAGTGCGGCCAGGGTCGCGCGGATCGGGTCCCAGCGTCCGAAGATGACGGCCGCGAGGGCGATGAAGCCCTGGCCCGCGGTCATCTCCTTGGAGAACGCGCCCACCGAGCCGAGTGTGAAGTACGCGCCGCCGAGACCGGCGACCGCCCCCGCCAGCGACACGTTCCAGAACCGGGTCCCGTTGACGTTGATGCCGACGGTGTCCGCTGCCTCCGGGTGCTCGCCGACCGAGCGGAGGCGCAGACCCCAGCGGGTCTTGAACAGCCCGAACCAGACCAGGAAGATCGCGATGTACATGAGGTACTCGATGATCGTCTGGTCGAACAGCACCTTCCCGATGACCGGGATGTCGCTGAGGATCGGGATGGGCCAGTCCGGCAGGCGCGGCGGGTGATTCAGCACCTGCGGGTTGCCCGCGAGCACTGCGGAGTAGAGGAAGCTCGTCAGGCCGGTGACCAGAACGTTCAGCACGACGCCGACGATCACCTGGTCCACCAAGTACTTGATCGAGAACGCAGCGAGCACGAACGAGACGAGCACACCGGCGACCATCGCGGCGAACAGGCCGACCAGCCAGCTCCCGGTGATCGAGGCGGTCATGGCCGAGACGAACGCGCCCGCGAGGAGCTGGCCCTCGATGGCCACGTTGACGACGCCGCCGCGCTCGGAGATGACGCCGCCGAGGGCGCCGAACACGAGCGGGACCGAGAGGCTGATCGTCCCCAGCAGCAGCCCGGTGACCGGCACCGGGAGCTGGCCGGAGCCCGCCCAGGCGAGGAACGCGAACATGAACAGCAGCGCGTAGACGATGACCAGCCAGATCGGCGTCTTGCGCACCTTCCAGGACAGCCAGGCGCTGTACGCGGTGATCAGGACGAGCAGGATCGTGACGACAGTCGTCGTCGTGAAGGTGTCGACCGTCAGGTTCGGCAGCTTGACGGCGTCGGACGCCTCCGAGAACCGGAAGGTGCTCTGGCCGTGCCGGGCGAAGCCGAAGAACAGCACGATGCTGATGACCACGAAGACGGCGAGGGCGATCGGCGCCTTCCAGGACCGGACCTCGGCCTTCTCCAGGACGATGGGCGAGGAGTCGGGAATGACGGGGGCTGCGGTGGTCACTTGGCCGCCACCTCCTTCGAGACGATGGGACGCTGTCTCCGGGGCGCGCTCCCCGGCGTCGGGAGGCGGAAGATCGCGCGCACCAGCGGCGGGGCGGCGACGAAGAGCACGATGAGGGACTGCATGATGAGCACGATGTCGATCGGGATGCCCCCGGCCTGGATCGTGTAGCCGCCGGCCTTGAGCGCGCCGAACAGCAGACCGGCGACGAAGACGCCCCACGGCCGGGACCGGCCGAGCAGCGCGACCGTGATCGCGTCAAAGCCGATGCCTGCGTCCACACCCGAGCTGATGCCCGCCGGGAAGACGCCGAGCGCCTGGCTCGCACCCGCGACGCCGACGAGGGCGCCGGCGAGCAGCATCGCGTACACGTAGATGTTCTTGACGTTGATGCCGGCGACGCGTGCGGCGTTCGGGTTCTCGCCGACCGCGCGGAAGCGGAAGCCGAGGCTGGAGCGGTTGATCAGCCACCAGACGAACACGGTCGCGGCGATGACGAGCACGAACGCCCAGGTCAGGTTGTACTGCACGCCGAGCAGCGGAGGGAGCACAGCGGTGCCGTGGATCGGCGGGGCCTTCGGGTTGTTCGAGCCGGGCGCCTGCAGCAGGCCTTTGGTGCGCAGCAGGTAGGAGATGAGGTAGAACGCGATGTAGTTGAGCATGATCGTCACGATCACCTCGTGCGCGCCCGTCCTCGCCTTCAGCAGGCCGACGATGCCGGCCCAGACCGCAGCGCCGGCGATGCCCGCGAGCACTGCGACCACCAGGTGGATGACCGGAGGCAGGTCGAAGGAGAAGCCGACCCAGGCGGCGGCCGCAGCGCCGATCAGGAGCTGTCCCTGACCACCGATGTTGAACAGGCCGACGCGGAACGCCAGCGCGACGCCGAGGCCGGCGACGATCAGCGGTGTCGCGAAGGTCAGAGTCTCGGTCAGCGGGCGGATGCCCGCGGCGAAGGTCGGCCGGCCGAAGTTGTAGATCGAGCCCTGGAACATCGACGTGTACGCGTTGGAGACGGATGTCCAGATCGCGGAGAGGGTGTCACCGGGCCGGGCGAAGAAGTACGCGGACGCCTTCTGCACTCCCGGGTCGGTGAGGGCGATCAGGATGCCTCCGACGATGAGCGCCAGAACGACGGCCAGGACGGAGATGATCACCGGGCCGCCCATGATGTCGCGGACCGCCTTGCTCCAGCGGTCGTCGTGCTCCGGCTTCGCCGCCGGCTGTCCCTGCTGTGCGGGCTCGGCCGGCGCCATGGGCTGGCTGGGCTGGGTCCCGGTCATGCTGCTGCTCCTGCCTGCTCCGGCGACTCGCCGGCCATCATCAGGCCGAGGACGTCACGCGACGTGTCCCCCGGCACGATTCCTACGATGCCTCCGCGGTACATCACGGCGATGCGGTCGGCGAGCGCCGCCACCTCGTCGAGCTCGGTGGACACCACGATCACGGGCACGCCTGCGTCGCGGGTCGCGACGATGCGCTTGTGCACGAACTCGATCGACCCGACGTCGAGGCCTCGGGTCGGCTGCGCGGCGACAAACAGCCGCAGCTCGCGGCTCAGCTCGCGGGCGAGCACGACCTTCTGCGCGTTGCCGCCCGAGAGCCGGCCGACCTTCTGGTCGATCGACTGCGTGCGGACGTCGAACTCGGACACCTTCTCCTCGGCGAACTGCTTGAGGTAGGAGAACTGGATGCTGCCGCCCTTGACGAACGGAGCCCCCGTCGAGCGGTCGAGCATCAGGTTCTCCTGGATGCTGAACTCGCCGACCAAGCCGTCCTCGTTGCGGTCCTCCGGCACGAAGCCCACACCGGCGTCGAGCACCTTGCGTGGGCTGTGACCGTGGATCTCCGTCCCGTCGAGCAGGATCTGGCCCTCCACGCGGGGCTGGAGGCCGAGGATCGCCTCGGTCAGCTCGGTCTGGCCGTTGCCCTGCACTCCGGCGATCGCGAGGATCTCCCCCGCCCGGACCTCGAAGCTCACCTTGTTGACGACCAACTGGCCGATCTGGTCGATCACCGAGAGGTCCTTGACGACCAGCGCCGGCTCCCCGGGGCTCGCCGGCTCCTTCTCGACCGTCAGCGACACGGCGCGGCCGACCATCATGGAGGCCATCTCGGCGTTCGTCGCGGTGGGCTCGGTCTCGCCGACCACCTTGCCGAGCCGGATGACCGTGATGCGGTCGGCGACCTCGCGGACCTCACGCAGCTTGTGGGTGATGAAGACGATGGCGGTGCCCTGCTCCTTGAGCTGGCGCATGATGGCCATCAGCTCGTCGGTCTCCTGCGGGGTCAGCACCGCGGTCGGCTCGTCGAAGACCAGGACCTTCGCGTTCTGCGACAGGGCCTTGATGATCTCGACGCGCTGCTGGACGCCGACCGGGAGGTCCTCCACGAGCGCGTCCGGGTCGACGTGGAAGCCGAAGCGTGCGGAGATCTCGCGCACCTTGGCGCGCGCCGCGTTCAGGTCGAGGCGGCCGCCGAGCTTGGTCTGCTCGTGCCCGAGCATGACGTTCTCGGCGACGGTGAAGACGGGGATGAGCATGAAGTGCTGGTGGACCATGCCGATGCCGGCCTTCATGGCGTCACCGGGGCCCGCGAAATGCTGGACGACGTCGTCGAGCAGGATCTCGCCCTCGTCGGCCTGGTAGAGGCCGTAGAGCACGTTCATCAGCGTGGACTTGCCTGCGCCGTTCTCGCCGAGCAGACAGTGGATCTCGCCGGGTTGGACGGTCAGATCGATGTGGTCGTTCGCGACCAGGGCACCGAACCGTTTGGTGATGCCGCGAAGTTCGAGCTTCATTCGGGTGGGTTCCTTCTCTACTCGCCCGGGGTGAGCACAGAGCGTGGTGAGGGTGATGGCGCGCGAAGACCGCTGGTGGCCGCGCTGCGCATCCTCACCCTACCTTTCTGCGCATATGTCAGTGTGTGCTCAAACGAGCGTCCAGGACAAGGTGCGGACGAGAGCATGGGGTGGACGTGCGGCGGGGAGGCCAGCATGCGCTGACCTCCCCGTCGAGTGCTCGTCGCGCCGGTTGTTACTGCTTCGGCGAGGACGGCGAGGTGACCTTGATCGAGCCGTCGATGATCCCGGCCTTGATCTTGTCGATCTCGCCCTGCAGGCCCGAGTCGACCTTCGAGGCGAAGTCGTGGAACGGTGCGAGGCCGACGCCGTCGTTCTTCAGCGTGCCGACGTACGGCGTGCTGTCGAACTTGCCCTTGGCGGCCTGGGTGACCACGTCGTTGGTGGCGGGCTTCATGCCCTTCATGACGGACGTGAGGAGCAGGTCCTTCACGGTGGGGTCGGACTGGTAGACGTCGGCGTCGACGCCGATCATCGCGATCTTCTTGCCCGAGTCGCGGATGGCCTGCGCGGCCGACTGGTAGATCGGGCCGCCGACGGGCATGATGACGTCCGCGTTCTGGTCGATGACGCCCTGAGCGGTGTTCTTCGCGGTCTCGTTGGCGTCGAAGCCACCGGTGAAGGAGCCGTTCTGCTTGTCGACGTCCCAGCCGACGACCTTGACGTTCTTGCCCTTCTGCTGGTTGAAGTACTTCACGCCGTCCGCGTAGCCGTCCATGAAGATGGTGACGGTCGGGATCTGCATGCCGCCGAAGGTGCCGACGATGCCGGTCTTCGAGTAGCTCGCCGCTGCGTAGCCGGCCAGGAAGGCGGCCTGCGCGGTGTCGAAGATGATCGGCTTGACGTTCTTCGCGGTGATCGAGCTGTCGTCGATGATGGCGAAGGAGACGTCCGGGTTCGCTGCAGCGGCCTTCTTGGTGGCGTCGGCGAGCAGGAAGCCGACGGTCACGATGAGGTTGCAGTTGGCGTCGACCATGCTCTGGATGTTCGGAGCGAAGTCGTTCTCGCTCTTCGACTCGGCCTTGTTGTACTTGACACCGAGGGTGCCCGCGGCCTGCTGGAGGCCCTCGTAGCCGAGCTGGTTGAACGAGTGGTCGTCGAATCCGCCCGAGTCGGAGACCATGCAGGGCAGGAATTTGCTGTTCGCGGCGCCGGTCGTCGAGGTCGACGACGGGGCAGCCGAGCACGCGGCGAGCAGCGCGACGACGCCGGTCACCGCAAGGCCGACGAGGCCGGCCTTACGAGCTGTGATTGTCAAGGTTGTCCTCCAAGATGCAGGCCGCCTCGGGTGCCGGACGGCCACTGTATGCAGTGCACGTTACCGAATGTGACGAACGGCTCTGATCGAAAATCCGGCTTCTTCATGTAAGCGTTACAAACGCGCGCGCCGTTGGCGACTGCTCATTTGAGCAGGCGGCCCGCTACATCCACCCGCGCTTCTTGAAGACCACGTACAACAGCGTGCTCAACCCCACCATCGCGAGCACCGCCAGCGGGTACCCGAGCGGCCATGCCAGCTCCGGCATGTTGTGGAAGTTCATCCCGTAGATGCCGGCGATCAGGGTGGGTGCGAAGAGGATCGCCGCCCAGGAGGAGATCTTCTTGACCTCCTCGCCCTGGCGGTGCGTGGAGTGCGCCAGCCGGGTCATCTCCTCGTTCTGGCGTTCGGAGACGAGCGTCGAGTTCACCGTCAGGATGTCGCGCAGCAGGTAGCGGAAGCCGTCCACCCGCTCGTTCACCTGCGTGAGGTGGTCGGCCACGTCGCGCAGGCGCCGCTCCAGCTCCTCGGTGACGCCGTACTTCGCCGAGCCGCGCTCCAGGGCAACCATGACCGACGACAGCGGATGCGTCGCCCGCTGGAAGTCGATGACCTCCCGCGACAGCTCGTAGATGCGCCGGGAGACCAGCACGTCGCCGCCGAAGACCTGCGTCTCGATCTCGTCGATGTCGTTGGCGAGCCCGGCGACGACCGGGCTGTACGCGTCCACGACGGCGTCGATGATCGCGTAGAGGATGGCCTGCGGGCCGAGCGCGAGGAGGTCGCGCTCCCGCTCCATCCGGTGACGCACCGTCGACAGGTCGGGCGACTCGCTGTGCCGCACCGTGATGACGAAGTTCGGCCCGACGAAGAGGTGCAGCTCGCCGAAGTCGACCTCCTCCGGCACGTCCAGGTAGCTGGCCGCCTTCAGCACGACGAACAGCACGGAGTCGTACCGTTCCAGCTTGGGTCGCTGGTGGGCGACGATCGCGTCCTCGATCGCCAGCGGGTGGAGGCTGAACTCCTCCGCCAGCGACATCAGCTCCTGCTCGGTCGGCCGGTACAGCCCGATCCAGGCGACGCCGCCCGGGGTGTCGTCGAGCGCGCGGTAGGTCTCGGCCAGGGTGCGCGGCGAGGCGACCCGCACGCCGTCCGCGTAGATCGCGCTGTCCACCATGCTGGAGCGGGCCGTGCGCTGCGGCTCGGTGAGGACGGGCGCAGGCGAACTGGGAGGATCGACCCGCCGGGCTCGGGACACGAAGGGCATCGGGATGCCGCGTCGGTTCAGGTTCGCCAAGGTTCACCTCCTGGTGCGCGGAAAACGTGAGGTGGCCCGTGCAACGCCCGGCGACCCGGGCGGCAGCGCCACCTAACTGTACGCGCGCAGCCCGCCGGTGCGCTGGGCCCCACCGCGGCGGACCTCGGTGCAGGCGTCGAGGATGACCTGCTCGTAGTGCCCGACGAGCTCGGAGCAGAGCACGTCCCAGCCGCGGCCGAGCACGCGCCGGCGGCCGGCCTCCCCCATCCGCAGGCGCAGCGGCGCGTCGGTGGCGAGCATGGACACGGCGGCGCGCAGTCCGCGGTCGTCGGCCGGAGGGAACAGGAGCCCGTCGACACCGTGCTCGACCAGGTCGATCGGGCCGCCGGCGCGCGGCGCGACCACCGGGAGTCCGGAGGCGTGCGCCTCCTGGACCGTCTGCCCGAAGGTCTCCTCCGAGCCGGTGTGGGCGAACACGTCGAAGGCCGCGTACGCGGCGGCGAGCTCGGCGCCCCCGAGCCGGCCGAGCCAGGTGGTGGGGACGCCGTGCAGCTGCCGCTCGACGGCCTCCCGCGCCGGCCCGTCCCCGACGATCGCGACCGATACCCCCGGCAGCCCGCGCAGCACCCGCAACCGCTCGACCTGCTTCTCCGGCGCGATCCGGCCGACGTAGCCGACGACGACCTCCCCGTCCGGCGAGAGCCGCTCGCGCAGGGCGACGGCGTCGGCCGTGCGCCGGTTGTTCGGGTGATACCGCTCCAGGTCCACGCCGCGCCCCCAGCGGGCAAGCCGGCGGACCCCGGCCTGGCGGAGGTCGTACTCGCTGGCCGACGAGGGGACGAGGGTGACATCGGCGCCCTCGTGCACCCAGCGAACGTACTTCCAGGCGATGGCGGCGGTCATCCCGAGCCCGTTGCGCCGCGCGAACCCGGCGACGTCGGTCTGGTAGACGGCGACGGAGGGCACGCCGACACGGTTGGCGGCGGCGATGGCCTGCGCCCCCAGGAAGAAAGGAGAGGCCGCATGCAGCACATCCGGCTCGAACCTGGCGAGGATGCGCTGCACCTGCGGGCTGGGCAGCCCGACCGGGAACTGCCGGTACGCGATGGACGGCACCTGGTGGATGCGGTACCCCGCATACTCCTCCGGCGCCCCGGCCTCCGGACAGATCACGATCGCTTCATGGCCCTCCGCGGCCAGATGATCGAGCACCCGGAGGACGCTGTTGGTCACCCCGTTCACTGTGGGGAGGAAACTCTCGCTGACGACGGCGACCCGCATGAGGCCAGTGTCGCGTCGGGGAATGTCCCGACTGTGAACAGGAGGTGTCCGGAACCGCTCGGTATCCTTTCGTCATGACTTCTCCTGGCGCGCTCGACCGGTTCTACAGCATCATCCCGGCGGGCGGGATCGGCTCCCGGCTGTGGCCGCTGTCGCGGGCGGACGCCCCCAAGTTCCTGCACGACCTGACCGGGTCGGGGCAGACACTGCTGCGGAACACCTGGGATCGCCTCGCCCCGATCTCCGGCGAGCAGCGGATCATGGTCGTCACCGGGCGCGCACACCGGGCCGCCGTGGAGGCGCAGCTTCCGGCCCTGGCCGACTCCAACGTGGTCCTCGAGTCGGAGCCACGCGACTCCACCGCCGCCATCGGGCTGGCCGCGGCCATCCTGCAGCGCCGCGAGCCCGGTGTCATCATCGGGTCGTTCGCCGCCGACCACGTCATCCGCAACCACCGGCTGTTCGCCTCCACCGTGAAGGAGGCCGTCGCCGCCGCCGACGCCGGCTACATCACGACCATCGGCATCAAGCCGACCGAGCCCGCCGTCGGGTTCGGCTACATCCGCTGCGGCGACGAGCTGACCGTGACCGGCGCCCCGAGCGCGCTCGAGGTCAGGGCGTTCGTGGAGAAGCCCGACCTGCCGACCGCCGAGAGCTACCTCGACAGCGGCTCGTACCTCTGGAACGCGGGCATGTTCATCGCGCGCGCCGACCTGCTCCTGGAGGAGATCGGCCGCACCAAGCCGGCCCTGCTCGCCGGGCTGCTGGAGCTCGCGGAGGCCTGGGACGACCCGGCCACCCGCGGCCCCGCCGTCGACCGGATCTGGCCGAACCTGGAGAAGATCGCGATCGACTACTCCGTCGCCGAGCCCGCGGCGGCCGCCGGCCGGCTCGCGGTCATCCCCGGCTACTTCGACTGGGACGACATCGGCGACTTCGCCTCCCTCTCCAAGCTGAACTCCGGCGGCCGCACCACGGACCTCGCCATCCTCGGCGAGAACGCCCGCGTGCTCGCCGACGCATCCAGCGGCATCGTCGTCACCCAGACCAAGCGCGTCATCAGCCTGATCGGCGTGAAGGACATCGTCATCGTCGACACGCCCGACGCCCTGCTGGTCACGACGACGGACAACGCCCAGCGGGTGAAGTCGGTGGTGGACGCACTGAAGGTCACGGGCTCGACGGACGTGCTCTGAGGCGCGGGCGACCCCCATTTATCTCGACGTCGAGATAACCAAGGTCACCCTAAGCAGCGCGCACGCGCTCCGCGGCATAGACTTGCGACGCGCTTCGTGCGCCATCTTTCCGCGATCGCAACCAGGGAGGGTTGTTCGTGCCAGAGCAAGCGGCAGGGACCCTGCAACCGACGAAGTCGAGGCCGGGCGGCACGCTGTACCGCGGCCGTGAGGGCATGTGGTCGTGGGTGCTTCACCGCATCACCGGCGTCGCCATCTTCTTCTTCCTTCTCGTCCACATCCTCGACACCTCGCTCGTCCGGGTCAGCCCCGAGGCGTACAACGCGGTGATCGGCACCTACAAGAACCCGATCATGGGATTCGGGGAGATGGCGCTCGTCGCGGCGATCATCTTCCACGCCTTCAACGGCATCCGGATCATCCTGATCGACTTCTGGAGCAAGGGCGTCAAGTACCAGAAGGTCATGTTCTGGATCGTCATCGCACTCTGGGTGATCCTCATGGCCGGCTTCGTCCCGACGCAGCTCATTCACATCTTCTCGGAGGTGAACTGACGTGACGACCATCGAGGCTCCGCGCTCGCCGGCCCGTCCGGCCCGCAAGGGCGTCAACTGGGAGAAGTGGGGCTGGATCTACATGCGGGCCTCCGGCCTCGTGCTGGTGATCCTCATCTTCGGCCACCTGCTGATCAACCTCGTCCTCGGCGCGGGCGTCAAGCAGATCGACTTCGCCTTCGTCGCCGGCAAGTACGCGACGCCGTTCTGGCAGGTCTGGGACCTGCTCATGCTCTGGCTCGCGCTCATCCACGGCGGCAACGGCATGCGCACGCTGATCAACGACTACGCGCACAACGTCATGGTCAACCGCATCCTCAAGTGGGCGGTCCTGGCGGCGGTCGTCGTGCTCATCGTGCTCGGCACGCTCGTGATCTTCACCTTCGACCCGTGCCCGGCGGGAGCCCACGCGGCCGACCTGCCTTCGTTCTGCCCGGCCAAGTGATTGACGGAAACCAAAGCTGTGACAACTGAAACCACTGAATCCACCGTCATCGACGGCGTCCACTATCACGAGTTCGACATCGTCATCGTCGGCGCAGGCGGCGCCGGCATGCGTGCCGCGATCGAAGCCGGCCCGCACGCGAAGACCGCGGTGATCTCGAAGCTCTACCCCACCCGCTCCCACACCGGCGCGGCGCAGGGCGGCATGGCCGCGGCGCTCGCCAACGTGGAGGAGGACAGCTGGGAGTGGCACACCTTCGACACCGTCAAGGGCGGCGACTACCTCGTCGACCAGGACGCGGCGGAGATCCTCGCCAAGGAGGCCATCGACGCGGTCATCGACCTCGAGAACATGGGCCTGCCGTTCAACCGCACGCCCGAGGGCAAGATCGACCAGCGGCGCTTCGGCGGCCACACCCGCGACCACGGCAAGGCCCCGGTCCGCCGGGCCTGCTACGCGGCCGACCGCACGGGCCACATGATCCTGCAGACGCTGTTCCAGAACTGCGTCAAGCTCGGCATCAACTTCTTCAACGAGTTCTACGTCCTCGACGTCATCATGAACGAGGTCGACGGCGTCGACCAGCCCGCGGGCGTCGTCGCGTACGAGCTGGCGACCGGCGAGCTGCACGTCTTCCACTCCAAGGCGATCGTGTTCGCGACCGGCGGCTTCGGCAAGATCTACAAGACGACCTCCAACGCCCACACCCTCACCGGTGACGGAGTCGGGATCATCTGGCGCAAGAAGCTCCCGCTGGAGGACATGGAGTTCTTCCAGTTCCACCCGACCGGCCTCGCCGGCCTCGGCATCCTCCTCACCGAGGGCGCCCGCGGTGAGGGCGCGATCCTCCGCAACGCCTCGGGCGAGCGGTTCATGGAGCGCTACGCCCCGACCATCAAGGACCTTGCGCCGCGCGACATCGTCGCCCGCTGCATGGTCCAGGAGGTCGCGGAGGGCCGCGGCGCAGGCCCGCACAAGGACTACGTCCTGCTCGACTGCACCCACCTGGGCGCGGAGGTGCTGGAGACCAAGCTCCCCGACATCACCGAGTTCGCCCGCACCTATCTGGGCGTGGACCCGGTCGTGGAGCCCGTCCCGGTCATGCCGACGGCGCACTACGCGATGGGCGGCATCCCGACCAACAACAACGCCGAGGTGCTGCGCGACAACACCACCGTCGTCCCCGGCCTCTACGCCGCCGGCGAGTGCGCGTGCGTGTCGGTGCACGGCTCCAACCGCCTCGGCACCAACTCGCTGCTCGACATCAACGTGTTCGGCAAGCGCGCGGGCAACAACGCGGTCGAGTACGTCAAGACCGCCACGGCCGTCCCGCTGCCCGAGGACCCGGCCAAGGCCGTCCGAGACATGATCGCCGGGCTCCGCAACGGCACGGGCACCGAGCGCATCGCCGCCATCCGCAAGGAGCTGCAGGACGAGATGGACCGGAACGCCCAGGTGTTCCGCACCGACGAGTCGCTCGAGCAGGTCACCGGCACCATCCACCGCCTGCGCGAGCGCTACAAGAACATCGTGGTGCAGGACAAGGGCAAGCGCTTCAACACCGACCTCCTGGAGGCCGTCGAACTGGGCTTCCTGCTCGACCTGGCCGAGGTCGTCGTGTTCTCCGCCCGCAACCGCAAGGAGTCGCGCGGCGGACACATGCGCGACGACTACCCCAAGCGCGACGACGAGAACTACATGCAGCACACGATGGCCTACCTCACCGGCGACCCGCACTCCGCCGACGCGGCCGACCACATCACGCTCGATTGGAAGCCGGTCGTCGTGACCCGCTACCAGCCGATGGAGAGGAAGTACTGATGTCCAGCGCCGTGCTCGAGACTCCCCCGGCCCCCGAGGCCCCCATCCAGTCGTTCACCGTGACGCTCATCATCCGCCGGTTCGACCCGGACGTGGACACCGAGCCGCGCTGGCAGGACTTCGACGTCGAGATGTTCCCGACCGACCGCATCCTCGACGCCCTCCACAAGATCAAGTGGGAGCAGGACGGCTCGCTGACGTTCCGCCGCTCGTGCGCCCACGGCATCTGCGGCTCGGACGCGATGCGCATCAACGGCCGCAACCGCCTCGCCTGCAAGACGCTGATCAAGGACCTGGACATCTCCAAGCCGATCTACGTCGAGGCGATCAAGGGCCTGCCGCTGGAGAAGGACCTCATCGTCGACATGGAGCCGTTCTTCGCGAGCTACCGCGAGGTGCAGCCGTTCCTGGTCGCCAACTCGAAGCCGGAGAAGGGCAAGGAGCGCGTCCAGTCGGTCGCCGACCGCGCCCGCTTCGACGACACCACCAAGTGCATCCTGTGCGCCGCGTGCACGTCGTCCTGCCCGGTGTTCTGGACCGACGGCCAGTACTTCGGCCCGGCCGCGATCGTCAACGCCCACCGCTTCATCTTCGACTCGCGCGACGACAACTCGCAGGTGCGGCTCGACATCCTCAACGACAAGGAGGGCGTCTGGCGCTGCCGCACGACCTTCAACTGCACCGACGCCTGCCCCCGTGGCATCCAGGTGACCCAGGCCATCGCCGAGGTCAAGCAGGCCATCATGCGCGGCAAGGCCTGAGCTTCCGCTCGAACGACCAAGGCGCCCCCGGGGAAACCCGGGGGCGCCTTGGTCGTCTCACCGCGTACGTCACGGAACGCACTGCCGACGCGCCGAAGGCGCCCTGGTAACCAGGGCGCCTTCGGACGCTGTTATTACTTGTACCAGTAGTCGACGACGAAGCCGATCTTCGTCACAGCGCCGTCCGGGCGCGCGACCGTGGTCACGATCTCGACCTTGCCGACGGAGCCCTTCGGGAGCGAGGCCGGCAGGAAGGCGTAGACGTTGCCGTCGGTCGTTGCGTTGCCGAACGAGTCGCGGCTCGGCCAGAAGGGGACCAAGGGCTGGGCCGACCCCCCGACCAGTCCGGGACCACTGATCGTCGATGCACCGAGCCGCAGACCGATGCCGTGACCCACCTGTTGTGCCACGCCGTTCACGGTCAGGCTGATCACATTGGCCTCCGTGCGGACAGCGAGATCCGGGAAGCTGTCGGGGAAGGCGCCCGAGTATGCCGGCACCTTGAACGGCGCAGTCTTGAAGTTGTCCGTGAAGGTCGAGTGGGCCTGCAGGGAGACCCTCAGGTCGAGCCACGCTTTTCCGAGCATCGCCGCGGTCACGATGAGAGGGGTGCTCGCCGCCGGGTGGAACCAGCGCACCGCCTTGTCCCGTCCCGCGGTCGCCGCCGACGTGCTCGCGACCCAGGTGTTCGCGATCGGAAGCATCCCGTACCCGGCCTCGATGACGCCCGGCGCGTTCAGCGAGAGCTGCGTCGTCGCGGCGGTGTACGACGGGTAGTTCGAGCTCTGGACCGAGAGCTGGATGGGCATGGTGGTCGACGTCACGTTGCGGACCTTCATCGTGAACGTGTCGCCCGTCACCACCGGCTGCTGGGACACCGCGTAGTCGGCGCGGGCGACGTCGGCCACGAGAGCGATGCCGGCCGGGACGGACGTGCCGTCCGCGGGTACGAGGACTCCCGAGATCTCGACTTCGCCGTCCCGGGGCAGCAGGTAGAGCTCGTGGTCGAAGTTGATCTCGCCGCTCGCCACGGGGACAGGGGCGCCGATCGGGTTCACCGTGGTCGTGCCCGGCGTGTACGCCGGGTAGTTCGAGGACGACAGCTTCAGCGTCGCGCCTGGTGTCGCGTTCGCAAAGGCCTGCAGCGTCATCGTGAACGTGTTGCCTGAGACAACCGGCTGGGAGGCGTACCAGCCCGTCGCCCCGGGGAAGGTCCTGCCGAACTCGATATCGGCGGGAACTTTCTGCCCCGTGATGGGGACCAGCGTTCCGGTGATCGTGATGATTCCGGGGGCCGGAACGTCATACGAGGGCTCGTCGAACAGGATCATCGCGACCTTGTTCTCTGTGGAGGTCGCGAATGCCGGCGAGGCGGCCGAGAGGGCGATCGCGGGAGCAGCCCAGGCGGCCGTCTTTGCGACCGTCCGTCGGCTGACGGTCTTGGAGTTGGGTTTGGAGTCGAGCATTTCATTCATAGAAGAAGGGGCCTTTTCATGGAACAAGGTAAGATGTTTCACGCCAATCTTAGCTGATCGTTCCGCCAACGTCCAAACGGCGGCGTCAGGCCCCGCGGGACGGAGGGTCCCGGCGGTGCGGGCCGAGTCGATATCCTTGCCGCGTGGCCAGGAAGTCGCGAAGCGGGGAGGGCACGGTGACGGCGCAGCCCGATCCGGCGCTGCAGCGCGCCGAGGGCACCGTCGAACCGGAGGAGACGCTGAAGGAGCGCATCCTCGACGCGACCGAACCGCTCAAGGAGCGGCTCGAGAAACCCGTCGCCCGGGTCTCCCGCTGGGCCAAGTGGGTGCAGGCCCTGCGTCCGTACCGGGTCTACATCAACTTCTCGCACTCCGACGGCAACCTCCGCGCCGCCGGGATGGGCTTCCAGTCCCTCTTCGCCGTGTTCGCGGCCGTCTGGCTCGGCTTCTCGGCGGCGGGCGTCTGGCTCAGCGGCAACAACGACATCTACGAGTCACTGGTCGAGATCATCAACCGGGCGATCCCCGGGCTCATCTCGACCGCCACCACGCCGGGAGTCATCAACTCCGAGCAGCTCGAGTCGGCGACGGCCTTCGGCTGGTCGGGCATCGTCGCGGCGGTGAGCCTGCTCTGGACGGCGATCGGCTGGCTCTACTACACCCGCCAGGCGGTGCGCGCGGTCTTCGGGCTCAGTCGCGACACGACCAACTACGTGCTGCAGAAGATCCGCGACCTCTTCCTGGCCCTCGGGTTCGGGCTGGTGCTCGTGTTCTCGGCGCTGATCTCGATCGTCAGCACGCAGGCGCTGACGTTCTTCTTCCAACTCATCGGGCTCAGTTCCGACACATTCTGGACGGATGCGCTCACCCGCTTCTCCGGGCTGCTCATCTCGGTGATCCTCAACATCTTCACCCTCGGCGCGATGTTCCGCGTGATGGCGCGGGTCTCCATCCCCTGGCGGAACCTCTTCTTCGGCGTGCTGCTCGGCTCGTGCGTGCTCGCGGGGCTGAGCGCGCTCGGCGGCCTCCTGCTGACGGGCGCCTCGAAGAACCCGCTGCTGGCCACCTTCGCGGTGTTCGTCGGTCTGCTGATCTGGTTCAACCTGGTCTCGCGCGTCATCCTGCTGTCGGCCTCCTGGATCGCGGTCGGGATGTTCGACAGCGGGATCTCACCGCGGATGATCACGCCGGAGCAGGCCGCCGCGGAGCGCGCGGCCGCCGAATACGAGGCGCGGGTGCTGGTCGCGAAGGCCGAGCTCGAGACCGCGAGGGACGAGCTGGCGCACGCGCGGTTCCTCGCCCGGCTGGGCGCCCAGCGCCGGGTCGAGCGGGCCGAGCACCGGCTCAACGACCTCCTCGACGACAGCGGCGTCGGCGCACGGCAGTAGCGCGCCGACGCCGCTGTCGAGGAAGAGTCCTCGACAGCTACGCGGGCAGGAAGTACGTCGAGTACTGCGACTGGGCGATCTGCTTCACCGGACCGATACCGGGGACACGCAGCGGGGTCTTGATGGCCCCCCGCACGCCCGTACCGGTCTCGTAGTTGCCGTTGTAGCCCCAGCCGTACACGCTGCCATCGGTGAGGCGCGCGTGGCCGGTCTGGAGCCCCCAGGAGAGTTCGGTCACATCCGTCAGACCGGGATCGACGGGGACTTTGGGATTCGTGGTCGACCCGTTGCCGAGGTTGTAGTAGGCCGCGTAGCCCCAGAGCCGGCAGGTGGCGTCGGTGAGGACGACGCCGACGTTCCAGTAGTTGGAGTAGACCGCCGTCGCGCCGCTGAGCGAGGTGACCCGGGTCGGGACGTAGCGGTGCGAGGTCGTTCCGTCGCCGATCTGGGCCTCTCCGTTGCGGCCCCACGACCACACGGTGCCGTCGTCGAGGACGGCCGACGCGCCGTCGTTCCGGCCCGCGACATCGACCACGAGGCGATCGGCCGGGAATCCCGTCACCCGCGTCGGGGTGGTGGCGCGGTGGACGGTGGTGATGCCGTCCGCGAGGCTGCCATACCGGCCGTACCCCCAGTTCCAGAGCGTCCCGTCTTCGAGGAGGGCGTGCATGTTGTAATGGCCGCCTGCCAGCTTCTTCACCGGGCCGAGATTCGGAATGCGGACCGGAGCCTCCCGGAACGTGCCGTTGGTCGTCCCATCGGCGAACTGGCCCTCCAGGTTGTAGCCCCAGCCCCAGACCTCACCGCTCCTCGTCAGCGCGAACATCGCATAGTACGTGCCTTCGAGTTGGACGATGTCCTTCGGCATGCTCGCGAACGGCACCGGGATCGGCTGGGTCTTGCGCACCGCCTGGGTGCGGTAGTAGTCGGAGCCCCAGCTCCACACGGTCCCGGACGCGTCGAGAGCGAAGCCCGCACGGTACAGTCCGGCGCCGAGCAGGGTGACGTCGCTCGCAGACGACGGCATCGCGACAGCGGCCGGAACCGGATTGTTGGTCTTGCTGCCCGAGCCCAACGCGGACGTGCCGCGGTAACCGGCGGAGAAGGGCACCGTCGTGGTCATGAAGGCGAAGATCCGGATGTAGGTCTCCGCCGTCGCGGTCTCGACGGCGCCGTCGCGCGTGACCACGGCGGTCGCGGTGACACGGAGGACTCCGACACCCTCGCCCGCGTGGATGACCGCAGGGGTGGCCTGTCCCTCGGCCGACGACATGACGGTGTTCGCCGGCGGGCCGTCGAGACGGCCGAAAGCGGCGACGACATCCACGCCGTCGGACGTGTCGTCACCCTCGGTCTCCGACCCCTCGGTGTCTTCGATCGGCGCGATCTCGAAGGTGACGGCGGCGTTCGCCACGGGCCCGCTCGCGTCCCAGACCTTCGCAGCGACGACGGGGGAGCTGAACTGGCCGCCTGGCGTCGTGGTGTAGAACGGCTGGGTGAACTCGACCGTCAGGACGGTCACGGGGGTGGAGACGGCGAAGGCGGGAGAGGCGACCGTCAGCGCGATGGCGGGCGCCGCCCACGCGGCGCCCTTGACGATCGTGCGACGGGAGGGGGCCGCCGGGGGCTTCAAGGGTTCATTCATTCGTGTCACTCCTTTGTTTCGCTGAACGTTGTGCTGCTGCTTTCGCTCCGTTAATGTATCAATCTCAGATGTCACTGGCATCCCTCTGGAGTCTGATTCCCCGAAATCGCCGGGCGGTGCGCCCGGTAGGCTGGAGGCATGCCCTCGAAACCCCTGCGCATCGCGACGGTGAACGTCAACGGCATCCGTGCCGCCTTCCGCAAGGGCATGGGGGCGTGGCTCGACAGCCGGGAGGTCGACATCCTCGCGCTGCAGGAGGTGCGCGCGTCCTCCGAAGACCTCCAGGGGCTCCTCGGCGACGAGTGGGACATCGTGCACGACCCCGCCACCGCCAAGGGGCGCGCGGGCGTCGCGATCGCCAGCCGGCATCCGCGGGCGGAGATCCACCGGGTCGAGCTCGGCTCCCCCGACTTCGACAGCGCGGGCCGCTGGCTGGAGGCCGACTACGAAGTCGGTTCGACGGTGATCACTGTCGTGAGCGCCTACGTGCACTCGGGCGAGGCCGGCACCGAGAAGCAGGAGGCCAAGTACGCCTTCCTCGACGCGATGGAGGCCCGCCTCCCGAAGCTCGTGAAGCACAGCGAGCACGCCGTCGTGATGGGCGACCTCAACGTGGGCCACCGGAAACTCGACATCCGCAACTGGAAGGGCAACGTCAAGAAGGCGGGGTTCCTCCCCGAGGAGCGCGCGTACTTCGACCGCATCCTGGGCGCGGAGGACGACGCACGCTACAACGACGGCGCCGGGCTCGGCTGGGTCGACGTGGGCCGCAAGGCGGCGGGCGAGGTCGACGGCCCGTACACCTGGTGGTCGTGGCGCGGGCAGGCCTTCGACAACGACACCGGCTGGCGCATCGACTACCAGCTCGCCTCCCCCGCGCTGGCGGCGACGGTGGAGAACTACGCGGTGGACCGTGCGGCCGCCTACGACGAGCGATGGTCGGACCACACCCCCGTGGTCGTCGACTACGCCGTCTAGCATCCGCACCCCTCTCGACCCGAAAGCAGTGACATGAGCACACTCCCCCGCCTGTACTCCGGCATGCAGCCGTCGGCGGACTCCCTCCACCTCGGCAACTTCGTCGGCGCCCTCCTGCAGTGGAAGGAGCTGCAGAGCAACCACGACGCGTTCTTCTCGGTCGTCGACCTGCACGCGATCACCGTCGCGCAGGACCCGGTCGAGCTGCGCGAGAAGACCCGCCGCACGGCCGCGCAGTACATCGCCGCGGGCATCGACCCGTCGGCCTCCACCCTGTACGTGCAGTCGCACGTCCCCGCCCACGCGCAGCTCGCCTGGCTGCTGAACACGATCACCGGGTTCGGCGAGGCCTCCCGGATGACCCAGTTCAAGGACAAGTCGGCCAAGCAGGGCGCGGACGCGACCTCGGTCGGGCTGTTCGCGTACCCGGTGCTGATGGCCGCCGACATCCTGCTGTTCGACGCCGAGGTGGTGCCGGTCGGCGACGACCAGCGCCAGCACGTCGAGCTGACCCGCGACCTCGCCGAGCGCTTCAACAGCCGGTTCGGCGAGACGTTCGTCGTGCCGCAGGCGATGATCCTCAAGGACGGCGCGCGCATCTACGACCTCCAGAACCCGGAGTCGAAGATGTCGAAGTCCGCCGAGTCGGGCGCCGGCATCGTCTGGATGCTCGACGAGCCGGACGTGACACGCAAGAAGATCATGCGCGCGGTCACCGACACCGACGGCGTCGTGTCCTTCGACCGCGCGGGCAAGCCGGGCATCTCCAACCTGCTGAGCATCTACTCCGCCTTCACCGGCCGCGCTGTGGCCGACATCGAGCTGGAGTACGACGGCAAGGGCTACGGCGACTTCAAGAAGGGCCTCGTGGAGGTCGTTGTGGAGACGTTCGGCCCGATCCGGGAGCGCGCGCTCGACCTGCTCTCCGACCCGGCCGAGCTCGACCGCATCCTCGCGGGCAACGCCGAGCGCGCGAGCGAGGTGGCCGAGCGGACCCTGGCGAAGGCCTACAACGCGATCGGCCTGCTGCGACGGGCGCACTGATGCCTCCGGCCCCGGTGGAGCTGGCGGGCGGCCCTGTCGTCCTGTCGGCGCCGGTGGAGGCCGACGTCGACCGGATCGCGGAGTTCTGCTGCGATCCGGAGGTCGCCGCCTGGACCACCGTCCCCTCCCCGTACGACCGCGCCGACGCGGAGCGGTTCGTGACTGGGATCGTCCCGGACGGCTGGGCGAGCGGGCGGGAGTGCACCTGGGCGCTGCGCGACGCGGAGACGCGCCTCCTGCACGGGATGATCGGGCTGCACCACCTCGACGACGGCGAGGGCGAGATCGGCTACTGGCTGTCCGCGGGCGCGCGCGGGCACGGCTGGATGGCCGCCGCACTCGACCTGGTGCTCGACTACGCGTTCGACGCGTCGGCGGGGCTGGGACTCCAGCGCGTCGTCTGGCACGCGTTCGCGGGCAATGTCGCGAGCGCGGCTGTCGCCCAGCGGGCCGGCTTCCAGTGGGAGGGCGTCGCCCGGCTCGGCGTGACGCACCGGGGCGTCCGGCGCGACGACTGGCAGGCCGCGCTCCTGCCCGCCGACCCGCGGCGGCCGGCGGACGGATGGCCGGCGTTCACGTCCGTGCTGGCAGTGCGATGACCGGCCCGCGGGTCGTTCTCTTCGACCTCGACGACACCCTGTTCGCCCATCGCGCCGCGGTGTCGGCGGGCATCCAGCGCTATGCGGGCCTGCTCGGCGAGCCGTACGGCACGATGGAGGCCGCCGAGCTGACCACGCTCTGGCACGACCTGGAGGAGGAGCACTACCACTCCTACCTCGCGGGCCGGCTCGACTTCGAGGGTCAGCGGCGGGCGCGCGCCCGCGACTTCGCCGCCCGGCACGGCGTCGAGCTGAGCGACGCCGAGGCGAGCGCCTGGTTCGCGGACTACTTCGAGCACTACGTCGCGGCCTGGTCGCTGCACGACGACGCCCTCCCCTGCCTGGACGCGCTGGAGGCCGCGCTCCCGGGCGTGCGGTTCGGGCTCATCACCAACGGCGACCTCGCCTTCCAGCGCCGCAAGGTGGAGGCTGTCGGCCTCGACACCCGCATGGAGCACCTGATCGCATCCGGCGAGGTCGGCGTCGCGAAGCCGGCCCCGCGCATCTTCGAGCACGCCTGCTCCGTGTTCGGCGTCCGGCCGGCCGACGCGGCCTACGTCGGCGACCGCCTCCGCACCGACGCGATCGGCGCCGCCGCCGCCGGCCTGACCGGCGTATGGCTCAACCGCCGAGGCGACGTCCCCACGCCCGACGACGCGGCCGAGGCCGCCCGCGTCCACGTCATCGAGCTCCGCTCGCTGACAGCCGTCCCGAACGCGCTCACCGCCGGAACGAACTGACAGGACACGCCGCCTGGCGCGTGCGCCAGGCGGCGTGTCCTGTCAGTTAGATCGTCTAGTTGCCCTTGGTGCAGGTCTGCTGCGCGGCGGTCTGGCCGGTGACGTTCGACGGGAGGGCGACGGACGAGGAGGTCGGGGCCGGGGTGCTGCCGCTCGAGGTGCTCGGCGCGGCCGTCGCGCTCGGCGCGGGCGTCGCGGCCGTGCTCGGCGCGCTCGACGGCGACGCCGACGGGGTCGGGGTGGCCGACTCCGTCCCGTTGCCCGTCGTTCCGGTGAGCTGGACCGGGGTGTCGTTCGCGAGCGCCTGCTTGAGGGCGTCCACGCCCGTCGGCTCGGGGACGACGCGGTTGACGTTCGCGGGGTCCGTCATCGCCGGGTACTGGAGGAACACGAAGTCGCTCAGCGACACGCTCTTCAGCGCGAGACCGATGGAGACCAGCGTCGTCGGCGACGAGAGCGTGTCCGAGAGGGTGAGGTTGGAGGTCGCGGCCTTCGCCAGCGTGAAGAGCGTGAGCGGATTGCTCAGCACGCCCGCGCTCGTCACCGTGCGCAGCAGCGACGAGAGGAACAACTGCTGGTTGCTGATCCGGCCGAGGTCGCTGCCGTCGCCGACGCCGTGACGGCTGCGGACGAAGGCGAGGGCCTGGGAGCCGACCAGGGTCTGCTGGCCGGCCGGCAGGTTGAGGCCGACATACGGGTCCTTCAGCGGCGTCGCGAGGCAGACGGGGACGCCGCCGACGGCGTTGGACATCGCCGAGACGCCGTCGAAGCTGATCTCGGCCGCGTACGGGATGCTGAGGCCGGTGAGCGCCTCCGCCGTGAGGACGACGCAGGAGAGGCCTCCCGTCGACAGCGTGGTGTTGAACTGCGCGCTGTCCTGCGGCGACGTGGAGCCGCCACCCGAGGTCGGGCAGGAGGGGATCGGCACCATCAGGTCGCGCGGGATGCTGATGACCGTGGCGTGCTGGTGGTCCGCCGAGAGGTGCAGGATCATCGTGACGTCGTTGTTTCCTGCGCCCGAGCTGCCGGCGAGCTCCTGCGAGCTGGAGAACTGGCCGCCCTGGCCGGTGCGGGTGTCCGTGCCCGCGAGGAGGATGTTGACCGCGCCGGACTCCGCGCCGACACTGGGCACGGTGACGGCCTTGCCTGCCGCGGAGACGAGATGGATGGACGGCTTCAGCGACCGGACGGTGTCCTGCACCGCGTAGGCGCCGACGGCGCCGGCGGAGATGACGAACACAGCCACGGCGGCGGCCAGCAGGCGCATGACGGGTCCGCGCGCTCGGCGCCTCGGCAGACGGCCGTGGCGCACGGGAAGTGGCCTTTCGACCGAAGAATGCCTCATCCTTCCACGGTAGGGGTGCAGTCTGCGCGAAACCTTTCCCGCAGGTGAGGAATCTGCAAGGATCCACACGCACGACGCACGAGCGCCGCCCGGCGGGAGCCGGACGGCGCTCGGTGGCACTGCGCAGGGACTACTGCACGTCGTCGTCGACCCAGTCGAAGGTCTTCGTGACGGCCTTCTTCCAGAGGCGGAGCTGGCGGTCGCGCTCGGCGGCCTCCATCTTCGGCTCCCAGCGGCTGTCCTCCTGCCAGTTCTTGCGCAGGTCGTCCAGGTCGCTCCAGAAGCCGACCGCGAGGCCGGCGGCGTAGGCCGCGCCGAGGGCGGTGGTCTCCGCGACGACCGGGCGGACGACCGGCACGCCGAGGATGTCGGCCTGGAACTGCATGAGGGTGTTGTTGGCGATCATGCCGCCGTCCACCTTCAGCTCCGACAGCTCGACACCGGAGTCGGCGTTGACCGCGTCCAGCACCTCGCGGGTCTGGAAGGCCGTGGCCTCCAGGACGGCGCGGGCGATGTGACCCTTGTTGACGTAGCGCGTGAGGCCCACGAGGGCGCCGCGCGCGTCCGCCCGCCAGTACGGCGCGAACAGGCCGGAGAACGCCGGCACGAAGTACGCGCCGCCGTTGTCCTCCACGGTCTTCGCCAGGTCCTCGATCTCGGGGGCGCTGGAGATGATGCCGAGGTTGTCGCGCAGCCACTGCACCAGCGAACCGGTGACGGCGATCGAGCCCTCCAGGGCGTAGTGCGGCTTGTCGTCGCCCAGCTTGTAGCCGAGCGTCGTCAGGAGGCCGTTCTTGGAGTGGACGATCTCCTCACCCGTGTTGAAGATGAGGAAGTTGCCGGTGCCGTAGGTGTTCTTGGACTCGCCCGGATCGAACGCGGCCTGGCCGAACGTGGCCGCCTGCTGGTCGCCGAGGATGCCCGCGACGGGGACCTCGCGCAGCAGGCTGGACGCCTCCACGGTGCCGTAGACCTCGGAGGAGGCCTTGATCTCCGGGAGCATCGACTTCGGCACGCCGAACGCCGCGAGGATGTCGTCGCGCCAGGTGAGGGTCTCCAGGTCCATGAACATGGTGCGGGAGGCGTTGGTGACGTCGGTGGCGTGCACGCCGCCGTCGGGTCCGCCGGTCAGGTTCCAGAGCACCCAGGCGTCGGTGTTGCCGAACAGCAGGTCGCCCCGCTCGGCGCGCTCGCGCGCGCCCTCGACGTTCTCGAGGATCCAGGTGATCTTGGTGCCGGAGAAGTAGGTCGCCAGCGGGAGGCCGACATCCTGCTTGAAGCGCTCGACCCCGCCGTCCGCGGCGAGGCGGTCGACGATCGGCTGCGTGCGGGTGTCCTGCCAGACGATGGCGTTGTAGACGGGCTCGCCGGTGTTCTTGTCCCAGACCACCGCGGTCTCGCGCTGGTTGGTGATGCCCACCGCCGCGATGTCGTGACGGGTGAGGTCTGCCTTGGACAGCGCCTGGCCGATGACCTCGCGCGTGTTGTTCCAGATCTCGACCGGGTTGTGCTCGACCCATCCCGCCTTCGGGAAGATCTGCTCGTGCTCCAGCTGTCCGCTCGACACGATCGACCCGGACTTGTCGAAGATGATCGCTCGGGTGCTCGTGGTGCCCTGGTCGATAGCGACGACGTAGTCGGCCATACGTAACTCCTTTGTTTTTGGGGGGTGGGACTGAAGAGGGCCGGTCGGGGTCTCCCCCGGCCGGCCCCCGGGTGTTACTTGGTGAGGATGGGGAGCAGCAGCAGTGCGAGCCAGCCGGCCAGCAGACCGCCGACGATCGGCCCGACGACCGGGATCCAGGAGTAGGACCAGTCGCTCGGGCCCTTGTCCTTGATGGGCAGGACCGCGTGAGCGATGCGCGGGCCGAGGTCACGCGCCGGGTTGATGGCGTACCCCGTCGGACCACCGAGGCTGGCGCCGATGCCGGTCACCAGGAGGGCCACGGGCAAGGCGCCGAGGGCGGCGAGGCCCGCTGCGGTGCCGGGCTGGTGGCCGAAGGCGATCACGACGAACACCAGCACGAACGTGCCGACGACCTCGGTGACGAGGTTCCAGCCGTAGCTGCGGATCGCCGGGCCGGTGGAGAACACGCCGAGCTTGTTGCCCGGGTCCGGCTCCTCGTCGAAGTGCTTCTTGTACGCCAGGAACGTGATACACGCACCGATGAACGCTCCGATGAGCTGAGCGACGATGTACAGCAGCACTGTCACGAAGTTGACCGGCACCAGAGTGTGCGCGGCGGCGCTTCCGAACGCCTTGGCTCCGTTGGCGACCAGACCGAGCGTCACTGCGGGGTTCAGGTGCGCGCCCGAGTTGTAGGCGATGTTGACACCAGCGAAGACCGCAATGCCCCAGCCGAAGTTCACCATCAGGAACCCGCCGTTGAAGCCCTTGTTCCTGATCAGGGCGACGTTCGCGACGACACCGGTACCGAGAAGCACCAGCATTGCCGTTCCGCACAACTCTGACAGGAAATCAATACCGATATTGTCCACGTTGACCTTCCAGTTGTTCAGTTGACCCGCACCCTGTCGTGCGATGAGGTGGCTCTCGCCAGGGGGCGTTCGAACGCTATTGCGGTCGGGTCCGCCTGGGCAAGGACCGTTCTATGCACGTTCGTGCATTATCGGAGCGCTGCGGCTTCGCTCCCGTCCCCCGACGTCAGGTTCACCCGGTGGGCGGCTGCCAGTTCCGCTTGGAACGCATCTTCCTCCTCCGAACGCCGATTTGGCGACCATGCGAGCGCGTTTGCGACGATTTCGCCGATCTCGCGGACCAGCGGGATCGAGACCGATCCCGTGAACGCGAGGCTCGTGCGACGGAGGAACAGGTCGGAGAGGTGCGCGACCCGCTCGGTGCGCACGAGGTGGTCGAGCTCGGCGCGCGAATACTCCGGCGCTGCGGCGAGCGGCGCGTCCTCCCCCTCCCAGCCGGCGATCGCGTCGATGACGAAAGCGGCCTTGGTGCCGTAGCGGTGCAGCAGCGCGCTCGCGCGGGCGGCGCCCACGTCGGCGCCGTAGCGGGCCACCCAGTCGCGCTCGGCCTGCGGGGTGGTCGGGAAGCCGGCGCCGCCGCCGATCGGGAGGCCGAGGGTGGCGACCGTGCGGGACATGCCCAGGGCCGCCAGCGTCTCGTTCGCGAGGTGCTCGCTGAGCGCGCGGAACGTCGTCCACTTGCCTCCGACGAGACTGAGCACGGTGGTGTCTCCGAGGCCGGCGATCGTGCCGGGCACGATCCGGTAGTCGCGGGAGACGAAACCGGGCGCGGTGTCGTCGTGGCGCGGCAGCGGGCGCACCCCGGAGAAGCTGTAGACGATCTGCTCGCGGGTGACCGGGATCGTTGGGAAAACGTGCGAGACCAGCTCGATGAAGTAGTCGATCTCCTCCTCGGTGCACACCGCGGGGACCGCCAGGTCGGCCTCGAGGTCGGTAGTGCCGACCATGACCTTGCCCTTCAGCGGGTAGATGAGGACGATGCGGCCGTCGTTGTTCTCGAAGAAGATCTCGCGGCCGGTGCAGGCCTCCAGCAGCTCCAGGTTGTCGAGCACGATGTGCGAGCCCTTGGTGCCGCCCATGAACTGCGTCGGCCGGCCCAGGGCCGCGTTGGTGAGGTCGGTCCAGGGGCCGGAGGCGTTGACGACCACGTCGGCCGTGATGGTGAACTCGTCGCCGGTCTCCCGGTCGCGCACCAGCACGCCGCCGTCCTGCGCCCCGACGGCCTCCAGGTAGTTGGCCGCACGGGCGTGCGGGCCTGCGGCCAGTCCGTCGGCGAGGACGTCGAGCGCGAGCCGCTCGGGGTCGTGCACCGAGGCGTCGAAGTAGGTGGCGGTGTACTTCAGGCCCGGATTGAGCTTCGGGAGGGTCGCGAGCGACTTCCGGCGGCCGTGGAAGCTGTGCCGCGGCACACTGCCGCCCTCGCGCGAGAACGTGTCGTAGATCGTCAGGCCGGTCTTGATCAGGAACGCGCCGCGCTCCTTCGGCTTTCCTTGCTTGTGGGTGAGGAAGCGCAGCGGCGCGGCGAGGATGCCCGAGAAGGTGGAGTAGATCGGGATGGTCGTCTGCAGCGGCTTGACGTAGTGCGGCGCGATCCTCAGCAGGCCGTTGCGCTCGGTCACCGACTCCTTGACCAGCCGGAACTCGCCGTTCTCCAGGTAGCGGATGCCGCCGTGGATCATGTGGCTGGAGGCCGCGGAGGCGCCGGACACGAAGTCGTTGCGCTCCACGAGCACCACGTCGACGCCCTGCAGGGCGAGGTCGCGGAACGTGCCGAGCCCGTTGATGCCGCCGCCCACGACGACGACCTGCGCGCTCGGGCGCTCGCGCAGCTGCTGGATCTCGGGGCGGACATTCGACTTCGTCGTCACGGTGACTCCTGGAACTTCTACTGAACGGCGGTGGGTTTCGCTATAGTCTTCGATGCCGGCACAACTTCGATCAAGCCGGATGCACATACGTGCAGCGCCACCTCCAGCACTCACCCGAACCCGGAAGGCGGTCCCCGAATGTCCGCGCCCGACACCCAGAACCTCCCCGAGAAGGTCCGCGACGCCCTCAAGGCGGGCCACCTCTACTACATGCAGGACCTGACGATGGAGGCCATCGCCCACGAGATGCACACCTCGCGGTCCAGCGTCTCCCGGCTCCTCTCCTATGCGCGCGCGTCCGGGCTGGTCACCATCCAGATCGCCCAGCCGCACGAGGGCGCCACGCGCGTGCAGCAGGACCTGCACGCCCGCTACGGCATCGGAGCGCACATCGTCCCGATGCCGAGCGCGATCAGCGACGTCGACCGGCTGGAGCGCGTCGCCATCTCGGCTGCACGGATTCTCGACCGCTTCATCGACTCCAACACCACCGTCGGGGTCGCCTGGGGCTCGACGATGAGCGCGCTGAGCAGGCACCTGATCCCGAAGGATCTGCACAACGTGGAGTTTGTGCAGCTCAACGGGGCGGGCAACACGTACACGACGGGTGTGCTCTACGCGTCGGAGATCCTGCGCCGGTTCGGCGACACCTACTCCGGGACGATCCAGGAGTTCCCGGTGCCCGCCCTGTTCGACGACCCGCAGACGAAGCAGGCGATGTGGCGCGAGCGCAGCACCCGGCGCATCCTCGACATCCAGGAGCGGATGGACGTGGCGCTGTTCGGCCTGGGCTCGCCGTTCTCCGAGGTGCGCTCGCACGTCTACGCGGGCGGCTACCTCGACGCGGACGACTACGCGTCGCTGGACACGTCCCGGGTCGTCGGCGACGTGGCCACGGTGTTCTTCCGCGAGGACGGCAGCCACCACGGCATCCCGCTGAACGAGCGGGCCAGCGGGCCGGACATCGACCTCATCAAGCGCGTGCCGCGCCGGGTGTGCATCGTGTCGGGGCCGTCGAAGGTGCACAGCCTGCGCGGCGCCCTGGCCGCCGGGCTGATCACGGACCTCATCGTGGACGAGGGAACCGCCCGCGCGCTGGCTGACGTCGCCGAGCCCCCGGCCCCCGCCCCCGTCGAGCACGCAGCCTGACGTCGAGGGGCACGTTAACGCCCCAAAAACACGGTTTTAGGGGCGTTAACGTGCCCTTCGACGGTGGGGAGAGGTGTGTCGCAGTGCGACGGGGAATAGTTCGCGCGATGCGGCGTTGATCTAGACTCGACAACAGAAGAACGTGCTCCGGGGTCGGTGAGAGTCCGAACCGGCGGTGACAGTCCGCGAGCGGGAGGCGAGAGCCCCCTGCTGAACCGGTGGAATTCCGGTACCGACGGTAATGCGTGCAGGCGAGAGCCTGGGCGCTCAGTCCGGATGGGAGGCGCACGTCGGCGGTCGGTGACGACCGTCGCGAACGCGGGCTTTCCGCTTCAGTGACCCCGGCACCACGTCTCGACGGCAACGAGAGACAGGACGACGCCCGGATGACCCGGACTGGAGAATGGGAAGCCGCGATGCGCACCGCGCTGCGGCTCGCCGAGGGCGGCCCGGCCACCGGCGTGAACCCGCGCGTGGGCTGCGTGATCCTCGACGCCGAGGGCCGCACGATCGCGGAGGGCTTCCACCGGGGCGCAGGCACCGCGCACGCCGAGGTCGACGCGCTCAGCAGCCTCCCCGAAGGCGGCGCGAACGGAGCCACCGCCGTCGTCACGCTGGAGCCGTGCAACCACTGGGGCCTCACCGGGCCCTGCTCGGAGGCGCTGATCGCCGCCGGGGTCGCCCGCGTCGTGTACGCGGTCGCCGACCCGGGCCGCCACTCCAGCGGAGGCGCCGAGCGACTCAGGGAGGCCGGGGTCGAGGTGGTCGGCGGCGTTCTCGCCGACGAGGCGGAGCGCTTCCTGGGCGACTGGCTGACGGCCGCGCGCCTCGGCCGGCCGCATATCACGGTCAAGTGGGCCAGCACCCTCGACGGCCGCACCGCCGCCGCGGACGGCACCAGCCGGTGGATCACCGGCGCGGCGGCCCGGCAGCGCGTGCACGAGCAGCGGGAGGCCTCCGACGCGATCGTCGTCGGCACCGGCACCGTGCTCGCCGACGACCCCAGCCTGACCGCGCGCGGCGACGCCGGCGAGCTGCTCGCCACGCAGCCGACGCCCGTCGTCGTCGGGACGCGCGCCGTGCCGAAGGACGCCGCGGTGTTCCGGCACCCGCACCCCGTGATCTTCGAGGGCACCCACGACCTGCACGAGGTCGTCGCGGACCTCCACCAGCGCGGCTTCCGCCGGGTCTACGTGGAGGGCGGCCCCACCCTCGCGAGCGCGTTCGTCGCCGCGGGACTGGTGGACGAGTACGCCATCTACCTCGCGCCGTCGCTGCTCGGCGGCCCGAAGCTCGCGCTCGGCGACATCGGCGCGGAGACCATCGGCGACCAGCGCAAGCTGCGCATCCTCGACGTCGAACGGCTCGGCGTCGACCTGTACCTGCGGGCCGTGCCCGTCCCGACCACCCACCAGGAGGCGTGAGCGTGTTCACCGGAATCATCGAAGAGCTGGGCGAGGTCGTCGCCGTCGAGCGCGACGCCGACGCGATGCGGATCACCGTGCGCGGCCCGCTCGCCGTCAGCGACGCAGGGCACGGCGACTCCATCTCGGTCAGCGGCGTCTGCCTCACCGTGATCGGCCAGGACGCCGAGACGTTCACGGCCGACGTGATGGCCATGACGCTCGCGATGAGCACGCTCGACGACGTCGCGCCCGGCCGACGGGTGAACCTGGAGCGCGCCGCGCAGGTCGGCGACCGGCTCGGCGGCCACATCGTCCAGGGCCACATCGACGGCACCGCGACCGTGCTCTCCATCGAGGACGGCAGCGCCTGGCGGGTGGTCCGGCTCAGCCTCGACCCCGCTCACGCGCCGCTCGTCGCGCGCAAGGGCTCCATCGCCATCGACGGCGTCTCGCTCACGGTGAGCGACGTCGGCGGCGGCCGGGAGGACGGCTGGTTCGAGGTCTCGCTCATCCCGGAGACCCTCACGGCCACGACGCTCGGCGACCGCGTCGCAGGCGACCGCGTGAACATCGAGACCGACATCCTCGCCCGGCACGTCGAGCGGATGCTCGCGCTCGAGCCCGACTTCGCCGCCCGCTTCTCCCCCGACACCGAAGCAGCCACCCAGACGCTGACAGAACGGAGTGCGTCATGACGCTCGCCACCATCCCCGAGGCCCTCACCGAGCTGCGCGCCGGCCGGCCCGTCATCGTGGTCGACAACGAGAGCCGCGAGAACGAGGGCGACGTCGTCATCGCCGCCGAGCTCGCCAGCCAGGAGTGGATCGCCTGGACCGTGCGCAACTCCTCCGGCTTCATCTGCGCCCCGATGACGAACGAGATCGCCGACCGCCTCGAACTGCCGGTGATGGTCTTGAACAACGAGGACGCCCGCGGCACGAACTACACGGTGAGCGTCGACGCCGCCAACCGGCTGTCCACCGGCATCAGCGCCGCCGACCGCGCGCACACCCTGCGCGTGCTCGCCGACGCCGAGTCGACGCCCGCCAGCCTCCACCGCCCCGGCCACATCATGCCGCTGCGCGCGGTGGACGGCGGCGTGCGGGAGCGCGACGGCCACACCGAGGCCGCGGTCGACCTGCTGAAGCTCGCCGGCCTGAACCCGGTCGGCGCCATCTCCGAGATCGTCGCGGACGACGGCGAGATGATGCGCCTCCCCGGCCTCCTGGAGCTCGGCGAGCGCGAGGGCGTCCTGGTGATCACCATCGAGGCGCTGATCGCGTACCTGCAGGAGTTCCACTGCGACCAGCAGCTCGCCTCCCCCGCTCCCATCCCGGAGTCGTCGCGGGTGATCTTCGAGGTCGAGACGACCGTCCCCACCACGAACGGCACATTCCGGATGCGCGCCTACCGCGACCGGATGACCGGCGCCGACCACGTCGCCATCGTCTCGGGCACGTCCGCGGCCGAGGGCACGCTCGTGCGGGTGCACTCGGAGTGCCTGACCGGCGAGGCGTTCGGCTCGCTCAAGTGCGAGTGCGGTCCGCAGCTCGACGCGGCGCTCGGCACCATCCAGCGGGAGGGCGGCGTCGTCGTCTACCTGCGCGGGCACGAGGGCCGCGGCATCGGCCTGATCAACAAGCTGCGCGCCTACAAGCTCCAGGAGGACGGCCTCGACACGCTCGACGCCAACCTGGCGCTGGGCCTGCCGATCGACGCGCGCGACTACGGCGCGGCGACGGCCATCCTGCAGGACCTGGGCATCGAGTCGGTGCGACTGCTGACCAACAACCCCGAGAAGGTGCGCCAGCTCGAGGAGCACGGCATCACGGTCGAGGAGCGCGTGCCGCTCGTCGTCGGCGTCGGCGTGTTCAACGAGGGCTACCTGGAGACCAAGCGCGACCGCATGGGCCATGTGATCGCCGAGATCGACCCGGACGACGAGCCGGACGCAGCCGCCGTGGCGGCGGAGAGGACAGCACGATGAGCGGAGCAGGAGCGCCCCAGGCGACCGAGGCCGTCGACGGGAGCGGCCTGCGGGTCGTCATCGTCGCCGGCACCTGGCACGAGCAGATCACCGACGGCCTGATCGCGGGCGCGACCCGGACGCTGGAGGCCGCGGGAGCGGACTACACGCTCGTCCGCGTCCCCGGCAGCTTCGAGCTCCCCGTCGTCAGCAAGGCGGCGCTGGAGTCCGGCGCCGACGCGGTGGTCGCGCTCGGCGTGATCATCCGCGGCGGCACCCCGCACTTCGAGTACGTCTCGGCGGCGGCGACCGACGGTCTCACCCGGGTGGCGCTCGACACGGGCAAGCCGGTCGGCTTCGGCGTGCTCACGCTGGACGACGAGGCGCAGGGCATCGACCGCGCCGGCCTGCCCGGCTCCAAGGAGGACAAGGGCGAGGAGGCCGCGCACGCGGCGCTCGCCACGGCGATCGCGCTGCGGGAGCTGCGCGCGTAGGGGTCGGGCCGGAGGCTACGGCTTCCAGACCATGAGCACGACGACGGCGACCAGCAGCAGGCTGGCGACGCCGGAGCCGGCCGCGATGGCCGGGTACCTCGAGGACTCGCCCTGCGCGGTGTCGGCGGTCTGGAGGGACTCGGCAGCGCGGCGCATGGTCGGGACGACGAGGAACAGCGTCAGCCCGAGGGCGACCACGTAGAGGACGATCGACCACAGGATCCACGGCGTGACGATGCTGAGGTCGTACTTCTTGTCGGCCAGCCCCATGACGCCGAAGCCGAAGAAGACCACGAGCAGCGACAGCAGCGCGATCAGGTTGGTCGACTTGGCGAGCACCGCCACCTGGCCCCCGTTGCCCGCGCGCACGGCGCGCATCGCCGTCATCGGCAGGATGGCCATCGGCCCCACGATGAACACAGCGGACACGACGTGCAGGACGGCGAAGAGGGTTTCCATCCCTCCAGCCTATCGAGCGGTGCGGGCGCCCCGATTCGGCCGGGCCACGCGGGCGGCATAGGGTGAAAGGGACGCCACAAGCGTCCCATTCCTCAGCTCCGCCCGCGCGACGCCCGACCGACGAACACGCTCTGCGGCTCCCCGTCACGTCACCGGAAGTTCTTCACGCATGTCCACGACGGCCTCCGTCACCCCTCCCGTCCCCGCCAACACCCGCGGCCGCGTCATCCTCGCGAGCCTCATCGGCACCTCCATCGAGTTCTACGACTTCTACGTCTACGCCACCGCCGCGGTGCTCGTCTTCCCGTCGCTGTTCTTCACCAGCGAGGACCCGACGGCCGCGCTGCTGTCGTCGTTCGCCGTGTTCGGCGTCGCGTTCATCGCGCGCCCGGTCGGCTCCATCCTGTTCGGCCACTTCGGCGACCGGATCGGCCGCAAGGGCACGCTCGTCGGCTCGCTGCTGACGATGGGCATCGCGACCGTCCTGATCGGCTGCCTCCCGACCGCGCAGACGCCGGGCTGGGAATTCTGGGCGCCGTTCCTGCTCGTGGTGATGCGGTTCTGCCAGGGCCTCGGGCTCGGCGGCGAGTGGAGCGGCGCCGCGCTGCTCGCCACCGAGAACGCACCGGCGGGCAAGCGGGCGATCTACGGGACGTTCCCGCAGCTCGGCGCGCCGATCGGCTTCATCGTCGCCAACCTGCTGTTCCTGGCGCTCAGCCTCTCCATCGACGCCGAGCAGTTCGCCGCTTGGGGATGGCGCATCCCGTTCCTGCTGAGCGCCGTGCTCGTCATCGTCGGGCTGTACGTGCGGCTGAAGCTCGTGGAGACGCCCGCCTTCCAGAAGGTCGTCGACACCGGCGAGGTGGCGAAGCTCCCGCTGGCGCGGGTGTTCCGGACGAGCTGGCGGCAGATCGTGCTCGGCACGTTCATCATGCTGGCGACTTACGTGCTGTTCTACCTGATGACGGCGTTCACGCTGACGTACGGAACGACGGCGGCGACCCCGGAGGCCGCACAGGCCGCCGCGGAGAAGGCCGGCAAGACGTTCTCGGCCGCCGGGTTCGTGCCGGGACTCGGCTACGCGCGCAACGACTTCCTGGTCATGCTCATCATCGGTGTGGTGTTCTTCGGTGTCTTCACCCTCGTCGCGGGCCCGCTCGCCGAGCGCTTCGGCCGCCGGAAGACGCTGATCTGGGTGACGCTCGGGATCATCCTGTTCGGCCTGCTGTTCGTGCCGCTGTTCGCCGGCGGCACGGTCGGGACGATGGCCCTGCTCATCGTCGGCTTCACGCTCATGGGGCTCACCTTCGGGCCGATGGGCGCTGAGTTGCCGGAGCTGTTCCCGACGAACGTCCGGTACACGGGCTCCGCCATCGCGTACAACCTGGCCAGCGTGCTCGGCGCGGCCGTCGCGCCGACCGTCGCGGTCTGGCTGTGGACGGTCGGCGGCGGCAGCACGGTGTGGGTGGGCGTGTACCTCTCCGGTGCGGGCGTGCTGACGCTCATCGCGCTGCTGCTGTCCAAGGAGACGCGCGACATCGACTTCACCGACAACGTGAGCTGAGCTGCTCAGCGAGGCCGAGCGCCGGGCCGCCCGACTGGTTTGCCGAGTCGCAGGTTCCTCGTGAAGCGGATGACGTCGTCAGCGACCGTGGGGTGTGCCCGCGCATCGGGCTGCTGGTCGGAGGCCGCACCTTGGACCTCCTCCAGCGTCGAGTCGACGAGTGCGGCCGCATTCGCGAGCCCCCACGATTCGACCTCCGCGACAAGATCGGCCATCGTCAGCTCAGAGTGCAGGTAGCGGTCGTTGATCGCAAGCGCCACCTCACCGTCGTTACTCAGGTGCGCCTGCGGCACGACATCGTAGGCAGGAGCCAATGACACCCGACCGTCGGGGCGATGGATCATGCTGATGTTCTTGGCGTGAAGGTCGAGGTTCCCGGTCGCTACCGACAGGGTGACGAGCCGCGCGAGGCGGGTGAGTGAGTCGGCATCGCGTCGGGAGGCGAAGAGTCGCGCGATCCGATTGAGTGTGACTTTGCCGCCGAACCGCTGGTATTTCTCGTTGCCCTGAGCGCCCAGGGCCTGACTCATGTCCTCCTGGTGAAGTCGCCCATCGGGCGGCGAAGGACTCCGATCGTACCGCTCGATCACGAGCGCGCTCTCGCCGTGGAATTCGTGGAGGGCCACGTCGTACTCCAGAAGGCCGAGCGCGCGAGCCAACCGTGAGCCGAACTCCTCGTCGAAGATGGTCGTCGGGTGGCCGTCCGGCACGGGCTTGAGGATGTGGGTCGACGGGTACCCGTCCTCCACGCCGTTCCACCTTCCCTCCACGTACGCCAAGACAACCTTCGGCTGGACCCCTACGAGGCTCGACTTTCCCGCGCCCGGGATGTTACCCAGGGGAACGCGTCGTCGCTCGCGCAAGACCTCCGCGACACCGGCCGCATCGAGCGGCCTCAGGCGGGGCGTCCGCGGCTCTCCCGGATCGCCCAGGTCCCAGATCTGCGCAGCCCCCGCGACATCGCGGCCGAACCTGGCCAGTAATGACAGGTGCTCCCACGTCCGCAGACCCGCCTCCGCCGCGAGCCACTCGAGGATGTCACCCTCAGGGAGGAGCCCGACGAAGTAGTTCATGCGGCGTTGCCAACCGGTGGGTCGCGTCACAGCATTCAGTGGGACGGACTCGGACAGCACTGTGCTCCCGAGCCCGAACTTCTCGACGGCTCCGAGCTCGGGTTCGAAATCGAAGCGCCGATCGTCACCGACGAGCGTTCCGAGCCGCTCACCGTAGAGCTCGACCGCCAATCTCCGGGCACCGTTCATCGACTGTCGCCGCGTCCGTCGACTTCGGCGATGAGGGTGATGCCGAGAAGGTCGGCGGCTCGGAGGAGGCGCTCGATGGCGACAGTCGACTTGCCGTTCTCGAGCCCCCACACGTATTTCTGGTCGGTATCGAGACGCTGAGCAAGGTCGCGCTGCGAAAGACCGTGGAGCAGCCGGGCCTGTGCGATGACCCGCCCCAGCGATTCCGGTGAGTCGATCCGCGCAGTGAGCGCCATGGTTCTCCTCCTTGAAGGCGATATTCCCGTCAGAATAGCCGAAGGGAAAATCCCCGTCAAGATGAATGATGGGAATTTCACCGTCATGCGACTCGACGGGATTATTGCCGTCACACGCAACCGTCGGTGTCAGTCGAGGAAGAGGGTGCGCAGGCGGCGGGTCGTGAGGATGAGGCCGAGGGCGATCATCACGGCGAAGTACAGGACGTGCCACAGCATCCCCGGGCCGACCGCGCCGGTCGTGAGCCCGCGGACCAGCTCCACGCCGTGCCAGAGCGGGAGGGCCATGATGATCGACTGGATCCAGGCCGGGTAGACGGTGATCGGGTAGAAGGTCGCCGACAGCAGGAACATCGGCAGCAGGATGAAGTTGATCCAGTCCATCTGCTGGAACGTCTTCATGTAGCTGGTGATGCCCATCCCGAAGCTGGCGAAGCCGAACGCGATCAGCAGCACCGCCGGGAGGGCGAGCAGCGCCCACCAGGACAGGTTGAGTCCGAGCACCTGCATCACGATCTGGAAGCCGACCGCGTACAGCGCGCCGCGCAGCAGCGCGAGCAGGATCTCGCCGAGCGCCACATCCAGCGGGCCGAGGGAGGTCGACAGCATCCCCTCGTACAGCTTGGCGAACTGCATCTTGAAGAACACGTTCCAGGTGGAGTCGTAGACCGCGCCGTTCATCGCCGCCGTTGCCAGCAGGGCCGGCGCGATGAAGGCGGCGTACGGCACCTGCTGCCCGCCCGCTGTCGTGACCTCCCCGACCAGCTTGCCGAAGCCGATGCCGAGCGAGAGCAGGTAGAAGATCG
Organism: Leifsonia sp. NPDC056824; assembly: GCF_042789575.1. Classification (NCBI taxonomy): domain Bacteria; kingdom Bacillati; phylum Actinomycetota; class Actinomycetes; order Micrococcales; family Microbacteriaceae; genus Leifsonia; species Leifsonia sp. NPDC056824. The sequence goes on along the minus strand of NZ_JBHUAV010000003.1, from coordinate 197,952 downwards.
GCTCGAAGAAGCCGGAGACGATGACCAGCCAGTTCGTGCTGCGCGTCGCGGACCAGCCGCGCTGCATCACCGAGCGGGCGTTGCCGGCGTAGAGCGCGCGCAGCGGACGCGACCGGGGGACGGTCTCGACGAGCGGGTCGCGGGTGGTGGTCACTTGTTCAGCCTCCGTCGCGCGATCCGGCGCGCCCACCGCCAGAACACGACGAACAGCGCCGCGAGGTAGAGGACGTGCACGACCGTGAGCCAGAGCGGCTCGGCGTAGCCGTAGGCGAAGACGCGGGCGAGCTCGGTGGAGTGCCAGAGCGGCGAGATCCAGCCGATCCACTGCAGGTAGACCGGCATGGCGGCCAGCGGGAAGAACGTGCCGGAGAACAGGGTCATCGGCAGCAGCACGAACCGCATCAGCATCGCGATCTGGCCGGTGTCCTGCTCGAGCGTCGAGACGTACGCCATCACCGGGGCGCCGAAGGCCAGGCCGCCGAGGGTCGCGACCAGGATGGCGAGCCAGCCCCACGGGCTCGGCACCGCCCCGAAGAGCAGCATGAAGAGGTAGTAGACGACGCTCGTGCCGAGCAGGCGCGCCACCACCGAGATGACGACGCCGTCGATGATCTGCCCCGGAGCGATCGGGGAGGCGCTGATACCGGTGAACGTCGGATTCCACTTGAACCCGAGGAAGATCGGGTACGTGAACTCCTCGCTCGCCACGGTGACCGCGGCGGTGCAGAGCAGTGCGGGGGCGACGAAGGCGAGGTAGCTCACGCCGTTCACCGCGGTCGGCCCCATGTGGGCGCTCACCAGGCTCCCGAGCCCGACGCCCATCGCGAAGAGGTAGAGGAACGGGTTGCCGAAGCCGGTGACGAGCAGCGTCTGGAGGTACGAGCGCATCACCCGGAAGCGGTGCTCGGCGACGTACCAGGCGCCGAACCGGCGCGGCCGACCGGAGGCGGCGAGCGCGGCCCGCGTGCCCTCGTCTGCGGACGTCGCTGTGCTCATTCGATCAGGCTCCGCCCGGTGAGCCGCAGGAAGACGTCCTCCAGGCTCGACCGGCGCACCAGGCTGGTGAGCGGGTGGAGGCCGCGCTCGGTCAGCCGGGCGAGCTCGGCCTCCCCGTCGTCGCTGTAGACCAGGATGCGGTCGGGCAGCACCTCGACGCGGTCGCCGATGCCGTCCAGCCGCGGCGCGACCTCGGCGTTGCGGTCGGAGCCGAAGCGGACCTCCAGCACCTCGCGCGTCGAGTACTTCCTGATGAGGGACGCCGGGGTGCCCTCGGCCATGATCGCGCCCTTGTCGACCACGACGAGGCGGTCGCAGAGCTGCTCGGCCTCGTCCATGTAGTGCGTGGTAAGCACCAAGGTCGTGCCCTGCTCCTTGAGCCGGAACAGCCGATCCCAGAGGATGTGCCTGGCCTGCGGGTCGAGGCCGGTGGTCGGCTCGTCCAGCAGCAGGATGCGCGGGTCGTTGATGAGCGCCCGGGCGATCGTGAGCCGGCGCTTCATGCCGCCGGAGAGGTCGTCCACCTTCGCCTTGGCCTTGTCCTCCAGCTGCGCGAACGCCAGCAGCTCGTCGGCGCGCTGCCGGACGCGTGCGGACGGGAGGCCGAAGTAGCGCCCGTAGACGATGAGGTTGTCGCGTACCCGCAGCTCGGTGTCGAGGTTGTCGGACTGCGGCACCACGCCGAGCTGCGACCGGATCTCCGGCCCGTACTTGTCGGGGTCGAGTCCGAGGATGCTCAGCTCGCCAGCCGTGCGGGTGGAGACCGCGCCGATCATCCGCATGGTGGTCGACTTGCCTGCGCCGTTCGGGCCGAGGAGACCGAACGACTCCCCCGCCTCGACCTCGAAGCTGATGCCGTCGACCGCGGGGAAGTCCTTGTACTTCTTGACCAGGTCGGCGGCGGTGATGACAGACGTCGGCATAGTTCAGCACTGTAGCCCGCACCACGGACATTCCCGCAGTGTCAGCAAACCGGCAGCCCGCAGGAAGTACGGTCGAAGCAGCATCCCGAACTCCTGTCGAAGGAACCCCCATGAGCACCGACATCACCGCCCCTCCGCGCCGCCGTTCCCCCTTCGCGCGGCGGGAGGCGGACAGCGGACCGCGCGCACGGTTCAGCCAGCTCCTCCCCTACCTGCTCGAGCACCGCGGCGTGCTCTCGTTCGTCGTCGTGCTGAGCGTGCTCGGCGCCGCCGCGAGCCTCGCCCAGCCGTTGCTGGTCAGCCAGGTGATCACGATCGTCGGCAAGGGCGAGCCGCTGGGCGGTATCGTTTGGGGGCTCGTTGCGCTCGTCGTCGTCTCCGCGCTCATCTCCGGCTACCAGCACTACCTCCTGCAGCGCACCGGCGAGGGCGTCGTGCTGTCGTCGCGCCGCAAGCTGGTGGCGCGGATGCTGCGCCTGCCGATCAGCGAGTTCGACACCCGCCGCACCGGCGATCTGGTGTCGCGCGTCGGCTCGGACACCACGCTGCTGCGGGCCGTGCTCACCCAGGGGCTCGTGGAGGCCATCGGCGGCGCGCTGACGTTCATCGGCGCGCTCATCGCGATGCTCATCATCGACCCGGTGCTGCTCGGGCTGACGGTGCTCGTGGTCGCCGTCTCCATCGTCGTGGTCACGCTGCTGTCCGGCCGCATCCGCGTCGCCAGCCAGAAGGCGCAGACCAAGGTCGGCGACCTCGCCGCGGCGGTGGAGCGCGCGATCAGCTCGGTGCGGACCATCCGCGCGGCGAACGCGACCGACCGGGAGATCGCGGCGGTCGACGCCGACGCGACGGGAGCCTGGAAGATGGGCATCCAGGTCGCCAAGATCTCCGCGCTCGTGGTGCCCGTCGCGGGCATCGCCATGCAGGTGTCGTTCCTGGTGGTGCTCGGCGTCGGCGGCTTCCGGGTCGCCAGCGGCGCGATCACGGTCGCGAACCTGGTGGCGTTCATCCTCTTCCTGTTCATGATGATCCTGCCGCTCGGTCAGGCGTTCGGCGCGATCACCGCCGTCAACTCGGCGCTCGGCGCGCTCGGCCGCATCCAGGAGATCCTCGACCTCCCCACCGAGGACCAGCATGACCGCGACATCGCGCCGCTCGGGATGACCGTCGGCGTCGCGAACGAGGGCCTCGCGCCGCACGCGCCGGCGATCGAGTTCGTGGACGTGGAGTTCGCCTACCCGTCCTCGCCGGAGCGCGACGAGCCGTCCGTCGTCGCTGCCGCGCCCGCCGACGCCGAGCGCGTCGCGCTTGCGGCGTTCGGCGGCGTCGACGTGGTCGCCGAGGCGGAGGCGGCGGCCGGACTCGGCGCCGACACCGCAGCCGCGACGCACGGCGGGGTGCTGCACGGCGTCAGCTTCGCGGTGCCGCGCGGCAAGCGCACGGCGCTGGTCGGGCCGTCCGGCGCGGGCAAGTCGACCATCCTCGCGCTGATCGAGCGGTTCTACGACCCGGAGGCCGGGCAGGTGCGCTTCGGCGGGATGGACATCCGCACGCTCGACCGCGTCGCCCTGCGCTCCAACATCGGCTACGTCGAGCAGGACGCCCCGGTGCTCGCCGGCTCGCTGGCCGACAACCTCAGGCTCGCGACTCCGGACGCGACGGACGAGCAGTGCATCGACGTCCTCCACGCCGTCAACCTCACCGAGGTGCTGGAGCGCAGCGACCTCGGCCTGGACGCGCCGGTCGGCGAGGACGGCATCATGCTGTCCGGCGGCGAGCGTCAGCGGCTCGCGATCGCCCGCGCGCTGCTCGCCGCTCCCCCCGTGCTGCTGCTGGACGAGTCGACCTCCAGCCTCGACGGCCGCAACGAGCAGCTCATGCGGGAGGCCATCGACGCCGTCGCCGAGGACCGCACCCTCCTGGTGATCGCGCACCGGCTCTCCACCGTCGTCGACAGCGACCAGATCGTGGTTCTCGACCACGGCCGCGTCGTGGGGGTGGGCACCCACTCCGAGCTCGTTGCGAGCACGCCGCTTTACCGCGACCTCGCGAAGCACCAACTCCTCGTGTGACCCTCCATCCCTTCCGGACTTATGTACGCGACACGCCGGTCGCGGGCGTACACAAGTCCGGAAGCGATTGTGGGGTTACGCGCGGAGCTGGTAGCGGAGGGAGGCGAGCTCGGCCCGGAGGGCGGCGGGGACGCGGGTGCCGAACTGCTCGAAGAACTCCTCGGTGAGGTCGCACTCGGCGAGCCAGCTCGCGGTGTCCACCTCGAAGAGCTCGGCGACGTCCTCGGCCGGGAGGTCCAGGCCGTCGAGGTCGAGCTCCTCCACCAGCGGGAGGCGGCCGATCGGCGTCGACGCGGCGCCGGCCGTACCCTCCACCCGGCGGGCGATCCACTCGATGACGCGCGAGTTCTCGCCGAACCCGGGCCACAGGAACCGGCCGTCGTCGCCCTTGCGGAACCAGTTCACCTGGAACACCGCCGGCGCCTTCGAGCCGAGCTTCTCGCCCACCTCGAGCCAGTGGCCCCAGTAGTCGGCCATGTTGTAGCCGCAGAACGGCAGCATGGCGAACGGGTCGCGGCGCAGCTCGCCGACCGTGCCCTCGGCCGCAGCCGTCTTCTCGGACGAGATGGTCGCGCCGATGAAGACGCCGTGCTTCCAGTCGCGGGCCTGCGCCACGAGCGGCACGTTGGTGGCGCGGCGGCCGCCGAACAGGATGGCGTCGATCGGCACGCCGTCGACCGCGTCCCAGTCGTCCGCGATGCTCGGGCACTGCTCGGCCGACACGCAGAACCGGGAGTTCGGGTGCGCAGCCGGGCGTCCGCTCTCGGGCGTCCAGTCGTTGCCCTGCCAGTCGATCAAGTGCGCGGGCGGGGTCTCGGTGAGGCCCTCCCACCACACGTCGCCGTCGTCGCGGAGCGCCACGTTCGTGAAGATCGTGTTGCCCCAGAGGGTCTCGACCGCCGTCTTGTTGGTCAACTCGCCTGTCCCCGGCGCCACGCCGAAGAAGCCCGCCTCGGGGTTGATGGCGCGCAGCCTCCCGTCAGCGCCCTGCCGGAGCCAGGCGATGTCGTCTCCGATGGTCTCGACCTTCCAGCCCGGGATGGTCGGCTGCAGCATGGCGAGGTTCGTCTTGCCGCACGCCGACGGGAACGCCGCAGCGAAGTGGAACGGGCGCCCCTCGGGCGAGGTGACCTTGACGAGCAGCATGTGCTCGGCCAGCCAGCCCTCGTCGCGCGCCATCGCCGAGGCGATCCGCAGAGCGAAGCACTTCTTGGCCAGGATGGCGTTGCCGCCGTAGCCGGAGCCGTAGGACCAGACCTCGCGCGTCTCCGGGAACTGGACGATGTACTTGGTGGTGTTGCACGGCCAGGACACGTCGTCGTGGCGCACACCGGCGTCGTCGATCAGCGGCGCGCCGACGCTGTGCACGGTCGGCACCCAGGGCTGCCCGGCGTCGATGAGGTCGAGCACCGCGCTGGTCACGCGGGTCATCAGCCCCATGCTGACGGCCACGTAGGCGGAGTCGGTCAGCTCGACGCCGACCTGCGAGATCGGGCCGCCGAGCGGACCCATCGAGAACGGGACGACGTACATCGTGCGACCGCGCATGCTGCCGGCGAAGACCCCGCGCAGCTCGGAGCGCATGGCCTCCGGCTCGCGCCAGTTGTTGGTGGGGCCGGCGTCCTCTTCTTTGAGGTAGCAGATGAAGGTGCGGTCCTCGACGCGGGCGACGTCGCCCGGGTCGGTGCGCGCCAGGAAGCTGTTCGGGCGCCACTCCGGGTTCAGCCGGATGAGCTTGCCCTCGGCGACGAGCTCCTTGGTCAGCCGGTCGGCCTCCCCCGGCGTGCCGTCGCACCAGACGATGCTCTCGGGCTCGGTGAGTTCGGCGATCTCGGCGACCCAGGCGCGGAGGCCGGCGAGGCCGGTCGGGCGGGTCGGTGCGGTCGATTCGGTGGCAGGCGTGTGGCGGGCGGCCGGGGTGGAGGCCGCGGGGTACGCGTGCGTCTCGTGGTCGGCGTCGGCGTCGTGTGCCTGGTCGGTCAGCGGGAGCTCGGCGATGGACATTCCGTCGTCCTCTCGGTTGGAAAGATCGGTGCGTGAATCCAGGATCGAGCAGGATTCATGGTCACGGGTGAGAATCTGCACGTAAAGAATCGCGATTCTTTCGCTATTGTGAAGGGATGGACTCCCTCGCCACCGAAGCGGCGACCGCCGACGTCGCCACCCTCGGGCACCGCATCCGGCACTTCCGCACCCAGCGCGGCCTGACCCTGGACGAGCTCGGCGCCGCCGCCGGGGTCGCCGCCAGCCAGCTCTCGCTGATCGAGAACGGCAAGCGCGAGCCGCGCGTCTCCCTGCTCGGCACGCTCGCCGCCGCGCTCGGCGTCCCGCTCGCCGAGCTGCTCTCCGCCGAGCCGCCGGACGCGCGGGCCGCGCTGGAGATCGAGCTCTCCCGCGCCCAGAAGGGCTCGCTGTACGGCTCGCTCGGCCTCCCCGCCGTCAAGCCGACCAAGGGCACACCGACCGAGACGCTGGAGGCCCTGGTGGGCCTGCACCGCGAGCTCGCCCGCCGCGCCAGCGAGGCGATCGCGACGCCCGAGGAGGCCAGGCGGGCGAACACCGAGCTGCGCGAGCGGATGCGCAGGCAGGACAACTACATCCCGGAGATCGAGCGGCTCGCGGAGGAGCAGGTGCGCGCCTCAGGACATGTCCGCGGCGCGCTCACGCACCGCGAGGTGAGCGTGATGGCCGAGAAGCTCGGCTTCGAGCTCATCTACGTGGACGACCTCCCGCGCTCCACCCGCTCGATCACCGACCTGGAGAACGGCCGCATCTACCTGCCGCCGGCGTCCATCCCGGGCGGCCACGGCCTCCGCTCGATGGCGCTGCAGGCGATGGCGCACCGGCTGCTCGGCCACGAGCGCCCGGCGAGCTACGCGGACTTCCTGCGGCAGCGGCTGGAGATCAACTACTTCGCGGCGTGCGCGCTGATGCCGGAGGCCGCGGCCGTGGCGTTCCTGCAGCAGGCCAAGAAGGAGAAGGACGTCGCCGTGGAGGACTTCCGCGACGCGTTCGGCGTCACCCATGAGGCGGCGGCGCTGCGCCTGACGAACCTGGCAACGCGGCACCTGGACATGCCCCTGCACTTCCTCCGCGTCGGCGACGACGGCACGCTCTACAAGGGCTACGAGAACGATGGCCTGCCCCTCCCGACCGACGTCACCGGCTCCATCGAGGGCCAGACGGTCTGCCGCAAGTGGGGAGCCCGCAACGCGTTCGCGCGCACCAACCGCACCACGGAGTTCTACCAGTACACCGACACCCCGGCCGGGACGTACTGGTGCTCGACGCAGACCGGGAGCACGGCCGACGGAGGCTACTCGATCAGCGTCGGCGTCCCGTTCGACCAGGCCAAGTGGTTCCGGGGCCGGGAGACGACGGCGCGCGCCGAGTCCCGCTGCCCGGACGAGTCGTGCTGCAAGCGGCCGGCGACCGAGCTGACCGGACACTGGTCGGGCAAGGCGTGGCCGAGCGCGCGCCTGCACGCGCACATCCTGTCGCCGCTGCCGTCGGGGTCGTTCCCCGGCGTGGACGACTCCGACGTGTACACGTTCCTGGAGGCGCACTCCGGGATCTAGCCGCCGGCACATTCGTGCCGAATGTCGCTTTTCGCGCTGGCAGAGCGACGATTCGTGCCGAATGTCGCCTCTCCTCGGAGCGACGATTCGTGCCGAATGTTGCTTTTCGCGGGGGCGGAGCGACGATTCGTGACGAAAGTGGTTACTTGGGCTGCATGCGGATGGCGCCGTCGAGGCGGATGGTCTCACCGTTGAGCATGGGATTCTCCACGATGGAGCGCACGAGGTGCGCGTACTCGGAAGGGCGCCCGAGCCGCGACGGGTGCGGCACCTGCGCCGCAAGGGAGTCCTGCGCGGCCTGCGGGAGGCCGGCCATCATCGGCGTCTCGAAGATGCCGGGCGCGATGGTGACGACGCGGATCAGGCTGCGGGCGAACTCGCGGGCGAGCGGCAGCGTCATCGCGGCGACGCCGCCCTTCGACGCCGAGTAGGCGGGCTGGCCGATCTGGCCGTCGAACGCGGCGACGGAGGCGGTGTTGACGATCACGCCGCGCTCCTGGCCGCCGGGGACCTCCTGGCCGAGCGGTTCGGTCTCCGCCATCGCGGCAGCGGCGAGGCGCACGACGTTGAACGTGCCGATCAGGTTGACCCGGATGACGCGCTCGAAGCTCTCCAGCGGGAGGACGCCGTCGCGGCCGAGCACCTTCTGGGCGGTGGCGATGCCTGCGCAGTTCACCACGACCCGCAGGGGGCCGAGGGAGCCTGCGGCGTCCACGGCGGCCTGCACCTGCTCCTCGTCCGTGACGTCCGCGGCGACGAACCGGGCGTGCGGGCCGAGCGCGACGGCGGCCTTCTCGCCCTCCGAGCTGGGCAGGTCCAGGATGACGACGCGCGCGCCGGCCTCCGTGAGCGCCCGGGCGGTGGCGTTGCCGAGGCCGCTGGCGCCGCCGGTGACGAGCGCCGAACATCCGTCGATCTGCATGGGTGATCCTTTCGAGAGGGTGGCTACAGGCGTTCGATGAGGGTGGCGTTGGCGGTGCCGCCGCCCTCGCACATGGTCTGGAGGCCGAAGCGGCCGCCGGAGGCCTCCAGCTCGTTGAGGAGGGTGCCGAGCAGGCGCGTCCCGGACGAGCCGAGTGCGTGGCCCAGCGCGATCGCGCCGCCGCGCGGGTTCATCCGCGCCGGGTCGGCGCCGAACTCGCGCAGCCACAGCAACGGCACCGGCGCGAACGCCTCGTTGACCTCGTACGCGGCGATGTCCTCCAGCTTCACACCGCTGCGGTCGAGGAGCTTGCGGGTCGCGGGGAGGATGCCGGTGAGCATGAACAGCGGGTCGCTGCCGGTCACGGCGAACGAGTGGAAGCGGGCGCGCGGCCGCAGTCCCAGCCGCGCCGCCGCCTCAGCGCTCATGATCAGCGCGGCCGAGGCGCCGTCGGTCAGGGGCGACGAGTTGCCCGGCGTGATCCGCCAGTCGAGCTGCGGGAAGCGCTGCGCGAGCCGGTCGGTGCGGAACGACGGCGACAGCGCCGCCAGCTTCTCGGCGGTCGTCCCCGGCCGGATGGTCTCGTCCGCCACGACACTCCCGCTGTCCGGCGTCGGCACGGGCACGAGCTCGCTCTCGAACGCGCCGGAGGCCGCCGCCTCGGCCGCGCGCCGGTGCGACTCGGCGGCGAACGTGTCGAGCTCCTCCCGCGGGAACCCCCAGCGCTCGGCGATCAGCTCCGCCGAGACGCCCTGATTCACCAGTCCCTCCGGGTAGCGCGCGTGCAGCAGCTCGCCGCCGAGCGACGCACCGCCGAGGTTGGAGCCCATCGGCGACCGGCTCATCGACTCCACCCCGCAGGCGATCGCGATGTCGTAGGCGCCCGCGATCACGCCCTGCGCGGCGAACGCGGCGGCCTGCTGGCTGGAGCCGCACTGCCGGTCGATCGTGACACCGGGCACGCTCTCCGGGAAGCCGGCGCTCAGGAGGGCCGTGCGCGCGATGTTGCCCGCCTGCTCCCCCGACTGCGTCACGCAGCCGGCGATCACATCGTCGACCAGCGCGGGGTCGAGGCCGTTGCGGTGCACCAGCTCGGCCAGCACACCGGCGAGCAGGTCGGCCGGGTGGAGGTCGGAGAGCTCTCCGCCCGGTTTGCCGCGCCCGGAGGGCGTGCGGACGACGTCGACGATGACGGCTTCGGTGGCCATGATGGTGCGCTCCTGGGCTCGGTGGTGGACTGGGCTCGATGGTGAACTGGGCTCGGCGGCGGGATTCAGACGCTGAACGGGTCCGGCGTCAGGGTGTACTTGGTGCTGAGGTACTCGTGGATGCCCTCGAGGCCTCCCTCGCGCCCCAGCCCCGACTGCTTCACACCGCCGAACGGCGCAGCGGCGTTGGAGACGACGCCCACGTTGAGTCCCATCATGCCGGTCTGCAGCCGGTCGATCATCCGCTGGCCGCGGGCGAGGTCCTTCGTGAACACGTACGACACGAGCCCGAACTCGGTGTCGTTCGCGATCCGCACCGCCTCGTCCTCGTCGCGGAAGCGCACGATCGACAGCACGGGTCCGAAGATCTCCTGCCGCAGGATCTCGCTGCCCGCCCGCACGTCGGTGACGACGGTGGGCTCGAAGAACGTGCCGGGCCCGGAGACCCGCGAGCCGCCCGCGAGCACCAGCGCACCGCGCGAGACCGCGTCTTCCAGGAGCTCCGCGGCCTTGTCGACGGCGTCCGCGTTGATGAGCGGGCCGATCGTGACGCCCGCCTCGGTGCCGCGGCCGATCTTCATCGTCTTCACCCGGTCGGCGACCCGGCGGGCGAACTCGTCGGCGACGTCCTCGTGCACGATGAACCGGTTGGCGGCCGTGCATGCCTCCCCGATGTTGCGGAACTTCGCGAGCATCGCGCCGTCCACCGCCCGGTCGAGGTCGGCGTCGTCGAACACCACGAACGGGGCGTTGCCGCCGAGCTCCATCGAGGTGCGCAGGACGTTCGCCGACGCCTGCTGCAAGAGCTTGCGGCCGACCTCGGTGGAGCCGGTGAACGACAGCTTCCGCAGCCGCGGGTCGGCGATGATCGGGGCGGAGACCTTGCCCGACGTGGAGGTCGTGATCACGTTGAGCACGCCGGCGGGGAGGCCGGCGTCCTCCAGCAGGCGCGCGAAGTAGAGCGTCGTGAGCGGGGTCAGCTCGGCCGGCTTCACGACGACGGTGCAGCCCGCGGCGAGCGCCGGCGCGATCTTCCTGGTCGCCATCGCGAGCGGGAAGTTCCACGGCGTGATCAGTAAGCACGGCCCCACCGGGTGCTGCGAGACGATCATGCGGCCGGTGCCCTCGGGGTTGGTTCCGTAGCGGCCGGCGATGCGCACGGCCTCCTCGGAGAACCAGCGCAGGAACTCGCCGCCGTAGGTGACCTCCCCGTTGGACTCCGCGAGCGGCTTGCCCATCTCCAGCGTCATCAGCAGCGCGAACTCCTCCCGGCGCTCCTGCAGCAGATCGAACGCGCGGCGCAGGATCTCGCCACGGGCGCGGGGCGGGGTCGCCGCCCAGGCGTCCTGAGCGGCCACCGCGGCGTCGAGCGCGCGCGTGCCGTCCTCCACCGACGCGTCCGCGATCTCGCGGATGAGGTCGCCGGTCGCGGGGTCGTAGACGTTCAGGGAGCCGTTCGATCCCGGCAGCCATTCGCCGCCGATGAACAGGCGGTCGGGCACACGCTCCAGCAGGGTCTTCTCGTCCATCGTCACTCCTCGTCTCGTGTCGTGCTGTCGGGTGTCCCCGCCGGTGCGCTCACTCCTCCACCGCGGACTCCACCAGCGGCACGCTGCGGTGCTCGATCGTGGTCTCCAGGGCGATCACCGTGGAGGTGCGGCTGATGCCCGGCTCGCTCAGGATGCCGCTGATCACCCGCTGCAGGTCGGCGTTCGAGCGCGCGACGACCCGGATCAGCAGGTCCCCGGCCCCGGTGACGGTGTGCACCTCCAGGACCTCGGGGATGCCCCGCAGGTGGTCGATGACGGAGAGGTCGCTCTGGGCGATCTCCGCGGTGATGAACGCCGTGACGGGGAAGCCGAGCCGGAGGCTGTCGATCGTCGGCGCGAAGTCCTTGATCACCCCCGTGCGCTGCAGCCGGTCGAGCCTGGCCTGCACGGTGCCGCGCGCGACGCCGAGCCTCCTCGAGGCCTCGAACACGCCGAGCCGTGGCTCCTCCGTGAGCAGCGCGATGAGGTCGGCATCCAGCTTGTCGATCATGCGGGCACTCCTTCGCTCCTCGCACATCGTACGACCCGCCGAGCGCGTCTCCTACAGGCTGACCGAAGCTCCCAGGAAGGGAAGAGCAGCCTGCTTGAAGGCGCGGGCACTGAGTGCCGTGATGTGGTTGCGGCGCGGCAGCAGCACCAGCTCGGCGCCGAGCAGCCGTGCGGCCTCGTCCGCGTCCGCCGCCACCGGGTCGGCGTCCCCGGCGACGACCAGGGTGGGCACCGTGGAGGCCAGCGGCAGCGGATGCTGCGCCATTCCGGCTGCGCAGGCCGCAAGGGCCTCGCGGTCGACCCCGGGGGCTTCGCGCAGAGAGTTGAGCAGGGGGGCCAGCGGGGCGTCGGCCGGAAGCGTGTCCGCGCCCTCCAGGATCGCCCGCCGCACGGCCTCCACGCCCCAGTGGGCGAACTGCTCGACCGTGCCGACGCCGCCGACGACCAGGCGGCGGACGCGCTCGGGCGCCATCCCGACGAGGGCCAGGGCCACCCAGCTCCCCATCGAGTACCCGATGACGTCGACGCCGTCGAGGTCCTGCTCGTCCAGCACGGTCAGCAGGTCCGCCGCGAGCAGGTCGGGCGAGTAGGCCGCCGGGTCGTGCGGCGCGTCGGACGCGCCGTGGCCGCGCAGGTCGGGGACGACAGCGCCGCGGCTCGCCTGGGCGAGCGCGGCGACCCAGCCGGTGGACTCCCAGGTGAGCGCGCCGGTGGTGGCGAAACCGTGGATCAGAAGGACGGGGTCGGCCCCGGGATGGCGTTCGACGTGGATGCGCATGGTCCCATCCTCGCCGATCGCGGCCGGGTTCAAGCGCGGACGGTGAGCCGGGCGCGCAGCCGGTCGGCGAGCGCGTCGGCGGTGTCGGCGACCTCGGCGAAGTAGCCGTCGTCCACCGTCCCGGTCAGGCGCAGGCGCTGCTCGCAGACCACGAGCGGGTCGCGTGCCGGCCAGGCGGTCGGACCGGGCAGCACGGCGTCGATCAGGACGGGCCCCGCGCCGGACCGGGCGAGGTTCAGCGCCTTCACGGTGGCGTCGTGGACGGCGAGCGCGTCGGCGCCGTCGACCAGCAGGACGGGCATCCCGGCCCCCTCGGTACGGCCGGAGCTGGACAGGAAGACCACCGGCAGGGCGGAGGTCCGAGCGGTCGTCAACGCCGTGCGCAGCTCCGCCGCCGATCCGGCTCCGGAGCCGAGCGGGGTGAGGGCGCACCCTCCTGTGCGGTCGAGCTTCGCGCAGAGCGCCCAGCCGACGGCGTGGACCACGGGCCCTTCGACGGCGTCGGCGCCGCGCGGGGACCGTAGCACGGCCGCGGGGTCGGCGCCGAGGGCGATCGACATCCCCGGCTCGTGGGCGGTCGGGAAGGCCCGGTCGCGGGAGGTCTGCAGCGCGAGCGCCGCGCCCACCTGCACCGCCTCCCGGCCGCGCGAGTCGACATAGCCGGGGAGGACGCCGTGGCCGCGCAGGGCGACCGCTTCGCGATCGAGGCGCCGGACGGTCGCCAGGGTCCGGTACAGCCGGCGGAGCAGTGCGGCGACGTCGGCGCCCGGTCCGCCGATCGACGCGCCGAGGGCCGGCTCGAGGATCGTGGGGGTCATGCAGGCCACTCTGACCGACCGTCGCGGGGGCGGCAATGCAACAGCGACGGGGCGTGCATCCTGCTCATCCGAGCAGCGGTCGGCCGCCTCCCGCTATACAGGCTGCCGAGGCGACCGCCACAGCGTCGACGGCCACCAGATCGCGCGCCCCACGTCGTACGACACCGCGGGCACGAGCAGCGAGCGCACCAGCACCGTGTCGAGCAGCACGCCGAACGCGACGATGAACGCGATCTGCACCAGGAACAGGATCGGGATGACCGCGAGGGCCGCGAATGTCGCCGCCAGCACTACCCCCGCCGACGTGATGACGCTGCCGGTCATGCCGAGCCCGCGTAGGATGCCGGGCCGGGTGCCGAGCCGCAGGGACTCCTCCCGCACCCGCGTCATCAGGAAGATGTTGTAGTCCACGCCGAGCGCGACCAGGAACACGAAGCCGAACAACGGGACGCTCGCGTCGGCCCCCGGGAAGCGGAACAGGTGGTCGAACACCAGCGCGGAGACGCCGAGCGCCGCGGCGTAAGACAGCACGACGCTGCCGATCAGCAGCACGGGAGCGAGGATCGACCGGAGCAGCAGCATCAGCACCAGCAGGATCACCAGCAGCACGATCGGGATGATCCGCAGTAGGTCCCGCTGCGCTGTGTCGTTGGTGTCGAGGGCGATCGCCGTGACGCCGCCGACGAGCACGCCGGACCCGGCCGCCGGGAGGTCGCGGCGCAGGTCGCGGACCACCTGCTCGGCCGCGGACGAGTCGGGCTGCGCTTTCAGGGTCGCCTGGATGAGGACGCGGCCGTCCTTCACGACCGGCGACTGGGCGCTCTGGCCCGGCTGGGCCGGCCGCACGTTCCCGGCGTACAGCGTCGCGGCCGAGATGCCGTCGTTCTGCTTCGCGGCGGCGAGCACGGCGTCCCCGTCGGCCTCCTTCGCCACGATCACCACCGGCGCGCCCGACCCGGCGTCGAAGTGCTTCGCGAGCACCTTCTGGCCGTCGACGGCGTCCGACTGGGTGAGCACCAGAGCGGTCTGCTCGACGCCGTTCGCCTTGAGCTGCGTCAGCCCGAACGCGCACGCGACGAGGACCACGAACGACACGATCCAGGTCACGCGCGGCCGGTGCGCGATGAGGAGGCCGACGCGCCGCCAGACGCCGCGGATGCCCTCCAGCCCGGCGACCCGCTCCGCCCCCTCGTGCTTGTGCTCGTGCGCGTGCTCGGCGCCCGCGTACTTCGGCCGGAACGGCCAGAACGCCGCCCGCCCGAACACCGCGAGCAGGGTCGGCAGCAGCGTCAGCGCCGACAACAGCGAGAACACGATCCCGATCGCGGCGATCGGGCCGAGGCTCTTGTTCGAGTTGAGGTCGGAGAACAGCAGGCAGAGCAGCGCGAGGATGACCGTGGCGCCGGAGGCCAGGATCGGCTCGAACGCCGCTCGCCACGCCGTCACGATCGCGGTCCAGCGCGACTCGTGCTGCTCCAGCGCCTCCCGGTAGCGGGCGACGAGCAGCAGCGAATAGTCGGTGGCCGCGCCGATCACCAGGATGGAGAGGATCCCCTGGCTCTGGCCGCTGAGCTTGATCCACCCCCAGAGCGCGAAGAGGTAGACGACGAGGATCGCTGCGCACAGCGCGAACACCGAGGTGAGCAGCACCAGGACCGGCAGCAGCAGCGCCCGGTACACCAGCAGCAGGATCACGAACACGGCTCCGACGGCGACCAGCAGCAGGATGCCGTCGATGCCGCCGAACGCGTTGACCAGGTCGGCGGTCAGCCCGGCCGGTCCGGTGACCCAGCCCTGCGTTCCGGAGGGCAGCTCGCTCTTCAGGACGCTGCGCAGGTCGGCGACGACCGTCTTCACGTTGTTGGTGTCCGCGACCGGGACGATGAACTCGACCGCCCTGCCGTCCTGCGAGGGGATCGGCCCCGCGACGCTCGTGCTCTGGCCGGACTCCGGAACCTGCACCCCCGTCACGTCGCCGAGCTTGGCGCCGAGGGCGGCGAACGAGGCGAGGTCGCTCGGCGGGATGGTCGACCCGGACTGGATGACGACGATCGCGGGGACCGCCTGCGAGTCGGTGAAGCGCTTCTGCCAGTCCTGCACCGCGGTCGACTCGGCGCTGGCCGGCAGGAACGCGGCCTGGTCGTTGCTGGACACCCCGGAGAGCTTGCCGAAGGTGGGGCCGCCGAGGCTTCCGGCGATGAACCAGATCACGATGACGACGGTGGGCAGCACGATGCGCAGCCAACGGGCCGGAGTCCAGTCGGATCGGGTCTTCATCTGCGCGCCTCCGGATTAGCTAGCCTGGTTAGTAATCAGCCTAGCGCGCATGAAAAGACTCGCGCTACCGCAGCGCGACCTTTCCATCCACGATCTCGGCGCTCACGCGCTTTCGCACATCGACCTCGACGCTTCCGGTCGCCGGCGCCCCCTGATAATCGATGCCGGTCGCTTGTGCGGTCATCGCGCCGCCTGCGACGGTGAAATCGCCGAATGATCCATCCTTCGCCGGCGTGACGGTCGGGTATTCCGTCACCGCGACGGCGTAGCTCGTGCCGGACAGGGTCATCCCCGACGGGTAGCCGACCATCAGACCGCACTCGCGCAGCTCGTCACGCTGGGTGTGCACGCGGCACTCATCGATGTTCTTCTTGATGAGGGCCGCGACGGCGTCGAGATACGCCTGCGACGGACTGGCCGTGACGCCCTTCGCCCTGTCCGCGTCCGGCCCGACGGTCATCGTGGCCCCGGACGATACGTCGGTGAACTTATTCGAGTTCGTCAGCTTGTACACGGCCGGATAGGCGACCTGGGTGTGACGCGTCTGATCCAGGGCCCCCTTGAGGCCGGGCACTCCGAACTCGACGTCCCAGATGGACGGCAACGAGCCACTCACCGAATAGGGCAGACCCCGGCTCACATACCAGCCGTCGTCATCCTTCTTGAGCTCGACATACCGTTCGTAGCCCCTGGACTCCAGCTTGTAGGCGACTTCGACACTGGCCGACGTGCGGGTGCCGTAGAAGCCCGAAACCGAGACGCCGGTGATCCGCTCCGCCTTCGACAGGACCGCATCGGTCAGCATGATGTTGTTCTCGTCGGACAAGTCGATCCGCGCGATCTCGTTCGCGCGCTTCGCGTTCCCGTCGGCGATCATCTGCACGTACTCGTTCGCGAGCGACTCCGCTTCGCCGGAGCCGGAGCCGGAGCCCGCACTTCGAGACGACGTCATCAACAGGATGACCGAGACGACCGCGCCGATCGCGAGCACGAGGAAGACGCCCGAGGCGACGATGATCCAGACGAGAACCTTCTTTGACATAGCCCCCAGACTACCCCAAAGGCATGAAGGATCTGAAATACAATTAATGAACGGAAACGAGCTCCGCCCCCGCGTGCGCCAGCTCCGCCAGAGCCGCCTCCGACGACTCCGCCGCGACCCCCGCCACCAGCTCGGTCAGCACGCGCACCCGCTGCCCGTGGCTCAGCGCGTCCAGCGCGGACGCCCGCACGCAGTAGTCGGTCGCGATCCCCACCAGGTCGACGGTGTCGATGCCGTGCTCGTCGAGGAGGTTGTGGACCGTCGAGCCGGCGTCGGTGCGCCCCTCGAAGATCGAGTACGCCGGGACGCCCTGCCCTTTGCGGATGTGGTAGCCGACGCGTGAGGTGTCGAACGCGGGATGGTACTCCGCGCCGTCCGTTCCCGCGACGCAGTGCACGGGCCAGGTGTTCACGAAGTCCGGCTCGGCGTCGGTCGCGAAGTGGCCGCCGTTGTCGTTGTCGCCGTCGTGCCAGTCGCGGCTCGCGAGGATGATCGCGTACTCGTCGGCGTGCGCGCGGAGGTGTTCGGTGATGGCCGCCGCCACCGCCGCTCCCCCGTCCACGCCGAGCGCTCCGCCCTCGGTGAAGTCGTTCTGCACGTCGATGATGAAGAGCGCCTTGCCCATCGCCGCCTCCCCTGCTCGGCCGACGCCCGGCTCAGCCGTTGGTGAGGTTGTCACCGCACTTGTAGAAGCCGGTCGTCAGCGTGTCGATCGCCTGCTTGGCATTGTCGCTCACCGGGCCGAGCGCGTACACAGCGAATGTGAGTTGCGATCCGTCCGCCGCGTCGATGGTGCCCGCGAGCGTGTAGCCGTTGTTGATCCAGCCGGTCTTGGCGTGCACGGAACCGTCCGCGACCGAGCTCGCCCCGGTGAACCGGCTGTAGCCCGGCCCGAGCGTCCCGGTGCGGCCGGCGACCGGGAGTCCGTCGTAGACCACGCCGAGCCCGTTCTGCCGGTTGAGCACCTTGACGAAGAGCTGCGTCAGGTACGACGGCGGCACGGCGTTGTCGGCGCTGAGCCCGGAGCCGTCGGCGATGTGGATGCCGGTGGTGTCGATGCCGTAGCCCTTCAGCCCGGCCAGCACGCCCGCGTTTTCGGCGGCGAACGTGTTGCCCGCGCCGGTCTTGATCGCGACGAGCCTGGCGAGCTCCTCCATGATCGTGTTGTCGGAGTACGTCATCGCCTGGTCGATCAGCGTGGTCACCGGCTGCGACTGCACCGCCGCGAGCTGGCGGGCGCCCGCCGGGGCGGTGCCGGAGGTCACCGGGACGTTCGTGCCGAGGTACTGCTGGAAGTACTGCACGGCGCGGCCGACCGGGTCGGTGCTGCGCGGCGACTCGACGGCACCGGGGTCGTTGCGGTCGCCGTCCACCATCAGCGACGACATGTACGGCGTCGACCCCTCGACGACGCGCTCCTCGTGCTCGTCCCAGCTGGGCTGCCACAGCGGGCCGCCGAACAGCGACGAGTCGACCACGATCGAGGTCACGGGGACGCCGCCGAGCGCCTGCTTGGTCTGGCTGGCGAGGTCCTGGATGGAGGGCGCGTTCGTGTAGAAGGCGCCGTGGCCTCCCGGGAGACGCGACAGGGTCACGTCGCCGCCGCCGACGATGACGACCTGGCCGGGCACACTGCCGGCGACGACCGTGGTCTGCACGCGGTAGTCCGGGCCGAGCGTCGCGAGGGCCGCCGCGGAGGTCAGCGTCTTGAGCACGGACGCGGTCGGGCCGGGCTTGCCGCCGTTCCGGTCGAACAGCACCTGGCCGGTCTTGGCGTTGACGACCTGGGCCTCCAGGTTGCCGAGCCGGCCGTCCTGGGCCAGGGAGGCCACCGAGCAGGTGCGGATGCGGCTCGCGGCCGGCTGCGCGGCGGGCACGGGACGCGCCGGGTCGGCGGTGGGAGTGGGGGTCGGGGTGGGCGTGCGGGTCGCGGAATGCGTCGGCGTCGGGGCGGTCGCGGCCCCGGCCGGCGCGGAGCCGACCGTCGCGCCGAGAGCCACGCTGCCCGCGCCGAGGAGCACGAACGCGACGGTGGCGCCGGCGGCGATCCACGCCTTCGGGTGCGTCCGGATGGCGGACATCACGCCCGCGACGGCTCCGGCGAGGGCGCCGGTCACCGCCGCTCCTGCACCCGCACCCCCGGCCGAGCGGCGGCCGGAAGGGGTCGCTCCCGCCCCGGGCTCACTCGTCGCAGAGGAGTCCCCGGTGGGGAGAACAGAGTTCGAGGGGTTCGTCGATTCAGACCCGGTGCCGTCGGTTGCACCGGAGTCGCGCTGGTCCGGTTCGCGCATCCGGGTATAGTACCGGCGTTCCCTGAGAGCGCCACTCGGCCCGGGCCATCACTCCCGCGCTCCCCCCGCTCGCACCCGGCGCGTCGCGGGAGGAGACGAGGAAGCGATGGCGGCTCAGGGCACGGCGACGACTCCGAAGTTCGCGAACTTCACCGTGACGGGCGAGACGGTCGCCGTGCCCGACAGATAGGCCTTCAGTCCGACGCTGCCCACGCCCTGCAGCGCGGCGGTCGAGTCGGTGGCGCTGACCTGCCAGTTGGCCGGCTCGGCCTGCGTGGCCGGCCAGAGCTTGGCCTGGATCGTCGTCGGGGAGGTGCCGACGACCTGCACGCGCAGGTTGAGCTGCATCCCCGGCGTGTAGGTCACCCCGCCGACCACGGCCGACTGGATGGTGGTCCCGCTCTGCAGGAGCTGCACCTGCACGGACCCGCTCGCGCTCAGCCATGCCCGCCCCTCATAGGCGACGGAGCCGACCTGCCGGCCGATCGCCGAGATGAAGGCCCCGCCGCCGGTCGGCGCGATGTCGGTCGTGAGGGTGACCGTCGTGTCCGTCCGGCTCGACGAGACCGACTTGAGCAACTCGGACGCGGTCGTTCCCGCGGCGTCGGCGATGTTGCCGGTCCCGTTGCTCACCGAGTACTGCGTCGCGCTCCCCGAGCCCGTCCAGGCGCCTCCGGTCTGCGCGTTGCCCCAGCCTCCGCTGACGGTGCGCTGGAACGTGTCCTGCGCGATGGTGCTGCCGGAGTTCGCCGCGACCGTCACCGATTGCGAGGTCGAGTTGGTCGCGCCCTGGTTGTCGGTGACCGTGAGCGTCACGGTGTAGGTGCCTGCCGCCGCATAGGCGTGGCTCGCCGTGGCTCCCGTCGCGGTCTTGCCGTCGCCGAAGTTCCAGGCGTACCCCGCGATCGTCCCGTTCGGGTCGGTGGAGGCCGTGCCGTCGACGCTGATCGTCAGCCCGTTCACTCCGACGCTGAACGACGCGACCGGCGGCGGGTTGGTGCCCCCGCCCGCGATCACCACCTGGTTGCCGGTCCGTGCGATCTGGTTGCCGTCCGGATCGGTGACCGTCAGCGTGTAGGTGTGGGAGCTCCCCGGCGCCAGCCCGGTGTCGGTGAAGCTCATCGCGGACGTGTTCCAGAAGTTGTTGCCCTTGCTCGTCGTGTAGATCGGGCTCGCCGTGTTGCCGTCACGCGACAGCGCGTAGCTGAGCTGGTAGTTGTCCATGTCGTACGTCGAGGTCCACGCGATCTTCGCCTGTCCCGACGTGCTCGAGGTCGCCGTCGGTGTGAGCGCCGTGTTGTTGTTCGGCGCCATCGTGCTGCGCGAGACGCTGTCCATCGCGAACCGGGTGAGCCCGTACTGCGCCTTGCCGTTCACGGTCGGGAACTCGCCTCCCGCGACCAGATAGCTGGCGTTGCCCGAGAGACTCCAGACGGCCTGGCCCATGCCGGTGTAGCTGCCGGTGCTGAAGTCGGGGTAGTAGGTCAGTGGGGACGGCGCGGGCTGGCCCCGGAAGTTCGCGTACGACCGGTTGCCGTCGTTGGTCAGCGTGCCCGTCTTGGCTTTCGAGAAGGCAATGAGGTGGTGGTAGCTGCGAGGGTTGGTCTCGGGGAATCCTCCGACATTGGCGCAGGTGTGCTGATGGCCGGTGGCGTAGAGGACGTTGCCCATCGGCATCACCGAGTACGTGTCGCCGTGGCAGTCCTCCATCCAGACCAGGGCGCCGGTGACCGCGTCGGAGGAGAAGGACCCTTCGAAGTTCCCGCCGGAGCCGAAGACGTAGCCGGAGCCGTAGACCCGGTCGGAGGTGGCGACGAGGTCGGTGATGCCCGCGTTGATCCCGGCGTCGCGGATGATGCTGTTCGTCGGGAACGGGAGCACGGCGCCCGTCGTGCCGTCGAGCATCGCGAGACCGTAGTTGGGCACGCCGTCCATGTTCTGGAAACGGCCTCCCGCGTACACCCGGCTGCCGTCCGGGCTGACCGCGAGCGCGTCGACGACATAGTCGGCCGAGCCCTTCCACGAGGTGATCAGAGAGCCGTTCGACGCGTCGATCTTCGCGATGTAACCGGTGGCCGTGCCGTTGACGCTGGTGAACGTGCCTCCGGCGAACACGGCGGTGTTCGTCGCGGCCAGAGCGCGCACCTGGCTCGCCATGGCCGGGCGGAACGAGTTGATGACCTGACCGGTGGCCGTGCTGATGGCGACGATCCGGTAGTAGGTGCCACCCGCGGCGGTTGTGAAGTCCCCGCCGAGGTAGATGCGCGACCCGTCAGGCGACGCCGCGACGGCGAGGGCCTGGGCGTTCAGCGAGACGTTGATGCTGGTGTTCAGCACGCCGGTGGTGATGTCGTAGGCGAGGAAGTTGCTCCGCGGGGTCGTGTTCGAGCCGGCGGGCGATCCCGACGGTCTCGCCGCCGTGAACTTCCCTCCGACGTACACGGTGTTCCCGACGACCGCCTGCGACCAGGCGACGCCGTCCATCTGCGCCGTGGGCAGGGAGCTGCCGTCGACGGTCGGAGGCGTCGCCGGATTGGTCGGATCGGGTGGCATGGTGTCGGCGGATGCGACGCCGCCGGTGGCCAGCCCTCCCCCGATCAGCAGCAGTGCGCTGGTCACTGCGGTGAACATGCCGAGCACGCGCGCCCGACGGGATCCCCTTGTCGCTTCCATGACATTCCCCAAGGCAAACTGACTAATTCTCAATTTGCCGGTGAGTCTACGCCGGATGAACCCCGCGCGCACAGAGGAACGACCCGTCTCCGCAGACTCGCAGAAACACGGAAGAAAGAAGGGCTGGAACGGAGCCGCCCAAGGGAATCGAACCCTTGACCTTCTCATTACGAGTGAGATGCTCTGCCGACTGAGCTAGGGCGGCGTGGCCGGACTCGCGCCCGGGCACAGTCAGATAGCTTACCCGATCCCGCGGGGTGCTTTCGACCACGGCCGAGGCCGCAGCGGACGGCTCAGTTGAGCTGCCCGCCGAGGGCCTGGAGCTGCGCGAACGAGGTGCGGAGGCGGTCGGCGAGGGGCTCGACGCCGCCGTGGTCGGCCCAGCAGGACCAGGCGTGCCGCATGCCGGCGAACGCCACGTAAGTGACCAGGCGCGCCTGCTGGTGGAGGCCCTCCTCGTCGGCGGCGAGCTCCGGGTCGTCGTGCGCGAGCCTGCGCTGCACGACGGCGCTCAGGGCGTCCTCGAACTTGTGCATGCTCGCCATCCGCTGGGCGAACAGCTCGGGGTTGCCCTTCAGGAGCGCGCGGCGGAGGGCGTGCAGCTCTTTCGCGCTGGCCGCGTTCTCGCCGTCCGGGGAGCCGCCGAGGTCGCCGTCCAGGTCGCCGGTCTCGATCGCGGCGATGAGGAGGGTGCCCATCCCGTCCAGGATCGGCTCGGCCGGGCCCGCCTCGATGAAGCGTTCGATGCTGGCCTCGTCCGGGAGCTCCGGCAGTTCGCCGATGATCGCGGACTCCTTCGACGGGAAGTAGTTGAAGAAGGTGCGCGGCGAGACGTTCGCCGCGTGGCTGATCTCGTCGACCGTGACATGGTCGAAGCCCCGCTCGCTGGCCAGCTCGAGCGCGGCGAGCTGGATGGCGCGCCTGGTCGCGATGCGCTTGCGCTCACGGAGGCCCAGCTCGCCCTCCGCGGTCCCGATCTCTAAAGTCACGAGTTTGATTATTTCACCGTCTGCAAAATTGCACCACTCACCACGGCGGGGTCAGCAGGTCTTGCCCTTGGGCGGCACGGTGCCGCCCACGAGGAAGTCGTCCACCGTGTTGTTCACGCACGAGTTGGACTTGTTGTACGCCGTGTGGCCTTCGCCCTTGTAGGTGAGCAGGTGGCCGTTCTGCAGCTCGCCCGCCATGTTCTTCGCCCACACGTACGGGGTGGCCGGGTCGTTCGTGGTGCCGACGACGAGGATGGGCGCTGAGCCCTTCGCCGCGATCGGGCCGCGCTGCACGGTGGACTTGTAGGGCCAGGAGGCGCAGCCGATGTCGCCGTACGCCATGTACGGGCCGATCACGGGCGCCGCGACCGCGAGCTGGGCGGCCTGCGCGCGCATCGCGGCGGGGTCGGCGTCGTAGCCGTAGTCGAGGCAGTTGATGGCCGTGAACGCCTCGGTGGAGTTGTCCGAGTAGCTGCCGTCGCTGTTGCGGCTGTTGTAGCCGTCGGCGAGGGTGAACGCGACCGAGGCGTTGCCCTTCATCACGCTCGTGAACATACTGCTCAGGTACGACCACGCGGTCGCGTCGTAGAGCGGGTAGATGATCGCCGTGACGAGCGTGTTGGCGCCGAGCTCGCGACCGTCCGAGTTGCGGATCGGACTGCGCTCCACAGCGGCCAGCAGTTCGGAGATGGTCTTCATCCCGTCGTCGACCGTGCCGGTGAACGGGCAGTTCTTCTGCGTGAGGCAGCTCTTCAGGTACGCGCGGAGGGCGCTCTCGAAGCCCACGGCCTGCACCTTCGTCACCTCGTCGTTGCTCGCCGCAGGGTCGAGCGCGCCGTCCAGGACCAGCCTCCCGGTCTTACCGGGGTAGAGGCCGGCGTACACCGCGCCCAGGTAAGTGCCGTACGAGTAGCCGAGGTAGTTGAGCTTCTTGTCGCCGAGCACCGCGCGCAGGAGGTCGAGGTCGCGTGCAGCGCTCACCGTGTCGACGTGGCCGAGCAGGGCGCCGGTGTTCTTGGCGCACGCGGCGCCGAACTGCTGGGAGACGGCCGTGTTCTCGGCGAGCCACTGGTCGGACCCGCGCTGCCCGGGCGTGATGCCGTAGAGGTAGTCGTCCATCTGTTTCGGGTCGAAGCACTTCACCGCGGACGAGTGGCCGACTCCGCGCGGGTCGAAGCCCACGATGTCGAAGTGGCTCTGCAGCGTCTTGTCGGTCGCGTAGTCGACCGAGTCCTTGACGAAGTCGTACCCGGAGCCGCCCGGGCCGCCGGGGTTGACCAGAAGGGAGCCCTGCTTGGTGCCCTTCGCCTGCTGGCGGATGAGCGCGAGGGAGACCTGGCCGGCGGAGGGGTCGCTCCAGGTCAGCGGCACCTTGGCGGTCGCGCACTGCTTGCCGCTGGAGCAGTCGGACCAGACCAGCTTCTGCCCGTAGAACGGCTGGAGAGCCGCGGACACCTTCTCGGGCGCGGGCGTGGAGATGGTGGACGACTTCGCAGGAATGAACCAGGTGACGCAGCCGGTCAGCGTCAGGGCGACGACGGCGGCGATCGCCACGAAGACGGTGCGAGCGGCCCGCCGGCGGGCCGGACGGCCCTCTCGGATGGTCACAGGTCTGTCCCCTTTCGCGCAGCTCCCCCGCGCAGGATCGTCGTGAGCATGGCCTCCAGCGCCAGGGCGGGAGCGACGTTGCCGTCGATCCGCTCGCGCGCGGTCGTGATGGCATCCATCGCGGCGAGCGTAGCCGCAGGACTCGTGTGCGCGCTGAGAGCGGTCAGGCGCTCGCGCAGCTCGACGTTCACGAGCTCGCTGCCGCTGCCGAGCTGCAGCATCATCACGTCGCGGTACAGCGAGAGCAGGTCGGTGAGGATGCGGTCGATGCCGTCGCGGAGGCTGCGGGTCGCGCGGCGCTTCTGGTCCTCCTCGAGCTGCCGGAGCTGGCCGCGCAGCGCAGGCGGGATGGCCCCGCCCGGCTCGATCCCGAGCGAACGGAGCGCGTGCTCCCGTTCCTCGGCGTCGCGCTCCTCGGTGATGGCCTTCGCGTCGGCGCCGGCCACCTCCAGCAGCGTGGCGGCGGCGAGCACGGCCCCGGAGACGGAGCGGATGCCGAGCGCGAGGTCCAGGGTCTGCGCGCGCCGGCGGCGGGCCTCCTCGTTGGTGGCGAGCCGGTGTGCCATCCCGATGTGGCTCTGCGCGTGCCGTGCCGCGCGCTCGGCGGCGGCGCTGTCCACGCCGTCGCGGCGCTCGATCAGGCGCGCGACGTCCGCGACGCCGGGGACTTTGAGGCGCACGGTGCGGACCCGCGAGCGGATCGTCGGCAGCAGGTCGGCGTCGCTCGGCGCGCAGAGGATCCAGACGGTCCGCTCCGGCGGCTCCTCCAGCGCCTTGAGCAGCACGTTGGAGGTGCGCTCGGTCATCCGGTCGGCGTCCTCGATGACCATCACCCGGAAGCGGCCGACCGACGGCGCGAACTGGGAGCTGGCGACCAGCGACCGCACCTCCTCGATGGCGATGATGACGCGCTCGGTGCTGAGGACGGCGAGGTCGGGATGCGTGCGGGCCTCCACCTGGCGCTGCGCCGCGAGGTCGCCCTCCGGATTCCCGGGGCTGAGCAGGGCGGTGGCGAACGCGTAGGCGAGGTTGGAGCGGCCGGACCCGGGAGGGCCGGTGATGAGCCACGAGTGCGTCATGCCGCGGGCGGCCTCGGCGGCGGGGCCGGAGGCGGTGGCCGCCTCGGCGGCGGAGCGGACGACGGCGATCGCCTCGTCCTGACCCGTCAGGTCGTCCCACACCGCCATGCCTTCCAGGCTAGTGGGAACGGAGGACAGCGCGGGCGCGGCGGCGGGCCCTGGAGCGGTGCCGGCTGCGGTGGTCAGACGCGGTCCTCGAGCCGGCGGCGGATGTCGGCGGCGATCTCGTCGACGGGGAGGGCGGCGTCCACCACGAGGAACCGGTTCGGCTCCGCCTCGGCGAGCCCGAGGTACGCCGCGCGGACGCGCGCGTGGAACTCGGAGCGCTCGGCCTCCAGCCGGTCGTAGCGCGTGCGGGACGTGTCCAGCCGCGCGCGGGCCGCGGTCTCGTCGAGGTCGAGGAGGATCGTCAGGTCCGGGAGCAGCCCTTCGGCCGCCCAGAGCGAGAGGTCGCGCACCTGGTCCGCGTCGAGCACGCGGCCGGCGCCCTGGTAGGCGACGGAGGAGTCGATGTAGCGGTCCTGCACGACGACCTCGCCGCGCTCCAGGGCCGGACGGACGACGGTCGCGATGTGGTGGGCGCGGTCGGCCGCGTAGAGCAGCGCCTCGGCGCGCGGCGCGATGTCGCCGCGGTGGTGGAGGACGATCTCGCGGATCTCCACCCCCGCCGCGGTGCCGCCGGGCTCCCTGGTGCGCACGACGGTGCGGCCGCGGTCGCGCAGCCACTCCTCCAGGAGGGCGGCCTGCGTCGACTTTCCGACGCCGTCGCCGCCCTCCAGAGTGATGAACAGGCCGGTCCGGGTCTCGCTCACTCGGCGGACTTCTTCGCCGCCGCGCGGGTCGACGTGCCGGTCTTGGGAGCGGCCTTCGTCTTCGCGGCGGTGGTCTTGGCTGCGGTCGTCTTGGCAGCGGTCGTCTTCGCCGTGGTCTTCTTGGCCGCCGTCGACTTCGTCGTGGTCTTCGCCGCGCTCGCCCGCGAGGTGGTGCGCTTCGCGGCCGGCTTGGCCGGTCCCTTCGCGCGCTTGTCCGCCAACAGCTGCACGGCGCGGGCGAAGTCGACCTCATCCACGGTCTCACCCCGCGGGATGGTCGCGTTCGTCTCGCCGTCGGTCACGTACGCGCCGAACCGGCCGTCCTTGATCTTGATCGCCTTGCCGCTGACCGGGTCGGCCTCGAACTCCTTGAGCGCACTGGAGGCCCGGCGGTTGCCGTACTTCGGCTGCGCGAACAGCTCGACGGCGCCGGCGAGGTCGATCCCGAAGATGTCGTCCTCGCTCGGGAGCGAACGGGTGTCCGTGCCCTTCTTCAGGTACGGGCCGTAGCGGCCGTTCGCCGCCTGGATCTCCGCGCCCGTCTCCGGGTCGGCTCCGACGGTGCGCGGCAGGTCGAGCAGCCGCAGTGCGGTGTCGAGGTCGATGGTGGACAGGTCCATCGACTTGAACAGGGAGGCCGTGCGCGGCTTGGCCGCCGCCTTCTTCGCGGTCTTCTTAGTCTCGACGACCTCGCCGGTCTGCGGGTCCACCTCGGGCTCCGGCTCCGGGTCGGCCTCGGTCACGTACGGGCCGAAGCGGCCGTCCTTGGCCAGGACGAGCTTGCCGCTCTCGGGGTTCGTGCCGAGCTCGCGGTCGGTCTGGACCGGCGCGTCGATGAGCTCCTTCGCCTTGGCGGGGGTGAGCTCGTCGGGGGCGAGGTCCGGCGGGAGGTTGACCCGGCGGGGCGTCGCGTCCTCGGCGGCGCCGGGCTCCTGCACCTCCAGATACGGGCCGTACTTGCCGATGCGCAGCGTCACGTCGTCGTCGATCGCGATCGAGTTGATGCTGCGCGCGTCGATCTCGCCGAGGTTGTCGATCACCCGGCGCAGGCCCTTGTGCTTGTCGCTGCCGAAGTAGAAGCTGTTCAGCCAGTCGACACGCTCGGCCTCGCCATCCGCGATGCGGTCGAGGTCGTCCTCCATCTCGGCCGTGAAGTCGTACTGCACGAGGTCGCCGAAGTAATCCTCCAGCAGGCGCACCACGGAGAAGGCGACCCAGCTCGGCACGAGCGCCTGCCCGCGCTGGGTGACGTAGCCGCGGTCCATGATCGTGGAGATGATGCTCGCGAACGTCGACGGACGCCCGATGCCGAGCTCCTCCAGCGCCTTCACGAGGCTCGCCTCGGTGTAGCGCGGCGGCGGGGTGGTCTCGTGGCCGTCCGCCGCGACGTCCTGGACGCCGAGCGCCTGGCCCTGCGTGAGCGGCGGCAGCTTGGCGTCGCCGCTCGCGTCGGCGTTGCGCTCCTCGTCGCGGCCCTCCTCGTACGCGTTGAGGAACCCGCGGAAGGTGATGACCGTGCCGCTCGCGGTGAACTCGGCGGTCGTGCCGTCGAGCGGCCCTTCGCCGATCCGCGCCTCGACCGTGATGGAGGCGGTTTGGCCCTTCGCGTCGGCCATTTGGGAGGCGACGG
Source organism: Leifsonia sp. NPDC056824 (assembly GCF_042789575.1). Taxonomy (NCBI): domain Bacteria; kingdom Bacillati; phylum Actinomycetota; class Actinomycetes; order Micrococcales; family Microbacteriaceae; genus Leifsonia; species Leifsonia sp. NPDC056824. The sequence continues at coordinate 170,217 of NZ_JBHUAV010000003.1, read as the reverse complement.
TCCGCTTCCAGATCAGGTCGTAGAGCCGCAGCTCGGGACCGCGGAGGGACTTCTCGAGCTCGGCGGGCGTGCGGAAGACCTCGCCGGCCGGGCGGATCGCCTCGTGCGCCTCCTGCGCGTTCTTGCTCTTGGAGGCGTAGGTGCGCGGCTTGTCCGGGACCGTCTCGGCCCCGTACAGCTTCGCCGCCTGGGTGCGCGCCGCGTTGGTCGCCTGCTGCGACAGCGACGCGGAGTCGGTGCGCATATAGGTGATGTACCCGTTCTCGTAGAGCGTCTGGGCGACGCTCATCGTCTGGCGGGCGGAGAAGCGCAGCTTGCGGGCGGCCTCCTGCTGCATCGTGGACGTCGTGAACGGCGCTGCCGGACGGCGCGAGTACGGCTTGGAGTCGACCTTCGAGACGGTGACAGCCGTGCTCTGCTGCCGCACGGCGTCGGCGAGCGCCTGCGCGGACGTCTCGTCGAGGATCGTGGCGCCGGAGGTCAGCCGGCCGTGGTCGTCGAAGTCGCGTCCGGTCGCGACGCGCTCGCCGTTCAGGCGGGCGAGCCGCGCCTCGAACGCTTGGGCGTCCTCCGGGAGGAGCTGGGCGGTGAGCCCCCAGTAGGAGGCCGCGACGAACGCGAGCCGCTCGCGCTCGCGGTCGACCACGAGCCGGGTCGCCGCGGACTGAACGCGACCGGCCGAGAGTCCCGGACCGACCTTGCGCCACAGCACGGGCGACACCTCGTAGCCGTACAGCCGGTCGAGGATGCGCCGGGTCTCCTGCGCGTCCACCAGGGCGGTGTCGATGTCGCGGGTGTTGTCCCGCGCCTTCTCGATGGCCTCACGGGTGATCTCGTGGAACACCATGCGCTTGACCGGCACCTTGGGCTTGAGGACCTCGACCAGGTGCCACGCGATGGCCTCGCCTTCGCGGTCCTCATCAGTGGCGAGCAGGAGCTCGTCGGCGTCCTTGAGGGCGCGCTTGAGGTCGGCGACCGTCTTCTTCTTCTGGTCGGACACCACGTAGTAGGGGGCGAACTCGTTCTCGACGTCGACGGAGAACTTGCCGAGCGACCCCTTCTTCAGCTCCGGAGGGAGGTTCTTGGGCTCGATCAGGTCGCGGATGTGTCCGACGGATGCCATCACCTCGTAGCCCTCGCCCAGATACTGGGCGATGGACTTCACCTTGTTCGGAGACTCGACGATGACGAGCTTCTTGGTGCCAGGCACTTGACTCCTCTTATATAGCAACTGTGTTCGTGGGGACCGCACTGGTCCGAAGCGCGCTCCCCCGAGCGCCGCGCAGAGGGCGGCGAGCGTGGGCCGCACGGCCCAACAGGCAAACCATACACACCTAGGCCGTTCGTGTGCCTAATCGCCGGCCGCCCCGTTCGCCGCGGGCGGACGGCTCGTACGGCCGGGCCTGTTGCTCGCCGAGCCCCGGGAGGACAATGTGAGCATGGCAACGACCTCAATGACGACGTACACCGCCAAGCTCATCGACGGCCCCCTGGAAGGCAAGACGATCTCGACCTCCTTCCTCGACTCGGGCGACCCGCGACCCCGCCTCGAACTCCGCGCGGCGGCGGGCGGAAAGCACTACCTGTATGTCCGCGGCTCCGCGTCGGAGACGGAGTACGCCTCCGACGACCCGAGCGGCTCGCTCCCGAGCGCGGTGGCGTACCGGTACGTGGAGACGGTGTTCGACTGAGGCGGAGGCCTCGCGCCGCTGACAGCACCGACGCCGAGCGCATCACCGTGATCCCGGCGGACCCGCGCGGGCGGCCGCGGAGGCCTCCCACCCGAGGTACGGGACGGAGACCTCGACGCTGACGACGACCGCCTCGACGAGGCATCCCGTCACGGACGCGCCGTTCGCCCGTGCCACGGCCTCGGCCCGGACGCACGGCTCGCCGCTCGTCCGGCCCGAGGCCACGTCGGCCGCGGCGAGCGCCGTGGCGTCGGCGGCGACCGCTGCCCGCTGACGCGCGCCCCAGGCGCCCGCCACGCCGATCGCGGCGGTCGTGAGGGTGACCGTGACCGCAACGACGGCGAGCGCGAGGACCGTCCCCGCCCCGCGCTCGTGTCGCGGAAGCACGGACTCATCGCGCGTGACGCCGGAGCGCTCACCCCTGTTCATCCCTCCTCCGTGTCGTCGAGCACGCACGAGCGTGCCGACACCGTGAGCCCGAGAGCGCCGAGGCCGCCCGCACGGCTGGGCGCGGTGACGGTCACGCACAGCAACCCGTCGCCGGACCCGACACGACGGGACGCACCCTCCGGCGGTGGGGGCGCCGCGTCCCCCCGGCCGATGAGCCGCGCCGCAGCCGCCGCATGATCGAGCAGCCGCGCCTGCTGGGCGCCCGCCTGAACCGCCCCGACGCAGATCGCCATACACACGAGCACTGCCGGGAGGGCCGCCGCGAACTCGGCCGTCACGCTCCCCCGCTCGCCGGCCCAACCCAGTCGGTCGCCCGGCCGGCTTCTCGCCATCCCGACGACCGCAGCCCGCGAGCAGCCCTCGCGGGTTCGGTGCCCTGCCGCATCGTCAGCCATCGACCGTCAATGCCCGTCTGACGAGGTCGGTCAGGATGGATTTCACCTCGTCGCCGCGCAACAGCATCAGCAGCGCGCCGGCGAATCCCACCGCGGCCATCGTCGTGACGGCGTACTCCGCCGTGCTCGCTCCCCGTTCCTCCCAGCGCAGCCGGTGAATGATCTCCCGCATGTGTGGTCCCTTCTCTTTCGTTCGTTCTCTGTTGTTGTTCCCGCTCTCCGGCGGCATGAATCGATCGTCTCGTCCGGCGTCTCCGTGATGGGCGGCGGTCCCGAATCTGTGGACAACTCAGGTGAGGCCGGCGAAGGTGGAGGACATCATCCCGAGGATGACGGGCACCACGCCCAGGAGCACGAACGCGGGAAGCACACACACGCCCAGCGGAAGCAGCAGCCGCACGGCGAGCAGTTCCGCCCGGCGCCGGCCCTCCGCGCGAGCGGTCCGCCGCCGCTGCCTGGCTTCGGCGGACAGGAGCTCGATCGCAGGCGCTCCTGCCCGCTCCGCGATGCGGAGCACCCTGTCGACGGACGCGTCACTGTCCACCACCGCGTCGAGGCCGCTGCGACGCACGACCTGAGCGATCGTCTCCCGAGCGGCCGGCACCGACATGCCGCCGGCGAGCGCGATCGCCGTCAGGTCGTGCTCGATCCCCGAGACCGGCCCCGCCCGTGCAGCCGACCGCACCAGCGTGCGCGTCCAGGACCGCCCCGCGATGAGCAGACCGCACCCGGACCCGGCCGCCATCCAGCCGAGCGGACCGGTGACCAGCGTGCCGATCACGTCGACGCCGATCGCGTACGCCATCACGACCCCGACCAGCGGCAGCCAGGACATCAGCCGTGCCGTCGCGCGCGGGCCGGCGAGCGCGGTGGCGATGTCGCGCTCCGCTCCGGCCCGATCGCGCAAGGCCTCGGCCGCGCCGCGCAACGCCGGCGCGAGCGAGGCGCCCGCGTGGTCCGCGACGGCCCACGCCGCGGCGACGGCAGCTACGCCGGCATCGCCTCCGCCGTCGCCCCCGTCCGTCACCCGGCCACGCCACGCACGCACCGCCATCCCGTCGCTCCCAGCTCCCACCCGCCCACGCCGGGCCGCCGCGGCCAGTGCCTCGGACGGCGGGACGCCCGCCGCGACGAGCGTCGCCGCCCGGACGACAGCGGGGTGCGTCGCCTCCGCGGCCACGTATTCCCAGGCCGACCGGGGCGAGATGCCCGCGTCGAGGAGCACGGCGAGCGCCTCCACCGAGCCCGACAGCAGGTCGTCCGCGGGGCGGCCCGATCGATCGTGGCCAGTCTTGCGTCGCTCACTCATGCGGCACCACCGCGAGTCGTCCGTCCGCTGTCGTCGTGAACCGGCCGAAGCCGGCGACACGGCGGCGGTTTCCCGAGCGCTCGAGGTGGACGATCAGTCCGATCGCGCTGATCGTCTGCCGCGCTGTGGCGATGTCGTCCATCCCGGCCAGGGCGCCCAGGGCCTCCATCCGGGCGGGGACGTCGCCCAGCGAGTTGGCGTGGAGGGTGCCGGCGCCGCCGTCGTGTCCGGTGTTCAGGGCGGAGAGCAGGTCGGCGACCTCCTCGCCGCGGCACTCGCCGAGGACGAGCCGGTCCGGCCGCATCCGCAGCGCCTCCCGCACCAGTCTGCGCAGTCCGACGCCGCCCGCGCCTTCGAGGTTCGGCTGGCGGGTCTGCAGGCCGACGACGTGCGGGTGCGGGATGCGGAGCTCGGCGACGTCCTCGATGAGCACGATGCGCTCGGCGGGCGGCGCGTGCGCCAGGACGGCGGCCAGTAGCGTCGTCTTGCCCGCGCCGCCGGCGCCGGTCACGAGGATGTTCGTCCGGGCGGCCACCGCCGCGCGAAGCAAGGCCGCATCATCGGAGGTCAACGAGCCGGCCTCGACCAGGTCGTCCATCGTGAGGGCGGCAGGCGCGGGGACGCGGATCGACAGCAGGGCTCCTCCGGTCGAGATGGGCGGGAGCACAGCGTGGACGCGGACCCCGCCGGGGAGCCTCACGTCGACGAACGGCGTGGCCTCGTCGATATGCCTGCCGCCGGTGGCGATCAGCCGCGTGGCGAGCCGGCGGGCTGCGTGCGCGTCGGCCGTCCAGCCGTCGACCCGGTGGAGGCCGCGCGGGCCGCCGTCGGACCAGAGGACGCCGTCGCCGGTGACGAAGAGGTCCGTGACGCCCTCGCGCATCAGGTACGGAGCGAGAGGACCGAACGTGTCCCAGACGTCCGGAACGCGCGTCGCTCTCATGGGAGGCGACGACGTCATCGGCAGGGGCCGGGCGGTCTGGGCGGGCGGGGCGATCGACGGTGTGATCCACTGGCTTGAATTCCTCATGACCTCGACGCTACGAAGCCCGAAGAACACTCGGGGCCGGCACCGGAGATCAGTGGAGAACCCGCGTCATCCACAGCCGGTCGTGGACAAGTCCACGAGGACGAACCCCGCGTGAGCCGCCGGGTTAAAAAAAGGGGGGCCGCACCTATTGGGGGGAACAGGTGCGGCCACTGCGGCGCATGATTGGGGGGAATCGATTGCGCCGCACGCCAGAATTTGTCATTCGGCCGCTGCCTAGTTTACGCAGAATCAATGCAAACGCAAGTCTGCTCGGAGGCCGTCACCCGCTGGTTGTAGAGTCAGGGATTGTCGCGCCACGACTCGAACACCAGCATCGCGAAGGAGCGAAACGACTCCCCATGAGCAACACAATCGACAATCTGCTGCACGAAGCCCGGCGGTTCGCGCCCAGCGAGGAGTTCGCCGCGAACGCGGTCGCGACGGCCGAACTCTACGAACGCGCATCGGACGACAGGCTCGGATTCTGGGCCGACCAGTCGCGCGACCTCCTGCACTGGCACACCCCGTTCACGCGCACTCTCGACTGGACGAACCCTCCCTTCGCGAAGTGGTTCGACGACGGCGAGCTCAATGTGGCCTACAACTGCCTCGACCGCCACGTCCTCGCCGGCAACGGCGACCGCGTCGCCATCCACTGGGAGGGCGAGCCGGGCGACACCCGCTCGATCACGTACGCCGAGCTGACCGCGGAGGTCAAGAAGGCCGCCAACCTGCTGACGAGCCTGGGCATCCGGGCCGGGGACCGCGTGGCGATCTACCTGCCGATGATCCCGGAGGCCGTCATCGCGATGCTGGCCGTCGCGCGCATCGGCGCGGTCCACTCCGTCGTCTTCGGCGGCTTCAGCGCCGAGTCCCTCCGGTCGCGCATCGACGACGCGTCGGCCAAGCTCGTCATCACGGCCGACGGCGGCTGGCGCAAGGGCCGGGTCTTCCCGCTCAAGGACGCCGTCGACGCCGCGCTCGAGAACGGCGAGTCCACGGTCGAGCACGTCCTCGTGGTCAAGCGCGGCGAGAACGAGGTCGCGTGGACCGAGGGCCGCGATCTGTGGTGGCAGGACGAGATCGCGCTGGTCGACGCCGACCACGTCGCCAAGGCCTTCCCCGCCGAGAACCCGCTGTTCATCCTCTACACGTCCGGCACGACCGGGAAGCCGAAGGGCATCCTGCACACCTCGGGCGGCTACCTGACCCAGGCGGCGTTCACGCACAAGAACGTCTTCGACCTCCACCCGGAGTCCGACGTGTACTGGTGCAGCGCGGACGTCGGCTGGATCACCGGCCACAGCTACGTCGTCTACGGCCCGCTCGCCAACGGAGCCACCCAGGTGCTGTACGAGGGCACCCCGGAGACGCCGCACCCCGGCCGCTGGTGGGAGATCATCGAGAAGTACAAGGTCTCGATCTTCTACACGGCGCCGACCGCCATCCGCTCGTTCATGAAGATCGGACGCCAGCACCCGCAGAAGTTCGACCTGTCGAGCCTGCGCGTGCTCGGCTCGGTGGGCGAGCCGATCAACCCCGAGGCGTGGATGTGGTACCGCGACGTCATCGGCGGTGGCTCCACCCCGATCGTGGACACCTGGTGGCAGACCGAGACGGGCGCGATCATGGTCTCCGCTCTCCCCGGCGTGACCACGCTCAAGCCGGGCAGCGCGCAGGTTCCCCTGCCGGGCATCTCGATCGACATCCTCGACGAGGCGGGCGTGCCGGTCGGCAAGGATCAGGGCGGCCTCCTGGTCGTCACCGAGCCGTGGCCGAGCATGCTGCGCGGCATCTGGGGCGACCCGGACCGCTTCGTGGAGACGTACTGGTCGAAGTTCGGCGACAAGTACTTCGCCGGCGACGGCGCCCGCTACGACATGGACGGCGAGATCTGGCTGATGGGCCGCGTGGACGACGTGATGAACGTCTCGGGCCACCGCCTCTCGACGGCCGAGATCGAGTCGGCGCTGGTCGCGCACCCGCTCACGGCGGAGGCCGCGGTGGTCGGAGCGGCGGACGAGACGACCGGCCAGGCCGTGGTCGCGTTCGTCATCATCAAGCAGAACCAGCTCGAGACCGCCGAGTCGATCGACGTCGCGGCCGAACTGCGCAAGCACGTCTCCGAGCAGATCGGCGCGATCGCCCGCCCGCGCGACATCTTCATCGTGACGGAGCTGCCGAAAACCCGCTCGGGCAAGATCATGCGCCGCCTGCTGAAGGACGTCGCGGAGGGCCGGGAGGTCGGCGACACGACCACGCTCGCCGACACGGCCGTGATGAGCTCCATCCAGGCGAAGCTCACCTAGCCGCCACCGACGACGGACAGACGAAGAACCGCCGCGGATCAGTGCGATCCGCGGCGGTTCCCGTTTGAGCGGCTCCTACTCGAACGCGACGATGAGCTCGACCTCGACGGGCGCGTCGAGCGGAAGGACTGCGACCCCGACGGCGGAGCGGGCGTGGACGCCGGCGTCGCCGAAGATCTCGCCGAGCACCTCGGACGCGCCGTTGATCACACCGGGCTGGCCGGTGAACGACGGGTCGGACGCGACGAAGCCCACGACCTTCACGACCCGGGTCACGCGGTCGAGCGAGCCGATGACGCTCTTGACTGCGGCGAGCGCGTTGAGCGCGCAGATGCGGGCGTACTCCTTGGCGTCGTCGGCCGGGACGAGGCCGTGGCCGTCGCCGACCTTGCCGGTCGCCGGGAGGGCGCCCGAGACCATCGGGAGCTGGCCGGAAGTGTAGACGTGGCCGGCGTCGACGACGGCAGGCGTGTAGGCGGCGACGGGCGGCACGACGTCCGGGAGGTCGATCCCGAGCTCGGCCAGGCGCGCTTCGACGGTGCCCATCAGGCGGCATCCTCGGCCGGCACCGGACGCTTGAGGTAGGCGACCAGACCGCCCTCCGGGCCGGTCACCACCTGCACCAACTCCCACCCCTCCGAACCCCAGTTGTTGAGGATGGCGGCGGTGTTATGGATCATGAGAGGAGTCGTAAGGTATTCCCAGCGCAGCATGGTGCTCTTTTCATTCGGGGGGTTTATCAGCTTCATCGCCTACTCTGATCCTATGTCTGCGCAAAAACCACAGGCTAGAGGTGTGCTCGGAGCAGTCGGCGCGTTCGTCGGCATGAGTGCCGTGGCCGGTCTTCTGGTCACCGCTGCCGTCACCCCCGCCATCGCCGTGACGGGCATGGCCGCCAACAACGGTATCGGTGTGTTCGAGGGCCTTCCCGAGTACCTCCAGATCGGTCAGCTCGCCCAGCCGACCACGATCTACGCGAAGAACGGCGACCAGGACGTCCCGCTCGCGACCTTCTACTCCCAGAACCGCCTGCCGGTCGGCTTCGACCAGATGTCGCAGGCGGTCAAGGACGCCGCGATCGCCGGTGAGGACCCGCGGTTCTACAGCCACGGCGGCGTCGACATCCAGGGCACCATGCGCGGTGTGCTGTCGACGGTCTCCGGCGGCGGCGTGCAGGGCGGCTCCTCGATCACCCAGCAGTACGTCAAGAACGTCCTGCTGCAGAAGTGCGAGGCCCTGCCGGTCAAGACCGCAGCGGAGAAGAAGACGTACCAGAACTGCGTCGACGACTCGACGGGCGTCACCCCCGACCGCAAGGTCAAGGAGATGAAGTTCGCGATCGGCCTGGAGAAGAAGTACACCAAGGACCAGATCCTCGAGGGCTACCTCAACATCGCCGGCTTCGGCGGTTCGGTCTACGGCATCGAGGCCGCGGCCCGCTACTACTACAACACCACGGCCGCGGCGCTGACCCCCGCGCAGGCCGCGAGCCTGGTCGCGATCGTCAACGAGCCGACCGGCCTCAAGATCGACAACCCCGCGTCGACGACGAACGGTGCGGCCGACGGCTACGCCAAGAACAAGGACCGCCGCGACTACATCCTCGGCAAGATGTACGAGTACAAGAAGCTGACCAAGGCGCAGTACGACGACGCGATCAAGACCCCGATCCAGCCGGTGATCACGCCGTCGGCGCGCGGCTGCCAGACCGCGGGCGGGGCGGCGTACTTCTGCGACTTCGTGCAGAAGATCATCCTCAACGACGCGTCGTTCGGCAAGGACCTGGACACCCGCACGGCGAACTTCAACCGTGGCGGCTACAAGATCTACACCTCGCTCGACATGGACCTCCAAAAGGTCGCGGAGGACACGCTCGCCTCCTATGTGCCGCAGGTCTACAAGGTCGACATCGGCGGCGTGCTGGTCGGCGTCCAGCCGGGCACCGGCCGTGTGCTCTACATGGCGCAGAACAAGCAGTACAGCCAGGACCCGGATGTCCTCAACTCGGGCGCGCAGTACACCAGCATCAACTACGCCACCGACTACGCCTACGGCGCTTCCGGCGGCTTCCAGGTGGGCTCCACGTACAAGGTCTTCACGCTGGCCGAGTGGCTCAAGCAGGGGCACTCGCTCAACGAGACCGTGAACGCGAACATCCGCACGTACACGAAGTTCAAGGACACCTGCGACGGCGACTGGACGGGCACGTACCGGCCGACGAACGACTCCAGCGGCGAGGAGGGCATCCGCACCGCCCAGAGCGCCACGACCCAGTCGATCAACACGGCGTTCATCGCGATGGCCTCCCAGCTCGACCTCTGCCAGATCCGAAATGAAGCCGAGGCCTTCGGCGTCCACACCGCGACGGGCACCCCACTCGGTACCACGCCCGCGTCGGTGCTCGGCACCAACAACATCGCCCCGCTGACGATGGCGACGGCGTTCGCCGGCATCGCGAACAACGGCCTGACCTGCTCGCCGATCGCGATCGACAAGATCGTCAGCGGTGACGGCAAGGAGGTGGCGCCGCCCGCGACCAAGTGCACGCAGTCGATCGACCCCGCCATCGCCAACGCGATGGCCAAGGGCCTCCAGGGGCCGCTCCAGAGCGGTGGAACGGCCAGCGGGATGAACACGACCGGCAAGGACATGCTCGGCAAGACGGGCACCACCGAGAACAACGAGCAGCTCTGGCTGGTCGCGGCGACCACCAAGGTCGCCGGCGCGTACTGGGTCGGCAACGTGACCGGCCACCAGGACATGCGCAGGATCTACCCGACGCACGGCACGACGCCCGCCATCGCGCGAACGGCCGTGATGCGGTCGATGATGTCCGCCGCGGTGGGCAAGTACGGCGGCGACCCGTTCCCTGCGCCTCCGAGCAAGCTGGTGCAGGGCGTCCAGGTCGCGGTCCCCGACCTCACCGGCAAGTCGCCCGACGAGGCGAAGACCATCCTGACCAGCCTCGGCCTGGACAGCGCGGACGGCGGCCCGCAGGATTCCGCCGCCCCCGCCGGCACGGTCGCATCGACCAACCCGCCCGCGGGCTCGCAGGTCGGCAAGGGGACCGTCATCACGATCTACACCAGCAACCAGTCGCTGGTCGCCATCCCGAACGTCGTCGGCCAGAAGTTCTCGGTGGCGCAGGCGGCCTTGGCGGCGGCCGGTTTCGTCGCGAAGGTCGGCCCCGGCTTCACCCCCGACGACGTCGTCCAGGCGATGGACCCTGGTGCGGGAACGGCTGCGAAGGCCGGCACCCAGGTGACCCTCACCCTGCAGAAGAGCACCCCCACTCCCGGCCCGGGAGCGGGCGGCTAGTGGCAGGCGCTTCACGCTTCCGGCCGGTGGGCACCGCACTCGCGGTGCTCGCCGGCGCGGGCGCGGCCGCCTTCGCGTATGGCTCGCTCGTGGAGCGCCGCGCGTTCACGCTGCGCGAGGTCAGCGTCCCTGTGCTGCCGGCCGGCGCCGAGCCGATCCGGGTGCTGCACCTGTCCGACCTGCACATGGCGCCGTGGCAGACCGACAAGCAGGAGTGGCTGCGCCGGCTCGCGCGCTTCCAGCCGGACCTCATCGTGGACACGGGCGACAACCTGAGCCATGAGAACGGTCTGGAGGGTATCCGCGCCGCGTTCGACGCGTTCCAGGGCATCCCCGGCGTCTTCGTGCACGGCTCGAACGACTACTTCGGCCCGCAGCTCAAGAACCCGTTCAAGTACTTCCTCGGCCCGTCGAAGCGGCACTCGTCGACGGCCCCGCGACTCGACGACAAGGCGCTCACCGAATACTTCCGGAGCCTCGGCTGGCTGAACCTCAACAACGCCGCGGGCGCCCTCGACATCCGCGGGACGCACCTCGAGTTCTTCGGCGTCAACGACCCGCACATCCAGGCCGACCGGGTGGAGGCCATCCCGGGCGCCCTGGACGAGCTGCGCGAGGACGACCCGTACTCCGACGACGCGATGTGGCCGGCGGACGAGCCGCGCACGGAGCGCCCCACCGTCACGCTCGGCGTGGTTCACGCACCGTACCGACGGGTGCTCGACGCATTCGTCACCTACGGCGCCTCGATGATCTTCGCGGGGCACACGCACGGCGGTCAGGTGTGCGTCCCCGGCTTCGGCGCGCTCGTCACCAACTGCGACATCCCGCGCGCCCAGGTGAAGGGGCTCAGCATCTGGCGGCACGCGTTCCGGGCGGCCTACCTGAACGTGTCGGCGGGGCTCGGCACGTCGATCTACGCGCCGGTGCGGTTCGCGTGCCGGCCGGAGGCGACGTTGGTCACGCTGACGGCGTCGGAGTGATCCGGGTGGTCATTCGCACCCCCCGCGCTCGTGTATCCTAGATGAGGCCTTCGGGCCACCGGGGTGTGGCGCAGCTTGGTAGCGCGCTTCGTTCGGGACGAAGAGGCCGCAGGTTCAAATCCTGTCACCCCGACCCAGTGGTAAGAGAAAAGGACGGCCGGCTCGCTCAGCGAGTCGGCCGTCCTTTTCTGTTACCACTGTTCGCTGGTGTCTATTGGGCCCCTGCCGCGAGGGGCCCCGGGCGACGCCCCGAGCGAAGCGAGGAGCGGCGTTCGGGGGAGCGCGTAGGGCGCACCCCGACCCAAGAGAAAAGAGCCGGTTCCCATGCGGAACCGGCTCTTTTCGCGTCCTGCCCTTCGAGCGCCCGATCGCGTCCTCACTTCGCCGAGATGCCTCCGAGCATGCCGGAGATGAAGCGCTTCTGCAGCACGAAGTACAGGATCACGATCGGGAGGGCGACGATGATGCCGGCCGCGCTCAGGAGCGAGTAGTCGGTGAGGTGCTCGCCCTTGAAGAACGCCAGCCCGAGCGGGGCCGTCCGGCGGTCCTCGCTCGTGATCAGCACCAGGGGCATCAGGAACTCGTTCCAGGTCCACATCGCCACGAGCACGCACATCGTCATGATCGGCGCGAGGGACGGCGGAACGATCACCTGCCACAGCACCCGCAGGTCGCGCGCACCGTCGATGCGAGCCGCCTCGATGATCTCGCCGGGGAACGAGCGGAACTGGTTGCGCATCCAGAAGATCGCGAACGCGAGCGACTGGGCGGTCTGCGGCAGGATGAGGCTCGGATACGTGTCGGTGAGTCCCACGCTGCGCAGGTTGAAGTACAGCGGGATGATGAACGCCTCCGCCGGCAGCATCAGCCCCGCGAGCATCACGAAGAAGAGGATGCCCGATCCGAGGAAGTCGAGCCGCGCGAACGCGAACCCGGCGAGCACGGCGAGGATCGTGGTGAGCGCGACGACCCCGACCGTCACGATGAGGCTCGACACCATGTAGGAGGCGAAGTGGCCCTCGGACCAAGCGGTCGCGAAGTTGCCGAGATCGACCTGCGTCGGCACGGCGAAGCCGCCGTTGTTCGTCTTCGCCGGCGTGACCGCCGAGAACAGCACTCCGATCAGCGGGACGATCGCGAAGAGCCCGAACAGCGACAGGACGACGTAGTCGACGATCTTCTCGCGGGCGGTGAGTCTCATTGCGCGTCCTTCGGCTGGAGCCGGCTGATGAGGGCGGTGACGACCATGATCACGGCGGTCAGGGCCACGGCGACCGCCGCAGCCGACCCCACCTGGCCCGTGTTGAAGGCCCGGTTGTATGCCTCGAATGCGGGCACGGTCGTGGAGGTGCCTGGGCCGCCTCCGGTCGTCACGTAGACGAGGTCGAACGTCTTCAGCGCCGACACCACGGTCAGCGTGAGGGCGACCGCGATCTGACCGCGCAGCGCGGGCAGTGTGATCGAGAAGAACTCGCGCGCCGCGCCGGCACCGTCGAGACGCCCCGCCTCGAACAGCTCCGGCTGGATGTTGCCGACACCGGAGAGGAACAGCACCAGGCAGAGCCCGATGTTGAGCCAGGTGCCGACGAACCCGATCGCGGGGAGGGCGAAGCTGTAGTCGCCGAGCCACACCCGGGCGAGGTCGCCGAGCCCGAGCACGCGCAGCGTCTGGTTCAGGAGGCCGTCCTGCGAGTAGATCGACACCCAGATCGTCGCCACCACGACCGAAGCGATGACCTGAGGCAGGAACAGGACGGTCCGGTACACGCTCATCCCGCGCAGAGCATTTGCCCGTGAGATCAGCGCCGTGAGGAACAGGGCGAAGAGGATCGGGACGGCCGCGTAGAACACCATCAGCACGAGAGCGTGCGCGAAGGCGCCGCGCAACTCCGGATCGGCGAACACCGACAGGTAGTTGGCGAAGCCTGCCCAGGTCGCCGCCGACAGCCCGTCCCAGTCGTAGAACGAGTACTGGATGGTCTGGAAGAACGGCCAGCCCAGGAAGATCGCGAAGACGACGAAGGCCGGGAGGACGTAGAGGTAGGCCACCCGGCTGCGGCGCCGGCGCCCCGGACGGGCGGGGCGCGTGGCCCCGTCCGTCCGGGCGCCGGTCGTCGCCGACGCGCCTCTGTTGGCGGTCACTGTCATCCGTTGCTCTTCGTGAACTTCGCGTAGTCGTCCTGCAGGGTCTGCCCGAACTGCTCCGGCGTCGTCTTCAGAGCGACGAGGTCCTGCGCGGCGGCGGTGATCGTGTCGTAGAACGTCGGGGTCGCGTAGTCGAGGTACGGGGTGATTCCGTTGCTCTTCGAGATGGTCATGTAGTCGGCCGTGATGTCACCGGTGACCGTTCCCTTGGCGGGTGCGGAGCCGCTGGGGACGACGGTGGGCAGGTTGCCGGTCTTGACCAGCACGTCCGACGCGTTCTTGTCGGTGACGAAGTCGATGTAGGCGGCTGCGGCATCGGCGTGCTTGGTCTTGGACGTGATCGCCCAGGCCAGGCCCTCGCCTCCCATGGTGACCGGGGTGGAGGAGCCCGCCGGCTTCAGAGCGGTGAACCCGATGTCCTTCGACGCGGCGGCATCGGCCAGCGTGGCGAGGTACCAGGTTCCGGTGACCAGGAAGGCGGCGCCTCCCTTGCCGAAGGCGGCGACCGCCGCATCACGCGAGACGCCGTTGGCCCCTGGCGTGATGTAGCCGGCCTTCTGCCAGCCCTGCACCACGCTGGCGGCCTTGACCGCGTTGGAGTCCGTCCAGGACCCACTGGACCCGCTCACCAGGTCGTTGACCTTGGTGCCGGCGAGCGCCGACAGGGCGAGCCCGTAGAGGTGGATCCCTGGGCTCTTCTCCACGTCGCCGTAGCTCAGGGGGAGGTCGCCCGCGGCCTTGACCTTGGCCATGTCGTCGGTCAGCTCCTGCAGGGTGGTGGGCGGCGAGTCGATGCCGGCCTTCTGGAGTACAGCCTTGTTGTAGTAGAGGCCGACGAGCTCGCCCGTCTGCGAGACGCCGAAGAGGTCATCGCCCTGCCAGGTCTTGCCGTCGGACGAGAACGAGTTGAGCTTGAGCAGGCTCGACGGGTAGTAGTCGTTCCACTTGTAGAGGCCGGCGTAGTCGTTGATCGGGCGCAGGAGCCCGGCCTTCACGAACGCGCCCATGTCGGGGTAGCCCTGGTTGGCCTGCACCACGTCCGGCGGGTTGTCGCCGGAGAGTGCGAGCTTGAGGGTCGTCTTGAGGTCGGAGAACGAGCGGGAGACGCGCTTGATCGTGACGTTCGGGTACTTCTTCTCGAAGGCGGCGTTCAACTGCTTCTGCGCGGCATCGATGCCGCCGTCGGTGTTCTGGTCCCACACGGTGAGCGTGATGGCGCCCGAGCCGATGCTCTTGGAGACCGGGCCGAGGCTGTGCGACGCGGCCGGGGCCGAGCCGCCGGGAGCACAGGCGGTCAGTCCGAGCGCGACGGCTGTCAGGGCTCCGGCGAGGAGCGCGGCTTTCCGGGTGAATCTCATGGTGTGTGTCCGTTCTGTCGGGGAACCGGGTTCGATTCGGGAGTGGTGCGGAACAGGGAACATGGTGCGGGGAGGTCGCGCGCCGGCCGGCGTGCGCCGATCACGGCGCGGCAGGCTCCGGGAGGCGATCGAGGAACGACCAGTCGCCCTCCGGCCGATGGCGTTCGACGAAGGCCAGGAGGTCCGCCGGTCTCGGTGCGCTGGCGGCGCCGCCGAGCCCGGTGACCGAGAGGGAAGCGCTGAGCGCCGCGAAGCGGAGGCGGTCGGGCAGGTCCCAGCCCCGGAGGCCGGCGGCCATGAACGTCGCGACGAAGACGTCGCCCGCTCCGGTCGGGTCGACCACGGTGACCTGCGGCGACGGCACTTCGACGATCCGCCCGGCCGCGGAGTCGACGGCCACGACGCCGCGCGGGCCGCGCGTCACCACCGCGAGCGCCACGCGCTCCGCGAGCGCTTTCGCCGCGGCGACCGCGTCGTCGGTGCGGGTGTAGCGCATGGCCTCCGCGTCGTTCGGGACGAAGACGTCGACCTCGCCCAGCCGGTCGAGGACTTCGCCGGACCACTTGCCCGTGTGATCCCAGCCGACGCCGCCGACCACGGTCGTGCCCGCCGATCGCAGTCTGGCCACCCACTCCGGGAGGTCGTCTGCGACGTCGACGTGCACGCCGGCGATGGCGCCGAGATCGTCCGGCACCTCCAGCCGGCCGAGGCGCTCCTGGTAGGTGATGAAGCTGCGGTCGTCGGCGGTGGTCAGCGAGACGGTCACCGGGCTCTGGTGGCCGGGCACGCGCCGGAGCAGACGGGTGTCGAGGTTGGGCTCGCCCTCCAGGGTGGAGCGGATGTGCGTTCCCAGCGGATCGTCTCCCAGCCGGGAGAGCAGGAGGGTGTGCGCGCCCGCTCTGGCAGCTGCCACTGCACGGTTCGCCGCGCCGCCCGCGGTGATGGTGAACGTATCCGCGTAGACCTCCGCTCCGACTTCCGGCACGTCCACCCCGGCGAAGACGACATCGCAGAAGATGTCGCCGGTGAACAGGAGCTCGGCTCCTTCGTGCAGCGGTCGTGCGGTCACGGGTTCTCCTCTTCGTCGCGGATCCGTGCGGGATGGGATGCTCGAGTTTGCGTGACTACGGGTCGGAACCGCTGATATCCAGCAAGCTTGCGCATCCAGTGTTTCAATTACATTACCCGCGTGACGCACTCTTGTTAAGTTTGCGCGATTTGTCAATTCCTTCTGAGCAAGTTTGCGTGACTTTGCTCAAGTGTGGGTAGAGTGTCCCCATGATCCTTCGCGAGAGGCAGAACCGCATCATCACCGCGTTGCAGGCCGACGGGTCCGCCTCCGTGCGCGAACTCGCGGCGGCCCTCGCGGTCAGCGAGTCGACGATCCGCAGAGACCTGGAACTCCTCGACCGCAACGGCGAGCTGACCCGCACGTACGGCGGGGCGGTCATCAAACCCGGCGCGACCGTGGAGGACCACGGCCGCACCCTCGACGAGGGCACGTTCGACGACAACCGCGACGTCGACCTCAAGTCGCGGATGGCCGACGCCGCCGCGGCGATGGTCACCGACGGGAGCGTCATCATCCTCGACATCGGCACGACGACTCCCCTGGTCGCCCGCCGGCTCCGGGGACGCGACATCACGGTCATCACCTCCAACCTCGCGGTGTTCGACGAGCTGCGCGACGACGAGGCGGTGCGGCTCGTGCTGCTCGGCGGCGTCGTGCGCCGCAACTACCGCACGCTCGTGGGCTCCCTCGCCGAGCTCGCCCTCAGCCAGATCAGCGCCGACATCGTGTTCCTCTCCTGCACCGGAGTCCGGGCCAACGGGCACGTCGTCGACAACATGGCCGTGGAGGCGCCCATCAAGCAGTCCATGATCGCCGCATCGGACAAGGTGGTCCTGCTGGCGTCCGAAGCCAAATTCCCGGGGAGCGGCGCCTTGCGGCTCTGCTCCCTCACCGATGTCGACGCGCTGGTCACCACCTCCGGTGCGCCCGACGAAACGCTCGCACTGTGCCGGAACGCCGGCGGAGAGGTCACTGTCGTATGAAGCTCTGCATCCTCGGTGGCGGAGGATTCCGCACCCCCTACGTCTACCAGGCGCTCTTGCGCGACACCGGAACGCCCCGGGTCGAGGAGGTGGCGCTCTACGATGTCGACGAAGACAGGCTGTCGGCGATGGTCGCCATCCTGACGGAGCTGGCCGCCGGGTTCCCGGACGCGCCACGCCTCTCGCCGACCACCGATCTGCGCCGTGCGGTCGACGGCAGCGACTACGTCTTCGCGGCCCTCCGCGTCGGCGGGCTGGAGGGCCGCCGCTGCGACGAGCACGTCGCGCTCGACCTCGACGTGCTCGGCCAGGAGACCACCGGCCCCGGCGGGCTCGCGTACGCCCTGCGGACCGTGCCGGTCATGGTGGAGGCCGCGAAGGCGATCAAGGAGCTCGCTCCCGACGCCTACGTGATGAACTTCACCAACCCGGCAGGCATCATCACCGAGGCGATGCAGTCGGTGCTCGGAGACCGTGTGCTCGGCATCTGCGACACGCCTTCCGGGCTCGGCCGCCGCGTGGCCGGCCTCCTCGGCCTCGACCACACCCGGGTGGAGATGGACTACGTGGGGCTCAACCACCTGGGCTGGATGCGGCGCGTGCTCTACAACGGCCGCGACGTCCTCCCCGACCTCCTGGCCGACGACACGCTGCTCGCGGCCATGGAGGAAGGGCACGTCTTCGGAACGGAGTGGATCCGCACGCTCGGCGCCGTTCCCAACGAGTACCTCTACTACTACTACTTCAACCGCGACGCTGTGCGCACGATCATCGATTCGGGCAGAACGCGGGGCGACTTCCTCGCCGAATCGCAGCGCGACTTCTACACGCGCGCCGCAGCGGCGGGCGACGGGGTCGCCGAGCTCTGGCGCTCCACGGTCGAACGCAGGAGCGCCTCCTACATGGCGGAGGCGAAGGGCGGAACGCAGGACGCCCCGACGCACGTCAGGGAGCGTGAGGCGGATCCCGCCCACCAGGGCTACGCGGGCGTGGCTCTCGGTGTCATGGCGGCCATCAGCCGCAACGAGCGGCAGACGATGATCCTCAACGTGCGCAACAACGGCACGATCCACGGCCTCCCCGACGACGCCGTGGTCGAGGTGCCGACCCTCGTCGACGCCAACGGGGTGCACCCGTTGACCACGGACCAGCCGAACCTGCACCAGCTCGGCCTGATGTCGCAGGTGAAGGATGTCGAACGGCGCACCATCGCCGCCGCTCTCACCGGCTCGAAGTCGGAGGCGGTGTCCGCGTTCGCCCTCCACCCGCTCGTGGACAGCGTGACCGTCGCCCGTCAGCTGGTGTCCGGCTACATCGACCGCATCCCCGAGGTCGCGGCGGTCCTCACGCGGTGAGGATCGTCGTCTCCGCCGGGCCGGAGGAGGCAGGGGAGGCCGCTGCGGATCTGGTGCTGCAGCGGCTCTCCGCCTCCTCCGGCCGGGTTCTCGGCGTCGCGACGGGGTCCAGCCCGCGGCCCCTGTACCGGGCGCTGGCCGCCTCCGTGCGCGCGGGCGCCGACCTCTCCGACGTCCGCGGCTTCGCCCTCGACGAGTACATCGGGCTCTCGCGCGCGCATCCGGAGAGCTACCACTCGATCGTCGAGCGCGACGTCGCGGCGCCCCTCGGCCTCCGGCCGGAGGCCATCCGGGTCCCGGACGGCCGGGCGGCCGATCCGACGGTCGCCGCAGCCGACTACGAGGCCGCGATCGCGGGCGCGGGCGGGATCGACGTGCAGATCCTCGGCATCGGGGCGAACGGCCACATCGGCTTCAACGAGCCGGGTTCGCCCCGCGGGTCACGCACGAGGATGGTGCGCCTCGAGGAGTCGACGAGGCGGGCGAACAGCCGCTTCTTCCGCTCGCTCGACGACGTGCCGACCCACGCGATCACCCAGGGCGTCTCCACCATCCTCGAGGCCCGCAGCATCGTCCTCATCGCGTCGGGGGAGGCGAAGGCCGTCGCGGTTCGTCGGTCGGTACAGGGCGCGTGGACCGAGGACGTGCCCGCCTCGCTGCTGCAGGGGCACGGTGACGTGACGTTCTTCCTCGACCCGGCTGCGGCGTCGCTTCTCGGCCGCGTGCCTGCGAAGGCCTGATCTCAAAAAGCGTCAGCCCTTCAAAACGCGTCGGGCCGCGCGAAATCCACCGTCGCGTACAGCGACTCCGGGTCGATGTGCGAGCGGATCAGGGGCAGCGTGCGCGACACGGTCGTGTTGATGCGCTCGCGGAGGTCGTCGGAGGAGATCGCGTAGTCCGTGAAGTCGGACTCGCTCGCGTAGATGCCCAGCGGCAGCGTCAGCGACTGGAAGAAGCCGAACAGTGGGCGCATCTGGTGCTCCACCAGCAGGGCGTGGCGGTCGCTGCCGCCGGTCGCGGTGAGGACGATCGGCTTGTCGACCAGCGCGTACTGGCCGATGTGGTCGAAGAAGAGTTTGAAGAGGCCCGTGTAAGTGGCGCGGTAGGCCGGTGAGCCCACCACGATGACGTCGGCGGCCTCCACCAGCTGCAGGGTCTCCTGCACCCGCGGGCTCAGGCCGCTGCGGAACGGGGCGGCGCCGAGCTCGCCGAGCAGGGGCGCCAGCTCGATGGTCGTGGCGGTCCCGCCCGTCGCCTCGGCGAACGAGCCTGCGACCGCGTCCACGAGGACCGTCGTGCGCGAGGGCGCGGTGGGGCTGCCGCTCACGCCGACGACCTGGGGTGCGTGTGCCATGCGGGGTACCGCCTTCACTGGGTGGGTCGGGAACGGGCCCAACGCTACCCCCGGCCCTCCGGGATCGCCCCTGCCGCCGTCACGGTCCGTCATGGAGCCCGTCACTCGGCCGGGTACAGCCCTGCCACGATCTCCAGGGAGCGGATGCGGCCCTCCACGGTCGCGGCGCCGGAGGAGACCATCAGCTCGTCCGCCCCGGTCGAGGCGATCAGCGCGTCGAGTCGCGCCTTCACCTGGTCGGGAGTCCCGATCGCCTGGCGGGCGTTCCGGGCGGCGATGAACTCCTCTTCGGCCGGGCTGAACTCGTAGGCGAGGGCCTCCTCGACGCTCACCGGCTGCGGCTTGAGGCCGCGGCGCATCCGCAGGAACGAGAGCTGGCCGGGCAGCGACAGCGCGCGCACCCGCTCCGGGTCGTCGTCCGACACCACGTTCACGGCGATCATGGCGTGCGGCTCGGCGAGCTGCTCCCCCGGCTCGAAGCGCGAACGGTAGAGGTCGAGGGCGGCCTCCGTGTTCTCCCCCGCGAAGTGGTGGGCGAACGCGAACGGGAGGCCGAGGGCCGCGGCGACCTGGGCGCTGTAGCCGCTCGACCCCAGCAGCCAGACCTGCGGAGCGTCGCCGAGGCCCGGCACGGCCGTGATGCCGTGCAGCGGGTTCGCGTCGCTCATGCCGCCGTAGAAGAGGCCGAACAGGTCGAGGAGCTGCTGCGGGAAGTCGTCCACCCCGAGGCCCTCCGCGCTGCGGCGCAAGGCCATCGCGGTCGCGCCGTCCGTGCCGGGCGCGCGGCCGATGCCGAGGTCGATGCGGTCGCCGTACAGCGCGCGGAGGGTGCCGAACTGCTCCGCGACCACGAGGGGCGCGTGATTGGGGAGCATCACGCCGCCCGAGCCGACCCGGATGCGCTCGGTCGCCGCCGCGACGCCCGCGATGAGGACGGCCGGGGCGCTGGAGGCGATCGCCGGCATCCCGTGGTGCTCGGCCACCCAGAAACGCCGGTAGCCGAGACGCTCCGCCTGCTGTGCGAGGCGGACCGTCCCGGCTACTGCGTCGGCGTTGCTGCCGCCGGCGGGTCTGCTGGCGAGGTCGAGGACATTGAGGGGGATGCTGGTGGAGGTCACAGGGAGGGCAACCGCTGCCGCCCTCCCGCCATTCCGGTCAGGTCAGGACGACCGGACCTTCCGCATCCACGCCGCGAGCGCGACGCTCACCAGGCCGATGACCAGGAGGCCGCCGCCCACCCAGATCGACCACTCGGCGATCACGGAGCCGGTGTCGGCGAGGCCGGAGCTGCCCGGGTCGTTGATGGTCGAGGAGCTCGCGTCAGCCGGTGTCACCGTGAGCGACGCGGAGCAGACGTGGCCGCTCGTGGCGCCGGTGCCGGTGATCGTGTACACGCCCGTCGCGTCGGACGGGAGCGTCACCTTGAGCACGTCGCTGCCGTCCGCGTTGGAGTGCTTGGTGAACGTCACCGAGCTCGCCATCACGATGGCGGAGCCGTTCGCGCCGCTGCCGACCCAGGTGATGCTCTCCCCGTCCGCCCAGGTGCCAGGGATGCAGGTCAGGGTCGCGGTGTGTCCGGCCTGGGTCACGCTCACGTCGAACGTGCAGGGTGCGCCGCTCGGGTACGACACAGCGTTCGCGGCCGCAGGCGCTGCGAGGAACAGCGCCGCGGTGACGGCTGCCGCCGCCAGGATCTTCTTCAACATTCGGGTACGCCTTCCCCTCGCCCGGCCAGTGCGTCGGGCATTAATGATTAATGCTCACTTTACGACGGAAGAACACGGCACGGCAATCCTCGCGACCGAGGGGCGTGCCCCCACATCGGGGGTCGTACCGTCCCCCTTCAGCGTCGGGGTGACGTCGACCGTGTAGCCGGGAGCCCACTGCGCGGTGCCGAGGAACTGCACGTCGATCGTCTTCGACTGGCCGGGCGCGAGTTGCACCTCCACGACCGCGACCGGGCGCCCGTTGTCCGTTCCCGCGATGGACGGGACATCCACGCCCTTGCTCTTCACCCCCGCGAGGAGCCCCTGCTCCGGACCGTAGAAGGCGATCCGCGTCTTGATGTCGCCGGGTGGGACGCCGTAGGACCCGGCTCCGGTGACGTAGGCCGGAAGCGCGGTGGCGGCGTTCGCGGGCGCGCCGTTGGTCAGGGTGACCTCCAGCATCGTTGTCACCTTCCCGTCCGCACGGCACACCGCGGCGCCCGCGGCGACCGACGTGCGCAGGTAGTAGTCCATCTTCGAGCCGGTGGCGTCGTTGAAGTAGACGCCGAGGGCGGCGGTCTCCGGCGTCGACACCGGCAGGGCGCCGGCGAGCGTCGTGGTCTCCAGGATCGACTGCTCCGACGCGTGCGAGCTCCAGATCTGGATGCGGTTCGAGGTCCCGGAGGCCGCGAGCGCCTTCACCAGCGCCGCCCCGTCGACCCCGCCCACGACGCGGTCGAACACGGCCGACGCCGCCTTGCTGAAGAAGGCGTCCTGCTTCTGCGGAGCGTCGGGATAGCGCGCGTAGATTCCACTGAGCAGGAGCGGTACGGCGTTCGCGGAGGTCAGCACGTCGCCGGACGGCAGTGTGACCGGCCCCGTCGCCTTCAGCATCGCGCTCAGGACGACCGGGTCGACGGTGATGACGCCGTCGACCACTCCGCCGTGCGTGCGCACCCACATCGCCGAGGCCGTCCGCGCCGCGAGCGGGAAGTCGGGGGTGAAGTTGACGTCCTGGAGGTACCGGCCGACCAGCGGGCCGTAGAGGCCGGAAGTCGCCGTCGGCACGTCGAAGACGGGCGTCGGCCACGGCCCGATGGAGGTCCCGGCCACCTCGGTGGAGAGCGCCACCGCCCCCTTGTCCGCGTTCACGAGCACGACCGAGCCGATGAGACCGCCGGTAGCGCGGAGCTCTGCAGGGTTCTGCGCGACGATCAGGTACGAGCGGGGGCCGTCCGCTCCGAGCATCCCCGGCAGGAGCCGGACGGTGTTGTCGACGGCCTGCAGGTCGGGAGCGACCTCCGCCATCAGCGAGCGCATCTTGGTGACGGCCGAGCCGATCGGGCTGATCACGCTGCTCCGGTCGATGGACCCGATGTCGCTCCTGGCCGAGTCGAAGGCCGTCTGCGCCTTGGCCATCACGGGCTGGGCGGCCACGATGGGCGCGAGGTCCAGCGTGCCGCCCGTCAGGTGCAGCGTACGCGGATCCACCGAGCCGGCGATCGAGACGAGCGGCTTGATGACATCGGAGGCCACGGCGTCGGTGGCTCGGGAGATGGTGCTCACCGCCGATAGGTTCCCGCCGACCCACGGGATGCCCTCCGCGAGCTGCCAGACCGGGTCGCTGGTGAGGGACACCGCGGCGTGCGCATGCTTCTGCAGCTCCGTGGCGGCCGACGCGGCCCCGGCGGTGTCGCTTTCCGCGACGGCGGCACGGACGGCTCTCACATCCGGCACGGCGGCGTTGAGCTCCTGCTGGGCGAGGAATCCCCGCAGGCCGATCCACGCGATGGCGAGGAGGACCAGGCCGGCGAGGACGATCAGGGCGAGGATGAGGCCGCGGCCGCGGGGGCTCCGGTGGCGGTGGCGCGCCTCGAACGGCGGGGCCGCGGGTCGCGGCGGCGCGTCGTGGTGCGAGAGACCAGTCGCCATGAGGATAAAGGTAACAAATCCTCAGTTTATTCAGCAGCCCCTTTCGTACCCCAAAATGGGGGCACGTCGGCGCGTCGTCAGCGCCCGAGCCCGCGGAACTGCCACCCGGCAGCGCGCCACCGCTCGGCGTCGAGCGCGTTGCGGCCGTCGATGACCCGGCGATGCGAGACCAGCGCGCCCAGCTCCTCCGGGTCGAGCCCGGTGAACTCCGGCCATTCGGTGATCAGCACGACGATGTCCGCGTCCGTTGCGGCCTCGGCCGCCGAGTCCACGTACGTGAGCTGCGGAGCGCGGCGGCGTGCGTTCGCGTTGGCCTCCGGATCGGTCGCCGTGACGATCGCGCCGTTCTCCGCCAGCCGCACGGCGATGTCCAGGGCCGGCGAGTCGCGGATGTCGTCCGAGTGCGGCTTGAAGGCCAGGCCCAGCACGGCGACACGCACGCCGTCGAGGGCGCCCGTCTCCTCGCGCACCAGCTCGACCACGCGCTCGCGGCGACGGAGGTTGATCTTGTCCACCTCGTCCAGGAACTTGACCGAGTCGCCCCGGCCGAGCTCCCGGGCGCGGGCACTGAACGCGCGGATGTCCTTCGGCAGGCAGCCGCCGCCGAAACCGACGCCGGCATTGAGGAAGCGCCGCCCGATCCGGGCGTCGTGACCGATGGCGTCCGCGAGCTGCGTCACGTCGGCGCCGGTGGCCTCCGCGATCTCGGCCATCGCATTGATGAACGAGATCTTCGTGGCCAGGAACGCGTTCGCCGCGACCTTCACCAGCTCCGCGGTCGCGTAGTCGGTGACGATGACCGGCGTGCCGTTCGCCACAGCGGCGGCGTACACCTCGTCGAGGATGCGCGCGGCCCGTGCGCCCTGCTCGCCCTCCGGCACGCCGTAGACGAGCCGGTCGGGGCTCACGGTGTCCTTGACGGCGAAGCCCTCGCGGAGGAACTCCGGGTTCCAGGCGAGCGTCGCACCGGGCACGCGCTGGGCGACGAGCTCCGCGAGCCGGGAGGCCGTGCCGACGGGGACGGTGCTCTTGCCGACGATGACGTCGCCGGGCGAGACGTGCTCCAAGAGCGAGTCGAAGGCGGCGTCCACGAACCGGAGGTCGGCGGCGTCGCTCCCCGCGGACTGCGGCGTGCCGACGGCGACGAAGTGCACGTCGGAGTCGGCGATGGCGGCGAAGTCGGTGGTGAACCGCAGCCGCCCACTGGCGGTGGCGGACGCGAGCACGTCCGGGAGGCCCGGCTCGAAGAACGGCGCGCGCGCCTCGGAGAGGGCGGCGATCTTCGCCTCGTCCACGTCGACGCCGACGACGGTGTGGCCGAGGTCGGCCATGGCTGCGGCGTGGACGGCTCCGAGGTAGCCGACGCCGATGACGGAGATGCGCATCAGGTGAAGTCCGGGTCCGGTTCGCTGTCGTAGGCGGTGGGCGTGGCTGCCGGCCAGTGCCGGCGGCCGTTGTTCAGCACGCCCTGGCTCTCGTCCAGGTAGCAGTTGCCGCACAGCGCCTCATAGCTGACCGAGGCGCCGTCGATGGCGACCTGGTCGCCGTCGAAGACGAAGACGCCGTCGATCTTGCGCGCGTTGAAGATCGCCTTGCGGCCGCAGCGGCAGATGGTCTTCAACTCCTCGAGGCTGTGGGCGACCTCCAGCAGGCGCCTGCTGCCGGGGAACGCGACCGTCTGGAAGTCGGTGCGGATGCCGTAGGCGAGCACCGGCACGTCGTCCAGCAGCGCGATCCGCAGCAGGTCGTCGATCTGCGCCTCGGTGAGGAACTGCGCCTCGTCGACCAGGAGCGCACTGACGTCGCGACCGAAGCGCTTGAGCGTGCGCTCGCGGTGCTGCTGGAAGCGTCCGTACGCGTCGGTCTCCGGCGCGATCAGGAAGTCCACCTGACGGGTCACGCCGAGGCGCGACAGGATGCCCATGTCGCCCTTGGTGTCGATCGCCGGCTTGGCGAGCAGCACCCGGTGCCCACGCTCCTCGTAGTTGTACGCCGCCTGGAGCATGGCGGTGCTCTTGCCGCTGTTCATCGCGCCGTAGCGGAAATACAGTTTTGCCACGGAGCAATCCTATGCGGGCGCCGGAGGGTCAGGTGAGGTAGCCGTCCTCCGCGGCGCGGCGGATGAGGTCGGCGCGCGAGCTCGTGGGCCTGCCGACCTTGCCGTACTTCTCGCGGACGCGGCGCAGGTAGGTCTTGGCCGTCTCGTACTGCACGTTCATCGCGCGGGCCACTTCGGAGGTGGTGCGGCCGTCGGCGTACAGCACCAGCGCCTGCCGCTCGCCATCGCTGAGCTTGGGGCGGGAGGCCTCGGGGACCGTCGGGCGCGGGCGCCAGGCGGGCGCCGGCTGCTTCTGGCCCGCGCTGCGGCCCATCGCGGCGAGGGCCGCGGCGATCAGCTCGGCCATCGGCTGGGTCTTCGTGACGTAGGCGACCGCGCCGGCGGCGAGCGCGGCGTCGCGGTCCTCCTGCGTGTCGACGGCGCTCAGGACGACCACCTTCGCGCCGGCCGCCCGGCAGGTGCGCACGCGCGCGCCGATCGACACGGACTCGCGGAGCTGGAGGTCCATGATGACCAGATCGGTCGGAAACGCATCGCTGTGGACGAGTTCCAGCCAGCTCCCCGCGCGCACGACGAGGTCGAAGTCGGGGGCGTTCCGGTCGATCCAGGCGGCGAGGCTGTCGAGGAGGATCTCGTGGTCGTCGAGGATGGCGAGCCGGATCGGGGCCGAAATGGAGATGGGATGCGCTGTGCTGGTACTCATGGCGTTCGCCTCTCAGGATAGGCGAAGCGGACGGTCAGCCCGCCTGCGCGAACGCGCATCGACGCCACCATCGACACCGACTGCAGCGCGCTGAGATACGGGACGAGCGCGGAGCGGAGCGCACGCCGCGGCTCGGCGACCATCGCGGTGAGAAGGAAGACCGGGGCGCCGGGCTGCGCCACCGTCATGGCCAGGCTGTCGGCGTCGAGTCCTGCGAGGTCGGCGACGGTCCCGATGAGCGCGCCGACGACCGCGCGCTGCTCCTCGCTCAGCACCTGTTCGAGCCGGTCGGGGTCGTGCACGCGGGAGCGGCGGTCCGCCTCCGTTCCCGCGCCTCGCCGGGAGAGGGCGAGCGCGACGGTCTCGGCCAGCCAGCCCCGATCCACGGCCTCCACGGCGGACGCACGAAGCCGCTCGGCGATGCTGCGGGCGACCCGCCGGTCCTGCTCGGTGATGACCCCGCGGGCGGCCAGTGCGGTCAGGAACGGGACCGCCTCGGCGTTCAGCGCGGTCGCCCGCTCCTGTGCGACCATCCGCGCGGCGACCTGCCGCAGCTCCGCGTCGAGCCGGAGCTGACCCGCCCGGGCGACCTCCCGCCAGCGGAGCGTCTCGCCGGTCATGGTCCACGCGTAGCCCGCGCCGCCGAACGCCAGGGCGAGCACCGGCGTGGCGGCGATGGTCGCGTAGACGAGCGGGTGGTTCGAGATGAGCAGCGACCGCCCCTGCAGCGCGGCGAGCGCGCCGAGGACGAGGGCGGCGATGACGGCGACGGTGAGCACTTCGCCGACGGGACGGTACAGCGGCATCGCCGCCAGCAGCAGGGCGACGGCCATCTGACCCCAGTCGTCCTGGATGCGCTGGTTGTGCCCCCAGACCGCCGCGGCGAAGAGACAGGCGGCGGCGACCGCGACGCCGATGATCGCCAGGTGCGACCACAGCCCCACCGGCGCGAGACCGGGATGCGTGCGGATCGTCGCGACGACGACGGCCAGCAGCAGCACGACGACGGCCCAGACCGCGAGGGCGGGACTGCGGAACTGGGCGTGGTGCTGGACCGTGGAGAACACCGCATAGGCCACCGCGACCGCGCCGAGCAGCGGGACGAGGAGCCAGGCGGACTGCACGCCGAGCGGGTCCAGCCGCTGCGGCGTGCGCTCGACGGGCAGCGACCGGTAGTGGACGATCGTCTCGGACAGCACCTGGTTCATGACGCCTCCGCCACCGGGAGGGTCATGATCACGGTCGTCCCGACGTCCTCGGCCGAGTAGACGGTGACCGTGCCGCCGACCTTGCTGACCCGGTCGTGCACCGACTGGCGCAGGCCCAGCCGGTCGCCGCCCGCGCCGGCTGCTGCCGCGAAGCCGCGACCGCCGTCGACGACCATGACCGAGACGGAGGCGTCGCCGCAGGAGAACGCGACCTCGGCGGTGGCGCTGCCGGAGTGCCGCAGCACGTTGACCAGGCACTGGCGGACGGCGAGGCCGACCGCGCGGCGGGCGTCGGCGGTCAGGAGCGCGACGGCCTCGCGCTCCCCGGAGATGTCGACGGCGATGCCCTCGTCGCGTGCGTCCTCGATGGCCCGGCGCAGTTCGCTGTCGTACCACGGGTCTTCGTCGGCCGGCGCGCGGTCGTCGACGGGCAGAGCGGCGCCGCCGAGCGTGCGGAGGTCGGACTCGATACGCTGCCGGAGCCGCGCGGGCAGCTCCCCCGGCTCCGTGGAGGCGACGGCGACGAGCTCGCTGAGCACGGTGTCGTGGAGGTCGGCCGTGGACTCCGCGAGCAGCTCGCGCCGCAGGTCGACGAGCCGGGCGTCGCGGACGGCGCGGTGGATGGCGCCCTGCGTCCGCGAGCGCGAGCCGCGGGTGAGCCCGTCGAAGGCGAGCACGCCGACCAGCAGCAGGTAGGCGCTCAGCGAGATGGCGTCCGGCCGGAAGTCGCGCCCGGCCGCGCTCGCCCCGAGGAACACGGCGGTCTCCGCGAGCGCGAACCCGAGGGTGGCCCACAGCACGCCGATGAGCGAGCCGGTGCCGGTTCCGCCGACCAGGGTCATCGCGACGACGGGGAGGGCGATGACGAGCAGGTTCGTGTCCTGATACTCGGGGGTGCTGTCGAAGATCAGGGAGACGTAGAAGTAGGTGCAGACCGCGCCGACGAGCAGGTAGGCGAGGGTGAGCAGGACGGTCCGGCCGCGCGACAGCAGGAGGAGCAGCGCGATCATCGGCAGCAGCACGAGGGTGCTGATCCAGGAGGCGGCGCCGGTGGTCCCGCCGACCGTCGACACGGCGACGTTGATCGCGGCCATGACCAGGCAGACCAGCGCGGCCCAGCGGGCCGCGGTCGCCAGCGCGCGCGAGTTCGCCGCCCGGGAGAGGTGGCTGGGAAGGCCGAGCGACACCGGACTCCTTCGGCGCGAGAGGGACCGGCGGTGGAGGCGTCGGTGGGAGATCGCGCGTCGGCGGCCTCCCAGTGGGGATTATGGCAGCAACCCTGCCCGCTGTGTACCCCGGGCAGGTCGGCGTGTTGTACCCCCGTGGGAGTGCGCGGCCCCCTCAGAACAACGTCGGCTGCACCCCGAGCGTCACCAGCGCCGACTCGGGCGCGACCTCCTCGGGCGCGACCCGATCCACCACGCGCCGCTCCCCCTCGCCGTCGCGCAGCATCCCGAGCGCCGACGACCGCACTCCTCCGGTCAGCGGGTCCTCCTGCCCGCGCTCGAGCCGGTGTGCTCGGATGAGCGGCTTGATCCGCGCCGCCAGCCACGTTCGGTACTCCTTGGGCGCGTACGTGCCGCGGCCGTACATGCTGCGGTATCGGGGCAGCAGCTCCGGATGCTCCCTCCCCAGCCACAGGTAGTACCACTCCTTGACCCCCGGCTTCAGGTGCAGCGCGGTGTAGAGCACGCTGGTGGCCCCGGCCTCCTTCGCCTGCCGCAGCGCCTCGTGGAGGTGCGCCCGGGTGTCCGTGAGGTACGGCAGGATCGGCATCAGGAACACCCCGCAGTCGAGCCCGTGCTCGCGCACGGCGGTGACGGTCGCCAGGCGCGCCTTCGTCGTGGGCGTTCCCGGTTCGACCGACTGCTGGAGCTCGTCGTCGTAGACCGCGATCGACATCGCCAGATCGACGGGGACCCGCTTCGCCGCCTCCGCCAGCCGGTCGAGGTCGCGCCGGAGTAGCGAGCCCTTGGTGAGGATGCTGAACGGCGTGCCGGAATCGGTCAGCGCGTCGATGATGCCGGGCATCAGCGCGTACCGCCCCTCCGCCCGCTGGTACGGGTCGGTGTTGGTGCCGAGCGCGACCGGGTGGTGGCCCCAGCTCGGCTTCGTCAGCTCCGTGCGCAGCACGTCGGCCACGTTGACCTTGACGATGATCTCCTGGTCGAAGTCCTTGCCCTGATCGAGCTCCAGATAGCTGTGCGTCGGGCGCGCGAAGCAGTACACGCAGGCGTGCGAGCAGCCGCGGTACGGGTTGATCGTCCAGCCGAAGGGCATCGGCCCTCCCCCGCCCGGGATCTTGTTGAGCGCCGACTTGGCGAGGATCTCGTGGAAGGTGATGCCCGCGAACTCCGGCGTGCGCACCGACCGCACCAGGTTGTTCAGCCGGGCGAGACCGGGCAGGGCCGACGGCGTCTCCACCGCCAGCTCCTGCCCGCTCCACCTCATGCAATCATTCGAACATATGTTCGAACCTTCGTCAAGCGTCGCGCAGCGTGGCGCTCCGCAGCGACACCACCTCCCCCGACCAGCGCTCGCGCAGCCACCGGTCGTGACTCGCCACCACGACCGCGCCGGGGTAGCCGCCGAGGGCGGCCTCCAACTCGGTCGCCAGGGTGAGCGAGAGATGGTTGGTCGGCTCGTCGAGCAGGAAGACGTGCGGCGGCCGCGCCATGATCAACGCCAGCGCCAGCCGGCGCTGCTGCCCCACGGAGAGCGTGCCGACCTCCCTGTCGAGGTCGCGCGGCGCGATCAGGCCGAGGCCCGAGAGCGGGACGGCCTCCGCGCGCCGCTCCCCCAGCGCCAGCTCGTAGATCCGCCGCGGGGTCTGCGTCGGGTCCGCGAAGCGAACGTCCTGCTCCAGGAGCTCCACCCGCAGGCCGCGGCGGCGCTGCACCGTCCCGACGAGCGGCACGATCCGCCCGGCGAGCACCGAGAGCAGCGTCGACTTGCCCGCACCGTTGGCGCCGGTCACGAGCACGCGCGACTGCGCCTCCACCGCGAACCGGTCGAGCCTCAGCCGGCCGGGGACATGGAGGTCGTCCGCCTGCAGCAGCGACCCGGCCTCCGCGCCCACCGGCTGGAACCCCGCGGGGATGCCGGAGAAGCCGAGCGGCTTGGGCGGCTTGCGGACCTGCGTGCTGGTCAGCTCCTCCAGCCGGCCGTCCGCGTTGCGCACGCGCCGGCTGATCTGCCTGTCCAGGGTGTTGCCCTTGTACGACTTCACGAACTTGTCGTTGTCGCGGACCTTGCCCGACCAGGCGATGGAGCGCGCGGTCACGTCGACCGCGTGCTTCAGCGCCGCGAGCTCGGCCTGCTCGTCGGCGTACTGCTTCTCCCAGCGGTGCCGTTCGGCCGTCTTCTCGGCGAGGTAGGCGCTGTAGCCGCCGCCGTACACAGTGGTGCCTGTGCGCGTCGGGTCGAGGTCGAGGAGGCCGGTGGCCGCCGAGTCGAGGAACGCGCGGTCGTGGCTCGCGAAGAGCACGGGACCGTGCCAGCCGAGGAGCTGCGACTCCAGGAACGCCGCGGCCGCGTCGTCCAGGTGGTTCGTCGGCTCGTCGAGCAGCAGCGCCTCCGGCCGGCCGAGCAGCAGCGCGGCCAGCGCGAACCGGCTGCGCTGTCCTCCGGAGACCTCGTCCAGCCGCCGGGCCAGCGGGATGCCGCCGACCCCGAGACCGTCGAGGAGAGCGTCGCGACGCGACGCGATCGACCACACCTCGGCGAGCTCGGCCGCCGCGAGGGCGGCGTCGTACCGCGCGTGCGCAGCGGGGTCGTCCCCCGCGAGCGCCGCAGCCGCGGCCTCCAGCTCGCGCTCGATGGCGCGCACCTCGGCGAGGGCGTCCTCGATCAGCGTGGCGAGCGTCTCGTCGGGCCGGAAGCGGACCTCCTGCCAGAGGAAGCCGACCCGCTTCGGCCGCTGGACGACGCCGGAGTCCGGGGTCTCCTCCCCGGCGAGCACCCGCAGCAGCGTGGACTTGCCCGCGCCGTTCTCACCGATCAGGCCGAGGCGGGCGCCAGGAGGCACGGTGAGGGAGACATCCGAGAGCACGCGCCGGTCGCCGTAGCTGACGGAGACACCGTCGGCGCGCAGTGGAGTGAGAGTGAGTGTTGGCATTGTGGACCACCTTCCGGGCGCTCCATCACGGAGCAGGCTCCCGCCGGGCGGACTTCCGCGTCGAGTGCGCCGGAGCGCCCGGTGCTGGGATACCAGGCGGCGCAGGACCTATGGGGTCGCTCACTCGATCGACGGCGCCTCGGGCGCGGGACGAGAGGAGGTGATCACTTCATAGCGAGGACGACGATAACAGGTCGCGCCCACGACTGTCCAGCCGATCCGTACCGAAAGGTACGGACCGGCTGCGGGTGGCCAGGGGTCAGGCCCGGACGACCTGACCGGCGGGGCTCTCCGCCAGGTCGAGCACCGCCGCGGTCTCGGCGAGCACGCGCTCGGCCTCCTCCGGGCGGTCGTTGAGCGTGGTGCCGACGGTCGGGATGAGCTGCTTCAGCGTCGGCAGCCAGCCCTCGTAACGGTCGGGGAAGCAGCGCTTCAGGAGGTCGACCATGATCGGCACGGCCGTCGACGCGCCGGGGGACGCGCCGAGCAGACCGGCGATCGAGCCGTCGGCGGAGGCGATCACCTCGGTGCCGAACTGCAGCACGCCGCCCTTCTTCGGGTCCTTCTTCATCACCTGCACGCGCTGGCCGGCGGTGATGAGTTCCCAGTCCTCCGACTTCGCGGTCGGCATGAACTCCTGCAGCGCCCTCAGCTTCTTCTCGCGGTTGGCGAGCACCTCGCCCGCCAGGTACTTGATGAGGGAGAAGTTGTCGCGCGCGACCGCGAGCATCGGGCCGAGGTTGCCCGCGCGGACCGAGCCGGGCAGGTCCCACCAGCTGCCGCTCTTCAGGAACTTGGGGCTGAAGCCCGCGTACGGGCCGAACAGCAGCGAGGTCTCGCCGTCCACCACGCGCGTGTCGAGGTGCGGAACCGACATCGGCGGAGCGCCGACCGCGGCCTTGCCGTAGACCTTCGCCTGGTGCTGCGCGACGATCTTCGGGTTGGTGGTGCGGAGGAACTGGCCGGAGATCGGGAATCCGCCGAAGCCCCTGATCTCGGGGATGCCGGACTTCTGCAGCAGGTGCAGGGCGCCGCCGCCCGCGCCGACGAACACGAAGCGCGCGAGCGCCTCGTGCGGGGTGTGGCCGACCTCGTGCCGCACCTTGATCTTCCAGAGCTCGTCCGCGGTGCGCTTGATGCTGAGCACCTTGTGGTTGAGCGCGAGCTCGGCGCCGTTCGCCACCAGGTCGTCCACGAGTGCGCGGGTGAGCGCGCCGAAGTCGACGTCGGTGCCCGCGGTCTGGCGGGTGGCGGCGATGCGCTGCTTGGCGTTGCGCTTCTTGGTGAGCAGCGGGGTCCACTCGCCGATCGTCGCCGGGTCCTCGGAGTATTCCATGCCCTCGAACAGCGGCTGGTCCTTGAGCGCTTCGTAGCGCTTGCGGAGGTAACGGACGTTGTCGCGGCCGCGCACGAACGTCATGTGCGGCGTCGCGTTGATGAACGTGTCCGGGGCGGGCAGGTGGCCCGCGGCGACCAGGGAGGCCCAGTACTGCCGGCTGAGCTGGAACTGCTCGTTGATGCTGATCGCCTTGGCGGGGTCGACGCTGCCGTCGGCGGCCTCCGGCATGTAGTTCAGCTCGCAGAGGGCGGCGTGGCCCGTTCCTGCGTTGTTCCACGGGTTCGAGCTCTCCTGGGCGACTTCGCCGAGGGACTCGTAGATGCGGATGGTCCAGTCGGGCTGGACGCGCTGGATCATGGAGCCCAGCGTCGCGCTCATGATGCCGCCGCCGATCAGGACGACGTCGATGGGGTCAGTGCTCACTAGACAATCCTACGGTGAGTGGGCTCGTCCCCGGCCGTCGCGCCAAGATTCTGTCTCGACATCAAGACATCCCCCTCACGCCCTCAACCGCTGAGGGGCACGTTGTTGTCACTTTCGGGGCGCGAAAGTGACAACGACGTGCCCCTCGGCGAGAGGGTCAGTGGGCGACGCGGGAGGCTAGGCGGGCGGCGACGAGTTCCGCGATCTGGACTGCGTTGAGCGCGGCGCCCTTGCGGAGGTTGTCGTTGCTGATGAAGAGCGCGATGCCGCGGCCCTCCGGGGCGCCCTCGTCCGCGCGGATGCGGCCGACGAAGCTCGGGTCCTGGCCGGCGGCCTCCAGCGGCGTGGGGACGTCGGTGAGCGTCACGCCGGGGGCATCGGACAGCAGCTCGGTGGCGCGCTCGGGGCTGAGCGGCGACGCGAACTCGGCGTTGATCGACAGCGAGTGGCCGGTGAAGACGGGCACCCGCACGCAGGTACCGCTGACCAGCAGCTCGGGGAGGCCGAGGATCTTGCGGCTCTCGTTGCGGAGCTTCTTCTCCTCGTCCGTCTCGTTAGAGCCGTCCTCGACGATCGAGCCGGCGAGCGGGATGACGTCGAACGCGATCGGGCGCACGTACTTGACCGGCTCGGGCATCGCGACGGACGAACCGTCGTGCACGAGCTGGAGCAGGTTCTCGTCGGCCACCGCGGTGCGGATCTGGCCGGCGAGCTCCTCGGCGCCGGCGAGGCCGGAGCCCGAGACCGCCTGGTAGGTGCTCACGATGAGGCGCTGGAGGCCGGCCTCCTCGTGCAGGACCTTCAGCACGGGCATGGCCGCCATCGTGGTGCAGTTGGGGTTCGCGATGATGCCCTTGCGCGCCTCGTCGATGGCCTCGGGGTTCACCTCGGAGACCACGAGCGGCACGTCCGGGTCCATCCGCCAGCCGCTGGAGTTGTCGATGACGATGGCGCCGGCCTCGGCGAACCGGGGCGCGTGCGCCTTCGAGCCGGTGGCGCCGGCCGAGAACAGGGCGATGTCGATGCCGGAGACATCGGCGGTCTCCACATCCTCGACGGTGATCTCCTCGCCGCGGAACGGCAGCTTCGTGCCGGCCGAACGCGACGACGCGAAGAAGCGGATGCTCTTCACCGGGAAGTCGCGCTCCTCCAGCAGCTGGCGCATCACGGCGCCGACCTGGCCGGTGGCGCCGACGACGGCGATGTCAAGGCCGGGAGTGGTCTCGCTCATGGTGTGTCCTTCGGTGTCGTGGTCTGAAGAGGAGAACGGGATGGCGACGGCGGCCATTCCCGCGGGTGGCGGGAACGGCTCAGCGGCCGGTGCCCGCGTAGACGATCGCCTTCTCGTCGCCGTCCAGCCCGAAGGCGGTGTGCACGACGCGGGCGGCCTCCGCCACGGTGTCGGCGCGGGTGACGACCGAGATGCGGATCTCGCTGGTGGAGATCATCTCGATGTTGATGCCGGCGATGTAGAGCGCCTCGAACAGCTTCGCGGAGACGCCGGAGTTGGTCCGCATCCCGGCGCCGACCAGGGCGAGCTTGCCGATCTGGTCGTCGTACTGGAGGGCCTGGAAGCCGACTTCGTCGCGCTCGCCGTTCAGAGCGGTCAGCACGCGCTGCCCCTCGGACTTCGGGAGGGTGAACGAGATGTCGGTGAGGCTGGTGGCCGCGGCGGACACGTTCTGGACGATCATGTCGACGTTGGCGTTGGCCTTCGCGACGATCTTGAAGATCTGCGCCGCCTTGCCCGGGACGTCGGGCACGCCGACGACGGTGATCTTCGCCTCGCTCAGATCGGTGGCGACTCCGGAGATGATCGGCTCTTCCACGATTCCATCCTTCTTCGCGGCCTCGGCCGCAGCTGCTTCGTTGAGGACGTACGTGCCCACCCGGTTCGAGAACGAGGAGCGTACGTGCAGGGTCACGTTGTGGCGGCGCGCGTACTCCACCGCGCGGATGTGCAGGACCTTGGCTCCGGCGGCCGCGAGCTCGAGCATCTCCTCGCTGGTGATGCGGTCGATCTTGCGCGCGAGCGGCACCTGCCGTGGGTCGGAGGTGAACA
Source organism: Leifsonia sp. NPDC056824 (assembly GCF_042789575.1). Taxonomy (NCBI): domain Bacteria; kingdom Bacillati; phylum Actinomycetota; class Actinomycetes; order Micrococcales; family Microbacteriaceae; genus Leifsonia; species Leifsonia sp. NPDC056824. Next base: position 134,916 of record NZ_JBHUAV010000003.1, on the reverse strand, counting down.
CGCCGTCGACGTCGGTGTAGATCTCGCAGACCTCGGCGCCGAGCGCGGCGGCGAGGGCGACGGCGGTGGTGTCGGAGCCGCCGCGGCCGAGGGTCGTGATGTCGCGGGTGTCGCGGTTGAAGCCCTGGAAGCCGGCGACGATGGCGATCGCGCCCTCGTCCAGCGCCTCCTTGATGCGGCCGGGGGTGACGTCCACGATGCGGGCGGCGCCGTGCTGGGCGTCGGTGATCATGCCGGCCTGGCTGCCCGTGAAGGAGCGCGCGTCGTAGCCCATGCTCTTGATCGACATCGCGAGCAGCGCCATGGAGATGCGCTCCCCCGCCGTGAGCAGCATGTCCAGCTCGCGCGGCGCGGGGATCGGCGTGACCTCGTGGGCCAGGTCGACCAGCTCGTCGGTGGTGTCGCCCATCGCGGAGACGGCCACGACGACCTCGTTGCCCGCCTTGCGCGTCTCGACGATGCGCTTGGCGACGCGCTTGATGCTCTCGGCGTCGGCGACGGACGAGCCGCCGTATTTCTGAACGATCAGGGCCACAGGCACTCCAGAACTCACGGGAGTGACCATTCTACCGGCCACGGATATGCCCGCCCGGCCATGTGACACCACGCCCCCCATCCCCCGCTGAGGGGCACGTTGTTGTCGCTTTCGGGCGCGAAAAGTGACAACGACGTGCCCCTCGGCGGATGGAGACAGGGGTTAGGAGACCTGGCGGCGGCCCTCGAAGGCGCGGCCGAGGGTGACCTCGTCGGCGTACTCCAGGTCGCCGCCGACGGGGAGGCCGGAGGCGAGGCGGGTGACGCGGATCTCGAGCGTGGTCAGCAGGCGGCTGAGGTAGGTGGCCGTCGCCTCGCCCTCCAGGTTCGGGTCGGTCGCGATGATGACCTCCTGCACCGTGCCGTCGGCGAGGCGCTGCATGAGCTGCCGGATGCGGAGGTCGTCGGGCCCGACGCCATCGATCGGACTGATCGCGCCGCCGAGTACGTGGTACAGGCCGCGGAACTCGCGCGTGCGCTCGATGGCGACGACGTCCTTGGCCTCCTCGACCACGCAGATGGTGTCGGGAGAGCGGCGCGGATCTCGGCAGATCGTGCAGGTCGGCTGCTCAGAGACGTTGCCGCAGATCTCGCAGAAACGCACCTTGTCGCGCACTTCGAGCAGCACCTCGGCGAGCCGGGTGACATCGAAGCTCTCGGTCTGCAGGATGTGGAACGCGATGCGCTGCGCCGACTTCGGCCCGATGCCGGGGAGCCGGCCCAGCTCGTCGATCAGCTCCTGGACGATACCCTCGTACACGGCCTTACCTCATGCCGTTCATGGGAGGGGCGGGCTGCTCCTCCAGGAAGCGTGCGCCGAGGATCTCGCGGACGACGGCCTCCCCGTAGCGCTGCGGGGCCTGGAAGGTGGGCGTGCGGGCGCCGGAGGCGGGGGCGGAGCGCTCGGGGGTGGCGGGACGTTCTGCGGTGGGGCGCTCGGCCACGGGACGTTCTGGGGCCTGGCGCTCGGCAGCAGGGCGCGGGGCGGTGCGCTGTGGCGCTGCGGCGGGCACGACCGTCTCGGCGGTGGACGGTGCTGCCGCCCAGTCGCCCTCAGGCTCTTCCGGTACCTCGGACTCGTAGGGAGGCTCGATCTCCTCCGGCGGCTCCAGGTCGTCCGGCGCCACCTCGTCGGTCGCGGGAGCCGCGGCAGCTGGCGCGGCCGCGCGCACGGGAGCGACCTGCGGACGTTCCAGGGTGGCGACGGCGGCGGCCGCGGACGCCGGGATCGCGACCGTCGCCCACTCGGTGACGGAGGCCGCCGGACCCGAAGCGGACGACGTGGGCGCAGCCGACGATGCCGGGGCACCGGGCGCCTTCGACGATGCGGGGCGCGCGGGGGCACTGCTCGCAGACCCGTCCCCGTCGGCTCCGGGCCACGTCGGCGCCTCCGGGGCGGAGGGCGCTCCCGCGGACGGGCGCGGAGACGCTCCACCCGCGGGCGAGCCGTCGGCGCGCGCGATGAACTTGACCCGGATGCCCAGGATGTCGATGATCGCCTGGCGGAGGTACTCGCTCACGCCCTGGCCGCCCTGCGTCTGCGGCTGGCGGAAGCTCTGCACGTCGTTGTCGCTCGGGAACGACAGCGTCAGCACGTCGTCGTTGAGCGCGCGGACCTGGGCGGTGAACACCACCATCCACGCGCTGCGCTTGGCGCGCTGCACGGCGTCGAGGATCTGCGGCCAGGAGTCCTTGACCTGCTGCGTGCTCACGGCGCCGACGGCCGCGGGCGCAGCGGGAGCCTCGGGCGCAGCGACCGGCTCGGGAGCCGCCGGAGCCGGAGTCGGCTCCGCGGTCTTCGCGGGAGGCTCGACGGGCTCCGGCGCGGCCGGCGTCGAGACCGGGGCGGCCACCGGCGCCGAAGCAGCCGGCGCAGGAGCAGGCGCGGCCGCCGGAGAAGGAGCAGGCGCGGGCACCGAAGCACGAGCAGGAGCAGGCACCGAAGCACGAGCAGGAGCAGGAGCAGCGGTGGCCGCAGGCGCAGCACCCTCCCCCGCCCCACCCGCGTCACTCACTCCGACCCGCCGCTCCAGCCGCTCGACACGCGCCAGCGCCCCACGCTCGCTGTCGTCGCTCGACGGCACCAGGACGCGCGCGATCATCAGCTCCAGGTGCAGGCGCGGCGACGTCGCGCCGGTCATCTCGGTGAGCGCGGCGTTCACGATGTCGGCGGCCCGGCTGAGCTCGGCCGCGCCGAACTTCATCGCCTGGACGCCCATCCGGTCGAGCTCGTCCTGCGGCACCCCGCGCAGCACCGCGGCCGCACCGTCGACGCTCGTCGCGGCGACCACGATCAGGTCGCGCAGCCGCTCCAGGAGGTCGTCCACGAAGCGCCGCGGGTCCTGCCCCGTCTGGATGACGCGGTCCACGGCCGCGAACGCACCGGCCGCGTCGCGCGCGGCGATGGCGTCGATGACCTCGTCCAGCAGCGCGGCGTGCGTGTAGCCGAGGAGGGCGACGGCGCGCTCGTACTCGATGCTGCTGCCCTCGGAGCCGGCCATCAGCTGGTCGAGCAGGGAGAGCGTGTCTCGCGGCGAGCCGCCTCCGGCGCGCACCACCAGGGGCAGCACGCCAGGCGCGACCGTCATCCCTTCGCTGTCGCACAGCTGCTGGACGTACTCCAGCATCTGCGCGGGCGGCACCAGCCGGAACGGGTAGTGGTGCGTGCGCGAGCGGATCGTGCCGATGACCTTCTCGGGCTCCGTGGTCGCGAAGATGAACTTCACATGCTCCGGCGGCTCCTCCACGATCTTCAGCAGGGCGTTGAAGCCCTGCGGCGTGACCATGTGCGCCTCGTCGAGGATGAAGATCTTGTAGCGGTCGCGGGCGGGGGCGAATATGGCGCGCTCGCGGATGTCGCGGGCGTCGTCGACACCGTTGTGGCTGGCGGCGTCGATCTCGACCACGTCGAGCGATCCGGAGCCGTCGCGGCTCAGCTCGACGCAGCTCTCGCACTTTCCGCACGGGGTGTCGGTGGGGCCCTCCGCGCAGTTGAGGCAGCGGGCGAGGATGCGGGCCGACGTGGTCTTGCCGCAGCCGCGCGGCCCGGAGAACAGATAGGCGTGGTTGACCCGGTTGGTGCGCAGCGCCGTCATCAGCGGCTCGGTCACCTGCGATTGGCCGATCATGTCGGCGAAGGTGTCGGGCCGATAGCGGCGATACAGAGCGGTTACCACCCACACATGCTACTTGCCGCGACTGACATTCCGGCCGTTCCGGGGAACTCCCGCGCCGGCTCGGCCGGCCGGGCCCGCGGTCAGTGCCCCGGCACCGAGGACGGCGCCGTCAGCGCGGCCATGATGTCCGCCCAGAGCGCTTCCCGCGCGCGCTCCGTGGGCTGCGCGGCGGAGCCGGCCGGCAGCAGCAGCGGCGTGTACGGCGGCAGGTAGAAGAGGTGCGTCGCGCCCGGCGCGATCAGGTACGCGTCGCCCTCCTCCAGGGGACGCTTGCGCGCCCCGGCCGCCAGCCAGGCGCAGCCGTTCGCGATCTCCTCGTCTCGTCCGGCGCAGCCGAGCACGACGGGACCGGGGATGCGCTGGATGTCGAGCACGGCGGCGGGCACCGGATCGTGCGTGCCCGTCGTGCACGGCACCCAGGCGCCGCCGACCGTCACGGCCGGGCTCGGCACCGGGGACGGGCAGATCAGCCCGGTGGTGCCGCCCGGCGCGATCGCGCCGTAGACGGTGCCCGGATACGCGGAGGCCGCCCAGAGGGCGAGCTGCGCACCGCGCGAGGCGCCGAAGGTGAAGATCCGCTGGCCGTCCACTCCCGGCTGCGACTTGAGCCAGCTCAGGGCGGAGAGGAACCGCTCAGCGGGGAGGCTGCGCACCGGGTCGAGCTGCCCGGCGGAGCCGTAGGTGGAGAGGTCGAGCGTCGGGAAGCCGAAGGCCGCGAGCGTCGCCGACACGAGCACGCCGGTCGGCTCCCCCGGATCGGTGCCGTCGAACACGATGATCCCCGGCCGCACGCCCTCCGTCGAGCTCGTCGGCTGGAAGAAGTCGCCGGTGATCCCGTCGTCGAACACCGCGCGCGACGGCGCAGCCACCGACAGCCCGGTGCGCTGCACCCGGGTCTCCGCGACCCGGCGGCCGCCGACCGAGGCCTGGAGGTCGACCGAGAACGACGAGCCGCCCCAGGTCACGTCGGAGGTCGCCGCCTCCCCCGTGCTGCTGCGCATCGTCCAGAACAGGCCCATGCCGTCCGCCCCGGTGAACGGCGCCTCCAGCGGGACGTCGCGCGCGAGGTCGACCACGCCGTCGGCCGGGACGGCGTAGACCGCCTGCGACGACCACAGGGCGCCCGGGACCAGCGACGCGCGGATCGTCACCTCCTGGCCTGGCGGCAGCGCGAGGACCTGGATGCCGACCGGCTGCCACACCGGGCTCGGGTTGGCGCTCAGCGCGAAGCGCGGTCCGGCCGCGCCCTGCTGGGTGCCGCAGCCCACCAGCGCGACCGCGGCGAGCACGACGCCGGCCAGCGCCGCGAGCACGCGGCGCGCGGCGGGGCGGGACGTCCTGGCGGGGTTCACGGTCCGATGGCTCCTTCCAGCAACGCGGTCACCCGCGACCAGAATGCCACCCTGGCGTCCTCGGTTGCCTGCGCCGTGGCCGGTGGGAGGCCGCCGAGTCCGATCGGCAGCATCGGCGGCGCGCTCAGCTCGTGCGCCGAGCCGGGGGCGATCAGCGTCTCCCCCAGCGCCCGCGCGCCGCGCTCGTCCGCCCCGGCGCGGGTCCAGTCGCACGCGCTCGGGAGCAGCTCGTCGGCCGTCCCGCAGGCGAGCAGCAGCGGCCCCGGGATGCGGTTCAGCGGCAGGATGGGCGTGTCCGCGATCCGGCTGTTCGGGCTCGCGCACGGCACCGCGCGGCCCTCGTTCAGCAGGGTGGGCGCGCCGGACGACGACGCGCACAGCTCGGCGGTCGGTCCGCTCGCGGAAATGGCGCCGTAGACCGACTGCGGCTCGCTCGCCGCGAACCAGAGCGCGAGCGGGGCCGCGCGGCCGGTGCCGTAGACGATGATGCGGTTCGGGTCGACGCCCGGGTCCCGCGCGAGCCAGGCGCGCGCGGCGTCGAAGGCCTCCACCGAGAGGGCGGCCGAGCCCGGGATCTGCCCCTCCGGCCCGAAGGCGGGGAGCAGGAGCACGGGGAAGCCGATCGCGGCGATCCGGCGCGCGGCGAAGGCGCCGGACGCGGCGTCGTCGTCGCCGTCGATGAGGACGACGCCGGGCCGCGGATGCACGAGCGTCGGCAGCGGGGTGAACAGGATGCCCGCCCGCAGCGCCGAGCTCTGGTCGGCGGAGGGCGCGGCGGCGGAGGCCGCGGCGCCGGCAGGGACGGCGGCTCTGGCGAGAGCGTCCACCGTCACGACGCGCCCGACGCTCTGGGCGGACAGGGGCGTGCGCGGCACCCGGGCGGCGGCGACGCGGACGCCCTGCTGCTCGGCGGTGAGCTCGATCTGGACAGGGCCCTCGGCCCAGGCGCGTTCGAGCTGCGTCTGGCTGAGCGAGGGTCCGGACATGCTCCAGAGCGGCGCGGCGGCGTCCGGCCGCACGTACGGGGCGGTGATCGGCTGCTGGGAGGAGAGGTCGACCCGGCCGCTGGGCGGCACGGCGTAGAGGGCGCGGGAGGTCCAGGTCCCCGCGATCGTGGTCGCGGTGGCGCGGAGGACGACGTCCTCCCCCGGCGCCAGCCCGGTGAGCGAGACGACGACCGGGTCGGCGGTGGCGTTCCCGAAGCGCGCGACCACGATGCGGGCGCCGCCGGCCGGTGCGACACAGCCGGTGAGGGCCGCGACCGCGACGATCGCGGCAGCGGCGGCGAGCGCGCGCAGCCGGCCCCTCACGACAGCACCGCCCGCAGCAGCAGCTGCCCGACCGCGTTCCAGAACGCGATCCGCGCCTGCTCGGTCGCCTGGCCGTCCGCACCCGATCCGTCGCCGGGGACCGGCAGAGCGATGGGGAGGCCGGGCGGCACCGTGACCGCGTGCGCCGCGCCCAGGCCAACGAGCAGCTTGTCGCCCGCGCGCGGCGCCCGGGTGGCGGTGAGCTCCTGCTGCACGGCGCACGCGCCAGGGAACACCCGGTCCACCTGGCCGCAGGTCAGGACGACCGGTCCGTTCACGCCGGTCAGCGGCGGCGCGGCCGTCGTCCCGACGCCCGGGCTGCGCTCGCAGGGCACGCCGACACCGCCCTCGAAGACCGGCGACGCGCTCGATCCCGCGAGGCAGAGCAGCTCGGCGGGCCCTCCGCCGGCGAACAGCCCGTGCAGCCGGGTCGGGAACCGGGTCGCCGCCCAGATCGCGAGCTGCTCCGACGCTCCGGTGCCGTAGACGAAGACGTGGCGCGCGTCGACCGACGCGAGCCGGTCCAGCCAATCCAGGATCGCCGAAATCGTCCCGGCGTCGGTCACCGTGGAGAGGTGCACGCCGTCCGCCGAGGTCATCGGCACGACGAACACCGAGGCGCCGAACTGCGAGAGCAGTGCCGCCGTAAAGTCCGCCGACGCCCCGGATTCCGGATCATCGAACATCAGCACAGCCGGACCGGACGGCCGCTCGAGGGACGACGCGTCGTAGAACCGGCCGATCGGCGAGTCCTCGTGCGTCTCGTGCGGCGGGAGCGCGAGGGCGCCCGACGGCGCGAGGTCGTGCGTGAAGATGGTGTGGCCGCGCATCGTGCCGCCCAGCCCCTCCAGCCGGAACGTGCGCCGGGCGACGACCCGGTCGCCGTCGCTCGCGGTCAGCGTCACTGGGTTGGTGTCCACCATCCACTGCTGGACCAGGTCGTCGGGGCCGAGCTCCGGGCCGCGCAGCGACCAGAACAGGCCGGCCGAGTCCGGCGCGGCGAACGGCGCGAACAGCGGCTTGTCGCGCGCGAGGTCGACCGTCCCGTCGCCGGCGACGTCGTAGCTGGCGGCCGAGGTCCAGGTGCCGCGCGAGGAGTCGAGGGAGGCCGTGATCCGCACCCGGGTGCCCGGCTCGGCGTCGATCAGCTCCAGCGGGACCGGCCACAGCACGGAGCTGTAGCGGATCAGCGGCGGCGTGATGAACCGCGGGCCGACCTGGTTGCCGTCCGAGGCGCAGCCCGCCAGCGCGGCGCCGGCGACGAGCACCACGGCGACCGAGGCGGCGAGCGCCGGCCGCAGCCCGGCCTTCCGGGTGGACCTGCCGTCCCGCCCGGCTCCGTCGCCGCGCCGCCGCATGGTGCACCCGTCCGCTCAGCCCGCGCCCACCGCCTGCAGCGACTGACGGGCGATCTCCAGCTCTTCGTCGGTCGGCACGACGAGCACGGCCACGCGGGAGTCGTCGGTCGAGATGAGCCGCTCCTCCCGCGAGGGGCTCGCGTTGCGCTCGGGGTCGAGGCGGATGCCGAGCACCTCCAGGCCCGCGCAGACCTCGGCGCGCAGCCGGGCGTCGTTCTCGCCGACGCCGGCGGTGAAGGTCAGCACGTCGAGGCCGCCGAGCTCGGCCGTGTAGGCGCCGATGTAGTGCTTGAGCCGGTGCACGGTGGTGTCGAGCGCGAGGCGCGCAGCGGCGTCCCCGGACTCGGCGGCGTGGCGGACGTCCCGCATGTCGCCGTGGCCGGAGAGCCCGAGCAGGCCGCTGCGCCGGTTGAGCAGCTCGTCGAGGTCGTCGATGCCGAGACTGGCGCGCCGGGCCAGGTGCAGCAGCACCGCGGGGTCGAGGTCGCCGGAGCGGGTGCCCATGACGAGCCCCTCCAGCGGCGTCATCCCCATCGAGGTGTCGACCGAGCGGCCGGCGTCGACGGCGCAGACCGACGCACCGTTGCCGAGGTGGAGGACGATCTGCTTCAGCTCGCCGAGCGGCCGGCCGAGGAACTCCGCCGCCGCTGCCGACACGTACTTGTGCGAGGTGCCGTGGAAGCCGTACCGGCGGACCCGGTGCTTCTCGGCGAGCGCGGCGTCGATCGCGTAGGTGTAGGCCTCCGGCGCCAGCGTCTGGTGGAAGGCCGTGTCGAAGACCGCGACGTGCTCCACGTCGGGGAACGCCTTCTTCGCCGCGCGGATGCCCTGCAGGTTGGCCGGGTTGTGCAGCGGGGCGAGGTCGGAGAGGTCCTCGATGTTGATCTCCACCAGGTCGGTGACGATCGTCGGCTCGAAGAACCGCTTGCCGCCGTGGACCACCCGGTGTCCGACCGCGGCGAGCGGGTTCTCGTCCAGACTCGGGCCCTCGGCGGCGAACGCGTCGAGCATCACCCGGAAGGCGGCCGTGTGGTCGGGGATCGCGAGCGTGGTCTCCCACCTGCCGCCCGGTCCCGTGTGCCGGATGCTGCCGGAGGGCTCCCCGATGCGCTCGATGAGGCCGGAGGCCAGCGCCTCGTCGCTCCCGGCATCGATGAGCTGGTACTTCAGCGACGACGAGCCGCTGTTGACCACCAGGACGGCGCTCATGTCAGCGCCGCCTGGATCGCGGTGATGGCGACGGTGTCCACGATGTCCTCGACCGTCGCACCGCGGGACAGGTCGTTGATCGGCTTGCGGAGGCCCTGGAGGACCGGTCCGATCGCGACCGCTCCCGCGCTCCGCTGCACCGCCTTGTACGTGTTGTTGCCGGTGTTGAGGTCGGGGAAGATGAACACCGTCGCCCGGCCGGCGACCTGCGAGCCCGGCATCTTCGCCGCCGCGACCGCAGCATCCGCCGCCGCGTCGTACTGGATGGGACCGACGACCGCGAGTTCCGGCGCGCGCTCCTTGACCAGCTCGGTCGCCGTGCGCACCTTGTCCACGTCCGCGCCCGCTCCGGAGTCGCCGGTGGAGTAGGACAGCATCGCCACGCGCGGGTCGATGCCGAACTGCTCCGCCGTGCGCGCCGACGAGACGGCGATGTCGGCGAGCTGCCCGGCCGTCGGGTCCGGCACTACGGCGCAGTCGCCGTAGACCAGCACCCGGTCCGCCAGCGCCATCAGGAAAACGCTCGACACCACGGAGACGCCCGGCGTGGTCTTGATGATCTCGAACGCCGGCCGGATGGTGTGCGCCGTCGTGTGCGCGGCGCCGGACACCATCCCGTCGGCGAGGCCCAGGTGCACCATCATCGTTCCGAAGTAGGAGGCGTCGGTGACGGTGTCCGCTGCCTGGTCGACCGTGATGCCCTTGTGCGCACGCAGCTTCGCGTACTCGTTCGCGAACCGCAGCCGCAGCACGTCGTCGAACGGGCTCAGGACCTCCGCTTTGCCGATGTCCACGCCGAGCTCGATGGCGCGTGACCGCACCTCGAACGGCTCGCCGAGGATCGTCAGCCGGGCGACGCCGCGTGCCAGCAGCGTGGCGGCGGCGCGCAGGATGCGGTCGTCCTCCCCCTCCGGCAGCACGATGTGCTTGTCCGCGGCGCGGGCGCGCTCGATGAGGTCGTACTCGAACATGAGCGGCGTGACCACCGCGTGCCGGGAGACGTCCAGCAGGGCGAGCAGCCGCTCCGCGTCGACGTGGCGCTCGTACAGCGCGAGCGCGGTGTCGTACTTGCGCTGCGAGTCGGCGGCGAGCCGGCCGCGCGCGTGCGTGATGCGCACCACCGTGTCGTAGGTCTGCAGCGGCGTGCGGACGATCGGCAGCGGCGAGCGGAGGCCCGCGAGCAGCCGCTCGATCGGTTCGGGGAGGTCGAAGCCGCCGTTCAGGACGATGCCCGCGATGGACGGGAAGGTGCCGGACGCGTTGGCCATCAACACGGCGAGCAGCACTTCGGTGCGGTCGCCGGGGACGACCACGACCGCGCCCTCCGCGAGCCGCGGCAGCACGTTGTTCATCGACATGCCCGCGACCACGACGCCGAGCGCCTCGCGCGCCAGCAGTGCCTCGTCGCCCGCGATCAGCTCGGCGTCGGTGACCTCCATGATCGAGCGGATGCTCGGCGCGACCAGGAAGAGGTCCTCCGGGATCGCCCACACCGGAGGCAGCTCGGGGCCGGACGCCACGCTGCTCCCGGCGGCCGCGACCGCGCCGCCGACGGCGGCCACGATCTCGTCGAGCCGGTCGCCGTCCGCGCGGTTCGCGACGACCGCGACGACGCCGGCGTGCTCCTGGCGCAGCTCGGCGAGCGCCAGCTCCGCGAGCTGGCGCAGCTCCTCCGGCGACCGCGGATCGGCCTGCCCGAGCCGTTCGCCGAAGCCCTGGCCGATGCGGCCGCCCAGCACCAGCAGCACCGGCGCGCCGAGGTTCGCGGCGATGCGCGCGTTGTAGCCGAGCTCGGTCGGGCTGCCGACGTCGGTGTAGTCGGAGCCGAGGATGACGACCGCGTCGCAGCGCGCCTCCACCTCGTGGAAGCGCCGGACGATCTCACCGAGGGCCGCGTCGGCGTCGGCGTGCACGTCGTCGTAGGTGACGCCGATGGCCTCCTCGTAGCTGAGGTCGGCGGTCACCCGGCTGAGCAGCAGCTCGAGCACGTAGTCCCGTTCGACGGCGGAGCGCGCGATCGGCCGGAACACGCCGACGCGTTCGACGGAGTGCCGCAGCGACTCCAGGACGCCGAGCGCCACCGTCGACTTGCCGGTGTGTCCTTCCGCGGAGGTGATGTAGAGCGAACGGGCCACTTTCAGCGGGTCTCCTCGTCTGTGATGCTGTCTTCGATGCTGTCGATGCTGTCGATGCTGTCGATGCTGTCTGCGCTGTCGATGCTGTCCGTGCGTTCGATCGGCGCGAGGCGGTAGCTGCCCTCGAGCACGGCCGGGCCGGGGGCGTACAGCCGCAGCAGCGGCCGGAACTCCCCCTCCGGCGCGGGCAGCCAGTTGGCCGCGGCCTTCGCGTCGTCCGGCCGGGTCGCGCTGATCGTGATGGTCAGCCCGCCGTCGTCGTCGTAGACGATCCCGGGCGTCCGGTCGCCGATCGAGTACCGCCCGATCGGGTTCGTCACCAGGAAGAAGTGCGGGACGTCGTACATGGTCAGCGACCAGAACGCGTGCACGGGCGGGGTCGGGCTCAGGCGCAGCCGGTAGACGCGCGCCCCGCTGAGCTGTTCACCCGCTGCGTCCACGTAGGTCGGGAAGTAGGCGGCCTCGTACCCGTGGTTGCCCCACAGCCCCCCGAGCGCGGCGCCGGCCCGGCGGGCGTAGCGCGTGGTCGGGTCGGTGAGCTGCCAGCCGCGGCTGTCGAGCGCGCCGACCTCGAAGAAGTCGGTGTTGTAGTCGAAGACGTGGAGGTTCACCTGCCAGCCGCCGGTCGTCGGCACGGTCGTGTGCAGCGACGACTCCAGCGCCTGCTTGCCGACGGCGTAGCCCTCCTCGAGCGCGTCGCGGACGCCCTCCGGCAGCTCGGCGATCGGTGTCGCACCCGTCAGCCCGATCGGCTCGTAGGTCGCCAGCGCGTCCCGGTCGTGATCGGCAGGAGGGAACTCGCGCGACCACACCCGCAGCCGCTCGAAGAAGGTCAGCGCCTCCGTCGGGCCGGCCGCCACCTCCGGAATGCCCGCCGGCGGCGCGAACGTCTCGAGCGTCGGGGTGAGCGCGGTGGCGTCCTGGAGGGCGTGCACGGCGGGGAGGTCGTCCTCCCCCGCGACGGCCCAGCGCCCGACGACCGTGCCGACCCGGGTCGGGAAGCGGATGACGGTCGGATCGTCGTCCGCCTGCTCACCCTCCCAGCCGGGCGGGACGAGCAGGAACTCACCCGCCGCCGAGCCGGTGGCCCGCGTGCCGACGTAGGCGAAATTGTTCGTCCACGCGTCCACGAACTGGAGCACGTAGTACCGGTCGCCGACGGCGGGGACGGTGAGGCGGACGGGTCCGATACTCAGGTCGAGTTGCGCGATCGAGTACAAGGTGTCGTTGTTGACCGAGACGAAGGTGGTCTCCGGCCCGGCCAGCGTGCGCGCGTGCCCGAACGCGTTGAACGGCGTCGGCGGCACCGCGCCGAGCCCCTCGTGCGTGAACCGCCCGACCTGCTCCAGATCGAACACGAGCGGGAACCCGACCACGAACGCCTCGGAGGCGAGCTCGGCGATCCCCTGCTCGACGGCTTCCTGCTCGGTCATACCCGCACCTCGACTCGTCGGAGTGTCATTCTACAAAGCGTAGAACAATCTGGAGAATGGTGGTCAGCTGCTGTGCTGCCCACACTCTACGCGGCGCGTGTGACGGGTGCCTGAACACGAAAAAGACCCCCCACGCACCCGCCAGAGCCCGGTTACCCTTGCTGCGTTTCCGCCCTGGGGGAGTTGGCCTGGATGGCGCCACGTGGGGAGCCGGGAACAAGTCTAGCGGGTCCGACTGGGAGGCCGTGCACAGCGGGACCCCCGGCGTCCGCTAAGATATTGTGAGCCGTCGCCCGCAGGGTGATGGCAACCCAGGAGAATTCGCCTAGTGGCCTATGGCGCACGCTTGGAAAGCGTGTTGGGTGCAAGCCCTCGGGGGTTCGAATCCCCCATTCTCCGCCAACTTCCAGAGTTGACGAAGGCCCCGAGATCCGCGTGATTACACGGAAGTCGGGGCCTCTTCTCTCGCCCCCGCTCCCGCGCGCTCTGAACTCAACCGGATAGGTCGACGCGGTCGGCCAACGCTTCGACCTCCCGGAGAGAGTCGGCGGTCCCACGGCTCGGGACGTACTCCAACCCCCATCGTCCTGTGTAACCGAGATCCCGGAGGAGGCGGAACTGCGCCTCCCAGTCGATCGTGCCCGTCCCCGGCTCATGCCGGCCCGGGACATCGGCCACCTGGACGTGCCCCACCAGGCCGATGTTGTGGACGAGCTCGACCGCGAGGTCCTCTCCCATGACCAACGCGTGGTACGCGTCGAGCAGTAGTCGAAGCTGCGAGGCGCCGACTTCGCGCACGATGCCGAGGCCCTCCTGTGTCGACGACAGGTACGTCCCGACGTGGTCGACACGGGAGTTCAGCGGCTCCAGGAGGAGGGTGACGTCGCTGCCCTCGACGATCGCCGCAGCACGCGAAAGCACGGAGACGACCGCCGCGTGCTGCGCCCGACGCGGAACGCCGTCAATTTCCTGGCCCGCAACCACCACCAGATTCGGGGCTCCGAGCGCTAGCGCGACCTCCAGTGAGTCGCGCACACCCCCGAGGTAGCGATCATGAGTCGACGGGTCGGTGAGCTGAAGCTGCGGGTCGACGACGAGGGACAGGAGGGTGACCCCTGTCTCATCGAGTGCGATCCGGATGGCCTCCACGTCCTTGTCGCGCCAGCCCCAGATCTCGACGGCGTCGATTCCGTGGGCAGCCGCGGCGCGGATGCGGTCGGCGGTCGAATCGCCCACTTCGGTGAACAGCCATTCAAGGTTCGCGGCGATGCTGGTCAATGCGTTCGCTCCTCCGCGATGATCGCGACCCCCTGCCCGTGCAGCACGAGTCCTGCAGCGGCGGTTCCGCTGAGGACGTCGGTCCCGGGCAGTTCGAGTGTCACGGGTTCGTCGGTGTGGTTGATCGCGACGAGGTGGTCGCCGCGACGCACGAACTCCACGCCGGGCACGCGAGGAAGGCGGTCCACGCCGGCAAAGGTCAGCACATGATTCAGAAGGGCGGCCAGCGGTTCCAGGTCGAGGCGGGTGGCGACGTACCAGGCCTCACCGGAGCCCCGTGCGTGCTTGGTCACCGCCGGCAGACCGTCGAGCACGCCACCCCCGAACGTCGCTTCGACGTCCGCATCGTCGACGCGGACGTATTCGCCCCACTCGCTCGCGGAGGCTTCACCGCCCACGATGTCACCGACCACCTGTAGCGCAGGCGGCTCCCCGCCGCCGATCGCCGGGAGGTCCGGGGCGGCTGGCGGCGCGAACTCCTCCACCCATACCCCGAGCGTCCCGCGGAGCGGGCCGAGGTAGCCTCCGGTCCGCACATGCAGGTCCTCGTCGAGCACGCCGGTGAGGTAGCCGACGACCAGGGTGCCGCCGCCCGTTGCGTAGTGGTCGAGCGACTCCAGTTGAGCGTCGGAGGCGACGAACAGCGACGGCACGACCACCGCGCGATACCGGGTGAGGTCGTCGTCGGCCCGGGCGAAGTCCACGGTGGCGCCCGTCGCCGCGAGGGCGGCGTACCAGCCGAAGACGTCGACGAGGTAGTTCACCGCCGTCGGGGAGGCCTCCTGCTCGATGGCCCACCAGGAGTCCCAGTCGAACACGATCGCCACCTGCGCCGGCACGGAGGCCCCGAGTAGACCCTCCACTCCCGAGAGGCTCGCCAGCTCGGCGCCGAGCTGCTCCACTTCGCGGAAGACGCGCGTGTCCGTGCCGCCGTGTGGAACCATGCCGGCGTGGAACTTCTCGGCGCCCGCCACGGCTTGGCGCCACTGGAAGAAGAGAATCCCGTCGGCGCCACGCGCGACGCTCTGATAGGACCACGCCCGCATCTGGCCGGGCCGCTTGGCCGCGTTGCGTTCACGCCAGTTCACGGCGCCGGGAGACTGCTCCATCAGGAGCCACGGCTTGCCGCCGCCGAGGGAACGCATCAGGTCGCGCTGCATCGCGCCGTAGACCGGCGAGCGCGGGTCGGCGGGGTCGGGGTAGGAGTCGTCCGACACGATGTCGACCTCCTGCACCCACGCCCAGTAGTCGGCCGGTTTGAAGAAGCCCATGAAGTTCGTGGTGACCGGCAGGCTGGAGCGGGACCGGATGATCGCCTTCTCCGCCCGGAAGCACGCGAGCAGCTCGTCGGAGCTGAACCGGTCGAAGTCCAGGAGCTGCGTCGGGTTCTTGAAGCTCGGCGCCGCGCGCGGGGGCAGGATCTCGTCGAACCGGGCGTAATGCTGCGACCAGAACGCGGTCCCCCACGCCTCGTTCAGCGCGCCGATCGTCGCGTACTTCTCCTCCAGCCACACCCGGAAGGCCGACGCCGACGCGTCGCAGTAGCAGTGGCTGACGTGGCAGCCGTACTCGTTGTTGACGTGCCACAGCTCCAGCGCCGGGTGCTCCGCGTAGCGGTCGACGATCGCCTGCATCAGCCGGGCGGCATACCGCCGGTAGACCGGCGAGCTCGGACAGTACGCCTGCCTGCTGCCAGACCACAGGGTGACCCCCTCGGCCGTGACGGGCAGCATCTCCGGATGCTTCATGGCCAGCCAGGGCGGCGGCGAGGCCGTCGCCGTGGCCAGGTCGATCCGCACCCCTCCCGCGTGCAGCAGGTCGAGCACCTCGTCGAGCCACGCGAAGTCGAACGCGCCGTCCCGCGGCTCGATCCGCGCCCACGAGAAGATGCCGACCGACACCAGGTTCACCCCGGCCCGATTCATCAGCTCCACATCTTCGCGCCAGACCTCGGGGTCCCACTGCTCGGGGTTGTAGTCGCCGCCGTAGGCGAAACCTCGTGCCTGCAACATGTCGGTCACTCTTTCACGCTCCCGCTCGCCAAACCCGTGGTCCAGTACCGCTGCAAGAAGAGGAACGCGATCACCAGCGGGATGATCGACACCAGCGAACCCGTGATGACGACGGAGAACAGCGCCTGCGACCCGCCGCCCGCGGCGCTCGTCGCCTGCTGCTGGGCGAGGCCGACGGTGAGCGGGTAGAGCTGGGAGCTGTTCAGCATGATCAGCGGGAGGAAGTAGTTGTTCCAGGTGCCGACCAGGGCGAACAGGAACACCGTGACGATGCCCGGCGCGAGCAGCCGCAGACCCACCTGCCAGAAGATGCGGAACTCGCCCGCTCCATCCACCCTGCCCGCCTCGATCATCGAGTCGGGGATGGCGTCGGCGGCGTAGACCCGCATGAGGAAGACGCCGAAGGGGCTGACCAGCGACGGGACGATGACCGCGGCGGGGGTGTTCGTGATGCCGAGCTGGCTGAACATCAGATAGGTGGGCAGCGCCAGCGCGGTGAGGGGGATCATGATCGCACCGAGCACGACGCTGAACATGAGGATCGCGCCGGGGAAGCGGTATTTGGCGAAGGCGTAGCCGGCCATGGTCGCCAGCAGCGACGCGCCGACCGCGCTGACGAGCGCGTAGACGAGCGTGTTGATCGCCCAGTGGACGTAGATGCCGTTCTGCGCGGTGAAGACCGCGCCGATGTTGGTGAACAGCTCGAACGTGTGGCCGAAGGCGAAGCCGAAGGTGGTGAACAGGTCGCCGTTGCTCTTGGTCGACGCGATGAACAGCCAGACGATCGGGAGCACGAAGTACAGCGCGCAGATCCAGAGCAGCACCGTCAGCAGCGTGCTCCGCCGGGTCTCGCGGTTGTAGGACTTCGTCCGGCCGCGGGTGTTGCGGCGGCGCGGCGCGGCGGTCGTGACAGGTGTCGGACCCGGGCGGGTCGTCGTGTCAGTCATTGCGGGCCTCCTTCCGCTGGGTGGTGAGCTGTACGACGTAGGACACGACCGCGATCACGAGTCCCAGCAGGAAGGCGATCGCCGCAGCGTAGTTGACGTCTTGGTTGGTGAACGCGAGGTTGTACGCGTAGTAGTTGGGCGTGTAGCCGTTGTCGATCACGTTCGGCGCGATCGAGTGCAGCAGGCTCGGCTCGTTGAAGAGCTGGAACGTTCCGATGATCGAGAAGATCACCGTCAGGATGATCGCCGGGCGGATGCCGGGGATCTTGATGCTCCAGGCGACCCGCCACTGGCTGGCGCCGTCGATCTCGGCGGCCTCGAACAGCTCCGTCGGGATCGACCGCAGGGCCGCGTACATGATGATCATGTTGTAGCCGACGAACGCCCAGGTCACGATGTTCATCATCGAGCCGAGCATGTTCCCCGCGCCGAGCAGATCGGGGGCCGCGAGTCCGATGGCCCGGAAGGTCTGGGCGATCGGGCCGAAGTCGTTGCCGTACAGGTAGCCCCACATCAGGGTCGCGACCACGCCCGGCACGGCGAACGGCAGGAAGATCAACAGCCGGAGGGCGACGGACCCGCGCACCCGGCCGCTGTCGAGCGCGAGGGCGAAGAACAGCGACAGGGCCAGCATGATCGGCACCTGGATGACCAGGAAGAGCGCCATCCGCCCGAGCCCGGCAAGGAAGTCGGGATCGGTGAACGCACGGACGTAGTTGGTGAACCACGCGAACGTCTGGCCGCCGATGAGCTGCGTCGTGAACAGGCTGAGGTACCCGGAGTAGAAGAGCGGCAGGAGCAGCATGACGACGAAGACGATCATGAACGGCGCCACGAACAGGTAGGCCGCGCGGTTGAGCCGCCGCTGGTTGGCGTTGCGCCGGCGGCGCGGCTGAGCCGCGGCCTCCTTCGCTCGCACCCGGCCGGGTGCGACGGACTGGGTCATGATGAACTCCCTTGTTCGATCCTGTGCCGATCCGGCCGGCGGCGGAGCCTGCGCCGCCGCCGGCCGAGGTGGCGGTCCTACTTGTTGACGGAGAAGCCCTGCTGGGTGCCGTACGTGACGAGCGCCTTCTGCCAGGCGTCGAGCCCGGCCGAGAGGTCGCCCTTGGCCGCGAGCGCCTTACCGACAGTCTCGGTGTAGCTCGAGTACGCGTAGTCCATGTACGGCAGCCAGTCGAACTTCGTGTCGACCGTGGTCGAGATGCCCGCGAACAGCTCGTTCACCTTCTGGCCGCCGTAGAACGGCGCCTGCTGGTCGACGAACTGCGGGTCCTGCAGCGTCGCGGTCGACGTCGGGAACAGGAACTGCTTGTTCGCGAACATCAACGTGGACTCCGGGTCGTTATTGATGAACTTGGCCAGCTCGTACGCGGCGATCGGGTTCTTCGTCGTCTTCAGCACCGCGTCGGACGAACCGCCCCAGTTACCGGATGCCGCCTTCACTCCCGGCGTCTGCGGCAGCTCGGCGGCTCGCCAGAGCCCGGAGGTCTTGCCCGCGGTGCCCTGGAGGAACACCGGAGCCCACGCAGCGGTGAGCCAGCCGGCGTACTTGCCGTTCGCCAGACCCTGGTACCAGCTGTCGGTGAAGTCGGGGTCGGTCGAGACGTAGCCCTTCTGGATCAGGTCCTGCCAGTACGCGGCGACCTTCTTCGCCTCCGCGCTGTTGACGTTCACCGTCACGCCCTTCTTGCCGTCGTAGCCGAACGGCTTGACCCCGGCCTGCCACAGCAGCCCCAGCATCTGGCCGGCCTGGCCGGAGGCGAGGTTCGACATGTACACGCCGGTCTTCTCCTTGACGGTCGCGGCATCGGCCGCATACTCGTCCCAGGTCTTCGGCGCCGAAGTCACCCCGGCCTTCGACAGGATGTCCTCGCGGTAGAGGTTGCCCATCGGGCCGGAGTCCTGCGGGATGGCGTAGATGCCGTCGTTCTGCTTGACCTGGTTCCAGACCCACGGCACGTACTGGCTGCCGAGCCCGGAGGCGCCGTACGGGTTGAGGTTGAGGAGCGAGTCGGTGACCGTGAAGGAGGAGATGTACTGGAACTCCATCTGCGCCACGTCGGGAGCACCCTTGCCCGCCTTCAGCGCCGTGCGCAGCTTCTGGTAGTGCGCGGCGCCCTGGCCGACGTTCTCGACGTCGACCGTGATCGCCGGGTACTTCTTCTCGAAGAGCGCCACCTCGTTCTTGATGTTGGGCACCCACGTCCAGAAGGTGAGGTTCGTCGGCGTCTTCATCGCCTTGTCGATCTCAGCCTGGCTGACCGGCTTGGTGGTGTCCGACGACCCGCTGCCCCCGCCGGTGCAGCCGGTGAGCACGAGCGCGGCAGCCAGGAGGCCCGTGCCCAGCGCCAGTGCTGATCTCGGTGCTTTCTTCCTCATGTGCGTTTCTCTTTCTCTTGGTTGAATCAGGATGGTCCGGTCACGACTGCGAGCCGGGGATCTCGAACACGGCGACGCCGCGCGCCTCGAGGGGGAAGTGGGATCCGGCGGAGAACCGCTCGCCGGTCTCCACATGGATGCTGTCGGTGGGCACGGTGACGATGTGTGCGTCGGCCGACCAGTTGTGCACGAAGACGACCGTGCCGTGGCCCGCGCGTCCGGTGCTGACGGTGACGGGGCTTTCGGCCCGCCAGGCCCGCGCTGCGGTTTCGGGAACGAGCCAGCGCGCGATGCTCCGCGCGAGCGGCTCGTTCGGCACGGTACCGACGTAGGTGATCCGTCCGGCGCCGAACGGCGTGGTCGTGATCGCGGCCTCCGCTCCGAGCTCGGTGGGCCGGTAGGAGACGAGGGTGTCCGCTCCGTCGAGGTTCAGCACATCCACCCACGCCGTCGCCTGCGACCCCGGTTCGAGCTCGAAGCCCTCCCCCGCGGTGACCTCGAGCGGTTCGGCGAGGTTGCTGTACTCGTCGTACCAGACGCCTGCGGCGTCGTGCAGGCGGTCCGGTGCCACGCCGCGGCGCGCACGCGCCAGCTCGTCGCCGTAGCCGGTTCGGATGCCGAGCACGAGGTGGCCCCCGGCCTCGGCGTACGCACGCAGAGCGTCGAGCAGCGCGTCGTCTGCGACGTACTCCGCTGCGGCGACGAGCACCGGATACCGCGAGGCGAGCTCGGCCGCGGACTGCTTGACGAACTGCCGCGGGTGCTGCACCCGCACCTGCGCACCGGTCTCGCTGAGGCCGCGGTAGAAGGCGTCGACGATGCGCGCGTACGAGCGCCGGTCCGCCGTCCCGTCCTCCACCGCGAGCGGCGGGTAGAACTCGAACGACCACTTGGTGTCGGTCGAGTGGAGCATCAGCACATCGGCATCCGGCTCGAACCCGTCGAGCGCTCCACCGATGCGCTTCAGGCTCGCCCCCAGTTCCGCCACCTCGCGGTAGATGCGGCCGGGCACCTGGCTGTGCGGCAGCACGCCGCCCCAGTAGGTCTCGACGCCGAAATGCAGCGTGTGCCAGTGCCAGTACTCGACCATCCGGGAGCCGCGGGCGACGAGCGCGAAGGCGGCTTGCTTGATCTGGCCCGGGTAGGGCGGCTGGTTCTGCCACGGTCCGCCGATGGACTGCGCGTTGGTCTCGGTGACGAGGAAGCGCTCCTGCCGCGACGAGTAGGCGCGGTCTCCCCACTGGAACAGCGCCCATGGACCGGTGTGCCACCAGTCGGCGCGGCGCGGGAGGTCGACATCGGCCGAGAGTCCGTCCTGCATGAGGTAGTACGGGTTGCCTGCGGTGATGTCGAGGGAGGCCGCCAATTGGTCGTCGGAGATCTGCGGCCGCGAATACGAGATACAGGTCGTCACGAACTGGTCGTCCCTGGCGTACTCCCGCACGATCCCGGCCTGCCAGGCGATGAGGTCGGTCGCCTGATCGCCCTGGAAGCGCCGCCACTCGAGCTGGTACTGCGGCATCAGGTTCCCGCCCGGACGCCAGAGCTCGGACCACTCCGCGATGCGGTGCGACCAGTAGACCAGGCCCCACTCCTCGTTCAGTCGCTCGACGGTGCCGTACCGGCCGCGCAGCCACGCCACGAAAGCCTGGAACGTACTCTCGTTGTGCGGCAGGTTGTTGCCCGGCTCGTTGTCCACCTGGTAACCGATCACGGCCGGGTGGTCGGCGTACCTGGCCACGACCTCGCGGGTGATCCGCTCGGCGTACCTGCGGTAGACCGGTACCGACTGGTCCATCTCCTGGCGCGCACCCCAGCCGTGCGCGTGACCATCGCCGTCGACGGCGGCGATCTCGGGGTGCAGGGTCTGCAGCCACGGCGGGATCGCGTACGTCGGGGTCCCGAGGATGACCGCGATGCCCCGAGCGTGCGCTCCGTCGAGCACCGGCTGCAGCCAGTCGAGGTCGAACTCGCCGTTGCGCGGCTCCCAGGTGGACCACACCGACTCCCCGACGCGGATCACCGTGAACCCCGCCTCCGCCATCAGGTCGAGGTCGCGGTCCAGCGTCCCCTGCTCCTGGTACTCGGCGTAGTAGGCGGCTCCGAACAGCACACCGGGGAACTGGGGGTTCAGCGTCATCATCGACCTTCCGCGTCGTTGCGTCGTTGTCGTCCGAACCGAATGTGACCGGTCACTGTTGTCGACAACATTTGATTGTTGGCAAGAGTACACAGGGCTGTGCCGGGTCACAAGCACCGTGACCGAACGGTTACGTTCCACCCCTCGCGGAGGGTGCGACGGCCGTGGATCCTCGAACCACGAGCTCGGGGAGCCGGTAGCGCGGTACCTCGCCGATGTCCTCCCCCTCGATCTTGGCGATCAGCACGTTCATCAAATACGCGCCCTCCCCCTCGAAGTCGAGGCGGATGGTGGTGAGCGGCGGCAAGTGGAACCGCGACTCCGGGGAATCGTCCATTCCGATGACGCTTACGTCCTCCGGTACGCGGATGCCGCGCTCGGCGAGCCCGAAGATCAATCCGATCGCCATGCTGTCGTTCGACATCGCCACCGCGGTCACATCGTCCGGGAGATCGAGGGCCGCACGGTAGCCGGACTCGGCCGACCAGTCGCCTTCGTACTCCCAGACCAGCTCCAAGCCGAGTTCGGCGGCAGCCTCGACGAAGCTGCTGCGCCGCTCCCCCGAGGCGGTCCACACCTGCGGCCCGGCCACGAACGCGACCCTGCGATGCCCAAGCTCGGCGAGGTGGGCGGCGGCGAGCCGGCCGGGGAAGCTGCGCGGGTTGACTCCGGACACCCCGAGCGTCTCCGAGGAGTCCATGGCGACGGGCACGTCGAGCCTCCGGTCGGCGACCGCGTCGTGCACCACGACCGTCTGCGCCGTCGCGAAGACTCCCGCGATCTGATGCTCCATGATGACATCGAGCGCCTCGTCCACCGACGCGGCGTTCTCCCCGTCCATCGATGCGATGTCGAGCACGAAGCCACGGCTCCGCGCCGCCATGGTGGCGCCCGCGATGATCCGCCCCGGGCCGGACAACTCCATCCGATGCGCCAGGATTCCTATCCGATTCGACTGCCGCGAGCGCAGCCAGCGGGCCGCGCCGTTCGGCCGGTAGTCGAGCTCCTCGATCGCGACCTGGACCCGCTCCCGGGTCGCCGGCCGGATGCCCTCGAACCCATTGAGGAATCGGGTCACGGTCTGATGCGACACACCCGCCTGGCGCGCCACGTCGTAAATGGTGGCCCGCTTCATGCAACCGAGTGTATCCACGGACGCGTGTGCGGGAGGGCGGAATGAAGAGCGACGCGCGCCGCCTCGACCCGACGCCGGGGGCGAGGACTGATCGTGGCGTCGTGATACCGCTTCAAATACATCGCGATCCTCTCCGGCCCAAATGTGAACCCTGACGCCACTCCTGAGGCCGCCATCAGGCGACCACGCCCGGTCCGCGCCACCCGAGGGCACGGACCGGACCTCTGTGATCGCCGCCTCAGCGGAGGATGTCCTCGTCGAGGGTCTCCGCCGTCTCGACGCTCGCCGACGGAACGGGCGCCCCGGCTCCGGAGGGCACGCTCCGGCGGAATCCGCGGGTGAGGTAGGCGAGCCAGCCGATGCCGATCGCCAGCCAGATCGCGCCGACGATCTGCGCGCTGGGCTGAAGCTGCGACAACAGCGCCAGATCCACGACGGCTCCGACGATCGGGATCAGCGAGAGAAGCGCCCGGGCGACGCGGGACCGCGTCATACGCTCCCTCCAGATGAGCACGAGGAACGAGACGTTCACGGCGGTGAAGGCGAGGAAGGCCCCGAAGTTGATGAGCGAGGTCGCCTGGGCGATGTCCAGCCCGAGCCCGATGAACCCGACGGCGCCGACGATGAGGACGTTGATCCACGGGACCCGGTACTTCACGCTGAGCCGCGAGAACACGCGCTTCGGCAGCACACCGTCGCGGCCCATCACGTAGAGCAGGCGACTCGACGTGGCCTGGATGGCGAGGCCGGAAGCGAACCCGCCGACGATGCCCACGATGTTGAGCGCGTCCGCGAAGAACTTGCCGCCGGCCTGGACCGAGATGGTGTATCCGGCGATGTCCGCGTTCTGGAAATGGCCGCCCGGGTGCACGAGCTGCATGAGCCAGGACACGACGATGAAGATGCCGCCGCCGATCGCGACGGTCAGCAGGATTCCGCGCGGGATGGTGCGCTGCGGGTTCTTCGTCTCCTCGCTGAGGGTGCTGATGGCGTCGAATCCCAGGAACGAGTAGGCGGCGATGGCCGCAGCGGATGCGATCGCCGCGATGGAGGTGTTCGGATTGAGGAGGGCCGCTCCGGCGTCCGGCGCAGGGCGCGCGGCGAGGTAGCCGATCATCACGATCGCGAACACGGCGATGCCGGCCAGCGCCAGAACCGTCAGCGCGGTGTTGACCCGATCCGCGAGCACGATGCCGAGCACGTTGATGACGGTGGTCAATCCGATGTTGAGCACCAGCCACGCCCAGATGGGAACGCCGGGGAACTGAGCGTTCAGGTAGATCGACTGGATGAGCCAGGCGACCATCGGCAGGAACAGGTAGTCGAGCAGGATGGCCCAGCCGACCAGGAACCCTGGCCCGCGTCCGAGCATGCTGCTCGCGTACGTGAAGGACGATCCCGAGCTCGGAAAGCGTTTGGCGAGGGCGGCGTACGACAGGGCGGTCAAAAGCATCGCCGCCGTGGCCGCGAGATAGGCCATGGGAGCGACGCCGCCGCTCACCTCGGCCACGACGCCGAAGGTGGACTGGACGATTCCGGGTGCCATGTAGGCGAGCCCGAAGAAGATCACTCCTGCGAGGCCGAGCCGCGTGGCCAGGGTGACGGGTTGATGCGAGGTCATGCGATTTCCTCCTGGATGGGGGTCGCTGGAGTCCAGCGTGCGGGGTCGAGCGTTCCTGCGTACAGCGGCAGTTCGATGACACGGTCGCCCGTGGTGAACTGCGACCACGGCCGGGAGACGGCAGCGGTGCCGTACCGGCGCGTGGTGGTCACGGCGTCGAAGTCGACGACATCGGTGAGGACTGTCGTCTCGGAGGACGGAGAAGCGACGCGGATGCGCCCTTCGGGGTCGACGAGCAGCGACCGGCCGCGGCCCGTCGGTGCGGCCGAGTTCACGGACGCGACCCAGCACTGGTTGACGATGGCGTTCGCCTGGGTGATCACCACCTCCTGCTGACGATCGCTGGTGTCGGTCTGCACGAGGCAGAGGACCAGCTCCGCGCCCATCCACGCGAGGTGCCTGGTGAGCTCGGGGAACCAGGAGTCGTAGCAGATCGAGAGCCCGACGCGCCCACGCCCGGGGATGTCGAAGACGACGAACTCGGTACCGGGCCGGGAGACCTCGAGGGGCCGCCACGGGAAGACCTTGCGGTAGACGGCGACTCGTCGTCCGTCCGGCCCGAACACGAGCGCGGTGTTGTAAACGCCTCCGGCACCGTCGGCTTCGTAGATGCTCCCTGGCACGAGCCAGATCTTCAACTCGGCCGCCAGGTCCGAGAGCGCCCGCAGACGGTCGTCGCCGAGCGTCACAGCGAGCTGGTGAGGCTGCTCGTCCCCCTCCGGCGTGGACAGGTGGAGTTCGGGGAAGACCCACAACTCGATCTCGGGGTGCACACGCACCTGCGCTCGCAACGTGTCCGCGAAAGCGGCGACATC
This sequence comes from Leifsonia sp. NPDC056824, assembly GCF_042789575.1. Classification (NCBI taxonomy): domain Bacteria; kingdom Bacillati; phylum Actinomycetota; class Actinomycetes; order Micrococcales; family Microbacteriaceae; genus Leifsonia; species Leifsonia sp. NPDC056824. The sequence continues at coordinate 110,079 of NZ_JBHUAV010000003.1, read as the reverse complement.
GCTCTGGGCGGGAACTTGTGACAGTGCGATGGGGAGCAGCCGGGTCATGGAAGCCTTCCGAATAAGTTAACGAAGTTTTGTTTAATAAACGTGTCCGTGTCAAGAGCGGGACGCCGCGCGCCTCGCGACGGGGCACCACGACGGGGCGGGGCAGTGTGGCAGAGTGGGCGGATGGCACGTCCGCGCAACCAAGAGGCCCGGCGACGCGAGATCGTGGAGGCGACCGCTCTCACGCTGGTCGATCGCGGGTACGCCAAGACCCGCCTGCGCGACATCGCGGAGGCCGCGGGGGTGACTCCGGCGTCCGTCCTGTACTACTACCCCGAGATCACCGACCTTTTCGCGGAGACCTACGCTATCGCCGCAGCCGAGTACGTGGCGCACCGACGCGAACGGATGCTCGCCGAACCCGACCCGTTCGACAGGCTCCGGGCGGGCATCGAGTCGGGCGTCCCCGTTCCCGGCACGGGGTCGGCCGCGGCGACGGTCCTCCTGGTCGAACTCGAGCCGATGGCGAGCAGGCATCCGGTCGTCGCGCGCGAACACGGTGCGTTCCTCGAGGCGCAGGAAGACCTCTACGCTCAGGCTCTCGAGGAGGGCGAGGCGGCCGCCGTGTTCAGCCTGACTCTCGGAGTCCGGGACACGGCTCGGACGCTCGTCGCCATGGAGGACGGTCTCGCCCTCGACGTGCTCACCGGTCGTGCGGACCACGACAAGACGGTGGCCCTGATCGTCGCGCTCGCGCGGAGCCTGACCGGTGCGACGGCCCGCTGAGCCGCTGTCACGCGCGTCCCGGCTGCGCTCTGTTTTGGGGGCACCGGGTGACCCTCCACCTGAACTAGGGTGAGGGATCGAGCCGATTTCCGCCTGAGGGGGTTTGCGGTCCAGGACGTTTCCGGTGTGCTGGCGTTGAGGAAGGTCACGTCATGAGCGCACCGCACGGTACCCGTGGGACTATTCAGACTCCGCCGGTCGGCCGGCGCCGAATGCGTGGGTCGGTCCGCCGGGTGTGGCATGTGCGGGTGGTGGCGCTGGTCGGCGCGGTGGCCCTGGCGGCGCCGTTGGCTGTCCTCGGTGGGGCGGTGTCGGCCTCGGCCGCCACCGGCTATGTCGTAAGCGCCACCGTGCCCGTCGGCCACGGCCCGGCCGGGGTGGCGGTGAATGCGACCACCAACACCGTGTACGTGACCAACGGGAGCGATAACACGGTGTCGGTGATCAATGGGGCCACGCACACCGTCATCGGCACCGTGGCCGTCGGCAACAACCCGTATGGGGTGGCGGTGAATGCGACCACGAACACCGTGTACGTGACCAACGCGAACGACAGCACGATGTCGGTGATCAACGCGGCCACGAATACGGTGACCGCCACCGTGGCAGTGGGCACGAACCCGACAGGGGTGGCGGTGAATGCGATCACGAACACCGTGTACGTGGCCGATCAGGATGAGGCCAAGGTCTCGGTGATCGACGGGGCCACCAACACGATCACCACCATAGTGTCCGTCGGCCGGGGCCCATTCGGGCTGGCGGTGAATGCGACCACGAACACCGTGTACGTGATGAACAGTTGGGACGTCACGATGTCCGTGATCGATGGGGCCACCGACACGGTGACCCTCACCATGGGCGTCGCCGGCCTCTCGTACGGGGTGGCGGTGAACGCGGCCACGAACACCGTGTACGTGAGCAACTACGCAGCCGCAACGGTGACCGTGATGGACGGGGCCACCAACACAGTGACCGCCACTGTGGCCCCGGCGGGCGCCGGCAGCCCCTATGGGGTGGCGGTCGATGCGAGCACGAACACCGTCTACGTGTCCGACCAGGGCGGCACCAGTGGAGTGTGGGTGATCGACGGGGCCACCAACACGGTGACCGCCGGCGTGCGCGTGGGCGCCAACCCCGAGTTCGGGGTGGCGGTGAACGCGAGCACCCACACCGCGTACGAGCCCAACCAGCGCGACAACACCGTTTCGGTGATCACCCCGGCAATGACACCGGGCGCACCGACGGCAGTCGTGGCCACGGCGGGTGACGGGCAGGCGTCCGTCGCGTTCTCCCCTCCGGCCAGCGACGGCGGCTCGGCCGTCACCAGGTACACGGTCACCGCCACCGACGCGACGACACCGGGCAACGGTGGGCAGACCGCGACAGGCACCGGTTCCCCACTCACCGTGACCGGCCTCCACAACGGGGACACGTACCAGTTCTCGGTGACCGCGACGAACGCCGTAGGTACCGGGCCCGCCTCCACGGTGTCCAACGCCGTCACCCCGGCGGCAACGCCGGCGATTCCGACGCCGCCGAGCCCGTCACCGACGCCGGCAAGCCCGGTGGCCGTATCGGCGACCACGTCGTTGGCGGCAACCGGTTCGGACCAGGCGCTCCCGGCGGGACTGGCGGGGCTTCTGCTGGCCGCTGGATTCGTTGTACTCGGCGCGGCACGGTTCCGCGCCCGTGCCAAAAAGCCACACATCGGCTGAGCCCGCAACTCTCATCGCAGGGGTTGGTACATCTCGGCGATCGGAACCCGCGGTGTATCCGCCCTGGGCTACGTGGTCCACGACCACCGGTCGAGCTGCTCTCTGCTTGGCGCGGTCGGATGCAGCTGAGTTAGCTGGGTTCGACGGTGAACAGGGTCGCGAGCCGATCGAGCTGCTGCGACCATCCCGGCTCAAGCCCCGCCAGCATCGCGGCCATCGTCCTATCGGGCGCGCTCGCATGGACGGTGAGCGCGAGGCGCGTCGAGTCGTCCCCGTACAAGACGACTTCAACCTCCACAGGAAAGATGACCTCGCCCTCCGCATCAATCGGGGATAGGTCGAAGGCCAGGCGTCGCCCCGCCTGCACCTCGCGCACCGTGCCCGCGGATGAGTACTCGGCGCCGTCGCCCTCACGCAGCACCAACTCCACGCGGGCACCCGGCTCGGGCTCCACCGCGCAGCGGACCACAGTGAAGTGGCGCGGCGCCCACCAGTGCGCAGCGACCGCGGGGTCGGTCCATGCGCGCCAGACCGCATCACGGGATGCGGCGATCGTGCGCTCGAAGGCGAGGTCGACGGTAGCCGGACCGCCGGAGGCAGTGCGGGTCTCAGCATGGGCGACGCCGGCCGCGTAGTCCGCGAGCGCGCGGTCGTCCTCGGTCTCGACCGCCAGGGTGTCGAGCCAGGAGGCGAGCTCGCGCAGCGCATCTCGGTTCAGGCTCGCGAGCCGACGGCGGCCGATTCGCTGCACGCGCACCACGCCGGCCGTCTCGAGTGCCTGAATGTGTTTCGTCGTCTGCGGCTGCAGCGCACCCAGCTCATCCGCGATCTCGCCGACCGTACGCGGACCCGCGGCAAGGAGCGTGAGGACCCGGAACCGCGTCGGCTCACCGACTGCTGCGAAAACCTGTTTCGCATCCACGCGATCATCCTCTCGCAAACGATCTGCTTGACACATTCGTTTAGACGAATATATCGTGGCCATCCGAACCAACGCAAACCCACCAAACGCCGGGCCTCCGGCTACGACAGGAGATCGTCATGAAGACCATTGAACGCACCGTATCCGCCTCGCGCGAGACGATCTGGGAACTGTGGACCACCCCTGAAGGGATCTCGCAGTGGTGGGCGCCGGAGGGCTTCCGCACCAAGGTGAGCGCCCTCGACCTCCGCCCGGACGGCGAGCTGGTCTACACGATGACGGCAGAGGCGCCCGAGATGGTCGCCTTCATGGAGCAGAATGGCCTCCCACTGGCGACCGAGTCGCGAAAGTACTTCACCGAACTGGATGCGCCATCCCGGATCGCCTACCGCTCAGTCATCGACTTCGTTCCCGACCACGAGCCCTACGAGCAGCTGACCGTCGTCGATCTCGAGCCGGTCGAGGGCGGCACGCGCGTCACCATGCATGCCGAAGAGCTGCACGACGACGTCTGGACCGAGCGCCTGCTCGCCGGCCGCGCGAACGAGCTGGACAACCTGGCCCGGCTGGTGGCGTGAGGGTTCGACACGGCTCGCGCCTCAAGTGGCATCGCGCGCGATGTCCTGAGACATGACCACCGCAGCGACCGTGACCGCCCAAGACCGCGCCGTGACCGACAGCCTGCGCGGGTCGTTCCTCGAGATCGCCGACATGGTCGAAGCTGCCGAGCCGGACCTCATCGGTTCCGTTTTGCGTGCGCCCCTGCGCGTACGAGGGGACCCCCGTTCCCTAGAACGAGAGCCCCCTCCTTCTCTTCGGCTACCCGAAAGCCCAAGGGAACCTTTCGGGGCTCAAACGGTGCGACTCAGACGGTCACATCACCGCACAGGTGGACGTGCACCCCGAGCTCGGCGAAGAACGCCGCCTTCGCGCGCAGCGCGCGGTCGGCGCCATCGGCGTCCGGGGCGTAGGCGACCTGCGCGTGGTTGGCCTTGTGACGCGCCATGAGCTGGTCACGGCTGACCCCGTCGAGCACCGCGTGCATGATCGGCCACTGCGGGTCGGTCGCGTCGAGACGACGCCGGGTCTCCTCCTCCGGCAGCTCAACGACGTGGCCGCGGCCGAGGTCGACGTGCAGGGCGCTGTCCATGATGAACACGCGCGACCAGACGATCTCGCCCGGCTTGGAGACTCCGGACAGGGTGCCGCCGCCGAGCGGGAAGAACATCGAGGGCTGGCGCATGCTCCAGCTCTTGTCGTAGCCGCCGTTGTGCGAGGCAGGCACCGACCCGGAGATCTCGAAGACCCAGACGAACTCGCCGGCGTACTCCTCGCCCCAGCGGATGTCGTGCAGGGTGGTCGCCGCGTCGAAGCCCATCGCCGTCCAGATGCGGTTGGTGATCAGCGCGTCCACCGCCACGCCCTCGTCCACCTCGTTGAAGTGCGGCAGCGCGACGCCCGCGTACAGCTCACGGGAACCGTCCCGGTCGAGCACCGGCGGGCGCTCGACGTTGTTCAGGAGGCCCTCGGCCAGGTCGGACGCCGGCACGGTGTCCTTGAGCCCCTGCTGGTACTGGATGCCGACAGCGTCGAGGCCGAAGTCGTCGCTGATCCGCACCGCGGCGATGTACATCCTGAACTGGCTGAGCACCTGCGCCTCGGTCAACTCGGTCGCCTCGTCCTCGCCGAAGTGGAACGTGAAGCCGCGGGCGTCGAGCCAGCTGCGGACCTCCTGCGCCTCCTCGTCGGTGACGCGGTTCATCTCGGCGACCAGGGCGCTCTGCGACAGGCGCTCCTTGTAGATGCCGAGCGGATTCAGCAGCTCGTCGTCGATGATCGCGTTGTACATTCCCATGCAGCCCTCGTCGAAGACACCGATGATGGCCTTCTCGTCCTGGAGCTGGCGGGCGAGCGCAGAGCCCAGGACGACCTCGGGGTCGGCGGCGTCGAGCGCGGGCAGGTCGCGGACGTGCGAGAGGTCGTGCTCGACCGTCCCGGTCTCCAGCCAGGTGCGCAGGCCGTCGCGGGCCCAGTCGTCGGCGAAGTCCGGGCTCCACAACGCGGAGTAGGCGACGCCGGCCTTGGTCATACTGCCGGTCAGGTTGAGGAGGCCGACCAGGCCGGGGAACTGGCCGGACCAGTTCGCCACGACGAGGATCGGGCCCTTGTGCGTGCGAAGGCCGGCGAGGACGTGGTGGCTGTACTGCCAGACCGCGTCAACGACCACGAGCGGGGCGTCGGCCGGGATGTTCTTGAAGACCTCGATGCCGACCCGCTGGCTGTCGATGAAGCCGTGGCCCTTCTCGGCGTCGAACCCGTGACCGCGCTGCACCGACCAGCCGAGCGCCTCGACCGCCGTCGCGAAGTCCTTCTCGAGCTGCTCCTGCGTGGCCCAGCAGCTGAGGTTCGCGCTCGGACGCAGGTCGCCGCTGGCGACGGTGTAGACGGTGCGCGGCCGCGCCTCGGGCCGCGTCAGCGGCTGAGGCAGCGTGTAGTCGGTCATGAATGTTCCTCCATTGGATGTGAAATCGATTGCAAGTATCTCGTCAAACCGATTCGATCGCAAGCCGGAATCCCGCGATTCGACAAGGAAACTTGCTGTGAAATCGATATGGATGCCGGACGCTCAGGCCTCGACAGGGACGCGGGCGCCGCTGCGCTGCCGCTCGGCGAGCGCGTGCGCGATCGGCGCCGTGGCCGGGTACAGCTCGCGGTAGAGCGCGTAGAGCGCGTCGTACTCCCGCGTCGCGTCGGCATCCGGCTCCCGCACATCGACCATCGGGTTCCAGGCGTCGATGTCGGCCGGCCCGACCGAGGACGCGGCCAGGAACGCCGCACCCAGGCTCGCCCCGACCACCAGGCTCGGGATGGCCTGCGGCCGTCCGGTGACGTCCGACACGATCTGCGTCCACAGCGCGGCCTGCGCTCCGCCGCCGACGGCCACGATCCGGTCGATCCTGCCGCCTGCGGCCTCCATCACCTCGATGTTGTGCCGCACGCCGAAGGCCGTCGCTTCCAGAGCCGCCCGGTACAGGTCGCCCTGCGTGTGCGTCACGGTCAAGCCGGCGATCACGCCCCGTGCGTCGGCGTCGGGGATGGGCGTGCGCTCGCCCGCGAAGTACGGCAGCATGAGCAGCCCGTTCGCGCCGAGCGGCGACGCCTCGGCGAGCGCGATCAGCTCGGGATAGCCCGGGCCGCCGAACAGGTCGCGCAGCCAGGCCGTGATCGCGCCGGAGGTCGCCATCCCGCCCGCGAGGTTGTGGGTGCCGGGAAGCGCGCCGACCGTTCCCCACAGGGTCGGGGACGTGACCGGCGACGGCACGGTGTTCACCAGGAACATCGTGGTCCCGTACATGAGCATGAGGTCGCCGTCGTTCTGCGCGCCGACGCTCAGCGCCTCGGACCAGGCGTCGATCGTGCCGGCGATCACCGGGATTCCGGCCGGGAGGCCGGTCTCGGCCGCGGCGGCCGCCGTCACCCCGCCGACGATGTCGCCCGGCCAGACCAGTGGCGGGAGCTCGAGGTCGGGTGCGATGATCCGCGCCCACGGCTCGTACCAGTCCCGCGTCGCCGCATCATGCATCGGCGTGCACTGGCTCGCGGAGTGGTGGTCCAGGTAGTAGGCGCCGGTGAGTCGGTAGCCGAGCCAGGAGCTGGGCATGAACAGGCGCCGGGCCGCGGCGGCGGTCACGGGCTCCTCGTCGGCCAGCCAGGCGAGTTTCGGGCCGACGGCCTGGGTGGACAGCGCGGACCCGCAGCGCTCGCGGATGGCGTCGGCGCCGCCGAGCTGCTCGGTCAGGCGCTCGATCTGCGCGGTGGCGCGCGTGTCGACGCCGTACAGGATCGCGGGGCGCAGCGGCTGGCCGGCGGCGTCGGTCACGAGCACGCACGGCCCCATGCCGCTGACGCCGACCGCGACGACCTCCATTTGTGCGGCAGCCTCAGCCGCGAGGAGCTCGCGCACGATGGCGGCGAACTCGTCCCACCAGATCCGCGCGTCCATCTCCACGAAGCCGGGGGCGGGCCGCTCGACGCGGTGCTCCCTGGTCGCCGAGGCGATCACGCGCCCGTCGGTCGCGACGAGCACTCCCTTGCTGCTGGAGGTTCCGATGTCGACGCCGACGACCGCTGCTGTGCTCATGCGCCCAGGGTTGCAGAAATCGATTTCATCCGCAACGCGACACCCTCCCGGATTCGTGCCGAATGTCGGGAATCCGCGCCCGAAACGCGACATTCGGCACGAATGTCGCGTCAGGATTCGTCGCCGGTGCCGACCTCGTTGCGGAGGACGATGGTGCGCGACGGCTGCGCGTCGCCGTTGATGCGCTCGAGCAGCAGGGTCGCCGCGGTCACGCCGAGGTGCCGGGCCGGCAGGTGGACCACCGTGATCCCCTTCGGCGCGAAGCCCGCGTACGGGAGGTCGCCGAAGACCGCCATCCCGAAGTCCGGCGGCAGCGTTCCGTTGCCCGCGAGCTCCTGCAGGGCGCCGACGCTCATCAGGTTGTTGGTCACGAACACGGCGTCCGGCGGCTCGGGGAGCGCCAGCAGTTCCTGCATGGCGTCGTGGCCTCCGCCGACGCGGTAGTTGGAGTACTTGAGGTACTGGTCGATGTCCGCCATGCCCGCGGCGGCGACCACCTCCCGCCAGCCGTCGGCGCGCTCCTGCGCGGTCTCGACCTCGCGCGGGCCGGTGATACAGGCGATCCGGCGGAAGCCGTGCTCGACGAGCCGGGCCGTGGCGGCGTGGCCTCCGGCACGGTTGTCCACCATGACTGCGTCGATGTCGACGTTGTGCGGTCCGCGGTCGACCGCCACCACCGGGCGGTTGCGCTCGAGGAGCTTGGCGATGTCGCTGTGGTCCCCCGCCGCGGCGATGATGACGCCCGCCATGTTGTCGCTGAGCGCGATGTCCAGGTACTTGGCCTCCTTGGCCGGGTCCTCGTCGGTGTTGCAGAGGACGACCGAGTAGCCGGCCTGCTGCGCCACGTCCTCCACGCCGCGGGCGAGGGAGGTGAAGAACGGGTTCTCGATGTCGGGGATCACCAGCGCGATCACCTCGGAGTGCTGACGGCGGAGCGTCCTGGCCACGCGGCTCGGCGTGAAGGCGAGCTCGGCGGCGGCCTCGCGGACGGCGCGCGACTTCTCGGCGGACACGTTGAGTCCGTTGAAAACGCGTGAAACCGTCGCGGGCGACACGCCCGCCAACGCGGCCACTTCGTAAATGGTCGACATCGGCTCTCCGAATCCCTCAGGCGGCGAATCGCCGGTGTCCGTACTGTAGCGCGTGTGCCGAGCGGGTTGTTGACACTCGCTCTCGCACCAGCCTACAGTTGTGAAATCGATTGCACTATCCAGCGGCGATCCTCCCCAAGAACCAGCACGACGACGTACAGGAGTACCTCTGTGACCAACGCCGATCTCAGCACCGTCTCGCGTCTGCGGGCCGCGGTGCAGACCCGGTCCATCAGCCCCGAGAACTTCGACGGCTCCGTCGGCGGCGGCGGCCGTGCGACCGAGGGCACCGGGGCCGCGTGCGCCCGCGACCTCGGCCCAGGCTGGAAGATCTCGCCGAGCGTCGACATCAAGCCGGGCGAGACCTTCGACCTCGCGAGCATCGAGGGCGCAGGGAAGATCACGCACATCTGGATCACCACGCACAAGGACAACTGGCGCACGCTGCTGTTCCGCGCGTACTGGGACGGCGCGGCCGAGCCGGCCATCGAGGTCCCCTACGGCGACTTCTTCTGCAACGGCTGGGGCGAGTTCGCGCAGGTCAACTCGCAGGTCATCGCGGCGAACCCGCACGGCGGCTTCAACTCGTACTGGCCCATGCCGTTCCAGGACGGCGCCCGCCTGACCATCGAGAACCTGTCGGTCGTGGACGTCCGCATCTACTACCAGGTCACCTACGAGATCGGCGGCGACTACAGCGGCGACGGCTACCTCCACGCGCAGTGGCGCCGCAGCAACCCGACCGAGCACCTCACCCCGCACACCCTGATCGAAGGCGTGGAGGGCACCGGCCAGTACGTCGGCACCTACCTCGCCTGGGGTGTCAACAGCAACGGCTGGTGGGGCGAGGGCGAGATCAAGTTCTACCTCGACGGCGACGACGAGTACCCGACGATCTGCGGCACCGGCACCGAGGACTACTTCGGCGGCGCCTGGAACTTCGACATCCCCGGCCGCGGCTACACCGAGTTCTCGACGCCGTACCTCGGGATGCCGCAGGTGATCAAGCCGGACGGCCTCTATGTGAGCCAGCAGCGGTTCGGGATGTACCGCTGGCACCTGCTCGACCCGATCCACTTCACCGAGAAGCTGCGCGTCGACATCCAGGCCCTCGGCTGGCGCTCGGGCTGGCGCTATCTACCGCTGCGCGACGACGTGGCCTCGACCGCCCTGTTCTACCTGGACCGCCCGACCGCGAAGCGCCCGCAGGCGCCGACCGCCGACGAGCTGGAGGTGCACCTCGGTTCCGAGCCGGTGCCGGACCTGGGCAGCACGCCGCCGCGGGAGCCGATCGCGTAACGCGGATCAACGCCGGAAGGGGCCTCGTCACGGGTGACGGGGCCCCTTCCGCGTCTCCCGCGGCGATTCGCTGCCGCTCGCCGCGCATGTGGTGGGTATGACCCACAGACTCCTGGCGGCCGCCCTGCACACGACGGCCTTGGTACTCGGCCTGATCGGGATGATCCGTGACGTCGGGGTGCTCAACGCCGACCTCCCGGTCCAGGTCGCCGTTCTGGCGGCCGACCAGGCGCGCGGGACGATCGACCTCGCCGGCGGTTGCGATCGGGGGGCTCAGCTCGCGACGAGGCCCTTGCGCAGGATCGCGTTGCCGAACGGCCGCAGCTCTCCGGTGCGGACGATCAGGAAGGCGCGCTCCGCCTCGGCGTAGAAGTCGGCGCGTGGAAGCACGCGCACCTCGTCACCTGAAGCACTCGCCGCGGCGGTCAGCTCGGCATGCACGGCGCCGGCCGAGCCGTCCTCCGCCTCCATGACGTCGACCGCCGGCGCGGTGTCGAGCGGGAGCACCGTGCGCAGCGCGCGGATGACATCCGTCGCGCTCAGCGCCGGCAACGTCACCAGGCGGCGGGCGATGCGCTCCGCCGGGAAGTGCGCGTCCGCCACGACAACGCCGTCGGCGTGGCCCATCGCGTCGAGGTGGGCGAGCAGCTCACCGGTCAGAATCGGGTCGATCCCCTGCAGCATGTGTCTCCTTCGGGATGTGGGCCGGGACGGGGGCGAGGAGCGGCTCCAGCGACGGCGGCGGCCCGAATGCCTCCAGCCGAGCGGCGACCTCCTCCTCCGTCTCCACCCGCACAGGCGGCTCGAGCAGCGCGTCGCGGATGATCCGCCGCGGGTCGTACTGGCGCGGGTCGAGCGTGCGCCACTCCACCTCGGCGAACTCCGGGCCGAGCTCCTCGGCCGCGCGTTCGCGGGCGACTCCGCCGAGCTCTCGCAGCCGGCTCGCGAACCGCGCGAGCTGCGCGGCGAGCACCGGCAGGCGCTTCGGTCCGATGAGGAACGCGGCGATCAGGAGGAGCACCAGGATCTTGTCGAACGAGAGATCGAGCACGGGAGGGACCTCAGATCAAGAACTGCGCCGCGAGCCGGCGCGCGGCACGACGGTCGTGGATCCACGCGACGCCCGCCGCGAGGAAGAACAGCGCGACCAGTGGGATCGCCAGCAGCAGCATCGACATCACATCCGCCGCCGGGGTCGCGATCGCGGTGAACAGCACGATGAGCATCGCGGCGATCCGCCAGGATCGGATGATCCCGGCGGCCGTGATGACCCCCACGAAATCGAGGAGGACCAGGAACACCGGGAGGACGAACGCGACGCCGACCACGAGCACCAGCTTGAGGACGAACGAGAAGTAGGCCGGCGCGTCCAGCAGCGACGACGAGCCGGCCGGCGCGAAGCCGGTCATCAGCACGACGATGCGGGGCACCACGAACGCGCCGGCCGCGCAGCCGACGAGGAAGAGCGGCACCGCGCTCGCGAAGAAGCCGAAGGTGTATCTGAACTCACGCCTGGTCATCGCCGGGACGAAGAAGGCCCAGACCTGGTAGAGCCAGATCGGGCTGGAAAGCACGGCGCCGAGCATGAGGGCGATCTGCAGGCGCAGGTCGAAGGCGGCCGTGATGCCCGAGAAGTTGAGTTGGGCCATCCGGTGCTGCGTCTGCGCCACCGCGAGGATCGGCTCCCGGATCGCGTCCAGCACCGCCGCGCTGAGGAACCACCCGGCCACGCTGCCGAGGAGGAACCCGCCGGCGGCACGCGCAAGCCGCCGGCGGAGTTCGCCGAGATGTGCGCCGAGGCTCATCACCCCGCGTCGAGCTGCCGGCGCCGTTGCCGTCGACATGGCTAGTGGGCCGCGGTGGTGTGCGCTGCGTCGCCCTCGACGCCCTCCGCCGCGGAGTCCGCCTTGTCGCCCGGGCGCAGCTCCGTCTTGAGGATGCGCGCCGACTGGCCCAGGGCCTTGGCGAGGGCGGGGAGCTTCGCGGCGCCGAACAGCAGCACGACGACGGCCAGGATGATGACGAGGTGCCACCCCGTGAGGTTTCCGAGCATGATCAGTCCTTACTTGATTCCACTTGTCTTGAAGGAGTCGACGAGCCAGCGCTGGCCGACGACGAAGGCGACGACGGTGGGGATCGCGGCGAGCAGCGAGCCGGCCAGGATGTAGTTCCACGACGACGAGTACTGGCCCTGGAGGGCCGAGATCCCGAGCTGGATGACGTCCAGGCTCGGCGAGCTCGTGATGGTGAGCGGCCAGAGGAACGAGTTCCAGTTGGCCAGGAAGAACAGCACGGCCAGCGACGCCAGGATCGGCTTGCTGAGCGGCAGGATGACGTTCCAGTAGATGCGCCAGTAGCCGCAGCCGTCGAGCTCGGCGGCCTCCTCCAGCTCCGCGGGGATGTTCAGGTAGTACTGCCGCAGCAGGAAGATGCCGAACGCGTTGAAGATCGCCGGGACGATCAGGCCACCGAACGTGTCGGCGAGCCCCATCGTCTTGATGATGAGGAACAGCGGCACCAGGATGACCGGCATCGAGACGAGCATCGTGGACAGCATCAGCGTGAAGACCACGTCGCGGCCGCGGAAGCGCAGCCGGGCGAGCGCGTACGCCGCCATCGAGTGGAACAGCAGCGCGGCGACGGTGACGCCGATCGACACGATCGCGCTGTTGAGCAGGTAGCGCGGGAACGGCACCTGCGTGAGCACGTACGTGAGGTTGTCGAGCGTCAGGCTCGTCGGCCAGCCGGATGCGAAGGTCTCCCCCGCGGGACGGAAGGCGGACAGGATCAGCCAGAGCACCGGGAACAGCGTGATGAGGCCGAGCACCCAGCCCACGATCGTGCGGGTGACGACGGAGCGGCGCTTCTCGGAGAGCGCACGCCGGCGCCGCGGGCGCGGCGTCCGCTGGGCGTGGGAGTCGCGCGACGCGGTGGCCTCCGGGGCATCGACGGACTCAGCGAGCGTCGGCATTGAACCGGCCTCCTCGGGTGACAAGCAGGAGCACGACGCTCACGACGACCAGGAACACGACGGTGAGCGACGTGATCGCCGCGGCGTAGCCGTAGTTCCCGAACTGGAACGCCTGCTGGTAGATGTAGAAGACGACCGTGGAGGTCGAGTTCGCGGGACCGCCCTTCGTGAGGACGTAGATCAGGTCGAACGCCTGCACGCCCGTGACGGACGCGACGATCGAGGTGATCAGCACGAAGAAGCTGGTCGGCGCGAGCAGCGGCCAGATGACGTTGCGGAACCGGCCCCAGGCGTTCGCCCCGTCGACCTTCGCCGCGTCCAGGTACTCCTGCGGGATGTCGGAGAGACCGCCGAGGAACAGGAACATCTGGTAGCCGATGGTGTACCAGACGCTCGCCGCGATGACGGTGCCGAGCGCGAGGGAAGGCGTGCCGAGCCACGAGACGTTGCCGAGCCCGAACGTGCCGAGGAACTGGGTGAGCACGCCGCGCTTCTCCACGAGCATGAACTGCCAGAGCACGCCGATGACGACGAGGCTCAGCACGTTCGGCACGAAGAACATCGAGCGCACGGCGCCGACGCCGGGGAACTTGTCCTTCACGAGGATCGCGACGGCGAGCGAGAGCACGAACGTGATCGGCACGAACGTCACCATGATGGTCAGGGTGACGCCGACGCTCTTCCAGAGCAGCGGGTCGGAGCCCATCTGGATGAAGTTCTGCAGGCCGACGAACGTGTAGTTGCCGAAGCCGTCCACGTTGAAGAGCGACACGAGCAGGGCGAGCGCCATCGGCAGCCCGACGAAGAGCAGCAGGCCGACGCCGTCAGGAAGCAGGAAGAGCCACGCGGCCCTCGCCTCCCGACGGCGGCGGAGCCGGCCCATCGTGGGCTTGCCACCGCTACGCGGCAGCAAGCCCGACGACGGGACCAGGGTGGTGCGGTCGGTCATAGAATCGGCGCACCGTTATACGTGGAGATGAACTGCGAGATCGTCGCCTGGGCCGTCGCCGCAGCGGCGCTGGCCGGCTGGCCGCCGAGCTGGACGGCCTGGATGGCGTCCTCGATGGCCTTGATGATCTGCGGTGGGTAGCGGGGCTCACCGCGGCCGGTCGGCGCGACGACGTCGGCGAAGAACTTCATGTTGGGGTCGTCGAACGCGCCCTTGGCCTTGGCCGCGTCGAGGACGCTCTGCCGGACGGGGATGTCGGACTTCGCGACGGTGTCCCAGACCCGGCCGCGCTCGATGCTGTCCTTCGACGACGAGGCGAGGGCCCAGGCGATGAACTCGGCCGCGGCCTCCGGGTTGGCGCCCTTGGCGTTCGCGGTGAACGCCCAGCCGCCCATGATGGACGTCGGCTTTCCGCCGGGAGGGGTCGGCAGCGGCATGATGCCGTACTGGAAGTTCGGAGCCTGCTGACGCAGGTCCGCGACCGACCAGATGCCCGTCTGCTGCATGGCGACGTAGCCGCTGGCGAGGTTCGAGGGGGCGTCGCCGCCGCCGTTGCCCAGCGGCTTGCGCGGGGAGACGCCGGAGGAGATGCTGTCGCCCCAGAACTTGAGCGCGGCGTGCACCGGGTCGGAGTCGAAGGTGGCCTTCTTGCCGTTGACCGGGGCGCCGTGGCCCTGCCACATGAAGGGGTACCAGGTGAAGTTCTGGTAGAAGCCCGGGGTGGTCTCGAAGAGCAGGCCGAAACGCTTGCCGTTCGTGAGCTGCTTCGCGACCGTGAGGACCTCGTCCCACGTCTTCGGGAGGTTGGCGTCGGTGATGCCGACCTCGGCGAACGCGGACTTCGAGTAGTAGAGGGCCAGCGGCTCGGACTCCATCGGGACGGCGTAGATCTTGTCGCCGACCTTGCGGGTGTCGAGGGTGCCGGGGAGGAAGTCGGCGACGACATCCTTCTTGATGTGCGGGGTGAGGTCCTGGAGCACGCCGCCGTTGTAGTAGCGGAGGAAGTCGCCGGGGCTCAGCAGGAAGATGTCAGGGCCTTTGCCGCTGGCGAACGCGGACTGCAGGACGTTGCCCGAGATGTAGTCGGCGTTCGCGATGTAGCGGAGCTTGACCTTCACGTCGTGGCTGGAGTTCCACTCGTCGACGATCTTGACGAACCACTCGCTCTGCGGGTTGGCCTTGGGGGACGGGCCGTAGAAGTTCCAGAACTCGATCTCCTTGGCGCCGCCGGCGCCGGTGATCGGCTTGCTCTGCGCACCGCAGGCGGTGAGCAGGGCGGACGACGCGCCGAGCGCGAGACCGGCGGCCCCGAGCTTCAGGACGCTGCGCCGGCTGACGCTGGACGTGGCGGACGACGGGCTGTTCAGGACGCCGTCGCCCGTGGGCGTTGCATTCACTCATACCTCCATTGGTACGTGGATCTCGTGGTGTGGGGGTCACTGCTGGTGCGGCGCAAACGACCGGCGATTTCATCTCGAAGTCGGGTCGGTGACGCTTGCGATAGAGCAAGTCAACCCGATGAAATCGATTTCGTCAAGCTTTCGCGCCAGAACTGTTAGAAACCAGCATTTTGCAGGCAGAGCGCGGGAGAAACCGATTGCAGGATGCGCCCTCAATGAGAGGGTCTTCAGGAGAATTGGGGGCACGCGCCCGGCGCGCCAGGGAAACCTTACCCCGGCGTGCCGGACGCACGCGACACCGGCTCAGACGGGCGAGCCGTTGTTGTAGTAGGCGGTGGCGACACCCGTGGACGCGTTGAAGATGATGTAGCCGTATTGGAAGTTGCTTCGCTTGCCCACGGGGTCGTTGAGCTCGTCCGAGATGGGGTAGCCGAGCACGCTCCGCTCATAGCCGAGGGAGGCCCACTTCGCTTTGATCACTCCGAGCACATCGTGCGCACCGGTGGACGGCGTCCAATAGATGGAACCCGCCTGGAACACGTTGTATCGCCCGATCCCATCCGGTGTCGTGGTCTCATCCGTGGTGGGGAAACCCATCGTCTGCTCCCAGCCGATCCGCGCGAACTCGTCGTGGATCGCGCCGTGCACCTCATGAGCTCCCGTTGTGGACGTCCAGTAGATCGACCCGTCCTTCTGGAAGTGGTTGTATCGTCCGACACCCCACGGCGAGTTCGGCGTCGAGGTCTCGTCCGTGACAGCAGCTCCGAGGAGGCCGCCCGATCCGCCGACGTTGTTGTACTCGGTGAGGATGGCCCCGCCGACGGAGTAGTTGCCGGCGTAGTGCACCGTCAGCTCTCCGATCGAGGTGAACGTCGATGCACCGCCGGGAGTGCCGACGATCCGAATGCCGTCGCCCGCGACCGGGTCGAAGGTGAAGATGTAGCTCGCGTTGTTTCCGACGGCGCCGCTGAACGGGTACCCGGGCGTCGTCCACGTACCCGTGACGTCGCTCCACGAGTTCCCGTGCCTGATCTGAACCCGCAGCCCGGAGGCGAACCAGCCGCCGTCGGAGAACATCGTCCCCGTCGTGTACATCAGCTGGTTCATCGTGTACTGCGTCGGCCAGGTGTAGCCCCACCAGCTCGCGTCGGTCCCCTTGACCTCGTTGTTCCAGTCGTCCTCGGAGTTCCCGTAGTTCCCGTCGTTGTAGAAGGTGTTGTTCCCGAAGTGCGCGACCCGCTCGATCGGCACGGTGCCCGCCGCTTGCGCCAGGTTCGTCGTGTTGCTGATCCCGTTCGTCGGACCCGCCGTCGGCCCCAGCGCCAGGGTCAGCTTCCGCAGCGCGAAGTCGTACACGCTCGTCCCACCGCCTCCGCACGGACAGACGTTCGACTGCAGATACATCGACAGACCGTCAGCGCTCAGGAACTTGGACGGAATCGTGGTCGCGTATCCGCCGTTCTTGGATTGCGTCCACGGATAGCCGCCGAAGTCCTTGGTCTTGAAGTGCGACCACGGACCATACGGCGTCGGAGACTCGTAGAACTCGTGCGTGTATTCGGTCCAGGACGAGTAGATGTACCTGTTGATCGGCTTGTCGTAGAGGACGCCACCCTGCGCGAGCTTGGTGAGGTTGTTCACTCCGCTGCCGAGCATCGTCTGGTAGATCCTGGCGTCGTCGTGGAGGACCGCCTGCTTCGCGTTGATGTCCGACGACCACGTCGCGGCGCCGCCGCTCAGCCCCGAGTAGAACTGCCACGTCGACCTGTTCTGGACGCTCGTATTCGGCACGCGAGCGAGGTAGAGGTCCACCGGGTCGGGGACGGTGTGGTCGAAGGAGGTCCGCCAATTGCCGTCGAGACCGTAGACGTACACGTAGCCGTCGGGCGCGTTGGCGTTGTTCTGCCCGAAGTCGGCGAAGAACATCGTGGTGAAGACGTGGTTGTTGAACATCGGGCCGCTGTGGTCCCAGGTCCACGTCGCGCCGTGATCCGTCGACTTGACGATCGTCGCGGCCGGGGCGTCATTGAAGGAGAAGTTGAGGTCCTGCACCGCCAGGTAGAGCGTGCCGTTCACGCACACCATGCCGGTCGGCTTGCGGTTGTAGTTTCCGGCGGTCCACACCTGCGAGACCGCGTTGCCCTGCGAGACAGTGGTTCCGGTCAGAGTGGTCGGGCCACCCGCGATGCGCGAGACCGACACGTCGGAGGACACGCCGTTCAGGCTGAAGCCTTTGCCGTCGCCGTTGGCGGCGTACAGGTTGCCGTCGTCCGCCCAGCAGGACGCCCAGAGGTCGCCGTCGCTCTGGGTCTGGATCGTGGAACTCTCCTCTTCGGCCTTCGTGGAGAAGAAGCTGCTCTCCGGCGGACTCGAGCTCGCCCGCGCCGGCTGCGTCATCATCACCGGGGACACGATCCCGCCGAACAGTGCCGTGGCGGCCAGAACAGCCAACCAGGCTTTTCGTTTCTGCATGCCTACTCACCCAATCCTCGATCACACCGATGTAATCGATTTCGTCGCATTGTAGCTATGCAAATCCTGGAGAGTCAACGATAGGATGCGACGGGATCGCCAGCACTGAAGATATCGGTTTCGAGCGCTTCGACACCGAGAACACGGTGATCCGCGAGCTCGCGACCGCCTATCGAGCCGTCCCCGGGGATGCGATCTGAAGACCTTCGCCCTCCGGAGGCGTCGCGACGGCCGGCGCGATCGACGCCGCCCGCAGGCTCGCCGCGAGGTCGCTCAGCGCAGCGACAAGATCCGTTACCTGCGTGTGGGCGAGCCCACTGACTGTCGCCTCCGCCAGTCGCACCCACGCGGAATCCAGCTCCGCCAACAGCGCCGTTCCCTCGTCGGTCAGGTCGACGATCGTCGCGCGCTTATCCGCCGACGACGGAGCTCGGCTGACGAGTCCCAACGCCTCCAGACGCTGCACGGCCGACGTGATCGTCGGCGGCTCGCATCCGGCCGCCGCGGCAAGCTGTGCCTGGGTGCGGGGACCGTGCTCGGCCAGCTCCATGATCAGCGCCTCCTGCCCGACCGACAGGCCCACCTGGGAGAGCGCGACCCCGGCGAGGGTGCGATGGCGCATTCCGATCGTCCTGATCGCTCGGTTCAGTGCGTGGGCCTGCTCGAATTCCATGACGTCCTTGCGCTCCATTAGTTAGACGGCTAACGTTCTCTCATTGGTTAGACGACTAACTATATCCTCGACAACGCCGTAGGAGGCCCCCGAAATGAACGCCCGAATGCTCCGCTCCACGAGGGCCCGGTCCGTGGTGTGGGTGCTCGCCGCCGTTGTCGCCAGCCTGGCCGTCTGGCTGGTCGCCGCGATGCTCGACATCGCACTCACCGTCTCATTCGGGCCAGGACTGGATCAGACCGTGACCCCCGTCGCGATCGCGATCGTCGCCCTCGTCGCCGGACTCGCCGCCTGGGGAACGCTCACGCTCGTCACGCGCTTCGGTGTGGCCGGGCGGCGGTGGTGGATCGCCGTCGCCCTCGCCGTCCTCGCACTCTCACTGTCGGGACCCCTCGCTTTCGGAGTGGGAGGGGACGTCAAAGCCGCGCTTCTGGCGATGCATCTGGTCGCCGGAGGTACGCTCATCGCCGGCCTCACTGCCGCACGCTCCAACCGGGCACGGTGAGCGCCATGTATGCAGTTCTCAGACTCAACACCTTCGACCCGGCCGGCCTGGACGCACATCAGGACGCCCTGGCCGAATTCGACCGCATCCACTCGGCGCAGCCCGGTTACGTCGGCACCATGAGCGTCGACATCGACGGGGGCAAGCGCTTCGTGCTGAACCTCTGGAACAGCCCAGAGGACGCGGCGGCGGCACTCGAAGTCGTCGGGCCGGCGGTCGGGCGCCTCCTCGTCCCGCTCATGGCAGAACCGTCCGAGTTCATCGGAGCAGGCGAGGTGACATCAACCGATCTTGCGCTCGACCCGTCTCCGGGGTCCCCGCACCCGCACGCACTAAAGTGAGCCTTCCCACGACCGAAGGGGCGGACATGACGGACGAAATCGACCCGAGCGTGCCGCCGAGCGGCACCGGCTGCGTCGAATGCGAGGCGGACGGCGGCTGGTGGGTGCACCTGCGCCGCTGCGCCGCGTGCGGGCACATCGGCTGCTGCGACGACTCGCTCTCGCGGCACGCCCGCGCCCACGCCGCGGCGACCGGGCACCCCTACATCCAGAGCTTCGAGCCGGGCGAGGACTGGTACTGGGACTTCCGCACCGACCAGTACGCGGAAGGCCCGGCCCTCGCTCCCGCGACGAGCCACCCGGAGGATCAGGGCGTTCCCGGACCGGCGAGCAGGCTCCCCGCCGACTGGCGCGCCCGCCTCCAGCAGCGGGCGGACACCGAATGACCGCCTACCTGGACAAGGCGGCGCCCGAGGCCTGGCAGGCCGCACGAGCGTGGTCCGTCATCGTGGCGGAGACCGCGCTCGCCAAGGGGCTGACCGCGCAGGAGGTCGAGCTCCTCAAGGTGCGGGCCTCCCAGCTCAACGCGTGCGCCTACTGCCTCGACCTGCACTCCCGGGAGGCCAGGACGGCGGGCGTCCCCCAGCAGAAACTGGACATGCTGCCGGCCTGGCGGGACGCGGAACTCTACGACGAGCGCGACCGGGCGGTGCTGGCTGTCGCGGAGGCGGCGACGGTGTTGCCGCTCACCGAGGATGCGCGCGCGGACCTCGCCGGCGCGCGTGCGGTGCTCGGGGAGGACGCGTACGTCGCCGCCGAGTGGATCGCTGTGGCGATCAACGCGTTCAACCGGATCTCGATCCTCAGCGGGCACCGGGTGAACCCGCGCGACGGGGAGGGGCGGCTGGTCCGCTGACGGCTCGGCGAACGCCGACCCTTCCGAAGGAGTCTTGCCGCGACACGCGTGGGAGTCTCCTTCGGAGCGGCGTTCGGCAGGAGTTTTCAGGGGAAACTCCTGCCCAACCGACGCCGACGACAGCCGGTCCCCCTCGTCAATGCACCGAAAACCCTCCGTCGACGGCGATCGACTGCCCCGTCACATACGCGGACGCGGGACTCGCGAGGAAGACCGCGGGGCCGGCGAAATCCTCCGGCACGCCGTTCCGCCCGACGAGCGTGCGGGCCGCGAGCGCCTCGACCATCGCGGGGTCGGAGCTGAGGCGCGCGTTCAGCGGGGTCTGCACGAAACCGGGCACGAGCACATTCGAGGTGACCCCGCTCATCGACCACGCCTCCGCCTGGGATCGGGCGAGCGCCTCCAGGGCGGCCTTGGACACCCCGTAGGCGCCGCTCGACGCGAACGGCCGGTGGGCCTGCTGCGAGCTGATGTGGATGAACCTGCCGTAGCCGCGGGCGACCATGCCGGGAGCCAATCGTTGCCCGAGCACGAACGGGGCGTCCAGGTTCACCCGCATCGTCGCGTCCCAGGTGGCCTCGTCGAGCTCCGCCATTGGGGGACGCAGGTTGATGCCCGCGGAGTTCACGAGGATGTCGACATCGCCGACAGCGTCGGCCAGTGCGTGAGCCCCGGCCCGCGTCGACAGGTCCGCCGGCCGGCCCTCCGCCAAGCCGCCGCGCGTCCTGATCTCGGCAACGGTCTCGGCGATCGTGGACGGTGTGCGCGCCGCGATCAGCACGCGGGCACCCGCATCGGCGAGAGCCACTGCGATCGCCCTGCCGATGCCGGAACTCCCTCCGGTCACCAGCGCCGTCCGTCCATCGAGCCCGAAAAGCTGCCTCAGCTGCATCGGGCCAGATTATCGGCCTGTGGACGAACTCCCGCAGGCGGGCTCTGCGGTGACCCACGCGGGGTCGTCGAGGAGTGCCTGGAGTTCGTTCACGAGCCGTGCGGTGTGGAACCCGTCGGCGGCCGCGTGATGGAGCTGCAGCGCGAGCGGGAGCAGCAGGCGCCCCTCGCGTTCGACGTACCGGCCGAGGGTGACGATCGGCGCCAGATGCCGCCACGCGTCGCGGATGTTCAGCGCGAAGCCGGTGAACGACGCCCACGGAACGCTCGACACGTCGAAGGTGTTCGCCGGCGGCTGCCCCTGAGGGAGCATCCCGGTGGCCGGCGTGTTCTCGGCGACCACGGCCGCGGCGGCCTCATGGAACGTCGCGAAGTCGGCGTCGTACGGCGCCCAGACGGACAAGAAGGTCTCCCGCTCCGCGTCGAAGACGGAGAAAGCGGGATGAACGACCGGCCAGACGCCGGGCGCTCCCGCCCCGGTCAGCCCCATCCGGAACTCCGGGTGCGCGTTGACGACGGTCGCGATCGCCCAGATCTGGGCCAGGTAGGTCTTGCGCTCGGACGCCCGCAGCGCGGCGGCGAACGCGGTCGCGTCGAGCTCCACCGTGAGCGAGTACGTGCACGGCGACGCGTCCAGATAGTGCTCGAAGTGCTGCCGGCGCGGCCAGGTCTCGAGGTCGATCGGGGCGAGGGTCACGGGATGAGCGGCGTCGGCTCGTCGCGGCCCCACAGGATGGCTTGAGCGACGATGACACTCGTTCCATTGAAGGTGGCTGCGGGCGGGCCGTACAGCTCATAACCGAGCTCGAGGGCGTCACTGACTCGGTGACAGAAGGCGGAGTCGTCCGGCCCCGTCAGCAACCGGTATCGCGGGTAACGTTCGGTATCCACATTCGGAGCCTACCGGGAGTCTGCCGACCGGCCGGCTGCGGCCCGTCAACTGGCCGACCTGCAGAAGGAGTGTTGCCGCGACACGCGCGCAAGACGCCTTCTGAACGGCGTTGGGCAGGAGATTCCAGGGGAATCTCCTGCCCAACGACTCACCGCACCTCGAACGCCACCCCCAGCAGGTCGGCGTCCCGCGACGACGACCCGACCAGCAGCTCGAACTCGCCCGCCTCGACCTTCCGGTCCCCCGCCGCGTCCACGATCGTGCACTCGGCGACGGGGAGGCTGAGCCGCACCCGCGCCGACTCCCCCGGCGCCAGCTCCACCTGCCGGTACCCCTTCAGCTCCTTGTCGGCCCAACTCACGCTGGTGACCTGGTCGCGCACGTACACCTGCACGGTCTCGCGCACCGGGCGGGAGCCCGTGTTGGTGACCGTCACGGAGGCCTCGATGGAGTCGGTCGCAGCGAGCGAGGTGGCGGCGAGCGTCAGGTCCGCGTAGCTCACCGTCGTGTACGACAGGCCCTGGCCGAACGCCCACGCCGGCGCCTGGGTCAGGTCGGCGTAGCGGTCGCCGTGCTGGCCGCGGAGCTGGTTGTAGTAGGTCGGCTGCTGGCCGACGTGGCGGGCGAACGAGATCGGGAGGCGCCCCGACGGCTCGACCTGGCCGGCGATGAGCTCCGCGAGGGCCTGGCCGCCCGTCATGCCCGGGTTCGCCGCCCACAGCACCGCGGCGGCCCGCGAGACCGACGGCGGCAGCACCAGCGGCTTCGAGGCCAGCAACACCACGACGACGGGCTTACCGGTCGCGATCACGGCGTCGAGCAGCGCGATCTGGCCGCCGATCAGCTCGAGCGTCGCGGTGGAGCGGCCCTCCCCGACCAGCTCGATGCGGTCGCCCACGACGGCCACGACGACATCCGACGACGCAGCGGCGGCCACCGCCTCGGCGATCAGGTCGGCGTCCGGCGCGCACGGCACGACCACGGGAGGCCGCGGCTGCCCGTCCTGGAACGTCGCGCCGCGCGGGTCGTCCTCCAGCGTGAGGATGTCGGCGCCGCGCGCGTGCGTCACGGTCCACCCGTCGATCGCGGTCAGGCCGTCGAGCACGGTCGTGATCATCTCGCGCGGCTGCCCGTCGAGCCAGCCGGCCTGCCCCGAGCCCCCGGCCCAGTCGCCGAGCTGGGTCTGCGCGTCGTCGGCCAGCGGGCCGACGAGGGCGACGCGCAGCGGCGAGGACGACGCGAGCGGCAGCGTCCCGTCGTTCTCCAGCAGCACGATCGAGCGGCGCGCGATCTCCAGGTTCAGCTCCGCGTGCGCCGCGCTGCCGACCACCTCGTCCAGCGTGGGCGACGGAAGGCGCGGGTCCTCGAACAGGCCGAGGTCGAACTTCAGCGTCAGGATGCGGGCGACGGCGGCGTCGAAGGCGTCCTCCGCGAGCAGCCCCTGCGCCACGGCCTCCAGCGCGCCCTCGTAGAAGTGCGGGGTGGTCATGACCATGTCGTTGCCGGCCTTCACCGCGGCGGCCGCTGCGTGGGCGTAGTCGGGCTGGACCTTCTGCTCCCAGACCATCCGGCCGACGTTGTCCCAGTCCGTGATGAGCGTGCCCGTGTAGCCCCACTCGCCGCGCAGCACCTCGCTGAGCAGCCAGTCGTTCACCGTGATCGGCACGCCGTCGGTGCTCTGGTAGCCGAGCATGAACGTGCGGCAGCCCTCGCGGGCGACGCGCTCGAACGGCGGCAGGAACCAGCTCCGCAGCTTGCGCCGCGAGATGTCGGCCTCGCTCGCGTCCCGGCCGCCCTGCGTCTCCGAGTAGCCGGCGAAGTGCTTCGCGGTCGCGAGGATGGCGGTCGGGTCGTCGAGACCGTCGCCCTGGTAGCCGCGGACCATCGCGCTGGCGAGCTCGCCGATGAGGAACGGGTCCTCACCGAACGTCTCGCTGATGCGTCCCCAGCGGAGGTCGCGGGCGATGCACAGCACCGGGGAGAAGGTCCAGTGCACACCGGTGACGGCGACCTCCTCCGCGCTGGCGCGGGCGACGCGCTCGATCAGCTCCGCATCCCACGACGCGGCCATCCCGAGCTGCGTCGGGTAGATCGTGGCGCCCGGCCAGAACGAGTGGCCGTGGATGCAGTCCTCGCCGACGAGCAGCGGGATCCGCAGCCGGGTCTGCGCGGTGAGCCGGTTGGCCTCCAGGATGCGCTCCGGGGAGGTGTGCAGGATCGAGCCGACGTGACGGCGCAGGACGTGGTCCTGGAGGTCGTCGCGCGCGTCGAGCTGCAGCATCTGGCCGACCTTCTCCTCCACCGTCATGCGGTCGAGGAGGTCGCGCACACGCGCAGCGGTCGTCCGTGACGGGTCCTGGTACGGGAGGTTCGCCTCTGCGAGCTCGATAGTGGTGGACGGGAGGGTCGAAGTCATGCGGTGGTGCTTTCCGGGGTCGCTGCGGCCGGGGCCGTCGTGGAGTCGGACGTCGTGGAGGTCGTGCGCACCTGGGTGACGGCGGCGTTGAGGTTCATGCCCTTGCGCTTCATGGCGCGGGCACGCTCGCCTGCCGAACGCAGGCGCGGGTTGACGTACTCGTCGATGCCGAAGTTGATGAGGGCGAGGGAGACGCCGAGCAGCGCGATGCACAGGCCGGCGGGGACGTACCACCACCAGTAGTCCGGGAACGCGTTGTTCTGCTGCGCCCAGAACAGGATGGTGCCCCAGTTCAGGTTCGACACCGGGATGACGCCGATGAACGCGAGGGTGGTCAGGCCCAGCACCGCGGCCGTCATGGTGCCGACGAAGCTGGACGCGATGATCGCCAGGAGGTTCGGCAGCATCTCCACCAGGATCACCCGGTGCAGCGGCTCGCCGTTCGCCCGTGCGGCCTGGATGAAGTCCCGGTTGCGCAGCGACATCGTCTGCGCGCGCAGCACGCGGGCGCCCCACGCCCAGCCGGTCAGGCCGAGCACGGCCGCGATGAGCGGCAGCGGCGGGTCCTGGAACTGGGAGGCGACGATGATCATCAGCGGCAGGCCCGGGATGACGAGGAACACGTTCGACAGCGCGGACAGCGACTCGCTCTTCCAGCCGCGCAGGTAGCCGGCGGTCACGCCGACGACGATCGCCACGACCGTGGCCATGATCGTCGCCAGGAAGCCGACGACGAGCACGCCGCGGGTCCCGTAGACGAGCTGGCTGAAGACGTCCTGGCCGATGTGCGTCGTTCCCAGGAGGTGCTCGAACGACGGCGGCTGCAGCGTCTCCTTCAGGTTCTGCGCGTTCGGGTCGTACGGGGCGAGCAGCGGGGCGAAGATCGCGACGAGCACGAACACGCCCAGGATGATCAGTCCGGTGGCCGACTTCGGGTTGCTGAACATGGCCAGGGAGGCCTTGAGCTGCGACCAGAAGGTGGTCTTCTTCGGCGCAGGGGGCTCGGGGGTGGCCGCCTGGATGAAGGCAGTCTGCGGCATGGTCATGTTCAGGCCTCCGTCTGGCGGGTGCGCGGGTCGAGGATGGCGTACGCGATATCGGCGATGATGTTCGCGATCAGGACGGCGAGCACGAGCACGAGGAAGATGCCCTGCATGAGCGCGTAGTCCTTCGCGTTGGTCGCGTTGAGCAGCAGCAGGCCGATGCCGGGATAGGAGAACACCATCTCCATCACGATCGTGCCGCTGACGATGAAGCCGAGCGCGAGCGCGAAGCTCTGGATCTGCGGCAGCACGGCGTTGCGGGCGGCGTAGCGCCACAGCACGCGCCGGTCGGGCATGCCCTTCGCCTGCGCGACGGTGATGTAGTCCTCGTCGAGCACGGTCAGCATCATGTTGCGCATCCCGAGCACCCAGCCGCCGATCGAGACGACCACGATGGTGGCCATCGGGAGGGCGCCGTGCGAGAGCACCTGGCCGATGAAGTCCGCGTTCCAGCCCGGGTCGACGCCCAGCTCGTAGGCGTGCCCGGCGGGGAACCAGCCGAGCGTCGTGGAGAAGATCGCGATGAAGATCAGGCCGAGCCAGAAGTACGGGATCGTGCCGAGGAACGTCGTGATCGGGATGAAGACGTCCAGCTTGCCGCCGCGCCGCCAGCCGATCACCGCGCCGAGGCCGGTGCCGATCAGGAAGGAGACCACCGTGGCGAAGCCGACCAGGCCGAGCGTCCACGGCAGGGCGGAGGCGATCGCGTCGCCCACCGGCGCCATGCCCGTCGAGATGGAGACGCCGAGGTTGCCGTGCAGCAGCATGTTCCAGTAGTCGAGGTACTGCTGCCAGAGCGGCACCGACTTGTCGACGCCGAACAGGAGACGCAGCGCCTTCTCCGCGTCGGGGGTGAGCTGTCCCTGGCTGCGCGCCATATAGGAGGAGACGGCGTCGCCCTTCATCAGGCGCGGGATGAAGAAGTTGATCGTGATGGCCGCCCACAGGGTGAACACGTAGAAGGCGACGCGGCCGCCGATGAACCGCCACGGGACGCGGACGCCGCGGCGCTCCGCCCGGGTGGCGGTCGTGCCGACGAGGGCCGGGTCGAGGGAAGAGTCGGCTCTGACTGTCTCTGCGCTCACAGCGCACCTCCTGTGGTCTGCGCGATCGGTGCCTTCAGGGCGGTCAGGGCACCGAAGTGCTTCTCCGGGTCGGGGGACGCGGCGCGGAGCTCGCGGGTGTACGGGTCCTGCGGGCGGAGGATGACGTCGTCGGCCGGGCCGTGCTCGACGATCCTGCCCTGGTTGAGGACGATGATCTCGTCGCTGAAGTGCCGCGCGGTGGCCAGGTCGTGGGTGATGTAGAGCACCCCGAGGCCTTCCTCGCGCTGCAGGTCGGCGAGCAGGTTCAGGACGCCGACGCGCAGCGACACGTCGAGCATCGACACCGGCTCGTCGGCGACCAGCAGGGTCGGCCGGGAGGCCAGCGCGCGGGCGATGGCCACACGCTGCCGCTGGCCGCCGGAGAGCTCGTGCGGACGGCGGTCGATCACCGCGTTCGCGTCGAGCTGGACGCGGCGCAGCAGGCGCCGCACCTCGTCGTCCACCTCGCCCTTCGGGACGACGTGGTCCAGCCGGAGCGGGCGCTCGATGTGGTGGCGGATCGTGTGCGAGGGGTTCAGCGAGGCGAACGGGTCCTGGAAGACCATCCGGAGCTGCTGGCGGTACTGCCGCAGCCGCTTGCCCGACGTCGGGATCGGGGCGCCGTCCAGCAGCACCTCGCCGCGGGTCGGCGTCTCGAGCTGGGTGAGGATCTTCGCGATCGTGGACTTGCCGCTGCCGGACTGGCCGACAAGGCCGATCGTCTGGCGCTGGCCCAGCGTGAAGCTGACGTCGTCCAGGGCCTTGAGCTGCCCGGAGCCGCGGACGTTGTAGATCTTGGTGACGTTCTTGAACTCGAGCGTCGTCATCGGACGACCACTCCTCTCTCGCCGGTGAGGCGCGGGAACGACTGCAGCAGCTTCTGCGTGTACTCGTGCTGCGGGTTCGCCCAGATCTGCTCGGCGGTGGCGAGCTCCACGATCTCGCCGTCGCGCATGATGGCGATCCGGTCGCTGATCTCCAGCAGCAGCGGGAGGTCGTGCGTGATGAAGACGACGGAGAAGCCGAAGTCGTGGCGGAGCTGCGAGATCTGCTTGAGGATCTCGCGCTGCACGAGCACGTCCAGCGCGGTCGTCGGCTCGTCCATGACCATGAGCTGCGGACGGAGGGCGAGGGCCATCGCGATCATGACGCGCTGGCGCATCCCTCCGGAGAGCTCGTGCGGGTAGGAGCGCACTCGCTGGCCGCCCACCTTGACGATCTCCAGGAGCTCTACGACCGCCGCGCGGCGCTCGGCCTTGCTCATCCCGGGACGGTGCACCTGGAACACGTCGTCGAGCTGCGATCCGATGGTGGCCACCGGGTTGAGGGCGTTCATCGCCCCCTGGAAGACCATCGAGGTCTTGTCCCAGCGGAAGCGGCGCATCTGCTCCGCGTCGAGGGCGTTGATGTCGATGTCCTCGCCGCCCTGGTCGTGGAAGACGACGCTGCCGCTGGTGATCACGGCCGGCGGCTTGAGCAGGCGCTGCACGCCGTAGGCGAGGGTGGTCTTGCCGCAGCCGCTCTCGCCGGCGAGACCGACGATCTCGCCGCGCTTGATGTCGAGGGAGACGTTCTTGACCGCCGCGACCGGCGGGTCGACGTCGTACACGACCGAGAAGTCGCGCACGGAGAGAAGGGAGTCTGTCATGGCGTCGCTTTCATGCTGTCCGCGGGTCGCCCGGGGCGGACGGCGGCACGAGGCCGCCGCCCGCCCCGGACGGGTTGGGTGAGGTCGCTCGGGGCGACTACTTGCCCGCGGGCTTCAGGTTCATCAGCACCTGGACGGCCGACGGCTGGGTCGGGTCGGCGGTGGCGAACTGGTCCTTCTCGCTCGGCCAGCCCACGAACTTCCGGGTGTTGTACTCGGCGAGCTGCGGGTGGGTGCCGATCGGGATCGCCGGGACGTCGTCCACGAAGATCTTCTGCAGCTTGTCGAGAGCGGCGGTGCGGGCGGTGTCGTCGGACGCCTGCGCGTACTCCTTCAGCAGGGCGGTCGCCTCCGGGTTGCTGTAGCGCCCGAAGTTGTCCGAGACCTTGCCGTCTGCGGCCTGGTCGAGGTAGCTGGAGTTCATCACGTCGTCGTAGATGTGCCACGGGTTCGAGCCGGAGCCGGTCCAGTGCAGCACGGCGTCGAAGTTGCCGGAGGCGACGTTGGCGAACCAGGTGTCGGCGTCCGGAGTCGCGACCTTCGCGTCGATGCCGAGCGTGGTCTTGAGCTGCGTGGCGACGAGCTGGATGCCCGTGACGTAGTCGTTCCAGCCCTGCGGGTCCTGCAGGGTGAAGGAGACCGCCTTGCCGGACGGGTCGGTCAGCGCGCCGGACTTCCAGGTGTAGCCGGCGTCCGTCAGGACCTTCTTGGCGCCGTCGACGTCGATCTTGAAGGTCTGGTCCTTGTAGTCGGACGCGATGTACTGGTCACCGGTCGGCTGCGGGATGCCCGACACGTTGGTCAGCTCGGGGCCGGCGTTGCCGCGCGCCGTCACGGCGTGCGCCTTGCGGTCGATGACCATGTTGACGGCCTTGCGGAGCGCCACGTTGTTGAACGGGGCCTTCGCCGTGTTGACCACGATCATGTCGGGGCTCAGGACGTTGGCGCCCCAGAACACGTTGTGCTTCGGGTCCTTGTCCACGTAGTTCTTCTGGTAGTCCGTGATGAAGATCTGCGCCCAGTCGGTCTCGCCGCTCTGCAGCGCGCGGAGGAGGCCGGTGTTGTCGTTGTACTCGAGGTACTTGAGCTGGGCCACCGGGACGGTGCCGCCCCAGTAGTCCTTGCGCGCCTGGAGGACGACGCCCTGCGACGAGAAGGTCTTGATCGTGTACGGACCGGTGCCGACGGCGCTGGTCACGGGGTCCTTCGTCGCGTCGGCGACGGACTTCCACTGGTGCTCGGGGACGATCGGGACCTGCAGCACGTCGCCCTGCTTGACGAACTTGGACTCGCTGAAGTGCAGGACGACGTTGTTCCCGTCCTTCTTGACGTCGGTCAGCTTGAGGCCGCCCAGGTCGAGAGCCGGAGTGTTCTTGATCAGGTTGTAGGTGAAGACGATGTCGTCGGCGGTGAACGCCTTGCCGTCGCTCCACTTGACGTTCGTGCGCGGGGTGACGGTGAGCTGCGTGTAGTCCGCGTTCCACTGCACCTTCGAGGCGAGCCACGGGGTGGTCTCGTTCTTGCCGACCGGGTTGACGATCGCGAGGGGCTCGTAGATCATCCGGTCGTAGCCGAGCGACATGCCCGAGCCGGTGGTGATGAACGGGTTGTTGATCTGGGTCGCCAGGATGGCGGCGCCATCCGGCTTGGCGACGGTGAGCGAGCCGGTGCTGGCGGTGGCGGCGCCGGACTTGCCGTCGGACGAGCAGCCGGTGAGCGCGAGTGCGCCGACGGCGGCGATGGCCGATGCCGTGATCAGGTACTTCCTAAGCCTCATTGCTTCTCCTTCGTGGCGGGCACATCCGTTGTGCCCTTGGTGCTGCGGAATGTCGGCTGACGATAACTTGCTTACTGGTCAGAAAGCAAGTTGGTTGAGGTGAGGTTACTGGCTGGTAAGCTCGGCCGCAACCAGCACGGCAGGAGCGACGGAAATGGCCATCGGCAGCAGCACCGGCACGCGTCCGGAGACCGAGCAGAAGCGCATCGACATCCTGCGCGCGGCGATCGAGACGTTCGGCGCCAAGGGCTCCACCAACGGCACGCTTTCCGACATCGCCGAGCAGGTCGGGATGACCCACGCCGGCGTCCTCCACCACTTCGGGTCGAAGCACAACCTGCTCCTGGAGGTGCTGGAGTTCCGCGATCACGACGACGTCGCCCACCTCGCCGACCAGCACATCCCCGGTGGCCCAGCGCTGTTCGCGCACCTCGTCGGCACCGCCCAGCGCAACGCGCTGCGGCCGGGGATCGTCCAGGTCTTCACCGTGCTCTCCGCGGAGTCGGTGACCGAGGGCCATCCGGCGAAGGACTACTTCCAGGAGCGGTACCGCAACCTCCGGGCCGAGATCGACACCGCGTTCCGGGCGCTCTGCGCACAGGAGGGCGTGACCGATCCGGACACGATCGACCGGGCCGCGGCGTCCATCCTCGCCGTGATGGACGGCCTCCAGCTGCAGTGGCTGCTCGATCCGGCGTCGGTGGACCTCGCGGGGGCCAGCGAGTTCGCCATCGAGGCGATCGTGAACGGG
Organism: Leifsonia sp. NPDC056824; assembly: GCF_042789575.1. Lineage (NCBI taxonomy): Bacteria > Bacillati > Actinomycetota > Actinomycetes > Micrococcales > Microbacteriaceae > Leifsonia > Leifsonia sp. NPDC056824. The sequence goes on along the minus strand of NZ_JBHUAV010000003.1, from coordinate 79,467 downwards.
GTGCTGCGGCCGGGCCGGGAGCTCACGTCGTACGTCCACGACGCGTGAGCGCTCGGCGGCGCTGCGCCCGTGCAACGTTGTAAGGTCGTGCCGACCGGCAACAGACGGGAGTGCGCGTGGCCGTGACCCTGCACGACGTCGCCCGGCTGGCCGGGGTGTCGATCAAGACCGTGTCGAACGTCGTCAACGACCATCCCTACGTGCGGGATGAGACCCGGCGGCGGGTGCTCGACGCGATCGCCGCGCTCGGCTACACGCCGAACCTGTCGGCGCGGAGCCTGCGGTCGGGACGCACCAACGTCATCGCCCTGATGATCCCGGATCTCCGCAACGCCTACTTCGCCGAGCTTGCCGACGCCGTCATGCGGGCCGCCGCCGAGCGCGGGTACTCGGTGCTCATCGAGCAGTTCGGCGACGACCGGGAGCACGAGATCGCCGCCCTGCGCCGGCCCCGGCCCCAGCTCGTGGACGGCGTGCTCTACAGCGTCCTCGCCCTCGACCAGGACGACGAGGACGTCATCGCCGCGATGCCCGTCCCGGTCGTCCTGCTCGGCGAGCGCATCTTCACCGGGCCGCGCGACCACGTCACGATGCGCAACACCGAAGGCGCCCGCGCCGCGACCGAGCACGTCCTCGGGCTCGGCCGGCGCCGCGTGGTGGCCCTCGGCGCGCATCCCGGGGAGGTCATCGGGTCCGCCGCGCTGCGTCTCGACGGCTACCGGGCGGCCCTGGAGGCGGCGGGCCTCCCCTCCGACGAGGAGCTGATCGTGCCCGTCGGCTCCTGGCTCCGGCGCAACGGGGCGGAGGCCATGCGCGACCTCCTGGCGAACGGCGTCGGGTTCGACGCGGTCGTGGCGTTCAACGACGCGATCGCCCTCGGCGCGCTGCGCGCACTGCAGGAGGCCGGCCTCCGCGTGCCGGAGGACGTGGCCATCATCGGCTTCGACGACATCGACGAGACGCAGTACTCGATGCCGACGCTCTCCACGATCGACCCCGGCCGCGCCGAGATCGCCCGCACCGCGGTCGACCTGCTGGTGCGCCGCATCGAGGGCGGCACTGCGCCGTTCACGCCCGAGCGCGTCCTCGTCCCGTACCGCCTCGTCCCCCGCGAGTCCACCGCCCTTTGACCCGTCGAGGGGCACGTAAACGCCCCTAAGACCGCGATTTAGGGGCGTTTACGTGCCCCTCGGCGAACTCCGTTTGACACGGTCACATTCGGCCGCGATCATGTCTGTACAACGTTGTAATACGGCTAGAAGAGGAAGCAGCATGCCCGAGACCACCATCACCCTCGACCGGTCCGCCCGCGTCGCCACCATCGACCGGCGCATCTTCGGGTCGTTCGTGGAGCACCTCGGCCGCTGCGTCTACGACGGCATCTACGAGCCGGGACACCCGACCGCGAACGAGGACGGCTTCCGCCTCGACGTGGTCGAGCTGGTGAAAGAGCTCGGCGCGACCACCATCCGCTACCCCGGCGGCAACTTCGTCTCCGGGTTCCGCTGGGAGGACAGCGTCGGGCCGCGCGAGCAGCGTCCCGTGCGCCGTGACCTCGCCTGGCACTCACTGGAGACCAACCAGGTCGGCCTGGACGAGTTCTCGCGCTGGCTGACGCTGACCGGGTCCGAGCTGATGCTCGCCGTGAATCTGGGCACCCGCGGGATCGACGAGGCGCTCGACCTCCTGGAGTACGCCAACCACCCGTCCGGCACCGCCCTCAGCGACCAGCGGATCGCGAACGGCACGATCGAGCCGCACGGCATCCGGATGTGGTGCCTCGGCAACGAGATGGACGGCCCCTGGCAAACCGGGTACATGACCGCCGACGACTACGGCAAGCTCGCCGCCCGCACCGCCCAGGCGATGAAGGCGGCCGACCGGCACCTCGAACTCGTCGCGTGCGGTTCGTCCGGCTCCGGGATGCCGACCTTCGGCGACTGGGAGCGCACCGTTCTGGAGCACGCCTACGACAACGTGGACTTCATCTCGGCGCACGCCTACTACCAGGAGCGCGGCGGCGACCTCGGGTCGTTCCTGGCCTCCTCGGTGGACATGCAGTACTTCATCGACACGGTCGTCGCGGCGGCGGACCACGTCGGCAGCAAGCGCAAGAGCGCCAAGAAGATCGCCATCTCGTTCGACGAGTGGAACGTCTGGTACCTCGACGAGCACCAGGCGTCCCAGGAGGTCAACGACGAGTGGCGCGTCGCCCCGCGGCAGCTGGAGGACGTCTACTCGGTCGCGGACGCGGTGGTCGTGGGCAACCTCCTGATCACGCTGCTGAAGAACCACGACCGGGTGCGCAGCGCCTCCCTCGCCCAGCTCGTCAACGTGATCGCGCCGATCATGACCGAGCCGGGCGGCGCGGCCTGGCGGCAGACCACGTTCTTCCCGTTCTCGGTGACGAGCCGGCTCGCGCGCGGCGAGGTGCTGCGCCCGGCCGTGCGCACGGGCAGGTACGAGACCGTGGTGCACGGGACGGCGGACGTCGTGGACGCGGTCGCGACGCACGACGAGGCGACCGGCGCGTCGGCGGTGTTCCTGGTCAACCGCAGCCTCACCGAGACGGAGACGGTCACGATCGACGTCCATGACCTGGGCGCGACCGCGGTGCGGGAGTCGCTGAGCCTGTTCGACGACGACGTGTACGCGAAGAACACGCTCGCCGAGCCCGAGCGCGTCGGGCTGCGCACGAACGCCACGGCCGCGCTCGCGGACGGCGTCCTGACGGTGGAGCTGCCCCCGGTCTCCTGGACCGCAGTCGCGCTCGGCTGACCGCGCTCCCCCTCCCCCATAGCCGTCGAAGGGCACGTTAACGCCCCTAAAACCGCGTTTTAGGGGCGTTTACGTGCCCCTCGGCGTTTCGGCGGGCGGGCGAGTGGCGCGGGGGCACGGGTGCATGTTAGATATATACGATGACCGGCTCGATGTTCTCGCAGCTCTGCGCCACCGTGGCGCTCGCTGCGGTGACCCTGCTGCTCGGCCGGTCGATGCACGATCTCGCCACGGTGATCCTGTTCGCCGTGGGTGTGCTGGCGACCATCCTGTCGGCGTTCCGGGTGCGTTCGCTGCGCGTCAGACACCTCGCGGAGAAAGCACGCCGTGTCCCCCAAAATGCCGCTATGAACGACCCCGGGAATCCGTCAGACTCGACCTGATGAGCAACCATCAGGGGGTCGACACGGACGTGTCGAGGGGGACCGTACTTCGCCCGCATCGCGACCTGTTCGCGCGCGGGCTCACCGCCGTGCTCGCATTGACGACGCCGGTGTTCGCCGTGCTGTACTGGCTCACGATCCCGGACGGCGACTGGAAATACGTCCTGTTCGCCCATGTGCTGGTCGTGCTGGCGACGATCCTCGGTGTGTACGCGTTCCTCAGCGCGACCATCGCGATCCGGCCGGACGGCGTCCGGGAGCGCGGCTTCTTCGGCCGGACCCGGTTCGTCCGCTCCGCCGACGTCGGTTCCATCCTGCTGGTGCGCCTCTACGACGGCAGCACGCTGGACACGCTCCCCCAGCTCTTCATCACCGGGCACGACGGCCGGATGCTCATCCGGATGCGCGGGCAGTTCTGGTCGGTGGACGACATGGAGCTGGTGGCCGAGTACTTCGACGTGCCGGTGACGCGGCCGGAGGACTTCCTGACCATGACGCAGCTCCGCCGCCGGTCGCCCGAGCTGCTGTACTGGTTCGAGCGGATGCCGCGGCTCCGTTAGGGCCTTCTCAGACCACCGCGTCCGTGGCGATCGCCAGCGCAGGCGCGTCCGAGCGGCTGGAGGGCAGCTCCTCGAAGCCGAGCCGGCGGTAGAACGCCATCGCGCCGGTGTTGGTCGGCGACATCCGGAGGAACACGCCGGGCACGCCGCGATCGTTCAGCGCAGCGAGGAGCTCCCGGATGAGCCGGCGCCCGAAGCCCTGACCCTGCAGCTCGGGCAGCAGGTCGATGTGCAGGTGCGCGGGGTACCGGTCGGCCTCCGGGACGATCGCCTCGTGCTGGTCGAGCCCGAACCCGATCGCCTCCCGCTCCTTCGCGGAGGGCGCCGCCGCCACCGGGTAGCGCTCGCGGAAACCGGGCAGCCAGTTCTCGTCGTACCAGTCGGCGAACGCGTGGCTGTCCGCCACCGCGATCACGTAGCCCGCGACCCGGTCGCCGGTGTCGACCACGAACGCCAGGTCGGGCTGGTACTCCACGTAGGGCCCGGCGAAGACATCGGGCAGCAGGTCGTCGCTGGAGTACAGGCCGCGCGCGTCCGCGCCGCTGGCCCCCGTCCGGACGCAGATGTCGTAGACGTCGGCGCGGTCGGCAGGACGGTACGGTCGGATCGAAGTCACCGTGAAAGTATGGCAGCGTGACCTCGTCCACCGTCGCAGGGCCGCTGAGCAAGGGCCGGCTCACCCCTGGAGCCGACGCACCCGGAGCCGACGCCCCCGCTGCGCCCGTCCGGATCGAGCGACGCGCGCCGGGCGAGGCGGCGGCCGCGTTCGTGCGGCACTTCTGGCTGCCGCGGTGGTCGCTCCCCAGCGGCGCGAGCCTGCGCGAGACGGTGCTGGAGTACCCGACCGCGAACCTGGTGATCGAGGCGGACACTGCTGCCCTGCACCGGGCGAACCGCGGGCTGTCCGGGAGGACGCTGACCGGCGACGGCTGGGCGTTCGGCGCGCTGCTGCGACCGGGCGTGGCGCGGCAGTGGGTCGGCGTGTCGCTGCGCGGGGCTCCCCTCGTGATCCCGTTGGAGGCACTGGAACCGCTCGCAGCCCGGGCGCTGACCGCCGCGGTCGGCGCGGTGCGCGAATGCCTCGCCGACGACGACGCGGAGGGCGCGATCGCCGTCGTCGAGGCCGCCCTGGGCGACCTCCCGGCCCCCGACGCCGACGCGCGACTGGTCGACGCGATCGTCGCCGCTGTCGAGGCGGACCGAGACCTGCGCCGGGTGGAGCAGCTCGCCGACCGATTCGGGATCGGCGTGCGCCACCTCCAGCGGCTCGTCGCCGGGCACGTCGGTTTCGGGCCGAAGTGGCTGATCCAGCGGTACCGGCTGCAGGAGGCCGCGGCGGCTCTGCGCGAGCCCGGGCCTCCCGCGCTCGCCCGGCTCGCGGCCGACCTGGGCTACGCGGATCAGGCGCACTTCAGCCGGGAGTTCAAAGCCGTGGTCGGCGTGACGCCCGAGGCGTACGCGGCCGAGAGCCGGCGGAGCTGATGCAGCGCGATCCAGACGCCCCGCTCGCGCCGTGGCGCGCACGCTGGGCGCTGACACCGGACGGCGCCGCCTTCGCCACGCCGTCGAGCGTGCTCCAGCCCGTGCTGCTGGACGGCCGGGCGGCGTTCCTCAAGCTGGCGACGCACCCCGAGGAGGCCGCGGGCGGCCGCGTGCTCCGCTGGTGGGACGGCCGCGGTGCGGCGCCGGTGCTCGCCGCGGAGGGCGACGCTCTCGTGCTCGCGCGCGCCACCGGAGGCCGCTCACTGGAGTCGCTTGCGGCCTCCGGCCCGGACGGCGACGACGAGGCGACGCGCATCCTCTGCCGCGCGGCGCTGCGCCTGCACGCGGTGACCGACCGGCCGCGCCCGGACGGCCTGGTCGGCCTCCCGCGCTGGTTCGCCGAGCTCTTCGAGCACGCCGCCGACCGGCCGCATGCCCATGACGGAATGTTCGCCCGCGCCGCGGCCGAGGCCCGGGCGCTGCTCGCCGCGCCTCAGGGCGACGTGGTGCTGCACGGCGACATCCACCACGGCAACGTGCTCGACTTCGCGGGCGACGGGTGGCTCGCGATCGACCCCAAGCACGTCCACGGTGATCCGGGCTTCGACTTCGCGAACATCCTCTGCAACCCGTCGGCGGGCGTGGCGCTCGCGCCCGGACGGCTCGAACGCACCGTGGCGGTGATCGCGGCGGAGACCGGGATCGCCCGGCGGCGGATGCTGCGCTGGGCGCTCGCCTGGGCCGGGCTCTCGGCCGCGTGGTCGGAGCGCTCCACCGGAGATGCGGCCATCGCTGTGGGGATGGGGATCGCGGCGATGCGGGCGCTGGACGCGCCTCCGGCTACCTTTTCGCCCGGCCCGCTGCGCTGAGGAAGAACGGGTGCGGCCGGGCGCTCTCCTCCGCCAGCTTGTACGCCAGCGGCGCCCACACGATGACCGCGACGCCGGCGCCGAGCAGGAGGCCGCCGATCGTGTCGCTCAGCCAGTGCGCGCCGAGGTAGGTGCGGCTGATCGCCATCAGGATCGCCCACGCGCCGCCGACGCACCACACCCAGACCCGCGGGAACAGGATGCCGAACACGACCGCCATCGTCGCCGCGTTCGCCGTATGCCCGGACGGGAATGAACCGGGATCGGCGACCACCAGGATCTCCGACGGGCGCGCCCGGCCGACCGTGTGCTTGAGAACCTGCACGCAGATCACCGACACGACGCTCGCGATCGCGAAGAAGCCGGCGCCCCACGGCCTCCGGAACGCCAGCAGCACCAGGAAGATCACGACAGGGATCACCACCGAGCCGACGATCCCACCGCCGACCCAGTTGAAGAACAGGGCGGGGACGGTCCACACCGGCGACCGGTGCTCGACCACCTCGGCCATCCACTTCAGGTCGAGAACGAACGGCTCGTTCTGCCGGAACGCGATGATCGCGCCCAGTACCAGCACGAGGCCGATGGCCACCGACGCCGTGATCAGTGGCCACCGACGCTGGATGCGCGCGGCGGTGTGGAGCGGCGGCGACGCGGTCATGGACTCACGGTACCGCGCGGCCGCGTCAGTGCCCGAGCGCCGGCACCGTCCTCGGCCGCACGACCAGCCACAGCGACCCGATGGACACGGCAGCGCAGATCGCCATCATCGCGCCCATCGGCCCCGCGCTCCCGGTGCCGAGCAGGCCGACGATCGGCGAGAACACGCCCGCCGCGCCGAAGTTGAGCGCGCCGAGCAGGCTGGCCGCCGTCCCGGCTTCGTGACCGTGGTTGTTCAGCGCGAGCACCTGCACGCACGGGAAGCCGAACCCGCAGGCCGCGATGAAGAACCACAGCGGGATCGCCACCCCCCACAGCCCGGCATGGGCATGGTCGAGCACGACGATCGCGACGGAGGCCAGGAACATCACGGCCGTCGAGACCGCGAGGATCCACTGCGGCCCGACGTACTTGGTCAGGCGGGCCGCCGACTGCACGCCGATGATGATGCCGATCGAGTTGACCGCGAACAGGAGGCCGTACTCCTGCGGTGTGAACGCGTAGAGGCCCTGGAAGATGAAGGGGCTCGCCGACAGGTACGAGAACAGGCCGGTGAAGTTCGCGGCTCCCACGATCGCGATGCCGACGAAGACCCGGTCGCTCAGTACGGAGCGGTAGCGCTGGCCGACGGTCGAGTGGCCGGCGTCGTGGCGGCGCGCCTTGGGAAGGGTTTCGGCAATCCACAGCGACACGCACCCGAGCACGAACACGCCGTAGCACGCGAGCACGACGAAGATGCCCCGCCACGGCATGACCAGCAGCAGCCACGACCCGATCACCGGGGCCAGGACGGGCGCGAGGCCGTTGACCAGCGCGAGCCGGCTCAGCATCCGCACGAGCGGACGCCCGCCGAACAGGTCGCGGACCATCGCCATCGCGACCACACCGCCGGCCGCGGCGCCGATGCCCATCAGCGCCCGGGCGATGCCGAGCAGCTCGACGTTCGGCGCGATCGCCGCGGCGAGACACGCGAAGATGTGGACGCCGGTCGCGGCGATCAGCGGAATGCGGCGGCCGATCTTGTCCGACCACGGCCCGACCAGGAGCTGGCCGAGGCCGAAGCCGATGGTGGTCGCCGTGAGCGTCAGCTGGATCATCGCGGTGGAGACGTGGAAGTCGGACTCCAGCGTCGGCAGCGCGGGGAGGTACATGTCGATCGTGAACGGCCCGAGAGCGGTGAGCGCGCCGAGGATCAGGATGTACGACAAGCGCTGGCGACCGGTGAGCGAGTCGCCGGGATGCACGACGGTGGTCACGAAAGAGTCCTTCTGCTGGAGGGCGTGTGGGGAGGGGCACGCGCCCGGCACTGGACGCAAAACGACAGCACCGCGACGGGTTCGCGGTGCTGGAAGCCGCCCGTTCGAATCGATTCGACCGCGGGCGCGAGTCCCAGCATACAGCCTCCCACCCCCAAATGTGAACGTGCGCATCCCCCTCCATCAATTCCGGAGTTGTGCACGCGACACGCCGGGCGCGGGCGTACACAACTCCGGAATCGATGGAGGGGCTACGCGGCGGAAGGGGACGAGAGGAGGGGCGTGAAGGCGAGTTCGGCGGCGCCGATGAGGAGGATGTCGCTGCCGAGGGCGGCGCGGGCGATGGTGAGGGTCTCGGCGGAGGCGGCGAGCGCCTGCGCGGCGACGAGCTCGGGCAGGCGCTCCGGCGCGAGCTCGTGCAGCGCGCCGAGGAACCCGCCGAGCACGATCCGGTCCGGGTCGAAGACATTGGTCGCGTTGCGCAGCGCGGTGGCGAGGAAGCCGAGCTGACGCTCCACCTCGGCGAGCACGGCCGGGTCACCGGCCGCGACGGCCGCACCCAGGGCACGCGAGAGCTCGTCCGGGTCGGCGGAGGCCAGCCCGAGCACCCGCAGCAGCGCGCGCTGGCTGACCTCGGTCTCCAGACAGCCGATCGCGCCGCAGTGGCAGCGCACGCCCGCCGAGTTCACGAGCGTGTGGCCGAGCTCGCCGGCATAACCGCTGATGCCGGTCAGCGGCCTCCCGCCGACGATGACGCCGGCGCCGATACCGGACGCGCCGCCGTTGACGTAGACGAGGTCGGCTGCGCCCTGACCCGCACCGAACAGCCGTTCGGCGTTGGCGCCCAGGCTCGCGTCGTTCGCCGCGGCGACGGGATAGCCGGTCGCCGCGGCGAGCTCGGCCGCGAACGGCTCCTCCGCCCACTCCAGGTGCGGGGCGAGCCGGACGACGCCGTCCTCCTCCCGCACGAGTCCCGGCACGGCGACGCCGACGCCGACGACCCGGGAGGCCGCGGCCAGCTCGGGCCGCAGCCCGTCGATCACCGCGGCTGCGATGGCGGCCGCCTCCGCGGCGGTCGGCACATGCCCGGTGGGATAGCGCACCCGGCGGTGCACCTGCGCGTCCAGCCCGACGACGCCGACCGTGACCGCGTCGACCTCGGGGTTCACGGCGAGCGCGACGACCCGGCCGTCGGCGGCGATGACCGGGGACGGCCTGCCGACCCGGTTGCTGGTCTCCGGCTCGCGTTCGCGCACCAGCCCGAACTCGGCCAGTTCGGCGACGAGCGCGCCGATGGTCGAGCGGTTGAGGCCGGTCGCCTGGGTGAGCGCCGAGCGCGCCAGCGGGCCCTCGCGGTGCACCATCCCGAGCACGGCGGAGAGGTTGTGCCGCCGCACCGTGTCGAGGTTCGTCCCCGCCGTCGTCCTGCCGTTCATGGTCCCGGTCACTGTATTACAGGTCTCGGGGTGCGGCGGACCTCACCACGTCTCGGGCCGTACCTCCGCCGGCACCGCCTGGGGCCGCTCGACCGTGGAGGTCAGCGTCACGACCTCGTGCCTGGCGCCCGCGGCGAGCACGGCCTCCATGATCTCCAGCACATGGAAGGCCAGCTCGCCCGAGGCGCGGTGCGGCCGGCCGGTCTCGATCGCGCGGGCCAGGTCGGCGAGGCCGTAGCCCCGGCCGGCATCGGCATAGCCGCCCGCGACCCCGACCTCCCGGAACTCACGGTCGTCCGCCGTCGCGACCGACACCGGGTCGGAGAAGTGGTTCGGGTCGGGCACAGCGAGGGTCCCCGCGGTGCCGTACACCTCGAACAGCGGGACGCGGGAGGCCCACACCTCGAACGAGACGGTCACGGTCGAGACCACTCCGGAGGCGTGCTCCAGGATCGCCGTGACGTGCGTGTCGACGTCCACCGGCAGCGCAGCACCCGCGTTCGGCCCCGTGGCGACCGTGCGCGAGCGGTCCGACCGCCGTGTCGCTCCCGACACCCGGACGACGGGCCCGAAGAACGTCACCAGCGACGTCAGGTAGTACGGCCCCATGTCGAACAGCGGCCCGCCGCCGGGCTGGTAGTAGAACGCGGGCGCCGGATGCCACAGCTCGTGGCCGGGCGCCGTCCACGCCACAGCGGCGCCGAGCGGCACGCCGATCCTGCCGTCGTCGAGCACGGCGCGCGCGGTCTGGACGCCGGTGCCGAGCACCGTGTCCGGCGCGCAGCCCACCCGCAGTCCGCGGGCGGCCGCGTCAGCGAGCACCGGCGCCGCCTCCGCCGTCGTGAGCGCGAGTGGCTTCTCGCCGTAGACGTGCTTGCCCGCGGCGAGCGCGCGCAACGCGATGTCCGCGTGGGCGAGCGGGATGGTCAGGTTGAGCACGACATCCACCTCGGGATGCGCGAGCAGCTCGTCCACGGTCATCGCCTCGACGCCCTGCTCGGCGGCGACGGCACGCGCGCGCTCGAGGTCGAGGTCGGCGACCGCGCGCAAACGCAGGTTCGGCAGTTTCGGGAACTCCGCGAAGTACTGCGCCGAGATGACGCCGACGCCGACGACCCCGACGTTCAGCGCGCGGCCCACAGCAGCCCCCGCTCGATGATCGTGCGCACCGGCACGGACTCCACGATCTCCAGCCGATGGCCGGGGGCGGAGACGAAGATGCGGCCTTTGCCCCACTGCCGTGTCCAGATCGCGGGCGCGGTGACAGGACGGTTCCAGGCGTCCCACGGCCGGACAGTCTGCGTCGTCGTGGCCAGGACGTCGTTGTACTCGTCGCTCAGCACCCAGTACTGCTCGGTCTCCAGGTCGAAGTCCGCGATGCCCTCGGTGATCGGGTGCGAAGCGCCGTACTCGGTGATGTTCACCGTGTACGGGATGTAGTTGTCGGACTGCTCGCCCGTACGCTCGGCCGGGTCCTTGCCCGCGTGGTGCGCGAACTGGCCGCCGATCATGTGCAGGTAGTCGGCGTTGTCCCGGTAGGAGTCGGCGATGCCGCCGTGCCAGCCGGCCATCCCGGCGCCGTTCAGGATCGCGCGCTGCAGGCCCGCGAACTCCTCCCGCTCGATGGTGCTCATCGTGTTGATCTGGAGGACGAGGTCGACCGTGTCCATGAACGCCTCGTCGGTGTAGACGGCGGGGCTCCCCTCCACACGCACCGCGAAGCCGTTCTGCTCCAGGAACGGGATGAAGAGGTTCGTGGTCTCGACGGGCATGTGCCCGTCCCAGCCGCCGCGGACGACGAGGGCTTGTCTGGTCATGGGTTCCTTCCGGGTGGTACGTGTGTTCGCGGGGCCGGCCGTCACGCTACTCCGCGGCCGTCCACGCACTGCCGGCGGCGGCGCTGTGCTCGACAGCCGCGAGCACGCGCTGGATGTGGAGGCCGTCCGCGAAGGACGGCTCGGGGTCGGCGCCGCTCGTGATGGCGTCGACGAAGTCCGTGATCTGGTGGCTGAAGGCGTGCTCGTAGCCGATCGCGTGCCCGGTGGGCCACCAGTTCGCCATGTAGGGATGCTCCGGCTCGGTCACGATGATCCGGGTGAAGCCCTGCTCCCCCGCCGGAGCGGTGGCGTCGTAGAACTGGAGCTCGTTCATCGCCTCCAGGTCGAAGGCGATCGCGCCGCGGGAGCCGCTCAGCTCGATCCGCAGGGCGTTCTTGCGGCCGGTCGCGTAGCGGGTCGCCTCGAACGCGCCGATCGCGCCGGCCGCCGCACCGCCGCTGAGGCGCGCGGTGAACCAGGCGGCGTCGTCCACGGTCACCCGGCCGCGCTCGCTGGAGGCCGTGCCGCTGAGCCCGACCGTCTCGCCGAGCAGTGGTCGCTCCTCGACGAAGGTGGCGAGCGTGCCGGAGACCGACGACAGCCGGGAGCCGGTCAGGTGCTCGACCAGGTCGATCGCGTGCGCGCCGATGTCGCCGAGCGAGCCGGAGCCGGCGGCCTCCTTGTCGAGCCGCCAGGTCATCGGGCCGTTCTCGTCGCTCAGCCAGTCCTGCAGGTAGAGGGCGCGCACCTGGCGGATGGTGCCGAGGCGGCCCTCCTGCACCAGACGGCGCGCGTAGCCGATCGCGGGGACGCGGCGGTAGCTGAAGCCCACCATCGAGCGGACGCCGCGCCCGGCCGCGCGCTCGGCGGCGGCGACCATCGCCTCCGCCTCGGCGACCGTGTTGGCGAGCGGCTTCTCGCACAGGACGTGCTTGCCCGCGTCGAGTGCGGCGATGGCGATCTCGGCGTGCGAGGCGCCGGGCGAGCAGATGTCGATCACGTCGATGTCCGGGTCCTCGACCGCGCGCCGCCAGTCGGTCTCGGCGCGCTGCCAGCCGAACTTCACTCGTGCGGCCTCGACGCGCTCGCGGTCGCGGCCGACGATCGTGGCCATGACCGGCTCGGCGGCGAGGTCGAAGAACCGAGGTGCCACACGCCAGCCCTGGGAGTGGGCCGCGCCCATGAATCCGTAGCCGACCATCGCCACCCGCAGCTCGCGTGCCGCTGAAGTCATCCGTGCCGCTCCTTCGCGTGTTGTCCTGGTGGACGCTAACCAACGGGGTTTTCCACCCGCAAGTTTCTCGCCGAGCTTGGAAAACTTTCGTTGCGTCAGCGTGCGGCGAGCGCCGCCGTGGAGTCGCGCACGACGAGGGAGGTCGCCAGTTCCAGCCGGGTGTTCTCGACATCCCCGGCGCGCAGGCGCAGCGCGGTGCGGGTCGCCTCCTCCGCCATCTCCTGCAGCGGCTGGCGGATCGTCGTCAGCGCCGGCCGCGCCCAGGAGGCCGGCGGCACGTCGTCGAAGCCGACGATCGACACGTCCCGCGGCACGTCCAGGCCGAGTGCGAACGCCGCATCCATCGCCCCGAGCGCCTGCAGGTCGTTGCCGCAGACGATCGCGGTGGGGCGGTCGGCCTTCTCGAGCAGCCGCCGCGCCTCGCGCTCCCCGTCGGCGCGGCTGAAGTCGCCGACGCCGGCCAGCCGCGGGTCGAACGGGAGGCCGGCCTCCGCCAGCGCCGACTGGTACCCGGCGACGCGGGCGCGCGAGCACATCAGGTCGGGCGGCCCGGAGACGACCGCGATCCTGGTGTGGCCGAGCCCGAGGAGGTGTCGGGTCGCCGCGACCCCGCCCGCCCAGTTGGTGGCGCCGATCGCCGGGACGTCCGGCGGCGGGTCGCCCGCGGGATCCACGACCACGAACGGGATGTTGCGGGTGCGCAGCTGCTGCCGGTGCTCGGCCGTCAGGTTCGAGAACTGCAGGATCACCGCGATCGGCTTCCTGCTGAGCACGCCGGTGATCCAGTCGCGCCCCGGCTCGAGATGGTCGCCGAGGGCGGAGAGCGCGAGCACGAAGCCGGCCTCGCGCGTGATCCGCTCGACGCCGCGGATGATCTCCACCGACCACTCGCTCACCAGGTCGGTCACCACCAGTTCGACCAGGCCGCCGCGCTCCGGCTCCGGGCCGCGGCGCGCGTAGCCGGAGTCGTGCAGCAGCTCCTCGACGCGCGCCCGGGTGGGCGCGGAAACGCCCGGCCGGCCGTTCAGGACCTTCGACACCGTGGACAGCGACACCGCCGCCCGCTGCGCGATCGCCTCCAGCGTCGGACGGCTCGCGCTCGGTTCGGGCATGGAGACACTGTGCCACAATGTCGGCCAGGCTTTCGCGCCGTCGCCCGAAACATTCCCGCCCTCCCGAGGAGACCCATGCCGCTCACCGACCTCACCCTCGCCGAACTGGCCGACTTCCGCCCGGAGGTCGAGGAGCCCGCCGACTTCGACGCCTTCTGGGAGTCGACGCTCGCGGAGTCCCGCACGGCCGGCGGCGATGCGGTGCTGGTGCCCGCGACGACGCCCGTCACGCAGCTCATCGTGGAGGACCTGACCTTCCCCGGCTTCGGCGGCGAGCCGGTGCGAGCCTGGGTCTCGCGTCCGCTGCACGCGGACGGCCCCCTCCCGGCGGTCGTGCAGTACCAGGGCTACGGCGGCGGCCGCGGCCTCGCCGGCGAGAACGTCGACTGGGCGCTCGCGGGCTACGTGCAGGTGTTCATGGACACCCGCGGCCAGGGCAGCGGCTGGGGCACGGGAGGCGGTACCGCGGACCCGCACGGCTCGGGACCGGCGACCCCCGGCTTCATGACGCGCGGCATCCACGATCCGCACGAGCACTACTACCGCCGCGTGTTCACCGACGCGGTGCGCGCGGTCGACGCGGCCCGCGCGCTGTCGTTCGTCGACCCGGCGCGGATCGCGGTGACCGGCGGCAGCCAGGGTGGCGGGATCGCCCTCGCGGCCGGCGCGCTGGCGGACGTCCAGGCGGTGCTGCCGGACGTCGCGTTCCTGTGCGCGTACCGCCGCGGCGCCGAGGTGGCGGCCGACGGGCCGTTCCGCGAGCTGGCCACCTATCTGTCGGTGCACCGCGACGAGGTCGACGCGGCCTTCCGCACGCTCTCGTACCTCGACGGCGTGAACTTCGCCCGCCGCATCCACGCGCCGTCGCTGTTCTCGGTGGCGCTGATGGACACGGTCGTGCCTCCGTCCACGACGTTCGCCGCGTACAACCATCTGGCGGCGGCGGACCGCGCGATCGAGGTCTACCCCTTCAACGACCACGAGGGCGGCCAGGCCGCGCACTGGCACAAGCAGGCCGCCTGGCTGTCCTCCCGCCTCTAACGCCCCGCCCACGCCCGCTCCCGGGCGCAACCCCATCCCCATCCCCATCCCTCGAGGGGCACGTTGTTGTCACTTTTGAGCTCCAAAAGTGACAACAACGTGCCCCTCGTCGGTTTGCGGAGTGGCGCGCGGGCGCTCCGGCTGGTATAAGTTTAGTGAAACAACAAATCACCGACGACGTTGAAGGAACCTCCATGAGCCTCACCCCCACCCGCGCCGACAAGTTCTCGTTCGGTCTGTGGACCATCGGCTACAACGGCACCGACCCGTTCGGCGGCCCGACCCGGCCCCAGCTCGACGTGGTGGAGGCGGTGACCAAGCTCAGCGAGCTCGGCGCCTACGGCCTCACCTTCCACGACGACGACCTCTTCGCCTTCGGCTCGACCGACGCCGAACGCCAGAAGCAGATCGACCGCCTCAAGCAGGTGCTCGCCGACACCGGCGTCATCGTGCCGATGGTCACCACCAACCTGTTCAGCGCCCCCGTCTTCAAGGACGGCGGCTTCACCTCCAACGACCGCGCCGTGCGCCGCTTCGCGCTGCGCAAGGTCCTCCGCAACCTCGACCTGGCCGCCGAGCTCGGCGCCAAGACGTTCGTGATGTGGGGCGGCCGCGAGGGCGCCGAGTACGACTCGGCCAAGAACATCCAGGCCGCGCTCGAGCGCTACCGGGAGGCCGTCAACCTGCTCGGCGACTACGTCACCGACAAGGGCTACGACATCCGTTTCGCGATCGAGCCGAAGCCGAACGAGCCGCGCGGCGACATCCTGCTGCCGACCGTGGGCCACGCCCTCGCGTTCATCAACTCGCTGGAGCGCCCGGAGCTCGTCGGCCTGAACCCCGAGGTCGGCCACGAGCAGATGGCGGGCCTGAACTTCGCCGCCGGCATCGCCCAGGCGCTGTACCACGGCAAGCTCTACCACATCGACCTCAACGGCCAGCGCGGCATCAAGTACGACCAGGACCTCGTGTTCGGCCACGGCGACCTCCAGAACGCCTTCGCCCTCGTCGACCTGCTCGAGAACGGCGGCCCCAACGGCGGCCAGGCCTACGACGGCCCGCGCCACTTCGACTACAAGCCGTCGCGCACCGAGGACATCACCGGCGTGTGGGACTCGGCCGCGGCGAACATGCGCACCTACCTGCTGCTGAAGGAGCGGGCGGCCGCGTTCCGCGCCGACCCCGAGGTGCAGGCCGCACTGGAGGCCTCCCGCGTGACCGAGCTGTCCCAGTCGACGCTCGGCGCGGGCGAGAGCTACGACGACCTGCTCGCCGACCGCAGCGCGTACGAGGACTTCGACCCGAGCGCCTACTTCGGCGGCAAGGGCTTCGGCTTCGTCCGCCTGCAGCAGCTCGCCCTCGAGCACCTCATCGGCGCCCGCGGCTGACCTGCCCGTCCTGTTGCCGAGGGGCACGTCGTTGTCGCTTTTCCGCGTGGAAAGTGACAACGACGTGCCCCTCGGTGGCTGAATCTTGAGAAGTGAGGTGAGTTCGTGACGTTGGTCGCGGGCGTCGACTCGTCGACGCAGAGCTGCAAGGTGGTCGTGCGCGACCTGGAGACCGGCGCGCTGGTGCGCACCGGCCGGGCCGCGCACCCGGACGGCACGGAGGTCGACCCGGCCGCGTGGTGGAGCGCGCTGCGCTCGGCGCTGGAGGCCGCGGGCGGCCTCGCCGACGTGGCCGCGATCTCCATCGCCGGCCAGCAGCACGGCATGGTGGTGCTGGACGCGGACGGCCGCGTCATCCGCGACGCCCTGCTCTGGAACGACACCCGCAGTGCGCAGGCCGCCCGCGAGCTGATCGCCGAGGTCGGCGCGGAGGCGTACGCGGAGCGGGTCGGCGTTGTGCCGGTGGCCTCCTTCACGGCGACCAAGCTGCGCTGGCTGCGGGATGCGGAGCCGGCGAACGCCGCGCGCGTGGCGGCCGTCGCGCTCCCCCACGACTGGCTGACCTGGCGGCTGCTCGGCTACGGGCCGGCGGACGAGAGCCCGCTCGGGCCGGACCTGGAGGCGCTGACGACGGATCGGTCGGACGCGAGCGGGACGGCGTACTGGAGCGCGGGGACGGGCGCGTACGACTTCGAGCTGTTCGAGCGGGCGCTCGGGCGTGCGGGGCGGGAGGCCGAGGGTGCGGGGACCACGGGCGCGAGCACTGCGGGCACCGACGCGGCGGGCACCAGCGCGGCAGGCACCAGCGCGGGCGCTGCCGCGCCCGTCATCCTCCCCCGCGTGCTCGGCCCGGCGGACTCCGCCGGCCGCACCCCTGACGGCGTCCTCGTCGGCCCCGGCGCCGGCGACAACGCGGGCGCCGCGCTCGGCCTCGGCGCCGCGGACGGCGACGTGGTCGTGTCCATCGGCACCAGCGGCACCGTCTTCGCCGTAACCGACGCCCCCATCGCGGACGCGACCGGGACCGTCGCGGGATTCGCCGATGCGAGCGGCCTCAGGCTCCCCCTCATCGCGACGCTCAACGCGGCCCGCGTCCTGAGCTCGATCGCCGACCTCCTCTCGGTGGACTTCGACGCCCTCGCCGAGCTCGCCCTGTCGGTGGAGCCCGGCGCCGAGGGTGTCGTGCTCGTCCCGTACTTCGAGGGCGAGCGCACGCCGAACCTCCCCGACGCGAAGGCGAGCCTCCACGGGCTCACCATCGCGAGCACCCGTCCGGCGACGTTCGCGCGCGCGGCCATTGAGGGGATGCTGTGCGGCCTCGCCGACGGACTCGACGCCGTGCGGGCGGTCGGGGTGAGCGAGAAGCGCATCCTGCTGATCGGTGGGGCGGCGCAGAACCGCGCCGTCGCGACCATCGCGGCGCAGGTGTTCGACGCGCCGGTCGTCGTGCCGGCGCCGGGCGAGTACGTCGCGGACGGCGGAGCCGTGCAGGCGGCGTGGGCGCTGACGGGCCGGCGGCCGTCGTGGACCGTGGAGGCGGCGCCAGCCCTGCCGGTCGATACCCGCCCGGCGATCCGGGAGCAGCGGGGTCAGTACCTGCCGGAGAGCGCGGGCGTCTCCATGGCGTAACACAACGGATGACTCGCCTGTCCTTGCACTAACCTGTTAATATTTATTAGGCTCTGCTGTATTCGTGTGGAATGCGCGATGTTTCTACGGACAACGGAGTGAGTATGAAGAAAAGGACGATCGTCGGCGCCATCCTGGCGTCCGTTTTCATCGGGGCCTTCGGCCTGGCCGCGCCGGCAAACGCGGCAGGGACTGTGCACGGCTGCCCGTCAGGGTACTTCTGTATCTATCCGGATTCCGGCTGGAACGGCGACAAGCCGTCTCACAAGTACTTCAAGTACGGCTCATACAACCTATCCGGCCAGTTGGGAAATCACAGGGTGCTTAACAACCAAACCGATGGAGCGAAGGTAGGTTTCTACACCGGATACGACGGGACCGGTGAACTCCGGACCGTTGTTTTCACCTTCGAATGGTGGTGGGATACCAATGTTAACCTTACTCCGATAAATTCTATTAAGCTCGTGAAGTAACCCTCGACAGGACAGATTTCACTAACGGAGCAGCGGGGGCAGTACCTGCCCTAGGTGCCACCGGAGGACTTCCGTCCCCGACCCGGTCGCAAAGCAGCTAACGGAGGAGACCGGCGCGCGGCGCGGGCCGGGCTCCTCCGTTGCGTTCGGCCCGACCGTCGGGTTGCGAGCGGAGGAGTTCCGGGCGGCGCCGGGGCCACCCTCCTCCGCTAACTGTCGCGGGACGGGTGACCGGCCCAATCTCCTCCGCTATTGTCCCTCAGACCCAGGCGCGGGCGAGCTGGGCGCCCGCGGCCGTGGCCCAGCGGAGCGGGTCCTCTATGGCCGCCGCGGCACCGCCCGCAAGTCCCGCGAGCGACACCGCACCCGCGAACCCGCACGGCTCCGCCGCGATCGACCCGGCCGCCAGCAGCGCGGGCACCCCGGCCGCCGACGCCAGCCCCGCTACATACCCCGTCACCTTGCCCGCGGCCGACTGCTCGTCGTACCGGCCCTCGCCCGTCACCACGGCATCCGCACCGGCCACCGCCGCAGGCAGCCCGAGCGCCTCCCCGACCGCCGCCGCCCCCGGTGCGATCGTCGCGCCCCAGGCGAGCAGGCCGAAGCCGGTCCCACCTGCCGCGCCGGCCCCGGGCGTTGCGGGATCGACGGTGACGCCGGCCTCCCGCAGCGCGTCCGCGAACCGGGCGAGGCCGGCCTCCAGCACGGGCACGTCGGCCGGACCCGCGCCCTTCTGCGGCCCGAACACCGCCGCCGCGCCGTCCTGTCCGAGCAGCGGGCTCGTCACGTCGCTCAGGATGCGCGCCCCTCCCGTGGGAAGTGCGCGCAGGCTTGCGAGGTCACTATGGTCGAGGCCGGCGAGGCCGCGATTCCCCGGACCGACAGCGTCCCCGCCCGCATCGAGCAGCCGCGCACCGAGCGCCGTCAGCAGCCCGGCGCCCCCGTCCGTGGAGGCGCTGCCGCCGATCGCGAGCAGCAGCCCCGTCGCGCCGGCATCCAGCGCGGCCGCGATCGCCTGGCCGAACCCGGTCGTCCGGGCGTCGAAAGGGGCGAGCGCCGGCATCAGCCCGATCCCGCTGGTCTCGGCCAGCTCGACGACCGCGATCCCGTCCGGCAGGAGGAGCCAGCTCGCGTCCCGCGGGGCGCCGTCCGGTCCGGTCACGCGCACCGGCCGGCGAACGGACCCGGGCACGGCCACCTCGAACGCGTCGAGCGTGCCTTCGCCGCCGTCCGCCATCGGCGCCAGGACGATGCGGTCGCCCGGACGCACCGACGACCACCCCGCGGCCAGCGCCGACGCCACCTCCGCCGCGGTCGCGGAGCCCTTGAAGGAGTCGGGGGCGAAGACGACGGTGCTCATCAGCACCACCCTGGCACAGTTCGGTCGACCCCCTCTGGCATCCCGGCGCCGAGAGGACGATGATTCTGGGCATGAACGCACCATCCGGTCCCCGGCCATGACCCCGTCACCCCGCCGGGTCCAGGCCGTGTACCTCACGCTCCTCCTCGGCAACACGCTGGCCGCATCGTTCATCTGGGGCATCAACACCCTGTTCCTGCTCGACGCCGGCCTGACCAACTTCGAGGCGTTCGCGGCGAACGCGTTCTTCACGGCCGGGATGGTCATCTTCGAGATCCCCACTGGGGTCGTCGCCGACACCATCGGGCGCCGCGCCTCCTACCTGCTCGGCACCATCACCCTGTCACTGTCGACCGTGCTGTACTGGCTGCTCTGGGTGTGGCACGCGCCGTTCTTCTGGTGGGCGGTGGCCTCCGTGCTGCTCGGGCTGGGGTTCACCTTCTTCTCCGGGGCGACGGACGCCTGGCTGGTCGACGCGCTCGCGTTCACCGGGTACACCGGGAGCCTGGAGTCGGTCTTCGGTCGCGCGCTCGTCGTCACCGGCGTGGCGATGTTCACCGGTTCCGTGCTGGGCGGGGTGATCGCGCAGGCGACGAACCTCGGGGTGCCGTTCCTGTTGCGCGCCGGCGTGCTGGTGCTGATGTTCGTGTTCGCGTTCGTCACGATGCGCGACGTCGGGTTCACCCCCGACAAATCGATGGGACCGCTCCGGGCGACCAGGAACGTCCTCTCCCAGTCGATCGAGCACGGGATGCGGAAGCGCTCGGTGCGCTACGTCATCCTGTCGGCGCCGTTCGCGTCGGGCGTCGGGATCTACGCCTTCTACGCCCTCCAGCCGTACCTGCTCGAACTGTACGGCGACCCGAAGGCGTACTCCATCGCCGGACTCGCGGCGGCCATCCTCTCGCTCGCGCAGGTCGCGGGCGGCATCCTGGCGCCGAGGCTCCGCCGCCTGTTCGCCAAGCGGACGACGACGATCATCGGCGCCTCGCTGTGCAGCATCGTCATCCTGGTGGCGATGGGGCTCACGGCGTTCTTCTGGTTCGCGGTGGTGCTGCTGGTGATCTGGGGCTTCGTCTTCGCGGTGGCGGGCCCGGTGCGGCAGGCGTACCTGAACGACATGATCCCGTCGAAGCAGCGCGCGACCGTGCTGTCGTTCGACTCGCTGTTCGGGAGCCTCGGCGGCGTCGTCTTCCAGCCGGCGCTCGGGCGCGCTGCCGACCTGTGGGGGTACGGGACGTCCCTCGTCATCGGCGGGGCGATCGAGCTGATCGGGATCCCGTTCCTGCTGGCGAGCCGGCGGCAGGGCGACCCGTCGGACTCGGCGGGGGTGCGTGGGGAGGCCGGGGCCGGTGAGACCGGGGATGCCGGGGAGGCAGCGCCGAGCGTTCCGTGAGGTGCGGTTTCGGGGGCTGTCGGTAACGGAGGACATCGGGGCTCGGACGGGTCGGAAGAGCAGTCAGCGGAGGAGATCGGGGCGCTGGGTGGTTGGATCTCCTCCGTTGGGTTCTGCTTGTGAAGGGGTCGCGTTGCGGGGAACGGAGGACATCCGGAGCCCTGCAGGTCGAATAAGCAGTCAGCGGAGGAGATCAGGCCGCCGGGTCGGGGAATGTCCTCCGTTGGGGCCGGGGCAGCCGCGGGGTCAGTCGCGCACGATGCGGCCGCCGCAGAGCCAGGCGGCCAGGCACAGCACGCCGTTCACGGCGAACACGCCCGCGAACGCGGCCGGTGACGCCGCGCCGCCGAGCGCCGAGAACGCGATCGCCGTCGTGGCCAGGGCGATGGCCGAGCCGGTGGAGTCCGCGATCGACAGGGCCGAGCTGTTGAAGCCCTGGTCGGCGGGGGTCGAGTACTCCAGGGTGAGGACGCCGAGGCGCGGGTAGAGGATCCCCATCCCGGCGCCGGCGAACGCCCAGCCGACGACCACGAGCACCGGGGAGGCGCCGGTCACCACGGTCACCAGCAGCGAGGCGATCGCGATGGTCAGGCCGAGGGCGCCGAGGCGGGCGGCGAGGCGATGGCCGATGGACGGGAACCGGCCCTGCGCCCAGGAGGCGGCGGCCCAGCTCAGTCCCGCGGCGGTGAGCGCGAGGCCCGCGACGGCCGGGGATGCGCCGTACTGCGTCACCATCAGCAGCGGGACGTAGACCTCCGCCGAGAAGAACGTCCCGGCGACGATCGCCCGCAGCAGGACGACGCTCGGGAGGCCGCGACGCGCGAGCAGCGTGCCCGCGGGGATCAGCGGCCGCAGTGCGGCGATCGCACCCGCCGCCGCGAACACCGGGACCAGCCACTGGACGGGTCCGTGCGCCTCCGCGGCGAGCGTGAGCGCGAGGACGGCGACCGCCACGAGCGTGGCCAGCCCGGCGCGCGCCAGCTCGCGCCGGCCTCCCTCCGGTCGCCGGTCGGGCGCGTGCAGGCCGCGCATCGCGGGCACGACCATGAGCATCGCGAGAACGACAAGGGCCACAACTCCGAGGAACACCCACCGCCAGCCGACCGTCTCGGCGACGGCGCCCGCGATCACCGGTCCGATCAGCGACG
Source organism: Leifsonia sp. NPDC056824 (assembly GCF_042789575.1). Classification (NCBI taxonomy): domain Bacteria; kingdom Bacillati; phylum Actinomycetota; class Actinomycetes; order Micrococcales; family Microbacteriaceae; genus Leifsonia; species Leifsonia sp. NPDC056824. Next base: position 57,445 of record NZ_JBHUAV010000003.1, on the reverse strand, counting down.
GGATGACCCACGCGGCGGCGAACCCGGCGAAGATACGGGCGTGCAGGCGCGGCGGGTAGACGCGCGCGACGATTACGTAGAGCGCCACGGTGAGCGCGCCGCCGCCGAGCCCGTGCACGAGGCGTCCGGTGACGAACAGTCCCATCGTCGGCGCGAGGCCGGCCAGGATGAGGCCGGTCGCGAACAGCCCGACCGACGCGAACAGCACGGTGCGCGGGTTGCCGCGGTCGCACCAGGTCCCGGCCACCACCATGCCGAGGACGCCGACGGCGAGCGGTCCGGCGAACGCGAAGGCGTACAGCCCGGCGCCGTGGAGCTGGTGGCTGACGGTCGGCATGATCGTCGTCACCGCCAGCGCCTCGAAAGCCGCCAGCGTGACGAGCAGGCACATGCCGATGCTCACCCAGCGGTAGCGCGGCGCGAGCACGCCCTCCGGCTTGGCGAGGCGTCCGGCCGTGTCCCTGTGGCGCTCGTCGGTGCTCATCCGCCCGGCCTCTCGGCACGCCCGCCCACGGCGCGGTGGCGCTCGTCCGCGCTCATCCGCCCGGCCGTGGCCCTGCGCCCCTGATCCGCGCTCATCCGCCCGGCCTCCTCGCGCTCCGGGGAGCCGCCGTCGACTCCCGGACGACCAGCTCCGGCAGCAGGCTCGCGGGCCCCGGCACGTCGCCGCCCTCGATCTCGGCGACCAGGCGCTCCACGCTGCGGCGGCCGAGCTCGGTGAAGTCCTGCAGGACGGTGGTCAGCGGCGGCCAGAAGTGCGCCGCCTCCGGGATGTCGTCGAAGCCGACGACGCTCAGGTCCTCCGGAATGCGCCGGCCGGCCTCGCGGGCGGCGTGGTAGACCCCGAGCGCCATCTGGTCGTTCGACGCGAACACAGCGGTGGTCTCAGGGTCGCGCACGAACGACTGCGCTGCCCGGTACCCCGACTCGGCCGACCAGTCGCCCTCCAGCAGCGCCGGCACCGGCAGGCCCGCCGCCTCCAGTTCGTGGGTGTAGCCGGCGACGCGCGCCTGCGCCTCGAACCAGGCGAGCGGTCCGGTGAGGTGGAGGATGCGCCGGTGACCGAGCCCGATCAGGTGAGCGGTCGCCGCGCGGGCCCCGGCCTCCTGGTCGACCGTCAGCTCGCGCTCGACGTACTCCGAGCCGCCCTGGAGGGTGACGTACGGGACGCCGATGCGAGCGCTTGAGATGTGCTCCAGCACCGGATCCTGGGGCGCGATGACGATGATGCCCTCCACCGCCTGCGCGAGCAGGTGGTCGAGCGCCGCGGCGATCCCCGCGTCGGTCAGCTCGGGGATCTGCGCGACCGCGAGGTAGTACCCGGCGTCGCGGGCGGCGCCCTGGACGGCGTTGATGCTCGACACCGGCCCGTAGAGGGCGGCAGCGGTGGTGGAGAGCACGCCGAGGGTGCGCGACCGCGCGGTGACGAGTGCCCGCGCCGCCCGGTTGGGGCGGTACTGGAGCTGACCCATCGCGTCGAGGACGCGTTGCCGGGTGGAGTCCCGGATGCTCGGGTGGTCGTTGATGACCCGGGACACCGTCTGGTGCGAGACGCCGGCGAGCAGCGCGACGTCTCGGATGCTCGCGGCGCGGACCGCAGGATCGTGGGGCACCGCCCCATTATCCGCGACGGCGCGATGCTCCGGGGCGCCCGCCCGACCCGCCGTCGCGCCGGCGGCCCGGACGGCCGCCTTCGACCCCGCTGGGTCGAGCGTCACCACCACGGCCGGCTCACGCGCCGCGGCGCGTCCTCCCGCGCGCGACGACCCCGACGAGCACCGCGATCACCGCGATCCCGGCCGGGAACACCAGGTGCCAACCGGCCAGCACCAGCAGCCCTGCCGCGAACACGACCGACAGCACCGCCATCCACCACCCGAGCGAGCGGGTCGGCAGCAGGACGATCGCGCTCGCGACGCCCAGGCCGTAGACGGCCGCTGCGATGCTGGTGTGCACGAGGATGAACGGCTGGAGGTCGCCGCTGGCCAGCACCACCACCGAGTACAGCGCCATGACCACCGCCGACAGCAGGAGCCCGCGCCGCGCGACGGCGCCGTTCTCGGCGCCGCGGCCGAACCAGGCGGGGAGGTCGCCGTCGCGGCCCATCGCGGCGCCCAGCTTGCTGAACGCGGCGAGGTAGGCGTTGAAGACCCCCGTGACGACGATCGCGGCGATCACCGCGACGACGATGCCGCCGCCGGAGCCGGTCGCGACCGAGACGAGGTCGAGCAGCGGGACGGCCGACGTGGCTGCGCGGCCCCCCAGCACGGCGACGGTGACGGTCTGGATCGCGAGGTAGGCGACCGACACGATCACCAGTGCCAGGGCGGTCGCGCGCGGGATGTCGCGCCGCGGGTTGCGGAACTCGCCGCCGATGCCGGCGACGGCCTCCCACCCGGCGAACGCCCAGATGTAGAGGCTCATCGCGAGCCCGACGCCCGACCAGCCGTGCGGGAGCAGGGGCTGGAGGTTCCCGGCGTGCGCGTGTGGCGCGGCGGCGGCGAGGACGAAGACGAGCACGGCGATGAGCGCCCCGGAGAGCACGAGCTGGACGGACGCGGCGAACCGGACGCCGAACGCGGTCACCGCGACAGGGACGACCATCAGGGCGACCGCGATCACGACGGTCTGCACGGCGTCGCCGCCGATCACCGCCACGACGTAGCGCGCGGTCATCAGCGCGGCGATTGGGGCGCCGATCGGGGTGCCGAAGAAGAACCAGTAGCTGACGATCCGCGCGGAGGTCGGGCCGAAGGCGCGGCGGGCGAACGTCGCGACGCCGCCGGCGTCGGGGTGGCGCCGGGCCAGCGCGGCGAACGTCGCGGCCAGCGGAACGGAGATGAGCGCAAGGGCGGCGACCGCGAGGATCGCGCCGGGCCCGGCCGCGGCCGCGGCGAGCGCGGGGAGGACGAGGATGCCCGTGCCGAGGACGGCCGCGACGTAGAGCGCCGTTCCGCCGGCGACGCCGAGGTGCCCGCGGTGCTCGACGGGCTCCGCCGTGGGCACACGCGTGGCGGAGGGAGCGCTATCGGTCACTGCACCATCCTGGCGCGGACCACCGACATCCGCCGCCCATCCCCAGCCAAAGGACGATCATCGCCCGCCAACCGCCCCCACCACGCACGGATTCGGCGCCGAAGGGCACGTAAACGCCCCTAAAACGGCGTTTTAGGGGCGTCTACGTGCCCTTCGGCGGGACCTCGTCACTTCGTGAGGTCGTAGAGGGTGACACCTCCGACTGTCGTCGCGGTGAAGTTCTTCTCGACCCAGGAGGCGATGGCGCTGGAGGCGCTGCTCCCGCCGTTGGCCTGGCCGACCCCGCCGGCGATGAAGTAGTGGATCTTGCCCTCCTTCACGTACTGCTCGAACTGCGCCAGCGTGGGCGACGGGTCGGAGCCGTTGAAGCCGCCGATCGGCATCACGGCCTCCTGCGTCGCGAGCTGGTAGCCCGCAGCGGAGTTGGAGCCGATCGCCGCCGCCACCCAGGTGTACGAGGAGGCGTCCGCCTTCAGGAGGGCGCTGAGCTGGGAGCTGACGGTGCTGGAGCCGAGGAGGCCGCCCATCCCGCCGCCGCCCGCAGCGCCCGGCGCCCCGGTGGCGCCGCCCGTCGTGCCGCCCTGTGTGCCGGTCGCGCCGCCGGTGCCGCCGGTGCCGCCGGCCGTCCCGCCGGTCCCGCCCGCCGTCCCGCCGGTCCCACCGGTCCCACCGGTCCCTGGGAACCCGCCCTGCCCGCCGAAGCCGCCGCCCGGCGCGCCCCCGCCGCCGTTCGGCGCTCCGCCGAACCCGCGGCCGCCGCCCGGCCCGCCCATCGTCCCCGCCACGGTCGGCCCCGCGGTCACGATCGACCCACTGTGCCCCGTGGTCACGGTCTGCAGCGTGTACGCGGTCGGTGCGAGCAGCGCCGCCACCAGCGTCGCGGCGATGGTCGCGCCCGACAGCGCCCGGCTGCGCGGGGGAAGGAGCAGCAGCACGGACGCCGCGAGCGCGACGAGGAGGACGACCACCTTCAGCCACGGGAGCCAGGAGGTCGCGCGGTCGAGCAGCACCCACGCCCACACCGCGGTGCCGAGCAGGGTCACGGCCGACAGGATGCGCACCCACAGCCGGTCGCGGGCCCCCCAGACCGCCGAGGCGCCGATCGCGACGACACCGGCGAGCGCCGGGGCCAGCGCGACCGTGTAGTACGCGTGGAAGATGCCGGCCATGAAGGAGAACGCCACCGCGGTCACGATCAGCCAGCCGCCGAACAGCAGGAGGGTCGCGCGGCGGGCGTCGGTGCGCGCCATCCGGCGGCCGAGCACGAGCGCCACGACGAACAGCACGAGCGCCGCCGGGAGCAGCCAGGCGATCTGGCCGCCGACCTCGTTCTCGAACAGGCGCAGGATGCCGGTCGCTCCCCACATCCCGCCTCCCGTCGCGCCGCCCCGGCCGCCGGTGACGCTGCCGGTCTCGTTGCCGGTGAGGCGGCCGAGCCCGTTGTAACCGAAGGTCAGCTCCAGGAAGCTGTTGGTCTGCGAGCCGCCGATGTAGGGCCGCAGCGAGGCGGGGACGAGCTCGACGATCGCGACCCACCAGCCGGCCGCGACGACCACAGCGCCGAGCGCCGCGAACAGGTGGCCGAAGCGCTTCCCCCAGGAGACCCGTGCCGCCGCCAGGTAGACGCCGGCGAGCACCGGGAGGATGAGGAACGCCTGGAGCTGCTTGGTCAGGAACCCGAAGCCGACGGCGACCCCCGCCCAGATCACCCAGCGGATGCGACCGGACTCGATGCCGCGCAGGGTCAGGTAGGTCGCCAGCGTCAGCAGCAGCACGAGCAGCGCGTCCGGGTTGTTGAACCGGAACATCAGCGCCGCCACCGGGGTAACCGCCAGCACGCCACCCGCGAGCAGCGCCGTCCTGGCGCTGAAGTTGCGGCGCACGATCAGGTACACGAGCCACACGGTGGCGACGCCCATCAGCGCCTCCGGCACGAGGATGCTCCACGAGCTGAGGCCGAAGATCCGCACCGAGAGGGCCATGATCCAGAGGCTCGCCGGAGGCTTGTCGACCGTGATCGAGTTCGCGGCGTCGCTGGAGCCGTAGAAGAAGGCCTCCCAGTTCACCGAGCCCGCCTGCACCGCGGCCGAGTAGAAGGAGTTGGCCCAGCCGCTGGCGGCGAGGTCCCACAGGTAGAGGAGCGCGGTGACGGCCAGGAGGCCGAGCAGCGCCGGACGCTCCCAGGCGGCGGCGCCCTCCCGGCCCCGCACGAGGCGGCGCAGCCAGGCACGGATGCCACGGCGTGGCGAGGCGGAGGGGGTCGCGGCGCCAGGAGGCACAGGTGGGCTGGAGGTGGTCGGGCTGGGTGCGGTCGTGACGGACATGGTCACTTCTCCGTTTCGGTCGGGACGAGGACGAGGTCGGCAGGCGCATGCGTGGGGCGGAGTTCGGTGACGGCCGCCGCTGCGGAGGGAGGCACAGCCGTCGCAGCAGCCGCCTCGACCACCGCCTTCCGCCGCCCCGCCCGGAACACCCACAGCCGCAGCAGCACGAACCGCACGAGCGTCGCGAACAGGTTCGCGGCTGTCAGCACGATCAGCTCGACCCGGGCAGGCGCTCCGGGCGCCGTGGCGTGCAGCACCGCGAGCGACCCGCTGGTCAGCGCCCACGCGATCCCGAACACGACCAGCCCCTGGAACTGGTGCCGCACCATCCCGGGCCGTCCGCGCACACCGAACGTGAAGCGCCGGTTGGCCCAGGTGTTGGCGACCGCCGTCAGCAGCAGGGCCGCGAAGTTCGCCGCCTGGCCGCCGAGCACGCCGGTCAGCAGCAGGTACAGCAGCGCGTACGCCGCGGTCGAGAGCACCCCGACGATCGCGAACCGCACGACCTGGCCGACGAAGCTCGGCGGCGTCGGCGGCGCGAACGGCCGCCTCCCGAGCTCCGCGTAGACGGCCTCGATCGGGATGCGTCCGCGCGCGATGTTCGTGCCGACGCGCAGCATCCCCTTGAGGTCCTCGCGGGCGGTGCGCACGATGTCCACCGAGCTGTGCGGGTCGTCCACCCAGTCGACGGGGATCTCGTGGATGCGCAGCCCTGCGCGCTCGGCGAGGATCAGCAGCTCGGTGTCGAAGAACCAGCCGTCGTCCTCCACGAGCGGGAGGAGGCGCTGGGCGACGTCCCGGCGGATGGCCTTGAAGCCGCACTGCGCGTCGGTGAACCCGACCGACATCGTGCGGCGCAGCAGCAGGTTGTAGCTGCGGGAGATGAACTCGCGCCTGCCGCCGCGGGTGACGCGCGCGCTCCTCCCCAGCCTGGTGCCGATCGCGAGGTCGGAGTGGCCGGAGAGCAGCGGCGCCACCAGCGGCGGCAGGGCGGCGAGGTCGGTGGAGAGGTCCTCGTCCAGGTAGACGAGGACCTCGGCGGGCGAGGAGCCCCACACCGCTTTGAGGGCGCGTCCGCGTCCTTTCAGCGGGAGGTGCACGGCGACGACCCCGCCCAGCTCCGCGGCGAGCGCGTCCGCGAGGGCGGGCGTGGCGTCGGTGCTGGCGTTGTCGGCGATCGTGATCCGCCAGCTCGCCTGCACCGTGTCGGTCAGGTAGGCGTGCAGCCGGCGGAGGGACGTGTCGAGCGTCGCCTGCTCGTTGTACACGGGTACGACGATGTCGAGCGAGAGTGGCGTTGGCTGGGACATGGCAGCAACCCTGCTGCCGTTACCTACCTGTGACCTTTCGCGACCTTATGCCCGGTCGATGGAGGTTCTGAGGGGTTCCTATGCTGCGCCCTTCAGCCTGCCGCGCCGATCAGCCGGCTGCGGCCTCCCAGGCGAAGCCGTCCGGGTCGGTCGCCGCGCTGTCGCCGCCGATGACGAGGCGGTGCGATCCCGAGCCGTCCTCCGGCACGCCCGCGTCCTTGGCGAGCGCGCGCCGCTTGTAGAGGGCGAGCTGCACCGGGCTGTCCTTCAGGTCGAACTGCACGTAGGAGCCGAAGCTCTTACCGACCGGGATGCCGCGGGCCGCGTAGAACTGCTTGCTCGCGCCCACGTCGTCGACGCCGAGCAGCAGCACCACCGACTCGGGCTCGCGCTTGGCGGGGCCGGAGTCCTTCTTCTCGGAGGTCGCGATCTTCCAGATCGCGCCGTCCGGCGCTTGCACGGTGCCGCCGACGCCCCAGAAGGTCTTGGCGACCGGCTTGATGGTGGTCGCGCCCGCGGCGAGCGCGGACTCCACGTAGGCGTTCACGTCGGCCGGCTGCGCGACCGTGATGGACATGGTGTAGCCGCGGAAGCCGGTGGAGGGGGTGTCGGAGGCGCGCACGCGCACCCGGTCGCCGAGCCCGAAGGCGGCGTCGTAGAACTGCTGGGCGGCGGAGGCGTCCGCCACCTCGAGGGTGATGTGGTCGATGGAGGTCATGTCAATCACGGTAGGCGCGGGCGCGGTGGGGCGCTTCTCCATTCCTGCTCGATGGCTGCCGGGGAATGGAAGATGACGGCGGACGGTTGCACTCCTCATGGCTACCGTCGAACTCACCTCTCAGAACATCGAGTCCCAGATCACCGAGAACGACATCGTCTTCGTCGACTTCTGGGCGGAATGGTGCGGCCCGTGTCGCATGTTCGGGCCGGTCTTCGAGAAGGCGTCGCAGGAGCACACCGACGTCGTGTTCGGCAAGGTCGACACCGAGGCCGAGCAGGCGCTCGCCGCCTCGGCGGGGATCACCTCGATCCCGACGCTGATGGCGTTCCGCGACGGCATCCTGGTGTTCTCGCAGCCCGGCGCGCTCCCCGCCCCGACCTTCCAAGACCTGATCACCCAGGTGAAGGCCCTGGACATGGACGCCGTCCGCGCCTCCATCGCGGAGGCCAAGCCCGAGGCCTGACGACCATCGAAACGTGGGAAAACGCGGGGATACGCCCCCGGCTTGCCCCGGTTTGTAACGGTTGGGGGGGGGGGGGGGTAGTATGCCGGCGGCCTCCGGTCCGGGGTTGGGGGGTGGGGGGGCGGGGGCGCGTGCG